>CAVWAH010000020.1:0-202436 GCA_963752875.1 uncultured Gammaproteobacteria bacterium | reverse complement strand
GATCACAACACGCGGCATACGCTTGTTGTCATTGCCCCAGCTCCAGCCACTCGGTTTCTCAACGATGATGTCACCCTTGACGACCGAACCGTCGGCCAGGTCGATGTCGCCATTGACCGTGGACAAATCCCCGTCAATTACGGCGCCATTCAGGTCGATCTCGCCATTAACGTTGCCAACATTGTCGCTGACGCTGGTGCCCTTCTCGACGGTTATGCGGCCGTTAACCGCCGTGATTTCGCCATCAATAGTCGATTCCTCGCCGACCCTGATACCGCCATTCACCGTGGACAGACCTTCTGCCTTGACGTTATCAGCCAGTTTCAGGCCGCCGTTGACCGTGCTGGCTCTCTGGATGTTCGCACCCTCATCGATGCGAATTGCACCGTTCACCGTCTTCAAGTTGCCTGTGACCGTGGCCGATTCCCCGACCGTGATGCTCCCGTTCACCGACGTTGCACCACCCGATTCCTCGCCTGCCTCGATTTTCACGCTCTTGTTGATCGACGCCCCTAATGCCGGAACGGACATCAACAAGACCAACAAACCGATCGTAAACCCCGTTTTTGTTACAAATCTGGCCATTTCTCTCACACCCTTTAGTTCTTGTCCTGCCTATTAGATACCGCGCATTGGCATTTGGTTGCAAGCTGGCTGCGCGGCTGAGGGTCCGGTACCCTTCGGCCATGGCAATTGCGCTCGAAGCTCGTAATCTGGTTAAGAAATACCCCGGTGTAACCGCCGTCGACGGGCTCAGCTTCTCCGTGCGCGAAGGCATCTGCTTCGGTCTGCTGGGTCCAAATGGGGCTGGCAAGACGACGACAGTCGAGATCATCGAAGGAGTAACCCGCCCCACTTCGGGCGAGGTCTATTATTACGGCGAGATCGCCGGCGCGAAATTTCGCGAGGAAGCCGGCATCCAGTTTCAGAACACGGCGCTGCAGGATTACCTGACAGTCCGCGAAACCATCGAGATGTTCCGCTCGCTGTATGACCGGCAGGCGAACATTGACGACATCATCGAGCAATGCTCTCTCGCCGATCTGCTGGATCGCGATAACCGCAAACTCTCTGGTGGGCAACGCCAACGCCTGCTGCTTGCCGTTGCACTGGTTAATCGTCCGCGTCTGATATTCCTGGACGAACCAACTACCGGCCTCGACCCACAGGCGCGCCGCAATTTCTGGGACCTCATTAAGAGCATTCGCGCTGGCGGTGCGACGATTGTCCTGACGACGCACTACATGGACGAGGCTCAGATACTCTGCGACGAAATAGCCATCATGGATGCGGGCAAGATCGTGACCCAGGGGGCGCCCGCCGACCTGCTGTACGAACGGTACGGCGACAAGCTCATCAACCTCGCACACGGTGAGATTCGGCGACCGAACCTTGAGGATCTGTTTATCGATCTAACCGGACACTCGTTGCGAATCTGACGATGCTGAGACGTATCTACGCCATTTTCCGAAGCCGCAATCGAGAGTTCATACGCGATCGATCCTCGCTGGCCTGGAACCTGTTGTTGCCTGTTGCCCTGGTGTTCGGCCTGTCTTTCGCATTCGACGGCCAGCGGGATGAGTACACGGTGGGTGTTCTGCAGGCCGAGTCCCAGGTCGATACAAGCTCGCACCCGTTTCTTGAGACGCAGTATGTTCGCTTCGTCGCCTATGAGAACCTCGACGACGCACTGCGCAAGGTCGAACGGCATCAGCTGGACTTGCTGATCGACATTGGGCCGCCGACGCGGTACTGGATCAACCCGACCGCACCCAAGGGCTATTTCGTCGAGCTCGCCCTGCTGCAGGCCTCATCGCCGACACCCAATACGGTCATGAAGGAACAGATTGAAGGCGACCCGGTTCGCTATGCGGATTGGATACTGCCCGGCATCCTGGGCATGAACATGATGTTCAGTTGCCTGTTCGGCGTCGGTTACGTCATCGTTCGCTATCGCAAGAACGGATTCCTGAAACGCCTTCGCGCGACGCCGTTGAGCGCATTCGAATTCATTACGGCGCAGGTCGCCTCACGCATGGTTTTGATCATGCTGATCACGACGTTTGTGTATACGGGCACTCACATGTTGCTCGACACTCGCATGGAGGGCAGCTACTTCACCTTGTTCCTGGTTGGGCTGGTCGGCGCGATCTCGCTGGTGTCGTTAGGCCTGATTGTCTCGGCACGAGTCACAAGCGAAGAACTCGCAGGCGGCCTCCTCAACCTGATCAACTGGCCCATGATGATGTTGTCCGGTGTCTGGTTTTCGCTCGAAGGTACCGGTGAAACCGTGCAGAAAATCGCACAGATATTTCCACTAACGCATATCCTGAACTCCGCACGAGCCGTTATGCTCGACGGAGCAACGTTGGTGGACGTCGCCCCGAGCCTCGTGGCTCTTACCGCGCTGAGTGCAGTATTTCTCACGGTAGGCTCGTTCATTTTCCGCTGGGAGCAATACTAGGCTATGACACTGTCACTCGTTGATATCGGCGCTAACCTCGCGCATCACAGTTTTGACGACGATCGTGCCGAGGTGTTGCAGCGCGCGGCAGATGCGGGCGTTGCCACGATGATCGTCACGGGCTCGAGTGACGACAGCAACGTCAGGGCGGCCAAGCTCGCTGAAGCGAGCAATGGTGTGCTGTTCTCAACGGCCGGAGTGCATCCTCATCATGCTTCGGACTACACCGACGACAGTGATGAATTGATCCGGTCCCTGGCCAGAAAAGACGTGGTTGTTGCAGTCGGTGAATGCGGTCTCGACTATTTCCGAAACTTCTCGCCGCGCGACGCACAACTCGACGCATTTCGACAACAACTTACGATCGCGAAGGAAACGGGACTACCGGTGTTTCTGCATCAGCGTGATGCACATGACGACTTCGTCGAAATTCTCGAACCGGCACTGCCCGACCTGTCGCGAGCGGTGGCCCACTGTTTCACAGGGGAAGGTGAGTCGTTGCGCGAATATCTGGCGTTGGGCCTGTATATCGGGGTCACCGGCTGGATTTGCGATGAACGCCGGGGGAAGCACTTGCACGACATTGTCGACGTCATTCCTGACGACAGGCTGCTGATCGAGACAGACGCGCCCTACCTGATGCCGAGGACCGTCCAGCCCAAACCCAAAACTCGACGCAATGAACCTATGTACCTGCCCGAGGTGCTAACCGTTGTGGCTGAAGCACGTGGCCAGAGTGTCGACCACGTTGCGGCGATTACTTCTGAGAATGCCCGGCGCTTTTTTGGGCTGCCGCCTTCTGAATGAGTTCCCAGTGGGGCCTGAAGGCCTCAATCTTGGACTTCGCCGCATTCTTGTTCGGCTCGCCGAAGTCGGCAGCGAGTTGATCGAGATCGCAGACCATGCTCGGTACGCCCTTCGTAAACTCCGCGCCGGACAGAAATAGAACGCGACCGGCTACCGGCACCTGCCGAACGATCTGACGCACCGCCGCGATCCGGTCATATAACGCCGGCTGTGGATTCGGGAACGTGTAACGGCGATCCTTGGCAATCACTGTCCAGTCCTGCATCTTGTCGCTACCAAATACGGTTCCCTGGACATCCTTGATTTCGAGTATAAGCAGACCCTGTGACGTCAGGAGTAACTGGTCTACCTGGATTTCACCTTCGTCGGCGCTCGGAATGACCAACGATTCGATATGCTGGAATCCAATGTCAGCCAGCACCTTCTGGAGTGAACTGCCACCAGCAAAAAAGCGGCGATAGACAAACCAGATGACGAGCAACACGACAGTCGCAAGTAGCGGCAATACCCAGGGCGTTTCGTCGAAATAGGTCATTCGAGTACTGTAGCAAGCGCCGCCAGCGTTGGCTCGATCGTTTGCGCCCTGGCCGGGCGGGACAGTAACTCATCCAGCTCTGCAGGCACCGGCACCGTCTCGCCGATCAATGGCTCGACAATCGTCTCGAACTTGGCCGGGTGTGCGGTCGCAACGAGTATCCAGTCGTGCCTATTGAGCAGGTCTGTATCGAGATGCCGGTACGTATACGTCGCCGTCGCAGTGTGGGGGCAAGTCGCGAATCCGAATTCGGCGAAGTCCTGCCTGATCGATGCTTTGATCTGCTCGTCATCGACCGACAAGACGCCCAATTGCTCGCGCAGAACATCGGCCTCGCCAACCAAATGCCGCAGACGTTCCATGTTGCTCGGATCACCCACGTCCATTGCTGAAGCAAGTGTCTGCAGGCTTGCACGCGGCAACCACTCGAGCGTTTCAAAGTAGTCGACGATCGTGCGATTCGCGTTTGTCGCAAGAATGACCGGCCCAATAGGCAGACCCATCTCACGAGCCATGATGCAGGCAAATCCATTACCCAGGTTGCCCGTCGGAATAATGAACGCCGGTTTGTTACCGGTGCGGCGGAAGTGCCGTAGCGACGCGTCCGCATAGTACGTACTCTGCGGCAACAGGCGACCAATATTGATGCTGTTGGCGGAGCTGAAGCGATGCGCTGTGGACAGGTCGGGGTCCGCCATCGCGCCCTTGACCATTGCCTGGCAATCATCAAACGACCCCTGCACTTTCAGCGAGACGACATTGTCGCTCCAGCAACTGAGCTGGTGCGCCTGACGGTCCGATACGCGCCCGTCCGGGAACAACACGACAACCCGCATACCCGGACGCTCATCAAATGCCGCGGCAACAGCGCCACCCGTATCGCCGGACGTCGCGACGAGAATAGTCAGCGGATCTTCGACGTCGCCCTCGAGCCGTGACAGACATGCCGCCAGAAACCCCGCGCCAACATCCTTAAATGCCACCGTCGGGCCGTGATAAAGCTCAAGCAGGGACACGTCGCAACTATCGACCGGCAACGGTGTCGCCGGAATTGGAAAACTGAATGTCTCTGACAGAATCTTGTCCAGATCGCCCTGCAGCGACGACTCGGCAAAGAAGGGGCTCAGCAGTACGTGCGCGACGTCAGGAATTGTTTGCGCGCCGTCAAAGTCGCCAACGTCGAACTCGGGGAGCTTCTCCGGTAGAAACAGGCCACCATCACTGGCAATTCCTGACCGCAATGCGTCGTCCAGCGTCACCGGTCCCGCGCCACGCGTACTGAAATACCTCATCAACCAGTCTCAATACGCGCGCCGGGCGCAGTCATTGGGCTCACCCAGGATTCGCAACCTATGCCCTGCGAACGACAGGCTTGCTCCATTGCCATCGCAATATTATGTGCGTCGCCCGTCTTGCATAACGAGAACATGCTCGGCCCACTTCCGGACAGACTACACCCGAGCGCACCGCCTTTTTCGGCCGCCGCTTTAACGACATCGAAGCACGGCACCGCCGCCTTTCGCTGCGGCTCGATGATAACGTCACGCAGTGTTTTGCCTATGAGGCCAATATCACCAGTTGTACACGCAGCGACAAACCCGGCGAGCAGCCCCTGTTGATCAACCCACTGCTGGGTCGTGCAACTTTTTGCAAGTTCGCGACGCGCCTGCGCGGTATTCACCTGCAAGTCCGGATGAATCAGAGCCGCACTTACACCCTCGGGTACGGGCAGCACCACGACGTCGGGCAACAAAATCTGCGGGCAAAGCACCAACCCGCCCAGGAGACTGGGTGCCACGTTGTCCGCGTGCAGACCACCGCTCGCATATTTCTCGCCTTCCATTGCATACTCGAGCAGCGACTCAAGCGGTAGCGGTGTCTGAAGGAGGCCGTTCACGGCAACAACAGCAGCAACAGCAGATGCAGCCGAACTTCCCATGCCCGATTGCAGCGGCACGCCCTTGTGGACTTTCAGCTCGACGCTCCCGCCATCTCCGTGAACGTTCCACAGCGCCTGCGCCGCAATTGAGGCTGTGTTTTCCAGCGCATTGGTCGACAAGTAAGGGTGAATATCACCATCAAGTCCGCGGACCTCGACAACAGTGACGCTATCGCCTTCTACTCTGCGCGCGAGGACGCGGTCGCCCGCTCCTTCCAGAGCCAGTCCGAGCACGTCAAAACCGACAGCGACATTACCTATCGATGCCGGGGCAAATGCGGTTACCCAATCAGACATAGCCCATACCTGTACTGAGATAGCGTGCGAGGCGCAGGAGATCCGAGAATACACCGGCAGCCGTCACTTCCGGACCGGCACCCGGTCCCTGGATGACCAGCGGATTGGCCGAGTAGCGTTCGGTTTCAAATTGCACGATGTTGTCGGTCAGGTTGATATTGCAGAACGGGTGGCCCTCCTCGACCGCATCGAGTCCAACCGATGCATTGCCTTCGGCATCCAGCGACGCGATGTAACGCAGCTGCTTGTTTTCGGCCGCTGCTTTCCGGAACAGCGCGTCAATCTCATCATCGAATTCGGGCAGCCTCTCCAGATACTCGTCGACCGAACAATCCTGCAATGCCTCGGGAACAAGGCTACGCACCGGAAAGTCACCGATCTCAATATTCTGACCCAACTCTCGGGCCAGAATCGTCAACTTGCGGGCAACGTCCATGCCCGATAAGTCATCACGTGGGTCGGGTTCGGTGTAGCCGCTTTCCTTGGCCTCCCTGACGATTTCCGAGAACGGCGTCGTGCCGTCATAAACATTGAAAAGATACGCCAGTGTGCCGGAGAAAATGCCACGAATGGAGCGAACATCGTCGCCGGTATAAATCAGATCGCACAACGTGTTGATCACCGGCAGCGCCGCGCCAACGGTAGTCTCGTAGAAATAGTGTGAACTGCCTTTATTCGCGGCCGCCTGCAACTCGGAGTAGTAGGCGAAGTCACTACTGAAGGCTTTCTTGTTGGGCGTAATGACGTGTATGCCGCGAGCCAGCCAGTCCGCGTACCTGGCCGCGATATGCTCGCTGGCCGTGCAGTCGATGATGACGGCATGTGGCAAGTGGTCGGGATTCACGTGCTGCTCGAACACGTCGAGATCAGTGTCGACTGCGGCCCCGTCGAAATCGTCCTGCCAGGTTGCAATGTCGATACGGCGATCACCGAGCAGCATTTTCTGGGAACGCGCGATCGCACGAACACGCAGATCCAGGTTGAATTGTTCGGCCAACCGGTCGGCCTGCTTTTCGAGTTGCTTGAGCAACGCCGCGCCGACCGTGCCTGTACCGATTAATCCGATCGAAATCGTCTTGTGCGAGAGATAGAACCCGGAGTGAGCGGCGCGAAGTGCTTTTGTCACATCGCCCGAATCCACAACGGCAGAAATATTGCGTTCCGAGGACCCCTGCGCAATAGCTCGGATATTGATGCCCGCGCGACCCAGCGTGCCAAAGAACCGGGCCGCAATGCCCGGGGTGCCGGCCATCCCGTCACCAACGACGGCGACGATGCTCTGCCCTGATGTTACATCCACGTTGTGAATCTGGCCGCTCTCGAGTTCTTCGGCGAACGCGTCGGCAACCACCTGCCGGGCGCGATCCGCCACATCATCCGGTACTGCGATGCAAATTGAGTGCTCGGAACTGGCCTGTGAGATCAGCGTGACTGACACGCCGGCCTCCTTGAGCGATCCGAATAGTCGATCGGCTGTTCCTGGAACGCCGATCATGCCGGCGCCCTCGAGATTCAGCAGCGCCATGCCACCAATCGCCGTAATACCCTTGATGTTGTCACTGTCTTCTGCGGTCGCACCGATGCGGCTGCCCGGATGCGATGGGTTGTGGCTATTACGAATCACGACCGGTATGTCGTTATCAATGGCCGGACCCATCGTTTGCGGGTGAATCACGGCGGTTCCGAAATACGCGAGCTCCATCGCTTCGTTGTACGTGAGCTTGTCGATAACCTGTGCCTCAGGGACACGGTTTGGATCGGCGCTCATGACCCCATCGACGTCACTCCAGATGGTGAGTTCCGCCGCCTTGCTCAGTGCCGCAAAGATCGCCGCAGAATAGTCGCTGCCGTTACGACCCAATGTCGTCTGCAGGCCTTCCTGGTCGGTCGCGATAAACCCGGTAATGACAGCAATGCCATCGAAATCGCCCGGCACGACAGAGTCAAATTTGGCTTGTGACTCGTCCCAGAGCACGGTTGGACCAAGCTCGGTTTCATGAATTGTGACTACCTGGCGTGCGTCGACCCATGTCCCACCGCGCGCCGCATCTTCCTGCGCCAGGACGGCAGCCAGCATACGAGTCGACCATATTTCGCCGTACCCCGCTACGACATCGCGGCTACGTTGCGGGGCAGATTTGACGAGCGCGACGGCCTTCAGGACATCTTTGATATCCTCGGCATCCTTCCCCCAGGCATCCAGAATACCAACCAGCGCGTCGCCTTCGAGAAGCTCGCGGGCCGTCAATGCATACCGCTCACCGATGGCGTCAAGTTCGTCGTTAAACGTGTCGTCATCGCGCTCGGCCAGCACAGCCAGGTTGATGAGCGCATCGGTCATGCCACCCATGGCGGAAACAACGACGCCGATACGCGTACCCGGCATCTCGAGAACGATACCTGCTACCCGACGAAAACAGGCTGCATCAGCCAGGCTGCTGCCGCCAAACTTATGGATTTTCCAGCGATTATCCGCCACTTTCTTTCCAGTGCGCATGCGAAAAGCGTGAATGATAACGGCACTTTAGGGCGGAGTCGCCTGTTTTATCTGAAACCTGTTGGTGGGGGCACCAGGACTCGAACCTGGGACCAGCGGCTTAAAAGGCCGATGCTCTACCAACTGAGCTATACCCCCAACGGGAATTCGTCTTGATAACGACAGTTATCACCGGGACGGCAGGAAGCAGCCTCGATGCGGGCGGCATCATACCGGAAAACTCCCCAATGACAAGCGCCTAGACGCCCTCGTCGTCCATGCGCTCGAGGCGCTGGCCGGCCAGCCGAGCTGCCGTCGTCTCCGGGTAATCCGCCTGCACACGCTGTAGTGACGTGCGGGCCGCGTCCCACTGCTTGAGCTCGTAGTTGCAGTAGCCCGTCTTGAGCAAAGCGTCGGGCACCTTGCGGGACCGGGGGAATTTCGTGATAACAACTTCGAACTCGTTGAGCGCCTCATCGAACATCTGCGTCACGTAATGCGACTCGGCCAACCAATACTGGGCGTTATCAGCCAATTCGCTGTCCGGGTACGTAACCAGAAACTGCTGAAACGCCATGGCTGCCGGTTCGTAGCGCTGCTCCTTGAGTAACTCGAATGCAGCCTGGTAGTTATCGCGATCCGAGCCATCCGGTACGGGAAGTTGTCCGGGGGACAACGTGCCACCATCCATGACGCTGGGCGTACGGGCCCGCAGCGAGGACTCGAGCTCCTGGATGCGGGCGTCGAGATCAGCATAGAGCTGTCGTTGCCGATCCGCCGTCGTCTCCGAATTGTGCTCAAGCGATTCGACGCGCCCCTGAATTTCATCGCCACGTCGCTCCGCTGCGCCCACTTGCTGCGTCAGATTCACGAGACTCTGGTTCTGCACGACACGTTCGATGGCCTCCATGCGGCGCTCGAGATCGTTGAGCTTGGCGAGTACCGGGTCCTCGCCAGGCGGCTCAAGCAAGGTGCAACCCCCGAGCATGAGCGCGGGGGCCAGCAGCAATGTCGTAACCCTGGTGTTCATTCGCATCGTCTAGTTCGTGTACTTGAACTCAACGCGACGGTTCTGCGAGTAATCGTCCTCGGAACTGCCGAATTCAACCGGGCGTTCCTCACCGAAACTCACCGTTGAGATCTGCGACGCCGAGACACCCTGGATCATCAGCGTCTGGCGCACAGCCTGCGCCCGACGCTCACCGAGACCAATATTGTACTCACGAGAACCGCGTTCGTCGGCATGTCCCTCGAGCCGTACGCGCGAATTCGGGTTGTTGCCGAGCTGCATGGCATGGCGTGACACCAGGTCCTGATCCTGTAACTCGAACCTCGGATGAGTCGAAATCGAAGTAGATGACCATGGCCATCTCACCAGCCGATGGATCGTCCATGTATTCCCCGCTGCCGTATGGATCATCTCCCATGCCGTCAGTCGAGGCGCCGGCGTCACCGCCGTAGGTTGTATCCGAGGGATCCGGATCCGGTATCGTGTTTTGCGGACAGCCCGCCAGAAGGAACGAAATTGCCGCCAATGCAAACAGTTTGAAATAAGACATCGTAGTAACCTTTTAAGTGTCTTCCAAGCAAAAATAAAATTATTAAACAATAAGTTATAGAACTTATCTAAACCCAATTCTAAAACAGAGGGAACGGTGACCAGACCGGCTCCCTTACGTCCCCACCAGCACCTGACGCCATTTTCTGGCGAATCAGGCCGTCAGCTGAGACCGTCTCCAGCACACCATTTTGTCCTTGCCGCGTTGCGTAGATCAGAATGTCGCTGTTCGGCGCAAAGCTCGGACTCTCGTCCTGCCGCCCCGACGACAGCACCAGCAAATCCTTACGCTTGAGATTCATAACCGCAATGCGGTAGTTGCCCCGGTCGTTGTGCACCATCGCCAATCGCGTACCGTCCGGCGACAGGCGTGGTCGCGCATTATAACTCCCCTCGAAGGTAATGCGCTCGGGCGTGCCGCCATTTGCCCCCACCCGGTAGACCTGGGGTCCGCCACTGCGATCAGATGTAAAGTAGATGTGCTTGCCGTCAGGCGACCAGGTCCCTTCCGTGTCGATCGATCGGTGCGTCGTGAGCCTCGTGGTACGGCGCGAATTGATATCGAGCACGTATATATCCAGGTTGCCATCCACGCCGCCCAGCGTCACGACCAGCTTGCGTCCGTCTGGCGAGAACGAGGGTGCACCGTTGATGCCCGGTTTCGATGAAACCTGGAAGCGATTGCCGGTGCGCAATGTCTGTACAAAGATCGATGACCTGTTGCCCTCGAAGGACACGTAAGCGAGCTGGCGACTGTCGGGAGACCATGCCGGAGACATGATCGGGTCCGTGGTTTCCATGATCGTATGATCATTCTCACCATCCTGGTCGGAGACGATCAGCGAGTAGAGCTGCCCTTCGCCCTGCCGCTTCGCTGTTACGTAGGCGACCTTGGTACCGAATACGCCTTTGATGCCCGTCAGCTTCTCGTAAATCATGTCAGCCGCGCGGTGCGCCGCGCCACGCATGGTTCCACGGCTGGCCGGCATGCGGTAGCCAACCAGCTGCTTCCGGCCGAAACACGTCGAACAGCTGGAATTGCAGGGTGTAAGCGTTGGCTCCGGTCTGTATGACTTTGCCCACAACGACCGCCTCAACGCCGACAAAACTCCAGTCCTGGAAATCGACATCTGCGCCGTCTGTCGGCTTCTGCAGCATCTTGTCCTCGCTAACTGGCGCGAAGCGACCGCTGCGAAACAGGTCATCGGTGATGACCTGGGCCACGTCGAGCGGCATATCGGGTGAGCTCCCTTCCCACCCAAATGGCACAACGGCCACGGGCGTCGGTTTCGCGATGCCCTGTTACATCAATCATCAGTTCCGCGTGCGCGGTCCCGGCCACGATGAAAAGCATGCCCACTACGATTTTGAGTTTATTCAGCACAGTATCCTCGATGATTCGTTGGTCTGACCTATTGCTGCTTGGTTAAGTTTAACAATATGTTGGGGTCAAACAGATTTGGAGTTGGTGGCTGCGGCAGCGGCGACGACCTGAATACGGCGGCTTCAATTGATCGCTTGACCGCATCGTCGCCGTTACAACCCAGGAATGTGATGCCCAGCACCTCGCCACTGCGAGCCTGGCGCACGCGTACCGAGCATTTCAATGTCGTCTGTCGCGCTGGCCGGTATAGCTCAGGTTGCGATAGATCTTCTGCTGGATCAACGCCGTGTAAACCGCCAATTCCCCCGCGTCGACAGCCGCCATCCGGTCTGTTTCCTCGTCGATCTCCGATTGTCGCTGTTCTGCCTCGAGCTCGCGGCGCAGCCGTTCGTTTTCCTCACGCTGGCGACGAATATCCTCCTGGCGCTTCTTCTCGGCCTCAACGCGATTGCGTTCCTTGTCCTCTTCCTCGCGCTTCTTGCGCTCCTCTTCTTCGCGCTCCTTGCGTTTCTTGTCCTCGGCTTCCTTCTTCTTGAGATCGTCAAGTCGCTGTTGCTCGAGCAGTGCATCCAGGCGTCGTTTTTCCTCTTCGGCCTGGCGGCGCAGCTCGGCACTGTTGTCGGGTTCGGGCTCCGGCTCCTCTACGATCGGCTCGGGCTCTGGTTCCGGCTCTGGCTGAACAACAGGTGGTGGTGGCGTATCCGGAATTTCCTGGACCAGCGTCGCCTGCACAGCAAGCGGCGTAAATGGCGTTGGCTGCGCATAGTCGAACGCGACGATCATGGACGTAAATATAACGACGTGCAAAAGCACCGCCATGCTGACCGGGATGAGATTTTTGCTTTCGCGAATCACGCGGCCGCTTACTCCGGGATCGGGTAGGTATCCAGAGGATCGGTGACAAAGCCGATATTGCTGGCACCTGCCTGTTGCAACACGACCATGGCTCCAACCACGTTACCGTAAGAAACTGCGCGGTCCGCCTTCACAAACACAGGCGTCTCGGGCTTCTCGCCAAGGATGACGCCCACTATCGTTGCGATTTTCTTGCCAGACGACGGCTTATCTTCGTCGTCACCCGCATTGATGTAGAAGTTCCCATCCGCATCCACACTCAGCACCAGTGGCTCGTGATCCGGAACGGATTCGATGGGTTCGGCATTTGCTTTCGGCAGTTCGACCTCAATGCCCTGCGTAAGCAGTGGCGCCGTCACCATGAAGATCACCAGCAGAACGAGCATCACGTCGATGTAGGGAACAACGTTAATCTCGGCCATGAGCTTTCGCTTTTGCAGCGGCGTAGCCATATCAGACCCCCTGCTTGGCGCGCGCGTGTCGTTGCAGGATGCTCGAGAACTCTTCCGTAAAACCGTCGTAACGGATTTCGATCCGCACGACTTTGTCAGCGTAGCGGTTATAGGCAATAACGGCCGGAATGGCGGCAAACAGGCCCATGGCCGTGGCGATCAGTGCCTCGGCAATCGGCGGTGCCACGACGGCAAGTGTTGCCGATGCCTGGCTACCGATCTGAATGAACGCAACCATGATGCCCCATACGGTTCCGAACAGGCCTACGTAGGGACTCGTCGACCCAATCGTCGCGAGTGTCGCCAGGTTTTGCTCAAGGCGATCCACTTCGCGCATCTGTGAGACACGCATTGCACGTCGGCACTCTTCAATAATCTTGTCGGGGCTGCTGCCCCCGGCCTGCAGCGCCCGATTGAACTCACGGAAACCCGATTCGAAAATGTTGGCCATGCCGATGCTGCCGCCTTTGGCACGCGCGGCGCTCTGGTACAGCGTATTCAGATCACCCCCAGACCAGAATGCGGCCTCAAACTCGTCCGATGCGTCTTTCGTGCGACGAATCAGCCGGCGTTTTGTGAAGATGATGCTCCACGAGACTATCGATGCGCCGACCAGCAGCAGCATTACGATCTTTACGGGCAGGCTCGCGCCCATCAACAGACCGATTACGGTCAGATCTGGCGTCATGATTGGTTTTCCCCAAATAAGGACGTCGGAATACGCTTGGGCCTCATCGTGTCGGCGTCGAGATACGCCGCCTTGACGATGCCGCTGATCAGCATTTCGCCGTCACTGCTTTCTCGATAAATCTTCTGTTCGATGTCGAACGTTACGCGTGTCAGGCCGTCCAGCCGCGCGGTAACCACGAGGTCATCGCAAAGCCGAGCCGGCCCGTGAAATTTGGTCTGCACTTCGGCCACGACAAAAATGCGTCGCTCCTCGTCCTGCAATCGGACCATGTCTATCCCCAGGGACCGCAGCCACTCAGTACGAGCGCGCTCCATGAAGCGAAAATAGTTTGCGTAGTACACAACACCCTGTGCATCGGTGTCTTCGTAGTAAACGCGGACCGGGAACTCGAAGGGTTTCTCGTTACTCATTGCTAAACGGCAACTCCCCGGTTCCGGCCGGCCGTGGTGGCGCCAGACCAAAATGCAGGTAGGCATTCTTGGTCGCAACGCGGCCACGTGCCGTGCGCATCATGAATCCTTGCTGGATCAGGTAGGGCTCGACCACGTCTTCAATCGTGCCACGCTCCTCGCCAATTGCGGCCGCGATGCTCTCGATGCCGACCGGGCCACCGTCGAATTTTTCAATGATGGTCATGAGCAGGCGGCGATCCATGGCGTCGAAACCATGTGGATCGACCTGCAATACGTTCATTGCGTTTTCGGCCACGGCACCTGTAACGACGCCATCGCCTTCGACCTCTGCAAAATCCCGCACGCGCCGCAGTAAACGGTTCGCGATTCGAGGCGTGCCCCGCGAGCGCGTTGCGATCGCCGTAGCGCCCTCATCTTCTATGGGTAGATTCAAGATCCCCGCGGAACGTCGCGTGATTCCTTCGAGATCATGGGACGCGTAGAACTCAAGGCGCTGCACGATGCCAAACCGATCACGCAGTGGTGACGTGAGCAGGCCGGCCCGGGTCGTTGCGCCGATCAGTGTGAACGGCGGCAAATCCAGCTTGATCGAGCGTGCCGCAGGCCCCTCCCCGATCATGATGTCCAGCTGGAAGTCCTCTAACGCCGGATACAGTACTTCTTCAACAATCGGGCTTAGGCGATGAATCTCGTCGACGAACAGCACGTCATTCGGTTCGAGGTTAGTCAGGATCGCGGCAAGATCGCCCGGGCGCTCAAGCACCGGCCCCGAGGTCTGGCGCAGGTTAACGCCCATTTCATGCGCGACGATGTGCGCCAACGTTGTCTTGCCGAGCCCGGGAGGTCCGAAGATCAGCAGGTGGTCGAGTGCTTCCTCGCGACGCCTCGCAGCCTCGATGAAAACGCCCATCTGCTGGCTGACGCTCGGTTGTCCGTGGTAGTCGGCCAGTTTCTTGGGCCGGATAGCTCGGTCGAATGCCTTGTCCTCCGCAACAGGCTCGGCCGTGGTCAATCTGTCGTGTTCAACGCCTGCCATTTAAAGTGCCGCCTGTTTCAGTGACTGGCGAATGATGTCTTCGGCCGACAGCCCGTCGATGTCGAGTTGACCCAATAGCTTGTTTACTTCATTTGCCTTGTAGCCCAGTGCGACGAGTGCATCGAACGCCTCCGAGCGAGCGCTTGCCTCCACGGAGATTTTCTCACCCGGCAACGATGGCATACCGACCTTGTCGACTTTGTCACGCATTTCCATGATGAGCCGCTCGGCGGTTTTCTTGCCGATACCCGGGACCTTGGACAGCATCGCCGCGTCCTCGTACTCGACGCAGCGCCGAAAATCGCTGGCACTCATGGCTGAAAGCACGCCCAGTGCCATCTTGGCACCAACGCGATTCACCTTGAGCAGCGTGCGGAACAATGCACGCTCATCGTCTGTCGCAAACCCATACAAAATCTGTGCATCTTCACGGACCAGGAGATGCGTGTGCAGGAACAGGTCAGCACCAATCGCGGGCAGATCCAGAAATGTCGACATCGGTGTTTCGATCTCGTACCCCACGCCATTGCATTCCAGCAGGATATGGGGCGCCTGCTTGCCCGCGAGACGGCCACGCAGGGATCCGATCATCGTAGTCCCGCAATTCGGTTGCCCGTGCCGAGTTGGGCATGAACACGGCGCTGGTTACCGTGGCACAGCGCCGCGGCAAGAGCGTCTGCCGCGTCCGGCGCCGGCGTGCCATCGAGCTTCAGAATGGACACGACCATATGCTGCACCTGCTCCTTGGTCGCCGCACCAGTACCGACAATAGCCTGCTTGATCTCGCGCGGCGCGTACTCGAACACCTCGACGTCGTATTCGAATGTCGCACACAGCGCCGCTGAGCGTGCGTGACCAAGCTTCAGCGCACTGCCCGCGTTCTTATGCATGAAGACGCTCTCGATGGCGACAATGTCGGGCCGGAATTCTGCGACGATGCCGCTCACAGACTCAAAAATCTGGCGCAGGCGATCAGCGAACCCGCCATCGGTACTTTTGACAGTGCCGCTCGTCACGTAGGACGGCGTATCGCCCTGAAAATCGAGGATGCCGAACCCGGTCAGGCGTGAACCTGGGTCGATACCTAAAATGCGTCGCTTATCGCTCAATAGTGCCTCAGATCTTGCCCAGTACGTCTTCGCTGATATCAGCGTTGGAATACACTTCCTGCACATCGTCGAGGTCTTCAAGCACCTCGAGCATCTTGATCATTGAACTCGCCTCTTTCACTTCGAGTTCCGCGCTGGTTGAGGCTCGCATCGTGATCTGTGCCGTCTCGGCGCTGAGACCGGCACCTATCATTCCGTCACGTACGTTTTCGAATTCTGTCGGTGAGGTCAGCACTTCGATCGAGCCATCGTCGTCGACGAGCACATCCTCGGCACCCGACTCGATCGCAGCCTCCATGACTGCGTCCTCATCGCTTCTCTCGGGGAACATCAGCTGCCCGACCTGGTTGAACAGGTAATTCACCGAACCATCGGCACCCAGGTTTCCGCCGTACTTCGCAAATGCGTGGCGAACTTCGGCCACCGTGCGATTGCGGTTGTCGGTCAGGCAATCAACCATGACAGCTGTGCCGCCGGGCCCGTAGCCTTCGTATCGAATCTCCTGGTAATCCGCGCCATCAGTCTCGCCGGCGCCGCGTTTGACTGCCCGCTCGATATTGTCTTTGGGCATCGACTGCGCTTTGGCCTTGTCAACGGCCAGCCGCAGCCTGGGGTTGGCGTCAAGATCGCCGCCGCCCATCTTGGCCGCAACGGTGATTTCACGAATCAGCTTGGTAAAAAGCTTGCCGCGCTTCTTATCCTGGGCGCCCTTGCGGTGCTGAATGTTTGCCCACTTACTATGTCCTGCCATGGTGACCCGCTTACAAAATGCCCAAGTGTAGATCTCGGCTGCTGTGCGCGCCGAAACTGCGCGTATGATAGCGGGTATTTCCACGAACGGCACTTAAGAAGAAGCATTCCGCATGTCAGCTCCCCGCGCTGAAAATAACGCCCGCGACGCCGTCGTTGCAACGGTGCACAAATATCTCGACGCCTTGCCTGCCAGAGACGGCCAGCAGGAATGCATCGACGAGGGCCGAGCTATCGCCGCAATCGTCGAACCGCTCGGCCTGCCCGCCGAAATCCTCGCTGCTGTGCACGTTTACCCGCTGTTTCGTGATGAATTTCTTAACTCTAAGTCTTTACAAAGCAATGAGTTAAAGGATATATCTCGATTTGTTCTCGGTATCCAGCAGCTCGACCAGTTCTCGCTGCCCAAGCACTGGCAGCCCGGTGAGGCACTTGCCGTGCAGCAATCCGAAACGCTGCGCAAGATGCTGCTGGCGGTTGTGTCCGATGTGCGGCTTGTTCTCGTTCGTATCGCAGACCAGTTGTTCCGCCTGCGAAAAGCCAAGCAGTCCCCGCGTGAGATACAAGAAGCGCTCGCGCTCGAGGCACGCGAGATCTACGCACCGCTCGCCAACCGCCTGGGTGTCTGGCAACTCAAATGGGAGCTCGAAGACCTCGCGTTTCGCTACACGGAGCCAGATACCTACACGGAAATCGCAAGCACGCTAAAGGAAAAGCGCACCGAACGTGTCGGGTTTATCGACGAGTTTCAGGAAACGCTGCACAGGGAGCTGGCCGCCGAGGGCATCCAGGCCGAAATATCCGGCAGACCGAAACACATATACAGCATCTACCGGAAAATGCAGCGCAAGGATCGCGGCATCGAAACGCTCTACGATATTCGTGCGGTACGACTCCTGGTCGATACTGTCGGCGACTGCTATGCCGCGCTCGGCATCGTGCATAACCTCTGGTCTTACATACCGGGTGAGTTCGACGACTACATCGCGAATCCCAAGGACAACGATTACCAGTCGCTGCATACGGCCGTGGTCGGTCCCGAGGGCAAGACGGTCGAGATCCAGATTCGTACCCATGACATGCATCGCCATGCAGAGCTGGGCGTTGCGGCGCATTGGCGATACAAGGAAGGCGGCGGCGTGCCGGCCGCATTCGACCAGAAGATTCGCTTCCTGCGTCAGTTGCTCGAACCAACCGATGATGGCACCGACCTGCTCGACCAGATTCGCGACGATTTCTTTGAGGATCGCGTGTATGCCATCAGCCCAAAAGGTGACGTCGTCGAATTACCGGCCAACGCCACGCCATTGGACTTCGCATACCATGTGCACACGCAGGTCGGACACCGTTGTCGTGGGGCCAAAGTTAACGGCCGCATCGTGCCCCTCACCTACCACATCCAGAATGGCGAGCACATTGAGATCATCACCGGGAGCCAGTCGCAACCGAGTCGTGACTGGCTGAGCCCGAAGCTCGGCTACCTGGCTGGGGCGCGAGCACGTTCGAAGGTACGTAACTGGTTCCGCCAGCAGGACCGCGACCAGCACATGCGGCAAGGACGTGACATCCTCGACCGGGAACTGGCACGACTCAACGTCAAGGACGTCGCGACCGACGCGATTGCGAAGCAACTAAAACACAAAGACACGGATGCCCTGTCCGTCGCGCTTGGGGCCGGTGACCTGACCTCTGCGTCGATCGCTACGGCGTTGCAGCACATCCGCGGCACGGAATTACCGGAGAAAATTCGCACGCGGCGCCAACGCAAGCCGGATAACAAGCCTGACGCTATCGCGGTTACGGGCGTCGGCGATCTCATGTGCAACTTCGCGCGCTGCTGTCGACCCGTGCCGCCTGAGCCCATCGTCGGCTACATCACACAGGGCCGCGGCGTCAGCATTCACCGCCAGGATTGTGGCAACTTCCTCGGCCTGAACAAGCGACACCCGGAACGCATCGTTGAAATCAGCTGGGGCCAGTCAGAATCGGGCGCTTACCCTGTCGATCTCAGCGTGCATGCCTACGATCGTTCGGGCCTGATTCGCGACATCACATCCGTACTTGCCGACGACGACGCCAACGTGAACGGAATGAAGAGCCACACGGACCAGGAATCCATGCAGGTCGTCATGGAGATCAGTATCGAGATTCGGGATTTGCCGACGCTGAGCGCCGTGATCGGCAAACTGGAACAGCTACCGAACGTAGTGTCGGTCAGGCGCAAGGCCTGACCGACAGGTCACGAGAAAAATCAGGCGATAGCACCACCGCTGGATTTGCCTTTCACGATGTCCGTGGCAAGCGCCATCATCGATGTCAAATCACCGAGATTGGCCGGTACGACAAACGTATTGCCTGTCTTCGCCAGCTTGCCAAATTCACCGATGTACTGCTCCGCAATCCGCAACTGCATTGCCTCCGGACCGCCCTGATCGGTTACCGCATTCGCTACCTTTCGCAGACCTTCAGCTGTTGCAGTGGCTACCGCCAGGATAGCTTCCGCTTCACCCTGAGCTTCGTTGATCTGCAGAATTTTGCTAGCCTCTGACTCTTTGACAACCCGTTGCTTCTCGCCCTCTGCTTCGTTGATCTTTGCGTCACGAACACCTTCCGACGTCAAAATCACCGCTCGTTTTTCTCGCTCGGCGCGCATTTGCTTTTCCATCGCGCTTAGAACGTCCTGCGGCGGGTTGATGTTCTTGATCTCGTAGCGCAGAACCTTCACGCCCCAGGGATCCGACGCCTTGTCGAGCTCCGCAACCACGTTCTGGTTAATCGTGCCACGCTCTTCAAACGTGCGATCAAGGTCGATCTTGCCAATCTCGGAACGCAGGGTCGTTTGTGCAAGCTGTGAAATGGCGAACATATAGTTGCCGATGCCGTATGACGCACGGCTCGGATCAAGGACCTGCATATAGAGAACGCCATCGACGCCTACCTGCACGTTGTCCTTGGTAATACAAATCTGTTCGGCAATATCCGCAGCCTGCTCCTTAAGCGTGTGCTTGTAGGCGATGCGCTCGAGGAAAGGGATCAGGATATGAAAGCCCGCGTTTAGCGTTTTGCTGTACTTGCCGAGTCTCTCAATGACGTAGCCATTTTGCTGCGGGACAACAACGGCTGTCTTGAGCAGAATAATAATCGCAACAAAGACAAACCCAAGTGAAACAATTAATGATTCCATTACTTACTCCTTTGTTACGGTTATTCAGCGACGACGTGCAGAGTCAGGCCGTCAGCCTTAACGACTGATGCCTTGGACCCGGCCACGATCGTCTCGCTACCTACATTCTTGACGGTCCACTTGGTGCCGCGGAAATCAGCACGTGACTCGCTGCCCGCCGCAAGATCTTCTTCGATTTTTAACGTGTTTCCCGTCATGGTTGCGTGAAAACCAACGGCGCCGCCGCGAATCTTTTCGTAGAGGCTTTTCCGGAACGTGAAAAACGAGATCAGCGATAAGGCCGCGAATGCTGTCCATTGCGCCCACTCCGGCATCACAATGCCGACCAGGCTGGCTAAACCAACCAATGCTGCCGACAGGCCGAGAAATACGAGGTAAAACTGCAAGTCGATTGCAATAAGCTCTGCGCCAAGCAAAACAGCACCAAGAACCATCCAACTCCACCATGTCATCGTCATTCTCCGTAGCCTGGATATCTCGCCACTATATCGCGAAATCCGAACGAGCGGCAGCTTGAAAGCCAGACTCTCTATCCCCATATGCGGTAACATCCTGCGAGCCACTTAGAAGAAGAAATCAGGGGGATGGCATGCAGGTAATCATCGACTGGATTGCGCGAGTTTTCTGGCAGGATCCGAAAGCCTGTTTTCAACAGATGGACGGAGCCTCCGAATTCGTCGGTTGCCTGAATGTGATTATCTGGAGCGAGGCGCTAATCTTCCTCGCGCTCGGAGCTGGCCTGTTCTACTCAATTCTCACGCGTTTCGTCCAGGTACGCCTGTTCCGCGAGATGATCCGCCTGCTGTTTTCGAGCAAGGAATCGGAGCACGGCATATCGTCATTCCAGGCGCTCGCCGTTTCACTCTCCGGACGTGTCGGCACAGGCAATATCGCCGGCGTTGCCGCCGCAATCGGATTTGGCGGCCCGGGCGCAGTCTTCTGGATGTGGGTTGTGGCATTCCTTGGCGCATCGACGGCCTACGTCGAATCCGCCCTGGGGCAGATCTATAAGGAGGTGGACGAAGGCCAGTATCGCGGCGGCCCGGCCTACTACATCGAGAAAGCCATGGGCCAGAAATGGTACGCGTGGATTTTCGCCATTGTCACGATCTTTGCCTGCGGTGTCCTTCTACCGGGTGTGCAATCGAACAGCATTGGTAATGCGTCCGCCCTGGCTGTCGGCGGCGACGCGATGATCAACTTCCTCGGCGATAGCGTATCGGTGGTTAAAATCACGACGGGCGGTCTCGTCGTCGGGGTCCTCGGTTTCATCATCTTTGGCGGCGTAAAACGTATTGCTCATGTCACGCAGGTCATTGTGCCTCTCATGGCGCTGGGCTACGTCCTGATGGCCGTCGGCATCATCCTCTATCACATTACCGAACTACCCGCGATTATCACACTGATCGTCACGGATGCGTTTAGCCCGATGGCCGGCATCGGCGCCGCGATCGGCTGGGGCGTCAAACGAGGCGTCTATTCAAACGAAGCCGGTCAGGGCAGCGGACCGCACGCTGCGGCAGCATCCGAGGTCCAGCACCCGGCGCAACAGGGCCTCGTGCAATCGTTCTCCGTCTACGTCGACACGTTGTTTGTCTGCTCGGCCACGGCATTTATGATCCTGATCACGCAGCAGTACTACGTGAGCGGGCTCGACGCTGCAATCAGTGGCGGCATGCTTGGCCCGGAAGTCGTTATCGCCAGTCCGGCATTCACGCAGCTGGCTCTCGAAAGCGTCATGGGAGGCTTCGGTAAGACATTTGTCGCGGTAGCGTTGTTCTTCTTCGCATTCACGACGCTGCTCGCCTACTACTACATTGCCGAAACAAACGTCGCCTACATTCGGCGTACCATCCACGTGCCGGGGCTGTTACGGGCGCTCAAGATCGTCACGCTCGTCTCAGTGTTCTACGGCACGATTCGCCAGGCAGACGTGGCGTGGGCGATGGGCGACCTCGGTGTTGGCCTTATGGCATGGCTCAACATCATCGGCATCCTGATCCTGTTCTTTATGGGTCGACCGGCACTGCGAGCACTCAAGGACTATGAGGCGCAGCGTAAGGCGGGTGTAACGGAATACACCTTTGACCCGAAGAAGCTCGGCATCAAGAATGCAGACTTCTGGGAGAACAAATAGCCCCTACTTGAGACGTGTATCCCAGACAGCGGGGGACACGGAATAAGAGAACCCCGGGCGAGAAGCGTATCCCGACCAAAGGGGGACACGGAATTCCATGTCCCCCCTTCTCGATACTTATTTGTTCGGGAAGTTCAACGCCTTGTTGTCGACTGCGAGTGCGGCTTCGTGGATGGCTTCCGCAAGAGATGGATGAGCATGAATGGTGCGCTGCAGGTCCTCGGTGCTAGCCGAGAACTCAAGGGCCAATACGGCTTCTGCAATCAGCTCGCCCGCCATCGGGCCCACGATGTGCACGCCGAGAATCTCGTCGTCTTCTTTTGACGAGATTATCTTCACGAAACCGGATGTCTGTTCCATTGCCTTTGCGCGTCCACTCGCCATGAACGGGAACTGACCTGTCTTGTATTCGCGGCCGCTTTCTTTTACTTCGGCTTCGGTCTTGCCGGCCCAGGCTATTTCCGGGTTCGTATAGAGCACTGACGGAATAACGTCGTAGTTCATTTCTGCGGTTTCGCCGCAGATCAGGTCAGCGACCATAACGCCCTCTTCCGAGCCCTTGTGCGCAAGCATCGGCCCACGCACGCAGTCACCGATCGCAAACACGCCTTTGACGCGCGTCCTGCATTCGTCGTCAACAACAACAAAGCCGCGCTCATCAAGCTGGATACCGGCATCGTCGGTGAACAAGTTCTCCGTGACGGGACGGCGGCCGACGGCAACGACCAGTTTCTCTACATCGAGAACCTGAGGGCCGTCCTTGTCTTCGTATTCAACTGCAACGCCCTTCTTGCTGGCCGTGGCTTTTTTCACCATGGCACCCAGCTTGATTTCCAGGCCCTGTTTTTTGAAATCTCCGGCGGCAACTTTTGCAACATCGCGATCAGCCATGAACAGAAAATCGTCCATCGCTTCGAGAATCGTAACCTTCGATCCCAGGCGTGCCCAAACACTGCCAAGTTCCAGCCCGATCACTCCCGCACCAACGACGCCAAGCGTCTCCGGCACAGCATCGAGTTCGAGCGTATCCCAGGAATCGATGATCTGTTCGCCATCAAACTTCGCGATCGGCAGTTCAATCGGCGTGGAGCCCGCCGCGAGGATGACATGCTCGGCGTCGATAATCTCCACATCACCCTTGACTGGCGTGAACTCGACCTTCTTGCCTTTGAGAAGCTTGCCATGACCAACGAGGCCTTCGACTTTCGCCGCTTTGAACAGGCCCGCAATGCCACCGGTCAGCTGACGAACTATTCCCGCACGACGCTTCTGCATCGCAGTGATATCCATTTCAACGCTACCAGTCTTGATGCCGTGCTTCTTGAATTCATGGCCAGCTTTGTGAAACAGCTCGCTCGATTCCAGTAGCGCCTTGGATGGAATACATCCAGCGTTCAGGCAGGTGCCACCGAAGGCGTTCTTGCCGTCTTTGTTCTTCCACTCGTCAATGCAGGCAACGGACTTTCCCTGCTGTGCGGCCCGAATTGCCGCTATGTAGCCCGCCGGTCCGGCACCAATTACAACTACGTCGAAACTTCTGCTCATTGGAGTTTGAATCCTGTCGTTGGAATGTCCGATCAGACCTGCAGCAGCAGGCGACCCGGATCTTCAAGTTGTTCCTTGATCGAGACGAGGAACTGCACCGCTTCCTTGCCGTCAATGATGCGGTGATCGTATGTCATCGCAAGGTACATCATCGGACGCGCGAGTATTTCGCCGTCGACGACCATTGGGCGCTGCTGAATCGAATGCATGCCGAGAATCGCGCTCTGCGGCTGATTCAGGATCGGCGTCGACATCATCGATCCGAAGACGCCGCCGTTCGTGATCGTGAACGTGCCACCGGTCAGATCGTCCATACTGATCGTGCCGGCCTGTGCCCTGCCCGCCATGTCTGTCAGCGCAGCTTCGAAATCCGCGAAACTCATCTGGTCGACGTCGCGAATAACAGGAACCATGAGACCACGATCACTCGATACGGCGATGCCGATATCATAGTAGTTGTGATACACGATATCGGTCCCTTCGACCGATGCATTAACCGCCGGGAATTTCTTCAGCGCTTCGACCGCGGCCTTGGCAAAGAACGACATGAAGCCGAGACGCACTCCGTGCTTCTTCTCAAATGTTTCTTTGTAGCGACTGCGCATCGCCATGACTTCAGTCAGGTCGACTTCGTTGAACGTCGTCAGCATTGCAGCGGTTTGCTGCGCTTCCACCAGTCGCTCAGCGATGCGCGCACGCAATCGCGTCATTGGCACGCGCTGCTCGTTGCGTTCAAGACCCCCAGACAGCGTTTCAACGCTCACGGGTGGCGGGTCACCGGGCGTCACATTGCTGCTGTCATCGGACTTCAGGAATGACATGACGTCGGCTTTAGTGATGCGTCCATCCTTGCCACTACCTGTTACCAGCGTGGCATCGAGATCATGCTCGTCGAGCAGGCGCCGAACCGCAGGACTGGTTTTGGCTGGCCCCTTCTGTTCGCGCGGCGCTGGCGCCGCTTTCTGTTCGGGTTTCTTCTCGGACGTGGGTTTGGCCGCTGCTGCAACCTCGCCCTCTTCCAGAATCGCGAGAATGTCACCGGCGACAACTGTCGTTCCATCTTCGACGAGGATCTTGCTGACTGTTCCGGCCACCGGTGCTGGCACCTCGAGGACAACTTTGTCGGTCTCGAGGTCGACGAGGTTCTCATCGCGCGCCACGCTTTCGCCGACCGTCTTGTGCCAGGCGACCAGCGTTGCGTCGGATACAGATTCAGGTAAAGGCGGAACCTTTATCTCTATGGTCATTTCGTCTTCCGTTTGGTTTTTTCAGGCTTGCGGGCCTTGCTTGCCTCGGTATTGATATCGAGGGCCGCTTCGACCAGCGCCTGTTGCTGTTGCAAGTGAACTTTGAAAACGCCGGATGCCGGTGCCGCGGCGCCCGGTCGTCCCGCGTAGTAAAGCTGCTGATGATCCTTGAGGGGTTCCTGCAAGCGATGCTTAATCTGGTACCAGGCACCCTGATTGAGCGGTTCTTCCTGGCACCAGATGATCTCCTCGACATGGCTGTATTGTCCGAGCAAGTCGGCGAACTCATCGATGGGAAACGGGTACAACTGCTCAATCCTGACGATCGCAACGTCGTCAATCCCATGGACTTCGCGCGCCTCGAGAAGATCGAAGTACACCTTGCCACTGCAGAACACGACACGGCGCGTCTTTTTCGCTTCGATCGCCTCGATTTCCGGAACGATCACTTCGAAGCGACCCGTTGACAACTCCGTCAACGACGATACGGACATCTTGTGCCGCAACAGGCTCTTCGGTGTCAAGACGATGAGTGGCTTGCGGTAATTACGCACCTGCTGGCGACGTAACATGTGGAACATCTGTGCGGGCGTCGATGGTACACAAACCTGCATGTTGTGCTCGGCACACAATTGCAGGAAGCGCTCGAGCCGAGCCGATGAATGTTCCGGACCCTGGCCTTCGTAGCCATGTGGCAGGAACATTGTCAGGCCGCACAGCCGTCCCCACTTGGATTCGCCTGAACTGATGAACTGGTCGATGACCACCTGCGCACCGTTGGCAAAGTCGCCGAACTGGCCTTCCCAGATAACAAGCGTGTCAGGCGCTGTGCTCGCATATCCGTACTCGAAACCGAGCACGGCCTCTTCCGACAGGAACGAATCGATGACGCGAAATGCATTCGGCCGGTCGACGATGGTCTCGCAGCGGAGTGTATTCGCGGTTGTTCACCTGGTTATGCAGAACCGCGTGACGATGAAAGAACGTGCCGCGACCACTGTCCTGACCGACGAGACGAACCACATGACCCTCGTTGAGCAACGATGCATAAGCCATGGTCTCGGCAAAGCCCCAGTCCATGTCCATCTCACCGTTAGCCATCTTGATGCGATCATCCACGATGCGTTGCACGCGACCGTGCGGCTTCACGTCCGGCGGAACGTCTGTTATGGCCGCTCCGAGCCGGGCCACCGTTCCCGGGCTGATTGTCGTGTCTGTTGGTTCATCCCACTCCGTGTGCAGGAATGGCTCCCAGTCCACCGTAAATTCATTTCCGATCAAACCGAGGCTCGACTTGGGAACGGGCTCTCCCCGGTCCAGTCGATCTCGATAGTTGTCCTGGAGTTCGGCAGCTGTCGTCGCCGCGATGACGCCGGCTTCCTCGAGGCGATTGGCGTACAGCTCGCGCGTCGTCTTGTGACCCTTGATGAAGCCGTACATGATCGGCTGCGTCGCCGACGGCTCGTCGGCTTCGTTGTGACCGTGGCGTCGGTAACAAACGAGATCGATGACCACGTCCTTCTTGAACTTTTGCCGATACGTGAGCGCCAGGCGAGTCACGAAGAGCACAGCTTCGGGGTCGTCGCTGTTCACGTGGAAAATGGGTGCTTCGATCATCTTGGCGACATCAGAGCAGTAGTCCGTCGAACGTGCGTCAGACGGACGGCTTGTTGTGAAGCCGATCTGGTTATTGATGACAATATGCACAGTGCCACCGGTTCGGAAGCCGTTGGTTTGAGACATCTGGAACGTCTCAGGGACAACGCCCTGTCCCGCAAATGCGGCGTCGCCATGTATGAGCACGGGCAGAACTTCCTGGCGTTCCATATCGCCGCGACGTTGCTGACGTGCCCGCACCGAACCTTCGACCACAGGATTAACGATCTCGAGGTGCGACGGGTTGAACGCGAGTGCGATATGCACGTTGCCACCAGCCGTTTTCATATCCGCCGAGAAGCCCTTGTGGTACTTCACGTCGCCCGAACCTTTGAGTTCGTCAAGGTCGTAATTGCCTTCGAACTCTTCAAACAACTCTTCAGGTGACTTGCCGAGGATATTGACGAGCACATTGATGCGCCCGCGGTGCGCCATACCGATTACGATTTCCCGAATACCGGACGCGCCGCCCTGCTGGATGATGTCGTCGAGCATCGGAATCAGGCTCTCGCCGCCCTCCAGCGAAAATCGCTTCTGGCCAACATAGCGCGTGTGGAGATAGCGTTCGATGCCCTCCGCACCGGTCAACTGCTCGAGCGTCCAGAGGCGCTCTTCATTCGTCAGGTTATCGGCCGCAGCGCCTTCTTCGAATCTCTTGCGCAACCACAATCGTTCACGAGCACGCGAAATGTGCGCAAACTCAGCGCCGATCTTGCCGCAGTAAATTGACTTCAGCAGATCCAGAATCTCGCGCAGCTTCATGCGCTCGTCGCCGGTTCCCGCGAGGCCACCCGTGAAGAATTCGGTGTCCATATCGGCTTCGGTCAGACCGAGGTAGTCAAGCTTGAGGACGCCGGGTACGGGCCTGTCCATGAGCCCGAGAGGGTCGATGTCTGCGATCTGGTGGCCACGCAGGCTGTACACCTGAATCAGTCGCGATATAGCCGCCTGCTTTTCGCCGGATGTGACTGGCTTGCCCGAAACGCGCTTTGTGACCCTGCCGCTACGGCGGCCCTCGCGTGCCTCGGCAAGCAATTCCTCGCGAATTTTCGAATGCACCACTTCGGCATCCGGGTCGCCCAGCGACTCGAAATACTCGCGCCAACCGGCAGATACAGAAGCAGGGTCGTCGAGGTACTGCTCATAAAAGCCCTCGACAGCAGTTGCGTTGCTGCCGAAAAGGGGCGTTGAAGCCAGTTGTTCCTTGAGGGAATTACTCATTCTTTCAAAGACTTATGATGCCAACGGTACATCTGCCGCGAAGCGCTACGAGACGGGGCAAAAAAGGGGCGCTAGTGTATCCCAAGCGCTCTCTGGAGGGAATCTAATTACCGCAAGGAACTGCGACTACATCAGCCGGAAGAGGCTCACCAGTTCGTAGCACACCAGGCAGGCATAGAGCGTGAAAAAAACAGTCAGGAACAAGCCGGTTCGGAATCGGTTCAGGAATCGCGACTTCGCGAGATAGACCAGCACGAAAATGCCGAAAGCCGTCATCGCGAGTTTGGTGCCAGTGAAGATCGTAGTGCCCTGGGTCATCACTGCATTCATGACCGGGTTTGCCTCGACCATGCCGTGTTCAATTAGCAACAGGGTCAGAAAGGCGTCCGTGCAGGAGAGCAACATCGTGCCGGTCGCGAGAAAGAAGAGCCACGGGTGGTGCCAGTCGAGAAAAATAACCTCGTCATCGGCGCTCCGCCTGTGCTCATGGCGACGGGAAAATGTGAAGCCGTATGTGACCGTACGCCAGGAGAAATCGCGACGATCCTCCCGCGCCCTTTGTTCAGGTATGACTGTGCTGAATTCCATGGCTACTTCTGTCGCTCCGTCTAATTGGCATCCGTTGTTGTTGTTGTTACTTCCAGCAGGTACGCGATCAGGTCATCCCTGTCGGCCTGCCGTGACACATTAGCAACCATCATCTGGTTGCCAGGCAAAAATCGTCCAGGCTGCGCGAGCCAGGCATTCATTGCATCAGGCGTCCAGACAAAATCGGCATTGCGCATAGCCGCTGAGTACGCGAACCCACCGCGCGTGCCAACATCCCTGCCGAAGATACCGTACAGCGCAGGCCCGATCATGTTCGACCCGCCCTTATCGAGACTGTGGCAGGCCTTACATACCTGTGCCTGCCTCTCGCCACGACTCCGGCTCGCACTTGCGAACGGTGCAGCTGCAAGGTATTCCTCTGCCGTCAGGACGACTTGCTCGCCCAACGTCGCAGCAGTGGGAAGTGGAGCCGCGCCCGACCCGGTTCCGGTGTCTTCGGTCTTTTTACCGCAGCCAGCGACCATCGTAACCGTGATCACCATAGTCACTAACGCGACAACTGCCAACAGCTTGAAGTGATCCCTCAATGCCAACCCTCAATGCCTATGCCAGCAATAAATATAGAGCAATTTGCATACCAAGGTGGCTTGTATTTGATTTAACGCCGGTTTTTATTGCGACTTGCAGATGTCCCGGTTTCATTTGTATAGATACCCGACTACTTTCGCCGGAAACCAAATTGGTGTCTGACTTGATAAAGAGGATAATCAATCGGATAAAACGTGCTGGGGGAATTCGAAGATGAAAGGCTACACGGGCGTATCGGCAGACGGAAAAGCGATTCACTACGTTGACCGTAAACGCTGGTTCTGGCTGCTGTCGGTCGCCTACCCCCTTCAGGCATTCATTCCGATCTGGTTACACGCCTCAACAGGCAACGAACTCTGGTTCTTCCTGCCGCTGCTGACGAACTATGTAGTTGCTCCTTTGCTTGATTGGTTGATTGGTGAGGACACCAACAATCCGCCCGAAGAAGTGGTCATGCAACTCGACCGGGACACCTACTACAGGCGCCTCACCTATATTGTCGTACCGCTGCATTACGTCACGTTTCTCGGCTGCGCGACATATGCACTTACGCAGTCGTTGAGCTGGTGGGCCTTCTTCATGCTTGCCCTGGTTGCGGGCATGATGGCCGGGCTCGCGATTAACACCGGCCACGAACTCGGCCACAAGAACTCAAGACTGGAAAAAATACTTGCGAAGCTGGCGCTGGCTGTACCTGCGTATGGACACTTCACCGTGGACCACAACCGTGGCCACCACCTGCTCGTATCGACGCCTGAAGACGAGGCCAGCGCGCGCATGGGCGAGAGCATCTACAAGTTTGCGGTGCGCGAAATTCCCGGTGCGTTACGACGTGCATGGGCAATCGAAAGCGAGCACCTCGCCTCGCGCAACAAACCGCTGTGGCACTACAGCAATCCAATCCTGCAGTCCTACGCCATCAGCCTCGCAGTGGCCGTTTTGCTCGTCGGCCTGTTCGGCTGGTTGGCCGTGCTGTTTCTGCTCATTCACCACGCGTCTGCCTACTGGCAGCTCACAAGCGCTAACTACATCGAGCACTACGGCCTGTTGCGTGAGAGAACCACAAAAGGTCGATACGAGCGCTGCGAACCACACCACTCGTGGAACTGCAATTTCATCTTAAGCAATCTTGTGTTGTTTCATCTTGAGCGGCACTCGGATCACCACTCTCACCCACTCCGCCGATACCAGTCACTGCGGCACTACCCGAATCTCCCGCAACTGCCCAACGGCTACTTCGGCATGTATGTCCTCGCCTATGTCCCGTGGCTCTGGTTCCGGGTAATGGACAAGCACCTGATGTCGCTGCCACATATCGGCGGCGACCTCGACAAGGTCAACATTGATCCCGACGCGAGACCCTCTATCTTCCTGAAATGGGGTCGAGACAAAATGACGGAGCCGACCTTTACGGATCTCCCTGGTATCTGACGCCGCCATTTCTCGCCCTAACGCGAAGAAACAGTCGAGGCAGGCACACTGAAACAGACTTAGGCTGACGGTGATGAGTTTGCCGCGCGATGCGCGTCCTGCGCACCTTCAAGCTACGCCCGCACAGAATGCTTTACGCATCGAGAAAGGCCGCCTTTCGTCCAAATTTGACATATTCCGGCCAAATTGACGGGCTTGTGATGCATCGCACAGTCCGCAATGTGACCTCCGTATACGCTCAACTTTGTTTATCGTTTGGGCAGAACACCATGAAATTCAGAACTCTGAATGCGATGCTTGCAGCAATCGCACTACTGGCCACCGGCACCGCCGCGGCCGACTTCGGCGTCGGTATTAAAGCCGGAACACTGGGCCTTGGCCTTGAGGCTCGCTGGGATCCACCGGTTCCCTGGTTTGACGTGCGTGCCGGGCTTAACAGTTACGACTACAGCGATAGAGGCGGCTACGCCAGCGTCAACTACGACGCAACGCTGGCCCTTGACAACTATTACCTGACAGGCAACTTCAAGTTCCCGTTGAGCCCGTTCCGCTTGACGCTGGGCGCGTTCTCGAACGGCAACGAAATCCAGCTAGTAAGTCAGGATACTGGCGGCGCCAATTTCACGATTGGCGGCGGTTCGTTTTCAGCGGCTGACATAGGCGCGCTGCAAAGCGTCACGTCGTTCAGCGACACAGCGCCCTACGTGGGCGTCGGCTTCGACCTTGAACTGTTCGGCAAAGCAGGCCTGAACCTCGACTTCGGCGTTCTGTGGCAGGGTGATCCGGCGGTGACGCTCGACTTCACTGGCCCGGGCGCGTCCCAAGGGCTGGCGCAGGCACTCGAAACTGAACGTCTCGAGCTCGAAGACGATATGAGCGACTACAAAGCCTATCCCGTCGTATCACTGGCGTTCGTCTACAACTTCTAGATCGACATGCTGGCTGGTCAACCTATCCCTCTTCTGCGGCGCGCCTGCGCCTGACTAGTGGGTCACTGCGTACGTATATCAGTGCTGTGATGATCGCTACCAGCACCGGGATGGGCAGAATCATGAGGGTTGTCCATCCGAAATAGAACATGACCGTTCCCGCCAGCAATGACGCCGACGCAGACATCCCGAACACGAGAAACTCGTTTACCGCCTGCGCGCGATAGCGTTCTGCCATCGAATAGGTGTACGTCAACAAGGTCGTGCCACCCACGTAGAGGAAGTTCCAACCAACGCCGAGTAACACTAGCGCCCACCAGTAGTGCATCAGTGAATGACCCTGCAGGCCAACAATTGACGTCCCGACCAGGCATACCGCCCCGACGGTCATCAATCGAGTAACCCCAACGCGCTCAATAAGAAATCCCGCTGCGAGCGATGGTACGTACATGGCCAGAACGTGCGCGCGAATTACGCTACCGGTTTCCTCGATAGAAAACCCATCGTTGATATACATGCTTAGTGGCGTGGCCGTCATGATCAGCGTCATAACGCCGTAGGCAACGACACCACCGAACACTGCGGCCAGGAACACCGGCTGTCGTACTATGGCCCCTAATGGACGATCGGATTGGACCGACTCCTGTTCGGCATGGCCCGCGGGCTCGTGCAGTGTCATCAAGAGCAGCGCCTGAATCACGAACAGGGCAGACAGCGCCACCATCGTGCCAGCATACGGAGTGCCTGCAATCCAATCCTGGCCGCGGACCGCAATTTCCTTACCGAGGATCGCACCGCCGATCGGCCCGAGCAGAACGAATGAAATGGCACGCGCAACGAATTCCGGAGCAACGCTTTCGGCGGCCGCGTAACGGTACTGCAACGTAAACGCCGTGTTCGCACCGAGCATCATCGTTGCTATGCAGAATAGTGTGAAGCTCGATTGCTTGAGCGCTACGGCTCCAACGACCATTCCGATCGCAGCGCAACATGCAGCCAATACGAATCCGTAGCGGCGCCCTATCCTGCGCATCAGCATGGTTGCCGGGACAGCTGTTGCCGCACCCGCAACAATCATTAACGACAAAGGCAATGTAACGAATGCCCGATTGTCCGTCAGAGTCGAACCGATGATGCCGCCCAGCATCACGATCGAGATCGTGCCGGTAGCTGATATCAGCTGGCAGGCGACCAGGATAATGAGATTACGAGCTTGCATTAACAGCGCCAATCAGCAATATGAAGGGCGCATTCTCACATATTCGCCGAGCATGCGCCGGAGAGATCGTGGACGAAATAGAGGTAACCAAAACGCTGAGCATTCCCATGTCGGAGGTCGACATGAAAGCAGTGCGTTCCCAGGGTGCCGGTGGACAAAACGTCAACAAGGTTGCCTCGGCGATTCACCTGCGATTCGATATCCGCAACAGCGCTTCGCTGCCCGACAACGTGCGCGCGAAACTCCTGAAGAGTGACGACCAACGAATTTCCGCTGATGGCGTTCTGATCATCAAGGCGCAGGAAAGCCGAAGCCAGGATCGTAACAGGCAAGCTGCGCTGCAACGACTCGCGGAAACTATTCGCGGGGCTACACGAAAGAAGAAGCGGCGCATCCCGACGCGGCCGGGAAAGAAGGCAAAGAAGAAACGGCTGGACGCAAAGAGCAGGCGCGGCAGTCTCAAAAAATCACGGCAGCGCATGCCGGACGACTAATCAGTAGCGCACAAAACCTGGGCGTCAACCCACAGGCAACCCACACTGTCCCAGTACTGAAGCACACCGAGTTTCTGCATCAGCGGGACAAAGCCGGGGTGCTTTCGCAGGGGTTCCATTTCCGGAATGAACAGCAACTCCATCTCGAATGCCTCACCCGGCATTTCCAGGAGTTGGGCGATGTCCATCGCGCCATCAATGTCCCCCAGAATGCCGCGAGCTATAAGCACTATTTGCGGCGACACAGTTTTATCTGCCCATTGTCGACCCAACTCTTCCAGCCCCATTTCTCGCTGCGCTGGATCCGCAAATGCAGCGAACACCGGTCGGACCCAGTCTGTAGGCACTCTCTCCGCCTGCGCCCCTGCGGTCGCCAGGTTCTGCGCTTGTTCAAACCGCCCTTGCCTTAGCAGCAACAAGGCATATCCGAGAAGCTGGTTTCTCCCACCCGCACCAAGGTCACCAGCACGTTGGAAATACTCTTGTGCCCTTTCAGTCTCTCCCAACCACATGTACGCGATTGCAATGCGACTGTTCACGATCGGATTGTCAGGATCAATATCTTCCGCTGCCAACGCCCATGTCAAAGCGTCCTCAAGTCGCCCGACGCTAGCCAGCATTCTCGAATACCAGTTGAATGAATTCGAGTCCACGACCGGCGCATTGACGGCACGCAAATGAGCTGCCTCTGATTCTCGCCAGTTCTTTTGCTGGTGATACACAAAGCCATAGATCGAACCGGCCGCTTCTTCGATATTGTCATCGGCCTTCACACCGGCCTCGGCTGTCGCAATCGCGAGGCGATGGGCTTCCTCTACAGGCGAATGCCTGTAGGGGGGCAGCAACGCATATGCAGTGGCGAGTGCCAGGTACGCCGGACCGTAGTTCTCGTCCAGGGAAATTGACTCCTGGAACAACTCCATCGCCGCTTCGAGGTTGTCCCTCTCACCGCGATGTTCGAACAGGTACATCCCGCGCATGAAACTGTTGTACGCCGCTGATGCGGGTTCCGGCCGTGTCACTAGCTGTGGCGTTCTTGACCCCGCGAGTTCACTGCGCACAGCCTGGGCCATTTGTTCCTGCAACCCGAAAACCTGACCAAGATCGCCTGTCACCTCGCCCGACCCAACCGTGACGTTGTCAATACCGTTGACGATGTGCCAGGTCACTTTGAGCAAATCTCCCTGCATCTGCAGGGACGTAATCAGGACACTCTCGACCTTCAGCGCCGCCGCAATTTCGGAAGGTTCATCATCGTAGGTTTGGCGCACGTTCTTTATTGTGAATTCCGGGAGCTCGGACAATCGATGGGCCAGCGAATTCTTGATGCCTTCAACAATGTACTGATTGGCAGGATCGCCGCTCAGGTTGTCCATCGGCAAGATGGCGATTGACTGGACGGCCGGCGCCCTGGCGGGCAGCCAGGTATATGCTGAAACGGCCAGAAAGCCAATCGCAATGACCCCAGCCACCAGCTTCCACTTTCGCAAACCCGGTTCAACGTACTCAGGTGGTGGTGGGCTGATCGGAACGTCGGTCGGTTCGTGCAATCTGACACGCTTGAGCAGCCGATAGCCTCTACGCTGCAGCGTCTCGATATATTCAAATGGTCTGGTGTCCTGGAAATGCCGTCGCAGCAGAGCAATGCAACGCTGGATGGGCTCGTCCCCAAATGCACGACCATCCCATGCTTCTTCGATCAGCTCGTCCTTGGTGACGAGATCGCCATCCCGTTTCGCCAGCACGAGCAAGACCAGGAGAACCTTCGGCTCCGGCCGAACTTCGTCATTTCCCCGGCGGAGTACTCCCTTTTTGGGCAGCACCTCCCACTCGCCTAAGGAAAATCCTTTTTCGAGTTCCTCGATTGTCGGCATGCGGGCCGCTCCCCATCGAATGCACCCTGACTCTAACGGGTATTTTCCAGTTGCACAGTCGACGCTACGATGAGTGCGTCCTGACCGGGCCTCACAATTGTCTAGAACAGTCCTTCGATCTGCCCTTCTTCGTTAACCCGAATTGCGTTCGCCGCCGGTACGCGAGGCAGGCCAGGCATGGTCATGATCGCCCCCGTCACAACCACGACGAACTCGGCACCTGCCGCAAGACGAATCTCACGAATCTGAACATGGTGCCCTGAGGGGGCACCGAGCAGATTGGGATCCGTGGAGAAGCTGTACTGTGTCTTCGCCATGCAAATCGGGTACTTGCCATAGCCTTCGCGTTCGAACCTCGCAAACTGTTCGCGCACCTTCTTGTCCGCGATAATATCTTCCGCACCATAAATCTCGCGCGCGATTGTCGCGGCTTTGTCCCATAACGGCATGTCGTCACCATAGAGCGTGCGAAACTGTGCTGCACCGCTGTCACACATCTCGACTACGTGCTCTGCCAGTTCGGTTGTGCCTTTGCCACCGTCGGCCCAGTGCGTGCAGTTGATCGCCTTAACGCCGAAGTCATCGCAGAATGCACGTACTGTTTCAACTTCGGCGTCGGTATCTGCTGTGTAGCGGTTAATTGCGACAGTAACTGGCACACCAAACTTGCCAAGGTTGCGCATGTGGCGCTCGAGGTTCTTGCAGCCGTCCCTCAGCGCCGCGACGTTCTCCTCGCCAAGGTCGGGCTTCGCAACCCCACCCTGCATCTTGAGTGCCTTGATCGTCGCAACCAGCACAACGGCATCCGGTGACAAGCCGGCTTTGCGGCACTTGATGTTGAAGAATTTTTCGGCACCCAGATCAGCGCCAAACCCAGCCTCCGTAATGACGTAGTCCGCCAGTTTCAGGCCGGTCTTTGTCGCCATGACCGAATTGCAACCGTGAGCGATATTCGCAAATGGTCCGCCGTGCATGAGCGCAGGGTTGTTCTCCATCGTCTGCACAAGATTCGGCTGCAGCGCGTCGCATAACAGCGCCGTCATCGCACCCTCCGCCCCGAGCTCTCGCACGGTCACTGGCTCGTTGTCGCGCGTATAACCAAGCACGATGTTGCCGAGGCGTTTTTCCAGATCCTGGAGGTCAGTCGCCAGGCAGAAAATAGCCATGATCTCTGACGCAACCGTGATATCGAAGCCCGCTTCTCGTACGACACCGTTGTGGAAACCACCGAGTCCCGAGGTCACGGTACGCAATGCACGATCGTTCATATCGACGACGCGGCGCCAGGAAACTCGACGTGGGTCGATGTTCAGCTGGTTTTCCCAGTGCATATGGTTGTCGATCAACGCAGCAAGAAGGTTGTTCGCCGCACCGATCGCGTGGAAGTCACCGGTGAAATGCAGGTTGATGTCGGTCATTGGAACGACCTGGGCGTAGCCGCCACCCGCCGCACCACCCTTCATACCGAAGCACGGCCCGAGACTCGGCTCACGCAGGCACATGATCGCATTCTTACCGATCAGATTCATCGCATCGCCCAGTCCGACCGTCGTCGTGGTCTTGCCCTCACCGGCCGGGGTAGGCGAAACCGCGGTAACAAGGATCAGCTTGCCGTCCTTGCCCTTGCCTTCTTGCCCGATAAAGGCCGCGTTGATTTTCGCCTTGTCATGGCCATAGGGAATCAGGGCATCCGACGGGATCCCGAGCTTTTCGGCAATTTCCTGGATTGGTTTAAGAGTTGCCGCCTGGGCAATCTCGATATCGCTTTTCACAGCCACTTTTCATCCCTTTCTGCTTCGTTCCAAGTGGCTGGGATTTTATCGGAAATGGCGCTCTAAGGCGCGTCCTCGACCTTGTGGATAGTGCCTACCGCGATATCGACGAAATACAGCTCGCCGTCCGTGTCCTCAGCAAACGTCACAATCGAGTTCGACGTACCGAGCAGCACGTCAGGCGTGACACCGGCCGCGCTGTTCTCGCGGATCGCAAAGATATTGCCACTGCCGTAGTCGCCAAACACGTACCAGCCAACGAGGTCGGCGACACTGCTGCCACGATAGACGTGCCCACCGGTCACCGATCTGCCAAGACCGCGGCCGTACTCCGTGATCGGGTCCACGAAGCTGGTCGCGCAACCGGCCGCCGGATTGTGGCAATGCGCGCCCTCGCGCACGTTCCAGCCGTAGTTCTCACCAGCCTCGATAACGTCGATCTCTTCCCAGTCACCCTGCCCCACGTCGCCGACCCAAAGTTTCCCCGTAACGTCGTCGAAGCTCAGGCGCCATGGATTTCGAAGGCCCCACGCGAATATCTCGGGACACGGCGCGCCGCCATATCCCTGCACACACTCATCGTTCAATTCGTTGGGGTTGCCAACCGGAATGGCGTACGGCACGCCTTGGTCAACGTCGATGCGTACGATCGTGCCGTGCAGGTTCTCGTCATTCTGGCCATTGCCCTGCGGGTCGCCGGACCCCCCTCCGTCACCGAAACCCACATACAGGAACCCATCGGGCCCGAAGAGGATATCGCCACCATTATGATTAGTGGCTGGCTGTAGCACCGTCAGAATCGGGTCCTCGGTGCCGGCAAGTAGAGTCAGCCCGTTGTCGTTGCTGAGGAATCGGGAGATGTAAGAAACCAGCGGCGCTCCGCTGCGGGTATACGAAACGAATACTTCGGGTGTGACTGGAAAATCAGGGTGAAACGCAAACCCAAGCAGACCACCCTCTGCGGACGCATTGACGACACCGGTGATATCCAGAAACACGCTGGCTGATGACGAACTCGCGTTGTTGGCAAAAACGCGGATGACCCCGCCCTTCTCACCCACGAACCAGCGCGACGAATCGCCCGGGGCCTGCTTGAGCACCGTGGGCTGACTGAACGTCAACGACGGAAATACCCGGCTTACCGAGATCGTTGGTGTGGTGGTCGTTGGTGGCGGGGGCGGAACAATCGCGGCACTGTCGTCGCCGCCACCGCAGCCTGCAATCGCAGCTGCGCCAATCATGGCAATGATGGCAATCGGGCACTTCGTGAATCCAGGCATTCCAGGCATTTCCCAAGCGATGAGAATTAAGAGCTTATCAGGACTGCCAACTTGGTCACGAACATGTCGATACAATCGACCTATACTCGGGACGTGTCGAAAATCCATCAAAATATCGACACGTCGAGTGAAAACGTCGATACAATCGACACGTTCGGTAAACGTGTCGATGTTTTGGCTTTTTATCGACATATCCAGCCAACGTGTCGATTTCGTCGACAGGTAGCCGAACCCCTTGGGAGTAATCGTAAGTGACTGATTTTAATCCTTCTTTACCGTACAACGACCTGCCCAGCCTGCCACCATCGGCCGACCTGGTCGAAACGACGGAGATCCTGAAGCGTTGCATCAAGGCGCGCGTTGCCCTGGCCGAGCTCAAACAAGCCGCCGAATTAATCCCGAATTCAGCCGTTTTGGTAAATGCCCTGCCGCTGCTCGAGGCGCGAGCGAGCTCGGAAATCGAGAATATCGTCACAACCACGGACAAGCTGTTCGAGTTCGCGGATATCGCCGAGGACCGTGCCGACGCGGCCACGAAGGAAGCTCTGCGCTACCGCACGGCTTTATACGAAGGCACCAAGATGGCCCAGCGGGGCATGCTGACTACGGATATGGCAATACAAATCTGTAGCACTATCAAAGGGATGGAGCTTGATATTCGTGCTGATTCTGGAACAACACTCAAGAGTCGTATGACCGGTGAAGTCATCTACACGCCACCCGTTGGGCAAGAACTGATCATTGAGAAGCTCGATAACCTGTCCCAGTTTATGCACCGGGCTGAGGATATCGATCCACTGGTCCGAATGGCGATCCAGCATTACCAGTTTGAGGCAATTCACCCCTTCGTGGATGGCAACGGCAGGACCGGGAGAATTCTCAATATCCTGTTCCTGGTCCAGCTGGGATTGCTCAATTCGCCAATCCTCTACCTGAGCCGCTACATCATCCAGAACAAGGCGGCCTACTATCGCCTGCTCAAGTTGGTCACCCACGAGCAGGACTGGGCGCCCTGGATCCTGTTCATACTCGACGGTGTTGAGGAAACCTGCACCTGGACGACGGACAAGATCAAATCGATACGTGAACTGATGGAACACACCGGCCAGTTCGTGCAGGCCCGGCTGCCCAAGACCTATACCTGGGAACTCGTCGAGATCTTGTTCAAGCAGCCCTACTGCCGCATCGGCAACCTGGTGGATGCTGGTGTTGCCAAACGTCAGACCGCTTCTGTTTATCTGAAGCAACTCTGTGACATCGGCGTGCTGAAAGAGGTCAAATCCGGCCGCGAGACGATATTTGTACACCCGAAGTACATCGAGCTACTGACGGGTGAGGAAAACGTCTGGGTCTACTACGCTGGCGTGGAAACGGACAGTCTCGAGGAATCAGTCGACCACGTCTGACAGACAACCAGCTGGTCCGGCCCATTGCGTTCGGTCTTTCTGCACGCATAGAATCGACTAACCTCTGGGGGAGTGCCAGTTTGACGATCAACCGCAGCCGACTGTTTCAGTTTTTTAAATACGTGGTCTACGCGTTTCTTGCGATGAACGTCTACTGGTTCTTTGTCGAGGAATATGCCGCGGCGCCACTACGGTATCCAAACGGCATCGGCCTGTCGGATCTGCAAGCTGCGTACACTGCCACGATCGACACGCTCGCCTGGGTCATCTTGCTGCTGATGTTCGAACTCGAGACCTACGTACTGGACGACGAACATTTCACAAAGGCAACCGGCTGGATACTGCACGGGCTCAGGGCCGCTTGCTATGCGGTGATAATTCTGGCCTTCAAGGGCTACATCGACGTCATGTACTTCAACTCCGGCGCGAGTTTGCTGCCCGGCGTTGCCGACGTATGCGCGCTGCCGCCGGGGGACTGGTCCTGGGCTACCACATTGGGTGAGTACACCGCTATTACGGCGGCGAATTGCTCCGAGTGGAGCAACGCTGCTGAATTCTTTCAGTTCCCGGATGCGGCCGCCGTTGTCGACACGGCCGGCCTGACCGACATCGTCCGACTGGCCTGGGTGGACGTAATCAATGCGGGTGTGTGGCTGCTCGTTGTACTTGTCCTTGAGATTGACGTCCGGCTGCAGGAGCGCAATCGCTTTGAGGGGCTCGCGCTACGAGCGAGTAGCGCCAGCAAATTCGTGCTCTACGCCACGCTGTTCCTGGCGGCGGTCTATTGGGGCATTAAGGGCGACTTCGTGGACTTCTGGGATGCCTTCCTCTGGCTCGTGGCGTTCGTGTTCATCGAGCTCAACGTGTTCGAATGGCGGCAGGAGGACAATGCAGCACTTCAGGCTGCGTAGCCTTAAAAATCAATAACTTGCGTATGATCAATCCCAAACCTGATGGGAAGATCAGGGGATAGTCAGCGAAAGATCACAGGCCGGTCATTTCTTTGTCGCGATTGCAGGCGACGATTCAATCTCACCTCCACAGCGCAGAGATTGATCAAATGACTTACGACGAAAACCAGAATGCAAATCTCGATATAGACCCCACAATGGTCATCCTGTGCCTCGGCTACGCCACGATCCTGTGTCTTGTAATCAGCTGGGTCGCGTCTTTCGCTATCTGATTTCGAGTGCCGCGTCTTCGGCCTTGAAGGCGTGCAGCTCGAGATCGGCTGTCATATTGAGTAAGTACGGGTGCCAGCGATCGTCTTCGCTACGCCGGTAGTAGCCTGAGACAGCCCACCCAGGATTCTCGGCATAAATATAGACCTTGCCGACTATGCGGTTGGGAGCCAGCGGATCGACGATCTCGAGGGACTCAACGCCGACTGCCGAGACGAGCAGCTCACGGGAAACCTGCACGGCACGTTCTTCGACCTGCCGCTGCTCCCGAGGCGCCGGGTCTGTAATCCACTGATACGCGAACACGGCCACGGCCAGACCAACGACCAGTGCGAACAAGCTTCGACCAACTCGATGGTTCATGCTCAGGCGATTCCTACTAATTTGTGGGTTTGCAACGACAGTCTCCACTGCGGGTGCTCGAGGCAGTATTCGACAGCCCTGCGTGTATTCGAGTCAATGTCCGGACCGTCCAGCGGCTGCAGGAAGAACTGCTCAAAACCCATTGCGACAAAGTTTTCCGGCCGGGCTTCCGCTTCCAGCTGGGGGTAAACCAGTTTCAGTTCGTTACCTGAGGATTGTACGACGGGCACAGAGCCCTTGGGGCTGATGCACAGCCAGTCGATGCCGTCCGGCGCCTCCAACGTGCCGTTACTTTCAACGCCGACTTCGAATCCTGCCGCATGCAATTCGTCAATCAACACATTATCGAGTTGCAGTAAGGGCTCACCGCCAGTGCAAACGACATAGGGGATTGAATTTGTCGCCTGGCCAACCCAGGCACTCCCGACCGCCGTTGCGAGCGCATCCGCCGTCTCGAACTTGCCACCACCAGGCCCATCCGTGCCGACGAACTCGGTATCGCAGAAGCGGCAATCGGCTTCGGCCCTGTGCTCCTCACGGCCAGACCATAAATTGCACCCCGCAAAGCGCAGGAACACAGCCGGGCGGCCCGTATGGGCACCCTCGCCTTGCAGCGTGTAATAGATTTCCTTGACCGAGTACGTCATGCGGATTCGAGCAACGGATCAACGATACCCGCTTCGGCAAAACCTCTCGCACGCAACGCGCACGCCTGGCAATGACCGCACGGCGGTTGTTCGCCGTTGTAGCAAGTGTGGGTATGCGCCATCGCAGGCAAGCCCCCCAGATCGCGCACGAGCTCAATCGTTTCTCTCTTGCTGAGGTGCATCAGTGGCGTGTGAATCGTTACTTCGCTCTCCATTCCCAGTCGCAGGGCATGTTGCAGCGCGGTAATTGTCTCTTCGCGGCAATCCGGGTAACCGCTGTAGTCCGTCTGGGTAACTCCCGTGACGAGATTCTGAATGCCGCGCGGATAGGCGAATGCAGCAGCGTAGGTCAGGAAAACCAGGTTTCGTCCGGGTACGAATGTGTTCGGTAGACCGTTTTCCGAATCGATATCATTCCCTACGTCAATATCCGGATCGGTCAGGGCATCACCACCCAGCGCAGCAAACGTATCGATTGGCAGACACGTGTTGCTCACGCCCACAAACTCAGCAACTTTTGCCGCACACTCGAGTTCGATGTGATGTCGCTGGCCGTAATCGAATGTCACTGTATCGACTGCACCAAGGCCATAACGGTCAATAGCCCAGTAGAGACAGGTCGTCGAATCCTGGCCACCTGACAGGACAACCAGTGCTTTTTGTTTCTTGTCGGGCATTACTCAGTGTTCTCTTTTGGATTCCTGATACTGAAATCTTCCTTCCTGGGCTCCTTGAACTCAACCAGCCAATCGGCAGTCAGCTCAATCGACGCCTCGAGCAATCGGTCGGCCATCGCCATGTTCTGCATGTGCCCTTTGCCCTCAATAGTAACGGCATTGCAATCTTCGAAATATCGGCCGCTAACACTGCCGAGATTGTCGCTCGTTGCGACATAGCAGGTCGTTGCGGCGCCTTCTTCGATCGTCTTGCCGCCGAGTGCGGTCAACAGACCGAATCCGAAACGCGTGATCGGATTCAGATTGCGATCGATGTCGGTATTAATCACCCCGGGGTGGAGGGAGTTAGTCGTGATACGCGTTCCTCGAAGCAACTCGGCAAGTTTCAGTGAGAACAGGACATTAGCAAGCTTGGACTGTCCATAGGCCAGCGAATCGCTGTACTCGTGCACCATACCGAGATCATCGAACATGATTCCGTCCTCAGGTGCGCCACGATACGCGGCTCGGCTCGCGACATTGACGATACGGCCCTGCCACGCGAGATAAAGGCGGTCCATCAAGCGGTTCACAAGAATGAAGTGACCGAGGTGATTGATGGCGAAGTGCTTCTCGACGCCATTGATCCACTGCCGCTCGTTGCCGCCACCACGATAACCTGCGTTGTTGATCAGTAGGTCGACCGGCGAACGGAAGGTGTGAATATCATCCGCACACCTGGCAACTGAATCAAAGTCACCCAGGTCGAGTTGCAACGGCGTCGTAATGCCGATGACCTTGCGGCAGGCTTCCTCCGCGCGAGCAAGCGAGCGACTTGTGCCAACGACGTAGGCACCCCGCATTGCCAGCACCCGCATGGTTTCAAACCCGATGCCCGTCGTACATCCAGTGACGACAGCGAGTTTTCCTTTCAGGTCGATGCCTTCGGTCACCTGTTCGGCTGTCGAGCTGGCATCGAACCTGCTGCTCGGAACCGCCGCAACCGGAATCTTGTCGACACCGCCGCATGACGCAAGCTGCGGTGCTATCAGGCTTGCACCGGTAGCGCCGAGAAACTGGCGCCGACTAACTATCATCGCCGAACAGCGCCGCGAGCGCATCCTTTGCCGAATCCTCTTCGCTCTTACGGTTCGGATTAAACGCTTTGTCCGACGGTTTGAACCAGTCGCAGAAATTCGGCCGTTCTTTTTCGGTCACGTCCTCGGCGCCATCCTCACAACACTTGCGCGGTACGGTCTCGTCGAAACTCACGCACATCTTGCAGACGTGCACGTCCGCAGTGCAATCCGGGCACTGGTCGCGTCGCGATAGTGGCAACGACAATGCTGACAGCGATGCGCCGCAGCGATAACAGGCAAGATTGTGAGACATGCGAGCCGCCGACATTACTGGGAGCTCGCAGTATACCGCCTCAGTTCTGTTGACTCGGCACGAACTCGTTGAGGATTCAATCCGCCGGCGAAATTTTCAGAACTTTTGCGCCGCGCACATGACCCGCTCTCAGGTCCAGCAGTGCCTGGTTGGCGTTCTCAAGTGGATAGAGCTGCACTTCAACGTGTATCGGAATCGCGGCTGCAAGCGAAAGGAATTCCTGAATGTCACGATGTGTGACGTTCGCGACCGACTTTAATTCCTTCTCCATCCACAGGTGGTCCTCGTAGCTAATCGTCGCCATCAGCTCGATATCCGCAGGTTCCTTGCGAATCGCGTTAATAACCAACCGTCCGCCCGGGCGCAGACAGGCCAGCGCAGCAAGAACCGGCTTCCAGGCTGGCGTTGTATCGATGATCGCATGCGGTGCACTGGGAGGAGATTCGTCCGTATCGCCGACCCAGTCCGCTCCGAGTTCAAGCGCGAATTGCCGCTCGCTTGCGCTACGCGCGAACACATACACGTTGCTTCGCGGATACATATGTTTGGCCAATTGCAGGACCAGGTGACCCGACCCACCGAACCCGGTCAGGCCCAATGCCTGTCCGTCTTCGATCCGGGCCAGTTTCAACGACCGATACCCGACGCCGCCTGCGCACAACAATGGCGCGGCTTCCGCGTCACTAAACTCATCCGGCAATGGGTAGGCATAGGTTTCGGGGACAACCACGAACTCAGCATAGCCGCCATCGACATCGCGCCCTGTGGCCTTGAATTTGTCGCTCAGGTTCTCATCGTAGGCACCCGTCGACGAGTAAATCCATCCGACGCCAACTCTCTCACCTGCAACCCGCCTGCTACAGCCCGGGCCCAGCTCCCGAACCTGCCCGACAATTTCGTGCCCAGGAACAACTGGCAACCGTGGTGGTGGCGTCCGGCCCTCGATTTCGTCCAACTCAGTGTGGCACACCCCACATACCGACACTTCGATCAGGATCTCGCCGGGTCCGGGCTGCGGCTTCGGCCTGTCGACGAGCACCAGTGGCGATGGGTTCTGGTCAAGGTTCACGGTGGCGGGGAGCACCATTGCACGCATCAATTCCCTCCTTTACGACCCGTGATGCAGAGTATAAGGTGCTTCCACTTTCATCCGCTAATTCCCGGCATGCGCAACACTCATTTCCCACCCAGCGTTCTCGCGTCGATCCTTAGCGCCTGTGCCACCGAGTCGGTCAATCTCAACAGCGAACGTATCGAGCAGCGCTTCGGCAGCTATGGGATCGAAGTACTCGCCAGTGAGGCGGGTCTTCGGCGCTCCAGCCTTTTCAGCTTCGAAGGGAACGCAGCGACCTGCCGAACCTATGCCGTCGTGCACTTTGTCGAGCAACTCGATGAGCGCTACAACGATGCGCACTCGAGAGTATTGGCCGGAAACTCGATTGGTGAGACGTTCAGGGAAGACGGCTGGGACATTCAGAAGAAAACACTCTACATCGGAACCGTTCGGCTGCCGGAATCCCGCAACCAGGTCGGTGACCTGATGAGGTTGACGGGTCCGCGCGACATTGCATTGCACGTGTACCAGCTCGTGCTTGCTCGCGAAAACGCGGCGCTTGAATACGCTACGATCCTGGAGGCTCACCACCCAGAGTACCTGTCGGCACAAGACCTGCGCGACATCTTCGACGGCTCTGCAAGCGCCCCTCTGCCGCCTGCCGGATTAGGGCAGTTATCTGAGCTTCTTTTCGGATCTGAAAAGCGGAACTAGTCGGTTTGTTGTTCAGCCTGATACTGACTAAACTCGCTACTGGTTTGGGGTAACCACCGAGGTACCAGTGATGAACGTAACCGCGAGACTTGTACTCACTCTTCTTGGATCTTTGCTGTTTTCTGCGTCAATAGCGCAGGACACCACTGATGATGCGGCCGATGTGCTGCTCACCATCGAGAGAGCGTGGGAGGCGTCCCAGAAAGACGACCAGAAACGCATCGACGATATGCTCACAACCGACTTCATGGGCTGGGGCAAGAATTCACCTGCACCGCGATCCAAGAACTCAAATTCAAAGTGGCGCAGATTCTCCGAGCAGATGGGGCGGGTCGAACGGTACGAGTTGTACCCCTTATCCATCACAGTGCATGGCGACGTCGCCGTGGCACATTATCTGTACTCGACCGCGTTCAAGAACAAGGACGGCGAGATCAAGATGGCGAATGGCCGCTACACGGATGTGCTGGTGCGCACCGAGGACGGATGGAAATTCGTCGCCTGGCATGGCGGGGATGACAGCTAGCTGACCGGCTAACGACTGCGGAGAAATATTTCCCTGCGGCGCGCCGTTATGTCGGCGTCGTCGGGTATTTCCTTGCACTGCCCGGGATGGTTATAGGGATTGTAGCCGTCTGCCGCATCCGGCTCCGCTATAGAAAGCTCATCAACACTTGCTCGTATATATTTGCTTTCTAAGCGCTTTTCTTCAATTTCTGCTAGTAATTCTGCTCGGGATACCATCGCTTCTTCTTTCTTCTTGTTGTTCTCCAGGCTGCAGGACACAGCCATCCTGCAAAAGCTTCCCTCGAACCGGGCCAGGTTTCAAGTCCCAATTTCTCTGTGATTAAGGGGCCGTTCAGCTTTACTCCCGTAGGATGAAGTCCATGATGAAGAGGTCCGTGTGGTTTACCGGACCAGGAGGCAGAAAATGACTACTCGACGGATTGCTCAAACGACGGCCCAAAAAACGGTCCAAACGGTGGCGTTCGCGCTACTGGCAACCCTGCCGCTGGCCGCTTGCGCCCAGGCCCCGGTTGACGACACCGGCAAAGTTATCGGTGCGTACGAACCGGCAATTGCAGCGTCGAATTCTGATCTTGCTGTCGGCAATGAAGAAATACCACTCATGTCGGATGTCGACCTCGAGGTTCTTGTCGGGCCCATCGCACTGTACCCGGATGACCTGCTTGCCATCGTCTTGCCGGCATCGGCCTACCCGCTGCAGATCATCGACGCGGCTCGCTTTCTCGAGGAACTCGATCGCGACTCAACTTTGAAACCGAATCCCGATTGGGATGACTCGGTCGTCGCGCTGCTCAACTACCCCGAAGTCATTGAGTTGCTGAACGACGATATCGATTGGACCTGGCGCCTCGGTGAGGCTGTCGTGTCGCAACAAGGCGATGTCGTTACGGCGATTGAGGCCTTTCGTGACCGAGCCTACGCTGCCGGTAACCTCAAAAGCGATTCTTATCAGAACGTCACCCGAGATGAAGGCATCATTGAGATTACGCCGGTCGTCGAAGACATTATTTACGTGCCTTACTACGAGCCGGAACGTGTCGTTGTCTACCAGCCGCGCCCGGTCTATTACTACTATCCACGGTCCTACCCGGTGTACTACTACCCCTATTCATCGGCGTACCGATTCGACCGCGGCTTTTTCTGGGGCGTTACGACCGCGTTCACGATCGGCTGGATGTCCGACAGCCTCCATGTCTACCACCATAGTTTTTACGGCCATCCGTACTACGGTCGTTCGTATCGGGACCGGTGGTGGTACCGTCGCCCGACCATGAACGTCTACAACACAAATTACGTGCGCAATACCAACGTGACGATCAATCGCTACTACGACGGAGATCGCTGGAGCCCACGTCACGACCGTCGCGAATACGTCAGGGACGATCGCGTAACGCGCAATCGACACTACGAACGGAGCCGTCCCGAGCAGCAGACCAGTCGTACACAGACCAGTCGTACACAGGCCAGTCGTACACAGTCCAATCGTACGCAGGCCAATCGTCGGCAGGAGCCGATCGAGTTTCGTGATCGGCAAGTACAACGCAACGACGTTGCTCAGGCGCGGAACACACAGCGGAATCAATCGCGACAGCAAGCTGAACGTCGAACACCGGTCACCGCGCAACGTGAGCAGCAACGCAGTGAGCCGACGACGCGGCAACGACAGGAACGTCGCGAACCCGTTGTAACGCAACGACAGGAACGCCGCGAGCCAACTCGTCAGGTTCGACAGGAGCCGCGTGAGCGAGCCGCCCCACAGCGTCAGGTTCGACAGGAGCCACGTGAGCGAGCCGCCCCACAGCGCCAGGTGCGACAGGAGCCACGTCAGCAAACGGCTCCACAGCGCCAGGTGCGACAGGAGCCACGTCAGCAAGCGGCTCCACAGCGCCAGGAACGACAGGAGCCACGTCAGCAAGCGGCTCCACAGCGCCAGGAACGACGCGAGACACGCAGCGAACCGAAACGGTCCGAGAACCGCAGTAGCGAGTCGCGCGAGCAAAAGAAACGGAGCGCCAGGCGCTAGGGATCATCCTCCCGGTCGGGTTCATCAGACCCGTCCGGGAGATTCTCTTTCGAGGTCAATTCCCAGGCGATGTACACGATACATCCGGCTGTGAACAGGGCCAGGATGATTGACGCTATGGCGATAATATTGCCCATCAGTCGATGCTATCACCGTCCTTGCTCTCATCAACAGGACGTTTCAGGCGGCCTGACCTGCGCAATGCCTCACGCAGCACGAATTCGATCTGTGCATTGAGACTGCGCAAGTCGTCTTTTGACCAGCGCTGCATTGCCTCGAACGTCTTGGCGTCGATGCGCAGCGCGAAAGATTTGCGTGCCGCCATAAATAGTCCCGGCTACCCTACCCCGATCAGGTGTACAAGCTGCCCGTATTCAGAACGGGTTGTGCGCTCTCATCGCTACAAAGTACAACAAGCAAATTACTAACCATCGCCGCCTTGCGCTCCTCGTCAAGTTGCACGATGTCATTCTCTTGCAGTTCGTCGAGTGCGAGATCCACCATGCTAACCGCGCCGCGAACGATTAATTTGCGCGCGGCGATTATCGCCGATGCCTGCTGACGTCTGAGCATCGCGTTCGCAATTTCCGGCGCGTACGCCAGGTGCGAGATTCGCGCCTCGATGACTGTTACACCAGCTTGTGACAAGCGATCCTGGATCTCGTCCCGCAGTGCCTGTGCGATTTCCGCCGGGTTACTGCGAAGTGCGATGCCGTCACCATCATCATGTGGCTCATAGGGATATGTCGTGCCAAGATTACGCAACGCCGACTCGCTCTGGATCTGGACGAAATTGACGTAGTCATCAACCTCAAATAATGCTTCGGCGGTATCAAAGACTTTCCAGACAACAACCGCCGCGATCTCGATCGGGCTACCGTTCGAATCGTTGACCTTCAACTGGCCGCTCTCGAAATTCCGAATGCGAGTGGAAACGGACGCCTTTGCGTAGAAAGGATTCGCCCATTTCAGGCCAGGATCGTGACAAGTACCGACGTATTGGCCAAACAACTGCAGGACCTTGGCTTCATTGGGATGCACCATGAACAGCCCTGCCCAGCAGATAAGCACGATGATCGAGATCAGGATGGAGCCAATCGTGCCCCATATCGACTGGGCGCTCACTTGTGTGAAGACCCAGTACCCCGCCAGCAACTGGGCTACCGCCAGCACAACCAGCATCAGGTAGCCAGACGCCACGGTTCGTTTGATTTCGCGGATCATCTTGCTCTCCTTGATCTATGCCTCATTTTGATATCATTTTGATATCTTACGGGCCATAGGTCAAGGACCAATGCTTACCTTATGTTAAATCGGAGAACCTAGAGGGATGCGAGCTTCCGCTCGATATCGGCACGCATGCGCTCGGCTATCGGAGCGTCCAGGCACCGCCTGAGTTCGTCAGGTTCGTGACTTAGCCGATACTTATAGCGAAACAGGGCGAGAATAGTGACGTCATGCTCGGCGTTTTCGACGTAGGTCACGGCGTCGCCGGTACGAACTTCGCCTTCGTTCAACACGCGGAAGTAAATCCCGGGCCTCTCCGCCTTTCGAAAGCTCATTCCGAAGCCTGGGTCGCGCATACGCGTGGAGAGTGTATCGCAAGGAATGCGTGGTGAGGTGGCCTCAAGCACAACCTCCCCTATCAAGAGGCGGTCTCCGACATGCATGTCGGTCGGCAGACCTCGAATGGTCAGGTTTTCACCGAAAAGACCCGCCGAAAATGTATTTCCCGTCTGTTCTGCCCACCAGTCATAGTCGTCCGCACTGTAGCCATAGACAGCCTGATCGACGCCACCGTGGTGCTTCGTGTCCACGATTGCATCACCCGGAAGCCCCTCAGCGGACAGGATCACAGGACCATCCACCGGGTACTTACAAATCCCTGTTTCCATCGACTTGCCGCCGTGCGTGATGTTCTCGGCACGCCCGACGTTAATACTCTCTATCCGCATAAGTCCCTTCAGGATTGGCTAGACCTGCACCTTGCCCAACACGATGGCCAACAGCGTGAAGGCGATCAGGGCGACCGCCGTGACGCCAAAGAACATGCTGATCATAAAAATGGTTTGTTCCAAAGTTCTTCTCCCTTCGCCACCCCCAGCGCGGGCCGAACCACCACAGTATAGCCCCTGATCCGCAGAGCCGGAGCTGCCCTGCATTTAGCTCGCAACGTGCGTTACATTTCCGTTCTATCTCATATACAATGTAACGCATGTCTAAGACCAAGATATCTACGTTGAACCTGCGCATCGAGCCCGGCATCAAGGAAGCGGTGCGCGAGGCAGCGGCGCGCGAGCACCGCAGCGTGGCTAATATGGTCGAAATGCTGATTCGCCGGCATTGCACCGAGTCCGGTATCACTATCTCAGATCAATACGCAGAACAAAACGAGTTAACCCCGGGGACTCCAAATGGATGAACGTATGTTGAAGGCGATGGTTGCAGCTGGCGCTATCAAGAACATCAACATCATTGCCAGCGGCGCAAAGTTTCATGTCGAGGCGAAAACACCCAACGGGCCGATTACGGCCGAAACCCGCAAAGGCAAGGTAAGAACGTGGGTGACGCTGGACGCAGCCGCACGCTGGGTACGCGCCCTGGGTATGGGCGGCGCGCATATCAATCTAACGCACTGGCAACCAGGCCAACGTGAACTATCAGTCTAAAGACTGAGCAGGGTCTAAACGAGCAGGTTTAACCGGGTCGGTCTGACCTAGTCCTCGTCAGGCTCTGACGGCCATTTGTTGCCAAACGGAAACGGCTTATCGTCGGTATTGAACGTCAGGAATCGAATGTTCTCGTAGATATAGGATGCCAGGCTCTGCCCTACTTCCCGTAGCTCGCGGTTGACCTCACCGGTAAAGAGAAGCCACAGAAAGCCAAACACGACGACCACAGAGCCGACGACGGTCGCGAGGCTTACGAGGACGTAGCAAATCACCATAAACAGCAACCGCATCCAGGTTCTGCGAGATTTGATGTTCTCTTCGAGTGGCTTGCCGGGCTCTTTTTCGTTAACGAACTCGTGATCTGCCGGGGGGTTTGTATCACTCATCTTCTTTGCTCCTAGTCCTGAAATATCCAGAATTTTGGACTAATCAGTCGCTCCTATTGTTACAATCTTCGACCCCTCGAACCAGCGAAATATCCATCGATGACCAACAAAATTCCCTGCCTGCTGGCAGCAGCTACCCTTCTGGCCGCCTGCGACACTGACAACGAAACCAGCAGCGAGCCGGCCGCTGTAGATTTTGCCGCCGAAGCTCAGCGTATTGCGCAGTCGAGCATCATCATCGATACACATGTCGACGTACCTTTCAGATTGGAGGCGACACCCCAAGATGTTTCGCAGACCACAGAAAGCGGTGACTTCGACTATCCGAGAGCGGTGGCCGGCGGCCTGAATGCGCCGTTTATGTCGATCTACACCCCGGCGGAATACGAAGCCACCGGCAAATCGAAAGCGACGGCCGAGAAGCTCATAGACTCCGTTGAGGCTATCGTTGCATCAGCGCCCGACAAGTTCGCGATCGCAACCTCCGTCGCTGACATCCGCAGCCAGTTTGCTGCAGGCCTGATGTCGCTGCCGATGGGCATGGAAAACGGCTCGCCGATCGACGGCGACCTGGCCAACCTGAGTTACTTCTACGACCGCGGCATCCGTTACGTCACGCCGGCACACAGCCTGTCCAATCACCTATCGGATTCGTCGTACGACGAGAACCGGCAGTGGAACGGCCTGAGCGATTTTGGAAAGGACGCCATTCGCGAGATGAATCGTATTGGAATCATGGTTGACGTAAGCCATGTCTCCGATGACGCGTTCTGGCAGATCATGGAGATCTCGACGGTGCCAGTCATCGCCTCGCATTCCTCCGCACGTTTCTTCACGCCCGGCTTCGAACGCAACATGAACGACGAGATGATTGTCGCCCTGGCGGAACAAGGCGGCGTGATCCAGATTAATTTTGGATCGACGTTTATCAGCCAGAAATCCCGTGACTATGGCGATGCCCGCATGGCAGCGGGCAAGCAATACCTGGCGGCCAACCCGGATCTTACGGAGTCATACCTGCTACCGCGAGTACCCGGCCATTTACGCGAAGGAACACGGGCCGATGGTGTACGCCTCTTTGGACGACGTACTCGACCACTTCGATCACGTCGTCAAACTAACGGGCGTCGACCATGTCGGCATCGGCTCAGACTACGATGGCGTCGGTGATTCCCTGCCTGATGGACTCAAGGATGTGTCATCGTACCCGAACCTGATCGCCGGACTGCTGAAGCGCGGCTACAGTGAGGAAGACGTACGCAAGATTCTCGGCGAGAATCTGTTGCGCGTCTGGGAAGCTGTCGAGACCTACGCCGCGAGCAAGTCTAGCAGTACGTAACGTAACAACACTTCGTAACTGGTCCGGTCGAGCTTCATGCCGTCTGGCAACTCGAGCGTATGGATATGCGTGTCTTTGTTGTCACGCATTTCGAGGAAGTGCTGCTCGCCGTCGCGGTAGACCTGGTATTTCACATCGCGGTGCTGGTCGAATCTCAACAGTACAACGCTGTCGGTCCAGTTCTGGATCGTCGCTCGTTCCATATCAATCTCCGTATTTTCTGTCTGGCTCATTCACGCCCGAAGGCGGCCGTACCAATTCAGTTGCAAACAGTGTGCCAATCCGACTGATCGACTGCGGAAATACACGATCTCTTATTTTTCAATGAGTTATGATCACAGCCAACGCCAGCGACGACGTATTGGCGTGCAACAAATGTCAGTTTTTGACCCGTATTTCGTGTGATTTGCGACAGGCGGTTTACATAAATCGAGACGCTACATTGGCCAAAACGTGATGATCGCCGGCACCGAAACGGCGACGATCAGGATTTCGAGCGGCAGCCCCATGCGCCAGTAGTCACCGAAACGATAACCACCCGGGCCCATGATCAGCGTATTGTTTTTATGACCAATCGGGGTGAGGAATGCACACGACGCCGCGACCGCGACGCCCATGAGAAACGGATCAGGATTCACACCGAGGCGTCCGGCAATCTCCACAGCGATTGGTGCAGCAATGACCGCGGTCGCCGTGTTGTTCATGACATCCGACAACGTCATCGTTACAACGACCAGCAACGTGAGCACTACCACGGGTGAAAATCCGGCCGAGATATCCACGATGCTGCCTGCGATTAATGCAGTCCCACCTGTGGACTGCAGCGCGCCGCCAATCGGGATCATTGAACCCAGCAAAACGATCACAGGCCATTCGACCGACGTGTACACGTCTCTAATCGGGACAATGTTGAGCAAGACGTACAATGCCACTACACAACCGAGTGCTATCGGGAGATACACCCAACCGAAACTGGCGACTGTGATCGCCGCAGCAAAGCTCGCGACCGCGAGCCAGGCCTTGTCTCGCTGGATGACGCTGTGCCCCCGATCAGCCAATGGCAGGAGTCCGAGGCGACCCGTCACATCTGCGAGCCGCTCCGCCGTGCTCAGCAACAACAGCACGTCGCCAGGCTCAAGCTCGAGACTACGGATCTTCTCGCTGAAACGGCGACCCTGGCGAGACACGCCGACGAGGGCCACCTCGTATCGGTACAGCAGCCGCACCGAGAGTGCGGACCTGCCGGCGAGCCTGGACGACTCGGGTACAACCACTTCCTGCAAGACGAGGTCATCATCAGCCAGCTGGCCTGTACCCTTCCCCACGTATTCGAGGTTCAGTGCGCCCAGGGCCTCTTCAAGGCTATCCGGACTTGCTTCGACGATCAGAATGTCGGCTGCTTTGATCTCGGTAATTCGAGCGAGACCCGGCATGCGGCGCCCACGTCGTATCAGGCCGACGATCTCAACATCGACTTTCTCGGCGTCCGCGTCGAGGTCGCGGACACGCTTGCCGATGACGGGCGACCCTTCAGGAACCCGTACCTCGGCAATGTAGTCGGCCAGACCGAAAAGCTCTTTCCCCGCGTCACTCGACTGCCGTTCGCGCGGCAATAGCCGCCACCCGATCAACGCAACGTAGGCAACACCGACCGCGGCGCAGGCCAGCCCAACCGGTGCGAAATCGAACATGCGATAAGGCTCACCCAATGCAGTGCCGCGAAACTCGGCTACAACGATATTCGGTGGTGTACCAATCAACGTGATCATGCCGCCGAGTATCGACGCAAACGACAAGGGCATGAGTGACAAGGATGGGCTGCGCCCTGCTTTCTTCGCCGCCTGTATGTCCACAGGCATGAGCAATGCCAGCGCCGCAACATTGTTCATCAACGCCGATAACCCAGCCGCGAGACCGGACATGATCGTGATGTGCGTACCGAGTTTGCGTGATCCGTCGATAACGTATCGTGCGACCAGTTCGATTGCGCCGGAATTGGACAGCCCACGGCTAACGATCAACACAAGGGCGATAATGACTGTTGCAGGGTGCCCAAATCCGGAGAAAGCCGCTTCTTTGGGCACCAGTCCCATCAGCAAGGCGATAAGTAGCGCAACAAACGCAACGAGGTCATAACGCCAACGTCCCCAGATCAGGAAAACGAAAACGAACACCAGTAATCCGAACAACATCGCCTGATCTTGTGTCACTAAGAACTCCGTCCCATGTTCAAACGCTGGTAGATTAGCAGGCAACAGCCAATTATTCCGATCCCGAGGCTAATCCCTGTGGCACTGATTATCCCAATCGTTCTGATCCTGGTGGTCGTCTTCGGCCCCGGCATCTGGGTGCAGCGAGTGCTCGATCGCTATAGTGTGCCCGCAAACCGCTACTCCGGAACGGGTGCCGAACTCGCACGCCACCTGCTCGATCGCAACGGTCTCCAGAAGGTCGAGGTCGAGGCCACCGAAATCGGTGACCACTACGATCCGGAGGCCAAGGTCGTGCGTCTGACTAACGACAAATTCAACGGTCATTCGCTCACGGCAATTACGGTAGCAGCACATGAGGTCGGGCACGCCTTGCAGGATCACGAGGGGTACGCGCCGCTGCGAATACGTACTCGCCTGGTGAAGGCTACGCGCGGCATCGAGAAGATTGGCGCCGGCGTGTTAATGATCTCGCCGTTTCTCGGAATTGTAACCCGCACCCCCTATGTCGGGCTGCTGGCATTCGGCGCAGGTATGGTGACGCTGGGCACGGCTGCACTCGTCCACTTCATAACGTTGCCGACCGAATTCAACGCCAGCTTTGCCCGGGCTCTGCCAATGCTGGATGACTATTCGATACTGAAAAACGCCGATAAACGCCACGCTCGCAAATTGCTCTTGGCGGCGGCTCTGACCTACGTTTCAGCCTCCCTGATGAGCCTGCTTAATATCGCGCGCTGGATAGCAATTCTCAGGCGTTGATCTATTCCCAGGGATCCAGGTCAAGCATGTCAATTGGGAGCCCTTCAGCCGCGCCGAGTATGGCGACAGCGTCCCGGTCTCCTCCCGCCACCGGCAGGAAGACGTAGTCACCAGGTCCACCGGCGTGCCAGCTTAGCCAGCGATCGACGGCCTCGGCATACTCCTCACCGCGCTGCCGGAGTTCCGCCAAAGGGCGGGCCGCGGCCAGTACCGCAGGAACGGCGTCATCGTAGGGATACCAGTGGTCCGGCCGGACATCGATATCGGGTTCGCCCTGCAACAGGATTCCTTGCTTCAACGCCGCCCTCTCCGCCTGATCGTCCGGAAATCGTGCATTCACCAGCCGCGGCTCAAAAAACGGACGACCGGCCAGTTCTTCATATCGATACGGGAAATCGGCAATTCTCCTGGCCTCAACGACCTGAAGACGATCGATTGCAAATACCAGGTTCTGCGGGCGCCGCTCGAGAAGCATATTGCCGAAATAGGCAATCGCGACCAGCTCCACAATAAATATGATCACGAGATCCATTTTCAGACCGCGCTTGCCAGGCCTGTAGACCAGCGTCGACAGGGCCGGCCCTGCGACCAGAACGACCGCAATTAGTATCAGGACCAGCTTGCCAACTCCACCGAGTTGAAAATAAAGGCCGGGGTACCAGGCGAGACGAACCAGCCCGAGGAACAGCGCCAGTAGCACGGCGGACAGGGCCAATCGAAGACTGAGAAAAGCACCGCGGTTTGCGGGAAGACTATAGATACTCATAACGGACTGAATAATAAGTGAAAAATGCCATTAGGAGTGTGCGCCAGTTCCGGTTGGCGAAATGGGGTGGTTTAGGGCGCTGCGCGCTGCTATTATCCGCGCGCGAAAGCCCGTCCCACCCTGTTCGCAGCGCCGCAAGGCTGCCGGGAATGCACCTTGGGACGGCTTAGAATTTACGTGCACCCACCTAGCTTCATATGCCGGGTTCTCGCTTTAGAAGGCTTTGAGAGCCCTTTTCGGTGTGTCGGCAGGTTGGTGTAGAGAATGAAACTGAGAGCAGTGAAATGAAAGACCTTAGCCGTTACAGAAACATCGGTATTTTTGCCCACGTCGACGCGGGCAAGACGACGACCACTGAGCGAATCCTAAAGCTCACGGGCAAGATTCATAAGACGGGCGAAGTTCACGATGGCGAAGCCACGACGGACTTCATGGACCAGGAGCAGGAGCGCGGCATTACGATTCAGTCGGCTGCGACGAGCTGCGAATGGGACGGCCACCGGATGAACATCATCGACACACCAGGACACGTTGACTTCACGATCGAGGTCTATCGTTCGCTGAAGGTGCTCGACGGTGGCGTGGGTGTGTTCTGTGGTTCGGGCGGCGTAGAGCCGCAGTCCGAGACGAACTGGCGCTATGCGAATGAGTCGAAAGTTGCGCGCATCATCTTCGTCAATAAGCTGGATCGCATTGGTGCAGATTTCTACAGCGTTGTGAAGCAGATCAAGGACGTACTTGCCGCCAACCCATTGGTCATGGTTCTGCCGATCGGTGTTGAGGACAACTTCGTCGGCATCGTCGACCTTCTCACTCGCAAGTCATGGGTCTGGTCGGATCCGAGCGACCCAGCGTCCTACACGATTGGGGATGTCCCTGACGACATGCAGGACGCCGTCGAAGAATGGCGCGAGAAGCTTATCGAAACTGCAGTTGAGCAGGACGACGATCTTCTCGAGCAATATCTTGAGGGCAATGAGCCGTCGGTTGACGATCTGAAGCGTTGCGTCCGCAAAGGCACGATTGCCCTGGACTTCTTCCCGACTTACTGTGGTTCCGCCTTTAAAAACAAGGGTGTACAGAACATTCTTAATGCAGTGGTTGACTTTCTGCCGAACCCGACGGAAGTCAAACCGCAGCCGGAAATGGACATCGATGGGCAGGAAACCGGCACCTTCGCCGAGGTCGACCCGGAGAAACCACTGCGCGCGCTGGCATTCAAGATCATGGACGACCGTTACGGCGCCCTGACCTTTACGCGTGTCTACTCGGGCACGATGAAAAAGGGTGACAGCGTTCTGAACACGTTCACCGGCAAGACCGAGCGCATCGGTCGTATCGTCGAGATGCATGCGGACTCGCGCCAGGAACTCGAGACCGCCCAGGCAGGCGACATCGTTGCCCTGCTCGGCATGAAGAACACGCGCACCGGCCACACGCTCGCGGATCCGAAGAATCCGGCGACGCTGGAGCCGATGGTATTCCCGGATCCCGTTATTTCGGTCGCCATTTCGCCGAAAGACAAGGCCGGTACCGAGAAGATGGGTGTTGCGCTGAACAAGATGGTTCAGGAAGACCCCTCCTTCCAGGTTGCAACCGACGAAGATTCGGGCGAAACGCTGATCAAGGGCATGGGCGAGCTGCATCTCGACATCAAGGTCGACATTCTGCGTCGTACGCACCACGTCGACGTTGAAATGGGTAAGCCGCAGGTAGCCTATCGCGAAACGATTACGCAGAAAATCGAAGACACCTACACCCATAAGAAACAATCGGGTGGTTCCGGTCAGTACGGCAAGATCGAGTATCAGATTGAGCCGGCCGAGAAGAACGTTGGCTACGAATTTGAATCCAAGGTGACCGGCGGTAACGTTCCCCGTGAATACTGGGGCGCGATCGAGAAGGCTTTCAAGAGCTGCATGGTCGAAGGCACGCTGGCCGGTTACCCGCTGCTGGACGTCAAGTTCACGCTGCTTGATGGTGCTTTCCACGCGGTCGACTCATCGGCCCTCGCGTTCGAGATCGCGACGAAAGCGGCGTACCGTCACTCAATACCGAAAGCCTCGCCACAGCTACTTGAGCCGATCATGAAAGTCGACGTATTCACGCCGGACGACAACGTCGGTGACGTTATCGGTGACCTGAATCGTCGCCGCGGCATGATCAAGTCACAGGACGCAGGCGCTACGGGCGTTCGCGTAAAGGCAAACGCCCCGCTGGCCGAGATGTTCGGTTATATCGGGCACTTGCGTACGCTGACGTCCGGTCGTGGCCAGTTCTCGATGGAGTTCTCACACTACGCGCCGTGCCCGGCGAACGTGGCCGAGGAAGTCGTCAGGGAAGCGCAGGAGCGCAGGGCTAACAAGTAGGAGGCTCCCTCCCACCAGTCAAACCCTCGCAGGCTTGGCCTGCGAGGGTTTTTTTCTGCCTGCGGTAAGCGCGTCGTAGCTGAAAAACAGCACGGCCATCCAGATCAGGCCAAAACACACGAGGTGTGCTGTAGTGAGCTTCTCGCCGTAATACAGACCCGTAAAGAACTGTAGCGTCGGCGCCAGGAACTGCATGAAGCCAATCGTTGTCAGCGACAATCGTTTTGCCGAGATTGCGAAGAGCAACAACGGCATGACCGTAATCGGCCCACCCAACACCAGGAGCATGGAGAGTCCGGTGTCACCCGCACCGAAAGACGCCTGCCCTCCCAAAATCAGGAAAACCAGCCAGGCGATCGCGAATGGAAACAGCAAAGTCGTTTCGACAAACAAGCCTGGCATCGCACCAATGGCCACCTGCTTGCGAATCACCCCGTAGGCTGTAAACAGCGCGGCCAGCGACAACGCCACCCACGGAAAAATACCGCCGCTGATCGTGAGATAGGCAACACCAATGAACGCCAGGATGACGGCAATGACTTGTGGCCGGCGAAGTCGCTCGCCGAGCAGAACCACACCGACTGCGACGTACATCAGAGGATTGATGTAATAACCGAGGCTGGCCTCGAAAATGCGTTCATTCTGCACCGCCCAGATGTAGATGAGCCAGTTGACCGAGATACTCAGTGCGGCAAGGGCAAGCCAGGCGAGCATTGAACGTTCGACAAATGCCGCACGAACTTCGGGCCACTGACGACGACCCATGATGATCAAAGCACCAAAGGGAACCGCCCACACGACGCGGTGAACCAGCACCTCGGTCGGTGCCACCAATTCGATCAGCTTGAAGTACACCGGGAAGATGCCCCACATCGTGTAAGCAAGCAGCCCGAGGATGACACCGCTACGAACCTCGGCGTCAGCAACCGACACGGGTTGGCTCATGCCACCGGCTTGTCCGTGGCTTCCGCCCCGGCGGGATGACCGCCGATCCAGGCCCTCGCGCGGCGCGCCCACGCAAAACCATCTTCCTGGAGCATGTAAAGCGAAGGAATCAGGAACAGTGTGATGACCGTTGCGAATAGAATACCGAAGCCGAGTGATATCGCCATCGGGATCACGGTCTGCGCCTGCAGACTTCCTTCAGTCATGATCGGAAGCAACCCGACCGCAGTCGTGATCGATGTCAGGACTATTGCCCGGAATCTCAGCGTTCCCGATTCGACTACCGCTCGCCTTATTGCGACGCCACGAGTCCGAGCCTTGTTGATGAAATCGATCATGATCAGGCTGTCATTCACAACAACACCGGCCAGTGCAACAAGGCCAAACAGCGAGAACATGCTGAGTGACACGCCCATAATCATGTGACCCAGCACAGCCCCGATAATGCCGAATGGAATCACCGACATTATGATCAGCGGCTGCGAATAGGAATGCAGCGGGATAGCAATCAATGCATAAATGAGAAACAGCGCAGCGATCGATGCAATCGACAGATTTCGAATCAGGTTGACTTGCTCCTGGCTCGCACCCTCGAGGCCGTAGCTGATGCCTGGGTACTTTGCCAGCAACACAGGAATGTAGTCTTCGGATATCGCTTTGACGACCCCCCCCGATTCCACGACTTCCGGATCGAGATCCGCCGACACAATAATCGTGCGCTTGCGATTCAGCCTCGAGATGCTCGAGTAGCTCGTCCCATAGGACATCTCAGCCACTTCCTCAAACGGAACCTCGTCGCCGAATGGTGTACGGATACGCATATTCTGCAAGTCCGCTATGGAACGACGTTCGCTACTTGGGTAGCGAACCATGACCTTGAGCTCATCTTTGCCGCGCTGAATTCTTTGTGCCTCTTCCCCGTAAAATGCCTGGCGCACCTGACGACCCAGGGAAGACATCGTCAAACCCAACGCCTCCGCCTCAGGCTTGATACGCAACCGGATTTCCTCGCCGCCCAGCTCCGCTGAGTTACGAATATCGAAAACTCCTTCGAATTCGGCCAGTTTGGCCTCCAGGTCGACTGCCGCGCGTTCGAGTCCCTCGAAGCTGTCACCGCTCAACCTGAAACTCAATGGCGGGCCACCTCCAAGATGATCTGCGGAGTTAAACGTGAGTTCTTTGACACCGACAAACTCGCCAGTACGCTCGCGCCACTTACTACTGATTACATCACCGTTGAAAGGCCGATCTTCCGACTGCGGCATTTCGACAAACATGATGGCGCCGGTCTCTCCCTGCGTAAAAGCTCCTATGTGCTGCACCATGGGCAGTGAATCCGGATTTTCAGTGACGTACTCCTCATTCATAGCCAACAAGGTATCTTCCAGAGTCGTCAGAACGTAATCACGTCCTGTGGGCGCTGTACCCGGTTGCATCTCCAGGTTGACCATTAGAAAGTCACTCGGCTGATTCGGGAACAACTCAAACTTTACGATGCCACTGCCGAGTGTGCCGAACGTGAGTATCAGCATCGCGACGAATAGGCTGGTGGTCACGCCTCGGTTGTCGATGGCGCGCTCAACCCAGGGCCTGTACCAGTTCTCGATGAGTGATGCGAGGCCGTGTTGAACATGGCGCTGGACCTTCAGGAATGAACGCGGAATACGTTCCAACAATCCGATCTGCCGGGTCGGATGGAAAAGGTCTTCTTCATCAATCTCAGGAATCTTGGCATGCACAAGATGCGCAGGGAGTATCAATTTCGACTCGACAAGCGAGAACATCAGGCACAAGACCACGACGACACAAATTGCCTCGAAAAACGGTCCAGTGATCCCACCCACGAACAGAAGCGGAGTAAATGCCGCAATTGTTGTAAGCACACCGAAAGTGGCCGGAACGGCTACCCGGTGCGCTCCCTGAATTACGTTATCCAGCGTATGCCCGTCAGCTCGAATTTTCGTATAGATACTCTCGCCGATGATGATTGCATCGTCGACTACGATACCCAGGACGATGATGAACCCGAACAGACTCATCAAATTGATCGTGACGGGCCAGGGTCCAATCGGCATGAGCCACATTGCGCCGAAAAACGTAATCGGGATACCAATCACTACCCACGCGGCGACTTTTATGCGCAGGAATAGTGCCAAAACAATGAACACCAGAAGCGCACCTTGCCACATGTTCTTGGCCATCATCTGCAGTCGGCCTTTCAGGTAATGCGACCGATCAACCCAGATGTCCATTTCAACACCGGGCGGCAGTTCAGCTCCTTTTTCCGCAACGTACTTCTTGACTGCGGCGGCTGTAGTGAGCTCATTTTGTTCACCGCTGGCCAATACTCGCAGCGTCGCCGTGCGATGACCATCGAAATGGCCATAGCCGTCCGTCTCGACAAAACCGTCTGTAATGGTTGCAACATCGCTCAAGGTGAGTCGAGTGCCATCGGGAAAGGTACGCAGAACCAGTCCACCAAATTCACGCCCTGTATAGACCTGGCCCTCGGTACGCAACAGGATATCGCCGCCTTCTGTTTTGATCGTGCCGCCCGGCATATCAATCGAAGAGTTTTTGACGGCCTGAGAAATCTCCGTCATCGTCAGGCCATACTGGCGCAAGACATGCTCCGAGATCTCAATACTGATTTCGTAAGGACGATCACCAAGAAATTGCACTGTCGTCACAGCGGGCAATTGCATGAGTTCGTCGCGAACATTTTGCGCAATGTATTTTCTTGAAAATTCGTCGAGCGATCCGTGAATAGCGACGAAGACAACGTGAATTGGAATCTCTTCCTTGAAAATAACAGGCTTTTCGGTCAGCCCCGGAAAGGTCGAAATCGCGTCGACTCTTGTCTTTATTTCGCTCAGAACTTCGTTAATGTCAGCACCGGACGATACCTCTGCTGTAACGGAGCCCATTCCCTCGCGAGCACGCCCTTCCAGTTTTACGATTCCTTTGACGTCTTGAATCGCCTCTTCAATCTTGACGACGACGCCTTCTTCAACCTCCTGGGGCGCCGCACCAAGGTACGCGACACGGACCTGAATCGTATTTAGCTGGAAATCTGGCGTAGTTTGTTTGCGAATCGTGGCCAGAGAAACAACACCCGCAACAATAATGAACAACATCAGCAGATTGGCCGCGACATGATTTGCCGCAAACCAGGCGATGATGCCTTTCTCTTTTGTTATGCCGCGTGGATTCACGATTCACCCCCGCTCTCGTCCACCGCAGCACGCGTCTCCTCGCTTGTTGACTCCTCCGTGCGCACAGACATACCGTTTATCGGCGCCTCGATAGCCGATACTATTATGCGTTCACCAGCGCCGGCACCGCCTCCAACATACGAATGCTTCGCATCTGAACGAATAATTTCGACGGGCCGAATTTCGACCTTGTTTTCATCGTCCAAGAACAGCAACTCATTTGAGCCGCGAACCACCCTGCGGGGAACCTGGATGACACCGCTGGCCGCAGTACCCTCAATAGCCGCCCTGACAAATGTGCCCACCGGAAGCGACGTGCCATCATTGTGTCGTTGGTACGGATCAACGACGCGTGCCACGGCATAAGTCACTCGGCTTTTTTCATCGACGACGCCTTCGGTTCTTACAATCTGTGCCTGCCATTCCATCTGCCGGCCCTTCTGGGTGGCGACAAGACGAACCATCGGGCCGTCGGCACCTCCGGATGATCCAATATCAGCCGCGCCCGGCAGGTCGACGAATGCAAGGTCCGAATCAGTCAGCGGCAGACGTACCTCGGCGTAGTCAGTGGCGAAGACGACGCCCAGACGCGTACCCGGGTTCACGAACTGTCCAAGATCTGTCTCTTTCGCCCGTACGATGCCCTCGTAAGGCAAACGAATGTAAGTGCGCTCCAGATTGCGACGCGCTCTTACGAGTTCGGCTTCCGCTGTAGCCAGTGCCGCCGCGGCCGACGCGAATTCGGCCTCGGCACGGTAACCCTGACTCTGCAGCTTCTTCGCACCGTCATATTCAATCTGACGCTGATTGACCAGGGCTTTTGCCTGTTTCACCGCCACATCGTAATTGGTGGAGTCGATTCGCATCAGTACTTCGTTCTTCTCGAAAACCCCACCGGCAATGAACTTTGGCGAAATACTCGTAATTGTGCCCTGCACTTCCGCGCTCAGGACCGTTTCAGTGCGTGGTAGCACGGTTCCCTGGCTGCTTACCTCGAAATTCGCCGTCATCTCCTCGAGGACCAGCACCTCGACGAGCGGATCAAGGTCAATGGTTTCCTTCTTCGGTGGCTCGGGCCGCATCTGTGACATGAGCACGGCGACAACGACAGCGGCGAGGAGGATTCCAATAATCAATAACTTGCGCATTTATTCCTGACCCTTATACGTTCACGTGACGCGCGACAGCTGCGTATTCTGACCGTTTTTAACCGCTAATTCATGGATTTATTCACCTCAGCTTAGCCGGACCAAAACCAACAGGAATACGATCCGAACGCCATTTTTGTGACATAACTCCATGAAATCCCGGACTTATGCCCACAAACTGGCCATCTGGTAAGGCTATGACAGGTTCATAGCCACAAATTTGCTGATCGGATCGTTATGTACGAACGACACTTTGGGCTCAAGAAGCGCCCGTTTCATGCCAAAGCATCGGGTACCGATGTATTCGTCGGACCGCAGACCGCGGCGACGATGGCAGGCCTCAAGAAGGCACTGCTCTCGCAGGACGCGGTCGTTGCTGTGTCTGGTCCTGCCGGCACGGGCAAAACAACGCTGGTTAGGAGGGCGCTCGACGCACTTGCCGGCACGCACACGTCAGTCCGCATCGGGCGCATGCACCTTGAGGGAACCGATGCGCTCGAGTTTCTGCTCGAAGAGCTCGACTACGACACCCTGCCAAGGGGGCCCATTCGCCAGTTCTCTGCGCTGCGAGAGCGTCTCAGCCAGCTTGAAACCGAGAACAAGCGCGTTGTCCTGATCATTGAGGATGCTGTCCGTATTGGCGCAGAATCCCTGGCCGAACTGGAAGCCCTGACCGCTGCGGACGCCGGTGAATCCGGTGGAGCGGCGATCGTCCTGATGGGTGATAGCAGACTTGCGGCATTCCTGCAGGACCCGCAACTCGCCCGGCTCGCACAGCGAGTGCGGCACCGCAACAACATAGCACCGCTGTGCGCGGCGGAAGTGCGTGGCTACCTGATGCACTGTTTCCGCCTCGCCGGTGGGGACTTCGAAGATATATTCGAACGTGGCTCGTCTGACCTCCTGCACGAGCTTTGCGGTGGCATTCCTCGTATAGCCAACAACGTCGTCGAGTCAACGATGAGCGCTGCAGCAGCAGCTGGTCTTGCGAAGATCTCGACTGCATTTGTTGCGGAAGTCGCAAAGGCCGAATACGACCTCGAGGCCCCGATTTTTGTAGCGATAGCGAAAATGCCGGAACCCGAGCCGGAGCTGATCCCGGAACCCGAGCCGGAGCCGGAGCCGGAGCCGGAACCAGAACCGCCGGTCGATATTGCCCCGGAGCCTGCACAAGACCCCGTGATCGTCTTCTCGGACGAAACGGACGATATCGAAGCGCAGGTTGGTGAAATTGAAATCCCCGAGCTGATTCAGGACACGCTTCCTGATCTGGCAATACTCGCGCCAGAGGTCATCGCGGCTGAACCCGAGCCGGAACCGGAAATTCCCGAGTTACGTGCAGAGCCTTTGCCAGAACCAATGCCGGTGCTCGAAGTCACGCCGGAACCTGAGCCTGAGCCTGAGCCTGAGCCTGAGCCTGAGCCTGAGCCAGAGCCTGAACCTGAACCAGAGCCAGAGCCAGAGCCTGTGCTCGAAGCTGATCCCATACCGGAGCTGAGTCCTGAGCCCGAGCCGGAACCCGAGCCGGAGCCCGAGCCGGAGCCCATACCTGAGCTCGTCGCCGATTCGACCGCTGCAGAGGTTCCCGAGTGGGAGCGCGATCCAACACTTGCCCAGCTAAAACCCGACCTTGACGCACTCGAGAAGGCCATGGCATTAGCTCATGGCGAAGCAGACGATGAGCCGGAAGCCGGATTTGTCGCGATTCCCGATTCTCCTGTAAAGGCCACTGAGCCGGTCGTGGAAGAAATCCCGGAAATCACGCTCGACAACGCGATCCAGACAGGTATCGAAGACCTTCTTATTGACGAGCCGGGCCAGATCAGCGCGTCAGCGTCGGAAACCCCGGCGGCATCGAACGGTGGTGGTGATCTGCCTCAGATCAAGATTGCGCCGCGCAAGTCCAAAAAGGCTGATCTAGAGCTTGAAAAGATTGCGGCAGAACTGGCGAAGGCCAAAACAATCGAAGACGTCGATGACAAGCTGGCAGAAACGCTGTTTGGTGAAGAATTCAATCTTATCGCCGCACAGGCTATCGCAAATGGCCAGTCTGCTGAATCAGCGAATGATGAAGAGTTGGCATTGTTCGACACGAGTGCCGCCAAAATGGCTCAGGCTGCCGGATCTCCGAATATTGACGCCGCCACGATCGCTGAACCAGCCATTGAGGTGTCGCTCGAGACGCGCGAACACGGTGGTGAAGGTGGTCTCGACCTGTCCGCCTCCCAGCGTCTCAAGACTGTGCGTGCGCTGAATGCCGACTTGCATCCATCGTTACGTGAACCAGAAGACACAATACCGCCCGTCCCTGCGAGCGAGCCACCTGCGCCTGTCGCGACGCCGGAACCTATTGAGGACCAGATCAACACGTCTATGACACAGACGCTCAAGGCCCTTAACGTACGCCCGCCTATCTCGGACCATGACCCTGCCAGCCGGACACCAGTCGACGACGACGATCCGGATGAGGATGAGAAGACAGGCGGTTTCTTCAGCCGTTTCCGGCGCTCCTGAATAATTTCACCGGCCTTTTTGACAGCCGTCGGTGAATAAGGCACTTTCTTCGCCATGAGAAGACTGCACTCCGGCATGGACGCTTGGCGCTTTATCGTCCGTTCTGAATCGCGCCACAACTCCGTAGAGACCTATCTCCCACTGATCCTGAGCGCAGCGGGCAGCCTCGGTGTGTTGCCGTTCGCGATCCTGCGTTACATGCAGGGTGCCTGGGTCGCCGCTGTCATGGATACGATGATCGTAGTCGGTTTGTTTGCGTTCGGAACTTACGTCTACCGCACGCAAGACGTGCGCTTTGCGAGTATCGCCATTTCGGTGATCTGCGTAGCCGGTGTATTGGCGACCGTGTACATTATCGGGCCGCAGCAGATCTACTGGGCATTCCCGGCGTTGGTAGGTGTCTTCTATCTGCTTCGCCCTCGTGAAGCGATCGTTTTCGCAATAGTTACTTTTGTGGCCTTGGTGCCGGCGCTGTTGCCTGCAGCCAGCTCTCAGGAATCCACCACAGTCGCCGTTACGTTCGTGGTCACGAGCATTGTTGCACTTGCCTTTTCCCTGATAACCAGCCGGCAACGCGAACAACTACTCCTGCTTGCGACGAAGGATCCACTCACAGGTGCCGGCAATCGTCGCGGGCTGGATGCGAAAATTGCCGAAGTCGTCCATTCCTTCAAACGATCGAACGCGCAGTCGTCACTCATCCTCATTGACCTTGATCATTTCAAGAAGGTAAACGATATTCATGGCCACGCGGTGGGCGACAAGATTCTCCAGCGTGTTACGGAGATCATCAATCTGCGTATACGTGTTACAGACAGCTTATATCGCATTGGTGGAGAGGAATTTGTTGTCGTTCTCGAAGGCGCTGACTTGCACCGCGCAGCCCACCTGGCCGAGCAGTTACGGACGCTCGTCGATGCAAACGAACTCGTACCCGATCATGCCGTAACTATTTCTCTTGGTGTAGCGGAACTCAAAGAAGGCGAGAGCCCGAACGACTGGCTGCACCGTGCCGACGAGGCGTTGTATCGCGCCAAAGACGCTGGCCGAAACTCGACCAGCCTCTCTAGCTGACGAACGCCCTACTCTTCGAGTGCTTTCAGCGCTTCGATGCGGGCAGCTTCAAATTCGTCGCCCGGGTTCCAGGTCGGCATGTCATCCGAATTCGCGATAGCGAGGCCAGTCCAGAAACCGAGCAACGCATCGTCGACCATGCCATCGAATGTCCAGGACGGGTCGTACTCATCGGTCGGCTGGTGATAGTTAACCTCGGTGTAGTGGTTCTGCTGCTCACGGCCCCACTCCGGCGGACGATCGACGAAGTCCGTGCCCGTATCGAGATACATCGCCGGCACGCCGATCTTTGCAAAGCTGAACTGGTCGGAGCGATAGAAGTAACCTCTGTCGGAAAACTGGTCGGGCTTGACGACGCGACCCTGCTCATCGGCGATCATTGTGACGATCTCATCCACCGTTGACTTGCCGAGACCAACGAAAGTTACATCGTGCGTGTGGCCCCAGATGTTGCCGCCGTCGTAGTTCAGGTTCGCAGCGATCTTGCCGGGTGCGAACGTCGGATTCGCCGCGTAGTACTCGGAGCCGAGCAAGCCCTGCTCTTCCGCGCCGACGAGATTGACCAGAATCGAGCGACGCGGCGCTTCGGGCAGCGCCTTGATTGCCTTGGCAATGGCCATGACCTGCGCCACACCCGTCGCGTTGTCCATGGCACCGTTGTAAATAACATCGCCATCGTCATTCGGTGTACCGATGCCGAGATGATCGTGGTGCGCCGTGTAAATGACGACCTCGTCTTTTAGCTCCGGATCGCTGCCCGGGATCAAACCGAGAACATTCGCCGACTGCACGCGCTTGATATCGACATCCATGCCGATCGACGTCGTAATGCCGAGCGGCACAGGTTTGAAGTCGCGGTTGTAGGCAGCCTCCCGGAGTTCGTCCAGATCGAGACCGGCCATCGCGACAAGTTCACGCGCCGAGTCTTCCGTAACCCACGCACTGATCTGGCTGCGCGGCTCGTCCCCGGCCGGCAATTCAAACTGCACGCCGGTCCACGAAGTTTGCACAACCTGGAACGGATAGCCGGCCGACGGCGACGTGTGAATGATGATCGCGCCGACGGCGCCCTGCCGCGCTGCGCTCAGGTATTTGTAGTCCCAGCGTCCGTACCAGAGACGTGTTTCGCCGCCGAACAACTCGGGATCCCAGTCGGGATCGTTATTCATCATGACGAGAACCTTGCCCGTCAGGTCGACACCCTTGTAGTCGTCCCAGTCGTACTCTGGCGCCTGGATGCCGTAGCCGACAAATACGAGCTCGGCATCATCAAATTCGGCACGGGGTTCCTGTACGCCACTGCCGACGATGAACTGGTCCCACTGTTTCAACGTCATCGACTTGCCGTGTCCGTCGAACGTCCAGCTGTCAGGCTGCGCTGCGTCGACACCAACCAGATCGAACGGCTGCTCCCAACTACCGTCCTCGGCAGCCGGCTCAAGGCCAAGCTCTTCCATCCGTTGCGCAAGATATGTACGCGCCATCTCGTCACCCGCGCTACCCGGACCGCGACCTTCGTAACGATCATCACTGATCTCGACGACGATGCCGCGCATGTAGTCGCCCGCAATTTCTTTCGACGCCTGTTCCGCTGTCGGATTGCCGCCAGTCGCCTCAGCCACCGCCGGCGCTGCTTCTGTACTCACTTCAGCAGCCTCTTCCTGAGGCGCCTTGTCACCTGAGCAAGCGACCAGACCGACCGCGAATATGGCGATCGAAATCAATGTAGTTTTTTTCACGTTGTTACTCCCGGGCAATTACCCGCTAAAAACTTCTTCAAGAAAATTCGTCATTGCCTGCCACGACCGGCGATCAGCCGTTGCTGCAACATAATGCGCGTTCCTTTGATTAGCGTCGGCGTATGACAAAGACTTCGTAGCGGCCGCTCGGGCCGATGAACCAGGACGCGACGGTACTGGTAATACTGACGATGATGGCGCCGAATATGGCCGCCCAAAAACCGGATACAGCGAAATCGTCCAGAAACGCGGCCACAAGACCAAACATTGCGGCATTCAGGACAAACAGGAACAAGCCAAGCGTGACTATCGTCAATGGCAAGGTCATTAGAAACGCGACTGGTCGCACAAGCGCGTTGACCAGGCCAAGCAATAACGCGGCCAGGATGAAACTACCCGTTCCCTCTATCCAGACGCCTGGAACGATTCGTGATGCGAGAAACAACCCCAGCATCGCGATCAGTGTCCGAATTAGTATCCCCTGCATCCGGGCATTATATCCATTTATTGGCTCAGACAAACCGCCCTGAATTGCAGCGTCGGCGCGGTCTGCTAGAATCTCTCCCCGCTGCGCCCGTAGCTCAGTCGGATAGAGCACCAGATTCCTAATCTGGGGGCCACAGGTTCGAATCCTGTCGGGCGCGCCATACACAAATGGACCCATCGGGTCCGTTTTTGTATGGCAAGTCCGGCGGCCGATGAGAACCTGCTGGTTCGATCAATTGCGCCAGCAATTGAGACGCACGAAGTGCGCCTCGGGCGCGCCATTTTTTCAATCGCCTACGATTTTCGAGATTGGGAAAACCGGAAAGTGCCCTGGAATTGCCCCTCGATTCCTAACAAAGGTCGAATGGCTGCTTTTCCCGATAGCGGTCATCCAGGCGATCTTTAGTGACCCAATTTAAGAACAGAAGCCATGACTGAAACCCTTACGTAACTCCTGGTCTACGGTCGTCTCGCCGACCTGAGATATTTCAGGAAGGCGATTTGACTCCGAAAATAACCCTGGTGCTTCGGGTATGGGTCCTCAGCATCGGATACCCGCTTGTCGTAGAAAATGTGCGCTACGGGTGACGGCAGTTCGGCGTCCGATCTGAACATTGACCTGGGAATCGAGACCAATCTCGGCAGGACCGGAGCCGCGAAGACCACTATTGCTGGCTGCCCGCACGTCGCGCATTTCCCTCGCTGAACATTTGGCGGCGGTTTGTACGTGTCGAAATTGACGGCCTTTGCCGGCGGCAGCGCCACATCTTCGGCCCGGTGAACAAGGACATCTGCAAAAGGGGCGTTGCTAAATCGCTGGCAGATCGTGCAGTGACAGAGGATGCGGAACAGTGGCACGCCAACCGTCTGAAAACTGGTGGCTCCACACGAACAAGTACATTCCACGGGATTCATAGTCTAAGGACGCTCGCTAATCGGATTCCCCCGACCGTACACACGGTCCACAAGGTCCCAGTAACGCGGATCTTCCCGCAGTCCGTCGAAGTCCGGCCGGAAGGCAATATAGGTGATCTCGAACGAGCCGTATTCCACAGCCCTTTCGAGCCAGAGCAGCGCTTCGTCGACCGCCCCAGCCCTCGCAAAGGTTTCGCCGATTAAGAAAGGATCCACGTACGACGTCTGCGCGCGGTCAACGAGTGCTTCCGCCATGGCGTGCATGGCGCCGCTCGGTCCGGCGGCATCGAGCCCTTGCTCGAGCGCCGCCAGCAGCGCGGTGTCCCCCCGATAAACCAGTTCCCGACGGTGGGCTTCGAGAGCCTTGCCTCGATCCTCTTGCACCCAGTAAACCCGAGCGAGAAGCGAGTGCATCAAGAACCCGGGAACCCGCGCTTGCGCTGCCAGAGCTGCGAAGATGGCCTCGTCATAGCGGCGCGCGATGAAGAGGTGGAACGGCAGCACTCGGTTGTGCATGGCACTGTACGGGCCAATCAACAACAACTCGCGCGTTCTACTGACGCTCTCCTCCATGCGCCCCTCCAGCATCAGGCAGTCGGCATCGCCATGCAATGCATACGGAGCCGAAGGGTTGAGTCGCAACGCTTCCTCGAATGATTCGCATGCGCCGTCGAGATCACCGGTCCATAAGCGAACCCATCCAAGTGCGGAGTGGCCGATATAGAACTGGTTATCCGATTTGATCGCCTGCAGCGCAGCGGCACGAGCTTTCTCAATGGATTCGCGCGGCGGAGCAAAACCTTGCAATGCGTACATCGCGTGTGCCGCCGCCAGGTTCCCCCAGGCAAGCGCAAAACTCGGTTCTATATTTGCTGCCTCTTGAAACTGCTCGATCGCGAAACGGATTCCGTCTGACGTGAATCGATCCATATGCATGAGGCCCAACGCGTAAGCCTCGATAGCACGCGGATCGACAGGTCCGGTAAATCCATGGTCCGGCATCTGGGGACCCGGCGGTGCCGTCGCGGAGACGATCTCTGTGCCGATGGCTCTCGCCACGTCGGATATGAGGTCAAACACGTAAGACGTTTCTCGCGCGTACCGCTCCGCCCAGAGATGCTCGTCACTTCGGCCATGAATCAGCTGGATGCTGACCTCGATCTCGCTACCGTCCCGCAACAGGCTGCCCTCGACCAGGGCGTCCACGCCGAGTTCCTTCGCGATATCCGTAGCAGGCAGCTGGCTGTCCCGGTACCGTTTTGTCGACTGCCGAGACGTCACGCGCAAATCTCGAATCTGCGATAACTCCGTGATCAGGATGTCCTGCAAGCCGTCAACGTAATAGTCCTGCTCCGGGTCGCCAGTCAGGTTGCTCAGCGGTAGCACGGCGAGGGAACCGATATTCTCCATTTGCTGAGCGTCATTCCAGGGCGCACGTACCCAAAAGGTGGTCAGCGAGCCTAGAACAATTATCGCAGCGACGCCCACCAACAGGCCGCGGCGCAATGCGGTCGTGCGTGGTGGCGCGAGATGGTCCGGTAGATCGCTCTCCTCGACCTTAGCGATGAAGCGGTAGCCTTGTGAATGTACGGTCTCCAGGTAGCGAGGAGCGGCGGAGTCATCATTCAGCGCCTGGCGCAGCCGGGCCGCCGCCTTGCTGAGCGCGGATTCGCTGATCACCGTGTCGCCCCACACCGTGTCCATGAGTTCCTGCCGCGTCACGAGCCGATCGCGGTGGGAAATCAGGTAAATGAGGAGTTTCAGGACTATCGGCTCGAGGTGAACCTCATCGCCGTTCTTGCAGAGCTTCCACGTGTCCGGATCTACGAGGAAGTCGTCGAAACGGTAAATATGATGTTGGCTCACGATATCACTGCCGACAGGAACACGCGTCATTGCACGGGCTGATACACATCGAAATTCGAGTATTTCACGACTTCTACTAGCGAACAATACGTATGAAACCGACCGCTAAATCTTTCGATTTCGGTCCGTCCCAATATCGTCATAACTTCGTCAAACGCTCGTCAAGCCTCCGCCCGGAAACCTTTGTAGCCTCGTCCTGAGGCTTGAGAGCCTGTTCAATCGACAAAGGAGGACAGCATGAAAACTCTACTTATTTTGATCGCAAGCCTGTTCGCCATGACGGCCCAGGCGCAAACCGTGTTCGAGCATTTCACCATGGAAGATCAGTGGCCGGCTTTCGGCGTGTGTCCGAATTGCACGAGTATTATCGTGCCCGGTGAGTTCTACTGCACGGGTGGCGGCGAGCTCGACCCCAATGTGCCGGTCGGGTGTGAAGGCGGCAATGGCATTCACATCCGCGATACTCAAGGGGTGAGCTGCGTGTCCGAACCGGCAACGCATGATTGGCGACTCGAGGGCATGGCCTGGTGGACACTTGCCGCCAACTGGGATTCCCTCAACACTGGGCCTGTCTCCGGCATCTGGCGCATCGTTCCCGGTGAATGCCCTGATATGGACCTCGTCATGAACCCGGAAACCTACTGGGACGATATCTATACCTACTGGGAAGGCACACACACCGGCAAGCGCGAAATGGTGCTGGATCCGGATGCGCCGCTTGGCGTCAAATGGATCTCGACGATCAAATACGTGGGTCAGGGTATGGGTGACCTTGCGGGACAGAAGATGAAGGCGGTCGAAACGATCACGACCTACTATCCGACTCCTGCGCCAGGGGAGGCCTTTGGCATTACCGACCCCGAAGGCATTCTTGACGTCACAATCAAGACGAAATACTGAGGTTGGCTCGAGGAACGCCGGAAACGTCCGGCGTTCCTCTCTCCATGCGCGGAGGCGCACACTGAGCATGAAGCGAGTACTCGAATCTTCTAGCCACTTGACCGGCTCGGTCTCGAACTAATCGTAGTCTGATCGCTCTGCTGTGCCGAGCTTCTTGAATAGAGCGTATTCAATTGTTGTGATGTCGGCTTGCACCCTGACCCACTCTCGCCCTTTCTGCCAAACTTGCGACTCGGTTAGCATAGACTGAAGAGCTACCAAACATGGTGGCTACGTCATCAACCACAGATTGAAGCAAAGCATCGCCCCTGTCGTTTTCATCCAATCGGACCCGGGAGACGCCTTCCATGACCGCTTGGTTCCGCGCCACATCCGTCAGCTTAACTACCACTTGTCCTTCCGTGTAGATGCACATGGGTCGTCTGCTTTCACCTGTTAGACCTCCATAGGTAATGTCAAATTTCCGACTATGGTAGTCCTCGTATTTGGGGCAAATATTGCCCCTTGTTGGCGGCCGACTTACATCTTCAAGGTCAATTGATACGTTGATGAGGATATCCGGATCAACAGATCTTACGAGACCCTTTGCATGCAACTCTTGCATGACAGCTGCGCTGAAATAGAGTTCCAGGTCGCCAGCCATATCAGGGTCTTTTATTTCAGTGCGGCTTCCAAAGTCAAAAGTACTGTACTGACCGAAATCCAGATCGCCATCGTAATCCGACTGGACTCTTGGATTCGACGTGCAAGCGGCCATCAACGTGAGTGCCACCAAAGGCAACATAATTCTGGATAACTTGATCATTCATCACCTCCAAAACAAACGCCTGTCTATCAATGATCATACGCCGATTGTGCGGATGTCAGGGTCTACTTGACCGTCCGCTTTGAGTCAGCAGCAGTCGTTCAAGAATCTAACACTCGAACTTCTGCTTACGGCCAATAGCGGACGCATCAGGATCGCAGAGTTCAGGCGATGCCATGGGCATCGGGAATGGGCGATGGCTTCCCATCGGGACGTGCTATCAAATCGGCTTCGCCAGCGCCTGCGCGATAACGTGCCAGGAGCGCCTCAGGGTCCACTTCTACCCCGACAGGATTGTTTGCAAACGCTTCACTGCGCATATAGTCGAAGGCGTCTTTGGAATTGCAGGTTTCAACCTGAAGCTCGATTCGGTTGCCGTCCGGATCCTGGTAATAAAAGGAAAGCGTGAAGCCGTGATGAACTGGCCAGTACGGGGTGAGCCCCTGCTCCTTGAGTCTGGCGAAGGTCTCGAGCAGGTCTGCTGCTGAGGCGTAGGTGTAGGCGATGTGGTTGAGGCCGATCTCGCCGGGACCCGAATCCGCGGGTCTGTCAGGCTTCAGCACATCGAGATTCGCGATGGCGAAACGATGGCTTTCATCGTCATAGGTCAGGAAGGCCAGCGCCGGGTCCCCATGCACAATCTCCGCGCCGAACACGTTGATATACCAGGCCTTCATTTCCTCAAAACGACGCGTCATGAATACAACATGCGAGAAGGTTGGGGGCGTTGCCATGTTTATGCGTCCTTTATGGGGTTCGTTTGGTGCCTGTTCGTTGGAAATTCGGAATGTAAACGAAGGATATTACTACTGAGGTCACTGGCCGCTATGGGTCAGTAGCAGTCTTCGAGTAGTTTATCACTCGACGGGCTGCAATCGGCCAAAAGCGGCCGTACAAAACTGCATGCGCCTGGTCGTTTTCATTTCCAGGAGGCCGGATCGACTGCGTAGAATTTCTTCAGCTGCTCGTACAAGTCCGGCAGCCGTCTCTGCATGGCCATGGCTTTTTCAAAAAATGACTCGGTAGCTACGGCGAAGAACTCGGCTGGTGAGGTCAGTCCGTACTCGTCAATCACCTTGTTCTTTCGACGAGATACCCGATCGGCAAACGATCGATACTCTCGCCCTAGCACCTCGGCCCACTCTTGGTAGTGCCCTGCCGCGTGCAGGATTGGCTGACCATTCGTGCCACTGTTCTCCTCGTCCAGCTTGTGTGCAAACTCGTGCAAAACAACGTTGTAGCCGTCGCCGGCATTGAGCGCACCTTGCAGCACGCTGCTCCACGACAGGACGACCGGGCCCCTGTGCCATGACTCGCCAGCCCTTCGTGAGCGTTTTCTCGTCTCGACCACTCCATCGTAGTCGACCTGATCGGCTTCGTAGGTATCCGGGTAAACGAGGATTGATGAGAATCCCGGGAAATAGCTGGGCTCCCTGTTCAGCAACAGCATGCAGGCTATTCCGGCAATCGTAATTGCAACTTCCGGCGTGATTTCCTGACCACCAAGGCCCAGAAATCGCTTTTCTTCGAGGAACACGTTGACGTGCCCGTGGAGCTGTTCTCGCTGTTCATTCGGCAGCAGCGAATACAGCCCGACGTTCCGCGACAGTATTTCTTCAACACCCTGTGGAAGTGGCTGTCTGCGAAGTCGCATGCGCCTCTTCTGTACGAGCTTTGGCTTGATTACCATGTACAGGCCGATCGCTACGGGCACGGAGATGATGACCAGAAAAACTATGAGTTCTTTCATTGACTATTTAACAAACCATTTCAGCAAGAGAAGTCATTGTAACTGCAACTAGGCAAGTGACTGCTTACGGCCAGAAGCGGTCATTGCCGATCGACGACCGCAGGCGTAGAATGGTTGTTGCTCCTGCGTATGCGGCGCCCCAGACCCGGAGGCGACAAGCAGCAGTTGTGGCCAGGGACCCAAATTTTATACAGCGTCCACACAGCGCAGGAGCCCAACAACCGCATTCCCCAAGAGCGGTCATTCAAGTGCGGCAATATTCATCGCTTTGACGGGCAGCTAACGGCCATAAGCAGTCGGTCACGACTCCGGATCATCTTCCCAGTTTCTCCGCAGCAACTCCCGATTGCGTGCCCAGAAATAGATAAACCAGATCAAGGACACTCCTACCAAGCCGTACAAGCCCCATACTCCGAACAAGAACAAGACAACGATGTAGATAGTCACTAACGCAACAGACAGGGCGCTGCATCTTAGTGTCCGATTGCTATATGCCCAGTTGATGTACGAAAGCATTGCAATACAGACGGCCAGCAGAGCCATTACCCAATTCTCTGAAGACGTGGACTCCATCGAAGTGACCATCAGTGTCTCGCCTATCCCTGAGTCGCCGAGCTTCAGCCCAAGCGCAATTGACGCTATCGGAAAAATGGCAAGAGCGGGATAGGCGATCCAGCGGGATACCTGTCGTGGAGTCTCATTAGGGCTCAAATCGTTTGTCATCCGTGCAATGAAACGTCGATCTATCCTCTTGAAAGTTCGAGGCTGCGACCGTCCGCTTTGGGTCAGAAGCCGTCGCTCACGATATTAGCACCTGGGTGGCTGGTTTCGGCCAGAAGCAACCGCTGGTCGTCACAGAGATTTGACGCTCTTTGCATACTTGATGCATTCGGCAATCAACTCGTCCGGATCTCCGCCTTGGCGAGATACGGTTCTTCCCCAAACGTCGCTGCCCTCGACAAGCCATGCGTTGTTAGAGGTTTCCGTAGACCTGAAGTACCAATTCGGCAATCGCCCCGCGATCGGATACACCCTACGAATTTCTTGGTCAGACATTCTTTCGACTTTTACTTTCATGTTTGAACCACAGATGGGATGAACGACCGCTTTGGGTCAGTAGCAGTCGTTCTGTGGTCTACCAGCCCAGGGGCCGCTTTCGGCCAGAAGCGAACCATCAACGACTAATCTGGATCGAACTTAGGTCACCACGTAGACGGTGTCGTGCTCCCTGGCATGCCCAATCACCGTAAGGCCGATCTCGTCACCCGGCTTCGCGACGTCCACCGATTCATGATCGATTTCCATCGATTCGACTTCTTGCTCGAAATCTGAGGTGTGGCCCTTAACGTGAATGGTGTCACCTTTATGTAGCTCACCGTCGGTGATCGTTACACCAGCTACGTGCAAGTGATTGTAGTAGTGGGTAACTGCGCCGATTCTAGTTTCAGCCATGTCGCTCTCCCAATGCACGTCGTCTCACTATCATCCTATGAAGGCATCTGCAGTCAATTCTGGGATGTACCTAGCGAGGGGAATTGGTGGGCAATACCGGTCTCGAACCAGTGACCTCTGCAATGTGAATGCAGCGCTCTCCCAACTGAACTTATCCAGTATGCGGATTAAGAGGTATAGTCCTGATGCATGAATAATAAAGACAGCGCTTCACTCAAGAGACTGGCCTCTTCGGACCAGCCATTTTCAATCACTGCTATCGTTTCGGGCCTTGTACTTTCAATACTATGCTTTGCATTGGTACTTTTCAGCGCCCGGTATCCAACCCCTGTGATGGAAGATGCGGCTCCGGATGTATTTTCGGCCGAACGCGCCATGCGCGTGCTCGAGAATCTGTTAGCTGAAGGAGTTCCACACCCTGTCGGCAGTGATGAGAACCGTCGTGTGAAAATGCGCATCATCACGCACTTGAAGACGCTGGGTCTGAATGCCGAGGAACAGCATGCTGTTGCCTGTCACGCTCGAGCTGCACGCTGTGGTTTTGTCGAAAATGTCACGGTCAGGATTCCCGGCAGTGAACCTGGACCTGCATTGCTGTTGATGTCCCACTATGACTCCGTACCTATGTCACCCGGCGCGGGTGACGACGGCGCCGGTGTGGCGGCGATGCTGGAAGTTGCTCGTATTCTTACGGCTGAGGCTCCATTCAGGAATACAGTGATCCTGTTGTTTACTGATGGTGAAGAGGTCGGCTTGCTGGGTGCCGAGGCTTTTTTCGGCCAACACCCCTGGGCACAGCAGATTGGAGTGGTTCTGAACGTCGAGGGTAGCGGGTCAGCCGGCGAGAGCCTGTTGCTTCGGACAGGTCCGGGCAGTGGTTGGGTGGTGGATGCTTTCCGAGATAGCGTCAGTCATCCGAGCGCCGCTTCTGTGGCAGACGAGGTGTTCAAACGTATGCCAAATGACACCGACTTCTCGGTCTCCCAAAGGGCAGGACTGCCTGGTGCAGACTTCGCATTTGCCGGGGAGCGCAATCACTATCATTCACCACTCGACACGGTGGAAAACCTGAGCCAGGTCACCGTGCAACACCATGGGGAAAATCTCTTGCCCTTGGCACGAAAACTGGCATCAATTGACCTGGCTACACAGCAACGCGATGACCGTCTCTATCATACACTGGCACAAACCGTGACCATCAGTTGGGCAGTTAGGCATAACCTGCTATTTGTTGTAGTGGGTTTCGTACTGCTGGCTTTGGCGTCTATCGTCGTGGTGCGCTCCGGTGAAACCTCGGCACCAAGGCTGTTGGTGGGCACGCTGGTTTCGATAGCGATCGTGTTGACTGTCATCATCGCAAACTTCGTCGTATTCAAGTTGCTCGACATGGCCAATGGCACCGTGGTGGCTTGGCCGGCGCATACCTGGCCATTCCGACTATGCCTTGTTGCGACCACCCTCGCTACGCTCTTAATCATGAATGGCGCACTGGGCCGGTTCCTGGATTTCTGGTCGGCGCTGCTAGGTACCTGGAACGTCTACTTTCTGCTGGCGGTGTTGTCCGTGGTTCTGATACCGGTTGCTGCGAATCTCTTCCTTATTCCATTGCTAGGTTCAAGCACACTGATCGCTGTCTTGGCTTTCGTGCGCTCATGGCCGCATCGGCGGGTCGTGTTGGCAATTTTGACCCTCGCAATCGCGACCCTCATGACCCTGCCAGTCGCCTTTATCTTCGAGCAGACCCAGGGCTATCAACTGATCATTGCCACCTTTCCTTTTGTGGCACTTTTTGCGATGTGCATGAACCCGCTTTTGCAAGGTGCAGCCAGGCCTCTGGGAAAGCCGCTGCTTTTCTGCGGTATCTCTCTGGCTGTTGGGTTCCTCTTCGCTGTGAACCTGCCACTATATTCCGAATGGCGCCCTCAGCCGATCAACATAGCGCACATCGAGGATCATGATCAGGGAGTGGCTCACTGGATGATTTCCAGCCCCAACCCGGTTCCTAAATCACTGTTGACTACCGTGGATCTCCGGCAACCGCAGTCACCAGTCTTGCCTTGGTACAACAGTACTTCCGAGCCTGTAGCCAGTGCGCCGGCAAGTGGGTCACCGGCACCAGAAATGACATTGCTGGAAGCACAGGAAGTGGACAATGGCCGGCAACTGCGCATTCACGTGAAATCCCCTCGTGGTGCCAACAACCTCCGATTAATGATCCCGGTCTCGGCCGGTCTGCATTCGGTCGTCGTCAATGATCAGGAAATGAAGGTGCCGACATCTGATGAAGACTGGCAGCGGATTTCGGTGACCGGTGTGCCCGGCCAGGGCTTCGACATGAAGCTTGTGCTTGCCTCGATGGACCCTGTGGAGAGTCTGCTACTTGACTGGAATTCGAAGTTGCCAGCTGAGGCTGCTTTGATGATTGAAGCACGCGCTCCGTTGGCCGCACCGGTGCATAGCGGAGACCAGTCAATGGTCTTTACACGCGTTATGCTCTGAAATGGTCCGTTCGCCTGATTCGCAGAAGTTGAAAGACTCAGTATTAGCACCTCATCTCTGCCAGGCGCTTGATCTCCAGTAGCATCTTGCGGCTCATCACGAATGTGATGGGTTCGATGGGGAAGCGCCCGAAAGCGAGCCTGGTTGCCCACCCGGGGGAGAAATCACTGCGGCCACGAGTGAGGAGCCGACTCCTCCCGGCTGAGCCGCGCCGGACGTTGAACTGCCACGTAGAGATCCCCCAGCTTTCCTCAGCAGCGATATCGGCCGGCGAACCGAATAGAACCAGCGTGTGCGGCGGTTCCACGATTTCGATCTGCAAAGGCGGTGCCGTTGGATGCAGGTAGACCTCTTCCCCGACCTCGGGATGCTGATACTCGGGGAGGATCTCGGTGGTGTTGCTGATTTTGCACCCGGCCATATTCTCCAGCGTCTGATAGCTGTAGAAGCCGCCGCGCCCCTGCCCGATCTGAGCAATCCACGGCCAGACCGCTTCCGGCGGTGCAGCGATGTCGATACCGAGTGTGTAAGACCACTTCGGCTCCGGAACGAGTTCGTCGCCGGGAAATGGATCGGTCGCCTCTGTCTCCTTTGTGCCCCAGCGCAGGCGCTTGCGTCCTACGAACGGGGTCGCGACGAGATTCCAGGCAACGAGGCCAGCGCCCTCGAGAGCAGCAAGAACCCCGACGCCGGTGACTGTGGCATCGGGCGAGCGACTGCTTAGGCCAAAAGCAGACATTTATATGAAGCTCATCTGCTGATCCGATCCTGACTGGACGCTATCTCCATCGGATTGGAGGGGTCGGCGGCCCATTCCTGAAGTGACGCGGCATAAACGGCAACATCGGTGAAGCCAAGTCGCGTCAAGATAAAGGCGTTGGCTGACGCAGAAATCCCGCCACCGCAGTAGGTTATGGAGCGCGCGTCGCGATCACTCTCGATCATGGAGGCCAGTTCGTCGTTCGACCGGAAGCGGCCCGAATCATCGAGGAGTGCGGATGCAGGGACGTTCAAAGCACCGGGGATATGGCCGGGTCGATCGTACATAGCCATCTCGCCGCCGTAGTGAGCTGCGGGCATAGCGTCGATGAGACTGACCGCGTCATTCTCGAGGGAGGCAAACACCTCATCCCTGTCAGCGATCAGTTCCGGTCGTAGCGCAATGGTCAGGTGCGACGCGGGGCGACTGACTGGCTCAGTAGAAAGCGGTAGACCCGCCTCGTTCCATGCCGCCAGCCCGCCATCGAGCAACGCCGCTCGGTCGAATCCGACCCAGCGCAACATCCACCAGACTCGGGCAGCCCAGCCTGTATTACCCCCGTCGTACAGCACTACCAGGGAATCGTCACCAACACCAAGCGTGCCCATCGCGGAAGCAAACTGCTCCGGTGCCGGCACGGCAAACTGGAGGGGACTATCATTGTCGGATAGATCGCCCATCAGATCCGCGAACCCCGCCGTCGGAATGTGGCCGCTATCGTAGTTGGTTTGGCCGCTTACAACCTGAACGCTGCCATCGCCGAGCATCTCCACCAGGACGGTGCAATCGAGTACTACCAGGTTCGGATCATCCAGATGCTGGCTCAGCCACTCCGCAGTCACCAGCGAGTCCATCTTCACATCGGGCTGGTCGCCCAAATCGCTACAGGCGGCCATAATCGCCCATGTTGCGATTGACAGTATGAATGTACGCAAGAAGCCAGCTCTTGTTCCACCATGCATTTGTGTCTCCTCACTGTCTAGATTTGCTTTATCGATGGAATGATCGTGACATGAAGGAATGGGCCGTCAATTCTGGGATGTACTTAGCGATGACTGCTTTCGGCAATAGCAGACATTCAAGTCTCTGGAAATCGACTGAATCGAGGGACTGCTTCCGGCCAGAAGCGGCCGGTCAGTCTCGCGTCAATGGATGCCCTAATTCATCAGAAGGGTTCTGAGGTTCAGGCTTTGGCCGCTCCTGCTCCTCGGCCGCCATTCTTTTCTTGGCAGGTCGCTCGTGTTTGAAGTAGTGCCAAGTGTTGAGCGGCACGAACACTACAATCATCAGAACCATCAAGAGGATCAATGTAGTTTTCATCGCTTGTCTCCTTACCTGCGCCTACCCAGTTAGCGTGCGGCCCGGCATGTGTCGTGTAAAGGGTAGTTTGTTCAGTGGATACTGTGCGTCTGCTTTCATCGATAGCGGCCGCTGAGTGTCGCCGGGGTGAGCGGCTGGAGACGGCCAAAAGCAGCCTTTGAGACTGTCGATTTAGACTACTCTAAGTCAGCACGAAGCAGCGGTATGACCTGGGTGTCAAAAAAAATAAAGACGGCCAATGAACAAGCACCGAACAAGAAGGCGTGCAGATACCATTGCATTGCTGGTCCCCATCCTCGTCGCTTCATGAGTTGGCCAAACCCACCGACAAATGCTATGAAAAGCCATAGCCAAACGCCGCCCAACAGGAGAAAGATGAGACCGCTCAGCACGCCCTCGCCAAGAGTCTCATAGCCCAGCCTGATCAACGAAATCAAAACACCCGAGATGAGTCCTGAAATACTCGCTGTAGCCGGGCTTGCCTCGGGTATCTTTATCATTGCGTATGAGTCGGTGCTGCACGAACGAAATTGATGCTCACAATCTTGAATTGCGCTGAGAATCGAATGTCTGCTTTGGGTCACAAGCAGCCCTTCGGAGTGATTATAGTCGAACGGCTGCTATCGGCGGTAAAGCGGTCGTTCAACCGCTGAATTTCAGAGGCCGGATTCTGAATGTCAGCTTTCATCGAAAGCGGTCACTCAACTAGCCAGGAATCAACGAATTTGAGCGGCTGCTTACGGCCAAAAGCGGTCGGGCGCACGACTTTTCCGAATGTCCGCTCAGAGCGCACAAACCGATATTCGCAATCCGGATCTGAGTCTAGTCCGATAATTTCACGGCTTGGCCGTCCTTGAATCGCACCGTGATGTTTCGAATCGCCGAAATGTCCTCAATTGGATTCTTTTCGAATCCGATGAAACTGGCCTCGCATCCAACCTCAAGACAGCCGATACGTCGCGCTGGGAAAATCGCGCGCGGAGTGTCCATGGATGCAACTCGCAGCAATTCGACAGGGGATAGAAAGCCTTTGTTTGCACCGGCAATCATGCCCTCCGTCAAAGTCGCTCCATAGGCATCGACTCCAACGGCCAAAGGTGCCCCTGCGTCTTTCAGGGTATTGATATTTGCTTTCTCCCATCCAATTTGTTCATCCGGACGTTCTTTCGCCCATTCGGTCACTATCAAAGTCGATATCATTTTTTGATTAGCTGCACGCCGCGCGTCGTCTTTGGAAATCAGACACTCTTCTGCAGTGTTAATGTCAAAATAGGGGCCATCATCTTCGCTGCTCGTATCCTGATAGCAGGGCAAATGTGTGATCATGTCAGCCTCTGCATGTAGCGATGCACGAAAATCTCCAATGCTGGAATTTGCCGCGGCCATTCTGAGTCCGGCGTCACGTGATAGTTTGCGAATCATCGGTAAGAGTTCCGGATTAATGCCACCTCCAGGACCCCATTTGCCAAAGCCTTCGTCGTACCGCTCGCTGGAACGCAGATAGACCTTGATGTGATCCGGTTGGCTTTCAAGCAATAGCGGCCACTTCTTCTGAACATCGTCTTCTGTTTCGACGATGAAATACGCGTCGTCAGCAACCAAGCTACTTGCATGTATTTCATCTGCGCGAGCGACCTGTTCTTCAAACGTGTAGGCACCCAGCGCAAGTGCCTCGTATATTTCAATCGGGTGACTTTCAGGTCCCGTAATGGCACCCATCGATGAAGACACGTCGACATTTCCGGGTCCACTCAAACGTTCCCGGATGATGGCGACCTGACTCCCTGAAGCAGTCATCGTCATGGCATAAAACGCGCCTGAGCGAATCCCCAAATTGGTATGCACATCAATGGAGTATGGGCCATCGAAATGATGTGTATGGGCATCCCCAAATGGAGGTGTTATGAAGATTCCTTTAATGCTGACTTGCCTTGCAGGAGCATCTGGACATGTCACAATCTTGCGTTCGTCAATACAAATTCTGCGTTGGACAAATTTCGTGCCATCAAAGACCTGACCACCAACGAACGCCAGGACGTCGGCTTGTGACGTATTTTCACTTTGTGGAGGGTAACCGCAGGCTGAAATCCCGATTGCCGTCATCAAGAGAATAATAGTCCGCATAGCGATACCTCCCGCGCTTATCACATGCTCTCCAAATAGGTTTCCGCGCTCGCGCCCAATAGGCGGACATTCACAATTCATTTTTGAACTCCCGCTTTGGGTCAGTAGCCGTCATTCTACCTCAGACCAATCGACTGGCGGCTTCCAGCCGGAAGCGGACGATCTGAAGAGGGACATTCGGGACCGCCTATCCGATGTATTTGGTCTCAGCCGAACGAGTCAAATAGCTTTTTGTGCTCCTGCACGATTCGTTCGGTTTGATCGACCTCGACATTGCGGCTGCTGTCTCCGCGCTTGAACACTCCACCAAGTACTATCACGTCACCGCGCGGAAACATGTGCATGAATCCGTTTTCGCCGAAGAAACCACCACCAAAAGTCATGTAGTCAACAGCTGAATCAGGTGGCAGGTAAACAAGCTGTCCTTTGGCTGGAACGAGGTCCGAATCTTCGAACAATGCTGCGGCACCGAGGCCGGTGCAGTTGAAAATCACGGCCTCCCGGAGTGCCGTCACCTCGGCCCGCTCAGCAAAGTCACGAATGACATACTTTCCACCGGCGAGCTGGAAATCTGCCGTCAACTGGCGCAACAACGTGCCGGGATCGATCTGCATGGTCACCATGCGCCTTGCATAACGATCTCCAAACGGATGTTCGCCTGGATTTAAATCGCCTTGATACGTGAATAGATCATCGTACGTCGACCGAACGGATTCACCGGGTGGTGTCTCATGCAGACCATAAGATTCCAGCCAACGGACGCCATACTTCGGACCCGTAAGGTTTGTATACGCGTGATGGGATATTCTGGCCGCCCAATCGAGCCGCGCCAGGAATGCTGCATCCACCAGGTCGTCATCGTGAGTCGAAAACGGACCCCATTCGCCCGCGGCAACATTTGACGTCGTATGGCGGTAAACATCTCGTGTGTAGATCGTGACGGACCAGCCCGCATCCTGTAAGAGACGCGCTGTGCAAAGCCCCATGATGCCGCTGCCAATGACTGCGACTTCGCCGGGTGCCTGGTCTGCGGCCTCACGCACCGCAAGTGCAGACGATCCCCAACCCAGGCTCAGGCCGCCTCCACCATGGCCATAGTTGTGAATAACGACCTTGTCGTCGAATTGCTCGCGCTCTACACGAAACCCCTTTGGCCGGTAGGGACGATGGCCAACAATGACGCGAATTACTGCATCCATCGATACGCGTGGAGCGGCCCATGGCTTACGCGAGTATGGGCGCGGATAATCGGGTTTCAGGGCACGAGTCGCCGGTACGCAACCGATGGTTGTCAACAGGGCACCGGCGCCTAATCCCTGAATGACGCTGCGCCGGCTTCGGCGCCCATTGTCAGTCATTTCAACATCTCCAGTTGGGCGAGGTCGCCAGTTACGACTCAAGTGAACTTTTCAAGAATGTCTGCTTTGGGTCATAAGCAGCCTCTCAGCATCATATCAGCCGAACGGCAGCTATCGGGCGTAAAGCCGACGTTCCCTGAACCGGTTTTCGGACGACCTGGTCTGAACGTCTGCTTTCATCGAAAGCGGTCATTCAAACCACTCTGGTTTCCCAAATTTGAACGGCTACTAACGGCCAGAAGCGGCCTCTTAAAAAACGTTTCACGTCTCAAGTTCTGGATGCTTCGCCTCCAGTTGGCAGTACCGTGCTTTCAAATAGCCAATTGCACCGAGCGGAAGAGGAAGCAACAGAATCGCAGCGTAGAAGCCTTGCACATTTAGAACAATGATCATACTCAACAACGTAACGACCAATATCAAGAAATTGAAAAACTTGCCATAGAGCCAATGTGGTTTGACTAAGGATCCGCACGATTGGCACCTATGGTGATTCGAAAGCAGCAACCGCTTGATTGGAATGGTCCTTCCGGAACAGTTTGGACATACCCGATTAGAATCCAATTCCGCCTCCAGCGATTCTCGCTCTCGTTTGACGACAGGCTGCTTTGGGTCAGTAGCAGTCGTTCAACAGTTTAACACTCGACCGACTGCTTACGGCCAGAAGCAGCCGTTCGAAGTCTCTCATCGCTGGGCGTCGTCTAGCTTGAATACTGGGTGACCCAGCCGCCCGGAAATCCCAGCAGCCCCTAAATATGACAATTTTCTGCGCTCGTAGCGCTTTTTGAGTAGGGTGCTTCATAGCCGGGGCGCGATCGACGGCTCCATCCACGTTCAAGGGAGTCCAATGTAATGGCGAGCGCGTATCAGGAATCCGGAGATGCGAGAGGGACCTTTCTCGGGCATCCCAAAGGCTTGTTTGTTTTATTTTTTGCCGAAATGTGGGAGCGCTTCTCGTATTACGGCATGCGAGCCCTGCTGATTTTCTATCTCGTTCAGCATTGGATGTTTTCCGACAGCGAGGCCGGGATCATATATGGCGCTTATACCGCGCTGGTTTACATCACCCCGGTAATTGGCGGCTATCTCGCGGATCGATATCTCGGCCAGCGCAAGGCGGTAGCATTTGGCGCACTGCTGCTGACTTTCGGTCATTTCCTGATGGCTTTCGAAGGTGATGGAGCTGGCCAGGCAGATTCGGCGATCAACGTTTTCTGGGCCGCTTTGGCGTTCATCATCGTCGGCTCTGGTTTTCTAAAAGCCAATATTTCCGTGATCGTGGGGCAACTGTATTCCCGTACCGATATCCGCCGCGATCCGGCTTACACCATCTTCTACATGGGCATTAATCTGGGCGCAGCCCTCGGCGCAATCATCGCTGGCTGGTTGGGTCAGACCAAGGGCTGGTCCTACGGCTTTGGTGCTGCTGGTGTCGGCATGCTATTCGGCCTGATCGTGTTCGTCTGGGGCAGACCCTTGCTGGTTGGCCGCGGTGAACCCTCAGATCCGGCGCGTCTCGAAAGGAAAGTTGCTGGTATCAAGTTTGAGTGGCTTCTCTACATTCTGAGCTTTGCAACAGTTGGCCTGGTCTGGGTTTTGATCCAGTATCAGGCGCTGGTCGGTTCGCTGCTCGGTATCGCGGGCGCCATTCTTGTTTTTTACGTGTTGTACACCGCCGTCGCGAAACTGGCACCCGACGACAGAGACCGCATTTTTGCCGCGATGTTTCTGATATTTGGATCAATACTGTTCTGGGCGCTGTTTGAACAAGCGGGTTCCTCCCTAAATCTCTTTACAGATCGTAGCGTCGATCGGAACATTTTTGGTATTGAAATTCCTGCATCGGTTTTCCAGTCAATCAACGCGATCTACATCGTCTTGCTGGCACCGATATTTGCGCTGATATGGACCTTTCTTGGTCGGCGCGGTCTCGAACCATCGGCACCCGCCAAGTTTGGGCTGGGCTTGATGCAACTGGGCGCCGGTTTCCTGGTGCTGGTAGCGGGTGCTCTGGCGGCAGGTACGGGCAATCTGACGCCGGTTGTCTTCGTCTTTCTCATTTACCTGTTGCACACAACCGGCGAGCTTTGCCTGTCGCCTGTTGGGTTGAGCGCCATGAACCGATTGGCACCGTCTCACATGGCAAGCCTGATTATGGGTACCTGGTTCTTCGCGTCGGCGACAGGAAACTTTGCTGCCGGGTTAATCGCTGCAGCCGTGGGCGCGGAAGATGCGGGTCCTGACCGCGTGCTGGAAGTCTACTCCTCTGTTGGCTGGTTTTCCGTCGCGGTAGGTGTGGGCGTGATTGTCATTTCTCCGCTAATCAAGAAGCTGATGCATCTCGATACGCTGGCGGACGACAATGTTGATGACAGTCTTGCGGGACAAAGAGAAGTCGGTGAGCCACAGGCGGCAGGTATCCATCCGGCAACCAAGCCGTAGTCAGATTTGAAACGGGATTTTGCCTGCCGTGACCGGAAAGGTGGGCGCTGGCATTGCAGCTTGATTTGCCAAACGAGCTTGCCGTGAATCGGTAACGGATTGAGGCACTAGCGGTCGGGCGACTGGCGGCTTTCGGCCAGAAGCAGCCGTAGAATTCTTGCATTTCTCAAGCCGGGTTCGCCTGTTCACTGCAATAGTTACCGCTGTCGGGGGCTGGAGACTTTGCACGGAAAAGGATCTGGCGCGGAGCCCCTTCCGCTGTTGTGGTACTCAACGTTGCTTCGATTTGCCCACCGTCATTGTTCGACAAAAGGAGTGACGCATCTTCCGCCGGAGTCCAGTTCAACAAGACCGTCAGGCCATCTTCGTCAATCGACCAATTGGTGAAGGAGAATAAAATGGCGGGTTTGCTGTCAAAAAGCGCTTCAATCTGAATGCATCCGTTGTAGGTACCCGTGTAATCATGTGGCGTGATCAGGCTCGGTTTAACCGAAAACTCGTCAGGTAACAGATACAACTTAGCGCTCTGAAGTTCGGACGCCTCTGACAACGCTACTAAGTCGTACCTGTAACCTGACTTATCTTCTGGAACCGAGATCTGAGCATCGGTGCACGCAGCCGCGAACAGAGCGAGTGTCAAACCAGAGAGTATTAGGTGTTTTTTTGTATTCATTTTTTAGCTTTCGTGACCGTCCGCTTCGGGTCAGCAGCAGCCGTTGAGTGTATCACCAGGCGAACGACTCCTTACGGCCAGGAGCGGACGTTCAATTGAAACCAGTCATGCCGAACTAAATGAGACTCAGCTGACCGTTTCACGAAACGACTAGTCAAAATGGCTATTCGTCTTTTAGACCCAAAGGTAAAACGTACTGATTCACATATTCGCGAAAATCAGGTGGAAAATTCGGGCCCAACTCCTCCCAAGCTTCTGCGAAGTAAGGGAGACGGTAAGTTCCACCGCGGCCACCGAGGCTAAGCGCGAGCTCGAGGTCAATCATCCCCAGCTTAACTTGCTCAAACCTGTTCTGATGGATTCTCAACACAGCTGCAATGTACAAATACATCTGGCGTCGATGATCCTCCGTCATATCCCCTTCAACGGCAGCAAAGTAGCTGTCTCGCAGCTCACTATTCTCGGCTAACACCATAGTTGCATCGACGCTGGATTCTACAAGGGACTGAATTACCGCGCTTTCTACGGCATTCGTATTCTGTCGAATCTCGTACGCAACGAGCACGAGTGACAGAATAACGGCAACAATACCCACCAATTCAAGACTATCTCGCAGTTTGCCGTTTTCCATTTGTCGTCCTCGTCTTGTTCCGTGTTTCTTGACTAGAAACTCGGTGGCTGCTTTGGGTCACTAGCAGACCTTCAACCCAATACTAGCCTAATGTCCGTTATCGCAGGTAAAGCGGACATCGCCTCAAGTTATCAGGAAAGGAAAAAGCCGCTTAGCGCGCCGGAACAGATGCACCGGGATCACGACATCTTTGCGCTAGCGAGAGTTCCTGGGGCGTTGACTGATTGAAACGTCAGTACGCTCGATATCCTCGAGCAGTTGAACCGGGTCGCAGCAAAGTCCCATCAGGTGGATGCCAGGTTGGACCCTTCCGCTCAGCATTTGCTTGATCATCGCCACGGTCGGGACGGCCGTCAGGACGTAGGCGTCTTCGTGAAACAGGGAGAGCCGAAAGCGAACGGGCTGGCCGTCGCGTTGACCTTCGGCATCGACCTGTACGACCGTTCCATAGGGTGGCCTGGAGAACCTCTTTGTGGACCAGCTCAGCAGTCGCCCCAGCGGAGCCTCGGTTTGTCGCGGCGAGATGCGGGAGCTGAGCATTATCAGTGGCGTAATGAGGTAGTCAGCAAACCAGTTGAAGCCCGCGACAAAGAATCCAGTCTTCTTCAAGTCCGGCATCAACTCGGTCAGGCGATGTAATTCCGTCATCTCTACGGGATAGGTCAGCAGCTCGCCAAAACCATATTCAAACTCAAGTTTGGGATATCCCGCATATTTCAGCTTTTGCCACTGCCCATCTATGTACATCTCGCCTTTGTAGTCGCGAAACGATGCAACAAGCTCGGAGAACCCCGACGTATACGGCAAGCCGCTCTTGTCACGAATAACACTGCCGACGATGGCATCGTCCATAACATCCATTTGCTGGCCCGCATACCGCACAAGCGGCGCGATAATTCCCGGGTGAAATCCGGCCTGAATGACGAAGCAACGCCCTGCACGTTCAATACTCTCTCGGAGTATGGGTGGCGGGTTCAGGAGCTCGTTAGTCATCTGCATGTCAATCCAGTCCGCTCGGTGGTCGAGGCAGGCCTGGATCAGCGGCGCGTTGTGCGGTCCCTCTGCCGTGGCATTGACGAGCAAATCGAAATCATCCGAGGCCGCGGAATCAAGATTCGTCGCATCAAGCTCGAGAACCTCTATACGATGTGCAAGATCCTGTTGACGCAAGCCAGACTGCAGAGCATCGAGCTTCGCCCTGCTTCGGCCGGCGAGGACGACAGTTGCATCAGTTAGCTTCAGCAGATAGCTCGCCAGCTTGTTGCCTGCATAGCCGGTCGCTCCGACCAACAAAATTCGTTTCGACATCTCGTCGTGCAATTCTCAGGCTAATCCTTGTCTAGGTACTTCCTATTTGGACATCCGACTATTGTGAACGACCGTTCTCGTGTCCTCAATGTAACAAGTTTGCGATCGTCCGCTTTGAGTCAGTAGCAGTCGTTCGTCAGTTTATCACCTGGGCGGCTGCTTACGGCCAGAAGCGGTCGTCGAAGATTAGTTATGGTTCAGCGTCATCCGTGCTCTTGCCGTCCCACGGGTACTTCCCAAAGAGTGCAACAAACAAGAAGATAAAACCCGCAAAGAAGCTCGCGAACAGCATGAAGTCCAGTTTGATGCCACCGTCCTGCCTGGTATTGAAAGCGATCGCAACGAATCCCAATATTCCAATCACGCCGCTAACCACACGGGTAGTTGGTGAAATTTTCTCGCGTGTACTCATGCGTTAGCACCACACTCCCCGCAGTCCGCTTTGGGTCAGTAGCAGCCTCTCAGCATACTAGCACCTGGGTGGCGGCTTACGGCTGCGGTTTCAACCGGTTGCCGGGGCCGTCCGTCACCTAATTTGTCTCACACTGAATGACGAAGCACAGCTGATACCTCGGAAGGCCTGGAAGCATGCGAACGGGGATTTGTCGCTCGCGTATACTAAAATTTGAGTATTCGCTGAACCACCTCCTATAGGAAACAACAATGATACGCGAACGTGGAATCAATCGAATCGTGCTGATCGTCTCTATTATCGCCGGGTGTCTGCTCGGCGCCTGCGCAGAGGAAAGTATGTCCCCGCCAAATGCTGCAAAGAAGCCCAAGGAACTCGAAATCCACGGCGATGTTCGCGTCGATAACTATTATTGGCTGCGGGAACGGGAGAACCCTGAGGTCATTGCTTATCTCCAGGCAGAAAACGACTACGTAGAGTCATCACTGGCGGACTCAGTCGGGCTGCGCGAACGCCTGTTCGACGAGATGCGTTCCCGTATCAAGGAAGACGATTCCACTGCGCCTTACAAGCACGGTGATTACTATTACTACCGGCGCTTCGAAGAAGGCCTCGAATACGCGATTTACTGCAGACGCAAGGGATCGATGGAGGCCGATGAACAGATCCTGCTCGACGTCAACGCACTGGCCGGCGACGCGCCGTATTTTGCCGTCAGGGGATTCAGCGTCAGCCCGGACCATACAAAAGCCGTGTTTGGCGTGGATTCGGTCGGCCGGCGCTTCTATACGCTGAGATTGATCGACCTGGAAACAGGTGAGGAGATTTCCGAGCGCATCGAAGACGTGACACCCAATGTGAGCTGGGCCGCCGACAGCGAGACCTTCTTCTATACCAAGCAACACCCGGAGACCTTGCGTTGGCAATGGATCTACCGTACGAGCGCAGGCTCGGAAGGCTCGGACCTCGTCTACGAAGAACCTGACGAGACCTTTAGTGCCTACGTTTACAAGTCGCTGTCCGGCCAGTTCGTCTACATTGGTGTCGAGAGCACCACGTCCAGCGAAGTCTACTACTTGCCGGCAGATGCGCCCGACGCCGCGCCCGAGGTTTTTCTGGCTCGCGAACCCGAACACGAGTACTCGGTCACAGACGGCGGCGATCGATTCTACGTCTGGAGTAACGAGAACGCGGAGAATTTCCAGCTCTACGAAGTACCGCTCGACAACACTTTGAAGGATGCGTGGTCGGTCATGGTTCCGCATCGCGAGGACGTGCTGATTCAGAACGTCGGCGCATTCTCAGGTCACATCACCGTGATTGGCCGTCGCGACGGCTTGCCGTATACCGAGATCATCAACCGTACCAACGGCGAGATGCATGCGCTCGACTTCGGCGAAGCGGCGTTTCAGGCGAATCCAGGCGACAACCATGAATACGCCAGCAGCGCCTACCGGTACCAGTTCGAGTCGATGACGGCACCCGATTCAGTCTACGACTACAACATGGTCAAGCGCGAGCGGACGCTGGTGAAGGAACAGGAGATACCCGGTGGCTTCAATCGCAACGACTACCAGTCTGAGCGCTTGCTCGCGACGGCGCGCGACGGGGTGAAAATTCCGGTGTCACTCGTTTACCGCAAGGGCACCGAGATGAATGGACAAAGCCCGCTTCTCCAGCACGGTTACGGTTCCTATGGTTTCAGCTACCCGGTTACTTTCAGTTCATCGCGGCTCAGCTTGCTCGACAGGGGCTTTATCGTCGCCGTTGCCCATATCCGCGGCGGCTCCGAGATGGGGCGCCACTGGTACCTCAACGGTCGCCAGCACGACAAGCTGAATACGTTTACCGACTTCATCGACGTCTCCAGATTCCTGATTGAGCAGGGCTATACGTCACCCGAGCATCTCTACGCGGAAGGCGCGAGTGCCGGCGGATTGCTGATGGGCGCGATCATCAATATGTCGCCCGAACTGTATAACGGCGTGCTGGCCGGCGTTCCGTTCGTCGATGTCATTACAACAATGCTCGACCCGGACATACCGCTGACCACGTCCGAATACGACGAGTGGGGTAACCCGAACGTCAAGGAAGACTATGACTACATACTGGCATACTCACCCTTCGATCAGGTATCAGCCCAGGCCTACCCGAATATGCTGGTCACGAGCGGCCTGCACGACTCGCAGGTACAGTACTGGGAGCCGACGAAGTGGGTCGCCAAGCTGCGCGAGTACAAGACGGATGACAACCTGCTGTTGCTGAAGACCGATATGCAGGCTGGGCACGGTGGCAAAACCGGCCGCTTCCAGTATCTCGAGGATATAGCGCTCGAGTACGGTTTCATGCTGGTTCTTGAGGGTATTGCCGAGTAACAAAAGAAGAAATCGAACCGATAGACAGGCTGTCGCTTGTTCCTTCGGCAGGGTTGGAGGCGATAACTGACATTCACGAGCGGCAAGTATTGGCCGTTTCTTGCCATTGGACGAACGGCTGCTTTCGAGCGCTTAGCAGCCGCCCAGAATGAAGCCCAGACAAATAACAGTCCTGAACGTCTGCTTTCACCAAAAGCGGCCACTCAAATCACTGTTTTGGGCCCGGTCCAAGGGGCTGCTATCGGCCAGAAGCGGACCTTGACGAGTCTCGCTATCCACTTTTGGTCGATGGGCTGTTTTGTCTATACTGGGCAACTTACACAAATGGAGACTCATCCTATGCTCAAGAAGCTCGGCATCTTGCTGGTGCTACCGCTTGTTGCGGTTTCTGCCAACAGCTCATCACCCGAACCGGAACCGGGGCTTTATCGAGTTACCGTCGGCGTTAGTGGTCAGGACCTGCCCGCCGGAATGGTAGAGGAGAGTGCCGAACAATGCGTAACAGAAGAGGATCTAGCGGCTGACCCCTCTAGTATCCTCGGCGAGCATGCCGGCATAGAGGGCTGCACGATCACTAATCATGACTGGGGAAATGGAAAAATCAGCATGCAAATGGAATGCGCTATTGAGGGTGCCGACGCCACCGCCGAAAGTCGAGGAACCTACAACGCCAGCAGCTACGAACTGGTTACCACCATGACAATAAAAATTGAAGACACGGCGATAGAAATGGAGTCTTTTGTCCGCGCAGAACGCATCGACGACTGCTGACATAACTGCCATTTAGCAGTCGTATCCGGCTTTCGACTGCTCCATGCCCCACCAGACCTTCGACATGAATGATCGGAATGGGTGGTCAGTCGCAGTTGAACGCGTTAATTTTAGGAAAACCAGCCATCTGTTGTTAGCGCAAGAGCCAACCCAAGTACGAGAATGCCGCCGAGTATCGACAAGGCTAGAGGGAGGCCGTAATACCAGCAGACAATGGCACCTCCGCCTGTTCCAACTGCGAAGGCGACGACTAGCTTGAAGGCATCTCGAGCCAGATTCGCAATAAACGAGGTCACGAATCCTAGAAATCCGCCGCCATTGTCTTGCGTTGCTGATTCATTTTTGTCATTCATTCTTACTTCCACTAGAGCCAAATCGAAAATCGGCGACCGGCTGCTTTCGGCCAATAGCAGCCGTACTGGACCGAGAATTCTCGCCGACTATGACCGAACTCTCGATGTTGGCGTTGTCGGACAATTATCCAGTCAGACCGACCAGACGCTGAAGAGGTGAGTGAACAATTACCGCGTACAAGAAATAGGCCGGTCCAATCAGACTGAGTAACTGCGGGCGTAACGAAAGAAGAGCGGCTAGAACCAAACCAACACTAGCTTGCAAGAAGACGCCGCCTAAAAGGGCACCCCCAATATATACATGTGCCACGGTAATCAAGAGAAGATACGCAGTCAGAAACATGGCCGAAATTCGGATGTCGCGATCAAAATCTGTTCTTGTGCCAGAGCCTTTCTTGAGCTTTGGAAGCGCGAATTCTGTCGCGCCGTAGAGTGAGGTCGTAGTTAACAACAGATAAGCGAATAGCCCATATCCAGGAGCATCCATAGCTTGTAGCGAAAACCCAATCCAAATGAACCAGACAAGCGACACTAGAACTCCGGCCGTCCAAAACCAACTGGCCAGAGGAACTTGAAAGTCAGAACGGACCCTAATAAAACCAAGAATGCGGTTCAATGCACGCGCTATCGCTAGCCCATAGACGATCGAAATCGTAACGAAAATATACTCGTGAATACTCATTACGTGTGTTCACAGCAGTTGTAGCTTTCTATTACCACATTTCCACCAAATCACCGAACGGCTGCCTTGGGTCATTACCAGTCAGTGAGTGTACCAAACGGCCAGGGGCTGCTTTCGGCCAGAAGCGGTCATTCAGTTTCAGCATCTTGTTAGGTGTAATGGCCCCTAAGATACTGGTAAAGCTCTGAGTTCTTTGAAGCATTTCCTGAAACATACTTTTTATCGACACTGACAAAGCGGAACTCTCCATTCTTGAAGTATATGTTTAGTATCCAATTCGGGCCTTCATCCATGTTCTCGCTATCGATCAATGGAAGTCGGCTAATCGGGACACCCTCGAGATACTGCAGTACCCGACTGATCTCGTCGGCGCTCTTAAGCACAAACTCTTTCGAATCATAGTCATCCGGGAGCAAATCACCGATGTTCTCGTTGTAGCTAATCGATATTTCGCTAACTTCGGTTGCAGGCGGTAGGGCATGCCCCTTAATGAAGTAGAACCACCCCCACCCGAGCCCGAGAAGAACCGTTGCTGCGACAATTCCGAAAATCCAATTCATCGAGAAATTACACCTAACTGAGCTTGGGTATTCCGTATTCGTGGCTGTGTTGCCAATGGCTGCTTTGGGTCAATAGCAGTCGTTCAGTAGTTTATCATTCGACAGGCTGCTTTCGGCCAGAAGCGGACGCAATCAGTTTCCGATGACGCTCGACAAACCTCGCTGAATGACTTGAGCACTGTTTCCCGATCTGCCGAGGGACTTGCAGTAATTGTGACGGGAGTCGCTTGAGCATTCTGCAAGCGTTTCGTAGGGTAGTCACGGACCCGGCCTATTCTCGAAATTCAGATGGATACCGTTATGAGAAACACGTTAATGGCCGCGGCTGCGGCGCTGGTGCTCGCGGCCTGCGGTAGCGACGACACTGAAACTGAGATCGTGCCGCCCGAGGCCTTTCTCGACACCCCATTGGTATCGGGAAAGGAGCGAGATCCTATCTGCTATCGCATGCAGCAGCTCGCGTTTTGGAAATCGTGGACTCTCGGCGAGCAAATATCATGGCGCGAGATCGATGCCGACACCTGGGAGTTGACGACCGTTCCGGTCGTTGACGGAGTCCCGCAGCGGGATCGCCGGTATGAGCATGTATTCAGGAAAGAACAAGACATCATATATCTTGACGAGTACGTAGCTTATTCCGACGGGCAGATCAGCTCCAAGCGCGGCGAAGATTCAGGGTTGATGTATCAGTACCTTCGGATGATGATAACGGGCTCGGGCGGGGCCGTGCCTATTCGACAAATCCCGGGCTGCAAGAATCCGTTTTTCCGGGTGCGCTAAAGACTGTAGACGCAGGACTGCGCCCCTGATGCGCGGGAGCTGAAGACATCGAGGAATACGGTACGTAAGTAACTGCGGGGCGAGGCGGTGAAGACATCTGGGTGGCTGCTCCCGGCCAGAAGCAGCCGTTCGCTCAGGCATCAAATTGATATTCCTGTGCCAGCCATTGGGTCTCAGTTTCACCGTCTGAATAGCGCGTGTGGCAGAGGATGTCTTTAATCAGACTTGCGTTAACCGTCGACACGTAGTCAAGAAACGCATCAAAGTTTTCCCCGCGATCAATGAACTCGAATCCATCGTGCTCAAATTCGAAGACATGACCTGTCACTTTGCCGGATAGCGGTACGAGGAAGTAGTTGCCGGAATATGGAACCTCACCGATCACAATGTAGTTATGTACCCAATCGGGCAGTAGCTCTTCTTCTTCATCGGGGCTCAGGAGGTCGAGCCACGTCCGAAAACCAGCTTTAAGGGAGGACCATTCGTCTGGATCTGCTATGTAAAAGGCTGAATCGTTGCCAACCGTATCGCAGTAGAGTCGTACGCTCCCGTATTGCTCATAGAATGCGGCTAGTTGCGGCACCACACGAAGGCGCTTCAGTAATACGGCTAGGACAGACGCAGGCGCAGGCGGCTGAACCATGTGCTCGATGTAGGCAATGTGCCGCTTCGGACCAGGCTCCGGCCATCCAGTGTCGCGACACACGAATCGCTGGTTTTTTCGATTCAGCAGTGCATCTAGTTTTGCGATACCAGACATAGACAACCGTCAACTCCGTGTGCGAATGAACAACGCTATGCGGAAGCGAAGTCAATCGCAACCTCAGATCCGGAACGACCGCTTTGGGTCAACAGCAGCCGTTCAATAGTTTACCAGCCCAGGGGCCGCTATCGGCCAGAAGCGGCCGGTGGACAGTAACTATTAGTACTGGATTTCCAGCAATCCTGCAGGGAATGCATCGGTCAGTCTTCTTGCGAAATAATGGCCTCAATCGGAATGATGTCCACCCGATTCAGCGACACGTACGGTACAGCCACTCTGTTGCGTTTTGTGTCAATGCCGATATCGGCCGGCTTGCCAGGTAATTCGAAAACCATGCTGTCCACACCATCGACCATGATGTGCAAACTGGTGTCCATTTGGCTCGCGACAATGACCCTACTCCCAACCACTTCGATACCGTCGAAATTGCCTCCGCCATTGAGCTTTCCTGCTGATGAGAAACGCTCCTCGTCTATGTCCCACGAGATGATCTCATCGGAATTGCTCCAGGGGGCCATTAGTAGCCTGCCATCTTCGGGGTCCGTGGTTATTCCATTCGGATTCATCGGAACCTTGGTCACGAGCGATACTTCGCGACCGACAATACGATAGAGAGTGGCTGTACCGGTATCCGTCACGTACAACGCGCCATCCTTGCCCAGCACGATGTCGTTCAAGAATCCCAATTCAAATATTGAAAAATCGACGAAATCAAGCTGCTCGCCTGAATCCCGATCAAATAGATGCACACCGCCAGAATCGACCACCCATAAACCAAACTGATCAATGAACATTCCACGGCCTCCGTGAAACGGGTGAAGATCGGTGCCGACCATAAACTTCGGCACCAACACTTCACCATCAGGCGAGAGTTTACTTACAAAACCGTTTGCGTCCCCTGCCGGCTCGTCATTGAAGTTCGACACAAAGTACACGTCCAATTTCGGATCATATCGAACGGCTTCCGGGCCATTCAGGTCACTAGCCTCAGCCTTCGCGGCGCAGGTCAGCAGGAGTAATCCGGCCCACATAGCAATCATCATTTTCATTCGTCGACCCTCTCGAAATCTGATTTCGCGACTGTCCGCTTTGGGTCAGTAGCAGCCTATTTCACCAATATTAGCTGAATGTCTGCTTCCAAGGGAAAAGGAGTCATTCCGAAGTGGCGTTTTCGCTAGTCCCCGACTGAACGTCTGCTTTGCTCAATAGCCGACATTCAAATCGCTGGAAATCAGTCGAATCGAAGGGCAGCTAGCGGCCAGAAGCGGATCTTATTGCGTTCGAGAAGATAGGCAATCCCAGCCCGGTTGCCCGCAGGAATTAGCCACCGACGATTAGCTATGGCGAGAATACGTTCGATACATAAAGAACGAAGCAAGTGCACCACCTACAGCGATGACGGGGAACGCGATTCCGATCGTAAGGACAAAGTGAAACACGAAGCCCAAATCTCCGAGAGCAAGTAGCATCAATGTGGGTAAGAAGAATCCAAGACCCAAACTGCAAATAGGAACCGCAAGGAACGCAGGGAATCCCAGTACAGAGTCCAAATACCACTTCGAGAGCGCGCCACCGAATACGCTACTCAGTAGCACAGCAATCCCGTAGGGCAGCAGAATCAATACTCCGAGTTCGGGGATCGACATCATGTTTACTTCTGCGAAGATCACAGCAAGAAGAGCGACGATCCCGAACAGAATTGATCCAGTTCGCTTTGCTAGATCAAATGAACTTGGTTGGTGGAAGTATCGGCCCAAGGTTGTGCCCTTATCAGAACTTGAGATAGTCGAAAGTCTATCGACTATTTCAGCAACCCGTAGCATCGCTCACTACCGTCGCTGAGGCTACGAGCCGAGTGGCCGCTTTGGGTCAGTAGCAGCCGCTCGGCAGTTTATCACCTGGGCGGCTGCTATCGGCTGTAAAGCGGCCAGTGATCCTCCACGTGGAGGCGGCTATTTGCGAAACTCAAAGTGAATTCTAGAAGACGTTTCCGCGGTAACACGGAATGGCTGCTCTCACCGAAAGCAGCCGTTCAGTGGTTTACCAGCCCAAGGGCTGCTTACGGCCAGTAGCGGACATAGACTGACGTTCATCCAGTCAATGGTTACGTCGCGGAAAACCAGGGATGGTGGCCAAACTGATTGCGTGGCACTGACTCACCGCGTACTACATACCACTCAACTCCTCGGATCACAGATTCCTGATATTTCTTGAGCATCGGACGAAGGCGAAGCACGTACGGGATCCAGCGAACTACCGTCGGCCAGCCCTTTAGGGTGTGCGGACATACCGTGATTCTCAGAGTGCAGCTGTCGTCATCGACAGGAGTGATTCTCCAAGATGCGGATGATGTGCCGCCACCGCGTCTGCCGATCTCAAGATCGTAGCCGGTGCCATCATACCAACGAAGAAATCGACGCTCGTACACCCAGCCACTGAGATAGTGCACCTCATCCCGCGAATCCGGTCCCGGCCAGGCTTGGACGGGGTTACTCGCACAAAACGGATGACACAACTCGAGGTTTCCAGGCATCGATATTGCGTCCCACACTTCTTGCGCAGGCGCCGCGATCATCCGCTCTGTTGCTATCGGCCGTTGGAATCGTGAATTTGTTTCTTGATTAGGCATTTGAAGAAGAATCACTTATCGAAAGAGAAAATTTGGCAATGTCTCCTTTGGGTCAGAAGCAGCCTGTCAGTAGTTTATCAGTCCAAGGGCTGCTCGCGGCCGGTGATTCTGCTGTTTGGGACACAGGCTCGCGACCTAGATTTGGGATTTTCCCGGCGCAATAAACTCCTGGTATCGCTGGGTTGATTCTGCATCTGTCGGGTTGTCTTTAAGCAAAGATTCCACGAACTCCGTGAAACTGTCCGTAAAAGGTATTGGCCGTGCGTTCCACCATGTCTGTATGCCGGGAAATGTCAGCCACCAGGCTACTGCCGACGACCAGCGTCTCCAGACCTCTTCGGGTATTGCATCGGTTCTTGACGCATGAAACATAAACTCAAATGCACCGAAGAGCTCATACATCGACCAAGTGAATCGAACTCTCTCTGTAGGAGTGAGTTTCGACGTATCCGTGACCCCTTTTGAAAAGATAGCTGCAATCTCGCCATCTTGACTCAACATCGATTCCATCGCCGCTACACGATCCAGAGCTCGTGAGTAGTTCTCCGTTCGCTGGGCTTGTGTGTTCTGGCGTATTTGAACTGCAAGATAGATTAGAGAAAGGACCACGGCAGCGGCGCCGACGATTTCACCTATGTTCGCAAGAGATTGCAGGTCCATTTAGAGTTTTCTGCCCTTCCAATTCCACCACTTCGCCAAGCTCGGCCCGATACTCGGAAGAGATTGAAGCTCAGTCGGGTTTCTTGGTTTCCCCATCAGCTATTCTCCAAAGTCACTCTGACCGATAATGATCTCGCGAAAACATTAAATATCACCGATTTCAGTATATATCGGTGACGGCCGCTTCGGGTCACTAGCAGCCTGTCAGTAGTTTATCACTCGGACGGCAGCTTTCGGCCAGACGCGGACTTGTCCTGGCGCTAGTAGTAACATCGAGCACAGAAGAACAATCAGGTTAAACGTGAGGGGAATCATCATGCTTCAGGTCAGCCAGTTCCTGAAAATCTACCGATCGTCTGTAATCTCTTTGCCATTGCTCTTCGCGGTGGCTGGTGCCGTGGCCAGCGAGGAAGAAAAATCCCTCCGAGAGCCGGTGCCGAAAGACGATTTCGTCATCCGCGAAGAGATGATACCGATGCGTGATGGCGTGGAGCTTTATACGATTATCATGGTGCCGAAGGATGCCGGAGAGATGCTGCCCATCATAATGAACCGCACACCGTACGACGCGACTGGTATATTGCGCGGCCCAGCATCGACCCGCCTGGGCGTTAACATTGGTACCCAGTTCCTCGGCAATGATTACATCTATGTCGCTCAGGACATTCGCGGTCGATTCAAGTCCGAAGGCGAATACATCATGTTTCGGCCACCGCGCGGGCCATTTAACGATACCGAAACTGACCACACGACAGACACCTGGGACACTATCGAGTGGCTCGTCAACAACGTGGAGTCAAATGGCCGGGTGGGAGTATGGGGAACATCTTATCCCGGCTGGCTCACGCTTGCGGCAATCAAGGAGCCACATCCCGCACTGGCCGCGGCCGTACCGTTTAATCCTGTGGTCGATGTTTGGAAAGCGGACGATTGGTTTCACTGGGGTGCGTTTCGCGGTGCGTTTGCCTTTGGATTTATTTATGCGATGCAGTCAAGGACCGACGAATTCACCAGGTACCCGTACGCGAAATTTGATTTCTTTCAACTAATGATGGAGTACGGCGCACTCGGTACCGCGCTGAGTAACCAGCTAGATGAGCGCCACGAGATGTGGACCAGAATTGTCGAAAACCCGGCATACGGACCTGTGTGGCAGACGATTGCCGCGGACCAGTGGTTCGATTCACCGAGCCGACCAGTACCGACACTGCACGTGCACGGCCTGTGGGATCAGGAGGATATATATGGCTCTCCGGCGGTGTATGCGGCAATCGAGAAACACGATCGCAAAAATGACACGAACTATTTTGTCGCGGGCCCCTGGTACCACGGTCAGCATTTTGCGACCGGCGATCATCTCGGCGACATCCGCTTCGATGAATCGACGTCGATTCGATTTCGGGAGGACGTACTGAAACCGTTTCTCCGTCGATACCTACATGACGATGAAGACGTGGAAATAGCACCGGTGACGGTTTTTGAGACCGGCGAAAATCGCTGGCGCGAGTTTGACTCCTGGCCCCCGAAGGGCGACACCGTACGTCTATATCTGCAGCCGGCTGGAGGTCTGAAATTTGCGCCACCTGATGCCGCGTCGTCTGCCACCGAATACGTGTCAGATCCCGCGAAGCCAGTACCGTTTGCACCGCGTCCTAACTGGGCGGTGAATTACGATCGTGATGAAACGGTGGCTGCCTGGCGCAGATGGCTGGTCGAGGATCAGCGTTTCGTCGATGGTCGCCCGGATGTCGTGACCTGGATCGGCGAGCCGTTGGAGGAGCCACTAACGATTCGCGGTGGTATGACAGCGCATCTTTTTGCGGAAACGACGGGGACAGATGCCGATTGGGTCGTCAAGGTGATTGACGTCTTTCCGGATCCGGCGCCTGATATCGCGAAGTCGGGTTATCAATTTATGGTCAGTGGCGACATTTTCCGCGGCCGCTATCGCGAGGACTATGAGAATCCCACGCCTATTCAACCTGACAATGCGTTCGAGTACACAATCCCGCTGCCGCACGCGAACCACACGTTCCAAACCGGTCACCGGCTGATGATTCAGATTCAGAGCAGCTGGTTTCCGTTATATGACCGCAATCCCCAAACCTACGTCGATAGCATCATGTTTGCTCCGGCGGGCGCTTACGAAGCACATCGGCATCGTATTCACCATGACGCTCAGAACGCGACTTATATCGAGTTCCGGATTGACTCAGAGCAATAGATAGTTGCTGCGCAATATCAGCTTTGCGTCACAGGCCGCTTACAAGGCCTTCCTGTAGCTAGCGCAATTCTTCTAACGGAGCGGTGTGAATTTGCGTAAACACCTCGACCATGCGGATTTCGATCTCGCTGAGAAAATGATCGATGTCCGGAATCTGCTTGAACGTGGAGTAGCCGCGTTCCAGAAAGTCCTGCAGCGCGCCGAATCCGGCAGCGTGCGCCGGCGCTCTCATTGCCCGAAGTGTCATGCCAATCATCGGGATGTGGATGAGCGACTGGAGCGTTCTGCCCAGACCGGTTGTCAGGTGAACGAGTTCGACAAGTTCCTCCAAAGAGCTTGCTTTGCGGCATGCGATGAAATAATTCACTTCTGTTATCAAATCCGGAAGTTCGCTGTGAACCAGCAAGGCCCGGCAAATCGCGGTATTGGACTTCAGCACGCGTGCATTCATTTCGGCAGCGCTGGCAATGGTCTTCAATGCGCCCAGTGGCAGTAAGCGGATTATGGCCGGCGCGGCACGCTCAAGGTCCCGGTCACGGCTACTGATCCCAACGCCCGCAAGGTCATTCATCGTGAAATTGATGGCCTCTGCGTAGCCGGGCTGCTCGTAGAGGTCCGCGAAAAACGGCAGCAGGTATTCCAGCTGCCAGTTCGAAAAATGCTCGTAGTTTCTTCGTAGCTGCGGGTCATCGAGATACTCGATGTGCAGTTCGTTGCTGCGCCGAATCTGGTCACGGAAGAGATTTGCGGCCTGTTGTCGGGGCGAGAGAGGCATAACCGACATTAGACAATATTTGTGGCCCTGAGTGTTGGCGGAGTCTCGCCGTCCGAATGCAGGGACGTAGATCTACGCATTGAATCGTCATAGGCCTGAGGTACATAGTGGAGTGAGGCAGAGCAACTCGGAGGCGCGAGCGTGACAGATGCAGGTAACCGAGCTGAAAAAACGTACTGGGTCGTTGTTGCAGACGAATCGCGGGCCATCTTCTACACGCGTGACGCAAGGCGTGCACCACTGCTCGAATTTTTCGCACTCGACAACGAAGCCGGTCGAAAGAAGGCAGGCGATATTCTCGCGGACCGCGGCGGTCGCAGTTTCGATAGCGTCGGCGCCGGCCGCCATACAATGGCAGTGGAAAAAGCAGACCCAAAGAGGCACGCTGCGACAGCCTTCGCCAGGCAAATTGCCGAGCGTATTGGCAAAGTGACACATGATGGCAGCTGTCGGGGCTACGCGTTGATTGCTGCGCCGCGATTCCTCGGTATGTTGCGCGATGCAGTGTCAAGAAGATGTCGGTTCGAGCCTTTCAAGACGATCGATAAGGATGTCGTTGGTAAGGATACGGCGGTCCTTCAAGAGCTCCTTGACAGCGATTAAGTAGCCTCGGCGCAGGAAAGCGCAGGCGCTGAGCATCGTCGAGGTTATCCAGACCATTCGCGCCCAATGCATAGACGCACGCTGTCTCCCCACGATGTCCTGTACTCTGGTCGAATGAAGAACTGCAACTCATGCGGCAAGTGCTGTGAGACGTGGGGCAGCAATGGTTTGTCTGCTTCGGCAGAGGAAATCGACTGGTGGGAAACCTACCGACCGGATATTGCGCGCTACGTTCAGGATGAGAAGATCTGGATTGATCCGGCCACCGGTGACTATTTTCCTCGCTGTCCCTGGCTGCAGAAGTCGCCGGACGGCAAGAAATTCACTTGCGATATCTATGACGACCGTCCCGAAGACTGTCGGCACTATCCCGTCGAAATCGCTGACATGATTCGCGACGACTGCGAAATGCTCGAGCGCCGTGACCTTGATAATCTAAAACGCGCTCAAAGAAAACTGGATGACTTAATGATCGACAGCCGGCCACCAGCTGGCAAACAACCCTGAACGCTGCCGCGCGCCCTCAGGTTAATCCCGGCAGTTGATCTCGACCTTCTGTCCGTGCTCCGCGACTACGACAGGCGCGTTGAGCTCCTTGCGCATTTTTTTGGCAAGCACATTCTGGGCTTTACGCTCGCCGTGCACGAGAAACACCGGCGGCTTATTCTCAAACGCTTTGTACCAGTCAATCAGGTCCGCCTGATCACCGTGCGCCGACAGTCCACCGACTGTATGCACATTTATTCGAACCCGGTACTCGTCGCCCCAAAGCTTCACAGTTTCGGCACCGTCGACGATGCGCCGCCCAAGCGTCCCATAAGCCTGGAATCCGACGATGAGAAGATGACATTCGGGGCGCCAGATGTTGTTTTTCAGATGATGCAGGATGCGCCCGCCGCTACACATGCCGCTGCCAGCGATGACTATCGCCCCGGACTCAATTTCGTTGATTGCCATCGACTCCTCGGGAGTCCGAGTCTCATGGAGATTTGACAGCTTCGGCAAGTGAGAACCGGATTCAAAGAGCTGGACGTCGATAAGATCGCGAAATCTTGAGTAGACGTCGGTCGCTTCAATACCCATCGGGCTGTCAAGAAAGACTTGCCAGTGGTCGAGATTCCAACGTTTGTAGTTCTCAGCCATCAGGTACAGAAGGTCTTGTGTCCGACCGACGGTAAATGCCGGGATTAGAATGTTGCCCTGCCCTGCGCGTGCGACCTCGAACACATCGGTCAGCTCCTGCAGCGTATCCGCAATCGGCCTGTGCAAGCGGTCGCCGTAGGTACTTTCCATCAAGACCGCATCGGCATTTGCAAAAGTCGCCGGCGGTCTCATTAGTGGCGCGTCTCGATAGCCGAGGTCCCCGCTGAATACCAGTCTGCGGCTTTTGTTGCCATCGGTGTGGACAAGCTCAACGATAGCGCTGCCGAGAATATGGCCCGCATCGTGAAACGTCAGCGAGAGGCCCGGAACAACTTCGACGGCCTCGCCAAATGGCAGCCCCTCGAAGCTGTCAAGACACCTTTCCGCATCCTCCCGTGTATATAGAGGTTTTACGAGTGCCTTGCTGGTACCGCGACGCTTTCGATTCTCCCACTCGGCGTCCTTTTCGTTCAGATAACCCGAATCGGGCAGCATGATTCCGCACAGCGCCCTGGTCGCGTCGTGAGCGTAAATTGGTCCCTCGTAGCCTCGCTTTACCAGTAGTGGAACTCGACCCGAATGATCGATGTGCGCGTGACTCAAAATTACCGCATCAACTTCATCCACTCGAAACGGAAACGGGTCTCGATTTCGCTGTTCATTCTCAGCGCCGCCCTGCACGAGACCACACTCAAGGAGAACTGAATGAGTGTCCGTACGAAGCAGGTAAAGCGAACCGGTGACTTCGCCAGTCGCACCAAGAAACTGCAGTTCAAGTGACATAGTATTATCCTGTACCACGATCTGAGCGAGCTCAGAAATCAGAGTAGCTACCTAGCAAATGGCTGACGGCGACGAGAGTTACATCGCAGCACCCAACGAAGGAAGAAACAGAATGGCCAAAAGAGAACGACAGCACGTGATGGGCAGCGGTGGCGAGTGTATCTGCCCCAAGTGCAACACAACTGTGCCACACAACGACGGCGTCCCATGCCAGGAAGAACGCTGCCCGGAGTGCAACGCAAAAATGCTGCGAGTAGGATCCGAACATCACCAGCTCTGGCTAAAGAAGCACTCTAGATGACCGTGTCATGCCTTCTCCGCGCTGACCGTCCTTGCCATACGCTTGGCAAAATAGTAAATGCGTTGTAGTTTTTCGGCGATATCCATCTCGACCGTATACGCCTCAATTCGATGCGGCTCGTTAGCGACCAGTCGTTGCGCCTCATGCGTGGCAGCTGAATCCGTAATGCGCATGATCTCCTTCTTCATTTGCGTAACTGACTGTGCCGCCTCGTAGCTGTCTTCGCTAACCGCACGGATTGCAGCGTCAACTGAATCCATGACGACCTGGTGAAAATCACTCAGCAGGACTTGCGTGGGCTGACTAACCGCAAATCCCTTGCCGATCCGACGTCGACCCAATTCCACCAGGTTCATTTCGATGACGTCCCCAATATTCTCCAGGTCGTTGACTGCATCCATGAGTCCTACGAGTTCGGCCGTTTGCTTCTCGGTCAGCTCCAGGCGACTGATCTTGCCCAGGTAGACGACGATCTCGGCATGCAGAATATCCACACGCTCATCGATCTTCTCGATTTCGCCTAGCGTCGATACGCTGCCATGCAGGATGGCAGGCATGATTCTCGCGAGCATTTCGGTGACCTGCTCACCCATGTGCCTGATTTCCCGTCTGACGAGATCCAGGGCCAACGATGGCGTCGACAACAGATCAGAATCGAGGTACCTGGCAGCGATGACGCTGTCCTCGTCCATCGGCCGATCAGGAATCATCCATTCGACCAGTCGAGCAATTAAAGTAGTGAACCAGATGAAAATAAAGGTGTTCGCCACGTTGAATATCGTGTGCGCGTTGGCGATCTGCCGCGGCGCCTCGGCCGCCAGACGCTGCGCGCCTGAAAACTCTGGATGCGTCGGCGACAGTGTCGTTACGATACCCGCCAGTTGATCAATAAAGGCGAGCCAGATCAGGACTCCCGCCACGTTGAACAACACATGGGTGATCGCCGCTCGCAAGGCTTCACGCGGCTTGCCGATGGCGGCGAGCATAGCGGTAACGCAGGTGCCAATATTGGCACCAAACGCGAGCGCAATACCGGCAGGCAATGTGATGAACCCCTGGCCGGCCATGACAATGACGATCGCGGTCGTGGCCGATGACGACTGGATCAGTGCCGTGAATGCTGCCGCGACCAGAATTCCGATGAAGGGGTTCCCCATCGCGATCATAAAATCAAGGAATGGCTGGTATGAGCGTAGCGGCGCCATCCCATCGCTCATGATGCTCATGCCGAAGAACACCAAACCAAGCCCCATGACGATTTCGCCGTGATGTCGGAGGCGTCCTTTCTTTCCAAAGAACAGGAACCCGAAGCCGACGGCAATCATCAGCAACGCCACCTTTGTCACCTTGAAAGCGACGATCTGCGCCGTAATCGTTGTGCCGATATTGGCGCCCATGATCACGCCAATTGACTGGGCAAACGACATGAGTCCGGCGGTCGTAAACCCTACGACCAGGACTGTTGTAACCGATGACGACTGGATGATCGAAGTCACGAAGGCGCCAGTCATGGCGCCCATAAAACGGTTCGACGTGAGCCGTGCGAGAACCACTCTCATCCGTTCACCTGCGACGGACTTCAGGCCCTCTGTCATCTGGTCGATCCCGAACAGGAACAACGCCAAACCACCAACAAGGTGCACGGCCATCTGCATGACAGTAGCAGTCGGCAACGAATCGACAGCCGCCATGGCCGGCACGCAGCAACACAACAGTCCGATCAGGGCAGCGATTCTGGGCATGATTCTAGGCTTCTACTCCGGTCGTCCGGTTTCTTGACGATCGTCACCGGGACTGGGCAAAGCTGCACGATCTGGGCCGCCTTCGAGCCGATGACGAGATGCTTCAGGCCCGTTCTTCCCTGACTCCCCATCACCACCATGATCGGATCAACATGCTCCACGAGTTCCAGAATACGGGATACCGGGAGCCCGGTGACCATCAAACGGTCTGCGTCGCGAAGCGAGTCGAGCCCCGGATTTTCTTCGGTGACGCGGTCCATGAATTCGTCAAACGCTTCCGCGGCGATATCCTGGATTCGAGTGACGCGTTTCTTCTTGATGAGCTTCGCGTAATAGCCCGGCATTTCGCCGGGGTCATGCACGACATGCAGGACGATCAGCGTCGCGGGCATCATTTCGGCAAACCTGGCCGCTTGAACCAGTGCGGCTTCCGAATGGTCCGAAAAGTCCACCGGCGCCAGGATTACGTCTCCGTTCGATTGCCCGTGTGCGGCCTTTGCGTGTTCGCGAATTTCCTTACTGGTCATTGCGAGAACTGCTTTCGAATTCGTCATGCAAAATCCCCTGAATCCCTCTGGAGCATTCTAGCAGTGTGGGCGATTGCCATTATTAGTAATACAACCTATGGTTGCAGAATGGACGAAAAGGAACGAATTGCCGCGCTGATTTCCAAGCATCGAAACATACTTCTGAAGATGCTCGTGAGGGTCAGCGTTTACTACGTTGTGCTCTTCGGCACCCTCGCAATTGCCATCTCAGCAAGCCCCGGATTCCTCGAACAGATGCCGTTGGGTGGTGTTGGTGAAATCTCCGATTTCGGCTCGTCCAGCATCTATGACCTCGAAGAAGCGTTGCTCAGTGCCGACGATGAGGAAATAGAGGACATCGTCACCGAGAACACCCGTGCAAGGCTCGCCCGCGGTCCGGCATGGCTGCTTGAATCAACGTCATTGATCTGGGCAATGTGCTGCACCCTGCTGCTGATGCTTCCAGTCTCATGGGTGTACAGGGCGATCCACACGGACAGCGTGTACGATCATTCAATTGATACTACGACCCTGGTTTTGCCAGCGGTGGTTGCCGGCATCGTAACGGTTGTACAGCACAGCCTGGCACTTGCCTTCAGTCTTGCCGGCATCGCGGCCGGGGTACGATTCCGGCGCGCCCTGAGCGACACATTCGATACCTTGTTCATTCTCGCGTCAATTGGCGTTGGCATAGCGGCCGGCGTGAAGTCAATCGAGATCGCTGTGGTCCTGACCGTATTTTTCAACTACGCATCGTTATTGGTCTGCGCGTTCGGAGACGGACTTGAATCGCAACACCAGGTGCAGAGGAAGATCCAGAGGAAATCCCGGAAAGCTGAAAAAGCGCGGGAAAGAGAGGCTCGTTCCAACCCGAGCGGACCGATGTCAGACGTCTAGTCTTCGGCCTCGCCGGCCAAGTGAGCATCCAGCAGGTCCCGTCCGCGACAACGATCGAGTACCTGTTCTTTGAAACTGGCTTCGTCTTCCAGAATCGCGAAGAACTTCTTCACATAGACAACGGATCGTCCCCGCGTCAGACGGCTAAGTCCTTCGTGCGTTTCGTAAAGCGCGATGATCTCGTCCTTCTTGGACAGCATGTGCGCGACCGCCTCCTGCATCACATCGTCCGACTGACACAACCCCCGGTAGAAACGTGTGCGGACGAGACGTATCGGCAAATGCTCAGGCGGAGCTGCATATTTGGCATTCACCAGGCCCGACATGTCGAAGTCATAGGGTATTGGAATACGCATTTCGGCCGTTTCTTCCCGCGTATACATCACAGAGTTATGACAACAATACTGATCATCCGGGCCTTTCAGCACAGAGTAGTCGTGATTTGAGATCAGTAACTGGAACAGCTCCACCAACGCCGTTGTCGCATGATCGAGGTCGTCGAACTGGTTGGCCGCAACGCGAACCTTATCGAGCTTCAAGCGATCTGCAATGTCGCCCTCGTCCTCGATAACAAACGCGAGGTCGGTCCACGGTTTCATCTTCTCGTCGGTATCTACGTAGCTGAGCCGAATCAGGCGCGCCCCAAAGCTGTAGTCGGTCAGGATTTCGAACGTGCGATACGCCAGGTATTCGAGCAACAATTTCTGCTGCGACTCGATGCCGTGCTGGCAGGGCGATACGAGCTTCAGTTTGTCCTGCCCGTGAAATAGCGTGTCCGTCACCTGCGATTTCTTGAAGTTCAGGCGAATGGGCGGCAGCTCGCAGTACTCCTTCCGGAAATTGCCCCGAATCCGAATAGACACATCAAGCCGGTGTGATCGCCCGTCAGCATCAACATAAGTCCACTGCCCGGGATGATAAAGACGAACGTCCGACGCACGCTGTGCATACGTCTGCGCAATGGGTGCCGTCAGGACCGCTTTCAGAATGCCGTGATCCTGAAACAGGGGGTCGCGCTCGGCGGCCTCAGTGCTGCCGACGAAAAACACTGTTGCGACCGCAATTATGAATGAGACGCGTTCCACAGGGTCGATTTATACGGCATCACCTGCGAATTGTCATACGAGGAAACCGAGGTTTTACTCGTCGGAATCGAGGATACGCGCTGCGATGTATTCAGCGCCCTGTCTCACCATGTAGAATCCCCTATGGTCGTGCGTCGAAGAGCACAAAACTAGAGCGGAGATTGCTAATGCTGGAATCAGGATCAAAAGCCCCGGAGTTCGTTTTGGCGAACGACCAGGGTGGGGAAACGTCGCTGTCGGACCTGGTACAGGACGGCCCGCTAATTCTGTATTTCTATCCGGCGGATTTCACTCCCGGGTGCACAAAGGAGGCGTGCTCCATTCGTGACATCCATGACGACATCCAGGCCGTGGGGCTGCGGGTCGCGGGCGTAAGCCCGCAGGATGCCGAGAGCCACCAGCGTTTTCGCGATGAACATGACCTACCGTTTATCCTCCTCAGCGACCCGGACAAAGTGGCGATCAAGATGTATGACGTCGACGGCCCATTTGGTGTCGGTGTGCGACGCGCGACGTTTCTGATCAGCCAGGACCGCGTCATCAAGGATGCAATAATGGCGGACATCTGGATAGGCCAGCACAAAGAGTTCATCGAGAAAGCAGTGATCCTGCGCGAAACCGCAGGCAAGCGCGCGAACGACTAATACTCGCCCTGCACGGTCACGACGATGCGCCTGTTGTGTGGCGCGCGGCGGTGCTCCCAGAGATACACGCCTTGCCATGTGCCCAATGCACACTTGCCGTCTCTCACAGGAATGTTCAGATCGGATCCGGTTAACACGCTACGCACATGCGCGGCCATGTCGTCCGGACCTTCTGCGGTGTGCGTAAACATCGGATCGCCATCGGGAACCTGTCTCGACATGAATGACTCCATGTCACGCATGACGCTCGGATCCGCGTTTTCACAGAGCATTAGTGACGCGCTCGTATGACAGACGAACACATGGCACAAGCCGGTGCCGATTCCCGAGCCCCGCACGGCCTCACGAACTTCGCGGCTCAGGTCGTACGTGCCGCGCCCGCTGGTATCGATGCGAATCTCGGACTGCGAGATCACGGGATATACGGTTCGCCGTAGCGCATACGAATGGTCTTGGTCTTGCCGAACCAGGGTATCGAGACAATGTAGATATTGTCGTACTCGCTCTCTGCGATCTCCGGGACTTTCTTACTGGCACCCATGTTGCCAATCAGAGCGGGCACCGTATTGCTGTGGCCGACCACGAGAATGATCTTGCCTTTGTGTTCTCGGAGGATTTTTTCCATGATCGACTCAGTATCGGCCGCATCGTAGGAATTTAGCGGCAGGCCGAGCGCGTCGGCAACCGGGCGGGCAGTCTCCTCGGTGCGGCGAAACGGCGTCGAGTAAACAGCGTCGACGCCCGCGACGACGTCTGCGTCGACGAGTTGCCTCGTAAGCTCCGCGACGCGCCTTTGCCCGGCAGGACTGAGGCTCGGGTCACCCACTGGCATTGTCGCTTTCTCAGCGTGCCGGACAAAGATGACGGTCGTCGTCGACTGGGCCTCAAAAAACCATGCCAGACCAATCGCGATCGCCGTGTAGATGACGACGATCTGTATGCGACGGCGGCGACGGCGCCTGCGTCGGTCTGTATCAGAGCTGGGTGTGCGCATGGAAAGCGACTTTACGGCTTTTCGTCGCCTTTGACCACGTGATATTCGCCTTCAATTATGCCGCCGGGCGTCGGCTGGTCTGGCGGCGGCTGCACGCCGGCCTGACTGCGGAGCTTGCGATTGAACCACCAGACGCGCAGACCGATGATCGCCGCCAGCACGAGAACGATGCTCCCAAGTACTACAAACGCGAAAAAGCCAAGTACGATCGACACGCCGATCGCCAGCGCGCCGACGATCACGACCAGCGCGTTCGCGATCGGGTTACCCGCGGGAATACCGCGATTGAATGCCGTGTATTTCATTCTGCCCTTGTATAAAACCCTTCAAACCACGTCGCCCATGTTTCACCACCATCCGCGGACTGTTCGAAGAACTGCCGCACCCGTCCGTCGGGCAGCGCCGTCCACAAGGCGCGAAAAGGAATGGTCGTACCTGTGCCTACCGTGTGCAAGGTGCCCACGAGAAGCATGCCATCATCGGTCATTCCACCACGAATGTTGATCTGGCTGCCACCTTCCGCATTCCACACCTGCACCCATTCGCCTGTAATCTTGTCGACATAGTTAATACTCATGCCGGTGCCGCCGGCCGTGTTCTTCCAGTTTTCGATCAGCACGCACCCGCGTTCCGCCTTTTCGATCGTGTTGGTTCCCGCAAGACCACCGGCCGGGCCATGGACAACCCAGTCACCGACCCAGAAATCGAACTCAAGAAACGCCTCATCGTACGCGCAGGGATAAGCAGTCCTGGACATGTCGGCGACAACTTCGTCATACCCGGCATGTCCTTCCAGGGTACTCAGTATGGGGTCGTTGACGATAAACCCAACCGCGGCAAACCCGGTTTGCGCGATCGATACGAGTTCCTCAACGGCCTTGTCCTGATCACTCGAGAGAGTACTTAACCGGGCTCGCTCAAAACTCAGCCTGACAGGTGAAAAGCCGAGTTGCTCTGCATTCTTCAGCGCATCATATGCGTCGTTGAAACGCTCGTCCTGACGCGCAGCGACCGCAGCCTGGTACCAGCCGTTGCCATCGGTCGGCAACTCGGCTACCGCCATCGATGACCATAGTAATATTATAATAATCAGTAATTTATTCGACTTTTCTCGAAACATTCTCACACTCGACAAATACGCTTTGTGTCGTTTCAGACCACTGATCGTGCAGCAGGTTCGCATCGGCGGCAATCCCTGGGCCAAAAAGCTTGAATCATCAGGGCGTGACCAGCACAATGCGCCGTCGCACGACCAGCCGTCTATTGAGTTCTCGGCACTTATTTCGGAGAGGTGGCAGAGCGGTTGAATGCACTGGTCTTGAAAACCAGCATAGGTTTGTAGCCTATCGTGGGTTCGACTAACTCGCATTGCGAGTTAGGACGCACGAAGTGCGCCCCGGAGGGGTGAGCCACCGCAGGTGGCGAATCAATCCCTCCCGTGGCAAGTTGACAATTCGGAGAGGTGGCAGAGCGGTTGAATGCACTGGTCTTGAAAACCAGCATAGGTTTGTAGCCTATCGTGGGTTCGAATCCCACCCTCTCCGCCAGTCACTTTTCAACCCAGGACCAAACCATGACCACTACACTCGTCACCGGCTGCAACCGCGGCATCGGTCTGCAACTCGTCACTCAACTCAAAGCCCGCGGCGATTCCGTCATCGGTGTGTGTCGCAGCTCGAACGCCGATCTCGACAAGCTTGGCATCCGCATTATCGCAGGGATAGACGTTTCCAATGCTGAGTCTGTTCAGCAGCTCAAGGCGGCCCTTGGCGACGAGCCTCTCGACATCCTCATCAACAACGCCGGGATCCTGCGCCACGATTCCTTCGGGGAAATAGACTATGACGCGATGATGCAGCAGTACGCGATCAATGCCCTCGGACCGTTGCGCGTCACCGAAGCGCTGGCAGGCAACCTTCACGAGGGATCAAAAATCGCTATCGTTTCGAGTCGCGTCGGCTCCATCGATGACAACGGGTCCGGAGGCAACTGGGGATACCGTGCCTCGAAGACGGCCGTGAATATGATCGGCACCAACCTGATGCACGAAATGAAGCCACGTGGCATCGCCGTCGCCCTGCTGCATCCAGGCCTGGTGGCAACCGAAATGACCGGGCAACACGGCGTTTCGCCCGTGGAATCAGCTCAAGGCCTGATTGACCGTATCGATGAGCTAAGCCTCGAGAACACGGGCGGATTCTGGCATGCGGAGGGTTACGTCTTGCCGTGGTAGAACCTCTCTGCTGATGGATGAAAGCAGCAGCTTGGTCGGTGAAACTACCTATACCGTAGTACGCTGATTCGTCTCCGCGTTCCGGTAGAATTTGTGCGTGGACAGACTCGACCTTTTGGACTCGGGATTCCTGCATCTTGAGACCCGCGAAGCACCGATGCACGTTGCCGGTCTGAATCTATTCGAGTTCCCCGAGCGCGTAAGCCAGCGGAAGTTTATGACCCGACTCGGTGAGTCCGCTCGATCGGCCACCGAGCTTCGCAAGCCCTTTGGTCAACGCGTGACCCACGGCGCGCTGGGGCGGTTCGGCCCGCTCTACTGGGAGCACGACCCGGACCTGGACCTCGATTATCACGTTCAGCACTCAGCATTGCCGAAGCCGGGAAGCTATCGCGAGCTGTTCTCACTGGTGTCGCGGCTCCACTCCACATTGCTCGATCGCAGCCGCCCCCTCTGGGAAATACACCTGATCGAGGGTCTGCAGGATCGCCAGTACGCCGTTTACACAAAAGCACATCATGCGACCATCGATGGTGTTTCAGGCGTTCGACTTACCGAGAGCGGTTGCTCACCGGACCCCAAGGCCAACACCGATCTATCACCACTGTCGATCGAAGCGCATGAGAGACTCAAGGCGCAACATGGACAGGCCCGGGATACCGATCTCGCGCCGAGCGAGTTTGAGCTCAAGGCGATGGCCGAGTTCTTCAAGGAGCAGTTTGATTCATCTGCGCATTTCCTCGGATTGATCAGGAATTATGCGGCGACGTGGCTGGGTCTCGGCGACGGTCTGGCTGTACCCTGGCGACATGTTCCTCACACCATCCTGAACACCCAGGTTTCAGGCGCGCGGCGATTCGTTGCCCAGTCATGGAACATCGATCGTGTTCGGGCTGTCGCCGAGGGAACGGACGTAACGATTAACGATGTCGTTCTGGCAATGTGTTCGGGAGCATTGCGACGCTACCTCGAGGAACAGGACGAGCTCCCCGAGCATTCATTGCGCGCATTGGTGCCTGTATCGGTCCGGGAGAAAGATGACTTCGACTCTCCTGTCGCGATCAGCTATATCATCGCCGACCTGGGTACCCGCCACGAAGATCCGGCCGACCGGCTTGAGGCAATCGTGGATTCGACGCGTGCTGGCAAGAAAATGCTTGGCGAGCTTACGTCTCGGGAAGCCAGCCTGTATGCAACCCTGATGCAGACACCGCTGTTTGTTGCCAGCATGATGGGTGTCGCAGACTGGTTCCCGCCGGTCAGCACGGTTATTTCAAATATTCCGGGCCCCAAAGAGCAGCTCTACTGGAATGGCGCGCCCTTACTCGGTTCTTATCCTGTTTCCGCAGTATTCCACGGCTTTGCACTGAACATCACGTTCGTCAGTTACCACGGCAGCCTCGACTTCGGCATCATCGCGTGCCGGCGCACGGTGCCGCGCGTCCAGCGTCTCATCGACTACCTGGAGCAGTCACTGACCGAACTCGAGGAGATGGTGTAGGCCGCGACAACGCTTATCGGAGAAACCAATGTCGAAATCTGACCGAATTCCCCGCGACCGGGACAATGATTATTCACGCGAGATGGCCTCGCAACGTGCCGCGTTCGTGGCAGAGATGACAGGAACCGCGCTGGATACGGTATCGAGCTATACGATTGATCCGGCGGTATCGCGCGGCAACATCGAGAACTTTACTGGCACCGTGCAGGTGCCGCTCGGAATCGCCGGGCCGCTGACGATGGTCGGCGAACACGCGATGGGCGATTTCTATATTCCCATGGCAACCACCGAGGGAACGTTGGTTGCAAGCTACAGCCGCGGTATGCGTGTCATCAGCGAATGCGGGGGCGTCCGGGCGACGGTCGTCAAACACTCGATGCAGAGGGCGCCCGTATTTCTGTTTGATAACGCGCTGGAGGCGCGTGAATTTGGTAAGTGGCTGGAGGAAAACCTCGATTCGATACGCGGTGTCGTGAAAACCTCCTCAAGCACAGGCAGGCTGACGGAAATCGAGCAGTACATCGTTGCCAACATGATGTACACCCGATTCTGCTATACGACCGGCGACGCAGCGGGCCAGAATATGACCGGCAGAGCCACGCTTTTTGCGTGCGAGTGGATTCGTGCAAACCACCCCCTGAAGCCACGCTATATCCTGTCCGGCAACATCGACACCGACAAAAAGCATTCGATGATGAACATGATCCAGACGCGAGGTAAACGCGTCATCGCAGAATTCGTTCTGAAGCGAGACGTGGCAAGAGAGCTTCTCCGTGTCGAAACGGAGTGGTTGTATCGTTATCGGCAGATTGCGAGCGTTGGCACAATGCAGGCCGGTTCGGCATACAGCGGCGCCCATTCCGCGAACGGTATTGCGGCGATGTTCATTGCCACCGGGCAGGATGCGGCCAACGTCGCCGAATCCCATGCCGGCCTGAACTACGGAGAACTGCTCGATAACGGCGATTTCTACTGGTCCGTCACCTTGCCGTCGGTGATCTGCGCGACGCACGGTGGAGGCACGGCCCTGCCAGCCCAGCGGGAATGCCTTGAAATGATGGATTGCTTTGGCTCCGGCAAAGCGGACAAGCTGGCCGAAATCATCGCCGCCGTTGTGTTGGCGGGAGACATATCGCTGTCATCCGCAATCCTCGCCCACGAATGGGTCGGCAGCCACGAGAAGATGGGGCGCAATCGATAATATGAAGATCCGCCAGGATCACGAGTACGCATACAGCACGGATGCCGTGTTTGCCTTGTTCACAGACGCAAATGAAATCGCGGCAAAACAAGAGGCTCTCGGCGCGCGAGATATTCGCGTAGAGGAATGCGAAACAGACGCGGACGTTGCAATCGTCAGGTTCATTCGCGAACTGCCCGCCGATGTCCCGGATCTCCTCAGCAAGTTCCTGCAACCCTGGAATACTGTGGAACAGTCAGAGCAGTGGCAACAACTCAGTAGCGGCCTGTACAGGGCGGACCTCGCCATCGATATCGCCAATGTTCCGGTCACGATAAAAGGAACGCTAAGGCTCGAGCCTCTGGATGGCGGATGCGTCAATCATGTTCGCGTGTCCATTAACTGTGGCATCCCGTTCATCGGCAAGGCATTGGTCGATTTAGTTGCGAGAGACTGCGAGCGCCTCATCGCCGATGAGTACGAATACATCACCGAGCGATTGGCTTCAGCTTAAAGCTCGGCTCGGCACAGGCATGCTCTCTACGCCTCGATTTTCTCGAGACCACCCATGTAGGGCAGCAACACGTCGGGAATACGAATGCTCCCGTCTTCTTCCTGGTAGTTTTCCATGACGGCGATGAGCGCCCTACCCGCCGCGACACCCGATCCGTTCAGCGTGTGAATCAGCTCGGGCTTGCCCGTGTCCGGATTGCGCCGACGCGCTTTCATGCGCCGCGCCTGGTAATCGTTGTAATAGCTACAGGACGATATCTCACGGTAGCGGTTCTGGCCCGGCAGCCAGACTTCGATATCGTAAGTCTTGGTTGAGCCAAAGCCGATATCGCCGGAACACAGCGTAACGACCCGGTACGCCAAGCCGAGTTTTTGCAGAATCACCTCTGCGTGCCCGGTTAACTCCTCGAGCGCCTGCATCGATGGATCCGGCGCGACGAACTGTACCAGTTCAACCTTCTCGAACTGGTGCTGGCGAATCATGCCGCGTGTGTCCTGACCGTGCGATCCGGCTTCGGAGCGAAAACATGGTGTGTGGGCAACGTAGCGAATCGGCAACTCGTCGGCTTCGAAGATCGTCTCACGTGCGAGATTCGTGACCGGTACTTCGGCCGTTGGAATCAGGTAAAACGGTGTTTCCGTTTCAGTCTTGAACAAGTCTTCTTCGAACTTCGGCAGCTGACCCGTACCGACCAAAGCCTGCGCACGTACAAGGTAAGGGACGTAGGTTTCCGTATAACCGTGCTCACTCGTGTGCGTGTCCAGCATGAACTGGATCAGTGCGCGTTGCAGGCGTGCCAGCGGGCCCGTCATAACCGCGAAACGTGCGCCCGAGATGCGGCTTGCCGCGTCGAAATCGAGCTGACCGAGCTTCTCGCCCAGGTCGATGTGATCGCGCACCGTAAAGCCAAGCTCTGCGGGCTCGCCCCAGCGACGCACTTCCGTGTTGTCGTCCTCGGTATTTCCCGTGGGTACATCGTCTGCCATCAGGTTCGGCAAGCCGAGCTCGATATCGCTCAACTGTGTCTGCACGTCCTGGAGTGCGGACACGCTCGCCTCGAGTCGCTCGCCAAGATCCTTGACGGCAGCGAGCAGCGGCTCGATATCTTCGCCCTGCGCTTTCGCTTTGCCGATACCTTTGGCGCTTGAATTGCGCTCACTCTGCAGCTGCTCAGTCTCAATCTGCAGCGACTTCCTGCGATCTTCGAGCTCGAGGTAGCCGTCGGCATCGAATTCGAAACCACGTCTGGCGAGATTGGCGGCCACGTCGGCTGCGGATTGGCGAAGTAATTTTGGGTCAATCATCAGTTTGGTCTGCTATTTTTTTTCACGAGCGCGGCGCTCGATTTCCTCGAGTTTTTCCTTGATTCTAATCTCGAGTCCGCGAGGCACGGGATGATAATACTTAACCGGACTCATGTCGTCGGGAAAGTAATTCTCGCCAACGGCCACCGCGTCGTTTTCGTCATGCGCGTAGCGATAGCCATCCCCATAGCCGAGGTCCTTCATCAGGCCCGTTGGTGCATTGCGCAGGTGCATGGGAACCTCCAGCGAGCCCTTGTCTTTCGCATCCGCCGAGGCCGCTTTGAATGCGGTATACACGGCATTGCTTTTCGGCGCGCAGGCAAGATAGACAACCGCCTGAGCAATCGCGAGTTCGCCCTCGGGGCTGCCGAGTCGCTCATAGACCCCCCAGGCATCCAGGGCCAGCTGCAGGCTGCGCGGGTCCGCATTGCCAATGTCCTCCGAGGCCACACGAATCAGGCGGCGCGCAACGTACAGCGGATCGCAGCCACCGTCCAGCATGCGCATAAGCCAATACAGCGACGCATCGGGATCTGTCCCACGAATCGCCTTGTGCAGCGCCGAAATCTGGTCGTAGAAATACTCGCCCTGCTTGTCGAAGCGGCGCCGACTCCCCGATGCGACTTCGACGACGATTTCATCAGCGATGACCCCGTCGGTCGCGAGGTCGGCAGCGAGCTCGAGCAGGTTGAGGGACCGACGTGCATCGCCGTCAGCGGCCCCGGCAATCAACTGAAGGGACTCATCACTGATCGTATAAGCGCCGCCCAGCCCCCTGTCGGCGTCGACGAGCGCCCTTTGCAGCACGGCCTGCAGATCCTCGTTAGTCAGTGATTTCAGAACGTAGACGCGCGCGCGCGACAACAGGGCGTTGTTCAGTTCGAATGACGGGTTCTCGGTCGTCGCGCCAATAAATGTCAGCGTGCCATCTTCAACAAACGGCAGGAATGCATCCTGTTGCGATTTGTTGAAGCGATGGACCTCGTCAAGAAAGAGAACCGTACTTCGATTACTCATCTGGCGGTGCTGCTCCGCCTCAGCAACTGCGGATCGAATATCCTTTACGCCCGCCATGACGGCCGACAAAGCGATGAAGTGTGAATGCGTCGTCGCGGCAATCATGCGCGCGAGCGTCGTCTTGCCAGTACCGGGCGGTCCCCAGAACACCATAGAATGCGCGCGACCCTGCTCGATCGCCCGCAGCAACGGCTTCCCCTCTTCCAGCAGATGGCGCTGGCCAGAGAACTCGTCCAGCGAAGCAGGACGCATACGATCCGCCAACGGCCGATCGGCCCCGGCGTCCGTCTCAATAGAGAATAGGTCGGTCAATTCTGCTGTCGTCTCGAATACCAGCTTTCAAAACGCAGGGCCCAACCACCGAGTCCCGCCATTGCGACTACCAAACCAATGATTATACCGACAGTGTTTGCACCGATGTCCATCCAGTCCGCCGTCCTGTAGCCGACCTGGAGCTGGCAGAATTCGACAACGAAACCAAACAACATCAGCCCGATCGCGATGAGCCACCAGGAACGCTTCTCATACAATCCGGCAAACCAGATCGAAAGTGCGATGAAGGTGAGCGCATGCATCCATTTATCCGCATTCTGGAACCAGGACAACGCGCCGATCCTGCTGTCAAAAAACCAGAGTGCAGGCAAAAGTGCCGCAATCAGGACAAGGAGCAGGATGACAAAACTAAGGGCCCGCCACAGGCCGACGCGCCGGAGTGGCAGCATCAGGGAGAGGGGTCTTTGGCGGCTACCGGGATTCCAACGAGTTCCGCATCATCGGGAACCGTGAATTCGAACTGCCCGGCATCGATCGGCTCGTTCGTCGTAACGTCGTACAGAGCGACAAGTGTCGTCTGTTCGAGATTGTCGAAGAAGACCATACGGCTGAGCTGCCCGTTAAAGAAGCCCAGCTCCATACGTTCGAAGCCGCTCTTCGTATCAATCGGAATCATGCGTACCCAGGTTGTGCCCTGCTCGACCGTAGAGCCATCGAAGCGAAACTGCGCCAGCGCATTCTCTGCACCACTTAGTAATAATGCCGGCGTGTTGGCGAGCGCCTCAGCCTGCGGTTTGACCGTCACTTGTGCGAGGTCGACGTCGTAACTCCAGATATTGAGCCCGTCCGCTACGAGCCACTGCTCGTAAGGAACGGAGTAAGCCCAGCGAAAGCGGCCGGGACGTCTGATTTCCAGTGTCCCGCTGGCGCGTTCCTCGACATTTCCTTCCGCATCGATAAGCGACTGTTCGAAACGGCCTTGCAGCGTAGTCACATTGTTGACGAAGTCATTGACGAGTTGCTCGCCAACCGCATCTACGCTCACCTGCGCATGAGCCGCCATGCTTGGCAAGCCGATCGCCAGAACCGCAATTAGTGCAATTTTTTTTCCGGTCACACGTTGTTCCTTGAAGTCCCTGTCAGTCTTCTGCCGAACTCGTGGGCACGAGAATTTCCCTCGACCCGTTCGGCTGCAGCGGACCTACCAACCCGGCCGCCTCCATCGTCTCAACCATGCGCGCGGCGCGGTTGTAACCGATCTTGAGACGTCGCTGCACACCCGAAATCGAGGCTTTGCGCGTCTCCATGACAACTTGTATCGCCTGGTCGTAGAGAGGATCCTGCTCGGCATCCGCACTACCAGCCAACGGCTTGTCAATTCCGATCAGTCCTGGTGTTGGACCGGATGGGCCCTCGAGAATTTCATCGATATAGCGGGGAGATCCGCTTTTTTTCAGGTGCCGAACGACTGAGTGAACCTCGTTGTCGGCTACGAATGCGCCGTGAACCCTCACAGGTAGCGACGTCCCTGGCGGCAAATACAACATATCGCCGTGGCCCAGCAGGTTTTCTGCACCCTGCTGATCCAGAATCGTGCGCGAATCGACCCTGGCAGATACCTGGAATGCGATTCGCGTCGGAACGTTGGCCTTGATCAGGCCCGTAATGACATCGACCGATGGGCGCTGTGTCGCGAGGATCATGTGAATACCGGACGCACGCGCTTTCTGCGCCAGGCGAGCAATCAGCTCTTCGACCTTTTTGCCGACGATCATCATCATATCCGCGAGTTCGTCGATAACGACGACGATGTACGGCAGTGGCGTTAGCGTCGGATGCTCTATCGGTTTCTCTTCATCGAAGATATCGGGTGGCCTGAATGACGGATCCTTGATGGGATCTCCGGCATCGATGGCCTCCTTCACTTTGCGGTTATAGCCACCGATGTTGCGTACGCCGAGCGCGGACATGAGCCGATAGCGCCGGTCCATTTCCGCAACACACCAGCGCAGCGAGTTCGACGCTTCCTTCATGTCCGTGACGACCGGTGCCAGCAGATGCGGAATGCCTTCGTAGACCGACAGCTCCAGCATCTTCGGGTCGATCATGATCAGGCGCACTTGTTCCGGCTGCGTCTTGTACAGAATGCTGAGCACCATTGCGTTGATGCCGACGGACTTGCCGGATCCCGTCGTACCCGCAATCAGCAAATGCGGCATGCGCGCAAGGTCGGCGACGACCGAGTTGCCGCCGATGTCCTTGCCGAGCGCGAGTGTCAGCGGCGACGTCATATCGTCGTAGGCACGCGACTTCAGAATCTCACCAAGCGTCACGAGCTGGCGATTCTCGTTCGGGATCTCGAGGCCCACAAAGGACTTGCCCGGGATAACTTCGACGATGCGGACACTGACGACAGAGAGAGAGCGTGCGAGATCCTTCGAAAGGTTAGCAATCTGGCTGACTTTGACGCCAGGCGCAGGATCCAGTTCGAATCGCGTAATGACCGGGCCGGGCGACACTGACCTGACCTCGACGTCGATGCCGAAGTCCTTGAGCTTGAGCTCCACGAGGCGGGACATCGCCTCGAGCGATTCTTTCGAGTAGCCCTGTTTTTGTTCAGGTGGGTCGTCGAGCAGTGACAGCGGCGGAAGTTCACCGGCCTCAGCGGGTTCGAACATCGGTACCTGCCGCTCTTTTTCGGCGCGGACACTCGGCTCCAGCGATGGCACCACGGGTTCTATGCGCGGTTTCTTGCGCAAAGCCTTGAGTTCCTTCTCCACTTTGACAACGTCTTGGCGCTCGGCCGCGTTGCGGCGCCCTTCGGCCCTGTCGCGCAATTCGCCGAACTTGAGCAACGCCTTTTCATAACCGATCAGGCACCAGCGCCCGATCCTGTCCATCACATTGATCCAGGAAATGCCGAGGAACAGCGACAGCGACGCCACCCAAAGGCAGAACAACAAGGTGCTGGCCCCAAGCAGCTTCATGACGCTTTCGAGGCTCTCACCCACGATCTTGCCAACAGCGCCGCCCGCAGAGTTTACAAATCCGGCCGACGAGAAATGCAGCGTCGATAGCGCGCAACTCGTGATCAATGTTGCCAGGAAGCCGCTGACGCGCAGTCCGAAATCAAGCTTGGTCAACTCGATCTGGGTCTTCTGCTCCCGATACAGCATCCAGCCAAGGTAGAACACCATCAGGGTAAACAGGTAGGCTGGCCGGCCAAAGGCGCTAAACAGGAAATCGGCGGTGTAGGCGCCGACGCGCCCCACCCCGTTGCGCACTGTCTCATCGGTCGTTGCGTGATTGAAGCTGGGGTCTGCCTCATTGTACGTAAACAGCGCGTACCACAGGATTAGTGCGAACGCGCCAAACACGTACAGCGCACCCTCGCGCAGTGCCCGATGAACCTGCGATGACAATCGCGATTGAGGCTGCCGTACCGGCTGCCTGGCTTTAGCGGCTCTTGCCATAAAGAATCAGTTTTCCCTACACTTGCCCAAGGTCTTCACAACAACGCGTCACTGCGCATAAAGCTTGCCCGCATCATTGCCCTTGAAAGCCGTCTCATAAGACCGCAAATCCAGGCTCTGCGCGGGCAGATCAATACGTTGTCATATTACGGACAAATTATACATGAGTGATTTAAAACATTGCCGGGTTCTGATCCTGGGATCCGGCCCGGCCGGATACTCCGCCGCTGTCTATGCGGCGCGCGCCAACCTCAACCCGGTCATCGTGACGGGTGTCGAACAGGGTGGTCAGCTGATGACAACCACCGATGTCGACAACTGGCCAGGTGACGTAGAAGGCCTGCAGGGCCCCGAACTCATGGATCGCATGCTGCGTCACGCACAGCGATTCAACACCGAAATCGTCAACGACCACATTCATACAGCCGATGTAACGAAGCGGCCATTCCGACTCGACGGCGATTACGGCAGCTATACGTGCGATGCCCTGATCATTGCGACGGGCGCGACTGCCATGTATCTCGGCCTCGAGTCCGAGGAAGCATTCAAAGGTCGCGGCGTGTCCGCCTGTGCGACCTGCGATGGATTCTTCTACCGCGACAAGCCGGTCGCTGTCATCGGCGGCGGCAACACGGCGGTCGAAGAAGCGCTGTACCTGAGCAACATCGCGTCGAAAGTCACGCTCGTGCACCGCCGCGACGAGCTTCGTTCGGAGAAGATTCTGCAGGATCACCTCTTCGAAAAGGAGCGCGAAGGCAAGGTCGATATCAAGTGGGACCATGTCCTCGACGAAGTCCTCGGCGACGATGCCGGGGTCACGGGCATGCGCATACGCAGCACCAAGGACGACTCGGTGACCACGGATGTCGAACTCGACGGGATCTTTATCGCGATCGGCCACAAGCCGAATACGAGCTTGTTTGACGGCCAGCTCGACATGAAGAATGGTTACATCGTCATCAAGGCGGGCATTGAAGGCGATGCGACTGCCACCAGCGTCCCGGGTGTCTATGCCGCAGGCGATGTGGCCGACCAGGTCTATCGGCAGGCAATCACATCGGCGGGCGCGGGCTGCATGGCAGCTCTCGACGCTGAGAAATTCATCGACTCGCAGGACGCTGCAGACAGCGCAGTCGCTTAAGGCTGCGGTGTCCTCTTGAAGGTCACCGTTCACAACAGCATTTCCGCTATAGCGAGCGCGGACTGGAACGCGCTCGCGGGCAATGAGTATCCGTTTCTCAAGCACGCGTTCCTCGAACTTGCCGAACGATCAGGCAGTGTCACTCCGGACGCAGGATGGACCCCGCGCCACCTGCTGCTCGAAGACGGCGGCATGTTGCGCGCGGCAATGCCGCTCTACGAGAAAAGCCATTCCTGGGGTGAATTCGTTTTCGACTGGGCCTGGGCGCATGCCTATGAACAGGCCGGTCTCGACTACTACCCGAAACTCGTGTCGGCGGTGCCATTCACACCGGCCCCCAGCACGCGCATTCTGAGATCAAGCGACGACGATACTGAAGCGGCAGGTATCCTGATCGCTGCTGCGACCCAGCTGGCACAAGACACCGGCTGCTCATCCCTGCATATCCTGTTCCCAAGCGCTGACGAAATACCCTCGCTCGACGATGCTGGCCTTCTCCTTCGCAAGGACTGTCAGTTCCACTGGCGGAATCGTGGCTACAACAGCTTTGAGGACTTTCTCGCTACGTTCACGTCAGCGAAGCGCAAGAAAGCCAGGCGTGACAGGCGACGCGTTGCAGAAAATGGCATCCGCTTCAGACGTCTTCGAGGCGCGGACCTCGACAGTGACACCTGGGCCACCGTTTATGCCCTGATTGCGCGGACTTTCATGTTGCGCGGTTCACTGCCCTACTTTAACCAGGCATTTTTTGAAGGCTTGAGCGCGCAACTGCCAGACAACATCCTGGTCATATTGGCCGAGCTGGACCAGCGGCCGGTCGCCGCCGCCGTATTTTTCGAGAGTGAGACGACACTGTACGGACGCTATTGGGGCAGCGATGGACATTTCGATGCGTTGCACTTCGAAACCTGCTACTACCAGGGAATTGAGTACTGCATCGAATCGGGCAAGCAACTGTTCGAACCCGGCACGCAGGGCGAGCACAAAATCAGCCGCGGATTCTCGCCTGTCTCGACGTGGTCTGCTCATTGGCTGGCACACCCCGAATTCGGCGACGCCATCGAACGCTATCTTGACGAAGAAGGCCGGCATATCGATCGCTACATTGAAGCAGTTGACGAACACACACCGTTCAAGACAAGCGAACAAGACCCGTGAGCAATCGCCGCGTTGTCTGGTTGACGGCTGACGATCCACCTGCGGCTTTTCCGCCGGTCGAAGATGCCCTGCGCGAACCAGACGGATTGTTGGCGGCTGGCGGCGACCTCACTGCAGAGCGCCTGCTCGCCGCCTACCGCATGGGCATTTTCCCGTGGTACGACGAAGGCCAGCCACTCCTTTGGTGGTCACCCGACCCACGCTGCGTTTTCCTGAAAGGCGATTTTCGGCTATCGCGGCGACTGCATAAGGTATTAAGGCGGTCATCAATCGAGCTGCGATTCAACACGGCATTTGCCGACGTCATTCGCGCATGCGCCGGGCCGCGCCAACATGAGCAAGGAACGTGGATCACGAACGACATGATCGTCGCCTATGAGCGCCTGCACGATGACGGTTGGGCACACTCAATCGAAGTCTGGCGGGATGATCGAATGATCGGAGGCCTCTACGGACTGATTATCGGCAGAACATTGTTCGGTGAGTCGATGTTCAGCGAAGAGTCCAACGCATCCAAGATTGCGCTTCTGGCGCTGAATCGAATGCTCCACGCGGGTACGTTCGGGATGATCGATTGCCAGGTTCAGTCGAGCCATTTGCTGTCGCTGGGCGCGTCGGTAATTCCACGCAGCCGTTTCACCAAGCTCCTCGACTCGCTTTGCGAGCCCGCCAAACCCTTTAAAGGCTGGCCAGGTGACCCCATAAAGGTGCCTGAATTGTTGCAGCCATGAGGTGCTGCGGTCGTTGCACATTGCAATACCGGGGCCGTTTCTGCACAATTCGCCAGCATTTTAGCCCTACAGGAACTTAGACCCCTTGGCGAAAGAAGAAGCCATTCAGATGGAAGGCGTCGTGATGGAGACGCTGCCGAACACGACATTTCGGGTTGAACTCGAAAATGGCCACGTAGTGACGGCACACATCTCCGGAAAGATGCGCAAGAATTACATTCGTATTCTCACGGGTGACAAGGTCACCGTGGAACTCACGCCGTACGACCTCTCGAAGGGTCGTATCGTCTACCGCGGGCGTTAGATCAGTCGCCTGATCTTCCCGGCTGGTGCGTCAGTTCCTTTAGTACCGGTTCAGCAACCAATTCGAGCTCTCCATCATCGTTGACGGTGATCCTGACGTGCCCGCCTTCTTCGAGGCTGCCGAATAGCAGCTCCTCCGCGAGTGGCCGTTTGATGAATTCCTGGATGATGCGCGCCATCGGGCGGGCGCCCATCTTCGGATCGTAACCACGCTCGGAAATCCACTCGCGAGCATCATCATCGAGTTCGAGCGTGACGGCGTTATTGCCCAGCTTGGCCTCGAGCTCGACAACGAGCTTGTCGACGACACGCATGATTGAATCGATATCGAGTTCCGCGAACTGGATGATGGCATCGAGGCGATTGCGAAATTCCGGCGAGAACTTCCGCTTGATGATCTCCATCCGTCCGTCGAATTGTCCTGCTGCGTGAAGCCGATCGATGCGCGACTCATTTCCTGCGCACCGGCATTCGTCGTCATGACGATGATTACATTGCGGAAATCGGCCTTGCGTCCATTGTTATCGGTCAGAGTCCCGTGATCCATGACCTGCAGCAGCAGGTTGAAAACCTCCGGATCTGCCTTCTCGATCTCATCGAGTAGAATAACGGCATGAGGGTTCTTGCTGACGGCCTCTGTCAGCAGCCCGCCCTGGTCGAAGCCGACGTAGCCCGGCGGTGCACCGATGAGTCGGGACACCGTGTGCTTCTCCATGTATTCCGACATGTCGAAGCGAATCAGCTCGACGCCCATGAGCAGCGCCAGTTGCCGCGTGACTTCAGTCTTGCCGACGCCGGTTGGTCCAGCGAACAGGAAAGCACCGATGGGCTTTTCTTCCTCCCGCAAACCGGATCGCGACATCTTGATCGCACCCGCCAGCGCCTCGATGGCCCGGTCCTGGCCGAAAATCGTCAATTTGAGGTCGCGCTCGAGCGTGCGCAGCGCATCGCGGTCCGACGCCGATACACTTTTCGCCGGAATACGCGCCATCTTGGCCACGATATTCTCGACGAGCTCCACGGATACGACGTCATCGCGTTCACTAACAGGCTGCAGCCGCAGGTTCGCACCCGCTTCGTCCATGACATCGATCGCCTTGTCCGGCAGGTGTCGGTCATTGATATGCCTTGCGGACAGCTCCACAGCCGCCTCGAGCGCTCCCGCATCGTAGCGAATGCCATGATGTTCCTCGAAACGGGATTTCAGCCCGTGCAGAATCGCAACCGTCTCCGGGATGCTTGGCTCAGGTACATCTATTTTCTGGAAACGTCGTGCAAGTGCATGATCTTTCTCGAAAATTCCTCGGTATTCGGTGTACGTTGTGGACCCGATACAGCGAATCTCTCCATTGGCCAGGACCGGCTTGATCAGGTTACTGGCATCCATGACGCCGCCCGAAGCGGCCCCCGCACCGATGACCGTGTGAATCTCATCGATGAACAGAATCGCGCCCGGGTCGTCGCGGACTTCGGCAATGACACCCTTTAGGCGTTTCTCGAAATCACCACGGTACTTGGTGCCCGCAATCAGCGTGCCCATGTCCAACGCATAGATCGTGCTGTCCTGTAACACTTCCGGTACGCGCTCCTCGGTAATCATGCGCGCCAGACCCTCGGCCAGCGCCGTTTTGCCAACGCCCGCCTCGCCCACGTAGAGCGGATTGTTCTTGCGCCGCCTGCAGAGAATCTGCACGGTACGTTCGATCTCGAGTTCTCGTCCGATGAGCGGGTCGATCTTGCCGTCGATCGCGCGCTGATTGAGGTTGGTCGCGTATTGCTCCAGAGGCGATGCTTCAACCTCTGTCTCTGACTCCAACTGCGTCTCGCCCTGCTCGCCGCCCTCGCCAGACACCTGGGGCATGCCATGCGAGATGAAATTGACGACATCCAGGCGCGTTATGTCCTGCAGATTCAGGAAATACACGGCCTGTGACTGCTTCTCGCTGAAGATCGCAACCAGCACGTTGCAGCCTGTAACTTCCTTCTTTCCACTCGACTGCACATGAAATACAGCGCGCTGCAAAACACGCTGAAAGCCCAGCGTCGGCTGGACTTCGATGTCTTCCTCTTCGGGCAGCAGCGGCGTCTGCTCGTCGATGCACTCGACCAGCTGGCGACGAAGTTCAGTGACGTTTGCTTCGCAGGCTTTCAGGATTTCGTGGACCTTCGGAATGTCGAGCAACGCAAGCAACAGATGCTCCACCGTCATGTATTCATGGCGACGGTCACGGGCTCGTTGAAACGCCTCGTTTAGACAAAATTCAAGCTCACTCGAGAGCATCGTATCTCCTCAGGACTCTTCCATCGTGCACAGCAGCGGGTGCTGCTGTTGTTTCGCAATACTCATAACCTGCGCAACCTTGGTCTCAGCAATCTCGAAATTGTAGACACCACAGATGCCCTTGCCTTTCGTGTGGACCTCGAGCATAACCTGCGTCGCCCGCGTACGCTCCATCCCGAATATCGACTCGAGGATCTCCACGACAAATTCCATAGGGGTAAAATCGTCATTGATCAGCACCACCCGATATAGCGGCGGTTGCTTGATCTTCGGACGCGCCTCTTCGACCGCCAGGTCGTAGCTGCCCTGCTGTTCATTTTCGTCGTGTTGGTCACTCATGATCGATTTGGGGATATACGGTCAGATTTCGGTAAGTCAATAGCCGGTGCACGCGGCGCGGGCTCTGGCTAATCATTATATATGGACCCATGCCCAAGCCGTTATACTATTGCCAAATATCGTATTTTCCCCTCTTTGCGGCTTGTCGCTGTCGCACCTCAACCCGTATCATCGGTTCGCTGCGTTAAAGAGATGTATAGGTATGGAAGCCGAACTGGCAGAACATGATCACTAAAGCCGATTGGACTGATTTTTCGAGCGCCGACGGAGGCACTGCGCTCACGACCGCCAACAGGGTGCTACCCCCCTGGGTTAGCCTGTTGCTGGTCATTGCGATCGCCTGGCAAATCGCGCGGATTATCTGGATGCTTGTGCCCGGATCTGCCACCGGTGATGCAATCCAGCCACCGATGAATATCCCGACGACAACATCCATGTCCGGCAGCGATACCGATGTGCAGGCGATTGCATCGAACCACCTGTTTGGCGAGGCCGATGCGGCCGGTGAGACACTTGCACCTCTGGCAGTAGAAGACGACAACCTCAGCGACACTGGCCTGACCAATCTCGTTCTCAAAGGCACTATTGCATCCGATATGCCGGAGTTTTCGGTTGCCGTCATCGCGGACAACAATGCCGATCAGAAGGTCTACGCAATTGGTGACTCGATTGCCTCGGGCGCAACCTTGCACGCGGTTTATCCGGAGCGCGTGGTTCTGAACGAAAACGGGGCGCTGACCAACCTCAAGTTACCGACGGAATTTCCGGCTGCCCGGGCCGCCCAGACGCGACGAACCACTAATGCGAGACGGCAGGCACCCCAATCCAATTCGGCCAGCATTCAAAATGTCCTGGCCAAGAACCTGACATCGCTGACGGACGTAATTCGACCGACGCCCTACCTCGTGAATGGCGAGCAGGCCGGCTACCGGGTCTACCCCGGGCGGAACCGCGCACAATTCGCTTCCCTGGGTCTCCGGCCCGGTGACCTGATAAAGGACATCGATGGCCAGTCGCTGACTGATCCCACCCAGGCCATGCAGATCTTCCAATCACTTGGCACAGCCGAACAGGTTACTGTGACCGTAGAACGCAACGGACAATCGCAATCGATCGTCCTCAAGACCAGCCAGCTTGACATGGATGGTGAGCAAACCAAATGACTAAAAAATCAAAAACGAAAATGCTGGTTTCATTGCGCATGCTGTTCGCAGTGGCCATGTTGGCAATAACGACCCTCGTTTGGGCGCAACAGCCTGCGACGACGCTCAACTGGAAAGATGCCGATATTCGGCAAGTCGTCGAAGCGGTCTCGCTGGTGACGGGAAAGAACTTCATTCTCGATCCTCGAGTAACGGGCCGCGTTACGCTGTTATCTCCAACACCGTTGGGGCCGGATGCTCTGTACGAGGCTTTCCTGTCGATTCTCCAGGTCCACGGCTACGTTGCGATGGAAAGCGGCGACCTCGTCAAGATCATCCCGGACTCGACGGCGCGTCAGTATGGAAGCCAAATCGGCACTTCCGGCGCGGCGGGTCCTGACGACATTGCGACCCAGGTTGTGCAGGTGCGTAACGTGGGCGCGACCCAACTCGTCGCCATACTGCGCCCATTGATTCCGCAGTACGGCCACCTGGTTGCGCATGCCGGGTCGAACATGCTGATCATCTCGGATCGAGCGGCCAACATCACCCGTATGGTCAGCATCATTCATCGCATCGACCGGGCAAGCAACGAGGACATTGAAGTCGTGTCGCTGCAGCATGCATCGGCGTCCGAGATCGTCAGGATCATGACGGCGCTAACCCAGTCGCCGCGTTCGGATGGCGCGCCAACCACAACCAGCCTCGTCGCTGATGCGCGTACCAACAGTGTCCTGATCGGTGGCGACCAGACCGAGCGACTGCGTTTGCGAACGCTGATCACACACCTCGACACGCCGCTCGAGTCAGGCGGCGATACACAAGTGCGCTACCTGCGCTATGCGGATTCCGAAGAACTCGCGACGAAACTGCAGCAGCACTTCAGCGGTCAGGTTCAAGGCGGTGCCGGCCAGGCCGCCGGCGCTGCGCAGTCGATTGATGACGTAAGCGTTTGGGCCGATACCCAGACCAATGCACTCGTAATCAACGCGCCGCCCAAGACGATGCGTTCGCTGATGAAGATCGTCGACAAGCTCGACATTCGCCGCGCCCAGGTATTGGTAGAGGCGATCATCGTTGAAGTTATTGTCGATGAGAAAAATGAGTTGGGTGTTTCTTGGGGTGTCGAAGCCAGCGGCTCAGATGCACCGATCGCTGTGACCAACTTCCCCGACTTTCTCAGTGGTGTTGTTCAACTGGGTTCTGCAGCCGGTGGTGGCGTGACCGACCCGTCCGGCCTTATCGGTGAAGGCCTTACGTTTGGCGTCGGTCGCATCACTGACGACGGAGTCAGCTTTGCGGCGATTCTCAGCGCGCTCGAAGGCAACGCCGATACCAACATCATTTCAACACCGTCGGTCGTAACAACGGATAACGAGGAAGCCACACTGAACGTTGGCCAGGAAGTGCCATTCGTAACTGGCTCGTTCAGCAATACGGGCAGTACCGGCGGTGCGGTGAACCCATTCCAGACCATTCAACGCCAGCAGATCGGCGTCAAACTCGCCATCACCCCACAGATCAATGAGGGCAACTCGATGCTCCTCGAGATCTCGCAGGAGATTTCAAGTATCGCGCAGTCGGCAGGTGGCGCCGTCGACCTGATCACGAATCAACGTATCATCGAGACGACCGTTATTGTCGACGACGGAGAAATCCTCGTGCTCGGTGGCCTGCTTGAAGACGTATTGCGCGAGAGTGAACAACGGGTCCCGGTGCTGGGAAGCATCCCCCTGCTCGGCGCCCTGTTCCGTTCGCAAAAGACGGAGAAGATCAAGACCAACCTGATGATCTTCATCCGCCCGACGATTTTGCGTGACTCCGCACAGACTGCCTTCGAGACAAACCAGAAATACAACATGATTCGCGATATTCAGCGCGGCACCGAGGGCCAGGACATTCAACTCATGCCAGGAAGGCAGCGGCCGATGCTTCCACCGCTCGAGGAATATGAGGACATCAGACCAGAAAAGGAAGGCAGCGAATAGTCACGATGGAAGTAGAAACAGACATCGTCCTTGAAACGGAAAGCATTGCCGAACCCAAGGTCCGGCATGCGCTTCCTTTCTCGTTTGCGAAGCGCCACGGCGTCCTCATTCAGGAACTTGCTGCCTCTGGCGGTAAGGGCGTGTACCGCAGCGGTGCATCGCCGCTAAGTCTTGCGGAGGCCCGTCGCTTTGCCGGTGTGCCACTGCAGATGTCACGTGTATCCGCAGAAGTATTCGACACCTTGCTGCAGGAGTCTTACGAGCAGGACAGCGCCAAGGCGTCGGCGATGGTCGACGGACTCGATGAAGATTTCGACCTGACACAGGTCGCACAGGAATTGCAGGAGCCGTCGGATCTGCTTGAAAGTGATGATGACGCGCCTATTATTCGCTTCATCAACGCTGTCCTGACCGAAGCGATCAAGGAAAACGCATCGGACGTACATATCGAGCCATACGAGAATCGGCTCGGGGTACGGTTTCGCGTTGACGGAGTCCTGCGGGAAGTTCTGCAAACCCGTCGCGCCCTCGCCCCCCTCGTCGTCTCGCGCGTCAAAGTCATGTCTAAGCTGGACATCGCCGAGAAGCGGCTGCCCCAGGACGGTCGTATTTCACTACGCATCGCCGGGCGTGCGGTCGACGTTCGCGTTTCGACAATGCCATCCGGACATGGCGAACGCGTTGTACTGCGCTTGCTCGACAAACAGGCCGGCCGTCTGGACCTGATGTCGCTGGGCATGGACTCGGAAACTGCGCAAGAGGTCGACGACCTGATCCACAAGCCGCACGGCATTATTCTCGTAACAGGGCCGACGGGATCCGGCAAGACAACAACGTTGTATGCGGCACTTGAGCGCATCAACGACAATAGCCGAAACATCATGACGGTCGAGGACCCTATCGAGTATTTCATCGATGGTATCGGCCAGTCGCAGGTCAATACAAAAGTCGAAATGACATTTGCACGCGGCCTGCGCGCTATCCTTCGGCAGGACCCGGACGTCGTAATGGTCGGTGAGATTCGCGACCTCGAAACCGCGGAGATTGCCGTCCAGGCAAGCCTGACCGGACACCTCGTGCTTTCCACCTTGCATACCAATACCGCGGCCGGCGCTGTAACGCGTTTGCGCGATATGGGCGTTGAGCCGTTCCTGCTCTCATCCAGCTTGCTCGGCGTACTGGCACAGCGCCTCGTGCGCGTTCTTGATGACGAAACCAAGGTGCCTTACACGGCAGGCGAGTACGAGTGCAATTTGTTAGGCCTCGATCCGGCCAATCCTCCGACGCTGTATCACGCCGGCAACGTCCCGGGCGGTGGTTTCCAGGGACGCACCGGTATTTACGAACTGATCACCGTCGACGATGAGATGCGTGAGATGATCCATAGCCATGTCAGCGAGCAAGAGTTGGCTCGCCATGCACGAAAAACCAGCCAGAGTATTCGAACCGATGGTCGGCGCGTGGTCCTGCAAGGGCAAACGACGCTCGAAGAAGTGCTGCGCGTTACGCGCGAGGACTAGATGGGAGCGTTCGAATACGTCGCGATGGACCAGTCGGGCAAGCAATCCAAAGGCTTGCTCGAAGGTGATACGCCGAAACACATCCGCCAGATACTGCGCGACCGCAAGTTGTTTCCGGTCAGCGTCACCGAAGTCGCGAAGAAGGAGGCAAGCCGGCAGCGCAGTTTTTCTTTTCGACGCGGTATATCGTCGGGTGAACTCGCGCTAATCACCCGCCAACTCGCATCGTTATCGCAATCAGGCTTGCCACTTGAGGAAGCGTTGCTCGCCGTTGCGCAGCAAAACGACCAGCCACGAACAAAGAGCATCTTGCTCGGCGTCCGCGCGAAAGTTATGGAGGGTCACGCACTCGCCGACGGCTTCAGCGAGTTCCCACAAGCGTTCCCCGAGCTATACCGTGCGACCGTCGCCGCGGGCGAACAGTCGGGTCATCTCGACGTCGTGCTCGAACGCCTCGCAGACTACACCGAAGCGCGCCAGGAGTTGCGACAGCGCATCACCAATGCCCTCGTCTACCCGATTGCGCTCGTCGTCATGGCCGTTGGCATTATCAGTTTCATGCTTGCTACAGTCGTTCCAAAGATCGTCAACGTGTTCGAGAATACGTCTGCCGAACTACCCGCGCTGACTACCGGACTGATAGCCATCAGCGATTTCCTGCGCAACTGGTGGGCGCTGGTGATCATCGGATTCCTCGCGCTGTCCTGGCTGACGTGGTGGGTACTCCAGAAGGAAGGTCCACAACGGCGATATCACGGCGCACTGCTGCGCACTCCGATCATCGGTCGGTTGACGCGTGGCGTAAACACAGCACGATTTACGCGAACACTCAGCATTCTTGCCGGCAGCGGCGTGCCAATTCTCGAAGCGCTCAAGATATCGGCCGAGGTTATCGAAAACGTGCCCATGCGCGACGCGGTTACGGAGGCTACGGTGCGCGTGCGCGAGGGCGCATCAATCAGCAAATCGCTTGCGGCGAGCAAGTTGTTTCCTCCCATGATGATCCATTTGGTTTCAAGTGGCGAAGCCGGCGGACGGCTCGAAGAAATGCTGTCGCGTTCGGCATCCGGGCAGGAACGCGAAGTCGATGGGCTCATCGCGGCATTGCTCGGCATACTGCAGCCACTGCTCATTGTCATCATGGGCGCGATTGTTCTCACAATTGTGCTTGCAATTTTGCTCCCAATCTTCGAAATTAATAATCTGATTCAGTGAGAAACCGGCTAATCGGTTTGTTGTGAGGCGTAAGTAATGCTCGGTGACAGCGGCGAAAAAGACGACACAGAACTCGACGAGACAGAACTCGGCGAGACAGACGACGATCTGGACGAGACTCGGGACGAAGAGGTATCTCCCGATGCGATGCCCGATATTGGCGGCGATACCGTCATTGATGTCTCGGGTGAACTTAAGGCGCTCGCTGAAAAGCTGGACAAGGAAAATCCTGAGGAAACAGCGCATAAACGTGAGGTGCATCGTCGCCTCGAAGAGCTGCGTGAACGTCGCGAACAGGATCTCGACAGTACTTTTAATATCAAGCTGGACGACGAAGACCTGTAGCCTGGCCTAGCGAAAGTCGCGTGAATGTACGCTCAGGTCACCGAGTAAATCCGAGTGATCGAACAGCTGCCGCGCGATCACGTGAATCACCTGCCCTTCTATCTGTAACTCCCCGGCAACGCCGAGCAAACGCGCGTTTAACAGGGCCGCACGATACTGTTCCGCTATCTGTTTCCACAGCACAAGATTGATCTGCCCGGTTTCATCCTCGAGTGTCACGAAAATCACACCGCTTGCCGTGCCCGGGCGCTGCTTGGTAATCACGAGCCCGGCGACGTTTACCGTGTGACCATCACCCAGCGCTGGCAGTTGTTCCGCCTGGACATAGCGATACCGGTCAAGGTGTCGGCGTAGCAGGCACATCGGGTGCCGCTCGAGTGTCAGGCCCGTACTTCGATAGTCCGCAACGATGTTCTGCCCCTCGGTCGGTTTTTGCAGCAGTGGCGTAGCCTCGTAGCGCGCCATGCTCGGAAACAACGGCATGGGCTTCTCTGCGCCGGCGACGGCCCAGCGCGCACGGTGTCGATCCCCTGACAGCGACTGTAACGCGCCTGAGGATGCCAACACGCCGAGTTCGCGCCGATCCAGCCCGGCACACTCGAGCAGGGCCTGCACCTGCTTGTACTCGCCACTGACACGCTCGGCGACAATGCGCTGACCAGCTTCCTCGGACAGCCCTTTGACCATCCTGAGTCCGAGGCGCAAGGTGGCCGCGCCAGTGTCGTCGGCTTCGAGCGAACAGTCCCAGTCACTGTGATTGATATCGACAGCGCGTATCGTGACGCCATGTCGCTGTGCGTCCTGCACGAGTTGCGACGCCGAGTAGAAGCCCATCGGCTGGCTATTCAGAAGTGCACAGGTAAACGCCGCGGGCTCGTGACACTTAAGCCACGACGAGACGTATACGAGCAAGGCAAAGCTTGCTGAGTGCGACTCGGGAAAACCGTATTCACCGAACCCCAGGATCTGCTGAAAAATCTGGCGCGCAAACCCTTCATCGTAACCTCGCTCGCGCATGCCATTGATCAGCTTCTCCTCGAACGGCCCAAGCCCACCGCGACGTTTCCATGCCGCCATGGCGCGACGCAGGCGATCCGCCTCGCCCGGCGTAAACCCGGCCGCAACCACAGCCAGCCGCATAACCTGTTCCTGGAAGATCGGTATACCCAGTGTGCGCTGCAGTACACCCTTCACTTCCTCGCTCGGATAGTCGACGGCCTCTTCGCCATTTCGCCGCCTGAGATACGGGTGCACCATGTCACCCTGGATCGGCCCGGGACGGATGATCGCGACCTCGATGACGAGATCGTAATAGCAGCGCGGCCGAAGGCGCGGCAACATCGTCATCTGTGCGCGCGATTCGATCTGGAAGACGCCCATCGTGTCGCCATCGCAGATCATGTCGTATACCTCTGGATCTTCGGCCGGCACTGTGGCCAGCGTGTACTCACGGCCACCGAAGCCGCGGATCAAATCGAAACTTCTGCGAATCGCCGTCAGCATGCCGAGACCCAGTACATCGACTTTCAGGAGACCGAGATCCTCGAGGTCGTTCTTCTCCCACTGGATAACCGTGCGATCCGGCATCGTCGCATTCTCGACCGGCACGAGTTCATACAACGGCGCATCGGAAATCACAAAACCACCGACATGCTGCGACAGGTGCCGTGGAAAACCGATCAGTTCCCCAACGAGATACAGCAAACGTCTGATGATGGGACTATCGGGTGCGAGACCCGCTTCAAGAATGCGACTGTCATCGACTTTATGGCCGTCCCACCACTGCATCGACCGCGACAGGCGACCAACCTGCAGGTCAGAGAGGCCCAGCACCTTGCCGACATCGCGCAGCGCGCTGCGCGGCCGGTACGTAATCACGGTTGCTGCAAGCGCCGCACGTTCGCGCCCGTATTTCGCGTAGATGTACTGGATAACTTCTTCGCGACGTTCATGTTCGAAATCGACGTCGATGTCCGGCGGCTCGTTACGTTCTTTCGAGATGAACCGCTCGACCAGCATCTCCATACGCGCCGGGTCGACCTCCGTTATTCCCAGGCAAAAACATACGGCCGAGTTCGCTGCGGAACCGCGCCCCTGGCACAGGATGTCCTGTGAACGCGCAAACGCGACGATGTCGTACACCGTCAGGAAGTACGGCTCGTATTTGAGGTCGGCAATCAGTGCCAGTTCATGCTCGATGAGCATCGCTACCTTGCGCGACACCCCCTGCGGCCAGCGCCGCTGCATACCCACCTCGGTCAGCTTGCGCAGGTACGTCGCAGCCGTTTCACCGTCGGGAACAATTTCGTTCGGGTATTCATAGCGCAGCTCATCGAGTGAAAATTCGATGGCATCGGCAATGCGAACAGTTTCTTCGAGCAGGTCGGCCGGGTAGACACGTTGCAACACATCGAGCGAACGCAGGTGCCGTTCGCCATTCGGGTGCAGGGCGAAGCCGGCATTATCGATAGTGGTGCCATGGTGTATGGCCGTTACCGTGTCCTGCAATATTCGACGCGCCCGGCAATGCATGTGCACATCACCAGCAGCTACGAGTGGCAAATGAAGGCGGCGACCTTCCTCGCGCAATCGTGCAAGCTGCTCGCGCTGCCGCCCGTCCGCCAGTAGCTCAACGGCAATCCATAAACGATCGCGAAACGTCTCGCGAATCCAGTGATCTTCGACGTCAAGCGTGTAGTCCTGATCGGGAACCCATAACACAAGGCAATCCGGCAGGCCGTCTTCAAATGCGAGGCGTGTCAGTTCGTAGCTGCCCTTCGGTGCCGCGCGGCGCGCATTGGTGATCAGGCTACACAAAGATGCATAACCGTTTTGGTTCTGCGCCAGTACAACGAGCTTGCGACCACTACGCAAACGAAGTTCCGAACCGATGATCAGTTTTTTCAGGCCGTACTCTTTTGCTGCCGCATGCGCGCGCACGATACCGGACATCGAGCACTCGTCCGTGATCGCAAGCGCATCGTAGCCAAGCTTTACCGCTGTCTCGACGAGTTCTTCAGGATGCGAGGCGCCGCGCAGGAATGTGAAGTTACTGAGCGCGTGTAATTCGGCGTAGCGACCGGGCATTACCGCTATCCGAAATAACCATGCAGGTACCAGGATAATTCGTGATTGCAATGGCGATTACGATTCCGAAACACCCACAACCGCCTGCCGTCCTGACCTGCGACCGTGTAGTAATCGCGCGAGATGCCATCCTCGTCCCACCAGCCGGTTTCGAGCCGCTCAGGGCCATCGATAAAGCGCAGGCGACAACCCTGGTGGATGGGATAACCACTATCAGCGGGCAACAACGTCGGCTCGGGCAGCATCCACAACGGGCGCTGTATATATTGCGCCGGTTCGTCCAGCGTGTTGCTCGACCAGTCAGCGAGCAGGCTCTGGGAACGCCAGGCATAGTGTGGCCGGTGCTCAGCCACCATAGTCGCCGCCTGCACGGACTGGTCGCCGATACGTGCGATGAGTCGCTCTGCAAGTTGCGTGATTGAAAAACGCCGTTGCTGCGTCCCGGGCTTGCCGTTAAAACTTAAATTTCCCGACTCCGCCTGCAGCGACTGTGCCATACCGCTGCGCAAGCGCACCGCAATAACCGGCTCGGGCAGTACCAACTGCTCGAAACGAATACCCAGTAACTCAAACCAGCGGCCGGCTGAGCGTTCCGCCCGCGCACAACCGAGACGCAGCTCAGTCGCCGATCCCTTGAGATGGAAAAAACTAAAACTGAGGCGCTGCGTCCCAAGCTGCCGCGCGAGTAGAAACTGTTCGTGTGACTGCAGCAATTCGCTGCAGATATTGAGCAGCATCTCTCGGTCGATTTGCTCCTCAGTCATCTCGTAATCCGCACAAAACCGCTCGGGGGCCCGCCAGGAATTACGAGGATCCGGTAAATGGCCCAATGCCCGATCGAGTGCGAGCAAATGTTCGGCACCAAAACGTCGTGTAAACCCTTCTCGCGGCAGACGCAGGCAATCGCCAACCGTGGTCACGCCCATGCCTGTCAGCACCTCGCACAAACCGGCCGGCCAATTGAGGCAGGCAATCGACAGTTTGCGCAATGCCGGTACAAGGTTCGCTTCATCGCGTATACAGGTACGGCGTCCGGAGCGTGCCAGCCAGGTTGCTGCAAGCGGCGTCGGCGCAATCGCCGGCATCGCCGTAAACCCGAGCTCCCGCAGGCCTTTTGAAATTTTCTGCCGCAGCTCCCGCAAACCATCGAACAAACGCAGGCTACCCGCAATCTCGAGCAGCAACACATTGTGATCGGCAATCGAGACGAACGAGGAAAACCGTTCCATCCAGGTCGCCAGTCCTTCAAGTGCCTGCTGCTCCCGGAGCAGGCTGCGCTCTTCGAGTTGCAGTGCTGGCAGTAACGCGAGCGCTGCATTGGCAGCCTGTCCGGGCATCACGCCAGCGGCGCGAGCCTCGGCATCGGCCAGCAGGATGCGGTGGATGCCATGCTGCTCCTCGACGATGGCTGTGGGAGGGAGCTTGCTCGCGACTAACGACTCAGGCCGCGATACAGACTCCAGCGGCAGCTGCGGCAACCACACGCAAAACCAGAGCCGCTCTATCGCGGCAGGGAAAAATGCTGTGGGAGGCAGCTCCCGTCGAGCGGGACCGAGGTCTGCTGGCGATGCTGGTTCGGCCAGCGGCAGGTCCTGCTGCACGCCAAGGGGAGTCGGGGCAGCGTCCCGCGTCAGTACGGGTGGTTTACAGGCCCGTGATTTCATCAGAGTAACTTGTTTATAACGGTCGGGCGGCCACCACGACTCTTGAGAATATGTACGCGCGTACCTGGTCCGCTCGAATGCGATGTGCCCTCGGAGTGCAGTTCGAGTCGTAACGCCGCCGCCGAGTTTTGCCCGCGTGCTGCCAGGGGACGAAACGCGATGGCCCAGCTGCGGCCTTTCTCGGCCGCCAGCTGCAAACGACGACTTGCCTGGTCATCAAGCGTTTCCGGCCACAGCAATACGGCCGCACAGGTTCCCGATGACAAGGCTTGCTCGGCCGACCAGAGAATCTCACTGGCATTTTTGGGACGCACGATCAGCATGCGCGATAAATCGATGCCGCATTGCTGCAGTGCAGGTGGATACGGCTGGAACGGTGGCGCTATCCAGGCAATCCAGCCGGGTTCGGTGAAGTCATGTTGTGGTGATTCGGCACTTAGCCTTGCGAGTGCCGGCATCAGCAGGCGCAGTTCGCCGATGCCGTAATGTGCCGTCAGGATTTCGGTCAGTGATGCCGGTGGCCAACCACCTCCGGGTAGGTGCCTGTCGAGCTCCGGATACCCGCTCGCCAGTCCTGCCTCCTGCCCGGCCTGGTCACGCCCGCGCCAGACACGCGGGTTCGCAAGTATCTTGTCGAGCGACGATGACAATGCTCAATGCAACGACAGGCCGTCACGAATGACGCCGACCACAACGCCTTCGATGACCAGCGACTGTTCCCTGAGATCGACTTCGATCGGTTCAAACTCATCGTTTTCGGGCAAGAGCGACACCAGCGACCCATTCTGGCGATAACGCTTGACCGTCACCTCGTCTTCGAGGCGGGCAACAATGATCTGCCGACTACGCACTTCAGGCGTGCGATGCACGGCGACGAGGTCACCATCGAGGATGCCCGCGTTTTTCATACTCATGCCGTGTACGCGCAGCAAGTAGTGCGGTTTGGGATGAAAAAGCTGCGGATCGATCTTGTAATGCGCCTCGATATGTTCCTGGGCGAGGATCGGGCTACCCGCCGCAACACGACCGATCAGCGGCAAGCCCATCTGGTCACGCAGTGAGTCCTTGAGCTGAATACCGCGCGAGGCGCCCGGCAGGAGATCGAGTACCCCCTTCCTTTGCAGGGCCCGGAGATGTTCTTCAGCGGCATTGGCCGATTTGAAACCGAGGTGCCTCGCGATCTCGGCGCGCGTCGGCGGCATACCGGTTTCAGAGATAAAGTCTTGAATCATCTCGAGAATTTGCTTTTGTCTAGGGGTCAGTTCGCGCATTTGAGCAGTTCCTGTATGGATTCACAGTACATGGGATTATATACAGTACTCAGCGCTGTGCAAGCACAAACACATAAAGGTGACAGTTCCCCTAACTCGGGGACACTCGACTCGTCTGTGTAGGGAGTTGGCCGCCCCCAGCTCGGGAGTGTCCCCGAGTTAGGGGAACTGTCACCTCGATGTCGCCATCTACAGACAAAAGATAATAAAAACAGGAGTTTTCATTGCAGCATGGGACAGATTGGGAAATAATGCGCCTGCAATTTTTCCCAACAAAGGAATCTTCCAAAATGAAAAAGACCGCACTCAGAGCAAGCGCGCTTGCACTGTTCGTCGCAATGGCCGCTGGTTGCGCCACCACGGGGCTCGATGATGTAAAAGCTACGGCTGATCGTGCTGCTGCTGACGCAGCTGCTGCTGCATCTGCCGCTGAAGCTGCTCGCGCATCTGCTGATCGTGCCGCTCAGGCTGCCTCTTCGGCACAGAGCACCGCTGACCAGGCACTCGCTGCCGCTACGACATCGCAAGCATGCTGCGAAGCTAACAGAGAAAGCATGGAACGTATGTTCCAGAAATCGATGTCCAAATAAGGCCATCGAAAAAATAATTGGATTCGTCGCTTAAGACGACATCACTGATTATTCAAACGCCGCGCTTGTCGCGGCGTTTTTTATGCGCGTGCCAACCACTTCGGGAACGCCATCCGACCGCCCCACGAGCTCTTCGATCAGATCCCAGTCGAGTTGCCCTGCCCGCTCGGCCGTCGCCACGATGAACTGCTCGGTCACATAAGTCAGCGGATCCTTGCTATTCGGATCCGGCTCCGGCAATTCGATATCGGCGTCGAGCTCCTCGAGCTGTTCAAGCGACTCTTCAACCAGTGGTTGTGCCGACTCAAGCAAGGGATGCACTTCGGCAACGAGCGCTTCGCCATCCCAGCCAATCTTGACGGGCACATTGATAATGCGCACCGGCGTATTGACCTTGATTCGCTCGAACAGGAACTCGACATCCTCGGGGAACATGCGTACACAACCGTGCGACACGCGCATGCCAACGCCGGCCGGCCGGTTCGTACCGTGGATCAGGTAGCCCGGCAGGCCCAGGCGCAATGCCCGCGTGCCGAGCGGATTCTCGGGCCCGGGCGGCACGATACGCGGCAACGGATCACCATCGGCCGCGTGTTCATCACGAACCGATTGCGGCGGATACCAGGCCGGATTTTTCGCCATCGCGACGATACTGGTCTTGCCAAGCGGCGTTTCCCAGTCCATGCGCCCGATGCTCATCGGGTATGTATAAACGTAAGCCGGCTCACCGGCTTTGGCCTCCGGAAAGTAGTACATGCGGTACTCGGCGAGATTCAGGATGAGTCCCTCGCGAGGCCCCGGCGGCAGGACAAAGCGGTTAGGCAGCACAATTTCCGTACCCTCGCCAGGCACCCAGACATTCACACCGGGATTTGCGTGCACTACGTCGTAATAACCGAGCCCGTGACGCCGCGCGACGTCCACGAGCGTATCTTCGTAGCGCGCCGTCACCGTCGCGATCGAACCTATGACGTCATGGCCTTCCGGCGGCAGCTCGAAGACGTCCGCATAAACCGGTGCGGTGACCAGCGTTGCCGCGGCCATGTGAAGAAACAGTTTGCGCATTACTGGCCTTTCTCGTCCGCCTCGATGACTTCAGTCTCGCATTCTGCGGCAGCGAGCCATTCTTGCATAGCCGCGCTTTCGAGCAGGCGATGGGGATAGTAGCCAGCGGAGTCCGGCAGATTGATGCCATAGGTCCTGAGGCGTAATACGACTGGCGCGTACATGGCATCGGCCACAGAAAAGTCGCCAAACAACCAGCCACCGCGATCGCCATAGTGCTTGTGGCATTCAGCCCAGATATCGATGACGCGAGTGATGTCATCGCCCAGTTCGTCAGGGATATGCACCTTGCGCCCCATGGCGCGGCAATTCATTGGCATGCAGTTCCGCAGATGGATAAAGCCTGAGTGCATCTCTGCCGAGATCGCGCGAGCATGCGCGCGTTCGCCGGGATCTTCCGGCCAGAGCTTTTTCTCAGGCCAGCGTTCGGCCACCGTTTCGGCGATCGCCAGCGACTCCCAAACGGTCACGTTACCGAGCTGCAGGATCGGCACCTTGCCCGCCTCAGAAAATTCGGCAATCTCCTTTGCCGATGTCGGGGTATCAAGGAGGATACGATGCTCATCGAAGTCGATGCCGGCTTCCTTCATCAGGAGCCACGGCCGCAACGACCACGTAGAGTAGTTCTTATTACCTATGATGAGTTTCGGTTTCATAGCTTTTGACCGGCTTGCCTGTGGGTATGGTAAACCATCATGCGTTGACCACCATAGGGAATTGCCGTTAGCCTGTCGGAATGGGCCTCCGAATTTCCTTCGAACTGACCGATCGCGACCTGCGGTTTTTCCGCAAGGCACTCAAACTGTCGCGCGCCGCGGTTAAAGATGCCGAAGATATTGAGATCATCGATGCAATTCGCGATGTCCTCGAGGAAATCCGCCAGGCCGACCCGCTTCCGGACTTTGTCGGCAAGCGCATTCCTGAATTGGAGTCGCTGCTAAGCATGTTGACTGATGAGGAATGGCAATTGCCTGAAAGCGACCGTGAACGTCTGCTCGCGACCTTCGTCTACTTCGCGGATCCCGAAGACATACTCCCCGACGACATCCCGGTCATCGGCTACCTCGACGATGTCATCATTATCGAGCTCGTTGCGCGCGAATTGCTGCACGTGCGCGAAGCCTACGACGACTTTTGCCAGTATCGGGATGACTTCGAAAAAACTCACGGCGCCGACGTTGATCCCGTCATTCGCCGTGATCGCCTGGATCGGCGGCGTCAGCAGTTGCACCAACGCATGCGCCGGCGTTCGGCGCGGCAGAAGAAAAGCAGTCTCTGGTAGCTACATCCGCATCAGGACTGAGCCCCAGGTGAAACCGCCACCGAAGGCTTCCATCAGGATTAGTTGACCTTCCTTGATGCGGCCATCGCGACGCGCAACATCGAGTGCCATCGGGACGGATGCCGCCGACGTATTACCGTGGTCCTGGATCGTCAGGATCACTTTTTCCATTGGCATATTGAGGCGCTTTGCCATCGCCTGGATGATGCGAATATTCGCCTGGTGCGGCACAAGCCAGTCGAGCTCTTCTTTACTGATGCCGGCCTTGTCGAGCGTTTCCTGAGCGATCGCGCCCAGTGTCTTTACGGCAACCCTGAAGACGTCGTTGCCTGACATGATGATATTGGCTTCTTTTGTACCGGCCGCCGCCAGGTTTTGCGAAACACCAACCGGGTAGTGCAGGAACTCGCGATATTGTCCATCAGCACCAAGGTGGCAACCCAGGATACCCGGCTCCTCGGATGGCACGACGATTGCAGAGCCCGCACCATCACCGAACAACACACACGTGTTGCGATCATTCCAGTCGATGAGTTTGGTAATGCACTCCGCGCCTGTTACCAGCACGCATTTGGCTTCACCCGCCTTGATGAATTTATCCGCAACGCCAAGCGCGTAGATGAAGCCCGAGCATGCGGCTTCGAGACTGAATGCAATACAAGCAGGGATACCAAGGCGATGCTGAATGATCGTCGATACATTCGGGAATATGACGTCCGGTGATGCCGTACCGGTAATCACCATGTCAATATCGGTGACCTCAATACCGGCATTCTCGATCGCGGCTGTCGCCGATTCGACGCACATGTCCGATGTGGTCTGGTCCGGGTCAACGACATGACGTTGCTCTACACCGGTCCTGGTCCTGATCCACTCATCCGTCGTATCGACGATCTTCTCCAGATCGAAGTTCGTCATTACTCGTTCGGGCAAATATCGCCCGGTGCCGACGATGCGTGAGTAAGTCATGTGGATTCCTTCTCCAACAGCGAACCAATTTGCTGGGGCAATTGGTTGCGGACTTCGACGACTGCGGTATCGATCGCATGCTGAAACGCGTAAGCGTCCGCGCTGCCGTGGCTTTTTATAACAATACCATTTAGGCCTGCGAGAGTCGCACCGTTGTAATTGCGCGAATCCATTTGAGAACTGAGAGAGCGCAACACGCTACGTGCCAGAAGCGCCTGCAACTTTGTGAGCCAGCTGCGTTTGAATGCACGTTTCAGGTAGTGCTTGCCGAGCGCCACGGTACCTTCGATAGTTTTCAGGGCGACATTGCCGGTAAAGCCGTCGGTAACAACGACATCGGTTTTGCCGGACATCAGGTCTGTACCCTCAATGAAGCCGACGTAATTGAGTGTGCTCGCGTGCAGCATCGCGGCGGCCTCTTTCACCGTATCGTGTCCCTTGGTGTCCTCAGCCCCAATGTTGAGCAGCGCAACGCGCGGACTTTCGATGCCAATGATGTCTGCAGCCACGATTGATCCCATGACCGCGTACTGAAACAGGTGCTCCGCCGTCGCCTGCGTATTCGCGCCAAGATCGAGCATGTGCACGGAACCGCCTATCGCAGGCAGCTCGGCGATAATCGCGGGACGATCAATACCGGGTAGCATCTTGAGTACAAACCTAGCGGTCGCCATCAGCGCACCCGTATTGCCAGCACTCACGCACGCATCTGCGACACCGTTCTTTACGAGGTTGATCGCAATGCGCATCGACGAATCTTTTTTCTTACGCAGCGCCTCAGCGGGAGGCTCCGACATTTGCACGACTTCACTGGCGTGCTCGATGTGAAGCCGCGGATTGTCACCGACGATGTCACCGACAAGACGAGACAGCTCATCCTGGTCACCGACCAGAATTAACTCCAGGTTCTTGTATTTGCCCAGCGTCGCGGCAGCCGCGCGTACCACGACCTCGGCGCCGAGGTCGCCGCTCATGGCATCAAGTGCAATGGTTGAGTGTGAGCTCACCAGGAGATGGGCCGGACACGGTCCGACCGATCAGGGGTGACTTACTCGTCGTCTTCGATCGACTCAGGCTGCGAAACAACCTGGTTGCCGCGGTAGAATCCGTCCGGCGTTACGCGGTGGCGCAGATGTGTCTCGCCCGACGTAGGATCAACCGACAGTGCCGGCTTCTTCAGCTTGTCGTGCGAGCGACGTGCGCCGCGCGTTGCAGGGGTCCTGCGACTTTTTTGAACAGCCATAATCTTCTCCAGTCGACTCGGCGTACCGAGCCCTATTTGTCCTGTGCCATCTGATCGCGCAAAGCGGCAAATGGCGTTGTCATTTTCTCTTCGCTTTTCGTCGCCACTGACGAAAGCGCTTTGCATGCAGCCGAATCTACGTGCATCGCTGATAACGGCATCGCCATTATCAGCAATTCTTCCACGATGTCCTGCGGCCGGAGTAAGTTACTTTCCAGCTCCCAGACCTCGAGTTCGTCGAAGCCATCGGCGTCCTGCTCAAGCTCCAGCAGAAGCAAATCGGCCTCCACCTCAATCGGCAACCGAAATGCATCGAGACATCGCTGACAAACCGCATCAACGGTGACCTCAACCCGGCAACTGACCTTTGGCAGCAACTGCTGCGCATCGGCAAAGCCGAAGCCGAGGCTCCCTTTAACAGCGGAATCACGCCATCTCGCGGGCATTCTACCAGCATCGAGCGCGGCAAGATCCGCCTCGACAATTACTGACAGTTGCTCGAAATCGCTAAGTTTCTCAGCAATTTCAATAACTTGAGCGCCCGCCGCCAAATCGGCCGCGGTGCGGCGTTCGCGTAGCGGATTACCCATGGCGCGCGCATGATAAGGACCGTCGCTTCCTAAGTCAAAGCCTACATGACAGAAATTTCTGCCCTCGGTGCCAAACCGGGTAAACTTTAGGGTTCTTGTCTTAAGGTTTTGATTTGTTTATGCAAAATCCATCCGCACCGCCGATCATCCTGGCGTCCTCGTCACCGTACCGTCGTGGCCTGCTCGATCGCATCCTCGACGCTTACGAAGCCGTGGATCCGGAGGTCGACGAAAGCAATAACGATGGCCTGGGACCGGCTGAGCTCGCCCGGCACCTTGCGCGCAACAAAGCGGAAGCGGTTGCGATCAATGCCCGGGATGCCCTCGTTATCGGCGCAGACCAGTTGGCCGTGCTTGACGACCAGGTGCTCGGCAAACCCGGCGATCACGCAAAGGCTGTCGAGCAGTTGCTGGCTGCGTCCGGCAAGACAGTCACTTTCCTGACCGCCGTTTGCGTCCTGGATCCCGTTGGGCGCGCCCGCTACGAACATACTGACACGACCATGGTTCGCTTCCGGCAGTTCGACCGCCGCCTGGTTGATGCCTACCTGCACCATGACAAACCTTACGACTGCGCGGGCAGTTTCAAGCTCGAAGGAGCGGGGTACGTTCTCTTCGAATCCGTGCAGGCGGAGGACCCGACCGGCCTCATCGGCCTGCCAATGATCTGGGTGGCCGACCGACTTTTACAGCTCGGGTATCTATTGCCCTGATTTCTTCCTGCGCTGTGCTTCGATAATCCCTACTGTCAGGAATTGCTCCAGGTCGTCGGCCAGCGGCGCCGTGAAGTGCAGCTCATTGCCACTGTCGTCCGCAAAGGCGATCGACTGGGCATGCAGGAACAGGCGCTTGAGTCCAAACCGCCGTGCCTGTTTGTTTGCATCGTCATCGCCATAGCGATCATCGCCGGCAATAGAATGGCCCGCATGGTCCAGGTGCACACGAATCTGATGTGTGCGTCCCGTCACCGGCGCGCATTGCAGCAGGCTGTAGATCCCGTAAGTGCGCGACAGGCTAACCCGCGTCTGCGCCTGCTTGCCCTTGGGGCTGGCGATGACATGCCGTTCCCCACTCTTGCGGTTCTGGACAAGTAGCGGCACATCAATGAGCTGCTCACCGTATTGCCAGTCACCTACGACCAACGCGAGATAGTTCTTCTCAACCTGCCCTTGCCGAAAACGCTCGTGCAACTCGCGCAACGCGCTGCGTCGCTTGGCCATGACGAGGCAGCCTGATGTTTCCCGATCGATACGATGAACCAGTGCGAGGTCCTTAAGATCAGGCCGTGAGTGCCTGAGCAGCTCGATCACGCCGTGACTAATCCCGCTGCCACCATGGACCGCGACACCCGTCGGCTTGTTGATGACCAGCAGCCGCTTGTCCTCGTAGAGCACGCGATCGAGCATTGCCGATGCCATTCTCTCCGGCGGTGGCGGCCCACCGACGCTCACGCGTGCCGGCGGTATACGAACCTCATCACCTTCCTGGAGTTTGTACTCGGCGCGGATGCGACCGCCATTGACGCGCACCTCGCCACGCCTCAGCAAGCGGTATACCCGCCCCTTGGGCACGCCCGGCAGCTCATTGCGCAGGAAATTGTCGATCCGCTGGCCTGCCCGCTCCGCATCGACCTGGACCTTGCGGACGCCAGTGGTGCGGGTATTGCCCTCTGTGGAGGAGTTTTCTTGCATGATCAGTTGCTTATGCGACAAGGAGGTGTGCTATATTAGCGCCCTGAGGCGTTCCGGCATACCGGCCAGAGCCCTTCAAGTAACGTTTTTTTTGGTCCCGCAAGTCTGCGAGACCTGATTTCAGATGGCAGCAAGCACGGAATTCGGCCTGCGCCAAAGCGGCAAAGCCGCAGGGAAATCATGCTGATTTTTTTATTGGCACTGACGATTTTGAGTCAGGCCCACACAGAGTTTGTAAACTTCGTTCGCGACGCAATCCGGCGTCGTACTTCTGTGCATGACATCCCCTGCGCCCGCATGGCGCCCTGCCCCGTATTGCTGTCCTCCACTATCCAAGTAGGACAACATGAAAAGAATGCTAATCAATGCAACTCAGCAAGAAGAGTTGCGCATGGCGATGGTCGATGGCCAAAAGCTGTACGACCTCAATATCGAAGCACCGGCTAGCGAACGCAAAAAAGCCAATATCTACAAAGGCAAAATTACGCGCATCGAGCCCAGTCTCGAGGCGGCGTTTGTCGACTACGGTGCTGATCGCCACGGCTTCCTGCCGCTGAAGGAAATCTCCAGCGAGTATTTCGTCAAGGACGCCAAGGGTGGCGGCAAACCCAACATCAAGGATGTGCTCAAGCAAGGCCAGGACATCGTCGTCCAGGTCGACAAGGAAGAACGCGGCAACAAGGGCGCTGCCCTGACGACGTTCGTCAGCCTCGCCGGCCGATTCATCGTTCTCAAGCCGAATAAGTCGCACTCCGGTGGCGTGTCGCGCCGCATTACGGGATCCGATCGCGATGACGCGAGGAAATCGCTCAACGAGATCATAGTGCCGGACGACATGAGCGTCATCCTGCGCACGGCCGGCATCGACCGCAGCGCTGAAGAGCTTGCCTGGGACCTCGAGAATCTGCTGACCGTCTGGACGGCCATCCTGAATGTCGTCCTCGAACGCCCGTCACCGTTCCTGATCTACCGCGAAGGTGACTCGGTCGTCCGCGCATTGCGTGATTACCTGACCAACGATATCGGCGAAATACTGATCGACGACGAGCAGACCTACAAAGAGGCCTGCGAGCATGTCGAGCAGACGATGCCGCACAACATCAAGAAGCTGAAGCACTACGTCGATCCTGTACCGCTGTTCACGCGCTACCAGATCGAATCACAGATCGAATCCGCGTTCGCGCACATGGTGCATCTGCCATCGGGCGGCAGCATCGTCATCGATCACACCGAAGCGCTCGTATCGATCGATATTAACTCGGCACGTGCGACCAAGGGCGGCGACATCGAAGCTACTGCCCTGAACACCAACCTCGAAGCCGCCGACGAGATCGCGCGCCAGTTGCGTATTCGCGACCTTGGCGGCCTCATTGTTATCGACTTCATTGACATGGGCCCTTCGAAAGCCCAGCGCGAAGTAGAAAACCGCCTGCGCGACGCGGTGCACCAGGATCGCGCCCGCATACAGATTGGCAAGATCAGCCGTTTCGGCCTGCTCGAGATGTCACGTCAGCGACTGCGCCCATCGATCGGCGAATCGGCACACATGACCTGCCCTCGCTGCTCCGGCTTTGGAAGCATTCGCAGCGTCGAGTCACTCGCGCTCGCGATCTTGCGTATCGTTGGTGAAGAAGCACGTAAAGAGCGCACGGCCAAAGTTATCGCACAACTGCCCGTCGAAGTGTCGACGTACCTGCTGAACGAAAAACGCGATTGGGTACAGAGTCTGGAAGACAACAACGACACGCAGATTGTGTTGATCGCCAACCCGCAACTCGAGACGCCGCACTACGAAGTTCGCCGTGTTCGCGACGACCAGACGGATCTGCCCGAGAACACCGGTGTCAGCTACGAACTCACAGATGCGGGAGCCGAACCCGAGGCACCGCAGGCAATCCTCGAACGCAAGGCTGTCGAGACTCCGGTTGTGGGCACGTTGAAACCGACGAAGCCTGCACCGAAACGCCAGGAACCAAAGGTTGAAAAAAAGAAGGGACTGATCGCTTCAATCGTTTCGTTGTTTAGCAGCGATGAGGATGACGACGACACGTCACAGCAGCGTCGCAAAAAGAGTGGCCAGCAGAGCCGTGGCCGTCGTTCACAGCAATCAAAACGTCGCGGCAGTGATTCACGACGCGGCAGTGATAATCGCGGTACGCAACGCAAGAAAACCCAGAAAAAGTCTCCTCGAATAAGGCACAGCCAAAGAAGGCGGCCAAAAAGACCACTTCGCGTCGCAAGCCGGCGCAGAAGGACGAGCAGCAGAAGCCGCAGCAGGACAATGCCACCGAGGCGAATGACGAGTCCAATAATGAGCCAAAACGGTCGACGCGGAGTCGCCGCAGCCGTGGCGGACGCCGTCGTCGCCGCAGTGCAGACAAGCCGGAGCAGGTAACGGATACGCAAGAGCAAACGAGCGACGCTCCAGAGCAAACCGGCGAAGCGCCGAAGCAACAGCAAAAGCCGGCAGCTGAAAAGAAATCAGGGCCGCCACGCGCGCGGACCGACAAGGATCGTGCGGCATCTGCAGACAAAACCGATGACGCCGCTTCTCAAAAGGCACCGGTCGCTGATCAAGCTACAAAGCAGGCGGACACGCCTGCCGAGGCCAAGCCGAAGCGTCGCCGGACGAGAAAGCCCGCAGCTGAAAAGACCGCGGAGAAGTCGGCAGATCAGCCTGCAGCGGAATCGTCTGAGACACCGAAGGCAGCTCCGAAGCCCAGATCCGAAAGACCAAGGGCCGAAAAGCCGAAGACTGAAAAGCCCAAGACTGAAAAAAGTCCGGAATCCAAGCCAGCCGTCTCCGGCGGCAATGGTGCAGAGGGCGCAGCGAAGCCCAGACTGCTCCCATGGGAGCCACAGTCTCTGCCCGTTGCTGTCAAGCCGGCTGAAAAGCCCGCCGCAGCGCCAAAACCCAAGTCTGAGCCGAAACCAGAGGCTGCAAAGCCGAAGCCAGAAGCGAAGCCTGAGGCTGCACCAGCTGCACCGAAACCGGTTCCCGAAGCCGCGAAACCCAAGCCCGAACCGAAGCCCGAGCCGAAGCCCGAGCCGAAGCCGGTCTCAACGCCGACCGACCCGGGTCAGGAATAGGATTTACTTGTGGGAAAGCGTCTCGAGCAAGCCTCGGGACGCTGCTTCCACGAGGTCGAGTACGCGTTCGAATCCGGCTGCCCCACCGTAGTACGGATCGGGGACTTCCCTTTCATCGCCGTCCGCGAATTCGAGGAACAACCGCAGCTTGCCGCGATGCTCTTCGGGCGACTCATCGTGCAGACGCGTGAGATTGTCCTCATCCATGGCGATGATGTAATCGAAACGTTCGAAATCCTCGGTCGTCACACGCCGCGCATAGATATTATCCAGTGTCATGCCGCGGCGCTCCGCGGCCGCACGGGCGCGACGATCGGGTGGTTCTCCGACGTGATAGGCATGGGTGCCGGCTGAATCGATGTACAGACACTCAGCCTCCCCAGCCTGTTCTGCGTGATAGCGGAACACGCCCTCCGCCGTCGGTGAGCGGCAGATGTTGCCCATGCATACAAAAAGTACCCGGGTTTTAAGGTCACTACTCATAGAAATTTGATCGTTTTGAACCAGATATCCGGACCGGCATACGTAAATTCGCGAACCCACTTTCGACCCACGTCCGGTATCGCAGTCCCGGCGATGACGGCGTCATACGACAGATGTTAGCAGCTTGGCGGTCCAAACCTCACCCCACATTCACGTTGCGTCTTCGCTTGTCCGAATAATTCCGTATTGACACCTTCATCCATCAATGTCCGAATCTTATCCGATGCTGGGCGCAAAAGAACGAAGGTTGACACAGCCAGCCCGGACGGATCGCTTCGAACCAACGTTGATTCGAAGAACAAAGGGGAATTCCAAAGTGAATTGGCGACACAGACTAGTAACAAGTGTGCTTGCGATAGCAGCAAGTTTGTTGGCCGTACCGGCCGTAGCGAGCGAATTTCAGTGGGGAGAATGGGAAGGGAGCTTCAATTCCCAGATTTCGCTGGGATCCAACTGGCGCATGTCGGACATGGAGCCGCGACTGGTCACACCGGGCAACGCGCCAGGTTTCGGTATGGCATCCACCAGTACCGCCGACGACGGTAATCTCAACTATGACAAGGGCGACGTCTATTCGCTGATACTTAAGGGCGTTCATGACTTTGAACTTCGCAAGGGCGATTTCGGCGTGTTCCTGCGTGGCAAATACTGGTACGACGAGGAACTCGCCAACGGCAAGCGGCCGCATGGCAACTCAGCGAATATGTATACCCCGAATCAGTCCCTGGCAGACTCAGGGTTCGACGATTTCGCACAGGCATCTGGAGTCCAATTGCTGGACGCCTTTGTCTACGGCACGTTCTATCTGGGCGAGTCGAAAGCGCCTCTGGACATTCGCCTCGGGCGGCAGGTTGCGAGCTGGGGTGAGAGCACCTTTATCCAGAACGGCATTAACTCGATAAATCCGGTCGACGTTTCGGCCTTTCGACGCCCGGGCGCCGAAATCAAGGAAGGCTTGCTACCTGTTTCGATGGTGACGATCTCTGCCGGTGTGACGGACGCACTGAGCATTGATCTGTTTTACCAGATCGGATGGGAGAAGACGGTCATAGACGCCTGCGGAACCTACTTTTCCACCATAGATGTTGCCGCCACAGGCTGCAACGTCGTCACGCTGACGAACCAGCTGAACGACTACACCCAGATGCTGCCCGGTGTCGATCTCTACATCGAACGCCGGCCCGACATCGAGCCGAGTGACAGCGGTCAGTATGGCCTGTCCCTGCGTTATTTCGCCGAAAAACTGGCCGGCTCAGAGTTTGGTTTTTACTACATGAACTACCACAGCCGCATACCCTACCTGGGAGGCTTTAGCTCTGCGAATACACTGGTCCCTCCGCAGTTTATTCCCCCGGGGTCTCCTGATCCGCTTCCGCCTTTTATTCCAGGTGATCCGTTTGCCGCCCTCGCGCCGCTTGGCGGAAACCCGCAGTACTTCGCCGAATTCCCGGAAGACATCGAGTTGTACGGCGTGAGCCTGGCGACCAATTTCTGGGGTTTCGCAGTATCAGGTGAGGTCAGTTATCGACCCGATTTCCCGGTACAAATCAATTCGACCGAATTGCTACACGCCGCTGTACTCACAGCGCCGTGGTCGACGTTGACACCAACAGTAGCCACAGTAGACCCGGGCTCCGCATTCCACGGCTACGATCTCATGCCCGTTACGCAGGCTCAGGTCACGTTCATTCGCTTCTTTGACCAGGTCCTGGGAGCCAGCCGCCTGTCGTTTGCCGCCGAGTTTGGCGCCAACTGGGTTGGCGACCTGCCCGAACAATCGGTGCAGCGTTATGGCCGTTCGCCCACGTACGGCATGGGTTACTTCGAGCCGATTCCGTTGGCTGCGCTTGGAATTCCTGTTCCCGATGAATTCGTAACCTGCCAAGACGGCAATGCTATCCTCATGCAGCTTACTCCCCTTCCTGTACCAAACAGCAATGCCAGCAATTGCACGACTGACGGCTACGTGACCGATTCATCCTGGGGATACCGCATACGCGCAGGCCTCGCGTACAACGACGTATTCGCTGGCGTCAACCTGACGCCCAGCCTCGCGTGGTCGCACGACGTCGACGGGTACTCGCCGAACTCAAACTTCAATGAAGGCGCGAAAGCCCTGACAGTGAGCCTCGGCGCCGAATACCTTAATCGGTATACTGGTTCTTTGGCATACACGACCTTCTCGGGCGGCGACTACAACACTATCGAAGACCGCGATTTCTTATCCGTGTCTTTCTCCGTCAGTTTCTGAATCGAATACCAGGGGCATCATCACCATGAAAACACTTACAAACATCACAATCCTGGCTGCGCTTGGTCTATTGGCGCAGAGCGCGTTCGCGGAAATCACAGCAGAGCAGGCGGCAAGCCTGGGCGGCGATGAATTGACGCCGATCGGTGCTGAGCGTGCCGGCAATGCTGCGGGCACCATTCCGGCCTGGACCGGTGGTTTGACTGAACTACCTGCTGGCTATGTCCAGGATGGGCCGCTCGTCGACCCGTTCCCGAACGAGCAAGCACTGTTTACGATCACGGCGCAGAACTTCGAGCAGTACAAGGACAATCTGTCTACGGGACAGATTGCACTTCTGCAACGCTATCCGGATACGTATCGCATGCCCGTGTATGCGACACACAGGACGGCGGCCTACCCGACGACTATGTATGAGGCAGTAAAGAAAGACGCTCTGACTGCCAACACCACACCGGACGGCAATGGCCTGGTCAACGTCGACTCCTTCGTCCCGTTTCCGATTCCGAAATCGGGTGTCGAGGTCGTCTGGAACCACGTGCTTCGTTATCGTGGCGGCAGCGTGCAACGTAGCTACACACAGATCCCTGTGCAGGCCAACGGGTCTTTCAGCCCGGTTGTCTTCGAAGACCAGCTCACGTTCGCACAATATCTCGGCACGCCTCCGCCCAATCGCCTGTTCTATTACAAACAGTCGATCAAGGCGCCCGCACGTCTCGAAGGCGATGTACTGCTCGTACATGAGAACATCAACCAGGTCACAGAGCCGCGCGCAGCGTGGATCTACAACGCTGGTCAACGGCGCGTACGCCGCGCACCCGACGTCGCCTACGATGGACCAGGCAACGCATCCGACGGGCTGCGCACCGCTGACGATCTCGACATGTACAACGGCGCGCCTGACCGCTACGAGTGGAAATTGCTCGGCAAGAAGGAGCTCTATGTTCCTTACAACTCGTTCAGAGTGAGCAGCAAGGACCTCAAGTACAAAGACGTTGTACTGGCCGGTCACCTGAATCCTGAGTACCTGCGCTATGAGTTGCATCGTGTATGGGTTGTGGAAGCAACGCTCAAGGATGGGGAACGTCACATCTATGCGAAGCGCACCTTCTACGTCGATGAAGACACCTGGCAGATTACTATTGCCGATCTCTATGATGGCCGTGGTGAGCTATGGCGAGTTAAGGAAGCGCACAACAATATCCATTACCAGGTCAGCGTACCGTGGTATGCGCTTGAAACTTCGCACGACCTGATCTCCGGACGACACCTGCCGATCGGATTGGGCAACGAGTTGAAAGGGTATCGGTACAACTGGGACTTCAAGGTTACAGAACGGGACTACACGCCAGCCGCATTACGACGTTCTGGTGTAAGGTAGTTCAATATAATAAGAATAGCGGCGGGCTGTAAGGCCCGCCGCAATCAACGAAACTCGGGGAATCGCCGATCATGCATTCTGTTGCATTCGCCAGCCTACGCCGCAAGCGGTCGATTATCCTGCCGCTCTCAGCAATCCTGATCATTGTCGTTGGGTTTGCCGTTACGAGCGAAGGAAGCGACACGCGCTACCACATGCTGCCGGCGTTGGAAACGGACGCAGCATCCAGCAGCCTCATTCTCGACGCAGCGACAGACGGACAACGTATTCTTATCGCCGGCGAACAGGGGCACATCCTCTACTCCGACGACAGCGGCACATCCTGGACCCACGCCCAGGTACCCGTATCACTCGCCATTACTGCCGTGACTTTCGCCGGTTCTGTCAACGCATTTGCCACTGCACACGATGGCACGCTACTGCGCTCCACTGACCGCGGGCAAAGCTGGCAAACGAAATTGACCGGCGTTGACGTCGCACGCATGTCCGCCGATGCGGCCGAAGCGATGGTCAAACAGCTTCAGGCTGAACTGGATCTGGCGGCCCCCGGTTCCAACGAGGATCTCGAGTGGGCTCTCGAAGACGCGCAATTCGCGTTCGAGGACGCATCCGAAAACATCGACTTTGGCGTTACGATTCCCCTCCTCGACGTCTGGCTGGAGGACGATCGCAGCGGATATGCCCTGGGCGCTTACGGCATCCTGTTGCACACAACCGACGGCGGAACAACATGGAGCCTGCTGTCCAATCGACTCGATAATCCCGACAATTATCATCTGTACGGCATTGCCCGCTCCAAATCCGGAACGCTGCTGGTCGCCGGCGAGGCTGGCACGCTGCTGCGTTCGAGGGACGGTGGTGAGAACTGGGATCGACCGCTTTCGCCGTACCAGGGGTCATTTTTTGGAATCGTCGCGGCCAACGATGGAGGGTTGCTCACGTTCGGCCTGAAGGGCAACGTGTTCCGGTCAACCGATGACGGCGACACCTGGTCAGCCGTTGTGACCGGCGATCAACGCACGCTGCTGAGCGGTATGACACAGGCTGACGGCACGATCGTACTCGTTGGGTCTGCTGGCGCCGTGCTCAAAAGTAGCGACCACGGTGCCAGCTTCACCGTGCTCCCGACTACGGGAAGTCGTGTGTACAGCGGCGTAACGGAAACAGTTGACGGCAAACTGATACTGGTTGGTTTTGGCGGCGTCTCAATCTTTGATGGGGTGAATAGCCATGAGTGAAGGCATCAACCGCCAGACCGGGCTATCTGAGAACGAACGCCCACCATTGGCCGAACGCGTCCTGTTCGAGAATAGAATCTCGGTCATCATAATTTTCGCCCTGCTGACCGCATTTTTTGGCTGGCAGGCACTGCAAATCGAACCCGACGCCAGTTTCGAGAAGATGATTCCGACGTCGCATCCCTACATCCAGAACTACCTGGATAACAAGGCCGACCTGGCTAGCCTCAGCAACTCGATTCGCATTATCGTCGAGACAACCGACGGCGATATTTACGATAAGGAATTCCAGGAAGCGCTCCGGCAAATCAACGATGAGGTCTTCTATATCCCCGGCGTCGACCGCTCCGGTCTGCAGTCGATCTGGACGCCAAACGTACGCTGGAGCGAGGTCACAGAAGAGGGTTTTCGTGGCGGTGCGGTTATTCCGAACGGCTACGATGGATCGGACGAATCGCTGAATACACTGCGCCTCAACATTCTGCGCTCCGGGCAGGTTGGCCGCCTCGTAGCCAACAACTTCAAATCAGCGGTTATCATCGCACCGCTTACCGACATCAACGCGGAGACTGGCGAAAAACTCGACTACCGTGACTTCTCGAGGAGCATCGAAAAACTCGTTCGGGACAAGTACCAAACGGACAAGATAAAGATCCACGTTACGGGCTTCGCCAAAGTCGTCGGTGACCTGATCGAAGGCGCGACCCTGGTGGCGATGTTCTTCGGTGTCGCGTTGGCTATTACGCTGGTGCTGCTGACAATATATTCGCGCTGCATTTTCGCGACGCTCATCCCGCTGACCTGCTCCACGATAGCCGTGGTCTGGCAACTTGGCTTGTTGAACGCGCTGGGCTTTGGCCTGGACCCCTACTCCATGCTGGTGCCATTCCTGGTCTTCGCGATCGGTATCAGCCATGGCGTACAGATCATTAACAATATCGCTGTTCGTTTCTTCTTTGGCGCCGGTCCCGTCTGGTCTGCGCGACGTGCGTTCCGTGCGCTCCATATTCCCGGGCTCGTTGCCCTGGTAAGCGACGGCATCGGTTTCCTCACCCTCATGGTTATCGATATCCCGGTAATTCAGGAGCTGGCATTGACGGCCAGTATCGGTGTTGCCGTATTGATCTTCACCAACCTCATACTGCTGCCCGTGCTGATGTCCTACGTGGGCCTGTCAAAACCGTCGCTGCGTTACCTTCAGCGCAAGAAGGACAATCCGTCGAAACTTTGGCCGTTCGTCGCGCGCTTTGCAAAACCGCCATTTGCACCGATCGCGATCGTGGTTGCCATCGCGCTATTCGGCCTCGGAATCTATGGCAGCAAGGATCTGCGAATTGGCGACCTCGACGCCGGCGCCCCCGAATTGCGGCCAGACTCCCGGTATAACCTGGACAATGCATTCCTGACGGAAAACTACACGACCAGCACCGATGTCTTCGTGACGATGGTACAGACTGCGCCTCAGCAGTGTGGCGAGTACAGCACCGTCTCAGCGGTCGACCGCTTTCAGGAGGTCCTGAAGAACACCGAAGGTGTGCAGTCAGTCATTTCGCTCGTCGACGTGTCGAAACGCGTAATCATGGCGATGAACGAGGGTAATCCCAAGTGGCACACTTTGAGTCGAAACAGGTACATCCTGAACAACTCGCTCAGTTCTGTACCGAGTACGCTGATAAACACCGACTGCAGCATGGTGCCTGTTCTCATCTTTCTGAATGACCACAAGGCAGAAACCCTGAATGAGGTCATCCGTGTGGCTGAGGCCTTCGCTGCCGAATACGACAGTGACAATCTGGAGTTCACACTCGCCGCAGGCGATACGGGTTACATCAAATTCGCACTCGCCGCCGGCAATGCAGGCATCGAGTCTGTAACCAATATCGTGATCAGCAAGGCGCAGTACCAGATGCTGGCGCTGGTCTATGGCGTCGTGAGTTTCCTGGTATTCCTGACGTTCCGTTCATGGCGCGCCGTGGTGTGCATTATTCTGCCGCTGGCACTGACCTCGGTCCTCGGTCAGGCCCTCATGGCTCTGCTGGGTATCGGCGTAAAGGTCGCGACGCTGCCTGTGATCGCCCTGGGCGTCGGTATAGGTGTCGACTATGGCATCTATATCTACAGCAAGATGGAGAGCTACCTGAAGCGTGGATTGTCGCTCTACACGGCATATTTGAAGGCGCTGCAAACAACCGGTATTGCTGTCGCGTTTACCGGTTTCACATTGGCGATCGGCGTGGGCACCTGGATATTCTCACCGATTAAATTCCAGGCAGATATGGGCCTGATGCTGACGTTCATGTTCCTTTGGAACATGCTCGGCGCACTCCTGCTGCTACCAGCGATCGCGCACTACCTCGTCAAGAGCTCGTAAACGATCCGCGGCGCTCCTGCTCACTGCAAGCGGGATAAACCTGCGGGTTCCGCCGATGAGCGGATACAGTCGCGCCCTTCGGCTTTGGCTACATACAAGGCAGCGTCCGCTCTCGCGATTACGTCATCGACAGTATCGCTATCTCGCGCCTGCGCAACACCGAGACTCACAGTCACTGTTATTGACGTGTCACCGCACTGCACCAGGTCGTTGTTGACTCGCGTACGCACACGCTCCGCGACCTCGCCAGCTTCGACAATAGCTGTGTTCTGCAGTATGAACAGAAACTCCTCGCCACCATAGCGGCCGACATGGTCATTTGCGCGCGCACCGGAAAGCATGCGAGCTGCCGCTATCCGCAAAACGCGGTCGCCGACGAGATGGCTGTGTGAATCGTTTATTTTCTTGAAGTGATCAAGATCGGCCATGATCACGCACAACGGGAGGCCTTCAGCCTGGGCGTGATCCAGCGCATCACCAAGACACTTCCGCGTATGGGAGTGATTGTGCAGATCGGTCAGCCAGTCAGTGGTGGCGAGCTTTCGCAAGCGTTCACTTTCCCCGCGTTGTGAATCGAGCGAATCCTGCAGCCCCACTACCCTGGCATTGCAGTAGCTCTCCGTTGCGAGCGACATATCGAGTACGGTGATTCTGAGGATGAAACGAATCATCTCCTCAAACGCCGGCCCATCTTCGCGTATCTCTGTCGGAACAGCCTCAATCAGAAGGCCCTGCAGCTTCTGAAATGCGCACTGATAAAGAGGCAGCGGGACCCCGATTTTCTGATGAACGCGGCCGATACGTACCCGCTCGTCGAAGTAATCCGGATGCTGAAAATTAACGCCCAGGCCGAGCAAATAACTCTTCTGCGTGGCTTTAAGCGCCGCCAGGTCAGAGTGCATGGCGACAATCGAATTGAATTCCTCAATGCCATCGAGCAATTCAAAATACGTGCTTGCGATTGAATCGATCTGCGGGCGTATCACCCGTTCCTGGAGCTCTTCGCTCATTCGGGAAGCACCAGGTTCATCCAGCCCCAACAAGGCAAGGCGCTCGGCAATCGAATTATCGAGAATCCTGAAACATCCGGACATGGAGGAATACATAGCCTGCACTTTGGGCAGCATTTAGCTGCGAAATCAATTCGGAGTTGTACGTATCTTATTGAAACTCATAATATTTTGATCAGGTGGAAGGCAGAGTGTGTTCTCCTGCGGTAAGCCACTATTCAGATGACACGTCCATAAGGCGTATGTTCGGCACCCTACCCTTCGACACCCACAATGATTGCCAATTTAGTCTCACGTCGCTCGGCTCAGTCGAGAACCCTGGCCAGGTTGATGCTCGCGCTGTGCCTGGTCTTTTGCCTGTCTTCTTGCACGTACCTCAAATATGCCTCCGTACAGGCAGAATACGCTCGCATTCAGGACGCCAGACCGGGCCAACTCGTTGTTAAGCACTTGATTGATCGTGAAACGTATTTCGTGCATGGACAAAGCGATGATGTTGATCGCAGCTACGTCGGTTTGCCGAAGGCGATTGCCGCGTTTTCGAATAAATATGAGGCTAACGAACGTGTAGACACTATGTACTTTCAGGTGACTGGATCGCACTTCGGACTGACTCTCCCCGAGGGCCGCTATGATCTGCTCGTCTTCGCCGATATCGATCGTAATGGCGTGTTCGAGCCGTCAGAGGTTATTGGAAAACGGTTGATCGAACTCGATAAATCCACCGCACCGGAGAAGGTGCTTGGCCAGGTAGACGTGCGATTGACCGGACCCATTTCGATCGATTGGGATGTGTCGATCGACGTACCTAACTTCAGCAGCCGCACCGAGTCACTTTTCTATCCCTCCGGAACGATTCGCCAACTCGATGACTCGGTATTTGACCGCAGCTTTTCAACACTCGGCATGTACGATCCCGCGTCTTTTCTCGAACAGGCACCGACGATGTTCTATGCCCTCGAGGAAGACCTTGGTTACAAGATTCCTGTCGTCTTCGTCCACGGTATTGCGGGAAGTGCGCGCGAGTTCGAGCCCTTCGTTGAACACCTGGATCGACTTCGATACAAACCCTGGTTTTTTCACTACCCCTCTGGCGGTGACCTCGACCAATTAGGTGAGCTTTTCTATCAGATATTCCTCTCGGGAAAGGTCTACCGGTCAGGCGGCATGCCGATGATTATTGTGGCACACAGTATGGGCGGTCTTGTTGTGAGAGAAGCGATCAACAAGTACGTCGGCAAAGCGACTGAAAACCAGGTGCATTTGTTCGTCACGATGGCAACTCCTTTTGGCGGCCATTCGGCGGCAGCCGCCGGAGAAAAACACGGCTTGATTGTCTTGCCTTCGTGGCGCGACTTAAATCCGGAGAACTCATTCATTGCTGGCCTGTATCGAAACCCGCTACCGGACTTCGTTCATCACGAGCTGATCTACGCCTATCAAAACTCCAGCACTATCAAGCTGGGAGAGAACAGTGATGGCGTTGTCGCGCTCACAAGCCAGTTACATCCAGAGGCACAGCATCAGGCAAGCGGGCAATTTGGTTTTGACAACATGCATACAGACATCCTGGACAGCGAAGACGTGGCCATGCACATCCGGGCGCGTATGGATCTTGTAAAGAACGCGTTTCCGCCCGCTCAACTTCAGGTTCTTTACCAGGGCGGCTATGACGTACCGCTTGGGGATGAATACTCACCAATAGCGCAGTATTCGATCCGAACCGTCGGAAAATATCTGATGGCACTAACGAATGACGAGCTCACTCTTTTTCATCCGGAGGAGGAACGTTTTACCGCTGTCGTCAACGGCCAAAAAAAACCGCGTAACGATGCGGAAAAGGGCTGGCTGAGGTTTCTCAGCGAGTATCCCGAACTCAAAGGCGACTAGCTCTTCAATCCGCGAGTTCTTTTGCCGCGCGGAGCAAATCCTCCTCGGTATCGACGCCTGACCCCGGGCGTTGGGATGGGACGCCAACAGCAATCGTCATCCCAAGTGACAAGGCACGCAGCTGTTCGAGTTGTTCGCAAACTTCGAGCTCAGAAGGTTCTGCCGCTACGAATTGCCGCAATACGCCACACCGGTACGCATAAATGCCATGGTGATGCAGCGCTGCGCCTGCCGCGCGTTCCTCGCCACCATCATCGCGTGGATACGGAATTGTCGCCCGACTGAAATAGATCGCATGATCATTCGCGTCGCGTACCACCTTCACGCAGTTGGGGTTGCGGAAATCGTCTCGCGTCAGGAACGGTGATGCCAACGTGGCGATATCCGCTGTTGCATCATCGAGCAAAGCAGCACATTGGTCGATCAGCGCCGCAGGCATGCTCGGTTCGTCGCCCTGTAAATTCACGACAACCTGATCGTCCGGCCAGTCCATCAGGTCTGCTACTTCCGCAATTCTCTCGGTACCCGACTGGTGCTGATCACCGGTCATGCAGACCGTGGCACCGAACGTTTCGGCAACTTTTGCGATGCGATCATCGTCGGTTGCAATAACTACCTCGGTCGCCGCGCTTTCGGTGCCACGCTCGTAAACGTGCTGCAGCATCGGTTTGCCATGAATTTCGCGCAGTGCCTTGGCCGGCAAACGTGTCGACGCAAAGCGCGCAGGAATGACGACGACGAAGTTAGTCATCGACGCTCCGCACGCAGGCGTGATTCAATTTGCTCAAGCAACGGGGCGGCCTCCACCGGGTCCATCTCCAGCTCCACAGGTATGTACCAGAACTTGTCCCTGGTATTGCGGCCTAGTTTAACGGCATCTTTCTCGGTCATGAAAACCTCGAAGTCATCGCCGAACTCGATATCCCTGTCGCTCAACTCGGCGTGGTCGGGAAATACATGCTCAATCACCTGGATTCCCTGTGCCCGCAGCAGATCGAAAAAACGCCTCGGGTTACCAATAGCCGCGACCGCATGTACTGTCGTACCGGCAAAGCGACCGATAGGCCGCGCGAGCGAGCCATTCAGGCGGCAGGCTTCAGTCGCGACAAGCTCGAAGGAAATCGCATTCTGTTCAGCTGTTGTCTGCTCATTCGCATCGCGTAACAGAACACCATTCACAAGCACCTGCTCGACGTCGTCGAGCCGATGCGCCCCTTCGCGTAGTGGTCCGGCCGGCAACAGGCGCCGATTCCCCAGACCTCGCGTGCCATCTATAACGCAGATCTCGTAATCGCGATCCAGACGGTAATGTTGCAGGCCGTCATCAGCAATCACGACATCCGCGCCATCATCAACGAGCATTGCGGCAGCTCGTGCACGATCCGGGTCGACGACTACCGGGCACTGCCCTCGACGTGCGAGCAACACGGGTTCGTCGCCGGCGATTGAGGCATCAGTATCCTCCTCAACCCGCATCGATGTATTTGCCTTGCTGCCACCGTAGCCGCGGCTCACGATTCCGGGGTTAAAACCTCGCGCCCGGAGTTGTTCGACCAGCCAGAGAACGGTCGGAGTTTTTCCTGTTCCGCCCGTCGTAATATTGCCGACAATGACAACAGGAATGTCAGCCTTGTGAGTTTTGAATGCACCGCAGTCATACAGGAACTTGCGCACACCGAGGATCAGCCAGTAGAGCCCGCTTAGCGGCAACAGCACCCAACCCCAGGACGCGTCCTCATACCAAACACGATGAATCCAGTTATAGGCTGGGCCTCTGCTCACTCGTCTTGCGACTCGTCACTAAACTGCATGTGATACAGGGCCGCGTACTCTCCATTCAATGCCAGCAATTCGCTGTGTGTACCCGACTCAACTATGCGGCCCGCGCTTAGCACGATGATCTTGTCCGCCTTCTCAACTGTTGACAGTCGATGTGCGATAACGAGCGTCGTACGATCTTGCATCAGCGCGTGCAACGCGTCCTGGATGCGGCGTTCCGACTGCGTATCCAGCGATGACGTCGCCTCGTCGAGGATCAGGATAGGTGCGTTCTTGAGCAAGGCACGCCCGATCGCAATGCGCTGCCGCTGTCCGCCGGACAACAATACACCCCGGTCCCCGACCATCGTATTCAGTCCTTCCGACATATCCTCAGCAAAGTCGAGGACGTGTGCCGCTTCAGCTGCTGCGCGCAACTCGTCATCCGTGCAGTCTCTAAGCTGTCCGTAAGCCAGATTGTTGGAGATCGTGTCATTGAACAGAACAACATCCTGGGACACGAGCGAAATATTGCCACGCAAACTTGCCAGTGTGTATTCGTGAAGCGGTGTGCCATCAATCAGGATCTGACCGGAATCGATCTCGTAAAACCTCGGTAGCAAACTCGCAAGCGTCGACTTGCCACTACCGGAGTGACCAACTATCGCAAGCGTTTTCCCGGCAGCGATATCAACGCTAACACCGTCGAGTACCCTGCCGTTCTCCCCGGCATAGGAAAAAACGACATCCTGGAACGTGACATTCCCTTCTACTCGTTCGATATCAACCGTGCCGCGGTCTTCCTCATCCTGTTCATCCATGATCGCAAACAGGCTGTCCGCGCCTGCAACTCCGCGCTGCAGTGTCGCGTTTACGTTCGTAATACGTCGAACCGGTTGCAGCATCAGCATCATTGCCGAGAAAAATGCGATGAACTGCCCGGCACTCAATGCATCGTCGAGCGACTCTCTCGCTGCCATGTATATGACGAGCGCAATACCTATGCCAAACACCAGTTGGGTGATGGCAACGCCCATCGAGCGCACGCGAATCATTTTCAGGTGCTGCTTGCGGTTCCGGCCGTCTGCATCTTCAAGTCGGTCACGTTCGTAGTCGTGCCCACCAAACGCTTTCACGACCCAGTTACCGCGAATAACTTCCTCAGTCACCTGCGTGACCTCGCCGACTGAGTCCTGAATGCGGCCGCTGTAACGACGGAACGCAACACCGAGAAAACGCACGATCAGCGCGACGATAGGGACCAGGATGGCAACAAAAACCGTCAGCTTCGGGCTGTACCAGAGCATGACGCAGAATGCGGCGATGACAGTCAGTACATCACGTACAGCAATTGTGACCACGCTCGTCACAGACTCAGCGACCATCTCGACGTTGTACGTCATACGCGACAACAGCGGTCCGGATGTCTGCGCATCAAAGAAACTGGTTGGCAATGTCAGGAACTTGCTGAAGACCTGGCGACGCAGGTCACTGATTACCTGGCGACCTATCCAGCCGAGCGATGCTTCCGTTGCAAAACCGGAGATGCCACGCATGATGAAGATCGTCATGAATGCATAAGGAATCCACTGGACCGTCTCGAGCTGCTTGGCGACAAGCGCCTCATCCGTTAGTGGCGCAAGCAGCGCGACGAGACCCGCTTCGACGACCGCGGTCGACGCCATGCCGACTACCGCGATAAAGCCGATCAGCTTGTGGGGCGTTACATAGCGCCACAGTCGGCGGTAAACGACTTTTACCTCAGCATCGATGCGATTGCTCATTCATTCCACCGGGTCGTTGACCGTGGCGATGCTGATCTGCTTGAACCCAAGGCGCCCCGCAACATCCATGGCCGTCACGACGTGCTGGTGCTTGGCGTTCGCGTCGGCGCTGATCGTCAACGGAAGCTTGTTATTGCTCCCGGAGATCTTCTGTAACGCGTTTCGAATAGTCTCGGCGCGATTGTTGATGAGCTCGCGCCCGTTTACGAGGTAGGTGCCCGACTCCGTAATCATGATGTCGATTTGTAAAGGAACTTCTTCGACAATTGCCGTGCTCTCTGCTTCTGGCAGGCGGATCGCGATCTGCGACTGCTTTACGAAACTCGTCGAGACCATGAAGAAGATCAGCAACAAGAGTACGACGTCGATCAGCGACGTCAGGTTAACTTCGGGCTCTGTGCGCTGCCGCAGGCTCAGCTTCACTTATTGCCCTTTTTCTTGCGCGGCTTGTCCGTTTCGTTGCGACGGTGGAGCGCTTCGACCAGCTTGATTGCCTCTTTTTCCATATCAACAACAAGCGTATCTACCCGTGAACGATAGTAGCGGTAGCCAATCAGGGCCGGGATCGCGACTGAAAGACCGGCCGCTGTCGTAATCAGGGCCTCAGCGATACCGCCCGCAAGTACCGTCGGGTTTCCGACACCGTGCGTTGTGATTGCCGTGAACACCTTGACCATACCGATGACAGTACCCAGAAGGCCGAGCAGCGGCGTGACGGCTGCGACCGTGCCCAACGTCTCGAGATAACGCTCCAGTTCGTGCACGACGTGGCGCCCTGTATCTTCGATCGCATCCTTCAGGACCACGCGGTCACGGTCGCGATTGATCAGGCCGGCTGCCAGTATCTGCCCAAGTGCCGACCCCTGGTGCAGGGTCTGAATCTGTTTCTGATCCAGTTGGTCTTTCTTGACCCAGCCCCAGACCTTGCTCGTCAGGTCTTCGGGAATGACGCGCTTTTGTTGCAGCGTCCAGAAACGCTCGAGGATGATGCCCATCGCAACGATCGCGCACAGGATGATCGGCAACATCAACCAGCCGCCGGATTTGACTATCTCAACCATACAGACCAGACCAAGTTGGAAAAATGAAATATACAACAGTATTCAGCTGTCGGCATGCCAGAAACGACGACGCCGTTCACGTTCCGAGCGCTTTTTGGACACGCCGCCGTCGGCGCAGACGCGAAAGTGCACCGCACCGGACGTTGCGGTGTTCAGAACCGCCGCCCCCGTCGCCTTCCAGCGCCCGACCACCCGGTCCTTCGGAAAGCCCCAGCGATTGGCGTACCCGGCCGAAACGACCGCAAATCCGGGATGTACCGAGTCTATAAACGGCACGGTAGAAGACGTCATGCTGCCATGGTGCGGAACTACGACGATATCGGACTCGAGCCCCGCGCGCGTCTGGATGAGTTCGCGCTCAGACGGTGCCTCGATATCACCGGTTAGCAGCAGGCCGTGCGCCCCCACCGAGACCCTTAGAACACAGGACGACGCGTTGCCTTCCTGAAGGCGAAGGCCGCCCGGGTGCAGTACATCAAATTTGACGGTGCCGGACGTCCAGCCCTGCCCCTTTGCGCACAGCCGTTCGTCAGCAAGCGAAAGGGACTCCCCGACGAACACTGCGCCGACAGGAATCTCCTCGAGGATGCTCGATACGCCGCCGCTGTGATCGAGATCCGAATGAGAGACGACCAGCCAGTCGACGCGGTCGATCCGCCGGGAACGAAGGAATGGCAGTACAACCTGCTCAGCAACGCTGCCACCGCTGCGCCATGCCATACCGGTGTCATAGAGCAGAACGCCAGTGTTCGTTTGCACGGTCACAGCCAGTCCCTGCCCTACATCCAACACCCAGGCATCGAAACAGTTCGCCGGTGGCGCTGCCGGTTTCCAGGCCACGACTGCCATGATTCCGAGCAAAGCTATCCGTCGACCCGGCCAGCCGCGCGGCAAGATGGCCCAGGCGAGCGGCACGAACACAAGAAACCAGGCCACACCGTGAACCTCGGCCAAAGTGACAGTCGCGAACGGCTGGTCGACGACACGAGCGATGATCCACTCGATGGCATCGATGCTGTGAGCCGCTATACGTAGCAGGAACAAAGCGGTGGATTCGGAGATTCCACCGATCACCATAGCGGCAAGCGTCAACGGAACCGTGACGAGACTAAACACCGGTACCGCGACAAAATTGACAGGCGTCGCCGCAACAACAAAGCGCTGGAAGATCAACGCAGTCAGGGGAAACAGGCCGAATAGCAGGAAAACCTGCATAACAAACAATTGGCGAGGCGCGTCGAAAATGCGCCACGCGAATCGCGCTGCGTTCTGACGCTTCGCAAGCCACAATAACAGGACAACTGCTGCAAACGACAAATGAAACCCGGGCTTCATAGTGGCAATCGGGTCTGTCAGAAAGACGATTATCGCCGCCGTGGCCACGGTGGCAACCGCATCGATCTGGCGGCGACGCCCTACCGTGAGCGCGGCGATCGCCAGCATGACAATCGCGCGCCGCGCCGGTACACCGAACCCGGAAACCAGGGCATACGTGAGTGCACACATGGCGCCAGCGGTTATTGCCACGACGTAGCCATTGGCAGGCAGCACGGGTGTGAGCAGGCAGAACGTAAGGACGAAAGCCGCCAGCGCAGCCAGACCAACGTGCAGACCTGATATCGCCATCAGGTGGCTGGTACCCGTCGCGGCAAATCTATCCCACTGCTCTCGCGAGATTTCATGGCGCGCGCCAACGCCGATCGCCGCCAGAACAGCTGCAGCAGAATCGGAACCGCTTGCCGCCTTGGCTGTCGCAACAAAGTCGGCGCGAAATCGCTCCAGCCGTGTTACCGAGCCCGACGCTAACAGGCGATTACGATTGCCGCCTACGACGTAGCCCGACGCGTGGTATTTCTCCCGGAACATCCAGGACTCGACGTCGAACACGCCTGGATTAAGGCTGCCGCGAGGCCGCCGCAGACGTAGTTCAAGCTCCCAGATATCTCCGATACGCGGCTGGACCGGCGCCTCGAACCAGCTCAGGCGTGTTCGCGGCGGCATACGGTGATCAGCAACAGGCTCAACGTCCATGACAACGCTGTCGCCTGTCACACGGGGGAAGTCGACGACGCGTACTCGAGTCAGCATGCTGTCACCTTCATACAGAGGATCCAGCCGCGCTCCGATCACGTCCAGCCCAGCCAGCGTGAAGAACGCGTAACCGAAAACGAACAGCGCCGGTGCCCGGGCACGAGATCGGAACATCGCGCAAAGCGATGCAACCAATAGGGTGATGCAGAGGTCCGAGGGTAATAGCAGCGTGGTATGCTGCGCCGCCAGACCACCCGCCAGTAAAAGGACACAGGTTTTGACCACGAGCTGTAGCGATTCTTGCCGGCAGCATCTATAGAAACCGGATCACCAACGAATGCCCAGACGAGTTTTCAAGAAGTTCGCCTTTAAACGGCATCACATCGCCGAACAGTGGTTCATGACGCCGTTTCGGCACATGCTGCAGGACCATCGCCTGTGGGGCATCCGCCGGCGCTGGGTCGTACCCGCATTCGCAATAGGTTTGTTTGTATCGTTTATGCCGTTTCCCGGGCACACGCTGACGGCGGCACTCATTGCTCTTGCAATGCGCGTCAACATACCGGTCGCCGCTGTGTCCACCTGGGTGAGCAACCCGGCGACGATGTTTCCGATGTACTACTTCGCGTATCGCCTGGGCTCAGCGCTGCTCGGCATGGAAGAACAACCGTTCGGATTTGAGATGTCGATCGACTGGGTGACGCACACATTCGTGAATATCTGGCAGCCAATGCTGCTCGGCAGCGTGCTACTGGGCGCCGCAGCCGCGATCGTCGGTTACGTCACGCTGGATATTCTCTGGCGCCTGTCTCTCGCCAATTACAAGACACGCAAACGCGCCGGCCGGCGCGACAATGACCTAAGCTGACTCTTTCAGGACGCCATCCTCGAGAACGAGGATGCGATCCATGCGTTCCGCGATCGAATGATCGTGAGTGACGATGACCAGGCTCGTCTGCAGCTCCTGGTTCAGCTCAAGCATGAGCTTGAGAACGTGCTCACCGTTCCCCGCGTCGAGGTTACCGGTCGGCTCATCGGCAAGCACGAGCTGTGGCCGTGTAATCAGGGCACGCGCCACTGCGGCACGTTGACGCTCGCCGCCAGACAATTCACCGGGTTTATGGGTCAGACGTTCGCCCAGACCGACCCGCCCAAGCAGCTCGCTCGCACGTTCAAACGCTACAGCCTTGGGTTCGCGGCGAATCAGGAGTGGCATCGCAACGTTCTCTTCGGCCGTGAACTCCGGAAGCAGGTGATGGAACTGGTAAACAAAACCGATGTAGCGATTTCGAAGCTCGCTTTTTGCGGCCTCATTCGTGCCATGCATTGGCGCGCCGTTGACGAGCACCCCACCCTGAGTCGGCTCATCCAGTCCACCCATGATCTGCAGCAAGGTCGTTTTGCCCGACCCGGACGAACCAATTATCGCCACCCGCTCCGCCGGCATCACCGCGAGATTCACGCTACGCAGCACTTGCAGGGTCGTTGCGCCTTCGCTGAATTCGCGTACGACGTTGCGGCATTCAAGGACAGGTTCAGTCATATCTCAGGGCCTCAGCCGGGGACGTCCTCGACGCAACCCAGGCCGGATACAGGGTGGAAACCAGGGCGAGTACGAGTGCGATTAGCGCAATCCGTACGACATCGCCGTATTGCAATTCTGATGGCAGGTCGCTGATGAAGTAAACGTCGGCGGCCAGGAACTTGATTCCGAACACCGCTTCCAGGAAGCCCACAATCGCCTCAAGGTTCGTCGCCATCAGCACGCCGAGCAAAACGCCAGCCAGCGTACCGACAATACCGACGATGCTCCCCTGCGTGATGAAAATCTTCAGAATGCTCGACGGTCTGGCACCGACGGTCCTGAGGATCGCGATGTCCGACTGTTTATCCTTCACGACCATTACAAGCGTCGACACGATGTTGAATGCCGCGACGGCTACCACCATAAGCAGGATCACGAACAGGATCGATTTGGTTATCTGGATAGAGCGGAAGAAATTCACATGGCGCCGCGTCCAGTCGCTGACCAGTACCAGCTCACCATGTTCGCGAGCAACTTCACGTACGATCTCGGGCGCGGCATAGATCTCCGTTACCGACAGGCGCACACCCGTCACCACTCCCTTCTTCCGATACAGGCGCTGCGCATCACCGATGTTGATGAATGCCAGACGGCGATCGAACTCGTACATACCAACTCGATAGATGCCAGTCACGGTAAACCGTCTCATCCGTGGTATGACACCGGCGGGTGTGACCATGCCCTGGGCAAGCGTTACCGATACTTTTTCACCGACACCAACCTGCAGCTCGTCCGCCAGTTCAACGCCAAGTACGATATTGAACTTACCCGGCACCAACTCGTCCAGCGAGCCTTCCTGCATGACGCCGTCGACTCCTGATACCGAGTTTTCAAGTTCGGGGTCGATGCCACGCAACTCGCTGCCACTCAGTTGTTTGCCTGCGACCAGCAAAGCCTGGCCATCAATGTATGGCGCAGCAGCCCGGACTCGATCGTTCCTTAGCGCCGTCTCACGCAAGGCTTCGAAACTGGTGAGCTCACCGTCAACGTGTTCAATGCTTGCGTGAGCGGTCATGGCGAGCAAGCGATCCTGCAACTCTCGCTCGAACCCGTTGACGACCGACATGACGACAATAAGCACGAGCACGGCAATCGCGATGCCCAGCATCGATATGGCAGATATCAGCGACACAAAACTATTGCGACTACGTGACCTCACGTAGCGACTACCAATCCAGACTTCGTAGCGCTTGCCCATCACTCGTACCTCAGCGCTTCAGCAGGATTCACCAATGCTGCTCGTCGTGCCGGGTAGAGTGTCGCGAGCGATGTCAGGACGAACGCCGAGATCGCGATGATCGTAACATCCTTGATTTCAAGTTCCGATGGAATGCGGGTTACGTAGTACACGTCGCCGGGCATGATCTGGAATCCGAACAATTGCTCAAGGAATGGTGCTATCACCGGAACGTTTATGGCGAGAACCACGCCGAGTACGACACCGATGAGCACGCCCGTCCAGCCGATCACTGCGCCTTGTACGAAGAACACGCGTACCACACCGTCGGGCCCCATTCCGAGCGTACGCAATACAGCAATGTCTGTTGTCTTGTCGGTTACGACCATGACAAGACTCGCGACAATATTGAACGCGGCAACACCGATGATCAGTGAGAGAATCAGCGACATCATCATCTTCTCGATGCGAATAGCACGGAAGTAGCTGCCGTTCTCCACGGTCCAGTCGCTCGTCGTAACGACGTCTCCGAGTCGCTGCTGTAGCGATGCTGCGATTGCGGGCGCGGCCATAACGTCGTCGGCCCGAAAACGCACAGCGTGAACTGCGTTGCCGATACCCAGAATGGCGGCCGCATCACTTGCATGAATGAGCGCCAGCACGCTGTCATGGTCTGAAAGACCCGCTTCAAATACGCCACCCAGGACGAAGCGTTCGAGCACCGGTTCAAGCGTGCCATCGCCAACCGGGCGTGGGACGAGTAACACGACACCGTCTCCGATTCTCGCATTCAGGTCATACGCAAGAATGCGGCCCAGGATGATGGACCGGCTACCTGCTTCGAGCACGTCGAGACCGCCCTCGACCATGTTGATCATGTCGCCAGAGAGCGTCTCTTCGTAGGCAGGGTCGACGCCATGCACCATGACAGCGAACAGGTCCCGACCGGACTGGATCATGCCCTCCATCTGCACGAACGGTGCGGCGGCAGCGACGCCTGCCTCGGCATTGACGTCTTCCAGGAGTGGCTGCCAGTCCTGAATAGCACCGGCACTACCGCTCACAGTACCGTGAGCTGACATGCTTAGCAGGCGGTTACGAAGCTCGCCCTCGAAACCATTCATGACCGACAGGATGACGATCAATGCGGCAACACCAAGCGATATACCAATGAGGGAAATCAGCGTGATAAAAGACACGAATCGGGTGCGCCGCTTGGCTCTCAGATAGCGCAGCCCGACGAAGAGTTCGACTGGATTCAGCATTGGGCCGCATTGTGACACAGTTCGCATGTCTCATCCCGCACAGCGATGCTATAGTCGCAGGACCGGAAAATGAACCTGTGGTGGAGAAGGAACATGGCCAACTGGCGCAAAATTTCACTGGTAGCTTTGCTGTTTGCAGCCTGGGGCACAGCAAGCGCCGACACGCTCGAAATGAGTGGAGCATCGGCTGCTATGAACGATGGGCGCCCGACTCGCGGCATGACGCAGGCCGGCGTTGAATCGAAATACGGTAGTCCGTCTTCGGTCAAGGCTCCGGTTGGCGAGCCGCCGATTACGCGTTGGGAATACACCGACTTCGTCGTCTTTTTTGAGCACGACAAGGTAATTCACGCCGTCCTGAAGCGCTAACGCCGGCGACAGAATTGAAGAAGACCCGGGCCGGAAACGCCCCGGGTTTTTTTGTGCCCGAAAGCCTCGCCGGCACCGGCGGCTGTGTAATAATCGCGGCCCCAAATTCAGCTAGTCCCACCGAGCGAACCATTGACTACGCCCTTGCTCCTCACTGCCAATCTGACGTTACCCGCACCCGGTTCCAACGCCGCGTGGGGCCGGCTGATCGGGGCAAGCCTGGGACTTGCGGCGGCGGAGTTAGCCCAGTCTTCGGGACGGCCCGTCCTGCTACTCGCCGAAGATCCGCGGCACGCGGACCAACTCGAGGCGGAGATTCGGTTCTTTGCCGGCAACGCCCTGCCCGTCGAGCATTTCGTCGAATGGGAAACCCTGCCCTGGGACAGTTTCTCGCCTCACCAGGACATCATCTCGCAACGCCTGCGTGTATTGGCGGGACTGCCGGGCATGAAGCACGGCGTCATCATCGCGGCGGCAACGGTATTGCAGCAACGCCTGCCGCCCGTCGACTATGTCGCCGCACGATCACTGTCTTTGCAGCAGGGTCAGGAGCTGCCGCGCGGGCGGTTTACCGATTCGCTCGTGGAGTCCGGCTACCTGCGTGTGCCCCAGGTCTCCGAACATGGCGAATTTGCTGTCCGGGGCTCGCTGATCGATGTGTTCCCGATGGGTGCGGACGCACCCATTCGTATCGACTACTTCGACGATGAGGTTGAATCACTGCGCTACTTCTCAGCCGAGAACCAGCTGTCCGGCGAACGTCTGGAAACAGTCGATATCCTGCCCGCGCGTGAAGTACCGCTCGACGCTCAGGCTGTTCATGCGTTTCGCGACAAATACCGTGAGCGTTTTGAGGGTCAGCCGGCCAAGTCACGCGTGTATCGCGAGGTTTCCGACGGCATAGCACATGGTGGTATCGAGTATTACCTGCCACTGTTTTTTGACAATACCGCCACGTTTATCGACTACCTGCCACCGGACTGCGTCGTTCTCGCGCCGGCCGGGATCGAGTCACTGCTCGGACAATTCTGGACCGAAGCACAGGAGCGTTATGAACTTTGCAGCCTGGATAAAGAGCGCCCGATACTGAACATCGACGAGACGTTTGTCTCGCCTGAGGCGATCCCCGGACAACTTGCGTCGTTCACCGGCATTCGCTACGCATCGCAGTCACTGGCAGACAGTGGTGGAAACCTGAACCTCGATACGCGCCTGCCGCCGGCCATGAAAATCGAGGCCCGCTACGAGGACGCGGCCGCGTCGCTGATCGCTTTCCTCGAGGCCTTTGATGGCCGGGTCCTGTTTTCGACCGATTCACCGGGCCGACGTGAACAGCTATTCGACATGTTGTCGGGACGCGGCCTGGACCTGGCCCGAATCGATACCTGGCAGGCATTCCGCGAAGACTCACATCGAATTGGCGTCGCCATCGCGCCTATCGATAATGGCGTATTGCTGCCCGGCGCACGCATTGCCGTCATCAGCGAACAACAGCTGTTCGGGGAAAGAACCCGGACTCGCAAGCGTCGTCGCAAGAGCGATCGTGATCCCGAAACAATCATCCGGCAACTCGACGACCTCGAGCCCGGATCGCCCATCGTCCACGAGGAGTACGGCGTCGGGCGCTATCACGGACTCATCACTCTTGAAGCCGGTGGCATTAAGGCGGAGTTCCTGCATCTCGAGTACGCCGATGGCGATAAGCTGTACGTGCCTGTACACGCGCTCGACCTGATTTCACGATACACCGGCGCGTCTGTGGACAACGCTCCACTGCATCGCCTGGGCAGCGACCAGTGGAGCAAAGCCAAGCAACGGGCTATCAAGAAAATCCGCGACGTGGCGGCGGAGCTACTCGACGTCTACGCGCGTCGCGCCGCGCGACCTGGACACCACTTCCGCTGGCCAGAGGCCGACTACCGCACATTCGAAACAGGCTTTCCGTTCGAGTTGACCGAAGACCAGGCGCACACGATCGATGAAGTACTCGAAGACCTTGCGTCCAACCAGCCGATGGATCGTGTTGTCTGCGGTGACGTTGGCTTCGGCAAGACCGAGGTAGCTTTAAGAGCTACGTTCGCAGCCGTGCATGGTGGCAAGCAGGTCGCCGTGCTCGTGCCCACAACTTTGCTGGCGCAGCAACACGGACATAACTTCCGCGACCGATTCGCCGACTGGCCGGTCCGGGTCGAAGTTCTGTCGCGTTTCCAATCGGCGAAGCAAGTGAAGGACATCGTCGCCGGCCTGCGATCGGGTTCGGTCGACGTCGTCATCGGTACGCATCGCCTGTTACAACACACGAAAGACTTTAAAGATGTCGGTCTCGTGATTGTCGACGAAGAACACCGCTTCGGTGTACGGCACAAGGAAGCGATCAAATCCCTGCGCAGTGCAATCGACATCCTGACTCTGACTGCGACGCCGATCCCAAGGACGCTCAATATGGCGTTGGGTGGTTTGCGCGAGATGTCGCTGATCACAACGCCGCCGGCCGAGCGCCTCGCTGTGAAGACGTTCGTCTCCGAATGGAACGATGTCGTTATACGTGAAGCGTGCTTGCGCGAAATCAAGCGCGGTGGCCAGGTCTACTTTATTCACAATCGTGTCGAAGATATTGGCCGCATTGAACAACACCTGGAAAAACTGGTTCCCGAGGCAGACATCCGCATCGGTCATGGCCAGATGCCCGAGCGCGAACTCGAGCAGGTCATGCTCGACTTCTATCACCGACGCTTCAATGTCCTGCTTTGCACGACCATTGTCGAAAGTGGCATTGATGTGCCGACGGCCAACACAATCATTATCAACCGGGCCGATCGATTCGGCCTGGCTCAGCTACACCAGTTGCGCGGTCGCGTCGGACGCTCCCATCACCGCGCATACGCTTTTCTCATGGCGCCACCCAAAGCCAATATGACCGCTGACGCTGTGAAGCGTCTCGAGGCGATCGATTCGCTCGAAGACCTGGGTTCCGGCTTCACGCTGGCCACGCATGACCTCGAAATTCGTGGCGCAGGTGAATTGCTCGGCGACACACAAAGCGGCCAGATCCAGGAAATTGGCTTCTCGCTGTACACGGAACTGCTTGGCCGCGCCGTCGAATCCTTGCGCGCGGGCAAGGAACCCGATCTCGAAGCGCCCCTGCATGCAGGCGTCGAAATCAATCTTCATATCCCCGCACTGTTGCCTGACGACTACGTGCCGGATGTTCACTTGCGCCTGATCCTGTACAAGCGCATCTCAGCCGCTGAGACGGCGGAAGAACTGCGGGAGCTGCAGGTCGAACTGATCGACCGCTTCGGGCTGCTCCCCGAAGGGGCAAAAAACCTCATGCGTATTGCGGGAATCAAGAAATCCGCGGCGCGCCTGGGCATCGAAAAAATCGATGCGGCCGACGCAGGTGGGTACCTCGTTTTTGGCTCCGACAGTCGCGTCGACCCGGTCGCACTCATACAACTCGTGCAAACCGAGAGCCAGCGGTACCGCCTCCAGGGTTCCCACAAGCTACAAATTCGTGATGAATTGGGTGACCTCGACAAACGATTCGTTACAATCGAGAACCTGTTGGACCGACTTGCGGTCAAAGAAGGAAGCGATGCGTAAACCGATACCTCAAATAGCTGCCTGCGTACTGTCCCTCGCGGTGTTCCTCCCGGCTTCGGCCCAGGAACCGCCGGACGACGTGAGCGAGGAGCTGGAGATTCGCCGTTATACGGTCGAAGTCATCATTTTCAGGTATGCGCAAGAAGTCTCAACAGGCAGTGAGGTGTTCATTGCGGATAAACCTGAACTCGAAGAATTACTGCTCGAAGACGATTTTGGGGACTCGCTTCAGGATGATCGCCCAATCATTCGGAAACCAACGCCGGCATCCTTTCCCGACACTGAGCTGGCGCTATTGAATAGAAGTGATTATCAACTCGATGAGGTCCTGGGCCACCTGAGGCGCCTCGATGTCTATGAGCCCGTCATGCATTTTGGCTGGACCCAGGCGACCTGGCCCGAAGAACAGACCAAAGCCATCCCGTTGTTCCGCTTCGCACGGCCACCCGAAGGACTCGATGGCAGTCTTACCCTGTACCTGAGCCGCTACCTGCACCTCGTCGTCGATCTGCAGCTTGAGGCACCGAAGTCCATGAAGTTCAACGCGCATGAGCAGGAACGCCTTGGCGAAACGCGGACGGTCGGTGAGCTGCTGGATGTTGTGAACGCGCAGCCGTCTGTCTATTACCAGATCCTGGAAAATCGCATCCTCAAGAACGGCGAGCTGCGATACTTCGATCATCCGAAATTCGGCGTCCTCGCCATGGTGACGCGCGTTGAGGACGAGGAAGAAGACCCTGAAACCGGTGAATTACTCGGCTACGGTCCCGAGTAGCTTGTCCAGGAATTCCGTCGCGCTGCGCTTTTCGTTCGCCGCGTCTGCGACAGCGACATCAAACGTCACGGTCACGAATTTCGAAGATTTCGAACGAGGATGATGCAAGCCGAGCTCGCGCACAGCCGTCGAAATGCGTGCCGCGAACTCCCGCACCGCGTCTTCTTCGGATGCATGGGATAGCGCTACAAAACACGCCCCGTCCGGCCTTCCGACGACATCGCTGGCCCGTTTAAGGCTGCGGCGAATTGCCTGGCCTACGCGGCGCAGACAGGAGTCGGACGCGTGGCGGCCAAACACCTCAACATACGCATCGAATTCATCCAGCCGGAACATCACGAGCGACATGCGGGTCTTCTCGCGACTCGCGACAGCCCAATCGTGATCGAATACATCGCGAAATGCCCGGTTATTGAGCAACCCCGTGACCGGATCGTCGCGGGACAGATCCCGAATGCGGCGCTTCGCCTTGAGCAGTGCGTGATGCATCTCCGCACCGTCAGCCGTCAATGCGCTGCTACTATTGCGCCAATAAGCGGCGTAGCAGGACGCCGTATCATCCTCGCTCAATTGCAGTGGCTTGAGTACGAGCAGGTACTCCCGGTTGTTGGACTCCACCGGAAAGCTGGTCTCCCGCTGCGATCGCACCGATTCGCTGACCTCCAGGGCGAGGTCACGACCGCCAAGGTCCTCAACGACATCCGCAAAGGGCTTGTTGAGTATATCGTCCGCAGTAATGTTGCCGAACGCGGGGTTAGCGAGCACGACCGGCCAATCCGGCTGGTCGATACGTACGACAAGGAGCGGCTCAGTCGTACCGGCCAGCACCTGTTCGAGTATTTTTCGGTTTACGGATTTCATCGTGGAGACATCATAACGCCCGAAAGAAGGCCTGGAGTGTCGACATCGTCGCATTTCGCGCAGCGGTCGTACTGGCCTCGACGTCGTCATGGATGGGCACATCGCCCCTGCCTGCTGCACGATTCACGATCATCGCGATGCATGCGTAGTCGAGACCCACTTCGCGAGCAAGAGCAGCTTCGGGCATCGCGGTCATTCCGACAAAATCTGCGCCGTCACGCTCAAGGCAGTCGACTTCGGCCGCAGTCTCGAGTCGCGGACCCTGCGTGGTCGCATACACACCGCCGTCATAGCAGTCGATACCTGCTTTCGCGGCAGCACCCAGCAGTCCCGCACGCAAGTCGGCGGAAAACGGCTCAGTGAAGTCGATGTGCTCAACGACCCCGCGCCTCCCGTCGTAGATCGTATGCTCCCTCCCCCAGGTGTAATCGAGAAGCTGGTCCGGCACAGCGATCTGACCCGAGTCGCTCACATCCGACAGAACGCCAACGGTATTCAGCGCGATGATCGAGTCGGCGCCGAGCTTTTTCAGTGCGACGATATTGGCACGGTAGTTGATCTTGTGCGGCGGAAGCGTGTGTCCCTCTCCATGACGCGCAAGCGTTAAGACATTGCAGTCGCCGAAACACAGTCGGTGTACAGGCGCGGAAGGAACGCCCCAGGCCGTCTCGACCTCGGCCCCGCTGTCGTCACCCGCCAGGTTATCCCAGCCACTACCAATGATTAGTGCGTAATTTGATGCCATACCACTCCCTAGGCGTCCAGGTGGAACTCCGGCCTGTCGCTCCAATGCGCAAACCGTTTGTTGATCGTTTGCCACTCTTCACTGGCGAGCAGTGTCTCTCGCAATGGATGGCCCGTTCCATGCAACCGGGCCAGGCGGACCAGCGATAGCGGATTCGAATAGTCATTGAGCGCGTCGACGGCTTCGTGCGCCGCGTCACGATCGTTACAAACGAGGATCATGTCGCAACCAGCGTCGAGTGCCAGTCGGCCGCGTTTGGCCATCGTGCCGTAATCACGCGTCGCTTTCATGCTCAGGTCATCGCAGAACACGGCACCGCCGAATCCGAGCCTCGCTCGCAGTTCGCGTTGAATCCAGTATTCCGAAAAACCGGCCGGCTGCGCCTCAATCTCTTCGTACACAATGTGCGCAAGCATGACGCCAGCGATCGCACCGTTTCTGACAAGTCGTTCGTACGGACGCATATCGTCGAGAATCAAGCCATAGCCCCTGCGGTCGACGGGCAGTTTCAGATGTGAGTCGGCCAGGACCGCGCCGTGCCCGGGAAAGTGCTTCGCAACAGCCGCCATGCCCGCACTGCGCAGGCCACGGGCGAAGGCGTTGGCAAGATCGGCCACGGCTTCCGGTCTCTTGTGGAACGAGCGATTACCGATTATCTCGCTGACGCCCCAGTCAAGATCAACGCAGGGCGCGAAACACAGGTCTATGCCAACGGCGCGCAGCTCAGATGCGATCAGCCACCCTACCTCGCGCGCGGCATTCAGCCCCGACTCTGAATCGCGATCGTACTCCTGACCTATGCGCCGCATTGGCGGAATCGACGTGAAACCCTCGCGAAATCGTTGTACTCGACCACCTTCGTGGTCAACAGCGATCAGCAATGGCGGACTTCGCAAGGCCCGAATCTCGGCAACAAGGTCGGCTAGCTGCTCGGCGGACTCGTAGTTGCGCGTGAACAGGATGACGCCGCCCACCGCGGGCTCCCGCAACAGGTCGCGGTCGGCTGGGCTCAGGGACAGCCCTTCAATATCGAGCATCACGGGTCCGAGTGACATCCGTTGTGCCTCGTCGATTGCGGTCAGGATTTCGTAAATACCGCGATAGATTCTACATGCGCCGTGTGCGGGAACATATCAATGATCCCGGCAGATTCCAGTTTGTACCCCTGTTCGTGAACCAGGGTGCCCGCGTCGCGCGCCAGCGTGCCCGGGTGGCAGGATACATAGACAATACGTTCCGGCTTGAATAAATGCATGCGCGTCACAACCTCGGCCGCACCACTGCGCGCCGGGTCCAGCAGCATCCGGTCCCAGCCCTCCCGAACCCACCCTTCCGTGCCGTCGATCTTGCCGAGGTCTGCGACACGGAACGTGACGTTCTCGAGCCCATTGCGCTCGGCGTTCTCGGTCGCGCGGCGCACAAGCGTCGCCTCGCCTTCGACGCCGAGCACCGTGCCGGCATTGCGTGCCAGTGGCAAAGAAAAATTGCCAATACCACAGAAGAGATCGAGCACACGGTCGTCGGGACCGGCGTCCAGTTGCTCCACGGCGAAGTGCACCATGCGCTGGTTGATCTCGCTGTTGACCTGCACGAAGTCGATGGGCTCGAAGTCCACCCGGATATCGAATTCGGGCAAGGTGTAGAACAACGACTCATCGATCGCGTCCGGGTAAAACAGGGCCACGGAGTCCAGGCCGCCTGTCTGCAGGTAAATACGCAGCTTGTGTTTCTCGCCGAATGCGCGGAACAGCGCATTGTCCGCGTCGTTCGGCGTGTCGAGAACGCGAAACACCAACGCAATATCGTTTTCGGCCACAGCCACTTCGATCTGCGGCAATCGTGCCCGTATCGACAGGCCTCCGGCCAACTCGCTGAGATCCGCAATCATCGAATCAATGGGCGTAGCAAGCACCTCACAGCGATGCATATCGGTTATGTAGGGCGCGTGACGCTCGCGAAACCCGACCAGCGTGCGCCCTTTGCCGAATACATCCTTGACCGCGAGCCGCGCCCTGCGCCGGTAGTTCCAGACAGGCCCGGTCATCGGATCAAGCCATGTCTCCGGTTCGACACGTCCGATTCGTTCGAGGTTGTCTCGCAACGTTTGTGCCTTGATTTCGCGCTGATGCTCGGTGCTTACATGCTGCAGCGAGCAACCGCCGCAGCGACCGAATGCCTCGCACTTCGCCTCGATCCGATCCGGGGACGCCTCGTGAACTTCCAGCAGCTCGGCCTCATCAAAATTGCGGCGGGACTTGCGACGCATGAATGTGACAGTCTCACCTTCGAGCGCGCCGGCAACGAACGTCTTCTTCCCATCGGTATCGGCGATACCGCGACCATCATGGGTGACCGCAGTAATTGTCGCTGTTTCCGGCTCGCGGCGTTTCTTGCGAGCCATCGTCAGGCGTTCTCGGGCCAGGCGGTAAGGAATTCGCTGAGATGCGGCAGGTCCATCCCCGACAGCGTATTGCGCACCAGTGCGTATTCGCGCTGCAAATCCTTATCGTCGAGATTGCCGCGCATGTATTCGAAACGCAGGTAGACGAGCCAGGTATTCAATACATCGGTTTCACAGTAGTCCCGAATTTCCTTGATGCCACCCTCGAGATACGTATCCCAGACCTTTGCGCCACTCATGCCAAGCTTGCCAGGGAATCCGAGCATCAACGCTATTTCGTCGAGCTTGGCAAATGCACGATTATTGAAGTTCGCCAGCACGTCCATCAGATCGACGTGACGCCAGTGGTAGCGACTCAGGTAATTATTCCATTTGAAGTCGCGGTCCGATTCGCCATTTTCCCAATAGCGCGGCGCCTGGATGCCGTGCTTGAGCGCACGGTAGTGCAGGACGGGCAAATCGAAGCCGCCACCGTTCCAGGAGATCAGGTCAGGCGTGTAGCGATCAACACCGTCAAAAAAGCGCTGTACCAGTTCGGCCTCATCAGATTCTTCGTCGCCCAGGCTCCAGACCTTGAACGTATCCGCCGTGCGAAAGGTCACCGATATCGCCACGATCCGGTGCTGGTGCAGCGGCAGGAAATCATGACCAACCGCCTGTTGGCGTTTGAACATCATTGCCGTCGCGACATCCTCGTCGGACAGGCCATCGAGCTCGAGCAATTGCCGCCCGGACTCTACGTCCGGTACCGTTTCAATATCGAAAGAAAAACAATGCATCGTAGTAATTAATCCTTGTGTTCCGAGTTTTCGACGACGGCGAAAGCCAGGACGAGGCCCGCATCATCGGTAAGGCTGACGTGACCACTCCCAATGCCTAAACGCGCACAGACGCGGCTGCCTCGTTCTGACCAGACAACGATCGGCCGTCCCCAGTCGTTGCTCAATATGCCGACATCACGCAACCAGACGCCGTGCGCAAATCCTGTACCCATTGCCTTAACAGTCGCCTCCTTACCGGCAAACCGCATGGCCAGAAAACGCACAGGATTCTTGCTGCGCGCATAGAGTTCGAACTCTTCATCCATCAGGATACGTTTCGCGAAATGCTCGCCGTAGCGATCATAAATGCCCTGGATGCGGCTCAATTCAACCATGTCGGTGCCAATACCAAATATCACGCCGTGATCACTCCTGGCGTGCTTCGAGCATGAGCGTCTTCATTTCGCCGACGGCGACCGCGAGTCCGTCGAAAACTGCGCGAGCGATTATTGCGTGCCCAATATTGAGTTCGACAACGTGTTCCATTCGCGCGATCGGCTTGACGTTCTGGTAGTGCAAGCCATGACCGGCATTAATAACCAGCCCGAGCTCGTGCCCGTACGTGGTGGCATCGGCAATACGTTTGAGTTCGGCGGCCTGCTCGTCACCCTCCGAATCGGCGTACTTACCGGTATGCAGTTCAACGACCGGTGCACCGGCAGAAACTGCCGCATCCAGCTGCGCGCGATCGGGGTCGATGAACAGCGATACGCGGATGTTTGCATCGCGTAGCTGGTCGCACGCGGCACGCACCTTGTCGACCTGCCCCGCAACATCCAAACCGCCTTCGGTCGTCAATTCCTCGCGCTTTTCAGGCACGAGACACACATCCGTCGGCTTGACGCGTTTCGCAATGGCGATCATCTCGTCAGTGACAGCCATTTCGAGATTCATGTGCGTACGCATCACCTCGTTTATTTCGTCGAGATCATAATCCTGGATATGGCGCCGATCCTCCCGCAGATGCACTGTGATGCTGTCCGCGCCCGCCAATTCGGCCATACGTGCCGCTTCCGCCGGTCGCGGATACACAGTACCGCGAGCCTGGCGCAGCGTCGCCACGTGATCGATATTGACGCCGAGACATATTGGGTCTTCCTTACTCATCAAGCTGTGTCCGCTTTTCAGGAGGCGCAATTCTACCCCGATGTACTTCGCGCAGCACCTTGCGGCTCTGTAATTCCTTGCCCCCGAGGTGATGAGTGATGACTGCGCGAAGCAGGCGATTCGCGGCTCGCAGCACGTCAGGGTCATCAAACTGCCGTGTCGCGATGGCCAGCAACGTGGCTCCGGCAAATACCAGCGGACCTTCCGACCTCTCGACCGGAACCGGCCCCTGGTCAACACGATAGTCGTAATTGCTGGCCGGATTGATGTCGTCGTTCGTCCCGGCAACGTGACCGAGGGTCACCGCGTAGCCGAGAAGGACCAGTAGTTCGAGCTCGAAGTTCCGCAGGCAGGCTGCTACATCCTCCGTGCCGCACAATCCCGGAATGGTCTGCGAATACAGTTCAAATATCTCGGGTTGCGGGTCATGGCGATGCAGAAAATACAACAACAGCTCGTTGACGTAGTAAGCCGACAACAGGGCGTCACCCTTCAGTCCGGATGGCGGACCGTCCGGCTCAGCGCCGGTCAACGTTCCAAGCTCCGACTTTGCGACCCACGATACACGCAGCGGCAGAAACGGACGCAGTACGCCTGCCAGGCGGGATTTCGATCCGCGGCTGCCACGGGCTACCGCGGCGACCTTGCCGTAGTCGCGGGTTAGAACGTCGAGGATCTGGCTTGAATCGCGAAAAGGTCGCCGGTGCAGGATATACGCAGGCTGCTGTTGGACGCGTCTTGGATTGCTCATCGTCGCGCGATTACGGCGATTCGTATCCGAGATTCATAAGGTCCTGCTCGTTGTCGGCCCAGTTCGTCTTGACCTTGACCCACAGTTCGAGGTGCACATTGCGCTTCAATTGCCCCTTGAGTTCCAGTCGCGCCGCCCTCCCCACTTTCTTAAGCACGCTGCCGTTCTTCCCGACGACGATGCCTTTCTGGCTGTCGCGTTCGACCCATATGACCGCATTGATTGTGATTCCGCTTTCCTCGTCGAGGTAGCGCTCCACCTGCACCGTTAGCCCGTAAGGCAACTCCTGGTGGAGCAAGAGGGTCAGCTTCTCACGAATAATTTCTGACGTGTGGAATTCTTTACTGCGATCGGTATACATGTCTTCGGGAAACAGCGGAGGTGACTCCGGCAGGAACGGGGGTAATACCGCCATGAGCTTGTCGAGGTAGTCGTGTTTGAGGGCCGAAACCGGAATGATCTCGGCGAAATCATGACGCGCGGACATCAGCGCCAACGCATCGAGCAGCTTGTCTTTCGGGTGGACCTTGTCGACCTTATTCAGCACAGCTACGACAGGCATGCGCACCTGTTTCAGGCGCTTCAGCACATCCTCATCTTCGCTGGTCCAGTGTGTGGCATCGCTGACGAACAGTATGACGTCGGCATCCGCCAACGCGTTCGCGGCAGTACGATTCATCAGCCGATTCATGGCTTTGCCAGCATTGCGATGCAAGCCCGGCGTATCAACAAAAATGATCTGCACTTCGTCCGAGGTGTGCACGGCGAGTATGCGATGACGCGTCGTCTGCGGCTTGGCGGTAACGATGCTGACCTTGCGCCCCATGATCGCATTGATCAGCGTGGACTTGCCCACATTTGGGCGACCGATAACAGCTACGAGGCCACAACGATGTGCGCTCACGGGTGTTCTCCGGACAAAATTTCCAACATGTGGCGCGCGGCATGCTGCTCAGCCTTGCGCCGCGACGTCGATTCACCTTCCGAAGTTTGCGAGAGCTCGTTCACCGTGCACGATACAACGAATGTCTGCCGGTGATCCTTGCCAGTAACACTGACCAGATCGTAGGCGGGGAGCGATAGTTTGCGCGCCTGCAGCCACTCCTGCAAACGTGTTTTCGGATCGCGCAGGTCTTCCCCGTCGGGTAGCGTCTCGAGACGTTGCGCGAAAACGCGATCGATTACATCTTTCGCAGCTTCAAAACCGGAGTCGAGATACACGGCACCGAAAATTCCCTCCAGCGCGTCGGCCAGGATCGATTCACGACGATGTCCGCCTGTCTTGCGTTCGCCACTACCGAGAATCAGGTACTCACCGAGTCCGAGCTCAAGGGCGAGTTCGGCCAGTGTTGTGTCTTTCACGAGAGATGCGCGCAGCTTGCTGAGATCGCCCTCATCCGCGTCGGGCCGCAAATGAAAAACGGCGTCCGATATCACAAAGTCGAGGACAGCATCGCCCAGGAATTCCAGCCGCTCATTATTACTTCCGGCTGCGCTTCTATGGGTAAGTGCCTGGACGAAAAGTCCGGCGTCGTTGAACCGATAGTGCAGCGTCTTGTCGAGCCAGCTCTCGGCCTTTTCCAATGTAATCGCTCTTGGTTTGCCTGGCCGCCGCGCGGCCGAAAAGATCTATCGTCGGATAAGGGTTCGCTTGTCGAAGTCAACAACGAAGGAGACATTGGCAATGAAAGGCGTCTTATGAGAGTAGGTCGCTGCTACTTCAAATCCGCCGTCAACCGCCGTGACCTTAACCTCCTTGGCCGTGATTTCGCTGACGCTTTCGATGTCAAAACGTCGCGAAATGGAGCTGCGAATGGCCGAGCGGCCAGCGCCCGTACTGTCGAACTCCTCGCCGACGCCGTCTACAACACCGACGACTTTCATGTAATTGAGATACACGGGAGTCAGCCGGATACCGGCAAACGCGAACAACCCAGCGAACGTCACGAGGATAATCAGGCCCAGCGTCGTCATGCCAGCCTGTCTCTGCCTGCTGCGCCATTTTTCCAAGTATTTCAAAGACATACCATTCTCTCCGCTCAATCGAATGCACCCTGCCTGCGCCATAGTGTCAAACGTACCGTGATTTTACCGGTCAAATCAGTGACTGGCACCACATTATTGGATTTTTGTACCAATTCGTCCCCAGTCGGGCATGTTCCATGGAATGAAATTCATCCACACTCGGACAGCCTCGCCCACCAGAAACTCCTCGGGAATAGCGTTGATGAAGCGACTGTCCTTGCTGCGGTCACGGTTATCACCCATGACAAAGTACTGTCCCTCGGGAACGCGATAGGTGCCGTCCCGGGTGGAGAACTCAGCGTTGTGTATCAGGATATCGTGTACGCGTCCGTCGAGGTCCTCGACAAAGACCGGAACATTGCCAAATTCCCGTTCACCGAAATTCAGATCGATGGTTTCGCCGTTGATCGTCAGGCGATGGCGTTCGTACACAACCGTATCGCCGGGCAAACCGATGACACGCTTGATGTAGTTAATACGCGGATCCGACGGCAGGCGGAAAACGATGACATCACCACGCTGTGGACTTCCGGTCTCCACGAATTTCGTTTCTGTTACCGGCAGGCGCAGCCCGTACGAGTATTTCTTGACGAAGATGAAGTCACCTTCAACCAACGTCGGCATCATCGAGCCCGATGGAATTCGAAACGGCTCGAAAATAAATGAACGTATAACGAGAACGAACAACAGCACCGGGAAGAACGATCGCGAATACTCGACCAGAATATCCTTGCCACTCGGTGCCTGCCGGGAGTCGGCCTCAGCCGTCTTCCAGACCAGTTTGTCTATCGCAACTACGACGCCGGAAACCAGTGTCAGTAATGTCAGTATCAATGCGAGATTAACGATCAAAATACTTACTCACTCTTGCCTGTCTATTTATCAACGCGCAGCACCGCGAGGAATGCTTCCTGTGGGATCTCCACAGACCCGACCTGCTTCATTCGTTTCTTGCCTGCCTTCTGTTTCTCGAGCAGTTTACGCTTGCGCGACACATCGCCACCATAGCACTTGGCCGTGACATTCTTGCGCAATGCCTTGACGTTAGCGCGCGCAATAACCTGGCCACCCACAGCCGACTGAATCGCAACGTCGAACATCTGCCGTGGAATCAATTCTCTCATCTTTTCGACAAGCTCGCGCCCGCGAGTTCTGACTTTTTCCTTGTGAATAATCACGGAGAGCGCATCAACACGGTCCCCATTAATCAGCACGTCGAGCCTGACAAGCTGTGCCGGCTCGAAACGAAGGAAGTGATAATCGAAAGACGCGTAACCGCGGCTCACCGATTTCAGGCGGTCGAAAAAGTCCAGCACGACTTCAGCGAGTGGCAGTTCATACTCGATTGACACCTGGCCACCAAGATAACGCATCTGCGTCTGAGTACCACGTTTCTCGATACACAGCTTGATAACAGCTCCAACGTAGGCCTCGGGCATGAGGATATTGGCCGCAATTATCGGCTCGCGTAGCTCTTCAATCTCGTTGGCCGGCGGCAGTTTCGATGGATTGTCGACACTCAGCACATTCCCGCTCGTATCGACAACCTCAAAAATAACGGTCGGAGCCGTATTGATCAGTTCGAGGTTATATTCCCGCTCGAGGCGCTCCTGCACGATTTCCATGTGCAGCATGCCAAGGAAGCCACACCGAAATCCGAAGCCGAGTGCCACCGATGTCTCCGGCTCAAAATGCAACGCGGCGTCATTCAATCGCAACTTCTGCAGCGCCTCACGAAAGTTCTCGTAGTCGTCCGAACTGATCGGAAACAGTCCGGCAAATACACGTGGTTGAATCTGTTTGAATCCGGGCAAAGGTTTTTCACAGGAATTCTTGGCCGTCGTCAACGTGTCGCCAACCGGGGCGCCGTAAATGTCCTTGATCGCAGCAATGACGAAACCGACCTCGCCAGAATTGAGCACTGTGCGATCTTCCATCTTGGGCGTGAACACGCCGACACGATCTGCGTTGTACGAGATCCCCGTGGACATGACCTTGATCTTGCTGCCCTTGGTAAGGCTGCCATTCATCACGCGGACCAGAGAAACAACGCCGACATAGTTGTCAAACCAGGAATCGATGATCAGTGCCTGCAATGAACTGTCAGGCTCCCCTTCCGGAGGAGGGACGAGTTCGACGATCTGCTCGAGGAGTTCAGGAACACCGAGACCTGTCTTGGCACTCACGCGAATAGCATCCTGCGCGTGGACGCCAATGATGTCTTCGATCTCGGCCACGACCTTGTCCGGATCCGCCGCCGGCAGATCGATCTTATTCAGGACAGGCAGGACCTCGAGGCCCTGGTCGATCGCGGTTATGCAATTGGCAACACTCTGTGCCTCTACCCCCTGCGCCGCATCGACGACGAGCAATGCTCCCTCACAGGCTGCCAGCGAACGGGATACTTCGTAGGAAAAGTCCACGTGCCCGGGTGTGTCAATGAAATTCAGTTGATAGGTTTCGCCGTTATTGGCTGTGTAGTCCAGCGATACGCTCTGTGCCTTAATCGTGATGCCGCGCTCGCGCTCGAGGTCCATCGAATCGAGGACCTGCTCGGACATCTCGCGGTCTGCAAGGCCGCCGCAGTGCTGGATGAACCGGTCAGCCAGGGTCGACTTGCCGTGATCAATATGGGCGATGATCGAAAAGTTGCGTATGTGCTTCATTGGCAGGGAAATTCAGGCACGCGCGGCGTGCCGGCAGGCTAAATGCAGCCGCGAAGTATACCCGTAATCGCATCCCGGTCGAGAAAATGCATGCACACCACCTCTCCTTCGTATTCCACGACCGGAATGTCCATGAAGAACCGCTCGTGCCATTCCGGCTTTGTGTCGATATCGCGAACCTCCAACGTCAGTTTCCCCTGGATCATGGGCTGCATTTCCTCGATCAGGTCCTCGCAAAGATGGCAGCCCTGGCGGCTATAGACAATCACCCGGGTCATTCAGTCGCTTGCCCCGGCCAATCTGGCCGTTACAGTTGGCGTGAATGTCCGCAGGCATCCAGTCCGCTGCAGGCCCCGTCGCCCGGCCAGGATTCCGACGCCAACACCGGCGATCGCAGCGACTGCAGCTCCCAGATCGCCCATGTCCGCTAGCCAGGCACCAGCCGCGCCGGCCACAGCGCCCAGTAATGGCAGGCCGTAGACGATCATTGATGCCCGCAGAATATTATTGGGCGCCAATTCGATTCGTACACGGTCCCCTTCTGTCAGATCGAGTCCACGTGCGATCAGAGCGTCGACGCGGCGCGATTTCTCGTCGCCACCGAGAATTCCCGCACCGCAGCCTTTGCCTGCCGCACAACGAGCGCAGCTGATCGACGCGACCACCTCGACCACGGCACGCGGTGGTGTTGCATCGTTATGAACAGACAGGATTCGACCCTGGGGATTTTCCATGGCCGGAGTTTACAACAGTGGGACTTAGCGCAGACTCATCGTCGTCGCGATCTGCTCGACGGTAATCGCCGGAACTTCACCGACCGCCGTGATCCGATGACCATCGACACTCGCACTGTATGAGTTCGAACCGCCAACGCGCGACGGCCCGGCGGCGCTTGCCTTGTCCTGACTGGCCACAAATACGGAGACATTGGCCAGACCATCGCTGTAGAGGATGTGTGTCACGACTTCATCGCTGCCTGGCATAGTCTCACCGTGGGTCGAAACAACGCGGAAGCCCGGCGGCAAATCAGTGCTTTCCCAGTCGGCCTTCACTTCGTGCGTGTTGTGCCCTGACGGCTGGTTGAGCCAACGAAAACTCGCTGTGTCAATCGACGGTGCGAGCGCGCTGGCGTGTATTTCCTTGTTCAGGATAATGTCGGCGAACTTGACCTGCTCGATAGCTGTTCCGTCCTCGCCGATCAGCTGTGTCTGCAAAGGAAACGCCGTCTCGGTATCGAGCCAGATGCGATGCCCATACCGGTAAACGTCGTGAGGCCGGATCGCGACCAGGGTCGCTGGCCGCCCGGCGACCCGTTCCTCGCGCAGAATCGACACATCGTATTCACTACCGAAACGAACCTCGCCGGATGGCAGCGTTGAGAAAAGTGTCGACTGATCGTCCCACTCCTCCACCAACACCGACTTGCTGTCCGGCAGGATGCAGTGCACTTCGTTGCCATTGCGGATGATCTCAAGGCCATCGCCTTCCTGCGCAACGACTTTCTCGCGAATGACACCATCAGTCACGGTGTGCACGACTTTGAGCGCTTCGGCCTTGCCATCCTGGATACGAATGACCGTGCCTTCGTAACTCGTCATCTGCACGGCGGGGCCCATGCGACTAAGCAATTCATTCGGGTCGACGCGCTCTGCAAGTGCGGCGGCACTGCAACCCAGCTGCCCTGCGATCAATACAGGCCAGATGAGTGTTTTGATTCGTGGGAACTGCATTACGGCTGTGTCGGTGTCTCGTCAGCCGCCTCTTCTGCCGCTGTATCTTCGAGTTCTTCTTCCGGCAGTACCTCCTGGCTGAGACGCAGCGTTACCAACCGCGTATTCATGCCATTGGCACCGAGTTCCGACGATGAAGCGCCGTGGCTAAGGTAAAACTGCTTGAGCTGCTCGTCGACCGGCTGAGGTACCGTGTATCCAGGGTCCTCGACAATCTCTGCAACCGCTGAATCACTCGCGACCTCATTCGTCGTATTGACGCCCGGCGTAATTTGCAGGCCGAAAATAGCAACCAGCGCGACCGATGCGGCCACAGCAACGCCAACCAGCGGCCGCATGGAGCGGCCCGCAGGCGCCTCGGCTGCGACTTCCTCGTCAGCCAATGGCTTGTCATCGATACTTGCGGCAACACGCTCCTGCAGGCGCTCGATGCCGCGTACGCTCGCCTCACCGCGCATGGAGCGACCGATGTCGAGGTATTCGGCAGCTTTCTTCCTGAGTTCCGCGTCCTGGCTCATTCTGCGCAACAGGAGGTCCGCTTCGGCGTCCGGCAATTCGCCATCAACAAAGGCGGAAATCTGCATTCTTATCTGGTCATTCATACTTCACTCACTCGCACCTTCTCGCCCTCAGGCAATCTGGCCAAATCCTATCTGGTCAACGGACCGATTTTCTTACCGATCGCGTCTCGCGCCCTGAAAATTCTCGACCTGACTGTGCCCACCGGGCAATCCATGGTCTGTGCTATCTCTTCGTAACTCATGCCTTCCAGCTCTCGCAGGATGATCGCTGTCCGGAGATCCTCCGGCAGCGCCGCTATTGCACGCTCTACGCTTTCCCTTAATTCGTTCCCAAGCGTCAATCCCTCGGGTGTATCCGTCTCCTTGAGCTTCGCATGCAGTTCGTACTGTTCCGGGTCCTGCAGGTCCAGCTCCACATCCATCGGCCTTCGCCGCCGCGCTGCAAGATGGTTCTTAGCCGTATTCACGGCGATACGGTACATCCAGGTGTAAAAGGCACTGTCGCCGCGAAATCGTGGCAAGGCCCGGTACGCCTTGATAAACGCTTCCTGGGTAATATCGAGCGCAAGTTCCGGATCACGCACATATCGCATCACCAGGTTGACTATCTTGTGCTGGTATTTCAGTACCAGCAGATCAAACGCACCCTTGTCACCTTTCTGGACCCGTTTGACCAGCTTCTTGTCAGACGACTGATTCGACATTCAGATTCGCTCGCCGAATTTTCCGTGCAGCCTGTCGACACCGGGATAGACCGGTATAAGGGCGATAAGTTCTCGAATTTCTGCCTTATTCATCATTGTTATGTGACGCCGTTCCAGCATGACTCGAAGGATCGCCCCTGCAACCGTCGTTGTTATAATTTTTCCCTGACCAATGAGCATGTTAGCAGCTTCGTATCTGAGCTCCAATGTGTCTCCAGATTACGTGGAACCGGCGCCAGTCGTCGCTCTTGCGGCTGTCACCACGCAGGAGTTCTCCAATCACCTGTTTGCGCCCATTGGGTAACGTGACTTCCAGGCGAATCCACCCCGTTTTGCGAAGCAGTATTCCTCCCGAAACCAGGCGTGCAGGTTGCCATCTTGGTCCGGGTAGCAACACGGCGACGGCACCATCAGGAAAAAACCTCAGAGCATGGCAGGTATTCCATCCCCGACGCCCACGAATAGTCTCGGCGATAGCCAGGGCGAGCCACGCGCCGACGGCCGCGACACGGACTGACAGCGCTACCGGCAGGGTGATGATCAATGGGATTCCGGCGAGCGCCAGCAGGACGCCCGACGCCAGGACAATCCGGCGCAGGACGGGGTCAGGAGAAATTTCGGCGTAATATGCGTTCGATGACACGCGCGATCGGCTCTGAAGACGGTGTTTGCCGTTGCAACAGATAACCGTTCAGGTCGGGGTCGGCAAGTTCCAGAACTGCGCGAAATGCGGCCTTATCGTCCTCATCGTCGCCCGGGTAGCAATCCTCGAGATACCGAAGCAATAGCTCATCGAGCTCACGCATGCCGCGCCGGCATTGCCAGCGAAGTCTGGATTCCTCGCTCAATACTTCCTTTCCGCGAGCATCTTCTTGGTCTCGGCGATGGCCTGAGCCGGGTTGAGACCCTTCGGACACGTCTGCGTGCAATTCATGATCGTGTGGCAGCGATACAGGCGGAACGGGTCCTCGAGTTCATCGAGGCGCTCACCGGTCGCATCATCGCGGCTGTCGACCAGCCAGCGATAGGCTGCCAGCAATGCTGCCGGACCCAGGTAGCGATCAGAATTCCACCAGTAACTCGGGCAACTCGTCGAACAGCATGCACACAGAATGCACGCGGCTGGCTCGTTGATAAGCTCCTGGTCTTCTTTCGACTGCAGCCGTTCCTGATCGGGCGGCGGCGGTGTGCGGGCCTGGAGCCACGGTTTGATCGACGCGTATTGCGCATAGAAGTTGGTCAGATCGGTAACGAGATCCTTAACTACCGGCATGTGCGGCAACGGGTAGATTTTGACGTCGCCTTTCACTTCGTCGTTTGCACGCGTGCAAGCCAGGGTATTGCCACCGTCGATATTCATCGCACAGGAGCCACAAATACCTTCACGGCAGGAACGCCGGAACGTCAGCGTCGGGTCGATCTCGTTCTTGATCTTGATTAGCGCATCAAGAACCATCGGGCCGCAGCTGTCCATGTCAATCTCGTACGTATCCACGCGCGGATTTTCACCGGAGTCCGGATCGTAGCGGTAAACAGCAAACGTCCTGGAATTGCCGGAGCCATTGGCCGCATCAAAGTGCTTGCCCTTCGTGATACGCGAGTTTTTCGGGAGCCTGAATTCAGCCATGAGTGGTCCAACGAGCTAATATTGACGGGTTCAGCGAGTTGTGAAGCGGTTGAGCGCAAGGCGCAGCTCGCCGGCAATGGCTGGCCCTTGCTAAGAGGTGCAACGACGCGGGCGACCGCTTCACAGCGCGCCCGAAGGGAGCTATCCAGGTAATCCAGTACGGCGTTACAGTCCTTGTAAAGGACTCGCCATTTCCTTCGGACTGTGCCTTGTCCCAGATTACCTGGGTAGCTCTGCACCCATCAATATTAGCTCGTTGGACCACAGTACACCCTCGCTTTCGGCTCGACGTAGTCAACTTCATCGGTCAGCGTTTCCATGTGCACAGGTCGATACTCGAACCGAACCTCGCCCGGGCCACCAACCCAGGTCAGTGTATGCTTCATCCAGTTCTCGTCGTCGCGATCCGGATAGTCCTCACGCGCGTGAGCACCGCGACTCTCGAGACGATTAGCGGCTGACTCGATCGTCGCCGTCGCGTTGAGCAGGAGATTCTCGAGCTCGAGCGTCTCGACGAGATCCGTGTTCCAGATCATGGAACGATCGGCGACGCCGACGTCGCCGAAGCCTGCAAAGGTCTCACGCAACAGGTCAACACCCTCATTGAGGACCTCACCCGTCCGGAAAACCGCCGCGTGATCCTGCATCACCTTCTGCATCTCGAGTCGAATCTCGGCGGTTGGCCGCGGCCCGTCCGCATTGCGCAGCTTGTCGATGCGCGCAACGCTGTCCTGGCCGGCATCCGCAGGCAACGGCTTGTGGCGTGCACCAGCTGTCATCTCGTCAGCGCAGAAATGCGCTGCAGCGCGGCCGAAGACGACCAGGTCGAGCAGTGAATTTGATCCGAGACGATTGGCACCATGGACCGATACGCAAGCTGCTTCGCCGACGGCCATGAGGCCTTCGACAACCGACTCCGGGTCATCGCCCCGCTTCGTGACAACCTGCCCGTTGAAGTTGGCCGGTACGCCGCCCATGTTGTAGTGCACGGTCGGCAAAACAGGGATTGGCTCTTTCGTGACATCGACGCCGGCGAAGATGCGTGCCGACTCGGCGATACCTGGCAGGCGTTCCTCGATAACCTCCGAACCCAGGTGTTCCAGGTGCAGGTGGATGTGGTCTTTGTCGGGACCGACACCGCGGCCTTCGCGAATCTCGATGGTCATGGAGCGGGAAACGACGTCTCGTGACGCGAGGTCCTTCGCGTTCGGTGCGTAGCGCTCCATGAAACGCTCGCCTTCCGAGTTCGTCAGGTATCCGCCCTCGCCTCGCACGCCTTCGGTGATCAGGCAACCGGCGCCGTAAATGCCGGTCGGGTGGAACTGCACGAACTCCATGTCCTGCACGGGCAGACCCGCCCGCAGCACCATCGCGCTACCATCACCCGTGCACGTGTGTGCCGACGTGCACGAGAAGAAAGAACGACCGTAGCCGCCTGTTGCGAGGATGACCTGGTGTGAACGGAAGCGATGCAGGCGTCCTGTCGCCAGATCGATCGCCACGACACCGCGGCAAACACCCTCGTCCATGATCAGGTCGACGGCGAAATACTCGATGTAAAACTCGGCGTCATGTTTGAGCGACTGTTGGTACAGCGTATGCAGCATGGCATGACCGGTGCGATCTGCCGCAGCACAGGTGCGCTGTGCCGTGCCCTCGCCAAAGCGAGTCGTCATTCCGCCGAACGGGCGCTGGTAGATCTTCCCGTCTTCGGTACGCGAGAACGGCACGCCGTAGTGCTCGAGTTCGATTACCGCGTCTGGCGCCTCTTTACACATGTACTCGATCGCATCCTGGTCGCCGAGCCAGTCGGAACCCTTGACGGTGTCGTACATGTGCCAGCGCCAGTCGTCTTCACCCATATTGCCGAGTGCGGCTGAGATACCGCCCTGGGCCGCGACCGTGTGGCTGCGCGTCGGGAAGACCTTGGTGATGCAAGCTGTGTTGAAGCCGGCTTCCGCCAGGCCGAAAGTCGCACGCAGTCCAGCACCGCCGGCACCGATGACGACGACGTCGTAACTGTGATCAATGAATTCGTAATCGCTCATGCCCCGATTCCAAGTTTTAGAATGGCAAATACCGCCGCTACCGCGAGAATTACGTGTGCGAAGCGGGACAGAACAAGCGAGGCAATCTTGAGTGCGTGGCCGTGCACGTAGTCCTCGATGACGACCTGTACGCCCAGGTACGAGTGGTAGGCCATCGTGACGCTCAGCAGCAGCAGCAAGACCGCGTTGACGGGCTGGCTGATGAATGTGACGGCTTCTGCATGACTAAAACCCGACATTGTGGCCACTGACCAGGCAAACCAGAGACCAAGAACGGCCATTGCCGCACCGGATACGCGCTGCCCCCACCAGTGGGACGTACCATCTTTGGCAGTGCCGAGACCGAGTACCCGGCCGAGCGGTGATCGCAGGCTCACAATGCCACCCACCAGAACGCTGCCGTCAGCACAACGGACGTCACAATGACAAACCATGCTGAGGCGGACGCCTGCCCTTTCTCGAAGCCGCGACCCGTGTCCCAGACCAGGTGTCGAATGCCGTTCAAGAGGTGGTAGAAAAACGCATAACTCCACCCGATCAATAGCAACCTGCCGATCGTAGTGTCCATCGCGCCGAGGAACATGGCGTAGACATCCGGGCCCGAGGCGGCATCAAATAGCCAGCCAACAAAAACGATGAATCCTGCGGTCATCGCGACACCTGTGGCACGATGCAGGATCGAGGTGGCCATATTTATCGGCCAGCGATAGATCGAGAGATGAGGCGACAGAGGCCTGTCGTGATTATTCATGAGGTAACTTCTTGATCAAAAATCGATACAACGCCCGGCTTTTTCCCAATCACCGTAGCGGGTAGGGTCGAGTCCACCGCGGCCCCCGATCTCTTTCGGACGATCTGGGACATCTTGCGAGTTATCATCCGGTAACGGATCAGTTTTGGGTTCGGCCTGTGAATCGTCAGTGCCGACCTTGTTTTCCGGATCCAGTGCGCTCATGGCGAGAGTATGCCAGAGGCTTCATCAACCTGCAGTACCTACGTAAAAGCACATTACCATGCATGCAATTTCGACGATCAGAGTCACCGGCCCGGACGCGTTCGAGTTCCTGCAGGGCCAGCTGACTAACGACCTCAAACGCCTCGAAACAGAGGGTGAAATCCTGGCGGCCTGGTGCAACCCGAAGGGCCGCGTCATCTGGTTCGGGACGGTCTGGCCTGTTGAGTCTGGCTACGGCCTGTCCGCGCCGACTGAGACGGCCAAAGACATCGTGACACGGCTGACCCTGTTCCGGTTTCGCTCGAAAATCGAATTCGAAGTCATCGACGAAGGTGTCACGGTCGATCCAGCCTTTCTGATCGAAAACGGCTTCCCGTTTATCGGCACGGCGCAGGTGGAGCAATTCACACCCCATATGCTCAATTTCGACCTCCTCGATGCGATTAGCCTCGACAAAGGCTGCTACACAGGCCAGGAAATTGTCGCGCGAACGCATTACAAGGGGGCCACCAAACGTCGTACCGCACGTTTCAAGAGCGAGCAGCCGGTTACGGTTGGCGACAAGGTAACGCTGGGTGGCCGTGATATCGGTGAGGTTCTGAATGTCTCGGGTAATGACCTGCTTGCCGTAGTGCCAGTCGACAAAGCTGATTCGGGCTTGTCCGTCAATGGTGTGACGCTCACGCATGAACAGCTACCACAAGCTGAACGGGATCCGGAATGAGTCACCATGAATCGCACAAAGCACACCGCATAGGATGGCTGCGCGCCGCAGTCCTGGGCGCAAATGATGGCATTGTCTCAACGGCCAGCCTGATTATCGGTGTCGCTGCGGCAAGCGTTTCGCAAGAAAATATTCTTCTTGCCGGTGTAGCCGGACTGGTTGCCGGGGCAATGTCCATGGCGGCTGGCGAATACGTTTCGGTCAGCTCGCAATCCGATACAGAGAAAGCCGACCTCGAGATGGAGCTGAAGTCTCTTGAAGAAAACTACGAACTTGAAGTGGAAGAGCTTGCCGAGATCTACGTAAATCGAGGGATCGAGCCCGACCTGGCAAAAAGGGTCGCGGAACAACTGATGGATCATGATGCGCTTGGGGCACACGCCAAGGACGAAATCGGCATTGTGGACCACGCAAGTGCCAGGCCTGTTCAAGCAGCATTTTATTCTGCTGCGACGTTCACAATTGGGGCAGCGCTGCCGTTGCTGGTTGCGTGGGCTGTTCCTGGGGAACGACAAATTCTCGCCATAGCATTCTCGTCACTTGTTTTTCTGGCCTTTCTTGGCGCCCTGGCGGCACGCGCGGGCGGCGCGAGCATTTTTATCGGCGCTATCAGGGTGACTTTCTGGGGCGCGCTTGCCATGACTATCACGGCAGCGATTGGCCGGCTTTTCGGTGTCGTTGCCTGAACATAGATTGGGGTCAGTTACCTAACTGACAAGAGTTAGGTAACTGACCCCAATCTAGTCGAAGACTTCCGGGCGCATGTGCGGGAACAGCAGCACGTCGCGAATCGACGGTGAGTCCGTCAGCAACATGACAAGCCTGTCCACACCGATGCCGATCCCCGTTGTCGGCGGCATGCCGTACTCGAGCGCACGAATATAGTCGTGGTCGTAGGACATCGCTTCGTCGTCACCCGCCGCCGCATTTTCGACTTGCGCCTTGAAACGCTCAGCCTGGTCTTCAGAGTCATTGAGCTCCGAGAAGCCATTGGCAATCTCACGTCCCGCAATAAATAGCTCGAAGCGATCCGTGACAAACGGGTCGTCGTCGTTCTTGCGGGCCAGCGGTGATACTTCCGCAGGGTACTGAGTGATGAACGTCGGTTCACGCAACTTCGCTTCGCCGGTCTCATCGAAAACATCGGTCTGCAGTTTGCCGGGACCGTAATTGTCCTTGACGTGTACGCCAATCTTCTCGCAGTACGCGGCGAGGTAGTCGCGATCACGCACCTTGGACATGTCGAAATCCGGGTTGTAGGCCTCGATAGCCTCCTCGACCGTCATGCGTTTGAACGTCTGGCCGAAATCGAATGTCTCGCCCTGGTATTCGACCGTCGTCGAGCCATTAACAACTTCCGCCATGCCATGCAACATAGCCTCGGTCGTATCCATCCAGTCGTTGTAATCCGCGTAGGCGCGATAGGCCTCGAGCATCGTGAACTCGGGGTTGTGCTGAGTCGATACGCCTTCGTTGCGGAAATTGCGATTGATCTCGTACACGCGATCGAAGCCGCCCACGATCAGTCGTTTCAGGTTCAGCTCCGGCGCGATGCGCAGATAGAGCGGCATGTCGAGGGCATTGTGGTGCGTCGTGAACGGCCGGGCAATGGCACCGCCGGGCGTTATCTGCATCATCGGTGTCTCGACTTCCAGAAAGTCCAGCGACTCGAGGAAGCCCCGCATGTAGGTGATGATCTGCGAGCGCTTGCGGAATACGTCGCGGCTCGACTCATTGATAATCAGGTCGACGTAGCGTTGCCGATACCTTGTTTCCTGGTCGGACAAGCCCGCCCATTTCTCGGGTAGCGGACGCAGCGACTTCGTCAGCAACCGGACCTCATCGGCGAGCACCGTCAGCTCACCTGTGTTCGTGCGGAACAAAACGCCCGTAGCGCCAACGATATCGCCGACATCCCACTTCTTGAATGCCTGGTATACGCCCTCGGGCAAGCGATCGCGTTCGAGGCGCAACTGAATCTGTCCGGAACGATCCTGCAACTTGACGAAACTCGCTTTGCCCATAACCCGCTTGGCCATCATGCGACCGGACACGGCGACCTCGATGTTTTCTTCGGCCAATGCGTCGTTGTCGTGCTCGTGAAAGGTCTGGTGCAGCTCCTCGGCGATCGCGTTGCGGCGAAAGTCGTTCGGGAACGCGTTGCCCTGCTCCCGAAGAGCATCGAGCTTGCCGCGTCTTTCAGCGATGAGCTTGTTTTCGTCTTGTTGCTTGTCGTTACTCACAGTATTGGTTTGCCTTTTACAGTCCCTGTTTGAGGCTCGCTTCGATGAAGGCATCAAGCCCGCCATCGAGCACCGCCTGAGTGTTACCGGTTTCGACACCGGTACGCAAATCCTTGATGCGGCTCTGGTCGAGCACGTAGTTGCGAATCTGGCTGCCCCAGCCGACATCCGCCTTGCCCTTCTTCGACTTCGGCGGCCGCGGCACGCCGCTCCTGCATCTCCAGCTCGTAGAGTTTCGCCTTGCAGCTGGTTCATCGCCGTCGCCTTGTTCTTGTGCTGCGAGCGATCGTTCTGGCATTGCACGACCGTGTTGGTCGGCAAGTGCGTAATGCGCACGGCTGATTCGGTCCGGTTGACGTGCTGGCCGCCTGCGCCGCTGGCACGATAGACATCGATGCGCAGATCCGACGGATCGATCTCGATGTCGATATCGTCGTCGACCTCGGGCGATACGAACACCGATGCGAACGACGTATGGCGGCGATTGCCCGAGTCGAACGGTGACTTGCGCACGAGACGGTGCACGCCCGTTTCAGTGCGCAACCAGCCGTACGCGTACTCGCCGACGATGTGTACGGTCGCACTCTTGATGCCAGCAACTTCACCTGCCGACGCTTCGATGACCTCGGCTTTGAAGCCATGCGCCTCGGCCCAGCGCAGATACATGCGCAGCAACATTTCGGCCCAGTCCTGCGCCTCGGTGCCACCGGCACCCGACTGGATATCGACGTACGCGTTGTTTGGGTCCATCTCACCCGAAAACATGCGCCGAAACTCGAGTCCGGCGACAATCTTCTCAAACCCGCCAATATCGTTGACGACCTCGCCAACCGTGGCGTCGTCATCTTCTTCAATAGCCATTTCGAGGAGTTCGCCGGCATCAGTCAGGCCGGTCGTGATCTTGTCGAGCCCTTCAACTACCTGCTCGAGCCGCGCGCGTTCCTGCCCCAGTGCCTGTGCGCGTTCGGGGTCGTTCCAGACATCGGGTTGTTCGAGTTCGCGCTGGACCTCGGTCAGGCGTTCCGCCTTGCCCTCGTAGTCAAAGATACCTCCTCAACGCATCAGAGCGTTCAGCAAGGTCGGCAATCGATTGTTCTATCTGGCTGGTTTCCATGAGCTTGTCTGTTTTTGGCCGGGCGAAAAGGGCGCGATCTTATCACGTGCCGCTACCCTGCAAGGAGGCAATTTGTTCGACGACGAGCTGCGGGGTCTGGTTACCGCGATACTCGTTAACGTCAAGACGGAAAGCGAGCTGAACCGTGCCGCGGTAGGCGGACCCGGCCTGGTTGAATGCGATCGCATCAATGATGTTGCCGCCACCCGCAGGCCGTACCCGTAGCTTGAGGTGATTCTCACCAACGACGCGCTGCTCTTCGACCGAAAAATCACCGCTCCATGTCGGTTCGGGGAATCCCGAACCCCAGGGACCTGCATCCCGCAGGGAACGCGCAAAACCGAGACTGATTGCATCACCCGGTAGTTGTCCGTCTGTCACGATTGCGCCGCTGAAGTCCGCGTTTGGATACAGGCGCCCCATTTGCTCGGCGGCAGCCCGTTTGAACTCATCGAATGCGTGCTCGGCGATAGTCAGGCCTGCGGCCATCGCGTGACCACCAAACTTCTCAATCATTCCGGGACGCGTTGCCGAAACAGCCTCAAGCAGATCGCGGACATGCACACCCTGGATCGAGCGCGCCGAGCCTTTCAGGAACTCGCCATTCTCGCGTGCGAACGCAATCACAGGCCGGTGACACCGCTCGCGAACGCGCGCAGCAATCAGGCCGACGACACCCTGGTGCCAACTGGCTTCATAAACGCAAACACATGCCGGCCATCGCTGCGAGCCCAGCGAATCAACATAGGCGAACGCCTGGTCGCGCATCGTCGCCTCGATATCGCGACGCTCGGAATTGATGCCGTCGAGTTTGTGTGCGTACTCCAGCGCAGTGTCGAAATCGTCAGTAAGCAGGCACTCGATACCGACGGATATGTCATCCAGTCGCCCCGACGCATTAATGCGCGGGCCCACGGCAAAACCGAGATCAGTGCTTACGCAACGAGCGGCCTGTCGGCCTGACTGTTTGAGGATCGCCTGGATCCCCACGACAGAGCGCCCCGCGCGAATACGCAGCAGGCCCTGTTGCACGAGGACGCGATTGTTGTGGTCGAGCGGAACGACGTCAGCAACGGTTCCGAGCGCGACAAGATCGAGGTACTTCGCCGGCACTTTCGCGGCACCCTCGACGCCCTGCTCCTGCAGCAATCGCCCTACTCGCGCCATCAGGTAAAAC
>CAVWAH010000019.1:0-61047 GCA_963752875.1 uncultured Gammaproteobacteria bacterium | reverse complement strand
CAAGGGGTTATGGACGCGGTTGAGGTGGCCAACGTCGGCTACCAGTCGGTTATGACCGGCCGCCGGGTTGTCATCCCGCTGTTTCTCAATCAAATCCAGATCTACTTCGCCCGTTTTTTGTCGAGAGTTGTCGTTGTTATGATGGCCCAAGCCCTGCTGCAGCGAACCTGAGAACGAGGATCTTTGTAATTAAGAGGACACACCTGACAGCCCGTGAGCTGGCAACGTCCGCTGGTACCACTGAACGAGGCGTTCTTGTCGATACCGAACTTCTCAAGGTATTCCTGTATGTCGTCGGCTTGGGCTGGTGCGGCTATTACGGTCAATAACAGGGTCAGGAAAATGGCGCGCATGCTGGATCTCCTCGGATTTGGGTTCTTCTGGGCTCGCTTACCAACAGGTTAGGAGCGTTCTGGCTAGCGTACCTCGGTAAAGACCCCCAATTTTGACTCTGGCATACCTATTTTTCGCGCCGTTTCGGGCCCCGACAATTCGAGTCTGTCAGGCAGGTTGCCCCGCAAAATCACGCCTTTGGCCGCTTTTGCACCCATTTTTCGAGGATTTAGCGGTCTATTCGCGCATAAGACGGTCACTTGTCTGTTTTGTGCGCAAGTGATAACCATGTACTGGGCGCATTATTCTGGCGCAAGTTTTTGGGGATTAAGAGCCGATGCTGGTTGAACGAGAACAGCCCGTTCAGGAACTGCTCGACCTGGCGCAAAGCGCCAGTAATGGTCGCGGCGCCATCGCGTTGGTCGGCGGCGAAGCTGGCATTGGAAAGACGTCCGTTCTTGAGGAGATGCGCCTTCGGGCCAGCGCGGACTGCACTGTTGTCTGGGGTGGTTGCGATGCCCTGTTTACGCCCCGAGCCCTTGGGCCGATTCATGACATGGCTCAATCGCTGGGCCACGAAGTCATTCAGCTACTTGCCGATGGCGGCCAGTCCTCGCGGTTGTTTGCAGCGGTGCTGAGACATATCGACTCATCACGCGAACCGACCGTCCTGGTATTTGAAGACGTTCATTGGGCTGACCATGCCACCCTGGACTTCTTAAAGTACATCGGCCGCCGCGTGTCAATGCTCCGCGCGCTACTGGTGATGAGCTTCCGGGACGATGAGATCTCATCGGATCATCCGTTGACCCAGGTATTGGGCGAGCTGCCGTCGTCTTGCACGCACCGTATCGAATTGCTGCCGCTCACGATGGACGGCGTCAACGCACTCGGTGCATCCCTGGGCCAAGTCGATGACGAGGTTTACCAGATAACTGGCGGCAACCCGTTTTTCGTGACCGAGCTACTCGCCTGCCGGGAGGACATTCATGAATCCGTCCCGGCGTCTGTCAAAGACGCTGTAGGATCGCGGCTGAACCGGCTGGCCCTGGTAGAGCGAGAATTTCTTGAGACGATCAGCGTCATTCCAGGATCGGTGCCAAGGCATGTTCTGCAACCCTTGTTTGGAGATGGCGGCGAGACCCTTGCCATGGCATGCGTCGGACGAAATTTATTGATGCAGGACGTCAATCGTTCGCTACGTTTTCGCCACGAACTAGCACGTCTTGCAACATTGTCACGAATCTCCGCCAGTGAACAAAAATCCATCCACGCTCGCGTGCTGGACGCGTTAATGACGGCAGAGCCTGAACCGGCACTGGACGAGTTAGTTCACCATGCCGCCGGCGCGCTGGACTCAAAGCGTGTACTTCGCTACGCACCTCGCGCGGCGGCGAATGCAACGGCGGCCGGCGCTCACCGTGAAGCTGCGGCGCACCTCGCCACTGCATTGAAATTTATCGACGAAGCCGAACCTGAGATAGCAGCACAGCTGTACGAGGACTGGGCGTATGAGGCTGGACTTGCATTACGCATCAATGACGAGGTTCTGGAAGCACGACGCCATGCCATTACACTCTGGCGCGCCATCGGCCGCATGGACAAGGTGGGCGAAAATCTACGCTGGCTATCTCGACTGCATTGGTATCGCGGCGAGGCTGCTGAGGCCGGGCACTTTGCCGATGAAGCGGTTCGTGTCCTCGAAGACACGCCTCCCTCATCAGAGCGAGCAATGGCATACAGTCTCCGTTCGCAACTGCACATGCTCAACGACCGCATGGACGAGGCAGTTGAATGGGGAAATCGAGCGCTGCAACTTGCCGCGGAGTTCGACGATGACGAAGTCAGGATTCATGCCCTTAACAACGTAGGGACTGCACTCATCTTCCGCGACAAGCCTGACGGCATCGAGTTGCTCGAGGAAAGTCTCAAGCTGGCGCTGAAGGTCGGGCACCACGAACACGCGGCGCGCGTATATACGAACCTCGCGGAATATGGCGTGGACTTCAGGAATTTTGAGCTTGCTGAGCGGATCATTAGCGACGGCATTTCTTTCGATACGCACCACGACCTCGATTCCTGGACACATTACCTCGTTGGCCGTCTGGCGCAGTTGCGCATGGAGCAAGGTCGCCTCCGTGACGCCGAGACTATTGCGACTGGTGTTTTGAAGCTTGATCGACTGACACTGTTGATGAAATTGCCCGCTCTCATCGTCCTTGCTCGAGTGCGGATACGTCTGGGCGCGCCCGATGCGCAGGAACTCGGTGCAAAAGCACTACAAGATGCGATGGCGACCGACGAGTCCCAATACCTTGTCCCGGCTTTGTTCAGCCTCGTTGAAGCGGCGTGGCTGGACGACAAACCTAATGCTGCGGCCGAACATCTTCAGCGCCTGGCGAATGTTGGAGCAACACAAATGCACCCGTGGAATATCGGTGAAGCAGCTGTTTGGGCGAAACGGATTGGGCTCAAGCTCCCGGCAGATTTCGATGTTCAGCTACCGGCACCGTGTGCGGCGGAAATTGAAGGCGATTACGAAGGAGCAGCCAGCGCCTGGGAGTCCCTTGGTGCGCCGTATTCCGCGGCACTCAGTCTGATGCAGGGAGGAAAGGAGACAACCGCGCCCGTAATTGCCCGTGCCCTCAAGCTTCTTGACCCTATCGAGGCCAGGGCTGCCTCGACAAAAGCCCGAAAGATCGCACGCGGGCTTGGCCTCGCCAAGCAGATGCCGCGTTCGCGCCGCGGCCACTACGGCGCTGCAAAGAACCATCCTCTCGGACTCACAAAGCGCGAACAGGACATTCTGGCGTTGGTCGCAAACGGCGCTACGAACCGCGACATTGCCGAGATTCTCGCTCGCTCACAGAGAACGGTCGAGCATCATGTGTCGTCCGTACTGTCGAAACTTAATGTCACCAACCGTATGGAAGCTATGCTGCGAGTTCAGAATGAACCCTGGTTGCTCCCCAACGGAGCGAACGGTTGATGTCTCATTTTGTGCGATCTGTCATATTTCATAATCTCCGACATGACCATACTGGGACAATCAGCAAATTTGTCTTTATCCGGCATCAGGGACAACTATGGGCACTTCGGTGTTTCAAACAGCGTTATATGCACTCGGAGGCGGCATTCTGGGCGCCGTCTGTGCGTGGCTGATGCAAGCCGTGGTTAGCCGGCGTCGAATCGACCAGATCACCAACGCGGCCCTGACGAAATTAGACGCGGTCACTGCTCAAAAAGACCTGTTAGCCAATAAGTATTCCCAATCGCAAACCAAGATCGTATCTCTTCGAGGTGCAATCGCCGACCGCAACACCGAGTTCGAGCCTTTGCTCAAGAAATCAAAGCTGTTGGCCAAGAATATACTCATGCTTCGCTCGGAACGTGAAGGTACCAAGATCAAACTTAGCATCATGCAAAGTTCGCTAGGTTCATTACGACAACAGACTACCGCGCTGCAATCCGAGTTCGGCAAAACCCAGGATTTCTACAAGCGCGAACTCGTTAAGTCGCTTGAAAAGCGCAAGCTGCTCGAGAAGGAAATCAAAGAGGCACGAACTGAGCAAGAGTCCTTTGCCAACCTCGTAGAATCCTCCACTCTGGAACACGGATCCACCGAGAACATGATCGTGGCAGCACAACTCCGATTGGGGCAGCTGAAGGTGCTGGAGCGAAACGTCAACAAACTTGAGGCTGATAATGCACAGCTTAAAGATGGCGCCATTCAATTAAAGCGAGAACTTGAGGCACGGGAACGGGATCTGGCCGAGTTGGAAGAGCTTAGAATTCACAACCAGCAACTGGTGCGGTGCGCAGAGGCATTGGAGGACAGCCGCAAGGAGCATGAGACCGATGCCGAAGGATATCGACAGCAGGCCGTCAAGTCCGAGGAACTATCCGACACCTTGCGTCTTAAACTAGACGATCTCGAGAAGAATTTCGCCGACATAGAGAAACAACAAGACGAGGCGCTTGAAAATGCTCGCAAAGCGACAGTCGTACCAATGCTAAGAAACCAGCGCTGACTCTTTAGATGTGCGCTTATATTGACGCTTATCACACGGGAGGGAACAATTCATGGAAATTGAGGCCGACTGGCAGGCGATCAAGAAACTATTCAGGCATTCGTTCACGTCTTCATTTCACTACGCTATCTCGAGCGTTACTGAAGACGGCGAACCGCATGTCACGCCGATAGGCTCGTTGATACTCGGTGCACCTGGGTATGGCTTTTACTTCGAAGAATTTCCAAGCCAACTTCCAAGGAACCTGGAAGCTAACCAGCAAGTATGTGTTCTGGCGGTCAATAGCAGTCGATGGTTTTGGCTACGATCGCTGATACGTGGGAAGTTCGAAGTTCCGCCCGGTATTCGTTTGTCCGGAAAAGCAGGAAAAACAAGAGAAGCAACGGATGAAGAAGTGTCGCTTTGGCAAAAACGGGTCAGATCGGTGCGGTTCACTAAGGGTCATGCATTAATGTGGCGAAACATGAGGACCGTGCGTGATATTGAGTTCACCAGGATAGAGCCCATAGACATTGGCAGAATGACCAACAATTGACATGCAGCCCTCCTGGGTATTGGGTCCAGGGTAAACGACCTCCTCGCCGCAATTCTCTGCCTGATTTTTGGCCTCATTGGTGGCTGGGCTGCATTACTCAGCCCAAGTGAAGGTTCATCCGGTCAGCCGCTAAGACCGAGAGATAATCAAACCTTAGTCGATCGGGTAGACTTCACCGATGCCGGGCCAACCGAAGATACGACAATTCCTGAAACAGCATTCGGGTCTGTTCCTAAACGCCCTGTTTTTCGTGGCTGTGTTTCTTGTTGTCAGCGCATTCCAAGCCCGCAACATGCTGTCGACATCCGGCGAGACGGCACCCGCGCTTGATGGCCCGCTGTTGCGCGGCGGCAGCTACGATATCGCCGCTGCAGGTAACCGGCCCATGCTCGTCTACTTTTTTGCACCATGGTGCAAGTTCTGCGCCGTCAGCTCCGACAACCTGACGCGCTTGCGTCGACTACGGGATGACGAATCGCTGGAAATCCTGACTGTGGTCCTCGACTGGCAAGACCTCGAGGAGGTCCGCAACTATGTCGAACGTCACGAGCTCGATCTGCCGGTTGTACTCGGCGACAGCCAGATAGCCCAGGACTGGCGCGTACATGCATTCCCGACTTACTACGTGCTTGATAGCAATCGACGAATCCGTCGGCGTGATCTCGGGTACAGTACGCAGTTCGGTCTTTGGTGGCGAACCTGGCTCGTCAACTAAATTCCGATTATCAGTGAACTTTGAACTTAAACCCGAGACCGATTGATGCCCTCACCTGCCACCACACTGTACGACTACAACAAGTACTGGGCCGAGTGTTTTGGTGATGCACCGCAGTTGCCGATGTCTCGCGCAGAAATGGACGCCCTGGGTTGGGACTCCTGCGACATCATCATCGTCACGGGTGACGCCTACGTTGATCATCCGTCGTTCGGCATGGCAATCATTGGTCGACTGCTCGAAGCGAATGGTTTTCGCGTAGGCATCATCGCGCAGCCGGACTGGCGATCGAAGGACGCTTTCGAAGAATTGGGAAGACCGAACCTGTACTTCGGTGTTGCCGCGGGCAACATGGACTCGATGATCAATCGCTATACGGCGGATAAGAAAGTCAGAAATGACGATGCCTATACGCCGCACGGGGCTGGTGGCAAACGCCCCGATCGTTGTTCGCTCGTCTACTCGCAGCGCTGCAAAGAAGCTTATAAGGATGTGCCGGTCGTCCTCGGCGGAATCGAAGCATCACTTCGCAGGATTGCCCATTTCGACTATTGGCAGGATAGTGTGCGACGCTCAATCCTGCTCGACGCCAGCGCCGACATCCTGCTCTATGGCAATGCCGAACGCGCGATCGTTGAACTGTCGCACCGCATAGCTCGCGGTGAACCTGTCGAACAGATAACCGACATTCGTGGTACTGCGTTTATCCGCGACGACACGCCGGACGGATGGTGGGAAATTGATTCGACGCGCGTCGATCGTCCCGGACGTATCGATCAGATTGTCAGCCCTTACGTCAATACGCAGGAACAAGCTGAGTGTTCTGCCAAGCAGGTCGAAGTCATCGATGACAAGAATGTCCTGCGATTTGTTCCCGATGCGAAACGCAATCGCGACAAGACCGTAATTCGACTGCCATCATTCGAAAAAGTCCGTAACGACGCCATCCTGTATGCGCATGCAAACCGTGTGTTGCACCTGGAGACGAACCCGGGAAATGCGAGAGCCCTGGTGCAGGCGCACGAAAGAAGAGACCTCTGGGTCAACCCGCCTGCCCTGCCCTTGACGACCGACGAGATGGACTACGTCTTTGGCATGCCCTTCACGCGCGTGCCGCACACGTCCTACGGCGATGCACGCATCCCGGCTTACGAAATGATTCGCTTCTCGGTGAACATCATGCGTGGCTGTTTTGGCGGCTGCACATTCTGTTCGATTACCGAACACGAAGGCCGCATTATTCAGAACCGGTCCGAAGAATCGATCCTCGAAGAAGTCGAGAAGATCCGCGACACCGTGCCCGGCTTTACCGGCGTCATTTCAGATCTTGGTGGTCCGACAGCGAACATGTACCGGCTGGCTTGCAAGAGCCGCGAGATAGAGGCCGCATGCAGGCTCCCGAGCTGCGTGTTCCCCGGCATCTGCAGCAACCTGAACACCGATCACTCAGCGCTGACCGCTCTCTACCGGAAGGTGCGTGAACTACCCGGCGTGAAGAAGGTACTGATTGCGTCCGGTCTTCGCTATGACCTCGCTGTCGAGGACCCGGAATACGTCAAGGAACTGGTGACGCATCATGTCGGCGGCTACCTGAAGATCGCCCCTGAGCATACCGAGAGCGGACCACTCGACAAGATGATGAAGCCCGGTATTGGCGCCTACGACAGCTTCAAGAAGATGTTTGATCAGTTCTCGAAGGAAGCCGGCAAAGAGCAGTACCTCATCCCCTACTTCATCGCGGCTCACCCCGGCACCACTGACGAGGACATGGTGAACCTGGCGCTGTGGCTGAAGAAGAACGATTTTCGCGCGGACCAGGTGCAGGCCTTCTACCCGTCACCCATGGCGACTGCGACGGCCATGTATCACTCACGCAAGAATCCGCTGCGCAAGGTCACTTACAAGAGCGATAGCGTCGAGACCGTCAAGAGCCCCGAGAAACGACGCCTGCACAAGGCGCTGCTGCGTTATCACGACCCGAAGAACTGGCCACTTATTCGAGAGATCTTGCGAGAAATGAAACTCTCCCACCTGATCGGGTCAGGCGAGAAACAACTCGTGCCGGTCGACCAGCCGCGCGACGAAGATGTGCGTGATTCGGCGCGCAGGAAGAACAGCGCATTGGCGCACGAGAAACGAATTCGTAAAGGCAAAGCACTGTCGCAGCATACGGGGTTGCCGCCGCGAGCAAAGCGCTGAACTGCGGCGATTCCGAATTGTCAGGAAAATCCGATTGGCGCAGAATTGCCTTGAGCGCGTCTCGGAGACCCTCATGAACACGGTCAAACTAACCTACGATTCTGATCACCACGTCACTGCCATCATGGAGCCCCAGCACAAAATAGTGTCGGTTGACTGCCCTTACACCGGAGACGGTGCGGAGTTCTCACCGGCCAACCTGCTAAGCATCAGCCTGGGTAGTTGCATGCTGCTATCGATCGGCACAGTCGCTCAGCGCGCCAGCCTCGACCTGAGTGGAACTACGGTCAACGTTCGATTCAAAGAGGTGGCAAAACCATTCCCGCACGTGGCTGAAATCCACTATGTCATCGACATTCCGCGACGTTTCTCGGCTGTCGATATGCGGCGTATTGAGAATGCCGCCGACTTGTGCCCGATCAAGACAAACATCGGCGACAACACAGAGATTACTGTGAAATTCAACTACGCGGCGGCTGAAGCGGCCTAAAGCCCCTGACTCTGTCGCCGTGCAAGCAGCGTCGCAATCAGTGCGACCAAAGCAGGTACGGCCTGCACATACAGAATGGACGGCTTCGCCGTTATCGCACCAAAAATGCCGGCGACAATTACGCAACCCAGAAAGAACACTCGAAGCGAATGCCCATCCCCTTTGCGAACGAGCGCCCAGATCAAACCGGCGGCAAGAAACCCATTGTAGAGGCCCTGGTTTGCGGCAAGCACAGCCGTCTGCTCAGCGAACTCCGGAGTGAGGCCGAACGCGCGTAGTCCCGCCGGCTTGGTCCAAAGAAACATTTCCAGAACCAGAATGTACAGGTGCTCAATAGCGACCAACGCGACCAATGCAGTGGCAATTCTCTTCATGAGAGTGCCGCGCTTGTGAGTTTGCGGCCCTCAAGCCCCTGGATTTTCGCGCTCACAGCGCTGTCTTTGTGAGCGAAAAAGAAATTCCGCAAACCCAGGCCTTCGCGGACATGCACATGCGTTCGTACCAGCCTAATTTCATAGTCACAGCCCCGTCGAAAACCCGCGGGAATAATAACAGTCGAATGCCAGGGTGTAGCGAGTTTCTCGGAGCTCCGCATTTCAGTGCATGATTTCTAGCCGGAAATGATCCCCGCCGTGCTCAAGGCACTCCGGAGCTGCGTCCAGCGCTGCTCGAGCGTCCCGGTATAGCCAATCGAAATACGGACGAGTCCCGGCGAAATGCCTGCAGTATCCTTGTTTTCATCGCTCATTTCGCTGGAGGTGCTGGACCCGGAACACGACATCAGGGTATCGAAGTAGCCCAGACTGACGGCCAGGTAGCCGAAGCGATACTCGTTCTGCAGTAACGACATCAGGGTATTCGCCGTGTCCGCATCGCCAACATCCAGCGTGAACACGCCGCCGTACCCGTACTCCGGACAGTGCTGTTCGGTGAACAACTCATGGTCCGGATGACTCTCGAGGCCGGGATAACAAACGTCGAGCCCAAGCTCCTGCAAGCGCCGCGTCATTGCGAGCGCACGCTCGCTGTGCGCGGTCATCCGCAATGGAAGATGTGGAATCCGAAGACTGATGTCCGATGCAACGTGTGGGTCCATCGTTGGGCCCAGCAGCATCAGTGGCCCCATGTGAAGGTCCATGAGCGCGCCAATGAACGCCTCGGTACCGCAAATGGCCCCGGCGATAATATCCGACGCGCCGCTGATGAACTTGGTGATGCTGTGCACGACAATATCGGCACCCAATGCGGCGGGTCTGAGGACGAGCGGACTGAATGTGTTGTCGACGACGAGCGGAATTCCGCGTGCTCCCGTCACGTCTGCCAACCGCGGCATATCCGCGAGCCGCAAGGTGGGATTCGAGATGCTCTCGGTGAAAACGAGGCGCGTCTTGTCGGTGATCGCGTCACGAACGGCATCGACATCGGTGATGTCCACAAAGTGCGTCCGGATACCCGCCTTTGCAGGCAGGAAATCGTTCAATAGCGCGAACGTGCCCCCGTACACCGTGTTGGACGCAACGATTTCATCTCCCGCGTTGCACAGACACAGCATGACCGCCGAGATCGCTCCCATGCCGCTCGCCGAACAGTAGGCTGCTTCGGTGCCCGCCAGGGCAGCCATCTGTCGGCCCAGGTTGTAGACGGTCGGATTGAAATGACGACCGTAGAGATAACAACCCTTGTCCGGTCCGGCACGTCCCTGAAACAGGTCCGGCATTGTTTCAGGATCGATGACTGTAAATGTTGAGCTTGCTTCGACGGACATATTCACGCCGCCGTGTTCGCCGAATTCGTGGCGCAGATCAGCCAGATCTTCGATCGGGTTTCGTCCGCTCATGATGATCTCCCTCGTCCTCCGGGAAATCAGGTGCCTTTCTTCAAGACCAGGAGATTACCCAGTAGAACCAGTGTTGTGCCCAAGATGATTGCAAAGTCGAGCTGCAGGCCTTCAAACGAAATTGAGAGCATCAGCGCAACGACCGGAAACATGACAGTTGCATACCCTGCCTTGTGTGCACCGATTCTTCCCAACAGCGTCAGGTAGGCCCCAAACGCTATGACTGATCCGAATATTGCCAAATACGTTAGTGACGTGATGTACGTAAATGTCGCGTCAAACCTGAATTCCTGACCGCTGGCCACAGCGACGATCGCGGTGAGAACTGCGCCATAGAACATACTCCAGGTGTTGGTCTCTACGACCGGCAGTGAGCGTTTCTGCGCCGCTTGCGACACCATGTTTCCGCATGAGGCGGTCAGCGCGCCGCCGAGCGCAAGCATCGAGCCAAAGAAGACGCTGTCAGACAGAGAGATCGTCCGGATCTGCGGTGCAAACAAAACCACGATCCCGACAATCCCCAATGCCGCCCCAAGCAGCACTCGGGGGGTTGCCCGTGTCCCGAAAATCACTCGCGACAAGACGATGTTGATCCAGAGCATGGTTGAGAATGCGATTGCCGCGAGGGCCGATGTGATGTGCACCTGGGCCCGGTAGGCCAGGATGTAGTTCAGGCAAAAAAGAAACAAGCCCAGAACCACGAAATAGAGATGATCTTTTACTTTAAATTTAAGCGATAACCCACGGATTTTACACCACAATAATAAAACAACAGAAGCCATCGCATAGCGATAAACAATGGACACTTCCGGCTCGACGACGCCGAGCTGGTACTCGATCGCCAACCAGGTTGAGCCCCAGATCAGGACCGTAATAACGTAGAGAAAGGTATTGCTCACCGACCGGCGCACCGGTCCGCAAACTTTTGCTCCAGCTTGTCCCCGCGCCGCGCTTGGGTGAAGAACTTGCCAAGGTAGCTCCTGCGCTGCGCGACCTCGCTGTCCGTCGACCCGGGCAAGTTGCTCACCAGATCGAGAATGTGCGCCTCATTCTCAACAATTCGCCCGATCGCATCAGCTACCTGCATTCCGTCCATGCAGTACCCGCGGTACCGACGTGTTCGGACCGAGCGTATCCCGAGGCTCGAGTCCGGTTTCGCGTACCGGGCATTAACAAGTCCGGCCAGGTCAAAATCGTAGGGCACGAGATAATGGGCTCCGCCAATATTGACAAGATCGCCGTTGTGACAGCAATGATCTGCATTGAGCGCGGTGACCAGCGACCAGTCCGTGTTTGCAATCAGGTACTGGAACACGAAGACGGCGGCAGCTTGCCCTGCCTCGAGCCGTGACTTGACGACATACGGTGCCCGCATATTTTCGCCTTGCACGCGTTCAGCCAACGCCTCCTCCGATTCGATCACGAAACCGTAACGCACGACGGGCTCAGCGCCGACCTTGTCGGTGTCGACATAGCGAATACGCAACAAGCGCACACGAAACCCTACATCCGTCATCAGCCCGAATATTCGGTAGGCGGCATATTCCTCAAGCGTGTTTTGTTCATAATTCCGCGAGTTCTTGCAGTGCGTGACAAGCTTCAGTTCGCCCTGACCGGCAAATACCGTCTCGGCCGTCTGGCTATCCGAAAAATCCAGCCGCAGGGGTGGGAATCGGCAGACCCGAACGCGGCTGTTACCGCGGACACGCACGTCAACGTCAAGCGTCTGACCAGCAATGCTCAGAACGAACTCGCGGTCAGCGCGTTGCCGGGAATCCCGAATAGTGGCCTGCACGGGGCCCCGTAATTCAATATCGAGGACCTCATCACTCGAAAACAACCCTGTACTACCTGCCGCCAGCGCCCCACTGCTGCAAAGCAGGAGCAGGATCTGTGACCACAGTTTGAGTAAGCGTGCCGGCATACGAGGATAATAACCGCATGCTCAACGGACTTCTTATTTTGCCCGTCGTGCTGCCGGTAATTTTCTGGGCGGCCTATCACTACCACAAGGACCGGCACTTGCCGGAGCCGCTCGGAAACCTGTTGCTAAGCTTCGGACTCGGAATCGTTGCTGCCGGCCTGTCGAAAGCCATGTACCTCGGGCTGGAACCATTCGGCCTCCGGCTTGACGCCGTCGCTCTGGCTGAAACCAACGGAGCCGCCCTGTTCGCCTACGCGATGCTTGGTATTGGGCCCATCGAGGAACTGGCCAAAATGCTGCCGTTCCTGATCGTCGTAATTAGACTGAAAGCTTTCGACGAACCGCTGGACGGGATCATCTATGCGTCGTTCATTGCACTGGGGTATGCGGCGGTCGAGAACTACCACTACATGAATTTCCTGACCGGCGTGGAAGCTGCTGCACGCGGTTTCGCGGGGCCAGTCATTCACATCCTGTTTGCGTCCATCTGGGCCCACTGGATTACACAGGCCTGGCTGCGTCGTGACTCAATAGTCCGACCCGCGCTCTATGGCTTCGTGCTGGCAGCCGGACTGCACGGTTTGTACGATTTCATGGTTTTGCGGCACCCGATATCGGCGCTACCGATGGCGGCGGCAATGATAGTGTCTATCTGGATATGGAGACTGCGCCTCATGCATCGCATGCACGAGGACGCTGTGCGGGACTCAGAGCGCTAGGCTAGCCACGGTTGTAGGGGTTGTTGTCGTCTGCTCTTACAACGGGCTCTTCGAGCGACAATTCCAGCGAGTCGCCCGATTCTTGTAACAACTCCGTGCAACGTCGCTGAATATCGGCGAGCTTCAGCGAGACGTTCGACTCTGACAGCGGTATCTTGTTGAAATCCTTTTGCATCTTTCCGTCCATCTGGCTTTCTGTCTGTAAATGGCGACAGCCTATATGTCGCAGTATAGAGACAGGGCTACCCCCAAAGTGTGAACTGGGTCACACTAAAAATTCGAGAAAAACGGAATTTCAGGCATTTATGTAAAGTCGGGCGCCCGCCAGCGGCAAATTGAACTCAGCGCGGCGTTTCCTGCAGCACGGCCATCAGAATCGCGATTCCTTCGATGAAATTGCCAACCCGGAGGTTCTCATTGGGACTGTGCTGGTTATTGTCGATGTTGACGGTCGGCACGGAGGCGGCAGGAACGCCCAGCGCCTCGATGATGGGAGCTATCGGAATCGATCCCCCCATAGTGCGAATCAATATCGGCTCTTGCCCGTAGAGATGTCGCATCCCTGCCCTTGCCATGAGCGCTGGCTCGGAGCCGGGGTCCGAACGGAATGCGCCATAGGATACCGAGTGTGTCATGGAGACGATACGTTCGTATTGCAGGCGCTCCTCGTCACTCGGGGCGTGATCCAGCACGGTATAGCCAAGCCCGGCGACGTGGCTTTGCACCAGACCAATGAGATGCTCCGGGTCTGATTCCATCACGAGTCGCATATCGATCTCGGCGACGGCCTCTGGCGGAATAATTGTCCGCGATGCATTGCCCGTCCAGGCAGCCGAGAGTCCGCGGATGTTCAACGACGGATACTGAATCGACTCCTGAAGTGTCTCGGCGACCTTGTCGGATCGAATGAGCCCGACCGAGGCGAGTATTTCGTCCTCGTTGTCAGGAACAGCCGCCAGAACCGCACGAGTTGCATCGTTGAGATCCACCCCGTCGTAGAAACCCTCAATCGTTACAACGCCATCATGGTCTTTCATGGACGCGAGGATCTGCGCCAGGGCCAGGGCGGGATTCGGCATGAAATTGCCGTAGTGGCCACTGTGCTGCGCCACCTTTGGGCCGTATGCAGTCAGCGTAACCGTGGCGATTCCGCGTGCGCCCAGAGATACCGTGGGTTGGTTTGATGCGTGCGGCGGCCCATCGAAGATCAACAGCATGTCAGCTGCCAGCAAGTCGCGATGTTTCCGAACAGCGTCGGCCAGGTTCGGCGATCCGAGTTCTTCTTCCGTGTCGATGAGCACCTTGAGGTTGTAGCCAAGATCCGGCCTGACCTCGGAAAGCAATTCGACTGCGAACAGGAACTGCGTCATCGGCCCTTTTGAATCCGCCGCAGACCGCGCAAAGATACGCCAGTCCGGATTGAGCCGGATATGGGCAAGATCCCAGTCGACGATCTGCCAGTCACCGTCCGGGCTCTTCGCTTTGAGTACCGCATCGTATGGAGATGGTTGGTCCCAGGCACCTGGGGTCCACTGGCTGCCCATCAGCCTGCAGGTAAACAAGGACCGTCTTCGTCGCCCCCGCTGACAGCCTTTCCGCGTACACGGAGGCACTGCCACCGGTAGGCAACAACCGAGCCTCGAAACCGCGTTCCTGGAATGCCGCCATGACCCAATCGTTCAGTACTTCAATTTCTTCCGGGTGATTCGCATCATTGGGCAGCGCAAGGAATTTCCGGTAAAACGCGATGGCTTCCAGTGAATGATTGCTGGCCATCGAACGAAGCTGCCCGGCCGATAGCTTGTCCGGCCGCTCCTCGGCGATGGCGCACGGGGCAACCAGAAGCCAACAGAAAAGGCTGCTCCAAAAGAAGCGGCCCATGAATTTCCCCTTATGCATTTATTTCCACGCCGGTCGATCAGAATTTGATCATGGCCGAGCCCCACGTGAATCCGGCCCCGAACGCCGCCAATAGCAGCGTATCGCCTCTCTTGATACGCCCGTCCCTGACCGCAAGGTCCAGCGCCAGTGGTATTGAGGCAGCCGATGTGTTCGCATGCTCATCAACGGTCGCGATAACGCGCTCCATGGGCATGTTCAGCTTCTTTGCTGCCGCCGTGACAATGCGCATGTTGGCCTGGTGCGGGATGAACCAGTCGATATCGTCGAGATGCCCGTCGAGATCGGCAATGGTCTCACGACCAATGCTGTCAAACGTGCCCACAGCGCGCTTGAACACAGCATTGCCGTTCATTTCGACGTAGGCACCCGGGGTGCACGTCGCGTCGTAGCCTATCGACACACCATTCCGGGTATGCAGCAATTCTTCGTATTCACCGTTCGCGTGAATATGAGTCGCCAGGATGCCCGGCTCGTCGCTTTCTTCGAGAACAACGGCACCCGCGCCATCACCGAATAGCACCGCCGTGGTGCGGTCGTCCCAATTGGTGATGCGCGACAGCGTTTCAGACCCGATAACCAGGGCCTTTCTCGCACCGCCTGTCTGCATGTATCGACTCGCGAGATCGAGGCCATACAGAAAGCCACTGCACGCTGCATTAATGTCAAACGCTGCGCAGCCCTTCGCACCGAGCCGCCGTTGCACAATGCAGGCGCTCGAAGGAATGATCTTATCCGGGGTGCAGGTACCAACGATGATCAAGTCAAGTTCATCCGCGGTGACGCCAGCCATATCCATGGCTCGCTGGGCCGCTATCAGACCGAGCGAAGCGGTGGTCTCCCCTTCGGCCGCAATGTGCCTGCGCTTGATTCCGGTTCGTTCCCGGATCCACTCATCCGAGGTGTCCATCATCTTCTCGAGGTCTTTGTTGGTCACGACCTTCTCGGGAAGACAGCTGCCGATTCCGGCGATGCGTGCATAGGTCATCAGGTATCCCTTTTGAGAAACGCAGCGATTTCACGCAGCGTCGGGTAATCGAACAAGTCGCTAATATCCAGCTTACCCGGGTATTTTTCGTCGATCGCAAGCACGACTTCAGTCAGTGTTAGTGAACTTACACCGACTTCGAATAGATTGTCATCTGCACCGATCTTGCGATCCTTGGCCACTTCGCGGCAAATATGCTCGAGTTCGGCCACGAGCGGGTCGTCGTCGAGTGGCGCGTCGGCCGTATCGGCTGGTGCCAGTTCACTCAGCACCGCATCGAATTCTCCATCGAAATAGGCGTCCAGCAACTTGGCACGCTGGACCTTGCCGCTGGTCGTCTTTGGAATTCGAGACACCGGGATGACCGTATCGACCTCAAGGCTCGCATGCTCTCCAACGATGTCGCGAACTTTGTCGATCAGCGGGCGGAATTCGTCAGCGCTCTGTCGGAAAAGGATGAAGGCGACGAGTTCCTCCGTCTGGCCGCCTTTTGGCGTTGCCCCCGCCATGACCACCTTGTTGAGATCAAGTTCGGGGAGCTGAGCTACGATCTCTTCAATATCGTGTGGATAGTAGTTCTGGCCATTGACGATGATGATGTCCTTCTGGCGGCCCGTTATTACCAGGCTCCCGTCTACCATCGCTCCGCAGTCTCCGGTTCGCAGCCAGCCATCCGCGGTGAACAGCTCCGTGGTCGCTGTCGCATCCCCATAAATGCGCTCTGTCACGCTGTCACCATGAAGCTGGATATGCCCGATATGACCATCGGTCAAAACACCGTCCGAATCGTCCGCAATTCGAATACTCACATCACGAATCGCCTGGCCCACCTTGAGGAAGCTGACCGCGTCGGAATCAGCAGGGTCAACCGCATGGTAGGTTTCACCGATCTGCAGGCTGTGACGATCCATGATGACCCGCTCGTACTCGGGCCCTGGCGGTGAGAACGAAACGCCCACCGTCGCCTCCGCAAGACCGTAAACCGGCAACATCGAGTTTCGTTTCAGCCCATGGGGTGCCAGCGCTTCCAGAAACTCCTCGCAGAGGTCCCAGGAGATTGGCTCGGCACCGTTGATGACGCGTTTGACACACGACAGGTCAATGCCGGGCAGTCCTTTGCGCTGGAACACCTTCAGAAAGTGCTTGTAACCAAAGTTAGGCGAACAGAGCTGCGTCGCGCGAAGGTCGCTCGCCTTGCTAATCCACAACAGGGGCCGGCGTACGAACAGGTTTGTGTCCATGACCGCGTGATTCATACCGGCGCCAAGGACGCTCAGATGAAACCCGATCAGGCCCATGTCGTGGGTTAGCGGCATCCAGCTCAGAGACTGGTCGTCATCGTGCCAGTCAAATCCTTCAACAATCGCGCGGATGTTTACGCACAGATTGCGGTGCGTAAGCACGACACCTTTCGGGTCGCTGGTTGAGCCAGACGAATACTGAATGAAACCGATGTCGTCAGGTTTGGCATCGTAGACATCACCATGCGAGCCGGGCTCGACGTCACTGATCAACACCGCGTGCGTGTCCAGCAGTTCGGTGATGTCCGGAAGCTCACGTTCCTTGGCAAAATCCAGGAGCCGCTGCAGCAGATCCATCTCGGTGAAGAGCGTCGGCTGCTCCAGCTGCGACAGGATTCGGAACAGTTTGAACTTGTGCTCCTCGCTGATACCCACCGCAACCGGCACCGGCACGATACCGCCAAGTACGGCGGCCCAAAACGCAATAATGAAGCTCTTGTTTGATTTGCTGAAGATGATCAGCTCATCACCAGGCTTCATGCCCCGTGCCTGCAGCGATCCCAGCAACGCGAGGGACTCTTCCCAGAGTTCGCTGAAACGCAGGACACTTTCGTCCTTGTCGCCGTCGATAAGGCGGATTTCGCGCTCGCGATCCTTAACGTCCGCGAACATATCGGTCAGTGTGTCGTAGAGCTTCATGGCGTCCTTAGCGTTCTTCAGGTCGCACGTGGATGTCTTCAGCCGAGCGCAGGTTAATGGCCAGTTCCAGTTCCGGTTGAGACTCGTCGATGAGCCGCATCCGAAAACGCGGCAATAGCAATCCCAGGTGCACTTTCATTTCGAGAAAAGAGAAATACTCGCCAAGACACCGTCGTGGTCCGAGCGAGAACGGAAAATAAGGTCGATCTTTCTTCGGTTTATCCGTCGGCACGAAGCGATCGGGGTCAAACCGATCCGGCTCCGGCCAATAGTGATCGGTTCGGTGCAGGATGTACGGCGAAAGGTAAATATCGGTATCGGGCGGAACGTCAAATTCTTCGAGTTCGTCCTCGTCGTGCGAGCGCCGTGTGAACAGCCAGACGGGCGGGTACATCCGCAGTGCTTCTTCGAGGGCCTGCTGCGTGTATCGCATCTCCGCAAGATTCTCCGCCGTAACAGAAGAAACGTTTGGCATCAGCCGTTGTGCCTCGTCGATCAGCTTTGCCTCGACCTCTGGGTGCTTCGCAACGAGGTACCAGACCCAGCTCAGTGTATTGGCCGAGGTCTCGAAGCCCGCCACGATCAGCGTCATCAGTTCGTCGAGTAATTCGCGATCAGTGAACTTGTTGCCCTGTTTGTCGGTCGCCGCGAGATACATCGAAAGGAAATCAAAGTGCTGGCTCCCCTTCCCCGCGCGCCGGTTCTCGATGATCTCGAGGAGCAGTTCGCGCAAGCGGCGCACCTTCATCACGACGCTCAGGTCCCGCGTTGAATCGCGGCTAAGGAACGCGAACGGATTCTCACCTTCGCTCATTATCCGGTCGTCAAAATCATCGCCGAAGGTACTGATAAGGATCAGCTCGAGCGCGAAGTCGCAGGTCTCTGCCGTGATGTTCAGCGTTTGCCCGTCCGCCGCAGCCGCTGCCCAGCGCACAGCCCGCCGATCGCAACATTCGACCATGACGGTCATGAGCCGGTGGACGTTCTGGCGGCTGAATGCGGGTTGGATCATGGTTCTGGAGCGGCGCCAGATATCACCGTCGCTGACAATCAGCCCATTGCCCAGCAGCATCTTGACCCGCTCGAATCCAGGGCCCTTGTGGTACTTGCTGTGCCGGCGCGCCAGTATGCGGCGAACCTCAGCAGCATCGTTGACGAAGTACGCCAGACGGCCGTTCGGCGTGACCATGCTGACCATGTCACCGTACTCGCGCTGCAAATCCTGCAGAGTCGCGAGCGTCTCGGCATCGATTCCGAGCGTGACGGGCTGGTCCGGCCCTGGCGGCCGCCTGAATGCGTGCTGGGGTTCAGTCATGGGATTGCAGGGAACACAGAGATCGCTTTGAAAACGCAGGCGCAATATTACATTGACCCGCGCAGATTCGATACTGCAAACTCTGGTACTTGAATGACAAATCCTCTAATCATTTCGACTCCATCGAGTCTCGTCGCAGTACTTCGTCGCGCCGCAAGCTGACCGTCGGGCGGCGATTGTATTACTTCCTCGGCTTGCCCCTGCTGCGGGGGATTATCAGGCTGCTGACAGCTACGTACCGAGTCGAGAAAGTCATCGGTGCCGCCAATATCGACCCGTTTATCGCCGCTGATGCCGTCTGCGCACCGGCCTACTGGCACCAGCACCACGTTATCGGCTCAACGCTGGTGCGTTCCTGGATACAACGCGGCTTCAAGGCATGCTTCCTTGTATCCGGCTCTGTGGACGGCGATGTACCGGACCGCGTGGCCCGGGCATGGGGTGCCGAGGTCATTCGGGGTTCAGCCAACCAGAGCGGCGCCCTGGCCCTGCGCGACCAGCAGCGCATGATGAAAGACGGCTATTCGATTGTAACCACAGCCGACGGCCCGCGCGGCCCCAAGTACGAGTTCAAACCCGGGACGGTCCTCATGGCCCGTATTGCCGGCATACCGATCGTACCGATTGGCTGTGCGGCCGATCGGGCCTGGTATCTGAATCGCTGGGACGATTTCATGATTCCCAAGCCGTTTGCGCGAATCGTCATCGCTATCGGTGATCCGATCCCTGTGCCCCGTGAGATCGCCCTGGACGACCTCGAGCCCGTCAGAGCGAACGTTCAGGCGGCAGTCATGTCTCTTATGGAAGAATCAAAACAAGCTCTGCAAGCCACCTGAGGACGCGTCTGCGTGAGATTTTTGTCGCATATTAGATTTATGGCCGCCACAGCGGTCCTGCTGGCGCTGTCTACGGCGGGCGCTGGCGAGCTCACGGCCCACCACGCTCAATACAAGGTCAGGATCAGTGTGGTTTCAGGCCAGCTGAATACCGAGCTGCGTGAGACCGATGCAGGCTATGTCGCACACCATGTCATCAAAGCAACGGGGCTATCGCGCATGTTGACGCGTGGCACCTTGGACGTCTCATCCGAGTTCACGACCGCGCCGGATGGCGTAAGGCCCGTGTCGTTTCACGGGATCGACACCATTGGGGATGAGCCTGAGACACGCCTGACTTTTGACTGGACGACCAACCAGGCCAGTGGAACGGTCGGTAGCGATGCGGTGACGCTACAACTCGACGGGATGTCTCACGACGCCGTGTCTATCCAGTATCAACTGATGCACGACCTCCTGTACGACGGGACAGCCCAGACCTACGTGTTATTCGATGTCGACAAGATGCGCGTGGCTGACGTGCGCAATATCGGAACGAAGACGGTCAAAACCAAGGCGGGCCATTACGAGGTGATTGGTATTCAGCACCAAAAGCAAGGCTCATCGCGTGTAACGACATTGTGGTGTGCGCCCGAACTTGACTACCTGCCGGTCATTATCGAGCAGCATCGCCATGACAAGTTGAAATTTCGGGCTTCGCTAACGAATTACACGTCGACCTGAGTCGCCTTTCCTAGCCAAACAGTATGAAAAGCTGCAGGACGAGCAGGAATGCGGCCGTGAACAGGCCGGCTGCGAGCAGACTTGCTCCCCAACGCGCGACCAGCGATGCGTTTGCAATACCGGCCATAACCGGTGCCGCAGGCAACGCGGCAAGACACGCCAGCGGATAAATCACGATGGCGGCACGCGGGTAACGAAATGCCCAGGTCTTGAGTTCCCGGCGGGCGCTCATCGCGGACACGAAGTCCTTCATGGTACCCAGTTGCTGCGTTGCCTCCCGGCGAGCGTTTCGGCTCGTCGCTCCCGCATCTACGGCCGCATCGACAAGATCGTCATAGTGGTCGCGTATTTCGTTGACGGTGCGATGAGCGTGCCGAGGGGCAATGCCATTTTCCAATAGGCGTGTTGCCAGCAAGTTGAAATCGGGTTCACGCATGACCGGGGCTGTCCAAGGCCGTTTCGATCCCGTTCTGAATCCTCCGCCAGTCACTTTGCAGGTCCTCGAGCCGACCACGGCCCTGTCTCGTCAGTGAATAGTAAACGCGAGTGCGGCCGCTGACAGGTTTTCGTTTTGATTTCAGCGAGCCGTTGCGTTCCAGGCTGTGCAAGACCGGGTAGATGACACCCTCTCCCAGTGAGATGGCCTCGCCGGTGACCTCACGAATCGAACGCACGAGCTCATAGCCATACATCTCGCGACTCTTAAGTAACTGCAACAACAGGAGTTCAGGTACGCCACTCATGAATGGAGGGTTGCTCTTAGCCATCCGGAAACCATACCTCGAACCAATAGGTATAACAAGACTTACTTTGTGGTTCTAGGTATGTATCATATACCTAGTGATTCGAGGTATATGAGCCGGCGGGGCTGATGGAGGAGCAACACCATGATTGCCAGATACGCATCCGCAATAACAACGGGAACCCTCATGACATTTGCCCTGCTCTACGCAATGCAGGGCCTGATTCACCTGCAGCCAGGCGCCACGGCCCCGGTGAGAGACCGCGACCAGCTGATCTGGCTCCCAGCCCCACGCGATGAAAAACCACCGCGACGCGAGGAAGCTGTTGTCGACCCGGACGTATTGAAAAAGGCGCCTGTAGTCAACGGCGTGCCTGAGGTCGCGACAGGCGTCGAATACCGCTTTCGCTTCGATATGAACGAAAGCTAAGTCCCTGGGTGGTGGCTCCGAGGGAGGCCTTTCCTTCCCGCCGGGCTACCCGAAGAGTCACCGCCCTATTTGCACTCGATCGAAGACTTGCTCCGTCGAGAGCTTTTCTTTATCCCCGTCTGCCATCGTGATTGCCCGAACCAGGACCGAACCGTCCTCGTCAAGCGTCCAGGATTCGGTTAGCAACGTGCCTTGCTCATCCATCGTTTCCACAACGAACGAGCGCCCCTCCCAGCCAGATACGCGCTGCGCCTCGATCGGCCCGACCGCGGCAATTCGATTCTCACCAAATGTAAATTCTTCGACCACCGCGCGATCGAAACTAATAAACAAACCATCGACGGTCTGGCTGATCTTCAGCACCTTTCCGGTTTCAATGAAAATCTGTACGGCCGACCCCCCGGAGCGCGGCGAACGATTTTGCTGTGGCGGCCGTCGCGACGACTCACGCCTCGGCATCCGAATTGTCTGTTCCCTCTCACCCGCATCGGCAAGCGGCATGCCGGTCTCATTGCGCAATTGCCACGTGCCCGATAAATCGACTGCTGCCGGATTGCCCGAGCTGCGCGAGAGTAGCTCCGGCCTCCCCGCACAAGCGACCATCCCAAGCAGCAGGACCAGGGAAACGGTGTACACAAGATTTCTTCTCATCTGCCTAGTTTTCCACAGAACGCTGTCAACGCCTACCTTGTCGAACGCGTTAGATAACACAGGAAGCCGGTTTGCCGGCAGAATAGACTTGCCAAGGAGATAACCATGTACACACTTCGCTTGATAATCGCAGCATCCGGGCTGGCGCTGCTAATGCCGACCGCCGGACTTGCGCAGTCGGATAATGGTCTTGAGGACATGACTCCGGAGCAACGCCGTGAGTACGTCCAGGGCTTGTCCGATGAAGAAAGACAGGCGCTAAAAGAACAGCGTCGGGCCCAATGGGATTCAATGTCTGATGAGGAACGCCAGGCCGCGCGACGCGACCGCTCCGAACAACGCGGCACGAATCGCGAGGCAATGCGCCAACACTGGAATTCGCTGTCCGATGAGGAACGCAATGCGGCTCGTGAGCAACGGCGGGCAAAGAAAGAGCAGCACCGTGAAACCTGGAACAACATGTCAGACGAACAGAAGTCGGCGGCACGCCAGCATATGCGCGATCGACGCGATGCGACACGCCAGGGAAATCGAGGCCGTCAGGACAAGCGCCGCGGCGAGCGTGGCAAGCGTCAATTGTAGGACACTGTCTCCAGGCCCAGCCAATCGGCCAACGCACCGAGTTCGTCCTGCAGGGCGGACTCGGTTTCTTTTTGGTCGGTTCCCTGCTCGTGGTGCAGGCTCTGCACGAGCAATGCCTTCCCTGCGCGATCCGCTTTGAGATCCACCCGCGCAACAATTTTGTCGCCCAGCCGAAATGGCAGGACGTAGTAACCCCATTTTCGCTTCGCCTCAGGCACGTAGATCTCGATACGATATTCGAAGTCGAATAAGCGCTCGGCGCGCGGCCGAAACCAAACGACCGGATCGAACGGCGACAGCAACGATGCACCCGGGATCGCGCGTGGGAAGCGCGCCTTGTCGGAGAGGTATGCGGTGTCTTTCCAGCCTTCAACGTCGACCGGCGTAAGTGCGCCCTCCTCGACAAGTTCTGCAATTCTCGGCGCCGCATCACGAGCCGTCATCCGGTAGTAGTCTGCGAGGTCGCGCACCGTTCCCACGCCAAGTGATTCGGCTGACTGCCTAAGCAACTCGCGGCGCGCATCAGCCTCGTCAACCGGTTTCAGCCGATACGCATCATCGATTAGCCGCTCAGGGAGGTCATAGACGCGCTGGAAGTTCGTAAGCCGCCGCCGAATACCCAGGTCACCGCGGCCGAAATGATGCTCGAGCGCCCATCGTTGAACGGGGCGATGCCATTCTGCCGGATTGAGCTTTTTTCCACTTGGTGCCGCCGGAAGGTCGTTTGCCGTCACGGCCCCGCCCGCTTCTACTTGCTCCAGGATACGGCGCAGATACGCATCGGGATCGCCGAGCGTCTTGAGCGGGTTACGTTTCCATGGTTGCCAGGCCCTGCGACGATATTCCAGCAACGGCCAGTCACTTATTCGAACGACTGAAGCTTCGTGCGCCCACTGTTCAGTGAACTCACGCGAATCATAGAGAAAACTCTCAAAGCGCTTCCGGTCATAGCCACCCAGTCGCGACCAGAGCATCAGGAAATGCGCTGGCATCAGGACGTTTACAAAATCGAGCTGCAGGACTCCTATCGCGTGCAGGGCCCTACGGAAGTGCCGGGCGTCAGTCGGGGCTGCTGGTCGCGGCCGATCGAATCCCTGCGCAGCAAGCGCAACCCGACGAGCTTCACTTGCATAGAGGCTGGATCTGCGACGTGGCACCGCTAAAACACTCCTGGAAACGTCAGGCGCACTAGTCCTGAATGACAGCGTCAGCCTCGATTTCGACCAGCATGTCGGGGTCAATCAGGGCCGAGACCTCAACCAGAGTCGTCGCCGGAAAGATCTCGCCAAATACCTCGCCATGAGCACGCCCGACATCCTCCCATTGGCTGATATCGGTGACGAATATCCGGGTCCGAACGACGTCTTGCAGGCTGGCGCCAGCGTCCTTGAGCGCCTTCTCGATGATCTCAAGGCAACGCTTCGCCTGGACGTAGGCCTCGCCGACCCCGACGACCTCGCCGTTCTCACCCACCGCAGCGGTGCCGGTGACCGCGACTTGCGCGCCAACCCGAACCGCGCGGCAATAGCCAACCTTCGCTTCCCAGGGTGCTCCAGTATGGATATTCAATCGATTATTCATGTTTTTTCACTTTAATTAGTTCTTATTACTTATTGATTATTATATAGAAAGTAGAGTCTGTTCTTCCAGGCTGATCGTTGATACCCACAGCCCCGAAACTGCGACGTAGGCGCCGCATATCCACCATATTGTCGCCGGCAGGCCGCTTCCGGACAGATGCCACACACCGCAGAGTGCCGGTACGACGACCAGGACTCTGAGGAGTTCCAAAGAGCGCGCTCTCGCCCTCGCCTCGTTCAGGAACCCCAGGCTCAGTAACAGGCTCCAGAGGAACGCGCACGGCACGAGCACGGCGGCAGCCCCATCACGAGCGAACATCTCACCGATCCAGATCGTCACAGCAATGGCCACGCCGAACTGAGCTACCGCGTAACGCCTGACCCCCAGGGGCACAACCGGATCGAATTTCTCAAAATGGTCGAGGTCGGTCCGGGTCTTCGAGTACGTCGCCGCGACATCGTCAGGGCGCCAGCCCGTTCGACGAAACCAGATTCCGATTTTGTCCCGCCAACGCTTCGCCTTGCGTGCATCGAACAGCAGGTAGTCATACACCTGCAGATTGGCCCAGAAGGGGTTCCAGTTTTTGAGTGGCTTGCGGACTCCAAACACGACCGGGTCATCGTCTCGCTCGGGCTCGTAGGTGCCGAAAAGTCGATCCCAGACTATGAACATGCCGCCATAGTTCTTATCGATGTAGCGCTCATTCTGGGCGTGGTGGACGCGATGGTGCGACGGCGTCATGAGCACGGCTTCGAGCGGACCGATGCGCCGGATGTGCTGCGTGTGTACCCAGAACTGGTAAATGAGGTTTGCCGCACTCACCGTCAGTATGACCTCGAGCGGGAAGCCGAACACAAACAGCGGCAGGTAGAAGATCCAGCCAAACAAAAAGCCTGTGCTCGTCTGTCGCAGCGCCGTCGACAGATTGTAGTCCTCACTCTGGTGATGCACGGCATGCGCCGCCCAAAGGATCGAGATTTCATGGCTGAAACGGTGAAACCAGTAGTAGAGGAAGTCCCAGGCGACAGCGGCGAGCACCCAAAGCGCGATCCCGCGTAACGACGTGTCAAACAAGGACAGTGGCAGGTCGACGATCGTCAGGTTCTGTATCGCAAAACCCCAACCCAGCAACGGCAGGATCCTGGTGAAATACCCGAGGGTCGTGTCGAGCATGCCGGCGCTAATGCTGTTGATCGCATCGTTGCTGCGGTAAAAGCCTGTCTTTCGTCGCCAGTCGACAAACAACTCGATCATGAGTGCGAGAAGGAAAAACGGCACAGCCAATGCGATCAGGTCCATCGGCACAGTTTACGGTAAGCTGCGCGGGAACAGGAACCGGAACTTTCAATGATCAACAAGCGGGAACTTGAGCTGCTGCACGTCGCCCTCGAAAAGCTTGAGGAAGGCAGTGTCGGGCTGCCGGCATTTACGCCGTCATTCGACGACGACGCAGTTGCCGATGTGCTTGGAGAAGTCGCGGCCCGGATGCAGGACAACTTTCCTTACTACCATCCGCAATACGCCGGGCAAATGCTCAAACCCCCTCACCCGGTCGCACGCATCGCATACGCGCTGTCACTGTGGATCAACCCGAACAACCATGCGCTTGATGGCGGTCGCGCAAGCTCGGCCATGGAGAAGGAATGCGTCATCGAGATCGGCCGGATGTTCGGCTGGGACGCACCACTCGGGCACCTGGCCGGCGGTGGCACCATGGCCAACCTCGAGGCACTTTGGGTGGCAGGACGAACGCATCCGGGCAAGCGCGTAATCGCCTCGCAGCAGGCACACTACACGCACAGTCGAATTAGCGAAGTCCTCGGGATTCCGTTTGCCCCGGTCGCCGTCGACAACTGTGGCCGCATGGATGTGTCCGCGATCGAAGCGCTTCTCGCCAATGGGGACGTTGGCACCGTTGTAGTCACGATCGGCAATACCGGACTGGGGTCTGTCGACCCATTGCCTGAGATCCTCGCGTTGCGCGAAAGGTATGATTTCCGACTTCATGCCGATGCCGCTTATGGCGGGTACTTCGGACTCGCAACCAACATCGACAAGGATACGCGGGCCGTGTTCGACCGGCTCGGCGAAGTTGATTCGATCGTCATCGATCCGCACAAGCACGGCCTGCAGCCCTACGGCTGCGGCTGTGTGCTATTCAAGGACCCCGCTGTCGGCCGACTGTATAAGCACGATTCGCCGTATACCTATTTCAGTTCAGGTGACATGCATCTGGGTGAAATCACGCTCGAGTGTTCGCGGCCGGGCGCGTCGGCTGTCGCCTTATGGGCCACGCAGAGGCTGTTGCCCCTTGTGCCTGGCGGAGAGTTTGCAGCGGGTCTGGAGGCCAGCCTGCGCGCTGCGCGGAAGCTCCGGCAAAACCTGCACAAAAGCCCGATATTCACGCCACTAATGGCGCCCGAGCTCGACATCGTCGTCTACGCCGTTAACGCGACGACCTCGAGCGAAGCATCGCAACGCGCGCGTGAGGTTTTTGATGAAGCCGCGAAACGGGAATTGCACCTCGCGTTGATCGAGTTACCCACTGAGTTCGTTCGGCACTACGCGCCCAATATCGAGAGTGATTCCGATTCCATGTCATGCCTGCGCTCGGTTCTCATGAAGCCCGAGCACGAAGAGTGGGTTGAACGTCTTACAGCGTTGCTCGAAGCGAGCGCAGGATAGCGAAACCAACGTAGAAGCAGGCGAACCCACCCACCAGGGTGGTGAACAAATACGTAAACGAATAGAAGAGTTCGTTTCGTTGCAGCATCGTGTTGAGCTCCATGACCATCGTCGACAACGTCGTGAAGCTGCCACAGAAACCAATCGCAAAGAGCAGACGGTACTGATCGGGGATGATGCCCGCCTCGTTGAACCACGAGGAATGCGCGATCAGGTGCGCCAGCATACCCATCACGAGGCAACCCAGGAGATTGGCGCCCAGGGTTCCCCATGGGAACGCTACGTCGCGCTGCAAGAAAACGTTGAGGCCAAACCGCGCCATCGCGCCGAGCGCCCCACCGGCAGCGACGAACACGTAGGACCAGAGAACGGTGTGCATTGCTAAGCTGCGTTCACGCGCGCCAGCGCGTCACGATATTCCTGTTCCATACGCAGAACGACTTCACGTGCGGGAACGATATCGTCGATATTGCCGACGCCTTGACCGGCACCCCAGATATCTTTCCAGGCTTTGGCGTCGGGGTCAGTTCCCTTTGCGAAGTCCATATCTTCCTTTTTCCCCGCCGGCAAATCCGCAGGATCCATGCCGACCGCCGCAATGCTACCCGAGAGGTAGTTCCCTTTAATGCCCGTAAATAGCGAAGAGTAGACAATGTCACTGGCTGCACTGTCGACGATCATCTCCTTGTAGCCAGGCACGGCACGAGCCTCGTTGGTCGCAATAAAACGTGTGCCACTGTAGGCCAGATCCGCGCCCATCGCACGCGCGGCCAATACGTCATCACCTCGGGAGATACAGCCCGACAGGATTAGCGCGCCGTCAAATTCCTTGCGAATTTCTCCGACTAATGCAAATGGGCTTAGCGGACCGGCATGACCGCCAGCACCGGTACACACTGCGATGATGCCGTCGACCCCCTGCTCTATCGCCTTGCGCGCATGACGGAGACTAATGATGTCGTGGAATACGAGGCCCCCATAAGAATGCACAGCCTGTACGATTTCGCGAGGCGGACTAAGGCTGGTGATAATGATCGGCACCTGCTCTTCGACGCAGACCCGCATATCTTCGAGAAGACGCTGGTTCGTCGGGTGCACAATCTGGTTCACGGCAAAAGGCGCGACCGGTTCGTCGGGGTTAGCTTCGGAGTGGGCAGCCAGATCGGCCTTGATCTGTTGAATCCACTCGACGAGCGTCTCCTGGGGCCGTGCATTCAGCGCCGGAAAGGCGCCAACGATTCCGGCCTTGCACTGTGCGGCCACGAGCTCGGGCCCCGACACGATAAACATCGGCGCCCCAATCAGAGGCAGCCGTAGTTTGCCCTTGAGTAATGCAGGTAATCCCACTTACTTCTCCACGAGAAAACTCGCTGTACATTCGGCGATCAATTCATTGCCACAAGCAAAGCACATCCGTTCCGACGGGCTTTTCTCGTTCACCAAGGTGTTAGGGCACCTGCTGGTTGATAGTGATGAGGACTGAATTGTTCTCCGCGGGGCGGACGATCCTCGAGCCGAACCAGTCGCCGGATGCCGCGGCCGGACCACCCGACAGGGAAATGCGTGCGAGCACTTCGACTTCGGCGAAACCAGACAGCTCGCGACCAGCGACCATCGACTGGGCATCTGTCATGTCGACAACAGCGGGCAACTCACTCACGCGAAGTCGCGACACGGCGATGGGCGGCGACGGGGCCGCCGGGTCGCGCGCGATCACGAATATGTTCGCATCACTCGTCATTGCGGCCATCCCCTCCTCTGACAGAGCAACACGGACCGAGATGATTGCATCGGATTGCGCAGCCTCCTCAGTATTGTCGGGAGGGGCCGCCATGGCTCCCGCCGGCGGTGCTTCCCCACGCCACTCCGCGATGCGCTGCACGAGAATGCCGCGAATTTCTTCTGGTGGATTCAGGCCGAGCAGAATCTCCCAATGGGATGCCGCCGTATCGGTGTCGCCACTATTGGCGGCAGCGACGCCCGAATAAAACAGCGCCGACGGATTGTTTGGCTCGAGCGCCAGGGCACTATCGATAAGGCTCTTGGTGCGTCCTTCAATCGGCGTGTTGTCTCGCGACAGGATCGCCAGCGCAAGGTCGACCATAGTCTGAGCGACCTGGCCGCCCTCGAGCTCCATGGCTTTTTCCAGGGCGTCGGCTGCACCGGCGTAGTTCCGCAGGGACATGTGCGTACGACTCAGCATTTTCCAGCCTTCAATATCGTCGGGATTGCTGGCAAGCCGAGCCTCCAGCGAACCGATAACTTCTTCCATGCCTGGAAGGTCGTCGGTACCGCCACCCTGGCCGGAAGAAACGCCGGGGCTACCGATGTAATCATAGAGCCCGACCGGCAGCGCGACCGTGAAAACGATGGCTGTCGCGATCAATGGCGTCAGTCTGTGTGAGTTTCGCCATAGCGGCCAAACCGCGAAGACGATAGCCAGCAGGCACAGTACGACAAGAATAGTCCAGAAGGTCACTCCGATTGCCCCTCTTCTGCGGAGTCGTCGTCAATCGGTAACGACATCCGGTGTCTTAGAACGCGCGCAAGCGCGAAGCCGCCCAACAAAACGAGCAGGAACGGCGCGATCCACAGCACGAGCGTCTTACCGGTCGTACGCGGGCGGTACAAGGCAAACTCGCCATAACGCACGACCAGGAAATCGGCGATCTCGTCGTTGGTCTGCCCCTCTTCGATCATGCGCGCGATTTCACGGCGCAAATCGGCGGCGAGCGAAACGTTTGAATCCTTAATGCTCTGGTTCTGGCATTGCAGGCAGCGAACTTCCGAGATCAATTGCTCATAGCGAGCCTGCATCTCGGGATCGTCAAAGCGCTTTTCTTTGTCGATCGCATAGAGTGGCGATGTCAGGAGCATTGCCGCGAAAAAGACGATTAGTTTCTTCATTTGCTGGCACCTCCAGACGCCATGCGCGCCACGAACTCACGCTGCCAGATAACCGGGTCGAGCGGTCCAAGGTGTTTGTAGATGACAGTTCCTTCGGGATCGACCAGAAAGGTCTCCGGTGCACCGTAGACGCCCCAGTCGATACCGACGCGTCCGTCCTCATCGAAGGCCGACGCCAGATACGGATCGCCTAGTTCATCGAGCCAACGAATGGCTTCGAGTCGCGAATCACGCCAGTTAATTCCGTAGATCGGAATCGTCTTGCTCGCCGCGAGGTCCAGGAGGAAGCCGTGCTCGGCGCGGCACATGACGCACCAGGTTGCCCATACGTTGACGATCGCGTAATCGCCCGCCAGGTTCTTTGAACCGATCGTAACTTCCGGATTCTTGAGCGTGGGCAACTCAAACTGCGGCGCTGGTTTGCCGATGAACGGAGACGGTAATGCGCGCGGGTCGCCATGGCGCAATCCCATAACGAGAAAGATCAGCAGTGCGCCGACCGCGATCAGGGGCCACAGATAACGGTTCATGCCGGTGCCTCCGATGCCGTTGCATCAACCTTGCCCTTCGACCGATCCTTGACACGATAGCGTCGGTCGCTGATCGCGATGAGCCCGCCGAGTGCCATGACGAGCGCGCCCAGCCAGATGAAGCGAATTAGCGGTTTGTACTGCACGCGAACGCTCCAGCCACCGTTGCCAAGCTGGTCGCCCAGCGCCACGAACAGGTCCTTGTCCATGCCAGCATGAATGCCCGCTTCGGTCATCCAGCTCTTTTGCACGAGGTACTGACGTTTCTGTGGGCGAACCGTCGCCACGTATTCCCCATTTTCGCGAATCTCGATCTCGGCTTCGATCGCCGAGAAGTTCGGCCCCTGGGCATTGCCCAACGACTTCATGTGGAACTCAAAACCCGCGACCTCGATCGACTCGCCCGGCTGTAGCGCCCGATCCGACTCGACGCCGAATGCCGATACGACGGTAACGCCAATGACGAACAGGCCCATACCAAGATGAGCCACTGACATGCCGAGTGCCGAACGTGTAATCCCTGCCGTACCCTTCTCGCGTAGCAATGACCGCAGCGGCTGGATCAGCGACGACACGACGATCCAGACGGCGGCGCCACAGCCGACTACCAGCAAGATGCTGATGCGGCCATACACCATGAGCGGAATAACAGCGCCGAGAATGATGGCAATAATCGCCGGGATTTTGAGGACCCGCACCCATGACGCTGAATTCTGCGTGCGCCATGCGGTGTGCATGCCCATACCGAGCAAGAGCACGAGCGGAATCATCGGCACCAGGAACGCCACGTTGAACCACGGCGGCCCTATGGAAATTTTTCCACCCGTGGCCATCTCGATAACGAGCGGCGCAAGCGTGCCCATCAGGACAAGCGTGGTTGCCACAACCAGCAATACATTATTCAGCAGCAGGAAAGTCTCTCGCGAAAGAGGCGCAAAACCCGCGTCGGAGTCGAGCGCCGGCGCACGCCACGCAAACAGAACGAGCGCTCCGATAACGACGACAGCCAGGAACGTCAGGATAAAGAAGCCACGTGTCGGATCAGTTGCGAACGCATGGACCGACACGATGATGCCGGAGCGAACCAGGAACGTTCCGAGCAAGCTGAGCGAGAACGCGGTGATCGAGAGCAGCAAGGTCCAGCTCTTGAACAGGCCACGCTTCTCTGTCACCGCCAGCGAATGAATCAGCGCCGTGCCAATTAGCCAGGGCATGAACGATGCGTTCTCAACCGCATCCCAGAACCACCAGCCACCCCAGCCGAGTTCGTAGTACGCCCACCAGCTACCCAGGGCGATTCCCAGCGTCAGGAACATCCAGGCGACTGTCGTCCATGGACGAGTCCACTTGGCCCACCTCTGATCGAGATCGCCACTGATCATCGCCGCGATCGCAAATGCGAAGGCGACGGAGAAACCGACGTAACCGATATAAAGCAGCGGCGGATGTATTGCGAGACCCGGATCCTGCAGAAGCGGATTCAGGTCGGCGCCATCGGCAGCGGCCGGCACAAGGCGATCAAACGGATTGGACGTCAGCAGCGCGAACAGCAGGAAGCCGACCGACAAAAATCCAAGCACACCGATGACGCGCGCTGCGAATGCGTCAGGAAGGCCCGAGCTGAAGCTCGCGACCGCGATGGTCCAGGCAGCCAGCACGAATATCCACAACAACAGCGAGCCTTCGTGCGCGCCCCAAACAGCCGATACCTTGTACAACGTGGGCAGCGCGAGTTGCGAGTGATTCGCGACATAGAGAACCGAAAAATCACTGGTTAAAAACGACCAGGTCAGGCATCCAAAGGCGATCGCTACAAACACGAACTGCCCTGCAGCAGCAGAGCGTCCGACGCTCATCATCGCGACATCGCCGCGATGTGCACCAACTAATGGAAAAACGGTCTGGAAGATGGCCAGTGACAGGGCCAGTATCAGGGCAAATTGCCCAATCTCAGGAATCATTTGGACGACACTCCGCAGCGCCTGCAACAGCAGCCTCTACTATGTCCTGCTGGTGTTTGGACAGCGACTCCGCAACTTCCGGTGCCATGTAATCTTCGTCGTGCTTGGCCATGATCTTGTCGGCCTGAAATACGTCATCCGCACCCATGCGGCCGTGAGCAACGACGCCCTGCCCCTCGCGGAACAAGTCCGGCAAGACACCTGAATAGAGCACCGGTATCGTACACGCCGTGTCGGTAACCTCGAAGCGAATATCGATGGACCCTTCTTCGCGCTGCACGGACCCGCCGACGACGAGTCCGCCAATCCGGAAATTACGCTCCGAGGGATAGTTGCCAGCGACTACGTCTGAGACTTCCACGAAGAACATCATATTGTCCTGGAATGCACGAAGTGTCAGTCCAGCCGCAATTGCGACGCCGAGCGCGGCCAGTCCGACGGCCAACATGCGTTGCTGTCTTGGTTTCATTCACGATCCTCTAGCGCCTTTAGGCGCACTTCTATATCTCTGTAAACCCGTTTTTGCCTGAGGCGCGCACGCCAACTTAAGAACACCACGATTACAAGGGTCAGCCCGTAGCAACTCCATACGTACGCGCCGTAACCACCCATCGCTAAACCACCGTCCATTACGCGCCTCCCTCAGGTGACAGGATCATCTCGCGCACCCAGCGCGTGCGGCGCTCGCGGAATAGAACTTCGGTGCGGATGCGACGCAGCAGCATGGAGCCAAACAGCAGCGTAAAGCCGATAAGCATGATAAACAACGGAATCCTCATATCCGCGTCCATCGTGCCTTTTTTGAAGACCGTCTGGCCCTGATGCAGTGAGCTCCACCACTCAACTGAGAAATGCACGATAACGACGTTGACGATACCCACGAGTGCCAGCACGGCACTGGCCTTATCGGCCTTGGTCGTGTCATCAATGGCACTTCTGAGCGCCATGTAGCCAAAGTACAGGAACAACAGGATGAGCTCGGACATCATCCGCGGGTCGCCCCACTCCCACCAGGTACCCCACATTGGCCGGCCCCAGATGGATCCGGTACACAAGGCGAGAAACGTGAAACCAGCCCCGATCGGTGCTGCAGCAGCCGCAACGGCATGGGCCAGCTTGATGCGCCAGATCAGCCCGATCGCACCGGACGTGGCCATGATCATGTAGGCCATCATCGACAGGTAGGCGGACGGTACATGGACGTAAATAATCCGGAACGCATCACCCTGCTGGTAGTCCATCGGGACCACGAACAATCCTTGCCACGCGGCATAGGCGATCATGATCAGGCCCGGAATGGCCAGCCACGGCAACAGGATGGCGGAGATACGATAAAAATGCGGCGGTGAAGCCAGCTGATGAAACCATTTCCACATAAGCGACTAATTCTACTCGTTGCTGATTCTTAAAGCGGCAGCCGTTGCATAAGGAGCAAGGCTGAGTGAGGCGATGGCATAGGCACCCAGGGCCCATACACCGGTTGAATATATATCGTTACTGGCAGCAAGCGAGACCGCGTTGGCGCCGAGGATCATTATCGGCATGGCCAGCGGCAGGATCAGGAGGCTCAGCAACGCGGTGCCGCGATGAAGTCCCACCGTGAGCGCCGCACCGATCGAGCCTAGCAGGCTCAGGCTGATCGTGCCAAGACCGAGCGTCAGCATCATTACGCCAACCACGGAGAGTGGCATGCGATACGTGAGCGCCAGAATGGGTGAGACGAACACCAGCGGCAGCCCGCTCGTGAGCCAGTGCGCCAGCGTCTTGCCAAGAACCAGGACGGGCAGCGGCTGCGGACTGACGAGAAGCTGGTCGAGACTACCGTCCTCGAAGTCGGTGATGAACAGCGAGTTCAGCGACAACAGGGTTGCCAGCAACGCGGCTACCCAGAGTACGCCCGGGCCACTGAATTCGAGTTGCTCCGCACTCGGGCCAACGGCCAGCGGGAACAAGGTGCAGACCATCGCGAAAAAGAACAGCGGGTTGAGCACGTCGCCCGGACGTTTCCACGCGAGCAGCAGATCCCGTTTGGTCGTCGCAATGAGGCCAGTCAGAATTCCGGGGACTTCTCTTTGTGACTCATTCATTGGATTTTGACTCGGGTCGTCGGCGCCGATATCTCAACGTCCTGGTGGGCGGCCATTACGCACATCCCTCCCTTCGAGCAGTGTTCCTCGACAAGCTCCATGACGAGTGCACGACCCTCCCGGTCCAGGTTCGTGAACGGCTCGTCCATGAACCACAACGGCACATCCGCCAGCAGCATGCGTGCCAGCGCGACTCGCCGTTGTTGCCCGGCCGACAACGAGCGCAAGATGAGCTTTCGGAGTCGAGAGATGCCCAGGCGCTCATAGACCTCTTCCGGGTCGCGGTTCGAATTCGCACGCAGCGATCGTTCGAAACCGAGGTTCTCGACAAGTGTGAGATCGCCCTTGAGTCCGGTCCGGTGCGCCAGCCACACGAGACTGCCGTGAAACGTCTGGCGTTGCTTCTCGACCGGCACTTCATCCCAGTAGACGGCGCCTTCCTCAAGGCTCAGCATACCCGCGATCGCGCGTATCAGGCTGGTCTTGCCGCAGCCGTTTCGCCCTTCCAGGATTAGCAATCCGCCGCTCTCGAGCGCAAATGACAGCCCTTCAAAAAGGCAGCGCTCACCACGGATCAAAGTCAGGTTGTCGCCCGATAGTTTGTGGGTCAATGCCTTACGCTCTGTCGCCGATAGCCGACGTTCTTAAAGTCACGGATAAACATCCTTGTGAATCAGTTAATTAACGACTGTTTCTGCAGTCGATTCAAACAAACCTGTGTGGCCCCTTGATGTACAAGGAAACATGAAATACCCGTTTACAAAAACCTGAAGCCAATCGTAGACTGATTGGCCCGGTCGAATTACACCATTAGAACCCGACCGGAACCGGACAATACCAATTTTTCCGCAACTTAACGATTGCGAGTTTATACCTATGGATCTAGGCGCCGCTGGCCTGCATGAACAACCATTCCCGACCCACGGGAAACCGCTGGCGATAATAACGTATCACTCGCAGCGCGCGGCTCTCGATGTGCTCAAAGAGACGCATGATCATCTGACTGGCCTGTCGCTGGTGCAGGGCCCTACCCTGTCCGGCAAATCCATCCTGATCCGCAGTTTTATCGACTCAATCGACCAGGACTGCGCGGTCGCACTCGTCAACGGCAAGGGCCTCAACACGACAAACCTGCTTCTGGCTGTGCTGCATCAGTTCGGTTACGACATAGACCTGAGCTCCGCCAACGAACTTCTGGGGCTCCTGCGCGTATTTGCGCTGCAGCAGGCCGCATCGACTGTCCCGCCCCTGCTGATCATCGAAAATGCGCATGAGCTAAACCCAAGCGCCCTGCGCGCTTTGTGTGAACTTGCGCAGCTGCGTGTCCGGACAGGCAGCGCACTCAAGATGGTGCTGGTCAGTGATCGCTCTCTCGAGCCAGTCATTAGCGCCCCAGCCATGCAGGCCATTTCAGATCGCTTGCTTCACGATTTCCACCTGCACCCGATGACCCGAAACGAGGCCACAAATTACCTGCACGAGAAGCTGCGAGCCGCTGGCACGGACTTCCCGGCGTTTGTATTCCCTAACGCTGTTTGCGATGAGCTCTGGGAAGCATCTGGTGGCTGGCCTGGCATTATCGATCGCATAGCCCTGCTTGCCCTGGCGCGGGCCGAGACGTTACCGGTTACCACCGAGGTGGTCGAGCACCCAACGCTGCCGATGGGGACCTGGACCGACGCTGCTAGCGACGACGCTGTTGTCGAAGTGGGCGTGCCACCGGCGCCACCACAGATCGTCGTCACGAACAACGGTAGCGTGATTCAGGAATTGACGATGGAAAAACCCCGGGTCCTGATCGGTCGCTCCGAACACAATGACGTGTCGATTGGCAGCCGCTTCATCAGCCGCCACCACGCGCTATTGGTCCGACACGGCAACTCAACGTTCCTGATGGATCTCAACAGTACGAATGGGACGTTCGTAAACGCCAAACGCGTATCGAATCACGTATTGCTGCACGACGACGTCATCACTGTGGGTCACCACAAGATCAAGTTCGATGACCCATTCGCGACCAGGCGCCACGCACTCGACGGCGCAGAGTTTGCGGATACTGCCATCATGAAGACGCTGGAGGATATGCGGAATCTGCTGGCGCAGGAAAACACGGAGCTGCTGCCCGCGGCCAGCGAGGATCTGCCCACACTTCAGGGCTGATCAGGATCAGCCGAAGTAGGCTTCCTTGAAATGCTTGCGGCACATCGACACGTAGCGGTCGTTGCCACCGATCTCAACTTGCGATCCCTCCGTCACGGCCTTGCCATCCTCGTCCATTCGCAGCACCATCGTCGCCTTGGTACCGCAGTGGCAGATAGCCTTTAGTTCTTTGAGGTTGTCCGACCATGAAAGCAGGTACTTGCTGCCTTCGAACGGCTCACCCTGAAAATCGGTGCGCAAGCCGTACGCGAGTACCGGGATGTTCATCTTGTCGGTGACTTCACTGAGCTGAAACACCTGGTCGCGCGTGAGGAATTGAGCCTCGTCGATTAGCACACAATGCAGCGGCTTCTCTGCGATGCATTCTTCAACGATCTTGAGCAGGTCTGTATCGGTCCTGAACGTGGTCGCCTCAGTTTCGAGTCCGATGCGCGACGTGACTTTTCCAGCACCGAAGCGATCGTCGAGCAAGGGCGCGAGGACGAGTGTATTCATCCCACGTTCTTTGTAGTTGTAACTGGACTGCAGCAAGTTCGTCGACTTGCCCGCATTCATCGAGGAGTAGTAGAAATAGAGCTTGGCCATAGCCGCGCATTGTCGCACCGACGTCCGTCCGATGCACTAGCCTGTTGCGGCACTACAGTTGCTCGAGAACGGCCTGTTTCTCCGCTTCGAATTGCGCGTCGGATATTTCGCCGTTCTTGCGGCGTTCCTCAAGCGCGATGATCTTGTCGAAGACGTCGTTTGGAATCATTTCTTCCTGTGTCTCGGCAACTGGAGCGCCCGCCTCGTATCCAGCGAGCAGCTTATCCACGACCGGCCCAATCTTCGACTCAGTGCCACTCCATTTTGTAAGCGAAAATCCACCTTTTCCCTTCAGGTGATAGTCCGCCGATGCGATCAATTCAAGATTTCGACGCAGGCGAAGTTCCGCGTGGCTTAGATAGGGAGAGATATCCCACGACCGCAACGCCGTGTAGTACAAAACAAATTCGCACCGTGAGGCGGCGTTGCCGTGGACCAACTCGGTAGTTATTCCGTGCCGGTCAAAACCGTCCTGGAGCACACTGACAAAGTCGTCAACCTGGACCCGGGAATTGAATTCGATACAAACGTGCTGGACATTTAGCGACGTATCCACTGGTTTGACGTCAACCGCAGTGCATGCGGACAGGACCAAAACCAGAACAAGAGCAATTGCTCGTCTCATGTCAGACTCTTCATTGATTCAAGTTTAGCGGTGCAGCGTGAGTAGCTGTGCCAATTTGCGCCGATGTCCCTGGCGCTCGGGATTCTCGGCGCGGCATTCGGCGCACTCATTCGTTAACGAGTGACGACCGGAAATTATCTGCGGTACCGGTGTTACAACACCGGAACGCAGGCAACGGCAGCAAATTACCAGGTTGCTGAGACGATTCAGCAAACGGTAGCTCACGTTGTCCTTTGCGATAGCGGCCATAACAGCTCTCCGTAATCGAAGACCTGTTGTGGCACTCGCTGGCCGCATTGACCAGCGAACAGACCGTAATTATGTCAAAACTGTTAACCAGTCGAGGTTTTGGATGTGAAGTCTGTCAACCTGGCCTGTCCAGCCCGTAACCGCCGAACTAGTCGCCGAAGTAGGCGCGCGCGCCGGCTTCCTCAGCACCTGTTGGCTTATAGGTAATCCAGGAATCCTCCGGCTTTTGCTTGTAGCGCACTACACCTTCGACCGGATCGATCTCGTAGTACGGGTAAACACCACGAAGATTGAAAAACATCGCGGGCGCGAAGAACAGGATGTCCAGCGCCAGGTAACCACCATTGAATTTGAGAGGCAGTGCTCCGTACATTGGCTCGCCATTCGGCGTCGTTGCCTTGAAGCGATAGTTGCCAAAACTTGTCGTCGTATAGCTCTTGGAAAAATCGTTATCCAGAGGCACGGGTGCGTCCTCGTTGATCTTGACCGCAACGCCAGCTACCGGCGAGTTGATTGTCGTGGTAGCACTACAAGCGGCCAGTGCAATCGAGAGAAATACGATCGTGGCTTTTTTCATCACTGCAAAACCCCTGTCATTGGTGCCCAGGGCCGGACTCGAACCGGCACGTCCTTTCGGACAGGAGATTTTAAGTCTCCAGTGTCTACCAATTCCACCACCCGGGCAGGGAAGAAAAAAATGGAGGCTAGGGTCGGAATCGAACCGGCGTCCACGGCTTTGCAGGCCGCTGCATAACCACTCTGCCACCTAGCCTCGGTGATCAATTGGTGCAGCAAAAGATACTACACCGCTGAGCAGGCGTCGCAGTATACATACGTTACCGGTCTTTGCATAATGACGTGATGCGCAAAAAATCACTCCTGTTTTGGCTGCCCGTTGCGGTGTGGATCGCTGCCTGCACACCCGTCGATAAGACCCATATCGGCACAGTCGTCATGCTGCCCTCACCGGCCCACGGCGGTGTTGACGGGCCCAGACTTATGGAAGGAGCAGACCGGGCACTGACGCTCAGCTGGATGGAATCGCAGGAAAGCGGGACCGACCTGAAGTTCGCGTCGTTCAACGATGGAAGTTTCGGGGTGACAAATACCGTCGTCACCGAGCAACGCATGTTTGTGAACTGGGCAGACCTGCCGTCGGTCATGCGTGTCAGAGACGAGCACTGGATCGCCCACTGGCTGCGTTACAGCGCTGACTTAACCTACTCCTATGACGTAGTGGTGTCCCAGTCGTTCGACGGCGGGTATTCGTGGAGCAATCCGGTTACGGCTCATTCAGACGAGACACCAACCGAACACGGGTTTGTTTCCCTGCATGCCAACAACGAAGGCGTCGCCCTGCTCTGGCTTGACGGGCGCGACACCGCCAACCCGCAAGGTGAGCACATTCTCGAAACCAGCATGACGCTACGATCTGCCGTGATCACAACCGACGGCGAGCGGATCCACGAACAACTCGTGGATGATTCGGTGTGTGACTGCTGCCAAACCGACGTGGCGATCGCGCCAACCGGACCCATCGCGGTTTACCGCGACCGCAGCGCCGACGAGATTCGCGATATCTACGTTACGCGTTACATCGACGATCACTGGGAGTCCGGTGTTCCACTGCACGTAGACAACTGGAAAATCGCAGGCTGCCCGGTTAACGGGCCGTCAATAGTGGCTCGAGATGAGCACGTCGCTGTTGCCTGGTTCACAGCGGCCGATAATAAGCCGACGGTGCGAGTTGTCCTCTCGGAAGACGGCGGTACCACTTTTGGGGTGCCGATTGAAGTCGCCTCCGGCCGTATCACCGGTTACGTGGGACTAACACTCATGGATGGCGATGCACTGGCAGTCAGCTGGGTAAGCAGGAACAAGTCCGGTAGCAACTCCATCAACCTGCGCAGGCTCGGTACAGGCGGCCAATTGGGACCGGTCCATGTGGTTGGGGAAACCAACCAGCTGCGTGTATTCCCTCAAATAGCTTACCGCGACAATCACCTGATTCTCGTTTGGACCGACGAGTCAGACGATCAACGACAACTGCGTGTCGCCAGGATACCTGTACAGCATCGCTAGGGAGTCCAGGCGTAGCCGACCTTCATAAACCAGGTTCGGTCTGACGCGATCGGACCATCAATGTTGTCGTCGTCGACGTATTGATCGGAATAACCCAGGAAAAACACAGTCTGCGGATTCAGCTTGTAGGAGTACAAAAGCTGGCGACCCATGTCACGCGATCTGGCGTCTTCTTCTTCTAGGTACTGTGCCAGGTTTCGCTCGACGTCGGTATTTTGCACAGTCAGTCGCAGGAAACTGCGAAGGCTGAACTGCCAGGTAGCGCGCGCATCGATGACCGCAGCGGTGAAGATGCTTTCACCAGCCTGAGTGTCCAGCTGCGAATAGACACCCTGCAACCGCAACAGCAACTTCTGCGACACGTTCCAGGTCACCCGAGGCTCGAAGAGTGTCATGGTACCGAGCCTGTCATTCGAGAAATCAATACGGTCGCCGTGCAGTGCAAACACCGCAAGAGAAACGCCGCCAACCGGTTGAATTTCGAAATACGCGCTTAGTCTCTGCTGATCGTAGTAGACCTCTTCCCACAGCTCTTTCGAATCGGCGAACGCAAATTGAAACCAGGTCTGCAGGGTGCCGCCAAAACCGACACGGACAACGTTTTGTTGTTCCAGTAATCGCCCATCCTCGATGTGCGAACGTTCGGTGTGCGCGCTCGCCCGAACCCGACTCCACCAGTTCTCGTCGGTGCCGTGCCAAACGCGCCCTACAACGCCCTGTATGGACTCGCCGCCGACCCGCGTGACGAATCCCGAATCCGCACGAAATCCGGAGCTACGGCTATTGAATCCCGCGTGGCCAAACCAGTTCCGTGAGTCGTACTCGTATCTCACTCGCGACCCGCGGCCGTCAAACTTCTCCAGCGGTTGCTCAAATTCGATCGCTGTCGCCAGCGGATACTCGGTCTCGGTTTGCAGGTACTGAAACTCGATCGAATGCTGGTCATTGAGCTTCCAGCGCCCGTCAATACCGCCGACCACGTTTCGATAGTCGTCACCATCACGCGCCGTGACCAGAACGCCAACCGACGACGTGTCAGAAAACCCCAGACTGTAGCGTCCGACGATCGCTGTATTCTCCTGGTCCAGCGTATCTGAGTCGGATTCGAACATGTCCGGAAACAGCAGATTCGTCTCTGCGTCGAGAGCGCCAAACAGGCCGAACGTGTGATTGCCACGCTTCCCAGTCAGCTTGGCGCCAATTTCAGGATCAGACACCGTGCGCGTAAAGACTGCATCGATCGGCGTCTCGAAGTAATCAGCACCCTCCAGAAAAAACGGTCGCTTCTCGGGAAAAAACAGCGCGAAGCGATTATTGACGTCGAGTTGCACGACGTCCGCTTCGATCTGCGAGAAGTCCGGGTTGATTGCCATATTTGCAGTCAGGTCAGGCGTTATTCCCCATCGCACGGTGACACCCGCGTCGACCTCGGCATCTCCGGACTCCATCGGCACAATCCCCGGATCGTCGGTTGTGCTTAGTTGTGATGCGGTAACCGTGGGAACCACTTCAATATCCCGGCTGGGACGCGACCCCTCCAGGCCCTGTAGTTTGCCCACCTGGCAGAGGTAACAGTTTCGATTACGGTCCCTTGAGTTATTTGACAGGCGGTACGTCCGGTCGCGTGGATAGATCCGAAAAAGGTCATAGCCCCAGGTTTTGACGCCCTCGACGTCCGGAAAGCGGAGCTGGCTGAGCGGTATCCGCATTTCAACGACGTAACCAGCTTCATGTATCCGGCCAGCTGAATCCCAGATGGCATCCCACGACGCCTCAAATTCCCAATTGTTGCCACCGCCCCCAACGTCGTTGTGCGTCTTGTCCATCTGCACGCCGAGCGGATTGGCGAAAAACTGAAATGCACGTCGTTCATCGTTGTAGGTGTCCAGAACGATACCTACATGATCGTCATTCCAGGCAGAGTCACGGTCACGCAGGTACGCACGGATAGCCGCGGGATCCGGATCGTGGGCATCGAATGCCACGAACAGACTCTCTCCATCCTCAACAAGGTAAACAGCCGTCTGCACCGGGGCCGGCCCGTTTTCTGCCGGATTGGTCTCAATTTCGAGGTCCAGACGGACCGCATCTGCCCATTCGCCTTCGCTTAGAACACCATCAATCTCAATTTCACCGCCGAAGCGCGGCAGATCATCAACCGTGGCCGCCCAGACAGCTGGGATAAGACCAGCCGCCAAAGTGATGAGAGTCAGAATTTGACGTATAAACAACAACAACTTAGCTATGAGTTCATCGCCCTGGCGAGCTTCTTCTTGGCTGCAGCCAGTTCATTTTTGTCAGGATCACCCGCTTTCTCTACCGCCCTCATTTCAACCAGCGCCGATTCAACATCGGTGCCACGCAGCCAGTCAGTAATTTTCGCCGCATCCTCGGCATTGTCACTTGAGATTCCGACCGGCTTGCCATCCATAATCGATAGGCGATGTTTGCAGAAGTTTCCGTGGCGGCCAGCTGGACAGGAGCACAGCGCGGTCAGGCTTTCACCATCCTTAATGAAGGTCACTTCGTAGGGTTCAGGCGCAGAGCCCTTAACAAGAAATATGAGTTCGTTCATTGGAATCGATCATAGCATTCGTCTAATACGGATGACGAAGATCCGCTCATCCGCGCTACAGTCAGGCACCCTAAGTAGTCGACTTCAACTATCAAGAGGCTCTCATGCAGATCACTGTATTAGGCGCAGGCGCCGGCGGCACTGCCGTGGCATTCGATTGCGCGTCGCACGGGCACGACGTTCGCGTGTTCGATTTTGAGCAATTTCCCGACAACATCGCAACGATCGCCGCGCAAGGTGGAATCAATTCAGAGGGCGATATTTCCGGGTTCGGACCGATTGCCTATTCCGGCCACGACATTGACGAAGCCCTGCAGGACGCCGAGCTGATATACGTAGTCGGCCCGGCCTACAGCACCGAGCCATTTGGCGAAGCGGTATCCGGCAAACTGAGCGCCGGCCAAACAGTAATCGTCACTCCGAGTTCCTGTGGCGGCGCGCTGGCCTTCAAACGTGCTGCCGGACTGGCACTGCAGGATACGTCCATCCGTGTCGCGGAAACTTCCACGTTGCACTATGCCGTACGGCTGACCGAGCCGGGCAGGATTCGCGTATTCCTGAAGCTCAAAGCAGGTAATTTGCTGGCGGCATTGCCGGGCGAGCATACAAGCGACATTCTGGCGCTCATCGCCGACGTCTATCCGAGTATGGAACCGGCCGAGAGCGTATTACAAACGAGCCTGCAGAATGCGAACCCGATCATTCATCCAGCAGTGACATTGAGCAACGCCGCCCGCATCGAAATGACCGGCGGGGATTTCCTGTTCTACGAGGAAGGGGTAAGCGATTCGGTTGGCCGACTGATTGAAGCCCTGGACAAGGAACGCATCGCTATTGGTAACAAGCTGGGCATTTCTGTTCTGCCCGACCCTGTGATGGGCATGCGCCAGGGCTACATGCTGGAAGACAACTATGGTTCCGGCTACCGCGAGGCGCCGGGTTTTCTCGGAATTGGCGCCCAGCCGCAGCTCGATCATCGATACCTTAACGAGGACGTCGGCTACGGACTGGTGTTCATGTCGAAACTCGGCCAGCAGATCGGTGTTGCGACTCCTGGCATAGACGCGGTTATTGACGTCGCCTCGATCGTGATGGCGCGCGACTACAGGGCTGAAGCATTGCGAACACCCGAATCGCTGGGTATCGCTGACCACTCTTTTGAAGCGCTCGCCGCGCTTTAATCTGCGCCTTCACCAGTGCCAACAAAAAAGGCCCCTCAATTGAGGGGCCTCTAATATTTGGAGCGGGTGATGAGGATTGAACTCACGACCCTCACGTTGGCAACGTGATGCTCTACCGCTGAGCTACACCCGCTAAATCTACCCGGGACCGGACGTTTGACGCCCCGCTATTCCCACGAAGGGCCGAGATTGTAGCCACTTGCCGGCCACTGTCAAGGTGAAAGCCGTCTTTTTTGGCCTCAGGCCTCTTGATCCGCCTTGATGAACGGCCAGGCCGCCCGGAGATACACAATCATTGACCAGATCGTCATGATCGCAGCCAGAACAAGCAGGACAAAGCCGATCGTATAGATCGGGATACCCAGGAAATCGTTCTGATAGACCATGAAGCCGATCCCGAACATTTGTAGCGCCGTCTTGATCTTGCCAGTGACATCGACTTTGACATTGGCGCGTTCACCAATGGTGGCCATCCACTCACGAAGGGCAGAAATCGTGATCTCCCTCCCGATTATGATCATCGCAATAATGTCTTCAAACCAGTTGGACTCTGCCTGTACGAGCATCACGAGGACAATAGCCACCATGAGCTTGTCGGCTACCGGATCCAGGAACTCTCCAAATCGCGACGTCTGGCCGAACTTCCGAGCCACCCACCCATCGATTATGTCAGTGACTGCCGCAAGCCCAAAGAGTATGGCGGCGAGCGGCCGTGCGTATTCGATCGGGCTGTAGAAACACACCACCACAACCGGAATCGCGGCGATTCGCAAAAGCGTCAGCATGTTAGCCAGATTGAGTTTCAAGGAAATGCTCGTTTTTGTTATTGATGCTCGAGGTGGAGCTCATTGTATATCGTTTCCGCGAGTGTGCGACTGATCCCGCGCACTTTTGCCAAATCATCGATGCCAGCCGCCATCACTCCCTGAAGTCCGCCGAACTGCCGCAGCAGCTCACGCCGCTTCTTGGGGCCGAGCCCCGGGATTCTCTCCAGGGGCGACGTCCGGCGAGCTTTCGCGCGCCGCTGCCGGTGTCCCGTAATTGCAAACCGGTGCGCCTCGTCACGAATCTGCTGAATTAACAATAATGCCGCGGAGTCAGGTGGTAACTGGTGGGCCCTGTCGATGCCGGGTCTGAACAACCGTTCCGCGCCGGGTCTGCGCGCCCTCCCCTTGGCGACGGCGACCACCGTCAGCCAATCCAGTTCAAGCTCTTCAAGGACCTTCATCGCCTCGGCCAGCTGCCCCTTGCCACCGTCGACGAACAGGACGTCAGGCATCGGCACTTCGCCCTTCTTGATGCGCTCATACCGTCGCCGCAATGCTTCGGACATCGCGCCATAGTCGTCGCCAGCCAATTCGGGGCTCAGGTTAAAACGCCGGTAGTCACTTTTCATCGGCCCGGCCGTGTTGAACACTACGCAAGACGCGACCGTGGCCTCTCCTGACGTATGGCTGATATCGAAACACTCGATTCGCTGTGGCGCCTCTTCGAGACCAAGTGCCTCACCCAACGATAGAAACTGACGCTTGATCGTCGCGTTGCTCGCAACCCGGAGATTGAGTCCCTGCTCCGCATTGGTCCGCGCCATATCGAGCCATCGCGCCCGGTCGCCTCTGACCCGGTGCCGAATAGCTACCTTGTGGCCTGCACGTGAGGACAATTCTCCTTCCAGCAGGCTTGCGTCCTCTATCTCGGCGTCAAGCACGATCTCCGCAGGTGCCACGCGGCCAAGGTAGTACTGGGAGACAAAACCGTTAAGGAGCTTCGTCTTGTCAGTTTCCCCTGGGAGCCTCGGAAAGTGATCGCGGCTGCCGATGACTGAGCCATTACGAATAAACAGTACGGTCACGCAATGAATCGCAGCATTGGATGCGAAACCCAGGATATCGAGATCCTTGCGATCGGATCGCTTGACGAGCTGCCGCGCCTCGATCTCTTTCAGCCTGGCTATCTGGTCGCGAAACCGCGCGGCCTGCTCGTAATCCTGAGACTCGGATGCCTCATCCATGCGCTTCACAAACCCGTTGACGACACTCTTGTCTTTGCCCTCGAGAAACAGAATTGCCGCATCGATATCTTTTCGATATTGCTCGCCGTCAACAATTCCAACGCAAGGCGCAGTGCAACGTTTGATCTGGTATTGCAGGCACGGTCGTGTGCGATTGCTGAAAAAACTGTCCTCACAATTGCGGATCAGGAACAGTTTCTGAAGCTCGTTCAATGTTTGCCGAACAGCGCGGGTGCTCGGATATGGCCCGAAATACCGGCCCTTGCCCTTGCGCGGTCCGCGGTGGAATTTCAGCCGCGGATACGCATGGTCGGTTGAAGCATAAATATAGGGGTAGCTCTTGTCATCGCGCAGCAGCACATTGAATCGTGGCTTATGCTGCTTGATCAGGCTGTACTCGAGAATAAGCGCCTCAGCCTCGGTATTCGCAACCGTCACTTCGACGCGGGCAACCTTCTCCATCATGGCAACGGTCTTGGGCGCCGCCTGGGAACGACCGGTTTGCGATTGACGAAAGTAACTCGACACGCGCTTCTTGAGGTCGCGTGCTTTTCCCACGTAGATGATCCTGTGCTTCGCATCCAGCATGCGATACACACCGGGGCGATGCGTCAGGGTCCGCAGGAAGGATTTGACCTCAAATGCCGCTTCGTCACTCACGACACTAGTTAACCAACAACTCCCTGACTTGCGCAAATATCGCGTCAAACATGTCCTCGGTCAGGCGACGCGTATTCGTGTTGTAGCGACTGCAATGGTAGGAATCGAGCACCTGGAAATCTCCCATGTCATGCAATGTGGCGTGACCGAATTTGTAATCGGCCTGGCGTAGACCTATCGCCTTCACGATCGCTCGATGTGCGATTCCGCCCAGCGCTACGACAACGGAGCCCTGCGACAAGGTCGCCAACTCGTTAGCCAGAAACGTATTACACGTATTGATCTCTGCCCCGACCGGCTTGTTATCAGGTGGCAAACATTTGACCGCATTGCTTATGCGGCAATCGACGAGTTCGAGTCCATCGTCAACCGACTCGGAATGATCGCGACTCGCAAATCCATATTTGTGGAGCATCTGGTACAGCAGGATGCCCGCATGGTCACCGGTAAACGGGCGCCCGGTCCGATTTGCACCGTGCATACCCGGCGCAAGGCCGACGATCATGAACCGCGCATCGGGTGCGCCGAAAGGTGGCACCGGCCGACAATAGTAATCCGGGTGGCGACTGCTAACGTCATCCAAAAACCTGGCGAGCCGCGGACAGGCTCGGCAGGACTTATCGAAAACGGACGCGGTCAACAGCGGCTCCTGCTAGTCGGTCATATGGCGGATAACCGCGCGCCCGAAGCCTCGCGTTCCGACAAGCCGTGCGCCAGGAATCAGCTCTTCGAGCTGGTCTTCGACTTCCTTCTTGTCGTGCGTTCTCGCTTTGCGTTTGGGTTTGCGGATTGCCGTGCGCAAACGCGCAAGATCAAACGTCAGTTCGCCGTTCTTAATAGTGCCCGCGACACCCTTGATAATGAGGTCCGCCGCCTCGGTCCAGCCGAGATAGCGCAACATCATTTCCGCCGAGAGAATTATCGAACCTGGGTTAACGCGATTCTTGCCGGCAAACCCGGGCGCTGTTCCATGTGTCGCTTCGAACACGGCCAGGCCTTCACCGATGTTGCCGCCAGGAGCGATACCGATACCGCCTACCTGTGCGGCAAGCGCATCGGAAATATAGTCACCGTTAAGGTTGAGCGTTGCGATGATGTCGTAGTCCTCCGGACACAGCAGGATCTGCTGCAGGAAGTTGTCGGCGATAACGTCCTTAATGACAATCTCTCGCCCGGTCACCGGATTCTTGAACGCAAGCCACGGGCCGCCGTCAATCTCAGTCGCGCCAAACTCCACGCGTGCAACATCGTATCCCCAATGGCAGAACGCGCCTTCGGTGTACTTCATGATGTTGCCCTTGTGGACGAGCGTCACGGACCCCTGGTCACGATCGATGCAATGCTGAATCGCTTTGCGCACCAAACGCTCCGACCCTTCGCGCGATACGGGTTTAATACCGATGCCCGAACTTGCCGGGAATCGAATCTCGGTGACACCGAGTTCGGTCTGCAGAAAATGAATGAGCTTCTGCACTTCCTGCGACCCGGTTGGGTACTCGATACCCGCGTAGATATCCTCCGTGTTTTCCCGGTAGATTGTCATGTCGACAAGATCCGAATCTTTCATCGGTGTTTCAACACCCGGGAAGTAACGAATTGGCCTGACGCACGCGTACAAATCCAGGGTCTGGCGAATCGCGACATTGAGGGAACGAATACCGCCACCCGTCGGCGTGGACAGCGGACCCTTGATCGAGACTACGAAACGCCGCAACGCGTCCAGCGTCTCCTCCGGGAGGTAGACGTCGTCGCCGTACACTTCTGTTGAACGCTTCCCTGCACGAACCGGCATCCAGCGAATCTGGCGATTGTCGCCGTAGGCGATCTCGACGGCGGCCTCGACGACATTCAGCATGACCGGCGTAACATCGGCACCGATTCCGTCACCTTCGATGAACGGAATGATCGGAAAATTCGGTACATTGATACTGTGATCCGGATTGATGGTGATGGCCTCACCGTCTGCCGGGACATTGATATGATCGTATTGCATAAGGATTCTCGTGTCGGGACCTGGAGGCGTGCCGAGTGCCGCGGAAAAGGCCGTGCATTGTACAGATTGCCGAGTATGACAACAAAGTGCTGATCCTATTAAACAAGCCCTTCCGGGTCCTGAGCCAGTTCCGCGACACGGACGGACGTGCGACGCTCGGCGACTTTGTCGATGTGCCGGATGTCTACCCTGCCGGGCGCCTGGACTACGACAGTGAGGGCCTGGTCCTGCTGACCGATGATGGAAAGCTGCAGGCACGCATCAGCCAGCCCAAAGCCAGGACACCCAAGACCTATTGGGCGCAGGTTGAGGGAGAGCCAACCGGGGAGCAGTTGGACCGGCTCGTACGAGGCATCGAACTCAAAGATGGCCTGGCGAGGGCCGCATCTGCCCGGCTGATCGATGAACCATCGGACTTATGGGATCGAGACCCGCCAATCCGCTACCGGGCCAACGTCGCGGACAGCTGGATTGAGGTCGTTCTTACCACAGGCAGGAACCGGCAGGTGCGCCGTATGACGGCAGCCGTCGGGCTACCGACACTCAGGCTCGTTCGCTATTCGATCGGCGATTGGACCGTGGACGGTCTACCGCCAGGAGAATGGCGTCGCGGTTAAGTCCGCTACTTCGTCAGACCCCCGATCCGCATCGCAATTTCCATCGCCTGCTCATAATTGAGCCGCGGATCGACTGTCGACTTGTAGGCACGCGCCAGGTCACCGTCGGTCAGGCCTCGGGCGCCGCCCGTGCATTCGGTGACGTTCTCGCCGGTAAGCTCGAGGTGCACACCGCCGAGGTAGGTACCCATCTTCTCGTGCACGCGGAATGCGGCTTCCAGCTCGGCAACAATGTTCTCGAAGCGGCGCGTCTTGGTGCCGTCGGCCGTACTCTCGGTGTTGCCATGCATCGGATCACAGACCCACAGCACGGGTGAACCGACTTCGCGGACCGCATTGATCATGTCCGGAAGGTACTCCTCAATCGATTTCGCGCCATAGCGGTGAATCAGGGTCAGTCGGCCCGGTTCATTGTTGGGATTCAAAGCCGCAACGATGCCCTGCAGCCACTCCCGCGTCATGCCGGGGCCGATCTTCACACCGACCGGGTTCGCAATACCGCGGAAATACTCGATGTGCGCACCGTCCAGCTGTGCCGTACGCATGCCTATCCACGGGAAATGCGTGGTCAGGTTGTACCAGTTCTCGGGGCGATCCAGGTATCGTGTTTGCGCCTGCTCGTAATGCAGGTGCAGACCCTCGTGCGCCGCATAGATGTCAGCGCGTTGCGTGCGGTGGAACTGGCGGCCGGAGACTGTTTCGAGGAAGTCGAGCGAGTTCGAAATAGACGATACGATCGAATGATAGTCCTCTGCAGCCGCCGAATGACCCACCCAGCCAAGGTCCCAGTATTCCGGGTGATGAAGATCGGCGAAGCCGCCATCGATCAGCGAGCGCACGAAGTTCAGCGTCAACGCCGCTCGCTCATAGCCACGCAGGATCTTCTGCGGATCCGGAATGCGTTCATCCGGCGTGAAACCGCTGCGGTTGACCAGGTCACCACGAAAACTCGGCAGAGACGTGCCATCGCGCGTTTCGATATCGGCCGAGCGTGGCTTCGCGTACTGTCCCGCCATGCGCCCGACGCGAACGACTGGCTTCTTGAGCCCGTAGATCATGACCAGACTCATCTGCAGCAGGATCTTGAGCTTGTCGACGATATTCTCGGAGGTGCACTCGTCGAAGGTCTCCGCACAATCGCCACCTTGCAGCACAAAAGCCTCACCGCACTGCGCCTTGGCAATGTGCGCCTTGAGGTCATCAACCTCCCACGACGTCGTGATCGGTGGCAGCCGACTCAGGTCAGCAACCGCCCGTTCAAGCGCTGCTTTGTCCGGGTATGAGGCTTGTTGCAATGCCGGATAACCCTGCCAGCTTGCGGGATGCCAGTCGTTTTTCGGTACAGTTCTGCTCACGATCGTCTCAGGTCCAAAAGGGCGTACTCCCCGGATTCCCGGGGCTCAATCCGCGGACTATGCCACGCGGTGGCTCCGGGCTCAAAAGTTTCTCATGCAATCAATGATTTAGAAACACTTTCTAGAAAGAAATGATTGCGCTACCTGCACCGTTTCGAAAGCACCTGATTTCGTGACATTTTTCGCGACGCCAATTTTGCCACCAGGTGTGGAAAGGTGCTTGGGAGGTTGGCACAATGCGCGCCGACCCACGGGAGTAAAACCATGCATGCAATACTCGAACAACTTGGCCTCGATTCGGTTAACGACGGAACCTGGTTCGGCCCCGAACCGGCTGGCGATGAAACAGCCCCGCTGATTGAATCCAGCAACCCGTCAACAGACGAGGTTATCGCAAGCGTTCGAGCCACAACAATGGCGCAGTACGAAGACGTCATTGCGAAGGCGCAGGAGTCGTTCCTGATATGGCGCGCTGTCCCTGCTCCGGTTCGTGGGGAGGCCGTGCGCCACATTGCGAACGCGCTGCGGAAGCACAAAGACGCGCTTGGCAGCCTCGTGGCACTCGAGAACGGCAAGATCAAGGCGGAGGGCGACGGCGAAGTTCAGGAGATGATCGACATCGCCGACTTTGCGGTTGGCCAGTCGCGAATGATGTACGGCCGCACCATGCATTCGGAGCGCCCACAGCACCGCATGTACGAACAATGGCATCCACTTGGCCTGGTCGGCACGATTTCGGCCTTCAATTTCCCGGTCGCTGTCTACGCCTGGAATGCCTGCATCGCCGCGATCTGTGGAAACGTCAACATCTGGAAGCCGTCATCCAACACGCCCTTGTTGGGCGTAGCCGTGCAGAAGATCATCAACGAAGCACTCGAAGACATGGACCTGCCCCCCGTGTTCTTTTTGATCAACGGCGGTAAAGGTTCGCATGAACTCGCGGAACGATTTGTTGACGACAAACGAGTCAACCTGATCTCGTTCACAGGCTCGACCTGGGTGGGCCGCGGCGTTGGCGAACGACTCGCGAATCGTCTGGGCAAATGCCTGCTCGAACTGGGCGGCAACAATGCGATCATCGTGGATGAAGATGCCAACCTTGATCTCGCCATTCCGTCAATCGTGTTCGGCGCGGTCGGTACTGCCGGACAACGTTGCACATCAACCCGCCGCGTTATCGCGCATCGCTCGCGCTTTGATGAAGTGAAAGACGCATTGGTCAAAGCCTATGGCCAGGTGCGTATTGGAGATCCACTCGATCCCGACACGTTAATGGGCCCACTAATCAATGATGCAGCGGTGAGGACTCTTGAAGCGGCGTGCGAATCAGTCCGCGAAGCAGGCGGCGAAATCCTTTGTGGCGGTGAGCGCATCGACGGGCCAGGCAACTTCATTACGCCTGCGATCGCCGTAGTCCAGAACGACTGGGAAATCGTGCAACACGAGACCTTCGGCCCGATCCTGTACCTGATTCAGTTCGATACAATCGACGAGGCAATCGCCTTGCAGAACGGCGTTGTCCAGGGCCTGTCATCGTCAATTTTCACCGACAATCTGCAAAACGCAGAGTACTTCCTGTCAAACGGCGGCTCCGATTGCGGTATCGCCAACGTCAACATTGGCACGTCGGGTGCTGAGATTGGTGGTGCGTTCGGTGGTGAGAAGGAAACCGGCGGCGGCCGCGAGGCCGGCTCAGATGCCTGGAAGGCTTACATGCGCCGCCAGACGAACACGATCAACTGGGGCAAGGACTTGCCGCTGGCCCAGGGCATCAACTTCGATCTGTAGGCTCGAATCGATTCTCGGCGCGGTTCTTACGGACCGCTCCGGCTTCGAATACCTGCCCACTCATCGCAATGTAAGCCCCCGGTTCGAGCGTCTGGACCGCTGCGACCGCCATGCCTATGTTGAACATGGCGTCTGTCGTACGAAAGCGTGCGGGCGTTAGCGCACCTGTCAGCACAATCGTCTTTCCATCAAGTTCACTCAGGACCTCCGCCGTCGCGGGCATCGTATCGGTGCCGTGCGTCACGACGTAATGCGTTGCATCGTCAGCTGCGATGTAGTCACGCAACACTGTCCGATCAGCATCCTGGAACTCAAGGCTGTCTTTTTTCATCAACGGCACGATGTCGTAGTCAAACTGCACCAGCCCTTCTCGAAGCATGTGCTCCATCTGCGACTCCCCCACCTCGAACTGGCTCAGTTCATCGAAGTAAATTTTGTCGATCGTGCCGCCGGTTGTGATAAATCGAATATGCATGTGACTTGTGGGTACCGCGCGCGTTTCTTTTAGCGACACTAACCTACGGGAAACCGAAACGAAGGGGAAGACTCGAGGCTGGTATGATAGTGGCATGAAAGTCTGTGACCGATCGATGCGTCGGACTTTTCTGCGTTCGGCCATCCTGCCCCTGCTCCTCGTATCCCTCTGGAGTGCGCCTACATCGGCGGACACGTTTCGTGTCGTTGAGCTCAAAATCACGGGTGGCATTGGCGTTGCGACTGCAGACTACACTCAAAGCGGTATTGAGCACGCAATCGAAAGCGGCGCCGATCTGATCATCATCAACATGGATACGCCCGGGGGCCTGATGAGGCCAATGCGCGGTATCGTGCAGGATATCCTGGGCTCGCCAGTACCGATTGCTGTCTACGTGACTCCAGCCGGCGCACGGGCCGACAGCGCCGGAACCTACATCCTGCTGGCCGCCCACATTGCCGCCATGGCCCCGACCACCCATCTGGGCGCTGCCACACCGGTGCCGCTAATCGGCGGTAACAAGGAGGATGATTCGGACTCGGATGACCAGGCGCCCGCCTCGCCCCCGGCCATGGACCGTAAGATGATGAACGACGCGGTGTCCTATATCCGTGGTCTGGCTGAACGCCACGGCCGCAATGCGGACTGGGCAGAAAAGGCCGTGACCGAAGCGGCCACACTGACGGCGACCGAAGCGCTCGAAAACAACGTGATTGACTTCGTCGCGGCAGATCGGGGAGAACTTCTGAGTTTCCTCGACGGCTACGAGATCGAAGCCGCTGGCGAAAAGAGAATCTTGTCAACCGACAATGCCGAAGTCATTGCCTTCGAGCCGAACTGGCGCTTGCGCTTGCTCAGCGTAATCTCGAATCCCGAGATCGTTATCCTGCTGGGCCTGATCGGACTGTACGGACTCATGTACGAGGGCTGGAATCCCGGCGCTATCGTCCCTGGTGTCGTCGGGGCCATTTGCCTGTTGTTGGCCGCATACGCACTGCAGGTGCTGCCGGTCAACTATGCGGGCCTCGCCCTGATCTTTGTCGGCGTCGCGCTAATGGTCGCCGAGGCCTATGCGCCGAGCTTCGGTGCCCTGGGGCTGGGCGGTATCGCCGCGTTCGTGTTCGGGGCCATCATCATGTTCGATAGCGGCATTCCCGGCTTCGGCATTTCGGTCGCGTTTGTGGTCGGACTGGGGCTCGTTTTCGCCGTGCTGCTGATCTGGCTCCTCGGTTTCCTGTTGAAGTTGCGCCGCCGCGGCGCGGTCTCCGGAATGGAGTCCATTGTTGGCGGTACCGCTACGGCAATGGAAGATTTCGCCGGCGCCGGCAGCGTTTGGCTCGAAGGTGAGGCCTGGCATGCAAGAAGCCAGGTCCCTGTCACGAAAGACGAGCAGCTCATCGTAACCAGGCTCGATGGGCTGACGCTCGACGTTGAACCGGTCGCGAAACCCGACGCACCCGCTTCCGAATAGCCTGTCTAGAAAAGGAGCCTGCTATGGAATTCCTGCCCTATTCGATTCTCGGCGTGGCGGTCGTCCTGCTGCTGTCGCAGATGATCAAGATCCTCAAGGAATATGAACGTGGCGTCATCTTCCTCCTTGGGCGTTTCCAGAGAGTCAAAGGCCCTGGCCTGATCATCCTTATCCCTGGAGTTCAGAAAATGACGCGTGTCGATCTTCGCGTCCTGGTTCTCGACGTGCCGACGCAGGACGTCATTTCCAGGGACAACGTTTCGGTCAAGGTCAATGCCGTCATTTACTTTCGGGTTGTCGACCCGGAAAAGGCGATCATCCGTGTTGCCGACTTCTTTGAAGCAACGAGCCAGCTATCGCAAACGACACTGCGTTCCGTACTGGGCCAGCACGAACTCGATGACATGCTTGCCGAGCGTGACAAGTTAAACGACCACATTCAGAGCCTGCTCGATCAGCGCACGGATAACTGGGGTATCAAGGTCGCCAATGTCGAAATCAAACACGTCGACCTCGACGAGAGCATGATCCGCGCGATCGCCCAGCAGGCCGAGGCCGAACGCGCCCGGAGGGCGAAGGTCATCAACGCCGAAGGCGAAAAACAGGCAGCGACGGCGCTTGCCGAAGCGGCCAACATACTTGCCCAGGAAAAACTGGCGCTTCAGCTTCGCTACCTGCAGACCCTGAAGGAAATTTCCAGCGAGAAAACGAACACGATCGTATTCCCGTTGCCGCTGGACCTGATGGAACCTTTGCTGAATATGGCAAAGACAGCGGGCGAGAGACGTTAAGGCAGCCTATTCGCCTTTCGTAGTCGACACGGGCGGTATTGAGACCATGATCTCGGCGCCGCCCAGTTCTGACCTGTTGATCGACAATCGCCCGCCATACGAGCGGGCGATGTCTTTCACAACAGCCAACCCTATGCCGTGCCCCGGCGTCGATTCGTCCAGACGCATGCCACGCTGAAGCAATGCATCCGCTGCGTCCTTCGGGATACCTGGCCCGTCATCCGACACGGTAAGCACCATGCCGCTGGCAATCGCGCGAGCACCTGTTGATGGCACAATACTGATACTCACCTTTCGCTCACACCATTTGCACGCGTTGTCGAGCAGATTCCCGGCCAGTTCGAGGAAATCCCCGGTGTCACCACGAAACTGCATACCCTTTTCGACGCGAACATCAAATTCCGGATGTTTGTCGTGGTAGACCTTGCGTAAGCCATCAACAAGTCGCGTGACTTCTCTTTCCACCGGGACCGACACCAGGACGAGATTATCGGCAACCGACGCTGCTGGCTTGCGTAACTGGTAGCGGACGATTTCGTCCATGCGATCGATCTGCTCATTAAAGCGAGCGCCGAATCCTTCACGTTGGCGGTCGTTTAGCAATGCACGCATTGCCGCGAGCGGTGTTTTAAGACTGTGTGCGAGGTTGTCGAGCGTGTAACGGTAACGATCCGACCGCGCACGTTCGCTATCGATCAACAGGTTCATGTTGCGTGCGACACCCGTCAGTTCCGTCGGAAACCGGGTGGAGAGAGAAACCCGGTCGCCCTCTTCTATCTCTGTGATCTCGGCTTCGATCTGGCGCAGCGGTTTGAGCAGGCCCCGGAGCAACATCGAGAATGCCAGCACCATCGTCAGTGCGACTGCGGCAAACCAGCCAAACAACTGACCACGAAAACCCGCTATCTGCGCGTTAAATCCATCGAGGCTCTCCGCAACTTTGAATACATATGACTGCGATTCGCCATCGTCGAGTTCCCAGTCAACCGTGAGACTCAGGGTGAGCAATGGTGTGTCGTCCTCAAGCGCTTCGCGCCCAAACAGGTGATTACCCAGTTCGGGCACTGTGCCGACGGGGACTTCCAGGCCCAGCGCCGAACGCGAACGCCACAACACCGCGCCCTCAAGAGTGCGCAACTCTGCATACAAACCCGAACCAATACGTTCAAGCCGCGGCTCACGCAAACGGTTCGGCATGACGAGACTGCCCGTGTCGTCCGGCTCCGCCGCAGCCAGCAGCGCCACGAGATGGCCATCGAGAATATCGCGGCGAGCCTGTTCGCCAGCCTCGGTAAACGCGCGGTCGAGCACAACGATCGTTGCGCCAAAGAAGAACAGCAGCAGCACACTGACGGAGATCAGGAGTCGGCTGCTAAGAGAATTCATGCGTGCCTAGTCGACCTGGTTCCGCTCCAGCGCGAAGCGGTAGCCGCGTCCCCGCAGAGTCTCGATAGGTTTGATTGAGTTCTCGGGATCGAGCTTCTTGCGCAAACGACCTATGAAAACTTCAATCACGTTGCTGTCCCGCTCGAAGTCCTGGTCGTACAGCCGGTCGGTCAGCTCGGCCTTCGAAATAACCTGCCCGGCACGCACCATGAGGTACTCAATGATCTTGTATTCAAAACTCGTGAGATCGATGGTCGCATCGTTAACCAGCACTTCCTGGCGTGACATATCCAGGGTGACAGGTCCTGCCACCAAAGTAGATGACGCCCAGCCGCCACTGCGGCGTAGCAGAGCATTGACGCGCGCACTCACCTCTTCAAAGTGGAATGGTTTGACGACATAGTCATCGGCGCCCGCACTCAGGCCATCGACCTTGTCTTCCCAGCGATCGCGAGCCGTGAGAATCAGGATCGGGTAAGTGTGCCCGTCGGCGCGCACCTGCTTGATGATCTCGAGACCCGATAGCTCAGGTAAGCCCAGGTCGATGATCGCCAGGTCGATCGGGTATTCGCTGGCGAAATACAGGCCTTCCTTGCCGTCAGCTGCCTGCTCCACGGCAAAGCCACTCTCGGTCAATTTGCGTGCAAGTGATTCCCGTAATGTTGAATCGTCTTCGATTACCAGCAATCGCATGTTCCCTGCTCCCTACTTGCGGTAAGAAAGTCTAGCGGCGGCGGCCGTTGACCTTGTGGGTCCGGACTTTGCCGTTCTTGGTGAGAACCTTGATGTGATGCACTTCGCGACCGCCCTGAACCCGAGTTTCCGCGCTGACGATCCTGTCGCCGGGCTGCAAACGGCTGCGCACTGACGCGGTCGCCTGGGACAGCGACATCCCGTCATTCTGCGCAATCTGCAGAGGCGGCTGACCGTCGTACTGCACATGTTGCGCCTTAAGATTCTCCTCGAGATCGAACGCATTGGCACCCGGCGGCATCAGCGCCGCCGAGGCCAATATCAACAGTGTTAGTGCGATTCGCATGCGCCAAGTGTCGTACGGGCGCTGGACGATTGCAACGAAGCGTGTCACATCGATTACCTGGCCGGCCTGATGTCGACGCGAACCTTCAGGCGCTTGCCCGGGTCATACGGCATCTCGGTCCTGTACGTCTGGCCATGATAGCGATACAGCACACGGTAGCCGTCGATCCGCTCCTCGCGATGCTCACGATAAGTCGTCTCACAGCGCTGAACCGGCCGGCCGTGACGCTCGACGTCATAGCCATGACGTTGACGGGCCGCATCGCTGCCGATCGCCGCACCGATCAGGCTGCCGGCAACCGTTGCGGCATCGTTGCCGCGACCACTGCCCACCTGGTGGCCGATTACGCCACCAATCACTGCGCCGAGAAACGTGCTGGCGCGGCGATCATGACGATTGCGGTCCACCGTGTAGTACTGCATCTCTTCCCAGCACTCACGTACGGGTGTGCTCACGTTGACGTAATTGATAATGGGCTCGGCCGATATGACCTTCGCGTAGTCATACTGAGCCCGGCTGTTATCTGCCCAGGCAGTGTTGCCAAACAGCACCGCTGCGAGAGCCAGAGTGGCGATACGTGTCTTTGCGTTCATGGTCTTGCTCCTAGTCCCAAACAACTGGTTTTATCCAGCGTGGGGATAAGGTTAGGACCTGGGCACTGAACCGTGCCTGAATATCAGCCGACTTGTCGTTTTGCCTTGCGCCAGTGCTGCTCGAGGGCCTCGAGGGACATCTTTCGAATTTCCTGGCCTTCGGCCGCGATATCGACCTCCATGGCCCGAAAACGCCGCTCAAACTTGTAATTGGCGCCCGTCAGCGCCTTTTCGGGGTCGATCTCGAGGTGTCGGGCCAGGTTCACGACTGCAAACAGCACATCTCCCAGTTCTTCCTCGATACTGGCGGCGTCGCGGCTACCAACCGCTTCCTCAAGCTCGCCCAATTCCTCATGGATCTTAAGTTTGACGCCATTTGTGTCTGGCCAGTCGAATCCGACCCGGCCCGCGCGTTTGCCGAGTTTCTGGGCCCTCTTGAGTGCGGGTAAGGCCTTTGCAACACCAGCCAGCGCACTTTCATCATCGTGCGACGCCCTTTCCTGCGCCTTGATTGCTTCCCAGCCCCCGTCAACCTTGCCTGCGGCGCGCTCCTCGCTGGAGCCAAAGACATGCGGATGCCGGCGAATCATCTTGTCCGAGATACCCGCCGCGATGTCCTCGAACTCGAAATAGCCCCTCTCACTGGCCATCTGGGCATAGAACACGACCTGGAACAGCAGATCGCCCAGTTCGGAGCGCAGCTCGTCAAAGTCCTCGCGCTCGATCGCATCGGCGACTTCATAGGCCTCTTCAATCGTATACGGGGCAATCGTCGAGAAATCCTGTTCAACATCCCAGGGACACCCGGTTTCCGGGTCCCGGAGCTTAGCCATTACCTCAAGTAATTTATTGATACTCGTCATAACCTACTTATTTAAAAGGTATTTACGGAAGGCTAGTAGCATGTATGCCGTGGCACCCCAGATGCGTTCATCGTTGTAGTGAAACTCGACCAGCCTGAATTGGCGGCCTTCGAATTCCCGGTTGCACAGCCGGTCATTGCTCTCATCCAGGAGGTAGTCCAGCGGTACCTCGAATGCGTAGTCGACTTCTGTCCGGTCAACAACGACCTCGATTCCGCCCTGAATAAGGCCGACGACGGGGGTCACCGCAAAACCCGTGATCGTGGGCATAGAGTCGAGATAGCCAATCACGTCGACCAGCTGTGGCTCAATACCTACTTCTTCATGGGTTTCTCGCAACGCCGCCTCACGCACATCGGCGTCGTGCTCCTCCATGCGACCGCCAGGGAAGCTGACCTGCCCCGCATGATGCGTCAGGTCTGCGGCACGCTGAGTGAGCAGCACGGATAAACCACCCTGCCGCTCCATGATCGGGACCAGAACACCGGCAGGCTTGAGCGGCCCGGCGAGCTTTTCGCGCATGGCATGTGGCCAGCGCCTGAGCCCCGGCGGCATGACCACATCCAGAGGATCGGCCGGCGGGCTCGTGTCCGCGAAACGCGCACGCAGCGCGTCCACGGAAAGCGGTTTGTCTATTGGCCCGCTACTAATGCTTGATACCACCCTCAGTGAGCGCAGCCGGGTCGAGCAGACGATCGAGCTCTTCGTCCGTCAGTTCGGTCATTTCCCTGGCGACATCCTTGACCGCCCGTCCCTCTGCATACGCCTTTTTGGCAACCGCGGCACCGAGTTCGTAGCCGATAACGGGGTTCAATGCCGTGACGAGGATCGGATTGCGATCCAGGGCCTTGTTGATGTTGTCCTGGTTCACTGTGAAGCCGGCAATCGCACTGTCAGCCAGCACAACGCAAGCCGTCGACAGGATCTCAATGCTCTGCAGAAGATTGTAGGTCACAACCGGCAGCATGACGTTGAGCTGGAAATTGCCCGACTGCCCGCCCATCGCGATGGTCGCGTCATTGCCGATTACCTGGGCACATACCATCGCGACTGCCTCGGGAATCACGGGATTCACCTTGCCGGGCATGATGCTGGAGCCAGGCTGCAGCGCCGGCAACGCGATCTCGCCGATACCGGCCAGCGGGCCCGAGTTCATCCAGCGCAAATCATTTGAGACCTTGGTCAGGCTGACCGCGAGCGCCCGCAATTGACCCGATGTCTCAACTGCCGCGTCCTGGCAGCTCAACGATTGAAACTGGTTGTCTGCCGCTTTAAACGGTACACCAGTGCGCTCTTTGAGCAGTACGGCAACCTTCGCCCCAAATTTCGGATGCGCGTTGATGCCCGTGCCGACTGCTGTGCCACCCTGGGCCAGCGCCGTCAGTCGTTTCATCGTGTCGTTGATGCGCTCGGCGCCGTGGTCGATCTGCGATCGCCAGGCATCGATTTCCTGCCCCAGCGTAACGGGCATGGCATCCATGAGGTGCGTGCGCCCCGTCTTGACGATATCGCGCGTCTCATCGGCCTTGGCTTCGAGCGCCTCTGAGAGGTGTCGCAATGCTGGCAACAGCGTCTTCTTGATCGCGATCGCTGCGCTCACATGCACGCAGGTCGGAATCACGTCGTTGCTGCTCTGACACATATTTACGTGGTCATTCGGATGCACGTTCGCGCCCAGTGCCGCCGTCGCAATGTGCGAGATAACCTCGTTGGCGTTCATGTTGGAGCTGGTGCCGGACCCTGTCTGGAATACATCGATCGGGAAATGCTCATCGTAGTCGCCATTGGATACAGCCAGCGCTGCCTTTTGGATCGCGACGGCAATATCGCTCGTGATCAGGCCGAGCTCGGCATTGGCGCCTGCAGCGGCCCACTTGACGAGGCCCAGCGCCGCGATGAACTGGCGCG
>CAVWAH010000018.1:0-63017 GCA_963752875.1 uncultured Gammaproteobacteria bacterium | reverse complement strand
CGACCTGCAGGGTCAGGAAGAGGGCGTTGGCGCGCAGGCTGAGAACCAGGTGGATCCTATCCTCCTGCGTCCAGTCGACGAGCTCGAGCTTACGGTTCGTTCCGCCAACTGCCTGAAGGCAGAGAACATCATGTATATCGGTGACCTCGTGCAACGCACCGAAGTAGAGCTTCTGCGTACGCCGAATCTCGGCAAGAAGTCTCTGACAGAGATCAAAGAAGTTCTGGAAGGCCACGGCCTTGGTCTGGGCATGCGCCTGGACAACTGGCCGCCGGCAAGCCTGCGTCCAGAGCATGAGCTCATGATGTAACGATTTGCAGGAGCGGCCACGGCCGCGAAACAGGAATAACAAAATGCGTCATAGAAAATCCGGTCGTCGACTGGGTCGTAACAGTTCTCATCGTAAGGCTATGTTCCGTAACATGGCTGCGTCGATGTTGAAACACGAAACGATCCGCACGACGTTGCCAAAAGCCAAAGAACTTCGCCGTGTCGTCGAGCCGCTCATTACGCTCGCGAAGGAAGACAGCGTTGCGAACCGTCGTCTCGCTTTCGACCGTCTGCGTGACAAGGAAGTAGTCGGTAAGCTGTTCTCGGAAATCGGTCCACGATTCAAGGAGCGCCCGGGTGGTTACCTGCGCATCCTGAAAACCGGTCCTCGTCCGGGTGATGCTGCACCGATGGCGATCGTCATGCTGACCGAGCTCGCGGAGCAGGAAGTCGTTACTGAAGAGTAGATGCTTTCACAAGTTGTATCAGTAGAAGCCGGGCTTATGCCCGGCTTTTGCGTTTTGTACACTGGATGGATGACGACTTCCAGGCAAAAGACAGTCTCACTGGTACTGGGTAGCGGTGGTGCCCGCGGGTTGGCACACATCGGTGTTATTCGGGTACTTGAAGAGAAGGGCTACCAAATCACCTCGATCGCGGGCTGTTCGGCCGGGTCCCTCATTGGCGGCATCTATGCGGCCGGAAAACTCGATGAGTACGAGAAGTGGGTGCGCAACGTTACCAGGCTCGACATGCTCAACATGGTGGATATCACGTGGGAAGGCGGGGGATTCGTCAAGGGAACCCGGATCATCAACAAGATGATCAAGCTCGTCGGTGACCGGCAGATCGAGGAATTGCCGATTCAGTTCACAGCCGTGGCGACTGAACTCGAGAGCGGGCGCGAAGTGTGGCTCAGCAAGGGCAATCTGTTCGACGCGATTCGATCCTCATGTTCGTTGCCTCTGTTCTTCACTCCCGCCAAATTCCGGGAGACGATGCTCGTGGATGGCGGGGTCGTAAACCCGGTTCCTATAGCGCCAGTGTTCCACGACAACACCGATCTGACGATTGCCGTTAACCTCGGCGGGAAACCAGCGAAGGACGCGGCAGAACCCAAGCGGAAAACGCTCAGCGCATACGAAGTGGCTTCCCTGGTTTTTGAAGCTATGCAGAGCACAATTGCCCGGCAGAAGCTTGCGGCCTATCCCCCGGATCTGATCATCGAAATTCCGCGTGATGCTGCCCGAACATTCGAAATCGACCGTGCCGCCGAGATGATCGAACTGGGCCGAAGCGTGGCTGAGGCTACGTTGCCTTAGGTACTGAGTACAGGTTGCCGTCGGCGTCGCGAATGAGCTGCGTTGCGATGCGCTTCGATTTCAAATTACGGTCGGGTTCTTCAACAAATGCCAATTCACGCAAGGACGATATTTTCCAGTTTCCCGAGTCGTCGAGCCGCGCCACGATTTTCATCGTCTCACCGCGGAAATCGAATCTCGTCGCAGGCGCATCCATGACGCGAGTTTCCAGTGCATCAGCTCCATACAGAGCGGTTTGCACCGGATGTACGACAACGTCAATCTGGTCGACGCCTTGCGCCAATACTGCACCGGTGGATACGGCGAGCGCACCCAACAATAGTCCTGCGAACGGCATATGCGGTATCTGCATCAGCTACCCGGCAATTCGGACCTTATCCTGATTTGGTCACGACACATCATCTGGCGAACGATCCTGCAATGCAAACCAGCGATTTTTCGGGTGCTTCGGACCTTCATAAGTCGTTGAACAACAATGTGAAATAGTCTAATTATCCCAAATGTGAGTCGCCTCACAGTGGGTCGAGCCTCTTGACGCTAAAGTGACCTGCATAGCCCAATGGGACAGTAACCATTAGCAACGATAACGAAGCGTTTGATGATTGCGTAATCCTGGCGAAGGAAGCCTTCGACCCGGACGCCGTATTCCTCGATGACATCGTCGACGACGATGTCCTGCCTTACCTGAGCCTTGAGGTGGACGGGTTGACGACAGCTCGTGAAGGCAAGAAGGGCCGCCTGGAGTTGCGTCCAGAAGACGTTGCTGCGAACGAAGCCATCAGGGCCGATACCACGATGCCCGCGGCAATCCTCGAACCCAGCCAGCTGGAGGTCTATGGATGGGAGTCTTCTTTCTGGAAGAAGATTAAGGGCTATTTAGGTTTCTGAGTCTCGCGGCATCGTCTAAGATGCCCCCATGATTTTAAAAGACAAGACCGTCGTCATTACGGGCGGATCCGAGGGCGTGGGTGCTGCCACCGCGCGCCTGTTCGCCGATGCCGGCGCCAACCTCATGCTCGTTGCGCGTAGCAAAAAGAATCTTGAGGCCATTGCCGACGAGCTGCGTGACAAGACGCGTGTCGAGATCTTCGCGATGGACGTGACGGATATCGACGCATGCCACGACGTTTTCAAGAAGGCCGCCTTTGAATTCGGGCGGGTCGACGTACTCGTTAATAACGCGGGTTTTCACGCACGCGGAAATGTTCGCGACGTCGACGCCGCAGATCTTGGCAGGATGATTGACGTCAACCTGAAAGCGCCGATAATTCTGAGCCGCATCGCATTGCCATACCTGGAAGAAGCAGGCGGAGGTGCGATTATCAATGTGGCGTCGCTGCACGGGCGACTGGCGAGTGCGGGTGCTACAACCTATTCGTCCAGCAAATTCGGATTGCGGATCTTCACCCTTGCGCTGCACGAAGAACTGCAGGGCACGGATATCAAAGCGGCAGTTGTTTCCCCTGGCCCGATCGATACAGGTTTCATGATGGCGAACCTTGACGAAGTCGATGACATCGTCTTTTCCCAGCCCATGAGTACGGCCGAAGAGGTCGGCCAGGCAATCCTGGATCTCTGTGGCAACACTGTGCGCGAACTTGCCATGCCCAGGTCCAGCGGGATACTCACAACGGCGGCCTACCTGATGCCGTGGCTCGGAAAATTCCTGAAGCCGATGTTGCGGAAGAAGGGGGCGAGAGTGAAGGCGAAATTCAAAGCCGAGCAAAAGCGTCGCGAGTCAGGTTCTCCTGACCGTTAGCCATCACCCGTATGTCATCTTCAATACGGATACCGCCATAGGGGCGGAGCCAGTCAACCGTGTCCCAGTTCACGTGATGCTCGGCCGGCGTGCCGCGTAAATTCTCGAGAATCATGTCAATGACGTACATGCCGGGCTCGATGGTCAACACCATGTTTTCTTCCAGCACTCGGGTCAGCCGCAGGAATGGGTGACCACTCGGCGGGTCGATGACTCCCCCAGCCTCGTTTTCCTGGTGGCCACCGACGTCGTGAACCTGGATGCCAAGCAGGTGGCCCAGACCGTGCGGGAAAAAGGCCGACGTCACACCGGTTTCCAGCAGTGTGTCAGGATCACCGATCGCGAGCTCGGCGTCCACGAGCAGCGCGGCCAGCATCTTGTGCGTCCCGACATGCAGCTCCCGATAGTCGAGACCGGCCTGCACTTTGCTGACGATTTCGAGTTCCATTGCATCCATACGATCAACAAGATCCTGGAACCGCTGATCGCCATTCGAGTAGGTGCGCGTGATGTCTGATGCGTAGCCGTGCACCTGGGCGCCCGCGTCGATCAGGAATGACCGAATCGTGTCCGGTGATTGGCGGTCGAGATCCGTGTAATGCAAAACGGCGCTGTGGTTGTTGAGCGCTACGATATTGCCGTAGGGTAATTCGGGATCCGTATGGCTGACTGCCTTGCAGTACGCGCGATGAATATCGAATTCGGACTTGCCACTACGGAATGCAGCCTCGGCGGCAACATGGCCGGCAGCACCGCGCTCGGCGGCCAGCCGCATGACAGCAAGTTCGTACTCCGTCTTCGCGCCGCGTGCGTAGTGCAGGATGTTGACAGCCGTCGTAGGGTTGATTCGCTCAATACCGAAGGCGAGTGACTCGTCGTCAAACTCACCAATTGCGATGCACTTTTCGCGATCCTCTGGAAGATGCGCAGCGACGTCTTCGGTCGTGTGCACGATCCGAACGTCGAATTGACTGGTCCAGTAGCCATCGGGAGTGCCTGGTACGACATGCCAATAGTCACGAGGTTGGTAGTAGATAAGGATCGGCGTTTCACCCGGCGTGTAGATAATGTAGGAATACGGCAAGGCCGTGAGCGGTGCCCAGCTTACGAAGTGCGGGTTCGCCTTGAACGGGTGGTGGTAGTCGTCGAGGAATGTCAGCTTCGGGTTTCCCGAATAGATGACCGCATGGCTGGCGCCGGCCTTTTCGAGGGCATGGTCGTGACGTGCCGTAAGGGCCTCGAGGTGGCCGCTGTACAGGGCGCCTAGCGCCGGATTCTTATCAGTGTAATCAGCGTTCATTCGGAGGATCATACCTTGTTGCCGAGGCCGGCGGCGAGTGCCATCATTGGCAGCCCCTGTCGGGGCGCGGAGCACGGGATGAAACGATCAGCATGGTTGGTTTGCAGCGTATTTTTGAGTTTGGGGAACATCGGCATGGCGGCTGATCCGGGATACGATCGCGTGGCCGGGCGCGCGCATGCGTCTCGTTCAGAGGTCATCGCACCACACGGTATGGCGGCCACGAGCCAGCCGCTCGCGACGCAGATCGCTTTGGATATTCTGAAAGCCGGTGGCAGTGCCGTGGACGCGGCGATTGCTGCGAATGCCGCGCTGGGCCTGATGGAACCCACCGGTAACGGCATCGGAGGAGATCTGTTCGCGATCATCTGGGATGCCGAGAAGAAAGAACTGACCGGACTTAACGCGTCGGGTCGGGCGCCCAGGGCAATGACGCTCGAGTATTTCCAGGAAAACGGCATCGAGAAGATCCCGCCGTTTGGTCCGCTGCCTGTCAGCGTGCCGGGTGCAGTCGATGGATGGTTTGAGTTGCATGGGCGGTATGGCCATTTGCCCATGAAAGACGTCCTGGCACCCGCTATTGCCTATGCGCGCAATGGGTTCCCGGTATCGGAGGTCATCGCTCACTACTTCCAGTCAAACAAGAAGCGCATTGGCCATTACCCGGGGTTTGCCGAGACCTATATGCCCGGCGGGGACGTGCCGAAGAAAGGCGAGATGTTCAGGAATCCACGCCTTGCGACTACGCTTGAAGCCATCGCAGAAAAAGGACGTGATGAGTTCTACAAAGGTGATATCGCCAGGAAGATTGACGCCTACATGGCCGAGCAGGGTGGTTTGCTCGACTATGACGATCTCGCTGCCCACACGTCGGAATGGGTAACGCCCGTATCAACCAACTACCGTGGCTGGGACGTCTACGAGTTACCACCGAACGGTCAGGGCATCGCTGCACTGCAGATACTGAATATTCTTGAGGGCTACGATATTGCGTCGATGGGGTTCGGCAGCGCGGACTACATTCATACGCTGGTCGAGGCGAAGAAGCTTGCGTTCGAGGATCGGGCCAAGTACTACGTCGATATGGATTTCGCAGATGTTCCGGTCGAGACGCTGATCTCCAAATCCTACGCGGATGAGCGCCGTAAGCTGATGTCACCTGAGAAGGCATCGATGTCGTTGCCCGCAGGTGATGCGAAGCTCGAAGACGGCGATACGATCTACCTGACCGTGGCGGACAGGGATGGCAACATGGTGTCGCTTATCCAGAGTAACTACCGCGGCATGGGTTCCGGCATGACACCTGGTGATCTGGGTTTCATCCTGCAGGATCGTGCCGAATTGTTCGCACTTGACGCAAACCATGCCAACGTTGTTGAAGGCGGCAAACGGCCGTTCCACACGATCATCCCTGCATTCGTCATGAAAGACGGTGAACCGCTGATTAGCTTTGGCTTAATGGGTGGGGCGATGCAGCCGCAGGGACACGCGCAGATCATCGTGAACATGGTCGACTTCGGCATGAACCTGCAGGAAGCAGGTGATGCCGCGAGAATCAATCACACGGGTTCGTCGCAGCCCACCGGAACCACGATGACCGACGGTGGCGTGCTGCATCTCGAAAACGGCTTCAGCGTTGCGATGCGTGAAGAGCTGGAGCAAAGAGGCCATACGCTGGGATCGTCTGATGGCAGCTTCGGCGGCTACCAGGCCATCATGTTTGATAAGGAAGAAGGCGTGTACTATGGCGCCTCAGAAGTGAGGAAGGACGGCCAGGCCGCAGGATACTAGGAATGACGCAGGACATTTATCTAACGGGCATCACCACCACGGGTACGCCGCACATTGGCAACTACGTGGGTGCCATCCGGCCGGGTATTGAGGCCAGCAAGGACCTCGATACCCAACACTTCTACTTTCTTGCTGATTACCACTCGCTGGCCAAGAGCGAAGACCCGGACAAAATCGCACAGTCGACGCTGGAGATCGCGGCAGCCTGGATGGCGCTGGGTCTCGATACCGAGCACGCGTATTTCTATCGGCAATCGGACATTCCGGAGATTCCCGAGCTCACGTGGATCTTGCACGGCATGACGGCCAAGGGCCTCATGAACCGCGCACACTCGTACAAAGCCTCTGTGCAGGCAAATGTCGAGAGTGGCACCAAGGATCCGGACAAGGGCGTCATGATGGCGCTGTTCAGCTACCCGATTCTGATGGCTGCGGATATCCTGATGTTCAAGTCGACAAAGGTGCCGGTCGGCCAGGATCAGAAGCAACACGTCGAGATGGCTCGCGATGTGGCACAGCGCTTCAATCACAACTATGGCGAGACGTTCGTGTTGCCCGAAGCGGTCATCGGGGAGAATACGGCGGTACTCAAGGGCCTCGACGGACGCAAGATGTCGAAGAGCTACAACAATACGATTCCCCTGTTTGCTCCGGAAAAGCGATTGCGCAAACTGATCATGAAGATCAAGACAAACAGCCTGGAGCCCGGTGAGCCGAAGGAGACGGAAGACAATACGCTCTTCGATATTTACAAGGCATTCGCGACACCGGAAGAGACGGCTGACATTGCGAAAGCCTATGGCGAAGGCATCGCATGGGGCCAAATGAAGCAGCAGCTGTTTGAGTACATCAACGACCACATGAAACCGGCGCGCGAGGAGTATGATCGACTGATCGCCGATCCGGCGGTCGTTGAGGCGGAATTGAAGAAGGGCGCAGATCGCGCGCGTGCACTGTCCGAACCGTATCTTGCACAAATCAGAGACGCTATCGGCATCAGGAAGCTGGGTTAGGGACTATGAGCAACGAACGTATAAAAAAACTGCTGGCGCAGCTGCGCGAAGAAATTCGCGAAGCAGACGTTGATCAAGAGCTGCAAAAGCTTATGAGCGATCTCGATGACGACATCCATAGCGTTATCGAGGACGATGCCGACGTGGGCGCGCTGGTTGATCGGGCCAAAGAGCTCGAAGCCGATTTTGCGACCCAATATCCTACGGCTGAGCGCTTCATGCGAGAGGTAATCGACGTCCTCGTGAGGATGGGTGTCTAGCCCGGATCGTTCGCCAAGTCCGGTGACTTGCATGTATTCGACAAGAGAGGCGTCGACTTGAAACAAATGGCAGTCACCGTACTTGCCATCGCCTTATTGGTCTTGTTCCAGGCCGGGCAGGCTGATGAGGACGATCTGGTTCTCTTCTGTAACTACGATGTCCTGTTCACTGCAGATGACAGTGTTGGAAAAATTAATAGTCGGGCGCGCGTTCGCGATGGGCATGCGATCCCGATCGAGTTCCAGAGCCACAAAATTGATATTGTGGTTGCCAGTGCAGGTGATCAGGGTGTCGAGCTCGCGATTACTCTGTTCGAGAGGTCCGGCGAATACTGGTACCAGATCAACCCGGAGCCGCTGTCGTTCAGTGGTACGCTCGGCGTTCCAGTGCGGTACCAATGGAGCGACGGTGGCCTGGCGCTGGATGTCGCGATTTCCGTCTCTGGCCAACGTCACTTAGAATAGGCGGATGCGTTTCGCATCCAAAGTCGATGGGTGGATGATTCCGGTCATGGTCTTGGCCGTTGGCGGCATGATCTGGTCGCTTGTCGCCGTGATGATCACCGAGGCGCCGTGGTCGATCCGGATTGTCGTTGCCGTCGCGACGGTACTTGTCATCGCCCTGTTGTTTGCAGTCTTTACGCGAACGCACTACACCGTTGCAAATGGCGAATTGCGGGTCGTTTCCGGCCCCTTCAGGCGGACCATTTCCTTGTCCGACATCACGGGTGTCGAGCCGACCCGGCGTGACGACGCATGAAGGGGTCAGGAAGGCGTGAGCACTGGGAAAAAGTCTATAGCTCGAAATCATTTACCGAGGTGTCGTGGTTTCAGCCACGGCCGGAGCGATCGCTACAGTTCATCGAGGAGGTCGCTGTCGACCTGAACGATGCGATCATAGATGTTGGCGGTGGCGCATCGACATTTGTTGATCACCTGCTCGACGATGGTTTCACGGACGTCACGGTTCTTGATATCGCGGACAAGGCGTTCGAGCAATCGCGGCGGCGGCTCGGTGCACGTGCGGACGATGTCGAGTGGATTGTGTGTGACGTAACGGCCTATCAACCAACACGCAAGTGGCAGCTCTGGCACGATCGTGCGGTGCTGCATTTCCTGATCGACGAACAAGATCGTGCGCACTATGTCGACGTGCTCGAGAAGGCGATCGCACCTGGAGGGCACGTCGTGCTCGCCACATTTGGGCCTGAGGGACCGCTAAAATGCAGCGGACTCGAGATTCGACGTTACAGTATCGACATGGTGGAAGAACTGCTGGGCCCCGGCTTTGAGCTTCAACGGTACGAGCTCGAGAATCACGAGACACCAACGGGCTCAACCCAGCAATTTCTGTATTCCTGCTGGACCAGGAGAGAGAGATGACGCAGATCAATATCCGGGCTGCACTCGCTGCAGCCGTGTCGAGTTTTTTTCCCGGCGGGCTGATCGTGGGTGCCCGGCATTGACCGGTTGGCAGCTCGAGACCGAGCGCCTTTACCTGCGTCGCGTTACGCTCGACGACGCCGGTCTCATGTTGGCGGTTTGGAACGATCCGGCATTTGTTCGCAATGTTGGCGACCGCGGTATTCGGACGGCCGAACAGGCTCGCGAGGCGATGAAATCCGGCGCCCTGAAACTCTACGAGGACTACGGTTACGGTCCGTACAGCATGGTGCTCAAATCCGATGGATGCCAGATCGGTATCTGCGGCCTCTTCAAACGTGAGAATCTCGAGGACCCGGATATCGGATTTGCTGTCTTGCCGGACTATTGTTCGAAGGGTTATGCCGGGGAGGCCGCATTCGCCGTTGTTGCTCATGCTCGTGACGATCTCGAAATTCGGGGGTTGACCGCAATCGTGTCACCCGCGAACACGCCATCGATTGGACTTATCGAAAAGCTGGGGCTCTCGTTCGACAGAATGATTACAATGCCCGGCGACGAAGGAGAAATCAGCCTTTACAGTACGACACTGATCCGAGAGTAATATGAAGTTCTTCAAGAGTGACGGGGCCCGGACCGGGCTGTTTTTCGGCGCTACCTCGGGCGTTATCACGACTATCGGCCTGATCGTCGGGCTAAACGCCGGTACAAGGTCGATTACAGCCGTGTTGGGCGGCATCTTTGTCATTGCAGTCGCCGACGCAATGTCTGATGCGCTGGGTATTCACCTTGCCGAAGAAGCGAACCCCAACACTGACCATGCCCATGTCTGGTCGGCGACAATTATGACGTTCATGACGAAGTTCGTATTCTCGATCAGTTTTGCCGTGCCGCTGTTGTTGCTGCCGTTGACCACGGCCGTCGTGGTTTCTGTTGTTTGGGGACTATTCGTCATAGTCTTGTTGAGCTATTTCCTTGCGAAGTCACAGAATGAGTCGCCGCTCTACATTATCGGTGAGCACGTCGGTATTGCGATCCTCGTGCTCGTGTGCTCGCACTATATCGGTGTGTGGGTGGCGGCAACTTTCGGATAGGAGCGACTATGGGACAGGCACTGCGACTAGCTTCAAATTTTGTCGTTCTGAATGACAGGTTTAAAGCAGACACGGTTGAAGTTACGCCGGAACTCTACGAACGCCTCGACGAAGAGTATAAAGAATTCGCCGGGCACCTCTTGATTTCGAGCTACGCATTCGATGACGACTGGCCGACATGGGAGGTGCATCCAGCGGGTGACGAGTTCGTCATTCTTGTCTCGGGTGACGCCGACCTGGTTCTTGCCGGGGAGGATGGTGACGAGACCATTCGTATGACCGAGCCCGGTACGTTTGTGATCGTTCCGCAGGACACCTGGCACACGGCAAAAATTCGCCGCCACTCAGTCATGATGTTCATTACTCCAGGTGAGGGCACCGTGAATGCAGAGGAACCGGTTCGCGGTTCGAAATAATGAGCGACAGTGGAAAAATCGGCTGGCAGCAATTGCGGGAGTTCGCGGACGTCGATCTCGCGAAGTCGTTTGTCCTGTCATGGCATACCGAAGGCGAGACCCTCGTAATCGATATCGACCTCTACCTTGAGGCAGAGCACCCGTTCTACGAGAAACCGCGGCCGGCTGAAAAAGTCTGCATCCGGCCAGCGTATATCGAGTTTCCATACTGTGAGAAACTGCGGGCTGATGCTGTCGATGGGCTTGAAGTCATTGAAATTGCACAGAAACTTCCCCACGGTGCTATAAGTGACCTGTGTGTTCTCGATAATGGCCGATACGCAATCAGTGGCGATTTTGGTACCGTGTCGATTGACGCAGAGCGTCCGATACTAAGACTAAAAGGGCCATAGCCCCGGGGCACGCTAATGAGAGCTGAAAACCGAATCGACTACGTCGAGATACCCGTCACCGACATGAAGAAAGCACGTGCTTTTCTTGAAGCTATGTTTGGCTGGGAATTCCAGGAGTGGGGCGACGAGTACTATAGCTTCAACGATGGTCGCCTCGACGGCGGTATGCGCCTGTCCACAGAACCAGCACCTGCTACAGGCGTGCTTGTGGTGTTCTTTAGTGAAGACCTTGAGCGCGATGCTGAGCGTGTCAGGGAACTCGGTGGGACGATCAGCCTGGACATTTTTTCGTTTCCCGGCGGCCGCCGTTTTCATTTCATCGATCCTGTTGGCACCGAATTCGCCATCTGGGGCGAAGGCGACGAGTAACGGAGTCCCGTACATGGCTACACAAATTGAACACCCCTGCGTACAACACAAGCTCGGCATTATTCGTGACATCGAAACCGGCCATAAGCGCTTCCGGGAGCTGGCGAGCGAGATAACGAAGTTCGTTTGCTACGAGGCCCTGAAGAACATCAAGACGACGGAGATTATGGTCGAAACGCCTGTGGCGTCCGCGACTTGTCGCCAGATCGACACCGATATTGTCGTTGTGCCGATCCTCCGTGCCGGCGTCGGCATGCTCGAGGGAATTCTCGAACTCGTGCCGACCGCACGCGTCGGGTTCGTCGGGCTCTATCGGGATGAGGAAACGAAACAACCGGTAACCTACTACGAACGCTTCCCGCGACAGATCAAGGGCGGGACTTGCATCGTCATCGACCCGATGCTGGCAACGGGTGGTTCAACCGTGGCCGCGCTCGATCTGCTAAAGAGCAGTGGTGCCGAAGACATTGTCGTCATCTGCATTGTCACGTGTCCTGAAGGCATCGCACTTGTTGAAGAGGCGCACCCTGACGTGAAGATCTATGCGGCCTCGATTGACGAAAAACTGAATGAAAAGAAATACATAGTTCCGGGCCTGGGGGATGCAGGCGACCGGCTGTTTGGAACCTCCCACCAGTAGGGAGCACCGCATGGCAGAGAACAAGACAAAGGCAACCAAATTGAGTGTAACGGGCTTCATCAACTCGATTGATGACATGCAAAAACGTGCGGACGCACGCAAAGTGGCTGCGATGATGCGCAAGGCCACGGGCAAGCGCGCGAAGATGTGGGGCTCAAGCATAGTTGGATACGGGACCTATCACTACAAGTACGAGAGCGGCCGTGAAGGTGACTTCATGGTCACGGGTTTCTCGCCCCGCAAGCAAGCGCTTACCGTGTACGTCATGCCCGGCTTCAGCCACTTCGACAAGCTCATGGCAAAGTTGGGGAAATACAAGACCGGCAAATCCTGCCTCTACATAAAGCGTCTGTCCGACGTCGATGAAAAGGTACTGGAACGGCTCATCGATAGTTCCGTCAAACACATGCGTAAGAAATACGAGACCTGGTGAGGCTGTTATGACCGACGAAATCCTGAATTCGAAACTCGTAGGAACAAAGCTGATCATTGAAACGAGTAATGGGACGAAGACCTATGACTCGAAGTTCCTTGTTGCCGCCCTGCTCGTGTTCGTGGCCCGCGGAAGCGGTCGCATCGAGCCCGAGGAGTCGGGCAAGATGATCGAGTTGATCGAGGGCCATTTTCATTTGCAGGGTGCTGAGTCCCTGGAGCTGATTACAACCGCGATGTCTGAAATGGCGGACAATCCGTCGCTTACGAATCTGCTGATTGACCTCGCACAGACCTTGTCCGACGGCGATAAGGAAGACATTGCCCTGATGGGTCTCAAAGTCGCTGCGGCAGATGGCCAGCGGCGCGTCGCCGAAATGGAGCAATTCAACCTGGCCATGACAGCGGCCGGTATCGCTCCCGAGATTGTCCACCGCGCATTCGATCGGTACTTCTCCGAAACGATGCCCGCCGACTAGCCGAAACACAACGACCGTAATGCAAGCGACAATAAGAAACTTCCTGAAGATGGAGTCTGCCGGCGGCATGGTGTTGATGGCTGCCGCCGCACTCGCGCTTGTAGCTGCCAATACCGGTGCTGCCGGACTTTATAGCTACTTTATCGATACGCCCGTCGAGGTGCGCATTGGCGCGCTGGAGATAGCCAAGCCACTGTTCCTCTGGGTCAACGATGGCCTGATGGCTATTTTCTTCTTCCTGGTCGGGCTCGAGCTCAAGCGCGAGTTTCTCGAGGGCGAGTTGTCGCGACCTTCGAATATCGTGCTACCGGTTGTGGGTGCGGTCGGCGGAATGGTTGTGCCGGTCGCAATCTTCGTTTTCATTAACCAGCACGAACCTGCCGGAATGGACGGTTGGGCGATCCCGGCTGCAACCGATATTGCATTCGCGCTTGGCATCTTGACGCTGCTCGGCAATCGCGTGCCGATATCGCTCAAGGTGTTCCTGGTTTCGCTCGCGATCTTCGATGACCTTGGCGCGATCGTCATAATCGCGATCTTCTATTCAGGAAATCTGTCGTCAACGGCGCTCGTCGTCGCGGCGACATGCCTGGTCGCATTGTCGGTCATGAATCGGCGAAATGTGATGAGTGTGTCGTCCTACGTTTTTGTCGGATTGATCATGTGGATCGCCGTCTTGAAGTCCGGCGTACACGCAACACTTGCCGGTGTAGCGCTGGCCGCCTTCATACCGATGCGCGATCCGGGAAAAAGCGACTACTCACCGTTGCGGGCACTTGAACACGATCTGCACCAGGTCGTGGCTTTCGGTGTTCTGCCAATGTTCGCGTTCGTCAATGCGGGCATCGACCTGAGTGGGGTCGGATTTGCGGACCTCATGCACGAGGTGCCGTTGGGTATCGCGGCGGGTCTGTTCATTGGCAAGCAGGTCGGTATCTTCGTACTGTGTTTCATTGCGATTAAGCTGGGTTTTGCACGCCTGCCGGATGGTGCCAACTGGGGGGGACTGTATGGCGTGTCTATTCTCTGCGGCGTCGGCTTTACGATGAGCCTGTTCGTCGGTTCGCTCGCATTCGAGAACGCGGTCCTCGATCCGGACCTGGTGTTCGATGAGCGTCTCGGGATTATTCTTGGCTCCGTGTTGTCCGGCATCATGGGATACGTCGTACTGCATCTGGCCCTGCCCAAGACCGAGGCATAAGCGTGCAGCCAATTCGCGACAACACACCGGCGTACCCGTGTTACGGGTCTCTGGGTTTCGTCATCCTTGACTATCCGGACGATGCGCAGATGCCCGACAAGTGTAATTTCCTGACGAGAACAACGAGAAGGAGAAAATGATGACCCCAGAACTGACAAGTTTGACCTGGGTGGCTGCGCTGTCAGCCGTTATGTGGCTTCCTTACATTCTGAACACGATTATGGTGCGCGGCATTATTGACGCCGTTGGCTACCCAGAGGAGCCAAAGTCGCCAGCACCCTGGGCGACGCGCATGAAAGCGGCACACTACAACTCGGTCGAAAACCTCGTGTTATTCGCGACGCTGGTGCTGATTGCCCACGCGGCGGGAATCAGCAATGAAACGACCGTACTCGTGTGCCAGGTCTACTTCTGGGCCCGGCTCGTGCACCTGGTCGCCTACACGCTGGCCGTTCCATGGGTCCGCACGCTGGCATTCGCTGTTGGTTGGCTGGCCTGCGTTGCGTTGCTCGTAGAGCTACTTTAGGAAGGAGTCCTGCAGCGTTTCGAGCTCGCCCCAGCGCTCGATCCGCTGTTCGAGTCGTGTCTCGGTTTCACTGAGCTCGTTCAGCTTTTGCTGGACGAGCTCGGCGTCCTGCGTGTAGAAGTCGGGCGCCGCGACGGTGTCTTGTAGTGCCGAAATACTCGCTTCGATCTGTTCGATTTCCGCCGGCAAGCTGTCAAGTTCCCGCTGATCCTTGTAGCTGAGTTTCGTCGCGACCTTGTTCTTCTTTCGCTCGATTGCTTCCCGTTTCCTGCGTTCGACTTCGTAGGGGTTATCGGTAACAGCCAGTTCATGCCCTCGACGCAGCCAGTCACTGTAGCCACCGACGTATTCCTGCACCTTGCCGTCTTCCTCGAACACCACCGTGCTCGTCACGACGTTATCCAGGAATTCACGATCGTGGCTGACGACGATCAGTGTTCCAGCGTACTCGCAGAGTTTCTGCTCGAGTACCTCAAGCGTTTCGATATCGAGATCATTGGTCGGCTCGTCGAGAACGAGCAGGTTGGCCGGACGGGTAAAGAGCTTGGCCAGGATCACACGATTGCGCTCGCCACCCGATAGCGACTTGACGGGTGTCGTTGCGCGTTTAGGGCTGAACAGGAATCCCTTGAGATATCCGACAACGTGACGGTCCTTACCGTTGAGCTTGATATACGTACGCCCCTCGCCGACGTTGTAAGCGACCGACTTCTCGAGATCCAGTGTCTGACGAAGCTGGTCGAAGTAACCGACTTCGATTCCGGTGCCCATCTTCAGCGTACCGGTTTGCGGTTCGAGTTCACCGAGCAGCAGCCGTAATAACGTAGTCTTGCCGACACCGTTGTTGCCAATCAGGCCGATGCGATCACCACGCATGATCTTGATAGAAAAATCCCGGATTACTTCATCGTCGCCATAGCTGTAGCCTACGTTGCGAGCACGGATGACTTTGCGCCCCGATTGCTCGGCTTCATCGATGTAAATACGCGCTTTGCCTTCCTTGGCAATCCGTTCTTCGCGCTCTTCGCGCATCTTTAGCAAGGATCGCACGCGGCCTTCATTGCGCGTACGTCGCGCCTTGATGCCCTGACGAATCCAGGCTTCTTCTTCCGCGAGTTTCTTGTCGAACTTGTCCTCGGCGACGGCCTCGTCCTCGAGCGATTTTTCCTTACGCCTCAGGAAGTTATTGTAGTCCCCGGGCCAGCTTGTGAGCTTGCCCCGGTCGATCTCGACGATGCGCGTCGCGAGCCGCTGCAGGAACGCGCGGTCATGCGTAATGAACATCACGGCGCCGGGGTAATTGTAGATCCGATCCTCGAGCCACTTGATCGTCGCGATATCGAGGTGATTCGTTGGTTCGTCCAGTAACAACAGGTCCGGCTTTTGGACCAGCGCCTTGGCGAGTGCCACGCGGCGACGCCAGCCGCCCGACAACTGGTTCATTTTCTTGTCGGCCGGCAGACTGAGTTCTGTGATCGTTTTCTCGATGCGCTGCTCGAGATGCCAGCCATCGTGCGCATCGATCTTGGCATGCAGCGCCTCGAGTTCGCGCAGGCCGTGCTTGTCCAGTTCCAGTGCGGACCTGCGTGCGTACTCTTCCAGCAGGGCTTCGACCTGGGTCAGGCCGGAGCGAATGACATCGGTAACCGGCATGTCCATGGCTTCGGGCAATGTCTGGTCGAGCGTGCTCACGATCAGGTCATGTCTTGCTGTGATCTCGCCCCGATCCGGTTCGAGAGTACCCATGATCAGTTTGAGCGTCGTCGACTTGCCAGCGCCGTTCCTGCCAATCAGGCAGACGCGCTCACCTGCCTCGATCGAAAACTCGGCGTCGCGCAGGATAAGCTGGTCGCCAAATTCGAGGCCGATGTCATCGAAACGAAGCAGTGACATGTGAGGTTCCGCAGGGAATTGGCGTGTATCCTACCTGAATAACAAACCGCGAACAGGGGACCCCTCATGAGTGAGGAACGCTTCATCGACCTCGAGTCACGGCTCGCCCACCAGGACCAGTTGCTGCACGAACTTGACGACGCCGTAACCGGGCAGCAAGCGAAAATAATGCAACTGGAAGAGCTTTGCCGCGCATTGATTGATCGCGTCCGCTCGGCCGGCGAGGGCGGGGATTCGGGCGATCCCGCCGATGAGCGCCCGCCACATTATTGATTCCTGACCCTGAATCGTTGCTGGTTGCGTTGACGTATAGTGTCAGGCACGTATTGCCGGAGAGTAATCATGCTACAGAAGCTCAGGCTGTTCGTTCTCACGTTGTTATTTGTCACGGGCGCTGCTTTCGCCCAGGACTATGTGCCCGCTGAATTAACGGGCTGGCAACAGTGGGTTCTAAAGGACAAGGAATACAGGGATTGCCCCTTCTACTTCCATCGCGGCGCCGGTGAGCGCGATGACTATCTTTGTGCCTGGCCGGGGCAGCTGCAACTCGAGGTAACAGCGACTGGCGGGCGCTTCACTCAGCAGTGGACACTGCATGCCGAAGACCAGTGGATCGCTCTGCCGGGCAGTCCGGAGCACTGGCCTGATCGGGTGATGGCCAACGATCGCTCAGTTGAAGTCATCGCGCGTGACAATGTCCCCAGTATCCATCTTGCGCCGGGAAACTGGCGTATCTCCGGGCGATTCGCGTGGGACGAGCGGCCAGGTGTACTGCGCCTGCCCGTCGAAAGCGGGTTGCTGACCCTGACCGTCGATGGTCGCGAGGTTGCGCGGCCGGAGCTCAACCAGAGTGGCGTCTTTCTTGGTGAGCGCAAGCGTGATACGCGTGCCGTGGATTCGGTACGTGCGGTTGTCTACAGGCTCGTCGCCGACGACGTACCGACTCGCCTCGTAACGCAACTGCAGATCGACGTATCGGGCAGTGTTCGCGAGGAGGTGTTCGGTCCGATCCTGCCGGACGGGTTTGTGCCGATCAGCATGCAAAGCCAGCTCCCTGCGAAGCTGGAGGCGGATGGCAATCTGCGCCTGCAGGTCAGGCCCGGTCGCTGGGTTGTCCATCTCGGCGCTCGTGGCCCAGTCGTGATGAACGAAATCACGGGAATTGGCGGTGGCACGAATCTCCCTGATTCCGAGATCTGGAGCTACCAGTCAAATGATCGGCTGCGCGTTACGGCTGCAGAAGGCTTGCCCCCGGTTGATCCGGTCCAGGTCGAAGTGCCCGGCAATTGGCAGTCGTTCCCTGCATTCCGTGTCGACGGCGGTGCTTCGCTTCTGATTACCGAGCGCAGCCGCGGTGTTGTCTCGGCAAGCAATGAGTTGTCGCTCGATCGTACGCTGTGGCTGGACTTTGACGGAGATGGCTACATCGTCGAAGACCAGGTCGGTGGCGAGATGCGCACCGACTGGCGGCTCGACATGGCTGGCCCCTACTCACTACTGTCAGCTTGGGAAAACAGCGAGAACCTGCTGATCACAAATGGCGAATCCGAAGGGCAGACCGGCGTCGAAGTGCGACAGACCAACGTGGATCTTGAGGCCCTGGGTCGCAGCGACACGCGCGGCAGCATGCCTGTCACCGGCTGGGACGCGCGCTTTGCCGAGGTTGATGCCCAACTGAACCTGCCACCCGGACACAAATTGTTGACCGCATCGGGCGTGGACAACGCTTATGGCAGCTGGATGAGTGAGTGGCAGCTGCTCGATTTCTTCCTTGTGCTGATCATCACGATCGCCGTATGGCGCTTGTTCACGCCGATCGCGGGTGTCGTTGCTTTGTTGGCACTGGTCTTGAGTTTTCATGAGATGTTCGCGCCAACCTGGCTGTGGCTGAATTTGCTGGCTGCGATTGCGTTGCTACGCGTGGCGCCGGAGGGACGATTGCATAAGATCGTACGCAGCTACCAACTGTTGAGCGCGGCGGCGCTGGTTATCGCGCTGGTACCTTTCATTGCCGGACAGCTGCGTGTCGCAATCTACCCGCAGCTCGAATCGCAATACAACCAGTATGGACTGGCGGACTACGCGGCTACACCGGCGACAGAAATGATGGACATGATGGAAGCTGAGCCAGGTCGCGCGGAAAAGAAAGCGAGTTTGGTAGCGCGTTCCAGGCCGGTCGAGGCCGGTGCGATTGAGGAGGTTGTTGTAGCCAGCAACCAGGTGCGGCAGCAATTCTCGCGCTATGCGCCAAATGCGATCGTGCAGGCCGGTCCAGGTATTCCGTCATGGCGCTGGAACACCTATTCGCTGAGTTGGAGCGGTCCTGTTGACGCGGAACAGACGATGCGCCTGTTCGTCTTGCCGCGCTGGCTGGTATCAGCGTTGCGATTCATCGAGGTTGGGCTGATGCTCCTGTTCGCCGGAATTCTTGCGGCGGAAATCGCGAATCGCCGCTGGACCTTACCGGGCGGTCACGTGCTCGGGCGCGGTCAGGCAGCGAGTGTTCTCGCGTCTTGCTTGTGTGTGGCTCTGTTGCTGGCGACCCCGCCAGCCGGTGCACAGATGCCCGACGCGGATCTCTTGCGGCAACTCGAACAACGATTACTGGAACCGCCCGACTGTGTGCCTCGCTGTGCTGAGATCGCGTCAGCAAACGTACAAGTGAACGGCGATGCGATCAGCATGAACCTCTCCGTGCACGCGCTGGAAAATGTAGCGATACCATTGCCGGGATCGGCCCAGGGCTGGCGCCCGAACGCCGTGCTCGTCGACGGCGCGGCCAACGCCCGTGTCATCCGCGCTAACAATGGCACGTATTGGCTATACGTCGCGCCCGGGCGCCACGCAGTGACCCTGCGCGGGCCTGTCCCCGCAGCGGACAGTCTCGAAATACCGTTCCGAACACCGCCACGTGTAATAAACGTCGAGGCCGACGGTTGGTTCATTGCAGGTATCAAGGATCGCCGCTTGCTGTCCGGTTCACTGCAACTCACGCGCCTGCAAACTGAAGAAGGTGGCGACACTGTGCGTTGGGAGAGCAGTCGTTTTCCGACCTTCGCGCGCATTGAACGCACGCTGGAGCTCGATCTTGACTGGCGCGTACGAACGACGGTCTACCGGATCTCGCCAGCGCAGGGTGCGCTGACGCTCGATGTGCCGCTGGTTGAAGGCGAGACGATCGTGAGCGGTGATTTCACGGTCAGAGATGGCAGCGTGCTCGTGTCAATGAACCCGCAACAGCATGCGGTCAGCTGGGTATCCAACTTGCCGCTGAAGTCGCCATTAACGCTGAGTGCACCGGACGATACGCCATGGAACGAGACCTGGCGGGTTGCGGTAGGCAACATCTGGAATACCACGTTCGACGGCCTGCCGGAGAGCAACACTGGCGCCGACGTCAGCGACATTCGCATTGCCGAGTTCCACCCGCGTGCTGGCGAGGAGCTTGTCATTTCTGCGGCACGGCCCGAAGCCAGCGCCGGCTCCACACTGGCCTTCGATTCTGTGACCCTCGCGGTCGACTACGGCAATCACAGTAGCGACGTCAGAATGGGCCTGCAGTACCGTGCTACTCGCGGGGTCCAGCATACTGTGCGCTTACCGGCCGATGCGGAAGTCACGAGCGTGAGTATTGACGGTCGCGAGCAGACGCTGCGTGCCGAAAACGGTGAGCTGACCTTGCCAATACTGCCGGGCGAACATGGAATTTCCGTTGCGTGGCGAGCCAACGGAGGCATGGGCTTTCGTACGCTCACGCCCGAGGTCGACCTGGGTGCGCCCGCAAGCAATATCGAACTGTCATTGTCGCGGACAGACAATCGTTGGTTGCTCGGTACGACGGGACCACAACTGGGTCCGGCTGTGCTGTATTGGCCGGAGCTTGCGGCGTTGATTCTGTTTGCGCTGATACTCGGTCGTATCGGAATCGCGCCGTTGAACAGCTGGCACTGGTTGTTGCTCGGTCTCGGCTTCAGCACCTTTAGCTGGCCGGTACTCGCACTGGTCGCGACATGGCTGTTGATCTGTGGCCTGAGGGAAAAAATCAAACCCGATGACCTGAACTGGTGGCGTTTCAATCTCGTGCAGATCGTTGTCGGTGGCCTGACCGTATTCGCCTTGCTGGCCATTGTTACTGCGCTGCCCCAGGGCCTGTTGGGCACGCCCGACATGCACATCGCAGGACACCAATCCTACGGCACCGAGCTGGGTTGGTTCGCCGACCGAAGCGAGTCTGTGCTGCCGTTAGCATCAGCACTGACTGTACCCATGTGGATCTACAAAGCGCTGATCCTGGCGTGGGCGCTTTGGCTGAGTTTCGCTTTGCTGCGCTGGTTGCCCTGGGTCTGGCAGCGCTTCAGCAGTAACGGGTTCTGGCGGTCGAAGAATGAGGCAACTGAATGAGGCTGGTGTGGATAGCCATATTTCTCGCTGTCCTGGTCTGGTCGGGAATTAATCCCAAGGACTACATTACGTGGTGCCTCGAGGTGGCGCCGGCAGTGATCGGCGGCGTCATCTTGTGGTTTACGCGCGAGCGCTTTCCGCTTACGACACTCACGTACGTGTTGATACTCGTTCACTGCATCATCCTGATGGTCGGTGGCCACTACACCTACGCTGAAGTACCGCTGGGCGATTGGTTTCGCGAGGTGTTTGACGGATCGCGCAACAACTACGACAAGGTTGGTCATTTTGTTCAGGGATTCGTTCCGGCGATCATTGCGCGCGAGCTGATGATTCGCCTGAGCGTATTCAACTCGAAACGATGGCGCGACTTCTTTATCGTGAGTTTTTGCCTCGGCTTCAGCGCATTCTACGAACTCATTGAGTGGTGGGTGGCCCTTTTGTCAGACGAGGCCGCCGAGGCGTTCCTCGGTACGCAGGGCTATGTTTGGGATACGCAATCTGACATGGGGTGGGCGCTGTTCGGAGCGCTGACCGCGTTGCTTCTGTTGGGCCGGGTACATGACCGTCAATTGCGTGAACGTGGCTTCGTTCCCGCTGTCTGAGAACGTATGAAGCGAACGATCCTTCTTTTGATGTTGTTAGTGTGGGGTAGCGTCGCACAGGCTGACGATTGCGTTGTCCTGCTGCATGGTCTTATGCGCTCGTCGACATCCATGAACAAGATGCAACGTGAGCTCGATGCTGAGGGTTACATCACCGCCAATATCGACTACCCGTCACGCGACCACACCGTTGAAGAATTGGCGGAAATCGCCGTTGAGGAAGGGCTGGCTGCCTGCCGAGCCAACGACGCCATCCGTCAGATTCATTTCGTGACGCATTCGCTGGGTGGCATCCTCGTGCGGCAGTACCTGTCCGGGAATGAGATACCGGAACTCGGTCGCGTAGTGATGATGGGTCCTCCGAATCAGGGCAGCGCCGCGGTAGACGAGCTGGACGAGGTGCCGGGCTTCGACTGGTTGAATGGCCCGGCCGGGCGGCAGCTCGGGAAGGGCGAAGGCAGTGTGCCACTCGCGCTTGGGCCTGCCGATTTTGAGCTTGGTGTTATCGCGGGGAATCGGACGATTGATCCGATCACATCAGCGGTACTCGAAAACCCTGACGATGGTCGTGTGTCGGTAGAGGACACCAAGCTCGATGGCATGGCCGATTTCGTCGTCGTCGATCATTCCCACGCGTTCATGATGCGCATGCAGAAACCGATCGAACTGACCATCCGGTTCCTGCTCACAGGTCAATTCGCGGAGCCCGGCTCTTAGGGGGCGACATGGAAGAAAGGCGGGCTGCGTTCGATGCTGTGTACATCTGTACACCATGGGATTACCCGAAGCACTCTGCGGAGTTCATGCGCGTGCTCGAGGATATCGACGCGAGTGATGCTGTGCTTCTGAACGACCTGTCCATCGTTCGATGGAATCTGGATAAGTCCTACATGCAAGACGTCGCCGCGCGCGGAGACGAGATAGTGCCGAGCACATGGTATGAGGGGTTTCGGATGGAAGACGCGCCGGGGTTTTTCACTGATCACGATACAGACAAGGTCGTGATCAAGCCGACAATCGGCGGAAGCGCGACCGATACTTATGTGTTAACAAATCCGATCGACGACGCGTTGCTGGCCAGCCTGGCGACTTTCGGGTACAAGAGGAATACGGTTCAGAAATCGTCGCAACTGAGCCGCCTGATGGTTTGCTCGAAATTGCACGGCGAGTGTTCGCGCACATCGATCCCCTGCCAGTCTATGGCCGTGGCGACTGGGTACGGGGACCCGACGGGCGTTTCCTCCTGATGGAGCTTGAACTGATCGAGCCGTCGCTCTATTTACGCACTGATCCTGGCGCGGCGGCTCGATTTGCCCGAGCCTTTGACGAGCGGTTTGAGGTACTCGCCGGTAAATGAGCCTTTGGTCGAGGAGACGTCTTCCGGCGTACCGGCCGCGATGATCTGACCACCGCCATCGCCGCCCTCGGGGCCGAGGTCGATAACCCAGTCCGCCGTCTTGATCACATCGAGATTGTGCTCGATTACTACGACCGTGTTGCCGTGGTCGCGCAGGCGATGCAATACGCCGAGTAATTGCTCAATGTCGTGAAAGTGCAGGCCGGTTGTGGGTTCATCGAGAATATAGAGCGTGTTCCCGGTGTCGCGCTTCGACAGTTCCTTCGCCAGCTTGACACGCTGGGCCTCACCGCCTGACAGGGTCGTCGCATTCTGGCCGAGTCGAATATAGGTCAGGCCGACGTCCGTCAGCGTTCGCAACTTGCGAGCAACGACGGGTACGTTCTGGAAGAACACCGCAGCATCCTCAACGGTCATGTCGAGTACTTCGTGAATGTTCTTGCCCTTGTAGCGTATCTCGAGCGTTTCGCGGTTGTAGCGTTTTCCGCGGCAGACATCGCACGGTACGTATACGTCGGGCAGGAAGTGCATCTCGACCTTGATGACACCGTCGCCCTGGCAGGCTTCACAGCGGCCGCCTTTGACGTTGAAGCTGAAGCGCCCTGGCATATAGCCTCGCGAGCGCGCTTCCTGCGTACCCGCAAACAGTTCGCGGATCGGCGTAAACAGCCCACTGTAGGTTGCCGGGTTTGAGCGCGGCGTGCGGCCGATCGGGCTCTGGCTGATGTCGATGACCTTGTCGATCGCATCGAGACCTTCTATTGCCTTATGAGGAGCCGGGTTGCGGGATGCTCGATTGATCACTTCTGCCACAGACTTGTACAAGGTGTCGTTGACGAGCGTCGATTTGCCAGAGCCCGACACGCCTGTCACGCAGGTCATCAGGCCAACCGGGATCGAGGCGTCGATAGACTTGAGGTTGTTGCCTGTCGCGCCGAGCACGCGAATCTGTTTCTCAGGGTTGCTGGGCGTCCGCTCAGCTGGTACTGCGATCGCGCGCGTTCCGGACAAGTACTGCCCGGTCAGCGACCGCGCTTCGTTTTTTACTTCCTCGGGCGTGCCCGCGACGACGACATGGCCACCATGCACACCGGCACCCGGGCCAAGGTCGACGACGAAGTCGGCTGACATGATGGCCTCTTCGTCGTGTTCGACGACGATGACCGTGTTGCCAATATCCCGAAGGTGAGTGAGCGTGCCGAGCAGGCGCTTGTTGTCGCGTTGGTGCAGGCCAATCGATGGTTCGTCGAGAATGTACATGACGCCGACGAGCCCTGAGCCAATCTGGCTGGCCAGGCGAATTCGCTGTGCTTCGCCACCTGACAACGTTTCGGCGCTGCGATCGAGCGAGAGGTAGTTGAGCCCGACATCGGACAGGAAGCCTACACGGTCGCTGATCTCCTTGACGATCCTGTCGGCGATCGTCGCGCGCCAGCCGTCGAGCTTCATTGTGTCGAAGAACTCGCGGACGTGACCGATTGACAGGCTTGTTATCTCGGGCAGCGAATGGTCACTGATAAAGACGTGGCGTGCCGACTCATTGAGTCGTGTGCCGCCGCAGTCAGGGCAGGCCTGGCTGTTCAGGAATTTCGACAGTTCTTCGCGGACTGCGCTCGATTCGGTCTCCCGGTAGCGGCGCTCGAGGTTTGGCAGCACACCTTCGAATCGATGCGTCTTCTTGATCTGCATACCACGCGAGTTGGCATAGAAGAACTCGATCTTGTCCTTGCCACTACCGTACAAGACGATGTCCTGCAGTTTCTTTGTGAGCTCATTGAATGGCGTCTCGATGTCGAACTCGTAATGTGACGCAAGACTTTGGATCATCTGGTAGTAGTAGGTGGTTCTGCGGTCCCAGCCACGAATGGAGCCGCCGGCCAGCGAGAGGGCCGGGTTGACCACGACGCGCTCCGAATCGAAAAACTGTTTCACTCCCAGCCCGTCGCAACTTGGGCATGCGCCCGTCGGGTTGTTGAACGAGAACAGGCGAGGCTCGAGCTCCGTCAGGCTGTAGCCGCAGATGTTGCAGGCGAAGCGATCCGAGAACGTGATCTCGTCGTCATCGCCCTCCATATAGGCAATGCGGGCGACGCCATCGGCAAGACGCAACGCGGTTTCGAATGATTCGGCGAGCCGTAGCCGAACATCTTCCTTTACCTTGAAGCGATCGACGATCGCGTCGATGCTGTGCTTCTTCCTGAGGTCGAGTGCGGGTGGTTGGTCGAGTTCGTAGATTTCGCCATTGATGCGTGCGCGAACGAATCCCTGGGCCTGCAGGTCGGCCATGAGTTGTACGTGTTCTCCCTTGCGTTCGGCAACGACGGGCGCAAGCAGCATGAGCCTGGTGCCTTCGGGTAATTCCAGTACGTGGTCGACCATCTGGCTGACGGTCTGGGCCTCGAGCGTGATGTTGTGGTCCGGGCAGCGCGGCGTGCCGGCGCGCGCGAACAGCAAGCGCAGGTAGTCGTAGATCTCGGTAACAGTGCCAACCGTCGAGCGCGGATTGTGGGATGTGGACTTCTGCTCAATCGAGATCGCGGGCGAGAGGCCATCGATATGATCGATATCCGGCTTCTCCATCATTGACAGGAACTGGCGCGCGTACGCAGACAGCGACTCGACGTAACGGCGCTGGCCCTCAGCGTAAATCGTGTCGAACGCCAGCGACGACTTGCCCGAACCGGACAGGCCCGTAAACACGATCAGCTGGTCGCGAGGCAGCGTGAGGTCGACGTTTTTGAGATTGTGGGTCCTCGCGCCTGCGATTCGGATGGAACGGTCGATGGATTTCATCTTGAGATTCAGTGTGAAGCGAACAACCTGCTAATATACGCCGCCGCGCCTCCGCGGCGCAAAGGAAGCAGTAGTTTGGAATCAGAAAAGCCCGACAGCATGGCGATGCTCGCCGATGAGCGCCGTTCAGTTGGCGTAGTCGCGCTCGTCGCAATGGTCCGCATGTTCGGTCTGTTCGCCCTGCTGCCGGTCTTGTCGCTGTATGCGCGTGGGCTTCAGGACGCGACGCCGCTCCTGATCGGCCTCGCTGTGGGCGGCTACGGCCTGACCCAGGCCGGGCTCCAGGTGCCGCTGGGCGCGCTGTCGGACAAGATTGGCCGTATGCCTGTCATCCTCGGTGGGCTGGTCATATTCGCGGTCGGCAGTATCGTCGCCGCGACCGCCGATTCAATTTATGGCGTCATCGCGGGCCGCCTGCTGCAGGGTGCGGGTGCCATTTCGGCAACCTTGACTGCCCTGATCACCGATGCCACGCGTGAGGAAGTGCGAACCCGATCGATGGCGATCTTCGGTGTCGGCATGGGCATGTCATTCATGGTGGCCATGGTCGCGGGCCCGCTGATCGCCGCAAAATTCGGTGTGCAGTCGCTGTTCTGGATCGCGGCGGTGCTGGCGATTGTGGCCGGTATTATGCTCCGGTTGCTGCCCGAGATTCCGAAACCCAAGATCAGCAGAAGCTGGAGCCTCGTACCGGCGTTGCGCGCTGACCTGCTGCGCATCGACTTCTACGTGTTCCTGTTGCATGCGATCATGACGGCGACCTTCGTGGCATTGCCGTTCCTTCTGCAAGATCGGTTGGACCTGCCGTTGACCGATCACTGGAAAATGTACATCGGTGCGCTGGTTATCTCATTTGGCATCGCGATACCCATGATCATGTCTGATCACCACCAGGGACGGGGGCGTCTGATCGGACTGGCTGTCACCCTGGTTGTAGCCGCCCAGCTTGTATTAACGTTCTTCAGCTCCTCGGTGGCGCCCGTATTTGTCGCGCTCGTGCTCTACTTCGGTGGCTTCAACTTCCTCGAGGCCGGCCTGCCGGCCCGGCTGTCGATACTCGCCGATGGTGACGTCCGTGGCGCCTCGCTGGGTGTCTACTCGAGCTTCCAGTTCTTCGGGGCATTCATCGGCGGGCTGATTGGCGGGGGCTTCCTGGGGCAGGGTCGACCGACCGATGTCTTCTTCGTCTGTGCGCTGATGGGCGGCATCTGGCTGGCACTACAGGGCTTTGGGCGGTTCCGGAAGGCGTAAGTTGGCACCAGACAGCGGAGACAGCTGTACCCGTCGCCAAATCGCGCCCGCAGGACCAGAAATCGCACTGGTATTTAGCCTGTCAGGCTCTACAATAGTCCCCCCTCGTCGCTGGGCGACGAATTCAGAAAACCAGAATACAGGAGCCAAAATGGCCCGCGGAATTAACAAAGTCATCATCGTTGGTAACCTCGGGGGCGATCCCGAGACGCGCTACATGCCGAGCGGCTCGGCTGTTACCAATATGACAATCGCGACCAACGAGTCGTGGAAAGACAAGCAGACCGGTGAGCAGAAAGAGCGGACCGAATGGCACAAGGTAGCCATGTTCGGTCGCTTGGCCGAAATTGCTGCCGAGTACCTGCGCAAGGGCTCCCAGGTCTACATCGAAGGCAAACTGCGTACCCGCAAGTGGCAGGGCAAGGACGGCCAGGACCGTTACACGACCGAGATCGTTGCCGACGAGATGCAGATGCTCGGCGGACGTGGCGGTGCCGGTGGTGGTGGCGGTTCGTTCGGTGGCGGCGGTAGTGGTGGCGGCCAGCAGGGCGGTGGCCAGCAGGGTGGCGGCGGAAGTGCGCCTCCTCAGCCGGGCCCCGATGACTTCGACGACGATATTCCGTTCTAGGAACCGAATTTGTCAAAGCGTTATTTCAAAGCCGCGCGGGGCATAGCTAACCTGCGCGGCTTTCTTACTTCAATATATCAAGGAACTACATAATGGGTGCGTTCAAGGAGCCGCATGGCGGCGAACTGAAGAACCTCTATCTCGATGCAGATGCAGCCGAGGCCGAGAAAACAGCAGCCCGCGATTACGCGTCGTGGGATCTTACGGAAAGACAGCTCTGTGACATCGAACTGATCCTGAACGGCGCGTTTTCGCCGCTCGACGGATTTCTCAACAAGGACGACTACGAGACGGTCGTTGGCGGCATGCGCCTGACCAGTGGTGTGCTTTGGCCGATGCCGATCACACTGGACGTCACCGAAAAATTCGCAGCCGATCTCAAGTCGGGCGACAAGGTCGCGTTGCGCGATCTTGAGGGCGTGATTCTCGCCACCCTCGAGGTTGGCGATATCTGGACGCCGGACAAGGCGGTCGAGGCCAGGGGCGTATTCGGCACGACCGATGAGAAGCACCCGGCTGTACATTTCCTCAACAACATCGCCAACCCTGTGTACGTCGGCGGCAAGCTGACGGGCGTCGAGGCGCCGACGCATTATGACTTCAAGCACCTGCGTGAGAGCCCGGCCGAAGTGCGGGCGCGTTTCAAGAAGCTCGGCTGGCGCAAGGTCGTTGCTTTCCAGACACGCAACCCGATGCACCGTGCGCACCAGGAGATCTCGCAGCTGGCGGCCCGAGAGGTCGAAGCCAACCTGTTGATCCACCCGGTGGTGGGTATGACGAAGCCCGGTGATGTGGATCACTACACACGGGTGCGTTGCTATGAGCACATCCTCAAGTACTACCCCGAGCAGACGACCTCACTGTCGCTGCTGCCGCTGGCCATGCGCATGGGTGGTCCACGCGAGGCACTGTGGCACGCGATCATTCGCAAGAACTACGGCTGCACGCACATCATTATCGGTCGTGACCACGCAGGCCCAGGACAGGACTCGAAGGGCGAAGACTTTTACGGTCCGTACGATGCGCAGGAACTGCTCACCGAGCATGCCGACGAGCTCGACATCTCGATGGTGCCGTTCCGCATGATGGTGTACGCAGAGAACAGGGCGCAGTACATCCCGATCGACGAGGCAAACGACGAGGACAAGGTCCTTAACATCTCGGGCACAGAACTCAGGCGTCGTTTGCAGGAAGGTCTCGAAATCCCGGATTGGTTCTCGTTTCCGGATGTGGTTACCGAGCTACGCCGCACGCACCCGCCGCGCCACAAGCAGGGCTTCACCGTGTTCTTCACGGGGCTCTCGGGTTCGGGCAAGTCAACGATCGCCAACGCACTCATGTCAAAACTCATGGAGATTGGTGGTCGCCAGATCACGCTGCTCGATGGTGACATCGTCAGGAAGAACCTCTCAAGCGAGCTTGGCTTCTCGAAAGAGCACCGCGACCTCAATATCCAGCGTATCGGTTTTGTGGCCAGCGAGATCACCAAGAACGGCGGTATCGCGATCTGTGCACCGATCGCGCCCTACACGTCAACACGCCGCTATGTACGCGACCTGATCGAACCGACAGGCGGGTTCGTGGAGATTCACGTATCCACGCCGCTGGAGATTTGCGAGCAGCGCGATCGCAAGGGCCTGTATGCCCTCGCGCGTGCCGGCAAGATCAAGGAGTTCACCGGTATCTCAGATCCGTACGAGACGCCGCAGAACCCCGAGATGGATATCGACACCATTGGTATTTCGCCGGATCTGGCTGCGCACAGGATCCTGGTGAAACTGGAATCGATGGGTTTCATTAAGTGAAGCTATTTATCAAGACAATGGGTTGCCAGATGAACGAGTACGACTCGGACAAGATGGCGGATGTACTGCGTGAGTCGCACGGTTATGAGTTAACTGACTCGCCTGACGATGCGGACCTGTTGCTTGTGAATACCTGCTCGATTCGCGAGAAGGCCCAGGAGAAAGTGTTCTCCGAGCTGGGCCGCTGGCGCAAACTTAAGGTCAAGAACCCCAACATCAAGATTGGCGTGGGTGGCTGCGTTGCCAGCCAGGAAGGCGAGGGCATCATCAAGCGTGCGCCGTTTGTTGATGTTGTGTTCGGTCCACAAACTCTACATCGCCTGCCGGAGCTCATAGATAGTTCCGAAAACAAGCGTGAGTCGGTCGTGGACATTTCGTTCCCGGAAATTGAAAAATTTGACCGACTACCCGAGCCACGAGCTGAAGGCCCGACGGCATTCGTTTCGGTCATGGAAGGTTGTAGCAAGTACTGCAGTTTCTGTGTCGTGCCATACACGCGCGGCGAGGAGATTAGCCGTCCTTTCGATGACGTGATCGCCGAAGTTGCTTCGCTCGCCGGGCAGGGCGTGCGAGAAGTGAATTTGCTAGGGCAGAACGTCAATGCATATCAAGGCCCTATGCACGACGGTGAGATCGCCGATCTCGCGACGCTTATCTACTACGTTGCGGCGATCGACAGTATCGAGCGCATACGTTTCACGACATCGCACCCGGTCGAGTTTACTGACAGCCTGATCCAGGCCTATGCCGAGGTGCCGAAGCTAGCCAGTTATTTGCACTTGCCTGTACAACATGGCTCCGATCGAATTCTGGCAGCGATGAAGCGCGGTCACACGATCCTCGAGTACAAGCAGAAGATTCGCAAGCTACGGGAAGCGCGTCCCGACATCTCGCTGAGTTCCGATTTCATCATTGGGTTTCCAGGCGAGACCGACAAGGACTTTGAGCAGCTCATGAACCTGATTGCTGAAGTTGGTTTCGACCAGTCGTTCAGTTTCGTTTACAGCGCTCGTCCAGGAACGCCAGCCGCGTCGTTGGCTGACGACACACCGATGGATGTCAAAAAGCAGCGGTTGCAGATATTGCAGGCGCGCATCAATCAACAGGCGCTGGAGATCAGTCGGGAAATGGTGGGCACAACGCAGCGCGTGCTCGTTGAGAAGCTGTCGAAGAAGAGTTCCGCCCAGGTATCGGGCCGCACACCGAATAATCGTTGGGTCAATTTCGACGCGGATCTGTCGCTTATCGGCCAGTTTGTTGATGTGACAATAACAGAAGCACTTCCGAATTCGCTTCGCGGTCGACTTGCGAACAAAGAGGCCGCGGCGTAGTCTCAGAGTTAATGGTCTATTGCCCTGATAGATTTCTTGCCATAGTTGGCAACACCCTTGTCGTCCAGACATGCGGCTTCCTGCACGGAGGTTACAAATACAGATTTTGAATGCTGTCCAGATTTCTCGGGACGTAGTTCTCGAGCCCGCCGATAACAACCGCCTTGCCAATCTTTGCGGTCAGTTTGATGAACACCTGCGGCAGATCGAACGCCGCCTCGACGTTGAAATCGCAAGCCGCGGTAATCGCTTCAGGGTTACCGGGCAGCCCGGTGCTGCCGAAGTGGGTGGCGACGTCTTGTCGAAGCTGTTCGAGATGACCGACGAGGAACGACTCGACCCGGAACGCGTACACATGTTGTTGCAGGAGTCATTCATGGATGACGCACCCGATAACGCGCCAGGTACAAACGATGGCGACGAAGAAGTCACTATTCAGACGCGACGCAAGCTGATCCGGCCCCGCGGTGCGAACCAGATGTTGTACATCAGGAACATTCGCGAACACGATCTCGCGTTTGGTATCGGTCCGGCAGGTACTGGCAAGACCTACCTTGCTGTTGCAGCCGCCGTTGATGCACTGGAGTCAGAACAGGTCCGACGTATCGTACTCGTGCGGCCTGCAGTTGAGGCGGGCGAGCGACTCGGCTTTCTTCCAGGTGACCTGTCGCAAAAAGTCGATCCGTATCTTCGCCCGATGTACGACGCACTGTACGACATGATCGGTGCCGAACGAGTCACGCGCCTGATCGAACGCAACGTCATTGAGATCGCACCGCTTGCATTCATGCGCGGCCGTTCGCTCAACGAGTCCTTCGTCATCCTCGACGAAGCACAGAATACGAGTGTCGAGCAAATGAAGATGTTCCTGACGCGTATTGGATTCGGGTCGCGTGCCGTTGTCACAGGTGACGTGACACAGATTGATCTGCCTAACGGGCAGCTGTCCGGGCTGAACAATGCGACGGACGTCCTGCAAGATGTGAAAGGTATTTCCTTTACCTACTTCACGCCGAAAGATGTCGTGCGACATCAGTTGGTGCAGAGCATCGTGAGAGCCTACGAAGAAAATGATCGTTCTGGTTGACGTTCAACAGGCCTGCGACGAAGACTCTATTCCAGAGGTTGTGATTGTCGATGCCTGGGTAACGCGAGCAGTCGAAGCCGCCGGTGCGTCGCATGATGTCGAAGTATCCGTGCGCGTTGTCGATGCAGACGAGATTCAGGCGCTGAATCGCGACTACCGTGACAAGGACAAAGCGACCAATGTGCTGTCGTTTCCTGCCGGCCCGATAGCGGGCTTGCCCGACGATGCACCGGCATTGCTTGGTGACATTGTTGTTTGTGCGAGCGTGGTCGACAGCGAGGCCGCGGAGCAGGGCAAGGCGGTTGGGGATCACTGGGCGCATATGCTGGTGCATGGCACGCTACACCTGATGGGATTTGACCACGAGACGGATGTCGAGGCGGCCGAAATGGAGGCGCTCGAGACGCGTATTCTCACGACGAACGGCCTCCCGGACCCTTATGGAGCGTCAGGCCAGACCTGATAGACTAGCGGCACTATGAACGATAAACCTCCCAGTACCACCGGCCCGGGCACTCCTGGCCTGGTCGCACGCATTCGGCGTGCGTTCCGGGGCGAGCCCTGGAGCCGAGACGAAATCCAGACATTTATCGAATCCGAAGTCGAGCTGGACGCCGAAGAGAAGAGCATGCTCACGGGCGTGCTCGAAGTATCCGAGACGCAGGTGCGTGAAGTTATGGTGCCGCGTTCGCAAATGGTCGTTATTGATATCGAGGACGAGTTCGACGAAACGCTCGCGATGATCGTGGAGTCAGGACATTCGCGATTTCCTGTCATTGGTGAGGATCGCGACGAAGTGCTGGGCATCCTGCTCGCAAAAGACTTGCTACGTTACTTCGGAACTGACGCTGCAAGGGAACTGACGATCAAGAAGCTGCTGCGCCCGGCATCTGTTATTCCCGAGTCGAAGCGCCTCAACGCACTTCTTAAGGAGTTTCGTGCCAGCCACAATCACATGGCGATTGTGGTTGACGAATATGGTGGCGTTGCGGGTCTTCTCACAATCGAGGACGTGCTTGAGGAAATCGTTGGCGAGATCGAGGATGAGCACGATGACGAAGAAGCGGAATTCATTCGTCCCGATGGCGATCGCAATGGCAAACCGAGTTTCGCGGTTCGTGCACTGACTCGTATCGAAGATTTTAATCAGTATTTCGAGTGTGAACTCGAAGACGAGGAGTACGACACGATCGGCGGCCTCGTTATGCATGAATTGGGTCGCTTGCCGCGCCATGGCGAAAAGGTGGGCTTCGGCGGTTTTGAGTTCGCCGTTATCAAGGCGGACAAGCGGCGCATAGACGCGTTGCAGGTTCAACGCCTGGGCGCCTGACCAAGTGGTGAAATACAAGCATCCGGTCTTCCGGATACCGGCAGATAAGCCAGCAATTAGCCGGCTGATAGCGTTCGTCCTTGGCGCGGCCACGACCACAGCGTTTGCACCGTTTGGCTGGTGGCTGCTCGCGCCGCTGTTGGTACTGCCGTTTCTGTATATCTGCCTGACCGTTTCACCACGCGATGCGGCCTCGCATGGTTTCTGGTTTGGGTTCGGCCTCTACCTGACCGGCACGTACTGGATCTACATTTCAGTGCACGTATACGGCAATGCGGCACTTTGGGTCGCGTTCCTGCTCATGGTCGGATTGGCGCTGCTCATGTCGGCGTTCGTGGCCTTGGCCGGCTGGCTCATGAGCCGCTTGTCGCAAGGCGAGCCCTGGCTACTTGTCGTTATTGGGCCGGCCGCCTGGGTACTTACCGAATGGATTCGTAGTTGGGTGCTGACCGGCTTCCCGTGGATGGGACTCGGTTACGGACAGATCGATTCGCCCATGGCGGGCTGGGCGCCGGTGCTCGGTATCTACGGTGTGAGCTTCATGCTTGTCCTCAGCGCAGCGGCCGTTATTGCGGCGTCGATGGCGGCAACAAATCGTGGCCGCATCATCGGTCTCGTCGCAGTGATCGCGCCCTGGCTGCTGGGCGGTGGCCTCCTGGTCGTCGACTGGACGGAGCCAGCGGGCAAGGCGATTCGCGCGAGCATTGTCCAGGCCGGTGTTTCGCAGGATAAGAAGTGGGACCGTGACCAGTTGCGACCGATCATGGAGTACTACCACAGCGCGACGCTGAGTGTGGCCGACAGCGAGATCGTGTTGTGGCCCGAAGTAGCGATCCCCGCGCTCAACGACCAGGTCGAGACATTCATTGCCCGGGTGGAGACCGACGCGCGCGCCAGCGGCCAGACCGTCCTGTTTGGCATCCTCGAACGCAGCTACGATCGCAGCGTCGAAGGGCGGATATACAACAGTGTCATGCTGATTGGTACTGACGAGCGTCAGAGATATCGCAAACGTCATCTCGTCCCATTTGGTGAGTACTTTCCGGTGCCGCCCAGCGTGCGCGAGTGGATGAAGATGCAGAACCTGCCGCACGCCGATCTTGCCAAAGGCGATGCGGTACAGCCTTTGCTAACGGCAGTGAATGGCACGCAATTTGGCACCGCAATTTGCTACGAGGATGCTTACGGTGCCGAACAACTGTATGCACTCCCTGATGCCGGAATCCTGGTCAATATTAGTAACGATGCGTGGTTCGGCGATTCGATCGCTCCGCACCAACACCTTGAGATCGCCAGGATGCGTTCACTCGAATTCGGCCGGCCAGCCCTGCGCTCGACGAACACGGGTATCAGTGCGTTCATTGGCGCCAGCGGTGAACTCCTGCAAACCGGCAAGCAATTCGAGCCCGAGCTGCTGACCGCAAATGTCGTACCGCACCGAGGGATGACACCGTACGCGAGGATCGGAAACTGGTTCATCATCGGGCTGTGTCTGGCCATCCTGGGCATCTTCTGGATTCGTAATCGAGCGCGCCTGTAGGCCTCTAAAGCTGCTGCGAAGCGCGGCTTGTTCCTGTACGCTTGCGGGTTTTCACAGACCCGACAAAAGCGACACCAATGAGCACCCCGTACAAGCCCGAAATCATCGAGCAGGAAGCCCAACAGCATTGGGCTGAGGCCCGCAGTTTCGAGGTCGACGAAGATCCGGACAAAGAGAAGTTTTACTGCCTGACGATGTTCCCGTACCCCAGCGGGAAACTGCACATGGGTCATGTGCGTGTGTTCACGATTTCTGACGTGATTGCCCGGTACCATCGGATGCTCGGCAAACATGTCCTGCAGCCCATGGGCTGGGACGCATTCGGCATGCCTGCCGAAAATGCCGCGATCAAGCATGGCGTGCCGCCGGCCGAGTGGACTTACAAGAATATTGAGGACATGCGCGGACAGCTGAACCGTCTTGGTTATGCTTACGACTGGACGCGCGAGGTCACGACGTGTCGACCAGAGTACTACCGCTGGGAGCAGTGGCTGTTCACAAGGATGTTCGAGAAGGGCCTGGTTTACCGAAAGAACTCGGTCGTCAACTGGGACCCCGTCGACCAGACCGTGCTTGCCAACGAGCAGGTCATTGACGGGCGTGGCTGGCGCTCCGACGCGCTGGTCGAACGGCGCGAGATTCCGCAGTGGTTCATGAAGACGACGGCCTACGCCGACGAATTGCTCGATGAACTTGATCGCATGCCCGGGTGGCCCGATTCGGTCAAGACGATGCAAAGGAACTGGATCGGTCGTTCCGAGGGGGTCGAGTTATCGTTCGACGTCGAGGGCGAAGACGAGCCACTGACCGTATACACGACGCGTCCTGATACGCTGATGGGTGTGACTTATATGGCCGTTGCCGCCGAACACCCGCTGGCGATGAGGGCTGCGCAAGACAATCCGGAGATTGCCGCGTTCGTAGAAGAATGCGTCAAGACCGACGCCGCAGAGGCAACGCTGGAAACGATGGAAAAGAAGGGTATGCCGCTCGGCATTTCCGCTATCCATCCGTTGACCGGTGAAGACGTGCCGCTCTGGGTCGCGAACTTCGTACTCATGAGCTACGGCACGGGTGCCGTCATGGCCGTTCCCGGCCACGACGAGCGCGACTGGGAGTTCGCGAAAAAGCACGGCGTGGAAATCAAGCAGGTCATCGCACCGGCAGACGGTTCCGAGATCGACATTCAGGAGCAGGTATTCATCGAGAGGGGCGTCCTCGTTAATTCCGGCAAGTTCGACGGCATGGATTTCGAAACGGCGTTCAATGCGATTGCCGATCACTTCGAGGAAAGCGGGCGCGGGCGTCGCACTGTTAACTATCGCCTCCGCGACTGGGGCGTATCACGCCAGCGATACTGGGGTACGCCGATTCCGATCATCTACTGCGACGATTGCGATGCAGTACCGGTTCCGGAAGAAGACCTGCCCGTCATATTGCCTGAGGACGTTAAGGTGACAGGCACCGGTTCGCCGCTCAAGGACATGCCGGAGTTCGTCAATGTGGCGTGCCCGAATTGCGGTAAGGACGCGCGTCGCGAGACTGACACGTTCGACACATTCGTCGAGTCATCCTGGTACTTCGCACGTTACGCATGCCCCGATAGCGACATGGCCATGCTCGACGAGCGCGCCGCCTACTGGACGCCGGTCGACCAGTACACGGGTGGTATCGAACACGCGATTCTGCATTTGCTGTATTCACGCTTCTTCCAGCGTGTCATGCGAGACGAGGGGCTGACCGATATTTCGGAGCCGTTCACGAATCTGCTGACGCAGGGCATGGTGCTCAAAGACGGTGCCAAGATGTCGAAGAACAAAGGCAACACCGTCGATCCGCAGGAGTTGATCGCAAAATATGGCGCTGACACGGTGCGCCTGTTCATGATGTTTGCGGCGCCGCCTGAACAGTCACTCGAGTGGTCCGACGACGGCGTCCAGGGCAGTTATCGTTTCCTCAAACGATTCTGGCACGCGGTGGCCGACCATGCCGCCGGTCCCGTTGTAGCGCTGGATCCCGCAACGCTCAATGACGGCCAGAAAGAACTGCGGCGCAAGACGCACCAGACAATTGCCAAGATCGGCGACGATCTCGGCCGGCGCAACAGTTTCAATACGGCTGTTGCAGCTGCGATGGAATTGCTGAACGCGATCAATAAATTCGACGATTCATCCGATGCCGGGCGTGCCGTCGAACGTGAAGCACTTGAGGCCGTGGTGGTGATGATGTCACCTATAACACCGCACATCTGCCACGCCCTGTGGCGAGACCTCGGTCATGCAACAGCGCTGATCGACCAGCGGTGGCCCGAATTCGATGAGTCGGCGCTCGAACTCGACATGATCGAACTCGTCGTGCAGGTCAATGGCAAGCTGCGCGGGCGCGTATCTGTGCCGGCCGATGCCGACAAGGCCGCGATCGAGCAAATTGCTATTGCCGACGAGAACGTGCAACGCTTTGTTGATGGCAAGGAAATCCGCAAAGTGATTGTCGTTCCGGGACGCCTGGTCAACATCGTTGTTTAGACTCGCGACATTTGCGGTTGTCCTGGTGCTGGCTGGCTGTGGCTTCCATTTGCAGGGCACATTTACAACGCCACCGGAGATGGGGCGCACCTACATCTCGGCGACGGATCATCGCAGCCTGTTCTATCGGAAACTGCGTGCGGCGCTACAGTCTGCCGGCGTGCAGCTGGTCGATGATGCAGCCGATGCGACGGCGACATTCGCGATTTTGTATGACGAAACGGGTCAGCGCGTATTGTCAGTATCGGCCCGCAACGTGCCGACCGAGTACGAAGTGCACTACACCGTGGAGTACGTACTCCACGGTGGTGCGAAAAACCTGCTGGAATCACAGACGTTGACTGCGACGCGGGATTACACCTACGACTCAACGCTGGTACTCGGCAAGGCGCGCGAACAGGAGCTTCTTCGTGAGGCGATCGTCGATGACCTGGTTCGCATCGTACTGAAACAAATTTCAACGCTTTGACGGACGTTCTGACCGTCGATGATATCGGCCGGAATATTCTGGCCGCATTCCTTGAGCGCTATGGACTCAAGCTTGCCGTGCAAGCCACCGGTGAGAGGATAACCGGCAGTTTCTGGGGCGATTCCGAGGCTGGTGTCGTTGGCCGTACCGTTTACGTGCGGCCCGATACACCGCTGCACTCGTTCCTGCACGAGTCTTGCCACATAATCTGTATGGATAGCGCACATCGTGAGGACCTCGACCGCGATGCGGGCGGCGATGATCTCGAGGAATCGGCCGTGTGTTACCTGCAGGTATTGCTTGCCGATCACATCGAAGGTGCCGGGCGTTCACGTCTTATGCATGACATGGACACGTGGGGCTACAGTTTTCGCTTGGGGAGTACCTGCGACTGGTTCGAGAACGACGCCGAAGATGCACGTAATTTTCTTTTCGATCATAAGCTTATCGACGATTCTGGCGAACCGACGTTCGCGCTGAGGGCCTGATTTCAGGCCGCGGTGTATAGTCTCGTATGGCCTGGATTCGCTTCTTCGTTTACTTCATCGCGATCGCGTTCGTCACGTGGGGGCTGACGCAGCTTGAACTCTCTTCACCGGGCAGACTCAAGTTGCATGTCGTGCTCAGCGAAACCGATATCTACGGCACGAGCGAGTTTTCGCCGGTCGAAATTGTCCAGGCGATTATCCTCGGCGCGTGCGGCATCATCATGGGCTGGGTGGCAAAGTACTGCCCATCACAGCGTCCTATCGCATTTGGTTTGGGAGGCATGGCGCTCGCTTTCCTTATCCGCGAGCTCGACTATTTTCTCGATCGATTTATCGCCGACAATCTCTGGCAGGTCCTGATTGTCATCGTCGGCGCACTCGTCATTACCTATACCTATCGCCATCGTCGGCGTCTGCGGATCGCGCTGGCACGCATCTGGCCGTCACCCGGACTGACGCTGCTGTTCGCAGGCGCCGTAATCCTGTTTGCGTTCGTGCGGCTGGTTGGCCATGAAGCATTGTGGATGTCGATCCTGGGCGATGCCTACGAGCGTGTGATCAAACTTGCTGTTGAGGAGTTCATCGAGTTAATCGGCTACTTCCTGTGGATGGTTGGCACGATCGAGTATGCGTTCCAGGCACGAGCAATTGCGTACCGGCCGCAGCAGCCTGCAGCACGACGACGACGCGATAAACGACGGCATGACTCAGAAGGACGGTTTTGACGTGGGAGGCAGCTTGCTGGCGACGCTCCCACGGTGGTTCTGCCGGGAATCCTACAAGATCGTGGGATTCGGGGCGTCGCCGTAGACTTCTTCGGGATCGAAGACCTTCTCGGTCTCAGTCCACTCGAGCTCTACGTGTCCTTCAGCCTGCTTCGATTCGAAGTCGTCGCCGACCGGAACCTTGCGGTAGAAGCAGCTACGGTACCCAACGTGGCAGCTCGCGCCGCCCGCAACGTCGACGCGCAGCCAGATGCAGTCCTGGTCGTCGTCAACAAGCAGTTCGCGCACGGCCTGCACGAGCCCGCTTGTTGCACCCTTGTGCCACAGGACCTGACGGCTGCGGCTGTAGTAATGGGCCTCGCCGGTTGAGATTGTCAATTGGAGCGCCTCGGCGTTCATGTAGCCCTGCATGAGCAGTTCGCCGCTGTCGGCGTCAGTGGTTACAACGGTGATCAGGCCTCGGTCATCGAACTTCGGTGCGAGGTCGTTGCCTTCCTCGACTTGCTCGATGGATGTACGGGCTTGAAATCGGACGGGCGCACCAGACATTGTGATATCTCAAAATATATGCGGGCCGGAAGAATACCGGGAAGCCACCCCATAAACCACCGCGAGCCGGGTTTCGGCGTAGCGGCGGTCAGCAATGTTGTTATGATTGCGTTTTTCGACCGGCCGGACCCAGACAAGATGACCATACAGCTTCACGACACGCTCCAGGGCAAGAAAGTCCCCTTCGAGCCGCTCACCGAGGGCAAGGTGACGATGTACCTGTGCGGGCCGACGGTCTACAACTATGCGCACATCGGCAATGCCAGGCCGGCGGTCGTCTTCGACCTGCTGGCCCGTATCTTGCGGCGCCGCTACAAACTGACATTCGCTCGGAACATCACGGACGTCGACGACAAGATCAACGCGGCATCTATCGAATCGGGCAAGCCAATCGACGAAATCACGGCCAGGTACATCAAGGCTTACAACGACGACATGGGCGCCCTTGGCGTGCAGCCGCCTGATATCGAGCCGCGCGCAACACACCACATCGACGTCATGATCGAGATGATCCAGAAACTCATCGACGAGGGTTACGCGTACGAGGCGGACGGCCACGTGCTGTTTGAAGTGGCCGCGCATGACAAATACGGTGAACTGTCGAAGCGTGACCTGCGCGAAATGATCGCCGGTTCGCGCGTCGAGGTGGCGCCCTACAAGAAGGCGGCCCAGGATTTCGTGTTGTGGAAGCCGTCGACGCCCGAGCTACCCGGCTGGGATTCACCATGGGGTCGCGGTCGGCCCGGTTGGCACATTGAGTGCTCCGCAATGGCGGAGAAGCATCTCGGCGACACCATTGATATTCATGCGGGTGGGCAGGACCTCGTATTTCCGCATCACGAAAACGAATGCGCTCAGTCGAGTTGCGCGCATGGCGGCGCGCCGTTCGCACGCTATTGGCTGCACAACGGTTTCCTGAGTATCGATGAAACCAAAATGTCGAAGTCACTGGGCAACGTATTGCTCGTGCACGACCTGGTCGAAACTATTCCGGGCGAGGTCATTCGTCTCGCGCTCTTGAGTGCACACTATCGGCAACCGCTCGACTGGTCAGCGGAGACGATCGCGTCGGCACGCCGCATGCTCGACCGGCTCTATGGTGCCGTTCGGGGCATTGATGTGTCGGATGACGCGCGTGCAGCTGCCGAGGTGCCGGATGCCTTCATCGCCGCACTCGAGGACGACATTAATACGCCCAAAGCTATGGCCGAGTTCTTTGCCCTGGCGCGCGCGCTGAACAAGTCGAACGATCCGGTTGAGATGGAAGCGCTGGCCGCACAAATGTACGCCGCGGGCCGCCTTATGGGGCTGCTCGTCAGCGACCCCGAGGCGTGGTTCGCTGGCAACGTCGACGGAGATATGCCGTCCGATGAAGTAGAGGTCCTGATCGCCAAACGCAACGAGGCGCGTGCTGCGAAGGATTTCCAGGCCGCCGATGCAATTCGCGATCAACTTGCCGATGCGGGCGTCACGATCGAGGATGGCGCCGACGGTACAACCTGGCGTCGTAACGGATAAGCCGATGGCAAGTGAAGTCCAGGCAGCGCAGCAGGAAATCGTCGAGGAATTCAGTCTGTTCGAAGACTGGATGGATCGCTACCAGTACATTATTGATCTTGGCCGGCGCCTGCCGGAATTTCCCGAGGACCTGCGGACAGAGGAAAACCGGATTCGCGGCTGCCAGTCGCAGGTCTGGTTCGTTCCCGAACAAAAAGACGGCCGCCTGTATTTCCGGGCGATCAGCGACGCCGCCATTGTGTCCGGCCTGATCGCGCTGCTGCTGAGGCTCTATAGTGGCCGGGATCCGCAGGACATTCTCGATACGCCACCCGATTTTGTGCAGGCGCTGCAACTCGAAGGCCACCTGAGTCCGACGCGCAGCAACGGGCTGAGCTCGATGCTCAAGGCGATTCGCGGTTACGCGGCGGCGGCAGTCGCCTGATGCCAAATGCGGTCAGCCGGGCGCTCGCCAAGCCGCTGATCGGTCTGGTACGTCTGTATAGAGTGGCTCTATCGCCCTGGCTTGGGGCGAACTGCCGCTACCAGCCAACCTGTTCGAGTTATGCGATCGAGGCTCTGCAGGTGCACGGCGTGCTCAAAGGCAGTTGGCTCGCCGCGAAACGCATCGGTAGTTGCCACCCCTGGGGCGGATCGGGATACGACCCGGTACCGGGCACCGATACGGAGTTCGATGAAGCCGACTGAGCTCATAAAAGCGATCCTGGTGAAGACATTCCGGCGCTCAAGGCTATCATTCGTTGCCGCTTGATCGACGAGGGTTTCAAGCCGTTTCCCGACGATATTCCGAGAGCGATCAGTGCCGCAGAAAGGAGTGGAAATATCGAGCTCGCAGCCGTGCTCAAGCGAGGCTGAGGCGCTACAATGGGCGCCATGGACAAACGCCTGCTTACAATTCTACGCTGCCCTGTCACTCATAAGGGCTTGTCTTTAATGAAGAAAGACAAACTGGAGAAGATCAACTCAGCCATCGCGGCGGGCGAAGTTTCCACGCACGATGGCGTGCGCCTCGCGGAGCCGCTCGCAGAGGCTCTCGTGACCGACGATGGCAAACGCGTCTACCCGATCGATGATGGAATCCCGGTCCTGCTCGAAAGCGAATCGATCCACATGGAGCAGCTTGTTTGAAGATCCGGGCTAACCAGCTTTCGTCACACCTGAAGAAATCACTTGCTCCCTGCTACCTCGTCACCGGTGACGAGCATTTGCTCGTGTCCGAAGCGCTGGATGAAGTACGTGCTGCAGCGAGAGCGCGCGGCTTCGGAACTCGCGAGTTGCACGTCGCGACCACAGGATTTGACTGGCACCAGCTGACGGCGTCGACGAGCAACCTGTCGTTGTTTGCCGAGCAACGCATCGTCGAACTGCGATTGCCGACGGGTAAGCCGGGGATCAAGGGCAGCCAGGCTATCGTCGAACTTGTCGAACAGGCAGGGCCTGAGTTGTTGTTCATCGTGACAGCGCCAAAGCTCGACAGGAGTGGTTCAAACTCCAAGTGGGCAAAGAGCATTGACCAGAAAGGCGTGAGTTTGCCGATCTGGCCGGTCGAGGTTCGTGAACTGCCGGGCTGGATCGCCAATCGTATGCGGCAAGTTGGACTGCAACCGGACCGTGACGCGGTCACGCTGATTGCCGACCGGGTCGAAGGCAACTTGCTTGCAGCCGGCCAGGAAATCGAGAAACTGCGCCTGCTCCATGGTGAGGGCAAGATAAGCGCGGACGATGTCAGCGAAGCCGTCGCGAACAGCAGTCGCTATGATGTCTACAAGCTGGCCGATGCGGCCATCGCGGGCGACGCGACGCGCGCCGTCAAGATTCTGGGCGGGCTGCGTTCCGAAGGCGTGGAGCCCGTTATTGTCATGTGGGCGCTCACGCGCGAGCTGCGAACCTTGGCGACGCTTGATGACGCGGTCCGGCAGGGCACCGATCTCGGCAGCGCGATGCAGGCCGCCCGTGTATGGAACAATCGTCAGGGCCTCCTGCGCAGTTGTATCAGCCGACACCAGCATGGTGATTTTCATCGCATGCTCAAAGCGAGCGGCCGCGCCGACGCGGCGGCAAAGGGTCAGCGATATGGCGACCCCTGGCAAATGGCGGCGGATATCGTTGTTGGGATGGCGCGCGCGTGAGGCCAATCGGCGTTTTCGGCGGCACATTCGATCCGGTTCATTATGGGCACCTGCGGTCTGCGTTCGAGATGTTGCAGGCGCTCGATTTCGAAGAAGTGCGTTTCATTCCATGCAACGACCCGCCACATCGGGGCGTTACCTATGCGACTGCGGAACAGCGGTTTCGGCTGGTGGAACTGGCGATCGATGGCCAGGACGGATTCGTCGCGGACGATCGCGAACTTAGGCGGGACGGGCTTTCCTACACGGTCGACACGCTAATCTCGCTCCGGGAGGAATTTCCGGGACGTTCGCTGGGTCTTATTGTAGGCATGGATGCCTTTCTCGGTTTGCCTGGATGGCATCGATGGGACGAGATCCTGGATATTGCACATATCGTCGTCGCGCACCGACCCGGGTGGAAAGCGCCTGACATCGGCGTTCTCGGTGAATTGATATCTGACTACGGCACGCACCGGGTTCGCGAGCTGCATACGTCGATTGCGGGACGCGTTCACATACATGCAGTCACGCAGCTTGAGATTTCATCGACCGAGATACGCGAGCTCGTCGCGGCAGGGCGTGATCCACGGTTTTTGATGCCCGACGCGGTGAGAGACGAAATTCTGAATACAGCGGTTTACGAAGGAGACTGACACTTGGATAAACGCGAGAATCACGCATGAAAGGTGATGCACTGACCGACCTGGTCGTCGAAGCACTCGACGATGGTAAGGCCAAGGACATTGTCCGGCTCGACGTTCGAGACATGACCTCTGTCACCGACTACATGGTCGTTGCCAGCGGCACATCCAATCGCCACGTGAAAGCGCTGGCCGACAACGTCGCGGAAAAAGCGAAAGCGTCCGGCCATCGCCCGATCGGCATTGAGGGCGAGGAAGGCGGCGAATGGGTGCTACTCGACCTTCAGGATACGCTTGTGCATGTCATGCTGCCCAAAGTGCGTGACTTCTATAATCTGGAGAAACTCTGGTCGATTCGCCCGTCGGGAGATGCGACGGCGACCGACGGGTGAGCCGTGCATATTCGACTGCTCGCCGTTGGTGATCGCCAACCGTCCTGGGTGGACGAGGCCTTCGGCATATACACCGAGCGATTCCCGCGTGAGTGGAAGTTTCGCCTTGACGTCATGCCTACCGTGCGCCGCAACAAAAACGACAAATCTCGCCAGGCGATGGAAGCCGAAGGCGAATTGATTCTCGGCAAACTGAATGCGGCCGAACAGGTCGCGTTGCTCGACGAGCGTGGCAAACAACTCAGTAGCAAAGGATTGTCGGGCAGGCTGTCGGACTGGCTAAGTGACGGTCGCGACCTCTGTTTTGTCATCGGTGGCCCGGACGGCGTCCCGGATAGTGTGCGCCAGCGGGCCGATATCACATGGTCGTTGTCACAGCTGACATTGCCGCACGGACTGGCACGTGTGCTGTTCGCGGAGCAACTGTACCGTGCGCACTCATTACAGACCGGCCACCCCTACCACCGCGCGTGATTCCAATGACCCCGTTGCCCCTACTGCACCTCGCATCGACATCGCCACGCCGCCGCGAGATCCTGACTTCGCTGGACCTCGATTTCACAGTGGTGCCTGTGGATGTTGATGAATCCGTGCTGGATGGAGAGACGCCGGGTGACATGGTGTTGCGCCTGGCTGTAGCAAAGGCCGAAGCGGCCAACTCAGGCGCCGGTGATCTCGCGCTTGGCGCAGATACGGCGGTCGTCGTAGACGGGCGCTCACTGGGTAAACCAGAGGACGAATCGGACTGCCTTGCGATGCTTCAAGCGCTGTCCGGACGAGGTCACAAGGTGCTGACCGGGGTTGCCCTGCAGGGGCCGGGCGGAACCCGCACAGCGCTGTCCGAAACGAATGTGTATTTTCGCGAAATCAGTCGCGACGAGGCGCTCGCTTACTGGCAAAGTGGGGAACCCGGCGACAAAGCGGGCGCCTACGCCATACAAGGCCTCGGTGGCGCGTTCGTCGAACGCATCGAGGGCAGTTACTCCGGCGTTGTCGGGCTGCCCGTATTCGAGACGGTCGCGTTGCTTGCCCAGGCCGGGGTCAATGTGGTGACGAAGCAGACAGCCAATGACGGATGAATCCTTAAAAGAAGAAATCCTGATCAACGTGACGCCCAGCGAGGTGCGTGCCGCGTTGCTCGAAAACGGTGTGTTGCAGGAAGTCTCTATTGAGCGTGCGGCGCGGCGTGGATTGATCAGCAATATCTACAAGGGCAGGGTGCTGCGCGTTCTGCCCGGCATGCAGGCCGCGTTCATCGACATCGGCCTGGAGCGTACAGCGTTTCTGCACGCCTCTGATATCGCAAAGAGCAGTGCTCCCGAGAAAAATGACCCGGTGCCCAACATTCGCGAGCTCGTGCGAGAGGGCGACGAGATTATGGTTCAGGTCGTCAAGGATCCACTCGGCAACAAAGGTGCCCGATTGACGACCTACATAACGTTGCCGTCCCGTCATCTTGTGTTGTTGCCGGACAGCGAAACTATCGGAATCTCCGTGCGCATCGAGGACGAGGATGAACGAGAGCGGCTGCGGACGATAGTCGAAGAACTGCTTGCGGAGAGAGAACTCGAATGCGGTGCGATCGTTCGGACCGTTGCTGAAGGTGCGGACAAAGCCGCGCTTGCCGCCGATTTGCGTTATTCGCTCAAGCTCTGGGAGGTTGTTAAGGAGCAGTGCAGCAAACGTAGTGTAAAAAGCCTGGTACACGAGGACCTGTCGCTGCCGCTCAGGGTTCTGCGCGATATGGTGACCAGCGACGTAGAACGCGTCCTCGTGGATTCGGAGAGTGACTACGAAGCCATGCAGAAATTTGCTGAGACATTTCTGCCAGATGCGTGCCCGGTGCTTGAACTGTACAAGCGGCGCCGGCCCATCTTTGACCTGCACGGGATAGAGGACGAAATTCGGAAATCACTGGAGCGAAATATTCCTTTAAAATCCGGTGGTTACCTGATATTCGATCAGACCGAGGCGATGACGACGGTCGACGTCAATACAGGCGGCTACGTCGGCCATCGCAACCTCGAAGAGACGATCTACCGGACCAATCTCGAGGCCGCCGTCTCGATCGCGCGGCAGCTCAGGCTGCGAAATCTCGGCGGTATCATCATCATCGATTTCATCGATATGGAAGAGGTCGATCACCGTGGGAACGTCCTGCAGGCGCTGGAGCAGGCACTTGCACGTGACCACGCGCGCCACCAGATAACACCGGTGTCGCCGTTGGGTCTCGTTGAGATGACGCGCAAACGTACTCGAGAGAGTTTGCAGCATGTGCTGTGCGAGGACTGCCCGGCCTGCACGGGTCGCGGTTTCGTCATGACAGCGGAGACAGTTTGTTTCGAGATCTTCCGCGAGATAATTCGCCAGTCGCGACAGTTCGAGTTTGAAGAAGTCATGGTGCTTGCCCATCAGGATGTCATCGAGTTATTACTTGACGAGCAGGCGCGCAGCCTGGCGGAACTCGAAGAGCAGACCGGAAAGTCAATTCGCCTGCAGACTGAGTCGCTGTATTTGCAGGACCAGTTCGACGTGGTGTTGATGTAAACGCTTGTGATGAAACAGTTCCTCAGAAAACTGGTCAGGATCCTGGGATACGCGGCATCAGCGCTCGTGATCCTGCTGGCCGTCGCGGTTGGTCTGTTCAGACTGTTCTTGCCAAAACTTCCTGAGTACCAGGAGGAGATAAAGTTATGGGCCAGCGACGCCATCGGAATGGAAGTCGAGTTTTCAGGTATGAATGCCCGCTGGGGTCTCAGTGGTCCGGAGCTCGAGTTTTTTGATACCGAGCTGATTCGCCCTGACAACCGGAAGCGCGCAATCGCTGCTGAGGTCGTGAGGATCGGCATATCTCTGAACAGCCTGCTGTTTGAACAGAATTTTGTTGTTGATCGGGTCGAAATTCGGGACACGAGCGTCGAAGTGCGCCAGCTCGAAAATGGGGGCTGGTGGGTACAGGGAACGGCGATCAACGAGTTGCCTGCAGCGCATTCTGGCGGGCCGCAGCGTCTTGGCAACATGCGACTCGTCGGCGAGAATATTGAAATTCGCTTTCTACAGCCCGGTGACGAGCGACCACGGTTCATAAAAGTACCGAGAGCGCTGGTCAGTATTAATGAGAATCGCATCGCTGTTGACGCTACCGTCCGCTTGTCGGATGACCTCGGCAAACAGGTCACGGTATCGGCAACGCAGTTGCTGGGAATGCCGCTTGAGGATCGTAGCTGGGATGTATCGCTAGAGGCGAATAGCATTGCACTTTCGGGCTGGTCACAGTTGCAGCTTGATGAACGTGTCAGGATTTTGTCCGGTAGTGGCGACCTGGACCTGTCGCTGGTCTTGGCTGGCAGCACTGTGCGCAATGCGACCGCGGATGTCGATTTTGCGAATGTGTCGCTCGTCGAAGGACAGGCGTTCGACCTGAATGGGCGCTTCGAGCTCGATACGTCGTCCGATGGCTGGCTCGTGGCTGCGGAAGAATTCCAGTTGACGACGAGCGATCACGAATGGCCCGAATCCTCCTTACGAGCGGAGGCTGGAACCGATGCAACCGGCAACATCGCGATGCTCAACGTGCGTGCTTCGTACCTGAACCTCGACGACAGTTCGCTGCTGTTACCGTTGCTGCCTGAAGCAGGGCACAGTCAATTGAGTAGCCTGGCACCCAGCGGCGAGATTGAAGATCTTGCGGTGACCGTGTCCGATATCGACAGCGACAAACCACAGTTTGACGTAACGGCCGATCTTATCGATGTTGGTATTGCGGCCGACGGCAAGTGGCCGGGTATCCGCGGCTTTACGGGACTTGTACGGGCCAACCGCTCCGGCGGGCGTGTTGAGATTGCTTCGTCGAACCTGTTGCTCGACCTGCCGCAGATCATGGACGAGCCCATCGATATTCTCACGGCGGAGGGCACTGTGCTCTGGCGCAGCAGCAACACCGAGACCATCGTTCTGTCTGACAGTATTCGCATCATCAATCCGGTCCTCGACAGCCGCAGCAACATTCGCCTGACGATTGATCGCGATGGTGGTGCGCCCGACATTGATCTCGCGAGTACGTTCAGCATCAGCGATGTCAGTGAGGCGCGGCGCTACGTCCCGCGCAAAGTCATGAAGGAAAGGCTGTTCAACTGGTTCCAGACAGCTCTTGAGAAGGGGTCCATTGAGAATGGCAGGGTGACATTGAACGGTCCCCTGGAAGAATTTCCTTTCGATAACGACGAAGGTCAATTCCTGCTTGAGGCATCAGCGCGCAATTTAACCTTGCGATACGAGCCGAAATGGCCAGCCGCGGAGCAGGCAGACATTGACTTGGTGCTGGAAAATACACGCTTGTATACGGTACGCAATCAATCCACCAGTGCTGGCAATCAGGCCGTCAATACCCGGGTAGAAATACCAAACCTGCGGAAGCCGGTGCTCAAGATTGATGGGTTAGTGACGGGTTCGCTCGAGACGCTGCGCCAATTTGCCCTGCAAAGTCCGATCAATGATTTCACGGGTGGCAACCTGACCCGGCTCACCTTATCGGGCGATGCATCGTTTAACCTCGACTTGACCGTACCGCTCAAGGATGCGAAGGGCACAACCCTGAATGGCCTTCTCCGTAGCAATAATGGCACGTTGGCGATCGAAGGACTTGATCCGCCGATCACCGATCTCATAGGCGAGGTACTGATTACTCGCGATACGATTTCCGGTGACTCGTTGGGCGGCCGATTCCTTGGGGAAGAGGTCGACTTTCGGGTTGGCCCGGGCGATAGCCCGCAGTTCTTCGCCATTGCGACGGCCCAGGGTTCAGCGACAGGAACAGCGATTATCGAAGCGTTCGGTGTCCCACTTGAGGGATCGATCGAAGGCAAGACGGACTACACGGCACGTGTGCTGTTTCCGCGCGGGAGCCAGGAAACGCCGCCGCCGTTAACCGTACAAATTGAAAGCGACCTCGTCGGGCTCGCGATCGAGGCGCCCGACCCGGTGCACAAACTCGCGGAAGACGTGTGGCCGGTTCGCGGCGAAATTCGCTTCATTCCAGGTGGCGAGAGCATCGAAAGCACCGGCTCTGTTGGCGACCGCATGTCGTGGCAGCTTGCGCTCAACCGGCCCGAGGGCGAATGGGACCTCGATCGCGGCGTACTCATGCTTGGAGGCGGTGAGGTGCAACTGGCGGAGACGCGCGGGCTGCATATTCGCGGCACGGCCACAGTCGTGCGCCTCGACGAATGGCTCAACCTGTCAAACAGCGAGAACAAAAACATCGGTGCCGCCGAACGCATTCGTTCGATCGACCTGACTATCGACAATCTGTTCGCGATCGGCCAGCACCTGAAGGGGCACCATGTACGCCTCGATCGAAGCGCGCTTGACTGGCTCGTGCAGGTTGAGGGAGAGGACATTGTTGGATCGGTATCTGTACCGTATGACTTCGGCTCGGAGCGGGCCATGGTCGTGGACATGGAACGCATGCGCCTCCCGGGCGACGATGTTTCGCCGCCGTCGGTGTCCGACCTCGATCCCAGAAAGCTGCCACCGATCATGCTGACGGTGGACGAATTCGCGCTTGGGGATCGTTACCTGGGTGCGGTTGAGGCGAATCTTGTTCGGACCGAGGACGGGCTCGAGACTGAGACGCTGGTGGCGAAGGATCCGACCTTCGAGATCGTCGGCTCGGGCCGGTGGGTTGCCGACGAGAACGAAGAGCTTGGCAGCCACACCTACGTCACGACAACGCTCAACAGCGTCGATGTTCGGTCAACGCTGGCACGCCTCGGTTTTGCGCAGGGCATTAGTGGCCAATCGATGGGCGTCCTGATGGACATGAGCTGGTCGGGCGGGCCGCGCGCGAGCTTCCTGGATGTTCTCGACGGCGACGTACAGGTGCGCATGGAGGAGGGCCAGCTGGAGGAAGTCGAGCCGGGCGCCGGGCGCATGCTGGGCCTGATCAGTTTTGTCGCCTTGCCGCGCCGCCTGTCGCTGGATTTTCGTGACGTATTCAACAAGGGATTCCGTTACGACACTATTGCCGGGACGTTCAAGATTGTGGATGGCATTGCGATGACCTGTGACTTGTCGCTTGAGGGGCCCGCAGCTGACATCGGTATCGTCGGTCGCGTGGACTTCGAGGCAAGTACGTACGAGCAGGGTGCCGTTATCAGTGCCAAAGTTGGAAACACGCTGCCGATCGTCGGCGCTGTGGTTGGCGGGCCGCCAGGTGCGGCGGTCATGCTGATCTTCTCGCAGATCTTCAAGAAGCCGCTGCAGTCGGTCGGCCAGGTGTATTACGGCATTTCCGGTCCATGGGAGGAGCCCACGATCGAAACGGTGACTGCCGATGATTTCGTTCGCTACGGCGAACTGGCAGGTTGTCTGGCCGAGGGAGAACGGGAGTAAGCATGCGTGTTGCAGCCATTCAGATGAATAGCGGGCCCTCTGTTGCTGCCAATCTTGAACTCGCCGACCGCCTGCTGGGTGAGGCTGCTGACGAGGGTTGCACGCTTGCTGTCCTGCCAGAGAATTTCGCGCTGATGCCCGAGCGCGACAAGGATAAGGCGAAGTATGCCGAGGAGCCCGGTGATGGCCCTATCCAGGCATTTCTCGCCGCGACTGCGGCCAAGCATGGTATCTGGGTGATTGCGGGCAGCATGCCGCTCGTATCGCCGGAGATTGCGGCTGAGAGGGTCTACGGTGCCTGTCCCGTCTACAATGCCAAGGGCGATGTCGAGGCGGTGTACCGCAAGATTCACCTGTTCGACGTGGATCTCGTGGACAAGCAGGAGTCCTATCGAGAATCGAATTCGATGTACCCGGGTGATGAGGTTGTTACCGTCGACACGCCCGCCGGACGCGTCGGATTGACCATCTGCTACGACCTGCGCTTTCCGGAACTGTTCCGGCAGCTCGTCGATGCCGGTTCGACTCTGTTCACGGTGCCGGCCGCGTTCACGGTGACGACCGGCGAGGCGCACTGGCATACGCTGCTGCGTGCCCGGGCGATCGAAAATCTGGCATATGTTATCGCGCCGGGGCAATATGGCCTCCACCCGGACGACCGTTCGACGTTCGGACACTCACTGATCTGCGACCCTTGGGGCCGGATACTGGCTGAACAGGCGGAAGGTAATTGCGTCGTGGCGGCCGATATTGATCCCGATCTTCCGGCACGTCTGCGCAGTGAGTTTCCCGCGTTGTCGAACCGGCGTCTGAATGATTAGCAGCTAGCAACGGAACATCTTCTTGAGCTCAAGTAACAACACATCGATTGATGCAGTAATGACACGCCTGCTCGAGCCTGCAGGACTTGGTGAGCAGGAGCTCTCCACGACACTCGGCAGCCTGATGCGTGGCGGCGTCGATTACGCTGACCTTTATTTCCAGGTGACGCGTCAGGAAAGCTGGTCTCTCGAAGACGGCATTATTCGTGAAGGCAGTTTCAGTCTCGACCAAGGCGTTGGTGTGCGCGCCAATAGTGGCGAAAAGACCGGCTTTGCCTATTCCGACGAGCTCGTGTTGCCGGCACTTGAGTCAGCAGCAGGAGCTGCTCGCGCGATTGCGCGCCAAGGGCAGGCGAAGAGAATCCAGGCATGGCAGCGTGGCAATGCCGCGGCCTTGTATCCGATATCGGACCCGACGACGAGCATTGATGACGAACAGAAGACGCGTCTGTTGCTCGAACTCGACGCGGTAACGCGGGGCCTTGACAGCCGCGTCGAGCAGGTAATGATCAGCATGGCGAGCAGCCAGGATCTCGTCCTGATTGCCGCATCCGACGGGACGATGGCTGCTGACGTACGTCCGCTGATTCGCCTCAACGTCAGCGTCATTCTTGAGCAAGACGGCCAACGTGAACAGGGTTACTCCGGCGGCGGTGCGCGGGCCGATCTCGACTATTTCCTCGACGGTGATATTCCCCTGGAGTTCGCGCGCGAAGCCGTGCGGCAGGCCGTCGTGCAGCTAGAGGCGCAGCCTGCGCCTGCTGGAACGATGCCGGTGGTTCTTGGCAATGGCTGGCCCGGGATCCTTCTGCACGAGGCAGTGGGCCATGGTCTTGAAGGCGACTTCAATCGCAAGGGTGTGTCGACGTTCAGTGGCAAGGTCGGTCAGAAGGTCGCGTCCGAGCTGTGCACAATCGTCGATGACGGCACGATCGTAAATCGCCGCGGATCGCTGTCGGTCGACGACGAAGGTACGCCTGCGCAGAACACCGTGCTTATCGAGAACGGTATCCTGCGTGGGTACATGCAGGACAAGTTGAACGCCCGACTGATGGGCGTCGAGGCAACCGGTAACGGTCGCCGCGAATCGTTTGCCCACATCCCGATGCCACGTATGACCAACACGTACATGCTGGCAGGAAATCATGATCCCGACGAGATCATTGCGTCAGTCGAGAAGGGCCTCTATGCACCGAACTTCGGTGGTGGACAGGTCGATATTACGTCCGGCAAGTTCGTGTTCTCTGCGAGCGAGGCGTATTTGATCGAAAACGGCAAGGTGACCACACCGGTTAAAGGCGCGATGCTGATCGGCGATGGTCCCGAGGCGCTGCACAAGATATCCATGGTCGGAAGTGATCTGAAGCTCGACAACGGAGTCGGTACATGCGGTAAGGAGGGGCAGTCTGTGCCCGTCGGCGTCGGACAGCCAACGCTCAAGATTGACGAGCTGACGGTAGGCGGCACTGCGTAGCGCGGAATTCGCCTGATCGTATTTCACATAAGTCGAAAAGCACCGATGTCACAGTCGACAATGTGAGGTATCTCACTTCATTCAACATATCTTGCAGGTAGAGTTTCGGTATCTCATGGAGGGATACGAAGATGGCATTCGACAGCACAGTTACAGAATACGACATGGACGCCAACTCCCAGCAGTTTGTGCAGGGATTACGCGGTGATGCCGGCGAAATAGAGCCTGATCTGGCTGTGGATGGCCTGTCAGAATCCATACTTTCGCGCATTATTGGACTATTCAGTGTTGGTCGCTCCTGAGCCTGAACAAGGACTTAGCCAGAGCGACAAATACAAAAGACCCGGCAAATCGCCGGGTCTTTTGCATTTAGCCACTTTACATACGGGCCCCGCTATGGAGAATGAATCGACCTGGGGAAGTAAACGACCGGAGTAGATCGATAACGATATGTGGGTCTCCAAGCCGATTTACGAAAGCCTGCCGTACATCTACCTGCTCATGGGTGCGATTTCGCTAGGTTTTTCGATGTACCAGAGCTACTGGTACTGGCCAACAATCTGTTTCGTAGTGGGTCTGGTATGCCTGGTCGCGGGATTGGTGGTGCTGCTCAAGCGGCGTGATCACCGCGTCACTGACAGGCGGGTAGGGCAGCGGCAGGACTACTAGGGCAGGCTAGGCTGTTTCCTGCTCATCGATGGCCGGATCCTGGTCGTCCTCTTCCGACTCGTCGAGTTGATCTTCGAACGGCTCCTCTGCCTCGCGCAAGTCGTGATACACGAGTTCGTGCACACCTAGCGAGACAATATCGCCATCGCGCAAGCGATATTTCTTGACCTGCTTTTCACCAAGAAACACGCCGTTAGTACTGTTGAGGTCTTCAATGACGCAACCGTCGCCGTCGCTGACTATCTGTGCGTGGTGGCGGCTAACGAATTTGCTCTTGATGTAGATCTCGTTATCCGGTGAGCGTCCGACGATGATTCTGCCCGGCGGAAACGTCAGCTCCTCAACAACATCGCCATCCGTGCGAACCTCAATACGCGTGACCTCCGAGTCGTGTGGGTGGCGATTCTGAAGCTGTTCCAGTTTCTCGTGGATGCCTGTATTGCTCTCGTGCTCTTTCCAGTTGAGTTCGGCAACCGCTGACATCACGTCATCGAGGTCAATGGACGTCTTCTCGTCGGCAAACGCGCACAGCAACGCCGTGTCACACAGCGTGTTGATGAGGCGTGGTACGCCACCCGTGTAACGGTGGATGGTGTCGAACGTATCATCGGCGAAAAGTCTTGTCTCCTCAGCGCCGGCCACGGACAGACGATGCTCAATGTATTCGTGCGTCTCGCGGAGGTCGAGTGGTCCGAGATGGAAACGGAGTCGCACGCGCTGAATAAGCTGTCTCAGGCCTGCTGAGTCGAGTGTTTCACGCAGTTCCGGCTGGCCCGCGAGGATAATCCGCAGCACCTTTTCCTTGTGAGTCTCGATCCCGGAAAGCAGGCGTATTTCCTCGAGCACCTTGCGCGTCAGGTTCTGAGCTTCATCGACGACCAGAACAACCTTCTTGCCGTTCGAGTATTGCTCGATCAGGAACATGTTCAGCATGTCCAGCAGTTCGACCTTGCGTTTGTTGAACGGCTTGAAGCCGAACTCGGTCAGGACCGACTGCAGGAATTGCGTTGGCGTTAGCTGGGTCTGCGAGACCACGGCGTATACGACGTCATCGTCGAGTTCCGCCAGGAAAGACTGCAGAAGCGTGGTCTTGCCGGATCCGATTTCGCCTGTGATGACGACGAATCCGTCGGCGAGCCAGATCGTCGACTCCATGTAGGCCTTCGCACGGGCGTGCTGCTTACTCCAATACAGAAAGTCCGGGTCCGGCGTGAGCCGGAACGGTTGCTCCTGAAGATTGAAGTGACCTAGATATGACATGTCGGATCGAGTTTACCTGCTTTTTTGGTCCGCGGGCTATGCTGCGGTCTCAGGCCGAAGCGTGGACTACGTCACAGTCCGACTAATTATGTCGACAAGCCCGTCACGTTCGGCGGCCGTTTCCGCTGTAACGGTGATATGCCCGAGTTTGCGACCAGGACGCGGTGCCTTGCCGTAGTCGTGCAGGAAACCGGGTTCGAAGGAACGCACAGCGTCGGGAATTTCTCCAATCAGGTTGACCATCCCGGCATGGCCAATGCCGGCCGTCGAACCGAGCGGCTTGTTCATGACCGCTCGAAGGTGATTCTCGAACTGGCTGGTTTCCGACCCCTCGATCGTCCAGTGGCCAGAGTTATGGACGCGCGGCGCGAACTCGTTTGCCAACAGGTCGTCACCACAGACGAAGAGCTCGAGTGCCAGCACGCCGACATAGTCAAGGTGGTCAAGTATACGCCGCACATAGGTCTCGGCCCGCTCGGCGAGCGCAGGTGCGTCCACCGGTGACCTAGAGGTGTGCAGGATACCACTCTCATGGACATTGCGGCTGAGCGGATAAATCGCGATGTCACCATCGACATTTCGGGCACCGATACATGAAACCTCGTAGTCGAAACTGACCCACTGCTCGGCGATCAGCGAGTTATTGCCGAGGGCTTTCCAGGCCTCGTCGATATCGCTGCGATCCCGGATGATGAATTGTCCTTTACCGTCATAGCCGAGCCGGCGCGTTTTGATAACGACCGGTAAGCCGAGGGCGTTGACGGCCGCGTCCATGTCCTCGCGCGTATCGATGGTTCGATAGCCCGGCAACGGGATGTCGAGCTCGTCGAACAGGCGTTTTTCGTTGCGCCTGTCTTGTGCAAGACGCAGCGCGTCGGCCGGTGGATAGACCGGAACCCTGCTGTCGATCTTTTGCAGTGCTTCGACCGGAACGTTCTCGAACTCGTAGGTGATTACATCGCAGGTTTCGGCCAATTCGGCGAGCGCTTCGGCATCGTCGAAGGGCCGCTGGATAACCTCGCCGCAAACGGTGGCGGGTGGTGAATCGGAGGGGTCGACAAAGCGGCATTCGACATCCAGATCACGGGCTGCGAAACCCAGCATCTGGCCGAGTTGGCCGGCGCCGATGATGCCGATACGCATGGATTTACTTGCGGGGGTCGCTGTCGGCCAGGACTCGGTCAGTCTGGTTCTGGCGGAATGCATCGAGCGCCGTAGCGACTGTGCTGTCCTCATTGGCCAGAATAGCGGCAGCGAGCAGAGCGGCATTCACCGCACCGGCGCGACCGATGGCCATGCTGCCCACGGGAATACCGGCGGGCATTTGCGCGATCGACAACAGGGAGTCCATGCCGTTCAGTGCCTTGGATTGAACGGGTACGCCCAGAACAGGAACGCGTGTTTTGGATGCCACCATACCTGGCAGGTGAGCTGCACCGCCGGCTCCCGCAATGATGACCTTGAGGCCGCGCTCAACGGCGGACCCCGCGTAGTCAAACAGCAGGTCAGGTGTCCGGTGGGCTGAAACGACTTTTACTTCGTAGGACACACCGAGTTCGTCCAGCGTTTCGCTGGCGTGGCGCATCGTCTCCCAGTCGGAGCGCGAGCCCATGATAATGCCGACATCAATATTCATTTCGAAATTCTATCACTCTCAATTACTAACGGCGCAGGCGCTCGAGCGCTGTGCGGATCGGTTCCGGATCCAGGTGCCGCATGAGTTTGCCGATGTACTGCTTCTGTCGCTTCAGTGCACCGTGCGCTTTCATGCGACGTGCCTCCAGCACGGCCTCGCGAAGGTCCTCGTCCAGTGGCATCGACTGCAGTTCGGAGCCGCGAAGCGAAATCAGCTCCTCTCCGAGTTTCTGTAGCGCATGGTATTCGCGTTTCCTTGCGCTTTTGCTGGGCTTTGTTTCGTCCAAAAGCTAAAGTACCTTCCGCGGCTGGTCCGCGATCCGGGGGCGGGAGTCTATCACGCGATCCGAAAACTGGCTTTAGCCAATCAGGGAATAATTGGAAACATGGGAACAATCGCGAAGCGCGAATTGCTCGGCGGCGACGAACTTGAAAGCCTCGTTACGCTGGCACTGGATGAAGCAACGAACCTTGGCATCGACCAGGCAGAGGCAGCGGCCAGCCAGGACACTGGCCTGTCGGCGACCGCACGCCTCGGTGAGGTCGAGAGCCTCGAGTACACAAACGATCGCGGCATCGGGATTACCGTCTACAAGGACTCGTGTAAGGGCAGTGCCAGCACGTCCGATATGTCGCCAGCGGCAATTCGCGAAGCTGTCGCCAAGGCGTGTGCGTTCGCCAACCTGACCGCGAGCGACAAGTACTCGGGGCTGGCCGATGCGAACCTCATGTGCACCGACGTTCGGGACCTCGATCTCGATCATCCCTGGGAGATCGATGCCAATACGGCAATCGAGATGGCCATAGAATCCGAAGCGGCCGGCCGGGCGTTCGACAAACGCGTCAGCAATTCGGAAGGGGCGACAGTGTCGACGAATCGTGGCACCCGTGCCTATGGCAATTCGCATGGTTTTATCGGCAGCTATTCGCGCACCAGCCACAATATTACTTGCGTCCTGCTCGCGGAGTCGGACGGCGTCATGCAGCGTGATTATCATTACACCTCCGCTCGCAGCGCCGACGATCTGGACGCAGCCGCCGATATCGGGCGTGTTGCGGCGGAAAAAGTCGTGGGTAGGCTTGGTGCAAAGAAGATCAAGACGACGCGTGCACCGGTCTTATACATCCCGGATCTTGCGCGCGGATTTATCGCGCACGCGATCGGCGCGATCATGGGTGGTGCGCAATATCGCCGCTCGTCGTTTCTGCTCGACGCAGCAGGAGAGAAACTGTTTCCCGACTTCGTGAATATCCAGGAACGCCCGCACTTGCTGAAGGGCATGGCGAGCACACCCTACGACAGCGAAGGCGTCGGTACCTATGACCGCGAGATTGTGTCCGATGGTGTACTGCAGAGTTACATCTTGAGCAGTTACTCGGCACGCCGTCTGGGTCTGGTGACGACGGCAAATGCCGGTGGTGCTCAGAACCTGATCGTGCCTGGTGGCGGCAAGGACAAGGAGTCGCTCATCAAGGAGATGGGTACGGGATTGATCGTGCAGGAATTAATCGGGCAGGGTGTCAACGGCGTGACCGGCGACTACTCACGCGGCGTTGTCGGCCTTTGGGTCGAGAATGGAGAGGTTCAATATCCGGTTCACGAGGTAACGATTGCTGGCAACCTGCGAGACCTGTATCAGCGCATCGCGGCGATCGGCGACGATCAGGACCTTCGCGGCGGAATTCGCTGTGGTTCGATACTCGTTGAAGAGATGACGATCGCGGGAGCGTAGTGAGCTTCCTCAGCCCTGCTCAACCTCATCGAGCAGGTCCGACAGGGTCTTGTCGCCCAACGTCGTTTCGACCGCGGAGTCGATGGTCTCACCCATAGCGTCGATCGCACGCGCCCACTTTGGATCCCGATAGGAACCGGTCTCCCCGTCGATGCGGACGACAGCAAGGATGTCGCTGAGCATGATGCGCGAGATGTCTCGGCCTGGCAGTAAGTCTTCTTTCTCTGTGGACGTTATCAAGCCGCTGCTTTCGAGTCCCGCGATAATGGGTGCAACGGTTATCGATGGAATTCGCAGTTTCTCGCTCAGCGTTCGCTGGTTGATCGACTTGTCCGAGTTGCGGAATGCCGTGCCGACGATCAGCATCACGTTTAGCGCGAGACGTTCGCGCATGGCGTTGGAAAGGCGTGGTTCACGACGACCGATACGCATGTACGCCGGGTTTTGGAAATAAAACGCAAGTTGGGAACCGATCAACAGGATTAGCCAGTTCAGGTACAACCACATCAACGTTATGATCGCGATCGCAAAACTGGCATAGATCGCCTGGGTACGCGCCGAGTTCGCAATGAACGCCGCGAATATGACGCCAAGCGTCACCCAGAGAAAACCGCCGGTGAGACCGCCAACCAGCGCTGAACGGAAATGCACTTCCGTGTTTGGTATGTACTTGTAGAGAGCGGTGAAGACTGCGGTGACGACGAGAAACGGCGTCAGCTTGTTGGCAGTTGAAAACATCGGGCCCAGTACGGAGTTGTTCGCCGCCCACAGGACAATGGATTCATTCTGCAACGACGCGAGCGCACCAAGTGCTATCACGATGGCCACGGGCCCGATCGTGAGAATCAACATGTACTCAGTGAATCGACGGGAAAAACTGCGAGGCTTACTCACATACCAGACGTAGTTAAAGCTCTCCTCGATCTTCTGCACCATCGAGATGGCCGTGTAGATAAAGAACGTCAGGCCAATGCCGCCGAGGACGCTGCCATTGACGTTGTTGACCAGGGTCATGAGTTTGTCTGTTATCTCAATGCCCTTGACGCCGAGGGGTTCCAGGATCGTGTACAGCCTTGACTCAAGTTCTTTGTGTACGCCGAGGCCCTTGAGAACCGAAAAGCTGAAAGCCACCAAGGGGACGACCGACAACAAAGTCGTGTATACGAGGCTCATTGATCGCAGGGTCAGCTGACCCGTGACGATATCGCGCATGACGGCATATAGATTGCGAAGAACACCGGCCAGGACTCGGCCGGCGAGGCCGTACTTGTCGAGCGCGTCACCCCAGACAATCTTGTCGAACTTCGTTTTCAGACCGGCGATCATGGACGCATTGTACTCCGGCAGGAGGCGATCAGGACTGGACCTGTGTCATCCTTTGTAGTGCTTCGTGATACTTGTCTGCTGTCTTCTCGAGGATCTCTGCGGGCAAATCAGGCCCGGGTGCTGTCTTGTCCCAGTCCAGCGTTTCCAGGTAGTCGCGCACGAACTGCTTGTCGTAGCTCGGTGGGCTGCTGCCAACCGCGTAGCCTTCGACCGGCCAGAATCGGGATGAGTCAGGTGTCAGCGCTTCATCGATGATGTACAGGCGGCCCTGTTCATCGAGCCCGAATTCGAACTTCGTGTCGGCGATGATGATGCCGCGCTTGAGAGCGTAAGCCGCAGCGCGCTCATAGATTTCGATCGAGATGTCGCGAACGCGGGTAGCCAGTTTTTCGCCGACGAGCTCAACGACCTTATCAAAGCTGATGTTCTCGTCGTGTGCGCCGGCTTCAGCCTTATAGGCGGGCGTGAACAACGTCTGTGGCAGCTTTTCGGCCTGTCGCATTCCTTCCGGTAGATCGATACCGCAAACCTGCCCGCTGTCCTGGTAGTCCTTCCAGCCAGAGCCGATCAGGTAACCACGCACAACGGCCTCGATCGGCAAGGGCTTCAGTCTTTTTACGACCAGCGCCCGACCGGCGAGTTGCTCCTGGATCTGCGGGTCTTTCACGACATCGGCAACAGTCAGGTCCGTCAGCTGGGTCTCGACGATGTCACTCATCATTCGAAACCAGAACAGCGAAATCTCCGTCAGCACGGCGCCTTTGCCAGGCACAGGGTCAGGCATCACTACATCGAAGGCCGACAGGCGATCTGTCGTAACGATCAAGAGGTGGTTGTCATCGACGCTATAAATGTCACGGACTTTGCCGCGGCCGATCAGTGGCAGTTCGGGAATCGAGGATTCAAACAGGACATCAGCGGTATTCATAGGGCGATGATCGCGCCTTAGGCGGACGCTCGCAAGGTCCTTAATGGGAATGGGCGCCAAGTCGCGATAGGATGCAGCCCCATATGTTCCTCGGAAAGACCATTGCCCTGATTCTCGCAATACTGGTGGCCTACCAGTTCTACCGGGGATTCAGGAAAAGCGTTCGAATATTCGAACGTCAGGGCGAGAAGATCTCAAGCGTGTCCGATGAGTTCGTGCGCGCGCTGTTCAGCTGTATGGGGCACCTCGCGAAGTCGGACGGACGCGTCTCGGAAGATGAAATTCGAGCTGCGCGGCTTATCATGCATCGCCTGGGACTGAGCCCCTCGCTTGTGCGGCGGGCAGTCAGCTGGTTCGACGACGGCAAGCGTCCGGGATTCCCGCTTGTGCAGACCGTGCGGGAGGTGCGCCGCGTCAGCGGGCGCAGCGCGTCGAAGCGACTGCTGTTCGTGCGCTTGATCCTGGAGGTTGTGCTGGCGAAAGATGCGTTGCGCAAGGAGGAGCGTTCCATGATCTGGACAATCTGCTCCGAGCTCGACATCGGTCGCGTCGAACTCGCACAGCTCGAAGCCATGATTCGCGCGCAGAAAGGCTTCAAACGATCGCCGGCCGGTGACGCGGACGCCGCGCGCCTGCGCAGTGCTTATGAGTCGCTCGGCGTGAACGCTGAGGCCAGCAACAGCGACATCAAGACCGCGTATCGCCGTCTTATGAACAAGAGCCACCCTGACAAGATCTCGGGCAGCAATCCCGGGCCCGCCGTTATCGCTGAGGCCGAGCGCCGCACGCGCGAAGTGCGTGGCGCTTACGAGATGCTGAAAGCGAGGCGTTCAATCAGGTAATCTCCACTTGCAACCCCTTCAAAGGACCCGTCGTGAAACCCTTAATCGCCCCCTCGATACTCTCCGCAGATTTCGCCCGCCTGGGCGAGGACGTTAAAGCCGTCCTGGATGCCGGCGCAGACGTTGTGCATTTCGATGTGATGGACAATCATTTTGTGCCGAACCTGACGATCGGGCCGCTGATCTGCGATGCACTGAGGAACTACGGCATCGAGGCGCCGATCGATGTGCACCTGATGGTTGAGCCCGTCGACCGGATCATCCCGGACTTTGCGAAGGCCGGGGCGAGCTACATTACGTTCCATCCCGAAGCGAGCAAGCATCCCGACCGGTCACTGGGCCTGATTCGCGAGCAGGGCTGCAAGGCCGGACTCGTGTTCAACCCGGCAACACCGCTTGACTGGCTTGACTACGTTGTCGACAAGGTCGACATGGTGCTGCTGATGTCCGTGAACCCGGGGTTTGGTGGGCAGAAGTTCATCCCGGCGGCGCTCGACAAGCTGCGCCAGGCACGCAGGATCATCGACGAAAGCGGGCTGGACATCCGGCTCGAAATTGACGGCGGCGTCAAAGTCGACAATATCGGTGAAATCGCCGCTGCCGGCGCAGACACGTTTGTTGCGGGCTCGGCGATCTTCGGTAGCGAGGACTACGCCACGACGATCGCGGCGATGAAGGCAGAAATAGACAAAAACACGTAAAAAAGAAAAGGGTCCAGTTACCTTAAAGCAGTTCTAAGGTAACTGGACCCTTAAATATCGGTTGAATCAGAGTTTGCGGTTCGGACGCGCGCCGTAGACGACAATTGTCTTGCCGCTCGCCGATACGAGGCCCTGTTCTTCGAGGACCTTGAGTACGCGGCCGGCCATTTCTCTTGAGCAGCCGACGAGGCGGCTCAGTTCCTGGCGGCTAACCTTGATCTGCATGCCGTCCGGATGCGTCATGGCATCGGGTTCGTTGCAGAGATCCATGATGGCGTGCGCGACACGGCCGGTTACGTCGACAAACGCGAGGTCGCCGAGTTTCCGGTTGGTGCGATCGAGGCGCGTAGCCAGCTGGGTGGCGAGCTCGAATACGAGACCCGGGCTTTCGCTCGCGATCTGGCGAAATCGCGGATAGGTCATCTCGGCGATTTCGCACTCGGTGCGGGTCCGCACCCAGGCGCTGCGCGTGGGCTGCTCGTAGAACAGGCCCATTTCACCGAAGAACTGTCCTTTGTTCAGGTAAGCCAGCACCATCTCGTTGCCGTCTTCGTCCTCGATCATGACCTCGACCGAGCCGTCGACGATGTAATACAGAACGTCCGGCAGATCGCCGGCATGAATCATTACAGTTTTTTGCGGTACCGTCCGTACGCGGCAGTAACTCAAGAAGCGGTTAATCGCCGGTACATCGCTCAGATTTTTCGCTGTTGTCTGCATTGTTTTTCCTCGCCCCTGTTGCACGCCTCTTTTAATACACATCGCCCGTTAGGGCAAGCTAAGTCCGTGTTTTGTCAAAATTTATTGCTGATTCGAGGTGAATCACACCCAATACGCCGTTTTCGTCATGACCTTTGCCGTCATCTGCATCAGGTGCTTGATTGGCGCAGGCAATTCAGCCGCCCCCGCAGCGATGGCGTTTTCGCCGTGTTCCGCTTCCTCATCGCGCATCTGTTCCACGATTGCGCGGCTCTTCGCATCCTCTGAAGGCAGGTCGTCAAGATGACGGTCGAGATGCGAGCAGACCTGACGCTCAGTTTCGGCGATGAAGCCCAGGCTCCACTTGTCACCGAGAACGCCACTGGCCGCCCCAATGGCAAACGCGCCAGCGTACCAGATCGGGCTGAGTCTGCTGACATCCTCACCGAG
>CAVWAH010000017.1:0-32052 GCA_963752875.1 uncultured Gammaproteobacteria bacterium | reverse complement strand
GAGAGTAGGACGTTACTTATGGGGGTTAGGGAGGAACGGTCTCCTACTCGTCGGCCTGGTGATCAGCGTGATCTTTGGTTGCTTGAGGCAAGCAACCACGTACTGTTTTTCGCAGATTCCGATGTATTCGAGGCCGTGTTCGCGCCGACCTGGCACGAACTCTGGATGCGCCTGACCGTCGTCGCCGCGATCATGGCTTTTGCCACCCTTGCGAATTCTATAGTGAACGCGCGTCGAAAGGCCGAGGACGCCGCCACCCGGGCGCTGAGCGAAGTCGACCAGGTATTCGAGACGGCAGCTGATGGAATGCGGATAGTCGACAGAAATTTTCGCGTACTCAAGGCAAACGAGACATTTGCCAAGTTGGTCGGACTGCCGAAAAACGAGATTATCGGCAGGAAGTGCCACGACGTCTTCTGGGGGGAAATGTGCGAATCGCCCGGATGTCCTTTGACCCGCATTCTTGAGGGTGAGAAGGACGTCGAGTATGACGCCGACAAGGTGCGCCCGAACGGGACCTCTATTCCCTGTATCGTTTCAGCCACTCCGTTTCGACGGCCAGACGGCACGATCGTCGGCATCGTCGAAGATTTCAAGGATATCTCGGAGCGCAAACAGGCGGAGAGAGACATGAGAAATTCCGAGGAGCGTTTGCGAGAGCTGACTGCCCACCTGCAGAGCATACGAGAAGAAGAACGGAGCAGAATAGCACGGGAAATACACGACGAGCTGGGCCAGGTTCTGACGGCGCTGAGTCTGGATGTGCACTGGCTGCAGAAGCGCATGGCCCGGAGAAGCTTGACGAGCTCCAGGAAAAAACCCGTTCGATGGCCGATCTCATCACCGAGACGGTCAACTCGGTCAGTCGCATTTGCTCGGAGCTGCGGCCGGCTATTCTCGACGATGTCGGGCTTTCGGCGGCTATCGAATGGCAGGCAGGAGAGTTCACCTCGAGAACGGGCATCGTATGCAACATTCAGACAGAGCCTCGGCAAATAAAGTTGTCCGAGGAACTGTCCGTTGCAATCTTTCGAATCTTCCAGGAAACGCTGACGAATATCGTCCGTCACGCGCAGGCCAGTGAGGTGGACGTCCAATTGCGGCTAACGCCGAACAAATTCTCGATGCGAGTCAGCGACGATGGCGTAGGAATTGAAGCGGACGAACCCCACAAGTTGAATTTCTTTCGGTCTGTTGGGCGTGAAAGAAAGGGTGCGCGGCTTCAATGGAGAATTGACGTTTTGCTACGGGTGAAAGGAGGCGCATGCCTCGACATCGTTATCCCGTCCCGGCCGGATCAGTGCATAAGACCCGTGCGCCCCTCCTACTCAGTGTACGAGCCCCTTGAAAAAGGCGTAATGCGTTAGCTCGGCGTTGGTCTTCATGTTCGTCTTCTGCATAACATGGGCTCGATGCGTACTGACCGTCTTTACGCTCAGGCAAAGCTCGTTTGCGATCTCCGATACGGTCTTCCCTGAAGCGATCATCAGGAATATCTGGTACTCCCGATCGGACAGCACGTCGTACGGCTCTTCGTCGAAGTGACCGGACAGATTGTCCGCGAGCCGCTCTGCGAGGTTGGGGCTGATGTAACGGCCACCGGCCAGTACTTTTTTCACCGCGGTGACAAACTTCTCGGGTGCACTCGCTTTGGTCACATATCCGGCTGCGCCTGCCTTGATCATTCTGACGCCGTACTGGCTCTCGTCGAACATACTGAGAATCAGCACAGGGAGATCCGGCCATTCCGAATGAATGCTCTTAAGAAGATCAAGCCCATTCCGATCGGGTAAACCGATGTCGAGGATGAGCGCGTCATAGTCGTCCCGGCGGAGGCACTCCAATCCCTCCCTGGCGGTCCCTGCCTCCTGAACTGCGATATCGCCGAGTTCTTCTTCAAGGACCGCGCGCAATCCGTGCCGCACGACGGCATGATCATCGACGAGCAGGACGTTGTACCTTGGCATCTTGGGCATGTCGCTGAACTACGATTAAATCCAGTCTAGTCTTGCACATGTTGCGCTGCAACAAGGGCGAGGGGCGGCGCTTCCTCAATGGCCGCCCCTCGGCATGTTGTCCGGTCAACGTCACTCATGCGTTAACAGCGGCTCGAGTTCTCCGTACGGGAACCCGTCCGCCAGCCAGGCTTCAATACCACCCTCGGGATTGACGCCCCAGCCGACGATTCTGGCCGTGTCGTCTTCATTGAGAGCAACCCCCGTGGCCTGGTTCAGGATCCAGCTGGATCCCATCAAGGACGCTTCCCCGGCGCCTGTCTTGATCAGGATGTACTCCAGGTCGTACAGGTAGCCGACAGGGTCTTCTTCCTCTTCCAGCGTGGGGTTGCCGGTCCAGACGAAGGCCTCCGAGGGATAGAGGATGGACTTGCTGTAGCCCACCACCATCAGTTCTCCGTCCGCCGCTTCGGGGCGATGGACGATGCCCGTGGCCCTGCTGTCGTACTTCTTCTTCGACAGGCCGCCCAGTCCCTTGACCACCCACGTCGCCACGGTGTCGTCATAGAACCAGATGCAAGCCTGCGGTCCCTTCGGGCTGTCGCTGCGCCCGGCGATGAAGATCCTTCCGTCAAGAGTCTCGGTCATCGCATAGGCCTCAGACCATTGACCGCCGTCCATCGCGGGCAGGACGTAGCTTTCCAGCGTGATCGGATCGGTGGTTGTATCCAGAACCGTTGTAACGAACGCCTTGTTTCCCCGCCTGGTCCCACCGTAGCCGACGATGATTGTCCCGTCGGCGGACACGGCCTGGGCCGAGCTGGTCTGCAGGGTTTGTAACGTGGAGAACATGTCCGTGATGGTCAGCTGCACCGGGATCGGCACAAGGTCCTCATCCACGACCAGTCGTATCGGCGAACCAACCCACCATACCGGTCTTGACGTTGCCGGTGCCGACAATGATGGTGCCGTCAAACGACACGTCGTTGACCGCCATGTCGGAGATGCCGCCGCCAAAGTCAGGGATGGCCAGGTAGTTATCCTCTTCGGCTTCGGCGTCATACGCCCATAACCACTCCGCGCCGTAGGACACGGTTCCCGTCGTCAGGGTCCCCACCGGCATGGATCCGCACCAGTCCAGGTTTTCCGCCACCTTGTCATATGGACAATCTGTGACCGTCATGTCCGATGCCGCGTAGGCTGCCTCGCCTCCGACACCCTCCTGAACCTGGAGCTCGTTGTAGAGGGGCGGCTGCCCGTCATCTTCGGTGGAGAGAGCCCAGTCGACGTCCATGCGCCAAGCTCTCGTGAAGTCCACCACGGCGGTGGAGCCAACGGCCACCTTCCCGTCCCGGGAAATACCCAGGGCCTGGCTGGAGTCGTGAGGACCGTCCATATGCCCCAGTTTCCAGAAATAGAAAGGATAATCCATCTCTGGCGGATCCGGTTCGTCGTTCGGTGGCGGCTTACCCTTAATGCCGCCCTTGGCCGCCAACGCGGAGCCACCGGCCAGCAGCAGGAACGCGCTGGCCATGATTGTAATAATCAGGTTACCTCGTTTCATTGTATCCTCCTCGCGCCTCATTCCGAGGCACCTCGGTAGTCGACTCTGCGGAACATGATGTCGCTACCCTGTTCACCTTCTTCGAGCCAGATGCCGTACATCCGCGAACCGTCCGGAGTCTGCCGAAGCTGGGCTGCGCCCTGCTGGGGCTTGTCCTGAGCCAGCGGATTCCAGCCTTCTTCGGGCTTGCCGCTTCCGCCCTGCGGCGTCACGACCACGCTTTGATAGCGTTGTCCCTTGTCCAGGGTCCGGCTGTAGTAGATATCGAGTGGCATCTTCGGGTACTCCACGTCATCCGGCAGCTGGTTCTGGTTGAATTCCAGGCCGAAAGCGAGCTGGTACACGCTCGAATCCCAGATGTCTTCCGGGTACCCGGTGCTATTCCCATAGAGATCCGTGATGGTTCCCGGCGTCTTGACGAGCCGCGGCTCCAGCACGCTGACGCGGTTGTTGCGCAGGTTCGAAACGTTGCGCGGTGGCTCTAAAGCGCCAGGCCCGTAGGTCGTCGTGACTACTACTTCATCCCAGGTGATGGTCTGAGTTTCGTAGTCCTCGATCGGGACCCTGAAGACCACGTTGTGCTCGATGGACTCATCGACATGGGGATTGGTTGTCCAATCCTTGCCGCCATTGAACGAACGGCGGACGTAGAAGTCGTACTTGTCGTTTGCCGACCGTCCCCAATTGGGCGTCCAGGCGAAACCGATCAGCAGGTCGTCGCCGTTGATCGCACCGCGCTGAGCTTTCGCGTCAAGGCGTGGGTTTGTCGCCGACCTGTCTGCGAGATTATCCGTAATCCACTCCCACCGGAGCATCTTCTCGGGCTTCTCCGAGTCGAACGGGTTCTGCCACGTGACAGTCGGCTCAACGCTGCTGACATTCTGCGCGCCAGGTACGAAGTTGCCGAAGGCATAGGGGTTGCCGCTCGGCGAAGCTTTGGCACGCCGCATGAAGATGTCGGCCGGCTTGCCCTTGCCTTCCTCACCTTGACGGTAAAGCGCCACGAGGACTGTGCCTGATGCTCCCTTCTTACCCTTAGGTTGACTTATGAAGCGCACCCGACGTGCATTTTCGTACGCAAGTTGTGGATCGCCCTTCCAGTCGAGCAGCGGCAAACCTTCTTCGTCAACTACGTAGACCGGGTTGCCGTCTGCATCGGTCTCGGGAAGGTTCACGATGCCGCCGCCACCGACCAGCTCCGGATTCATAAAATCGAAGCTGTGGTAGATGACGTTCTTGCCCTCGTCGGGCTTGTACTTGGTCTCGTGCTCATCCTCCGAATCCGAATCCGAGTCACAGTCGTGTTCATCTTCGTCACCGTGGTCCGGAGGGATGCCAACGCCTTTGCTTTCCTCGTAACCGACGATGGCCCAGGCACTCTTCGAGTTGTCAGACTTCTTGTACGGCTGCAGGAATATATTGGGCCGGGACGCGCCCGTGTTGCCATCCAGGAAGCGACCGTCGGCGGTCACGCAGACGTTATGAACTTCGCCGTTGGGATTGGTCTTCTCAACCGTGTAAGCGCACAGCGAGTTGGTTCCAGGCGACTCGGCCGTGCCGATGCCGTCGAGGGTGCCACAGTACCGGTGGGTGCCCTGGCCTTCCTCGTCGTAATCGTGCTCACCGTTGCCGCCCGCGGGATTCATGTTCTCCAGGCTGCAGACATCGTTGTCGGATATCCTCACCGGCAGTGACATGGGCACCAGCGCCTTGACCCGGTTGGCCAGTTCGGGATCGGTGTCGACCATGTCTTCACCGTTGCCGAGCGCTCCGCCCGGGTAACTAATGTCGATCTTGCCGAAATCGGCCAACGTGACATAGCTGTACCAGATGTCGGTCTTGTTGTTTGAGCGAGCGCCGCTCCAGCCTTCTCCGGGGCCTTCACCTTCGCCCGGCCGCAGGCCTTTCGGATCCTCCTGCCAGACAACGGCGAATGCGACATTGGTGCCTGCTCCCGCAAAGAGCTGGTAAGCATCGCGCCGACCGGATGTGACCCGTTCGGGCTTGAACCACTGGATGTTACCTGTAGTGGGATCGATCGTTGCGCGGCTGGTCCAGACGCAGCTGTACGGAGTCTCGCGCATCTCGGGGAATTCCTCGTAAATCACTGACCGTTGTGGACCGGCGACACCGAACATGTCGTCCTGCCAGTAGGCGTCATCGCCCTGGTAGTCGGTTGCGCAAAACGTCCCTTCGTCAGTTTCGCGGCAGATGTCGCACGGGTCGGGCAGTCCGTCACCGTCGGTGTCGGGACAAACCTCTATGGCATAACCCGGTCGTCCGCCACGGCAGAACTTGTCCGTCCACGCCACGAAGATCATGTTGTCCTTGACCTTGAGCATGGGTTTCGCGGAAGCACCCGGATAACCGAGCAGCGATGACTTGTCGGCGGTCTTCGAGAGGTTCCTGCGTTTCCAGGTATCGCCGTCGTCTCTCGAGATGGCGACGAATACGTCGAGCGAATCGGTGCCCTCAATCTCATCGAGATACGAAACCACGATGGGTTTCGCGACGGTTCGCGTTTCGATGACCTGGTCTTCCTCGTCGTGGTAGACCACGGTGGTTGGCGTTTCATCGGCTCGCAGTGCCGGCACGTAGACCGGTACGATTTCGATCTTCGCTTTGTCACTCGCCATGTCAGGCGTCTTGGAGATATTCCTCTTCATGAGGTTACCAGCTTGCATGCCGGAGTTGAGATTCTGCTTTGCTTCCTCCTTGGTGACGGCTGCCAGGGTTACCTGTCCATCGCAGGCCGCGATGGTTGCGTCGATCAGCTGGCCGACGGCGAAGTCATCGGCGAAAAACTCCTCGGGAGGCGGCATCTCGGAATCACCGAGTACACCATTCAGGCAAGCCACCACCGGTGCGGTAATGTTGATCGAACCTTGTCCCGGATTGCCGTCCGCGTCAAAGCTCTGTAGCAGCCGAGCCACGTTCAGTACTCGATCGTCATCCATGTCGGTTCCGAACAGGTCATCCGGCGCCACGGCCCGAGCTGCCTTGGCGTCGCCCAGTTTCAGGCTGCCGACGGCGAAGTCGATCCACTCCTCGGGGACGAACCGGAACTGCCCGTTGTCGCCAGTGATTCCGGACTGGGTCGGGGTTTCGAAATACAGCCCATTCACATTGGCGTCAACGAAGTGACCCGATTCGACCTTGGCGAGCGGATAGACTACGTACCAAGCCCAAACGGCACCGTCCTTGTCGGATCGGTCGAATGTGCCGTCGCCCTCAGCGTAGGCGGTTTCCGGGATGCTCATCCAGACTTCTTCGAAGAAGCCTTCCTCGACTTCGACGATTTCGGACCATTGCAGTTCGGCGGCAACAATGATGTACAGATTGAGCGGACATTTTTCGGGGTTAACGCCCCAGCAAATCTCGAAGGTGCTAAGGGGGATCACCTCTGTGTGGTCTTCGGCCCTGATGCCGTAGTCCCCCACGTAATCTGTCTTGTATTCGAGCTTGCTGACTTTCGGTTTTCGGGTCTTCTTGTCGAGGATTGCGTCGAATTCTGTTGCATCCTGGACGACATGGATCGCCACTTCCGCAATCTTCAGGCCCTCGTCTGGATGGATGGCGATCTTCAGATCGTCCTTGGTGTTCCATACGGCAAGGTCGCCCGTGTCATGCCAGAGAGTGACGACGTCGCCATCGTGGTATCTAAGGTCGGATTCAACCGGCCAGGTAAGGTCATCATTCGCGCCCGTATTGCCCGCCATCAGGCAAAGCAACGGTATAACCGCCAGCGCGAATCGTTGTGACTTGAGTTTTAGCAGACACATTTTTGCATCCTCCCGGCGTTCCTCTTCGTTACGCCAATATTTTCACTTGTGGTTACCTAATCCCTTTTTTCACAGCAGACGCCATCGAGTCACAGGCAATTGTTCAGGCATTCGCGAAGGAACATCTTGCTTGCCAATATTGAGGCGCCGTCATAGGTGCCTTCGGATCTCACGATGCTGCCGGGTTCAACGAGATCGAAGAACGCATCAGCGTCGATTTCAATGTGGGCCACGTTCTGGAATAGGGTGTCCTGATTGGATGTCACCGTGACGCCGAGCATCGTGATGCTCGGCCGCTCGACTGAATCGACCAGGGCCTTGAGCGTCGCCACGTCGTTCGGTTCGTCTCGCTCAAGCCGGGTAGCGATGACCGAATCACCGTCAAGGACGGCACGAATCTCGACGCGGTCACCTTCGTTGAGATCACCGAAGCCGAAGGTTGGCTGTCCGGACGTCGTGTGGTCGCGGAACAACGTGAACTCGTTCGTCTGCACGGCGATGCCAAACACCGAAACGGTTGCGGTTTCCGGATCGAGCCCATCGACGTTGCCCTTGATCTCGACCAACGATGGCAGGTGAAACACGATCCGATCGGCCACGAGTATGCCGGCGTCATTAATTGTGCCGATGATCGACACCTTGACATCGAGTGCCAGGGTATCCGCGGTCCCGTTCACGTAGACCGTGTCTGGCGTGGCCATAACCGCTTGGCCATCGACTTCGAAATTATCTGTCGTCTCGAACGCCGTCACATAACCGATCAACTCGTACAGGCATTCGCCCGCACACAACCGGTTCCTGTCCCTGTTCCGTTCGCGTGCCTGCACCGCGTCGGCCATCATCTGGTTGTTCTGCATCATGGCCGTACTGGTTACCTGCACGTACATGCCATTGGCGATGTCGGCACCGCCCAGTTCCATCATGGCCGCGGAGTAGTTACACCACTGGCTGCCGATGCGGAAGCGTTGCTCGCCAATATCGAGATCAGAGATCTCTCCTTTGACCTGCATGGTCATGCCCGCTGCAAACTGGAATGCAACGCGACGCACGAACGTCGCCTGGATTTGCTGTTCGTGTTTCCACAGGCCGCTCACCTTGACGACATGGCCAACTTCGATATCGTCGAAGGTAGCGTCTTCGAATACCGTGAGCTCATCGACAAAGACTGTCCGGCCAAGCGCGACGAAACTGCCGGCTGCCCGGTCCATACTGGAAACAGGGCCCTCGACGTCGTCGACAAAGGAAATCTCGGATGCCCGCGCCTCTCCGGTCGTAGCATCGATCGTGCCGCCTACTGACACGATCATGCCGAGCCGCAGACCGGATTCGATGCCGGGCTCGTCATCCATCGTCACAGTCACGCTCGTGGTGTCGAACGTGACACCATTTACAATTACGCTGCCAAAGCCCGTGATCGGGCCGACGATTACGACGTCATCTGCAACAACGGGTAAAGGAACGGGCGTGCTATTTGAGTTGCTGTCGCCGCAGGCGGCAGCGAGCAGCACAACGAGCGCTGTAATAATCAAGCCGTTCTTCATGATCGATATCTCCTTGCTGCTGGCCTTCGAATTCCCTTTGGCCACGTCACGCATTCATTCCGCTCAGGAGTTAGTTTATTGCTCGTGCCATGCGGACAACATGAGACAAAGACTGAACGGAACATCGGATCGAAACTGACTAGGGCGTCGTCGTTCGTCCTATGCGAGTGGGCCACAAGACCCGAGCGGACGAACGCTCTCGCATTCGGTCGAGAGTTCGAATTGAGCAGGCCGAAGCCCGAGGACAGGCCGACCGCTTTGCTTGTTAGTTCGGTTGACGGTCGGCGATCCGGCCATCGCCTGGGTGCACGGCAGCTCCGGAGCGCTGTTCAGGCGATATCCTGGTGACGTTTTCTGTGTGTAGTTTTCGTGTAAACAAGCCGAGAAAAATACATAACCAGAAGGATAGGCTCAGAACACATACGCAAGTGAGTTGGGCCAAATCTTGATTTCAATCAATCTATTTAGATCAATCGAGAACTCGGTAGATAAACATAACTGAATACTGAAAATCCGCGTGTCGGTGGTTCGAATGATTCAGCATGCTCAACAGAGAGCAACTGAATGGCTGTGCCGTTACAATGCCGAACGTTCGAACATGGCGAACGCTGCTACGAATGGGAGGATTACCGGACGACGTGGGTGTTTTTATCTCCAAAAGTCGTAAATTGAGTCCACTAGGCTGGTTTGGCTGGGTGCTTTACCAGCCCTACAAGTGGCTTATTTGCGCGCCTTTTTTGGTTTCGACGACTCTGCTCTTCGGTTCGGCGACGATCGTACTTTCGGTCTTCTTGCCTTCACGGTGGGTAAGTCTGATTTGTGGCACCTTTTGGTCGCGTTTGAATGCTTGGTTGACACCGATGCCTGTGAAAGTCACGGGCCGGGAAAATGTTGATCCTCAACAATCCTATGTAGTTGTTGCGAATCACGAGAGTTTCTACGATGTTTTTGTGCTCTATGGCTTCTTGGGCATTGATTTTAAATGGGTGATGAAGCAAGAAATGCGGAGCATTCCTGGCGTCGGTATTGGCTGTGAAAAAGTGGGCCACATCTTTATCGACAGGTCGGACCGTAAGGCTGCTTTGGCGTCGATAACGTCTGCTCAAAGCAAGATCGGCAACGGAACTTCGGTGGTATTTTTTCCTGAAGGAACCCGCAGTCGCGATGGCGCGCTCCAAAAATTCAAAAAAGGCGCATTTCGTTTTGCTCTTGATCTCGACTTGCCGATTTTGCCGGTAACCATCGTTGGTACACGGGAAGTTCTTCCTTCAGATAGCCTCGATCTATTGCCTGGAAAGGTGCGCCTCATCATTGATGAGCCGATACCGGTCGACGGATTGGATGGAAAAGACATTCCGCGCCTCATGGAACAGGTGCGAAGTGTCTTTGAGGATCGGCGAAACGACGATATTGACCAAACCCCATCCAAAAAATAGACCTGGCACCAAATCCCCCAAATTGGGTGACCTACCGAGTTACGAATCTGCCGCACCAGGTGCTCTTGGGTTGTCTTAGGTTACCCATACATATTGACTCCGTGCGTTAACAGTGTTAACTATAAGTTATCATGAATAACAAGACGGCAGACCCCAAGCCTTTGCCCGATCATTCTCGGCCGCCCATGGCGGGGACCACGATTTACGCCATCGTCGAGGCCACACGGACACTGTTGGCTTCGCACGGATATGAAGCATTGTCCATGCGCGAAGTGGCCGCGGGAGCCGGGATTACCCCACCGGCTATCTACCGGCATTTCCCGAATAAAGATGCCCTGATCGATTTCGTTGTCAACGACACGCTGCGCGAATTCGAGCTACACCTGCTTCGCGCTATTGCCCCGTTGCCGGTCGGGTCATACGAACGTCTGTTGGCGTTGGGATCGGCGTATATCCGGGTCGCCACCGAGCATGAAGCGCAGTTCAAGATCCTCTTCACACGCATTCGCAACCGCCCGCGCAAACTGGCGGATTTCCCAGGGCAATGGGGATACCAGGTGTTGCGTCAGTGTGTGGTCGAAGCAATAGATGCAGGAGTCTTGCGAGAAATGGACCCTGATCTGGCATCGTTTTTTTTCTGGTCACGTGTGCACGGCATCGTGATGCTGCTGTTGGCTTGTGATTTCAGTGAGACACTGCCACCAGCGATCGGTGACCTCACGGCTGAGAGCCTGTTCGAAGCCACGCGAGATTTCGTTGTCAGTGGATTGAAGGCGGGCCCGTAATGTCTGCGACGGCCTTGACCCGCGGATGGTGGACTCGCTTCACGTGGTTTTGGCTGGCTCTGCTCACCCTGTCGCTTGTCTTCTCGAACGGACGCTGGCAACTTGCAATCGCCGCGGTGGCTGCTCCCTTTTTCGCGCGCCTCTTTCTGCTCTCGCAGCCTATCGTGAGAGGGTTGCTCTGCTTGCTGCCGCTGCAACTCGGTGCTTATTGGATCATGTGGTGGGAGGTCATACCGGCACCGGGCGCGCTCTATTACATCATCGCCGCCGCGTACGGGCTGTGCTATCTCTTGCCGTTTGTCATCGACCGCATCGCTTCCACTCGCATAGCGGGTTTTGGCAGCACCTTCGTATTGCCGGTTTCCTGGTACCTCGTCGAAATTCTCATCCAGCTGTTTGCGCCGTATGGTAGTTGGTCGTCCGCGGGTTACACGCAGATGCAGCATGGTCTTCTCACCCCGCTGGCAGCATTGTTCGGGGTAGCTGGTGTGGCTTTCGCCACGGTGTGGATCGCGTCCGTTGCAACATGGTTGGTAACGACGTCGGCTCCGATGAGACGTCGCACTCTCATGGTGGCGATCTGGGCCGGGGCAATGATCGCGCTTGTCTGGTTGGCCAAGACTCCAACGCCGAGCGAGTCGCCCAATACCAATACTATTGTGGTCGCAGCGATCACGCCATCCAACGAAGCAGCAAATCGAGTGAGTCGTGCCGTACAGGAAGCCCGACAGGCGGGCAAATTTGAAAGTTCGGTTCTGGCGCGAATCGAGAGCGATGTGGCCGAACTCAATGGCGGCCTATTGACGCGAAGCCGCAACGCTGCCCAATCGGGTGCGCGGCTGGTCGTGTGGTCGGAAACGGCCGGTCTTGTTCTGGGCTCTCAGGAAGAAAGTCTCATTGCTCAGGGTCAGGAACTGGCTCGAGAAGAGTCGGTGTACCTCTTCATGGGGATAGGCGTACTGCATCCGGACAGCCAACCGCCGCGGGAAAACAAGGTCATTGCCATCACGCCGTCGGGCGACATTGCCTGGCAGTTCAGCAAAGCGCGACCCATTGTGGGTTCCGAAGCACCATTCTTGCCGCCTGGACACAACGAAATCGCTACGCTGGATACTCCGTTCGGACGAATCGGCCTGGTGATCTGTCATGATCTCGACTTCGCGGATTTCGTGGCGCAGGCAGGCCGCAAAGACGTGGATCTAATGCTCGTACCATCGGCCGACTGGGCCGTGATTGCCGATCTGCACGCCAAGATGGGAATAATGCGTGCTGTCGAAAACGGCTTCTGGTTGCTGCGACCCGCACACGATGGCCGAACCGTAATCGCTTCGCCAGACGGACATGTCACCCATTCGGCATACGATGCCGAGCTGCCGTCGCGCGTTCTTACCGGCCAGGTTACGGTGACACGAATCAATACTATGTATCCCCACGTCCGAATGTATCTCCCGTTTGTCGCCCTTGCCGTGCTTATTGGATTGCTGGTGCTTGCCGGGCGCAATCGTGTGCCATGAGAAACGTGATCTACCTGTTGTTGTGGGTGCTGCTCGTCTGCGTTGTGGGGCAGACAGCCGGTTCGGTCCTGATAGACTTCGAGCTCAACGATCAGTTTGAGAAAATCCACCGGGACGATGATTGGCGCGGCGATGTGGTGTTGCTCATCGGGTCGGACCAAAAGGGTAGTCAATTCGATGCCGTCTGGGAAAGAGCTATTCGTGACTCCATAACGGGTCTCGAAGACATGGAGAGCCTTCGCATAGTCCATGTAGCGGACGTCAGGGGAGTTCCTTTCTTTCTTAAAGGTGTGGTTCGCCGCAAGTTCCCCGGGGGCAATGCGAGTCCGATCATCCTTGACTGGCAGGGCAGGTTCGCGACCGCCTACGGATTTGCAAAGGACAAAGCGAACATACTGGTATTTGATCGGCAGGCGCGTTTGCAGCACCAAATGGCCGTTGAAGGGATCAATTCGCAGAGGCTGGACGAAACGGTGAACCTCCTGGTCACGGTACTTCGTCAGGCAGCCAAAAACAGCGTGCCCACTTTGGTGCCCAATCCAGGATCATCTACCTTAGGTCATGCTGAATTGTGAAATCTATTCACTGAAAATCCGCGTGTCGGTGTTCAGCCGAGCCGCGCAGCGGCGACAGACGCTTTCGGCGTCAGTGTTCTGTGAGATTCATTCTTTGAATCAGCTCGATGAAACGAGGGTTTTCGCGCAAACCCGCAGGACCCAGTTGCATGTGATCCACAGTGCCGACATTCCAGAAAACCGCGTTGGGAGAATGTTCATCGACGGTTCTTTCCACCCAGTCGAGCGCAACCGAAAGGTCTCCAGCGGCAAGGTAAGTTATCGCGACGCCAAATGGGTCTTCGATTCTATTTTCCTCAATGCCGCGATCGACTCTCTCGACGACGAGTCGCAAGAGTTCGTCCTGCTCAGTGACTGAGTAGACCCACGCCAGCCAGCCCTGCAAAAAAGCCGAGCCCCACCCAGCGGTCAACTTCTCCGTTTCCTCGGCCAGTGCGAGAGCTTCGTCCCACTCACCCATGAGCGCATGCGCGAGGCTCTTTTTTACGTACCCCCACGTCCAGCCCGGGTGAATTTCGATGGCGTTCTGAAATGCGGTCGCGGCACCGTCAAAGTCTCCCCCCATCAGCTTCGCAAAGCCGACAGCATGCAAGGCGCCGATCGAAATAGGGTCCATATCCACCGCTTTCTCAGCCATCTGCACCGCCTCATCAAAACGGGCGAGCGCGGTCAACAGGTTGGCGTAGCCGTAGTACGTTGTTGAGCTGGTCGGGCCGAGCGAGATCGCCCGCTTAAACGCGTCTTCGGACCCTGGCCAGTCATGATCGAAGAACAGACGTATTGACGCCAGCGCAGCGTAAGCCTCGGGAAGATAGGGATTCAGGGCGATGGCAGACTGAGCGGCGGTTCGGGCTTCTCCAACGATCTCTGTGGGAGCTGATGTTGAGAAGAATGCCTTCACGATCATTGCGTCAGCGATTGCGGCATAAGTCGGCCCGAACGACGGGTTGAGTCTGGTCGCTTCACGAAGATGCGCGAGCCCGCGATCGATCTCGTCCGCGGTAGAGCCGTGTGCCAGGAATCGACCCTGCAAATAATGCTGATAGGCGGCTGGGTTCACGCTGACACTGTCGCGCGAAGGTGTGGACCGCGTCGGCAGCTCTAGCTGAAGCGCCGTGGCGATGTCAGACGTGATCGTGTCTTCGAGTTCCAGGATTTCCGTCATTGGCCGGACGAAGCGGTTACCCCACAGCTCCCGTCCGTCGCGGGTATCGACGAGCGTCGCGCGAACAATGAGGTCGTCGCCGCGACGCTCCAGCTGGCCGGATAGCAATTTGCCGACGTTAAGTCGAGCACCAACCTCTTGTGGACGATCGACCCGATCCCGAAGTGCAAAGGCCGAGAATCGGGAAATTACCTTCAATTCCGGAATGGCTGACAGCATGTTGATCAGGCTCTCGGGAATTCCATCGCACAGATAATCAAGCTCTGAACCACCATTGGTACTCTGAAAAGGGAGCACGGCGATAGAATTGTCGGCAGAGGCTGTGAGATCGATTCGATCTGCCAGCGACGGGCCAGGCGAGACCACCCAATACCAACCGACGGCAGCGAGCGTTAGTACGGTAACTACGACATAAGACAATACTTCTCGCGTGCCGATGGTCTGCTCGCCAGGCTGACCGTGACACCAGTTCCAAACCAGCGCGATGGGAAGCGCGCCGATGACAAGGATCAGGGCGACAGTGAGGAGTTTGGAGTTGAGCTGATAGTTGTCGACAAAAAATTCGACAGCTTCGATGAATACAAAACCCGCCGTGGGATAGGCGACAGCAGCGCGCCAGATATTCCGTTCCCTGAGCTGTCGGGCGAAACCGCTGGTTCTTGAATACAGGGCGCTGATGGGATCGCTAGCCGATAATGATGATTCACAGTACGTCTATCGAATCAGTATCCGATCTTGCGGACAAGAGACAATAAGGGCTTGTCGCAATTACTCAGTGTTGCGGGTGTTTGCTCACCCAGAATCTACTGGTCATTGTCGGAATCGGAATCGGAATCGGAATCGGAATCATCAGAAGCCTCTTCGTCTTCCTCAGCAGCCTCCTTATTCTTCTCCTCGACCTGCCTGGCCAATGCGGTATTGACGCTGCCAGATGAACCGGCTCCTGATGATGCACTCATCCCATAATTGCTCGAGGAAGCACCTTGGACCGACCCCATCATGGCTGCGTTGTTACTTGCCAGGCTACCGCCGACTTCGCGTTGCGTTCCGCCCAGATCGGTTACGGTCCAGTCGCTGATGTCGGCGTCCAGAGTGGTCGCCGTTTTCAGCGCTGCCAACTCGTTGCCCTCCAGGTATTTCGACAAGTGAGCGGGCAGATCAGCGTGAAAATTCGGGAAGAACGCCTCGTTGCGCTCGTAAAAACTCGAAACCCGAAATTTCTTGGCGTTCTTGATAGCCGTGCCGCGATTCGAGTTGATGAAAATCACGGCGTTTTCGGTCAAGGCGTCATAGACGGTCTTACCGGTATAGGCTCTTTTTCGAATGTTTGGGCTTCCGATGATGCCCTGGTAGGGGCCGTAAATGACCAATGGGTTACCGTCATAGTTCTGCTTCAGGATGGTGTATTGAATATCGTTCAGGCTCAGGGAAACGCCTTCGACGACAAGCAATTTCCTGGCAAGGATCGAATCGCTGCCGTACAGGAATTTCTCGAGATTTCTTTGTGGATAAACTTTGACGATTTCGTTCAGGATCGTAACGTTGTAGAGGTTCAACCAGTAAGCCAGCTGCTCGTCACGTGAAAAGCTCTTCAGCCCGACTTGAGCTGTCGCGTTTTCGATTCCCTTCTTGATCTCATCAAGTTGTAGCCGAGCTGTTTCATTGTCGACAAATGCCTCGTAGTAGAAACGATTCCCTTCGTTGATGGTCCACCGATTCACTTTCGCCCTTAGTCGGGTACCGGTTGTCTGCTTTTCCCGAGGTGCTTTCTGGCGATCCGACCGACCGATGTCGACCACGACCGCATCCAGTAACGTGTTCAAATTCTCATAGCTGATCGCGTAGTTGGAATTCTCGTCAGAACCCTGGAAAGGTTCGGGCACTTGCGATGCTGCCGCTAAACTTGAAGTGCACAACAGCATTCCGCCGAGAGCGACGGCGGCCGCGGCTCCAAATAGATTCGTCTTCATGGTGTCTCCACGTGTCTCGCTGGTTCTGGGTTGCCAATAGATATAGCCCGGGCCTCGACGGCATCGCTTCCTTGGGCCTTGTATTGACTTAGATGCCGGGCAGGCTCATTTGGTTGCATCTTTGTTGATGCGCTGGTCATCGAACAGGACCGCTTGCTGTCGAGGCAGCTGCTCCTAGTTGCTCCTTACCGGCCACCGCATCGAGAAGCGTGCGCCGCCGAGACCGGGTGATGCGTCGACGCTTGCCAGTCCGCCGTGCAGCTCGGCGACGCGCGCAACCACGGCGAGACCGAGCCCGTAACCGCCGGTCTCGCGGTTGCGGCTGTCGTCGATGCGGGTGAAAGCCTTGAAGACTTGCTCACGCTCATCTTCGGGGATGCCCTTGCCGTCGTCTTCGACGGTCAAGACGTATTCGTCGCCGTCTTGCGTAAGCAAACAGCGGACATCTTGCCCGGCGTACTTGGTCGCATTCACGACCAGGTTGCTAAGCGCGAGCTCCATGAGGCGCGAGTCCATGTGGACCGTGTCTGGCGCCTTTGCAATCTGCGCCTCGATTCGGATCGCACCGGATGGCGTCTTCTCGATAATCTTGCCGAGCCAGGCCGCGGCTGGCACAGCCTGCCAGTGCATTTCGATGTCGGGGTGATCGAGCCGTGCGTAGTTGAGCATCGAGGCAACGAGGTCGTCGATCTCCTGTACGTCGTCATTCATCGCGGCGAGTTCTTTCTTCAGTTCGTCGTCGGCCTTGTCGTCGATCACGGCGAGCGCGAAACGAATCCTCGCAAGCGGTGTACGCATCTCATGCGAAAGCGCGGCGATGAGTTCCTTCTGGCTTCGCAGCACGCCGGAGAGGCGCGCCGCCATGTTGTCGAGGTTCTGCGCGAGTGCCGTGAGTTCCGTCGTCTTCTCCGCAGTCGAAAGCGGTTCGCGGTAGTCGGCCGCAAAGCGCTGCGCGCCGCCCGAGATCACGTTGATGTCTTTCAGGATCGGCCGCACCCAGAAGCCGACGACGACGAAGATCGACAGGTAGAACAGCGGCGGCAGCAAGCTCAGCAGCAGGCTGTCTCTCGGTGCGGCGATCGGCCCGAGCCGGATGATCGCGCCGATCGAGCCGGCGTCGTGCAGGTAGGAGGTGTTGCCGTCGGCATCGACGAGCGGCGGCAGGCGGTGGTCCGAGTTCTCCTGCATGTGCACATCGTCGCGCGAGAGCAACTGTACGCCGATGCCGAGCGTTTCGGTGAGGTGGGCGGCGACAGCGTCGCGGTCACCAGGTGGTGTGTCGCCAAGACGCGCCTCGATCAATTGAAACGTCGACTCGAGCCAGCGGTCGACATGCGGCGCTTCCTTCGACTGTAAATAGCCGAAGCCGAGGTCGAGCACGATCGCCACGACGAGCAGGCCGCCGACGAGCAGCAAGTACGAGCGAAACAGCAGCCGCCGATTGCGCCCGCCAAGGACGTTGTTCACGCGGTCTCGCCCCAGGCGTCCGGCACGAGCAGGTAGCCCTTGCCCCAGACTGTCTTGATGCGTGCCGGCTCGGTCGCCGAGTCGGCGAGCTTCTTCCGGAGCTTCGAGATGCGGCCGTCGATCGAGCGGTCGAGGCCGTCGTAGTCGATGCCGCGCAGGTTGTGGAAAATGTCGTCGCGGCTCAGCACCGTGCCGGCGTGTCGTGCGAGTAGAAGCAGCAACTCGAACTCGTGGGTTGTGAGCTGCACGGGCTTGCCGTCGAGCGACACTTCCTGTGCTGCTGAGCTGATACGCAATCCGCCCAGCACGATGTCGCCGCTCGGCGTGTGCCGGGCTTATCGAGCGACTCGACACGGCGCAACAGCGCGCGCGTGCGCGCCAGCAACACCATCGGGTCGACGGGCTTGGTCACGTAGTCGTCGGCGCCGGCTTCGAGGCCGATTACCTGGTCGATGTCGGAGTCTCTTGCCGTGAAGATCAGGATCGGGCCGTCGAAGGTCGCCCGCAGCTCACGGCAGATCGTCAGGCCGTCGACGCCGGGCAGCATCAGGTCGAGGAGCACGACCCGCGGCTTGACCTTGGCGAAGTGCGCCAAGGCCTGGTCGCCGCGCGACTCGATTGCGACGGAGAGGCCGTTCTGCTGGAAATACTCGGCCGTGAGGTCGGCGAGCCGCCGATCGTCTTCCACGAGCAGGATGTCGACGCTGCCGTTGTTCAATTAATGTCCCAGACGTGACGCGTGCGGCGCCTGCGGCGACGGTCGTCGGAGTCCATGCGCAGGACCTCGACCGTGACCACGGCAAGGCGGCTAATCGGCGTCGCGGTCGGTCATCCAGTAGCTGAAGTTTTCCTGCACGGTGCGCTCGTCGCTCAGTTGGCCGGTGCGTTCCTCGTTCCAGCAGCGCACCGGGGCGTCGTCGAAGTCGGTGAAAAGACAATAATAACCCGTCAGCGGCGCTTTGCCACACGACGAGAAACGACATGTCGCAGCTCGGGGTGAGTTTGTCCGTAATGCAGAGCACGGGCTTGACGGTGAGCGTCATGTCCTCGGCTAGCCGCAGTCTCGCTCATGGCGAGCGCGGGTAAGAGCAAGGCAAGTGTGATGAGCTGCCGCATCGTCAGAACCGGTATGCGAAGCCGGTGAAATAGCCCAGCACCTTTTGCTCGTCGACGATCGGGCTAGCTGCCGCCTCGTCGTTGAGGCGCTCGTACTCAGCAACGAGCGAGATGGCCCAGTGCCGTGAGAGCTGGTAGCCGAACATGAGCCGGACGTGCCAGTTGACCCCGGCTTCGGCCTCGTAAGGGAAGGCGACGAGGCCCGCCTCCTCGGGCGTGACACCCCAGTAGTAGTTGTTGAGGTCGGCGCTCTTGTAACTCGCGCCAAACGACGGCTCGATGTACAGGCGTTGCGCGCGCCAGCCGTAGCTGTAGTCGGCGTAGAGTTCGAAGCCCTTGTGCGTGCCCGAGACATCGTGAAAGGCACTGAACTGCAGCGCGCCCCAGTCACCATCGGTCAGCACTTCCACGCCGAGTTCGATCGCGTAGTCGCGGTCCGGTGGCTTGAAGTCCGCGGCCTCGGCCAGCGGCAGGCCGGCAAGGTCGAAGTCGACGAAGCGCGTGTCGGTATTGCCGAAGAACACCCGATCCGAGTTGAAGCGGGCGACGAGGCTGCCGGTCAGGGCAGCGTTGTCGACGAACGTGACGCCGAGGTCGCCGTTATCGAAGAAGAAATGCTCGCCAAACCAGGCAATGTCGAGGTCGACGACGATCGGGATGTCATCGCTCTGCACGAGCGGGTTGGAGCGGATGCCGTAGCCGAGCGCGGCCCCGAGTCGCCAGCGCGACTCCATCGCGTCTTCCACTTCCTCATCGGCCAGGCAGGGCGCTGCCAGGAACGGAATGAGCAGCAGTGCCAGCCGGGTCAGTTGTCGCAACATCGGGCGCGCCTCCTGCCGGTCATGCATACCACGTTAGTGTCGCAAGCGGGCGGCTGTGGGCCGGTATCAAAGGTGTATGGAAATTGTCGAAAAATGTACAGCGGCCCGGGTACACATTTACACATTCTTGCGCAACATATCTACAGACAATGCGGTACCGGGGGCATAGCCTGAACATATGGACAACAAGGGAGATAGCGCGATGATGCGACTAACGGCGATCTTTTCCGGACTGGTTTTTCTGGCGCTTGCCGGCTGTGGTCTCGAACTCGACCGACACGCCGGATCCCAACCAACCCGTTGGGCTATTGAGCCTGGTCTCGGATCCTGCGGCCTTCGAGGCCTCGATCAAAGATGGCCTCACGGCCATGAGCAACGCCGAACAGCTCGCGGTGGCCGATGCGGCGGCTGGCGCGGGCGGATCCCCGGCCGGCAACTTCACGGGCACCTACACGCAGGAGCGCAATGTCGACGAATTTGACGCCGTACGCTACGACGGTGAGCATCTGTTCGTCGCGCCGCGGCGCTACTTCCACTGCTGCTTCCTGGCGGCTGATACCGGGGCGCCGATTATCGAGCCACCCCCGATCGAACGCTCGATCCGCATCCTGGCGACCGATCCCGCCAACGGCGCGGCAGACCTCGTCAGTGAGATCCCGCTCGAGGACGACATCTCCGTGCAAGGCATGTACACGGCAGGCGACAGGATGGTCGCGCTGACCGGGCAGTCGACCTACGGCACGTTCGGCGAGCTCTGGGCCGATATTGCGATCTGGGCACCCGAGAAGCTGGGCTTCCGCGTCTATGACGTCAGCGACGCCGGTAATCCCGCACTCGAGTTCGATGCGACCATCGACGGCGTCTTCGTCGAGAGCCGGCGCATCGGCAACACGGTATACATCGTGAGCCGCTACACGCCGTGGATCGACGGGCTGCACTACTACATTACGACGGCGGCACAACAGGCCGAGAACCAGGCGCTGCTCGCCGACTTGACGCTCGACGACCTTCTGCCGAAGGTGACGGTGGCCGGTGAGGCGCAGCCGCTGGTTGCACCCGAGCGTTGCTATGTCACGACTGACGCAGCCACGGCAAACCGCCCTGTGATTACGAGTATCACAGCCATACCGATCGACAATCCCTCGGCGTTCTCGACGACCTGCTACAAGGAAAATGCCTACGGCGTCTATGTCTCCGAGAACGCGCTGTACTTCACCGAGCTACGGCCGTCGACGGCCGTCAACCGGGACGTGACGCGCGTCCACAAATTCGCGCTGGGCGGCACGAACATCCGCTACCGCGGTTCCGCCGACATAACCGGTACCGTCTGGCGCGGCGGTCAGGCTGACTTTCGCATGAGCGAGCACAACGGTGACCTGCGGTTGCTGTCGTCGCAGTTCGACTGGAACAACGAGGACTTTGTGGATCACTACCTCTACATCCTGCGCGAGTCGAGCACGCGGCCGGACCTCGACGTTGTCTCGACCCTGCCGAACGACCACCGGCCCGAGGAGATCGGCAAGCCGAACGAGGCGTTGTATGGCGTCCGCTTCCTCGGCGACGTGGCGTATGCCGTGACGTTCCAGCAGATCGACCCGCTGTATGCGATCGACCTGTCGAACCCGGCCGACCCGTTCATCGCGGGCGAACTGGAGGTCACGGGATTCTCGGACTTCCTGCATCCGGTGACTGACGACCTGCTGCTCGGCTTGGGCACGGATGCCACAGGCGGCGTCAAGCTCGAGCTGTTCGACGTCTCGAACATCGCCCAGCCGCTGTCGCGCGGCAGCAGGGTCCTCGGCGGTCGGGGCTCGCACAGCGAGGCCCGCTGGAACCGTCACGCGTTCACCTACCAGGCGGACGTCAATGGTATCGACCGCTTTGCGATCCCGGCACATATCTATGCCTCGGACGGCAGCTGGCAGTACCTGGGCGCATCGCTGTACCTGTTCGAGATCCTTGACAAGAACATGCCAGCGGTCGCGGCGCTGAATAGTGTCGGCTCGATCAGACCGCCGTCGATCGGCTCGACGCCCGACTGGGTGGTACGCAGCCGGTCGTTCATCCACGACGACACGGTGTACTACATCCGCGACGAGACGGTTTGGGGCGCGTTCTGGCACACGCCGTCAATCGTGAACGGGCCGTTCTGACGCTTTAGCTTCTGGCGCTTAATGGAAGGAAAGGCGGCCTGTATTCTGCTTTGCCGTCGGACAGCAGGCCGTCAATTGTCGGCCTTGGCCAACGCGATCGAGAGTATTTCGTCCAACCGGCTACTGATACGGCAAAACTCCTGGTGAAAGTCGTGGCGCGCCTCTTCCTGGTTGGTCGCAAGTAGCCCTCTGTAGTCCGCGAGCTTCAGGCCGGTCTCGTATAGCGTCTTCGAGATCGACTCGGCCGAGAACACGCGCTCCTGGAGCAGCTGCTGTTTGCCAGTCTTCAGGCATTGCGACAGGAAGCTGCCTTCGTCGTCAATGCCATCCGCGCCTGCGGCGGCAAGTACGCATGCCACGATGCGATAGGCGTCGACGAACGAACGAAGTACGCCGTGAGCGACGAGCGGTTGAACCGCGTTGAGTGCGGCGTGTGCGCCTGCCTCACTACGTCGAACGGTGTCTTCCCAGTCCGCAAACCGGTCGCGCATACGTTGTTCAATTTCCGATCGATAGTCGGCTCGCCGCGGAAAATAGAACTCGAACTTGAAGAGTTCCCGCAGCTCGCTCGCTCTCGCGAAGAATGCCTCGGTCAAATCGCCGGATTCGGACGCTGCGTCCAGCAGTGCAACCTCGACGAAGGCATCGAGGATAAAGTAGTGGATCGCCGTGTTGCGGTAGTAAGCGGCGTTATGGTGCTGGTCGACGCTGATGGCATAGAGTCTCTCTGTCCCCTCGTCCAGGTAACTGACGATGCCGGTCTCGTGGAGTGCGTCGAGTGTCGCGCGAACAGCGTCCTCGTCCCGAAAGTTCGAGCGACCGACGATCTCCAGGTGTCGACGCCTGATCAGGGTCGCGCCGGCGCGAGCGAGTGCCTGGATTTCGGCCAGGCTCTGCGCGCGGTTGCCGCCGGCAAGCAGGATGAGCGTGACAATCGCCGTGGCGGTGATGGGCGTTGCCGCGTTCATTCTCACCGCGACTTCGAATGCCAGGGTTGGTACAAGCGTCCGTTTTCTCCGATCGTCGATGCCGGCTTCGAGCTCGCCCGGTTCGACCAGTTCCTTGATGGTCAGTCCCTCGCCGAAACGCAAATGTATCTGGCCGCGTGACCTGCCTCGCCTCAAGAAACGGAGCGGCCACGTGAGACCTTCGGGCTTCTTCTTGTGGCCGCGCTGTTCGATCGAGTAGTCCTCGACTTCGGTGATTTGGTCGTAGGCGACGCTGACCGGGATGAACGTCACGTCGTGCAGCCTGGTCCTCAATATCGACTCGACGACGTAATTGAACAGGCCGAATCGCGGCGGCAGCAGCTTGCCGGTGCGCGAACGTGTTCCTTCCAACGCCCAAAGCAGCGAAAACCGTTTTTCGATCAGGTAGTCGATGTAGCGGCGAAACGTCGCTTTGTAGATCTCGTTGTCCTGGAACGCGCGCCGCAAAAAGATGATGCCGCTGCGGCGGGCGAGAGTCCCGAGACCCGGCTTGTTCAGGTTGATACCACCGAACGTGAGCGGTAACGGTAGATCCGCATCGAACAGCACGAGTGACAGCGCCATCGTGTCGAGCATCGATTTGTGACTGATCAGGAACACGACGGGACGAGATCCCATCGTCTCCGCGACCCGTTCGAGCTGCGTTTCGTCGATATTGATCTTTGCATCGTGGTGGCTCCGGCATGCAGATCGATAGATCGCATTCATCATGTCGAGTGTGAACGGAGTCTGGGTCGCCGCCATTTCCCGCAGATACCGTGCAGCTTGCTCAGTGACGTCCTGCGCCGAGCGGTCGCCTTGTTGTGCGACATTCTCGATGAGGTTCTGAAAGTCAGCATTTGCAAAAACGTCGCTTTGCAGGATGCGCGGCACCTTGTACCTTGCACCGCGCACCAAGCGCTCCGAGCGCTCCAGTGCGATCAGCGCCTGGTTGGCGACAAACTCTGACAGGTCATCTTCGTCGACAGTGGCCTCTGCCTGCCGTTCGCGCAGCTCGTGGAGGTAAGCACCAGTACCGACAACGTACGCGAGCCTATCCGGCGAGTACTTCGCGATCGACCGCCGCCGTATCCTACCGGGCTCGGTAATACGTCCGTAGAAGAAGTCCTGCAGGGAGCGGCTGCCGCCCGTTTGCGATGTCGGCAGCCATGCGATGCGCAAGGGTTGCATCCAGACGAGATCGTCTTGTGCGGGCAGGTCGGCCAGCAAATCGTCGGCGCGGCCCTTCGGAAGTCTGACAAACGAATGCCGAGGGTGTGAATCGCCGTCTGGCATCCGGGATTCGACCCAGTCGCGCAATAGCCCGGCTTCAAAGTCATCACGCGCATCGAGCAGAAACGCGATTGCTCCGGTTTCGATCTCCGGCCACGGAGATGAGCTATCGCGACTTACCTTGTTATTGTTGGACGACCCGGTCGCTCCTGCCAATGGTGCTCTCCGCAACTCCAGCAGAGCCATGATTACACAAAACAGGCGTTCAAAGCCTTTTCCGGAAATTCAGATACCTGGTCGCTGTAACTCTGATCAGGACTGGGCGGTCAGGTGCTCCATGAAAATATCCTGCGCCGACACACGCTCTTCCTTCCCTGGCTTCAATCGTTCGTAGCTGCCGTCACCATTGAGCACCCACGCCTGGCAATTATCCGCGAGGAATAACTCAAGGTGTCGTTGGATTTTCTCCTTCATCGCTTTCTGGCGAATCTCGAAGCACGATTCATTGCGGCGGAACATGTTGCGTTCCATCCAGTCGGCACTTGAGCAGTAGAATTCCTCATCACCGCCGTTCAGGAAATAATAGACGCGCGAGTGCTCCAGGAAGCGTCCGACGATAGACCGGACGTGGATGTTTTCCGATAGCCCCTTGACACCAGGGCGAAGCGAACAAATACCGCGCACGATCAGATCGACCTTTACGCCGGCTTGTGACGCCTCGTACATGGCATCGATCAGTTGCGGTTCGTTTAGCGAATTGACCTTCGCGATGATGCGCGCCTCTTTGCCTTCTTTCGCGTTTTCCGTCTCCCGCCCGATCTTGTCGATCAGTGCGTCGAACAAACTGAACGGCGACGCGAGCATCCGTGTCATACCAACGGCCTCAGTCAGGCTGGTCAGCTGCAAGAACAGCTTATGGACATCTTCTCCAAGGCGCTGGCTGCTCGAGAGATAGCCGTAGTCGGTGTAGACCGACGTCGTGGCATGATGGTAATTGCCCGTGCCGAGGTGCACGTAGCGTATGAGCTTGTCGTCCTCGCGACGCACAACGAGGAGCATTTTCGCGTGCGTCTTGAACCCGACCAGACCGTAGACGACATGTGCGCCGGCCTCCTGGAGGCGGTTTGCGAGCGCGATGTTTGCGGCCTCGTCGAAACGTGCCATGAGTTCGATGACCACCGTCACTTCCTTGCCCGAGCGTGCTGCTGTGACGAGGTGATCAACGATGGGCGAATCGGCACCGGTTCGATACAGCGTCTGTTTGATGGCCAGCACATCAGAATCGACGGCAGCCAACGCGATGAAGTCGATGACCGGCGCGAATGACTGGTAGGGGTGATGCAGCAGCACGTTTTTCTTGGACAGGACTTCGAAAATGTCCTCGTCTGTCAGAAGCTCGTCCGGCAGGCCCTGTGTGAATGGTTGGTACAGAAGTTCGGGGTGGTCGCCGATGCCACACACAGTACTCATGCGATTCAGGTTCACCGGCCCCTCAACCAGGTACATGTCGCATTCCTGCAGGCTGAAGTGATCGAGCAGGAACTCCTGCAAGTCCTCGGGACACTCGTGCCCGATTTCGATACGAACGGCGGCGCCATATCGGCTGGCCTCAAGCTGGCCCTCGAGCGCGCGTACGAGATCGCTGACTTCTTCGTCATCGATATAGAGGTCACTATTTCGAGTGACCCGAAATTGGTAGCAGCCATCAACATCCAGGCCGGGAAAGAGGCGATCGACATGTACGCGGATAATTGACGACAGGAACACATAGCTGTGCTCACCGGGTTCGCTAAGGTGTTCCGGCAATTCGATGATGCGTGGAAGTGAGCGCGGCGCCTGCACCATGCCTCGGTGGCGTCTGCGGCCGAACGCATCCCGACCGTGCAAGCGAACGATGAAGTTCAGGCTCTTGTTCAGGATTTGCGGGAAGGGGCGCGACGGATCAAATGTCAGTGGCGTCAGGACCGGTACCACCTGCTCGTCGAAATAATGGCTAAGCCATTCCTGCTGCTCGTCATTCCACTGCTGACTTTGAACGAAGCGAACGCCCGCTTTCGTGAGTTCCGGGAACATGACGTCGTTGAGAAGTTCATATTGCCGCCGAATAAGATCAGCGACCTCGACGTGGACCTCGTCGAAAACTTTCTGCGCAGGAAGTTTCTCGAGGCCCTGGGCAGGTGCGCCGATTTCCATGCGTTGTTTCAGGCCGGCAACACGAATTTCGAAAAACTCATCAAGGTTCGTGCAGCTAATGCACAGGAACCGCAGGCGCTCCAGCAGCGGCACCTCGGGGTCAACGGCTTGTGCCAGCACCCGTTTGTGGAACTCTAGCAAGCTGAGTTCACGATTGATGTAGTTGCTATTCATTACCCGTCTGTATGACCGTATTGGATCTCTACGGTGAGTGTATCTCGCCCAGTATTACTTTGCGGCTGGCCCCGGTCACACTTGGCAGGTTCCCGGTTTCATTATTCATGGTCCGCATGGCCAGCCACGCGAACGCGGCGGCTTCGACCCAATCAGGATGTAAACCGGCGGACGCCGTCGTGTCGATACGTACTTCCGGCAAGTTCCGGGCGAGGCGTGCCAGCAGGTCGGCATTATGCGCGCCGCCACCGCATACGAAGACCTCTTCAGTTGCCGGTGCGTATTTCACTACGTCGTTGGCGATGGTTCTTGCTGTCAACTCGGACAGCGTTGCCTGCACGTCCGCCGCGCCATGTCCGAGTGCGTCGTGGATTGTCAGCCATGCGAGATTGAACTCCTCGAGTCCTGTACTTTTCGGCGGCGGCCTCTCGAAGTAGGAATAAGCGAGGAGTTTCTCGAGCAATTCGTCGACGACCAGCCCCTTCGCAGCCCAGGCGCCGTCGCGATCAAATGTCTCATTCCGACGCAGCTGAACCCATCGATCAAGGAGCGTGTTTCCGGGTCCCGTGTCAAAACCAGTAACGGCTTTGCCAGTGGCGCCAAGCAGCGTGACGTTTGCGATGCCGCCGATATTCAATATGGCGCGAGGCGTGCCCGTCCCGCCAAACAGCCAGCCGTGAAATGGTGGTACCAGCGGCGCACCCTGTCCACCGGCGGCGATATCCGCGCTGCGAAAATCGGCGACTGTCGTTATTCCGGTTCCGCCTGCAATGGTCGCCGGGTTGCCGATTTGCAGAGAGTAGGGCGCGACAGCGTCCGGCTGGTGCCGCACGGTCTGACCGTGACTGCCGATTGCGACAATGTCACTGCCGTCGATTTTCGAGGCCTTCACCACCGCAAGTGCGGCGTCCCGAAAGCATGCGCCGACCGCCGCGTCCAGGTCACCGACGCGCTCTATCGGGCTGTCTGTCGGTGTGTTGGCCGCTCTAATCAGATCGCTACGGAGTTGCTCCGGGTATTGTTGGCTCAGGGTTGCGTGCAGTTTGACCCGGTTGTCATCGAAGGAAGCAACGACCGCGTCGATGCCGTCCATGCTGGTGCCGGACATCAGGCCGATGTAGTACCCGGACACCGGGGCTACGGCGCGTCGTAGGCGATGGAAGCAACCTGCGTGCTCTTGAAATTCTCCAGTTCCCTGAGGATCGGTGCCGCCTCGGTGAGGAACTGCTGTCGATATTTTTCGGCTATCGGTTCGGCGTCCGGTAGCGAGACGGTGCGCGGATTGCGATGCACGCCGTTGAGCCTGTATTCGTAATGCAGATGATTGGCCGTTGCGAGACCGGTCATGCCGACGTAGCCGATGGTCTGTCCTTGACGAACGCGCGTTCCAATTCTCGCCTTGGCGGCGAAGCTCGACATATGTGCGTACAGCGTCGTGATGTTTCCACCGTGCTGCAATATCACCGCCCGGCCGTAACCCGACTTGGTGCCGCGAAAAATAACCTTGCCGTCGCCGGCCGCCTTGATAGGTGTGCCTCTCGGCGCCGAGTAATCTACGCCTCGGTGTGCCCGAATCGTGTTGAGGATTGGATGGCGACGTTTCGGGTTGAAATTCGAACTGATGCGCGTGAAATCCACTGGCGCCCGGATGAAAGCCTTGCGGACGCTATCGCCCGCGGGCGTGAAGTAGTCCGTGTTGTTCTCGCCGTCCTTGAATCGAACCGCCTGGATCTGGCGGCCATTATTATTGAACTCGGCCACAATAATCTCGCCGTCTGCGACGAACTCGCCGTCCTGCCAGACTTCCTCGAACTGCACGTAGTAGTTGTCACCGGAACGGATATCGAGAATGAAATCGACGTCCCAGGCGAAAATTCCCGCGATATTCATGATGGTTTTGTCAGACAGGCCGGCTTGAGCGGCACTCTCGAACAAGGAGCTCTCGATAACCCCGTATGCATGGCGCTTACGTAGTTCGACGGGTCGTTCGATGAGCTCGGCGGCAAAGCCGTCTTCCAGTCTGACGATCTGTAGCGCGTTGGTCAGATCCAGCTTTGAATACAGGCTAACGACCTGACCTTCGTCATGTTCCACTTCATATACATCACCAGGCTTGATTCGCCTGAAGCGCCGCTTCGCCTCATCAAGTTGGGCAATTTGCATAAGGTGGCCGATATCGAGATTGTTCTTGCGGAACAGTTTCTCCATCGTATCGCCGCGCCCGACAGTTAGCGTCAGCTTGTCGAACTCCGGTTCAGGTTCGACGACGATCTCGGGCTCGAGTACGTCGCTCGTGATCTCGGCAGCATCCATTTCGTCGACCGGCAGCGCCGCGGTACCTGCCGACGTCATTACGGGCTCATGCGTTGCGGGCGGTTGCGGGTCGTTGGTGCTGAGCCCGGTGATCAGGGCGATGCCGAATAACGGGATGCCGAGGCCGACCGCAAACCACCAAAACGCTTTGGATTTAGCGGGCTTTCTCGCTGCAGACGGCTTGTAATCGTGTAGTAGTGGACTCGCCGGACGACTCAAGTCTGCATCCCCGTATTGTTTGATGTTGCTACTCTACCGTCTGGTATTTTGGAGGTCAAAACCGCGCGACAATGCTACAGTTCCCGCGAACTCAACGCGGCTGCGGCCGCCCCCGAAAAATGAAGGTCAATGAGCCGTATTAAGGAACAAATCGCGGAGCTTAGCCGCGGCACGGATGAAGTGTTGCCCGAGGACGGGCTCGAGGCGAAGCTCAAGAAGGGCAGGCCGCTGATCGTCAAGGCGGGGTTCGACCCGACAGCGCCTGACCTTCATATTGGCCACACGGTGCTGATCAACAAGATGCGCCAGTTCCAGCAACTGGGGCACGACGTCGTATTTCTGATCGGGGACTTCACGGGCATGATCGGCGACCCGTCGGGCAAGAACGCCACGCGTCCGCCGTTGTCGCCCGAGGAGATCAAGGCGAATGCCGAGACCTACGAGGCTCAGATATTCAAGATTCTCGATGCGGACAAGACACGCATTGAGTTCAATTCCAAGTGGATGGGCGACATGGATGCAGCGGGTCTCATCAAGCTCGCCGCCCGGCACACAGTCGCTCGCATGCTCGAGCGCGACGATTTCAATAAACGTTATAAGGGTGGCCAGTCGATTTCGATTCATGAGTTCCTTTATCCGCTCGTGCAGGGATATGACTCGGTCGCGCTGAAAGCTGATGTCGAGCTTGGGGGAACCGACCAGAAGTTCAATTTGCTGGTAGGCCGCCAACTGCAGCAGGATTTCGGCCAGGAACCCCAGATTGTCATGACCACACCGTTGCTCGAAGGGCTCGACGGTGTGCAGAAGATGTCCAAGTCGCTCGACAACTACATCGGGATTACCGATGCGCCGGGTGAGATGTTCGGCAAAATCATGTCGATATCGGACGACCTGATGTGGCGTTACTTCGAGGTTCTGAGCTTCCGTTCGCTCGAGGATATTGCCGGGCTCACGAAGTCGGTTGCCGATGGAATGAACCCGCGCGACGCAAAATTTGAACTTGGCATGGAAATAGTTGCCAGATTCTATGATGACGCTGCTGCTGAAGGCGCCAGGCAGGAGTTCATTGCGCGCTTCCAGAAGGGAGCCATGCCAGATGAAATTCCCGACAAGGCGCTCGACAGTGAGGATGGTCAGCTTGGAATTGCGCACCTGCTCAAGGGTGCGGGGCTGGTCAGCAGCACGTCGGAGGCTTTTCGCATGATTAAGCAGGGCGCCGTGAAGATTGATGGCGAGCGGGTCGAGGACCGTGCGCTGCAAATCGAGGCGGGCAGCACACACATATACCAGGTGGGTAAGCGCAAGTTCGCACGCGTTACGCTTGCCTGAAATTGCCAGCGGTGGCCTGGCGGGTCGCACGCGGGCTGGAGGTGAATGCAGTGAACAGGCTTTTGGCTTTCGCCATGGTTGCGCTCGTGATAGCGGCGACACCGCAGATATCCGCGGCGCAATCAAACGATGAACTTGCTCGCGCTAGCTTCCAGGCTGTCATCGATGATCTCAACAGAAATTCATTCGAAGAATTTCACGACGCTATCGACAAGAAAGCCCTGCTCGGACGCGTTGTCGGCGCGTACTTCATAGAACCGGAAATCCGCGACCAGTTGAGCGGCATATTCGAAGAGTGGGTCCAGGAGATGTTTGTTGCGACGTTCCCACCATCGAAGACCGAGATCATCGGCACAGTAGTGGCGTTCGAGAACTACGGTGATTCGGCACGCGCGTTGGTACGGTTTGAGTCGTCTGGCTATCGGTTCGCGTACCACGTCTACGAGATGGAGGTCGGTTCAAAGGGTCGCATCGGCATTATCGACTGGACGGACTTCTATCAGGGTGATCTGTTCTCTCGAGAAGCGGCGGGGTCGTTTGTACGAACGATGCCGACTCCAGGCGCAACGCGGCAAATGCTCGAAAACAAAGACGTTGACGAGGGCAGGTTGTTCCAGGTTGGAGAGCTTTTCAAGGCGGTTCGAGACAACAAGCACGAGCGATTCTTCAGTATCTACGATGCAATGGACGAGGAATTGAGAACTGAGCGCGTCATCGTCAGGCTGAACCTGCAAATGGCGCAGAAGTGGAACGATCGTGCTCGGCTCGGTCGTGCCTATGAATCACTCGCAAAGAACTTCCCGGATGAGCCGTTGTTCAGCCAGCCGCTGATCGAGTACTACATCTCGGCCGGCATGTTCGAGCAAGCTATCGTTGAACTCGACATCCTGCAGAAAGGGCTGGGCGTGGTGGATGGCGCCACGGAATCACTCAAGGTGTCTGCTGCCATGGCCCTGGGTGATATGGAGCGGGCAGAGGAGTATGCGCTGAGCGCCACCCAGGCCGAGCCGGGCCTCGAATTGAGTTGGTGGTCCCTGCTTCGTGCGCGTACCGCGGCGGAGAACTACGCCGGCGCGACAGAAGCGATGACCGAACTCGAGGATCGGTTTGGTCACCTGCTCATTCCTCAGAAACTCAGGCGTGATCGCTTCCTGAGAGGGCTGATTGATCGGCAGGAATACAAGGATTGGCGGGCAAAGCGGGACGAGGCCTGAAACGCAAATTATTCTGCGCGGCAGCCACCCGATCCGGGGAAACTGCGGGCCGCCGGCTGTATCTTGAGTCCACCAGTCGCCTGTGCCTTGCATCGAGGCTCCAGGATTCTGCGGGATTCAATCACGAATCGCCGCCAGAGCCCTCTGACTACGGCCGTGCTGACGTTTATGTGGGCTACAGGCCGGATAGCGTATCAAGCACCTGAAATGGTCTTTTCTACGGTAAAAAGCTACCTTTTCCGGTCCGGCAAGTGTGCCTCGACGGCCCCCGTCACTCCCCGGGAAGGTCACTTGGAAAAAACTTCGAAAAAGGTGTTGACGAGCCGCGATTGCACCGTATAATGCGCGGCCTGCTGAGGGACACGGTGTCCTTCAGCGGACCCCAGGAAGATACATACAGGCGCACGAGGATTGTTGCTAAGACCTCCTTCGCCTGTATAATGGTGGGTCCGCCCTAATCAAGCGACAGCCAAGGCTGTCACGGACGTTGGGGCTCGTTCTTTAACAATTCAATCAGATAATTTGTGTGGGTGCTTGCGTTGGACTTTGCGAAGGCAAAAAAGAC
>CAVWAH010000016.1:0-5873 GCA_963752875.1 uncultured Gammaproteobacteria bacterium | reverse complement strand
CAGGACTCTATCCTTCATGTTGAAACCAATGCTGCGTCCGCAGGCAGAAACGAACCAGCATCAGCATCAGGGGCACCTCGATAAGCACACCGACAACGGTCGCAAGTGCCGCGCCGGACGAGAGCCCGTAGAGCATCGCGGAAGTGGCGATTGCCACCTCAAAATGATTTGACGCACCTATCATTGCAGTCGGTGCAGCATTCTCGTAACTAAGCCCGAGGAACTTTGCCAGCGCATAGCCAACAGCGAATATGGCGACGGTCTGCACGAAGAGCGGAATCGCGATCCAGAGAATTGTCAGTGGGTTTTGTACGATCGTGTCGCCCTTGAACGAGAACAGCAGGACGAGTGTGATCAGCAACGCCGAGATCGTGACAGGTGTCAGGAAATGCAGGAACTTCTCTCGGAACCACTCCTCACCTTTGGTCGCGATGATCCAGTGGCGGGACAGGTAGCCCGCAACGAGCGGCAGCGCGACGTAAATACTGATCGACAACAACAGCGCCTGCCACGGTACCGGCAACTTGCCGACGCCGAGCAGGAATCCGCCGAGGAAACCGAACAGCACCAGCATCGTCAGTGAGTTGATTGCGACCATGACCAGCGTGTGGCTGTCGTTGCCCTTGGACAGATAACCCCAGACGAGCACCATTGCCGTGCACGGTGCGATGCCCAGCAGGATGCAGCCCGCGAGGTAGCTACGCCAAAGCGGCACCTCGAGCATCCTGATGCCATCGACCAGAACCACCTTGCCTGCGCCATAGGTGTCGCCAACGATGAGTTCCTTGCCGAGTGGCATCTTGACGAGGTCAACCGCATCGGGCCCGATGAAACCGAGGAAAAGTGTGCCGAGAAAGAAGCTCGAGATCGCGTACATCGTGAACGGTTTGACCGCCCAGTTGATGAACAGCGTCAGGCCTACGGGCTTGACCGCCCTGCCGGCCTTGACGACTTCGCCGAAGTCGATCTTCACCATGATGGGGTACATCATGAAGAAGAGGCACAGTGCGATCGGAATGGAAACGACGGGCGCGCCATCAACCGTGATTGCCATCGCATCGAGTGACTGCGCGACTTCCGGAGCGAACTTACCTAGCGCAATACCTGCGAAGATGCACAGCACCACCCAGACAGTAAGATACCGTTCGAAGAAACCCATTGCTGTCGCCTTTCAGGCTATGAGATGAGCTTCGAATTCTCCCCTTTTTATCTCGATATGCCTAGGAGAAAGTCTACGTAGATTGCCTACGTAGACCTCGTAGCGATTGCCGGTGAAATGTTGCTCGCCCTGCGCGCCGGCCCGGCAACGGCCGCCTGCCCAACAACCCACAATACGATCATCGCAACCGGGATCACGTACCAAGCCAGCGGCGTGAGCGAGAACGCCTGCACCATAACGATGTTCAATGCGACCGCCAGAATGCCGCCGGCGACGATACCGATGCTGCTGACGACGAAATTCTCGAGCATGAAATAGCGAACTATCGCTGGCTTGGTTGCACCGAGCGCGCGGCGAATACCGATCTGACGCGTACGGCGCGCCACACTGAAGCTCGCCAGGCCGACGATGCCGAGACCCGTGATCGCGGTAAGTAGTGTGACGACGAAGGTCAGGATCTTGATCATTGCCGCGTCGCCGAGATACGCCAGTTTGCGCGCCTCCTCCAAAGTGGAAACCGAACGAATGATACGATCCCTGTTGCTTTGCGAAAGCTGTCTCCTCAACCTGCGGCATCAGTTCATCACGCCGACCCGGCTTCGGTTCGAATAACGTAGCGCACGTACTCCGATTCGCGCCGCAACGGCACGATCATGGAGCGCTCAACACCGGTCCAGGTCGGCCAGGGCGCCTGCATGCGCTCGACCACGCCAACGATGTTCACCGGGTTGTCGTCGTTGTACCAGAAGGTCTTTCCTACGTAGGACCCTTCGTGGTCCGGGAACAGATCCTCCCCCAGTGCCTGTGTGATGATTACCGTTGCTGGCCAGAAATCGTCGCTGTCCGAGTCCCAGGAGACTTCTTCCGGCGAGAAATTCTTGCCGTCTGTCAGATTCAGGCCGAATGTCTCCAGCCCGTGCTCGTCGACAAAGTAGATCGCGGAACTCGAGACGCTCTTGCCGACACCGGGCTCGCGGTGCAGACCTTCCGACCATCCGCCCTGACGCAGCGGATGCGAATTCGTCGCAACCACGTCGATAATCCCCGGGGTGTTTCGCAGCAGGTCCAGGTCTTCCTGAATCAACGCCTTCTCGTCCATGTCCGGCTTGAATCCGACACTGGCAAGGGAAAACATATTTGCTTCATCCACTCCGCTTGGTCGCGCCATCTTGATGGATCGTTCCTGCATGATGGCGAATCGCGTTGACCATGATCGCCATCGTGACTGCTATCTGCAGCGCGATCAGAATGTAGCCACCCTTGCTTTGCATCATCGCCCGCCAGATTGGTCCAAGTTCCATGTCAGTCTCCTACTGCAGCCGCAGATGGTTGGCGGGCGTGATATTGCAGGTGCGCCAGGTTGGATACAGTGCGGCTCCCAGTGCCGACACGACGGCGAGCGCCACGGCCAGCATGACCATCGACCAGTCCATACGGACGAGGTTCTCGATGAAGTCGTATTCTATGAACACGTTTTCGATGCCGCGAAGCCCGAGCCAGGTCATTGCGATGCCGAGCAGTCCACCCGCGATGCCGATCATTCCGGCCTCGATGATGTGCTGCCTGAAAAGCTCGCCCCGGCTGGCGCCCAGCGCCCGCCGCAGACTCGTGTCCTTGGAGCGACGGGTAGCTTTGGCCAGTAGCAGGCCGATGGTATTCAGCAAGCACACGACGAGAAACAGGACGGCCAGGCTCAACAACACATCGACTTCGTCGTCGACGACCTCGTTGTATTCCATCCACTCGGCAGGCGTTCTCAGGTGATTGTTGAGCGGCCGTGGAAAGCGGCCGAGCAATTTCTGTTGCTCGACGTACGCATCGAGGAAGGTCATGTAGTCTTGCCTGGCGGAAGCGTTCTGCAGTTCAACCCACATCTGAATCCAGATGCACTCGGATGCCAGGAATCCCTCGCGTCCACTGCCATCCGGTATCGGCTTCCAGCAACTGGTATTGCCGGTGTTGTCAAAGTCGCCCGCAATGGCTACCGAGAATGGCAGGAATAGCTGAGCCGGCGCCTCGTACGGATTGTTGTTGACGTCGTAGTACTTCGGCACCGGGTTCCAGTTATCAAGCACGCCGGTAACACGGTATACGTCGTCGTTGAGCATCAATGTTCGCCCAACCGAATCCTCACCACCGAACAGCTTCTCATTGAGCTCTCTGGCAAGAACGACAACTCGCTCCTGGGTTTCGTCGGAGGATCTGTCCCAACCGGAACCGTACAGGAACGGCACATCGAACATCGGGAAGAAATCGGCCGTTGTCGCGCGCGACTCCTCCTGAAACGGTCGCGCATCGTCACCCTCGGGCTGCACGACGCGTGCGCTCTTGAAGCTGGTTGTCTGGCGAAACGCGCGGCCCGCATCGAAGAGCGCCTTGGCGTCAAGGTAAGTCACCTGCTCCGGCGCACCGTCCGGGTCCTCGTACGGGTCGTCCGGATTCCAGTTATCGACCTGCACGTGATAGAGCTGGTCGTTCTTGTGATCGATCGGGTTGCCGCTCATCACATGGCGCACCGTCATGATCGTCATGCAGGCGCCGATGCCGATAGCGATGGCGGCGACCATCAAGTGCACTCAGCATCGGGTTCGCACGAATGCTCAGCGTGCCGAGCTTCAGGTAGTAACGAAACATAGCGCCCCCTAGCCGGCCGCGAGGCTGGCGAGATGCAATTCAGGCGCACTGTCGCTGACCTGGCCATCGCGTACGAATATATTGCGCTTCGCCCGGTCGGCGAGCGCCAGCTCGTGCGTCACCATGATGATGGTCGTGCCTGCTTCGTTGATCTCTGTCAGCAGGTCCAGGACGCTGTCGGCCATGTGCGAATCGAGATTACCGGTCGGTTCGTCCGCAAGCAGGAACCGCGGCTCGCCTGCGAGTGCGCGCGCGATCGCGACGCGCTGCTGCTGTCCACCCGACAGCTGTGCCGGCAAGTGACTCATGCGCGAGGCCAGGCCAACCATCTCAATCGACTCTTCAATACGCCGCTTGCGTTCATCTGCCTTGAAGCCCCGGTAGCGCAGCGGCACGTCGACGTTGTCAAAGATATTCAGTTCCGGAATCAGGTTGAAGCTCTGGAAGATGAAACCGATCTTCTGGTTCCGCACGTTTGAGCGTTCCTTGTCGTTGAGCTTCGAGATATCGCGGCCATCCATCTCGTAGGTGCCACTCGAGAGATCCTCAAGCAAACCAGCGATATTCAGGAATGTGGTTTTGCCCGAGCCCGACGGGCCCGTGACGGAAACGAACTCCCCTTCCTCGACGGTCAGCGAAAACTCACGCAACGCGTGCGTCTCAACCGTGTCCGTGCGATAGACCTTGGATACGTTTTTCATGGTCAGCATAGCCCTGTTCTCCTGAATGGCTAATCAGTAAGCAGGACCGTTTCAGCACTGCGAAACGCGTCCAGGTTGGAAATAACGATGGTGTCACCGGGCTGCAGACCGGCAACGATTTCGACGGCACCGAGACTGCGCGCACCGGTCTCGATACGGCGCTTCTCGGCCATACCTTCGTCAGTCACGATGTAGGCAATGCGGCCGCCGCCGCTGTCAAGAAACTGCCCGCGCTGCACCAGCATGACGTCATTGTGCTCGGCCAGCAGAACGCGCACGGTCAACCGCTGGTTTTGGCGCAGGTTGTTCGGCGCGTCACCACTGAATCGAACACGGCTTGCTACCTGGTTGTTGACGATCTCGGGTGAGACGGCAGTCAGTTGTCCGTCGTAACGCTCGCCGCCGACCAGAACCTCCGCGTTCATGCCGATCGTGAGGTCATCGGCATAACTTTCGGGAATCTGCGCATCGATCTCGAAACGTGACAGATCGACGACTGCCATGACGGGCGTGTCCCTGGCGACCGCAGCCTTCTGGTCCACAAGCAGGTCACCGACGATGCCGCTAACCGGTGACTTGATCGCCAGGTCGTCGACCTGGCGGCGCAAATCTTCGACAAACAACTCCTGACGACTGACATCGAATTCGCTGGCCTTGACCTCAAACGCCAGCCGCTCGTCGAACAGGTCCGCGTCGGCTATCGCATGCGCGTACGCGAGTTCTGCGTTGCGAAGGTCGTCCTGCGCTTTCTCGAAGTCGATCTCCGGAATAACACCGAGCCGATTCGCCTCATCGGCACGACGCTTTTCACGTTTCGCTGCCACGAGCGAGACATCGGCCAGGTCAGCCGCCTTCCGTTTGTCGAGCGCCAGCTGGCGGGATTCGATGCGCTGCCGCTCTAACTCCATCTTGCGTTGTTCGAATACGGATTCGGCTTGCTGTAATTCATTGGTGAGTTCGGGGCTTACGACTGTCGCTATTACCTGGCCTTCGAACACCTGCTCGCCAGCTCCCGCTTCGAGCGTGATGGTTCCGGCGGCGCTCGCGTAGAGAGTTGGACTAACCGCTGCGACGACGCGACCCTGGACCGACACATCCTGTACCAGGTCGCCACGCATAACGGTTGCGGTTCGGACTCGGTCGGAAGGAACGCTGATCGTTGCATTCGCCCAGCGCTGCACAACGGGCACCGCCAGCCACACCGCAGCAATTGCCGCAGCACAAATACCACCAATAATCAGTCGCTTACGGCGCGGATCGCGCGGTGCAAGCTGCACATCTTGCGCGGATGTATCTTGGATGTTCAGTTTCCAGGTCCCCCAGTCGGACTCTCGTTTCTATCTCTTTGATGCCGGGGAGCCGAAAATCGTTTAGTTTTC
>CAVWAH010000015.1:0-26225 GCA_963752875.1 uncultured Gammaproteobacteria bacterium | reverse complement strand
GACGGGGATCGTAGCCTGTGCCCAGTCGTCCCACTTGAAGATGTGAATATCGGTGCCGCAAATCGCGGTGCGATTTACCTTGATCAACACATCGTTATGTCCGACATGTGGAGCTTCGATGTCTTCCATCCAGATGCCGCGTTCTGCCTTCGCTTTGACCAGTGCTTTCATTGTCGTGCCCTTATCTGAGAGGACTAGTTAATGACATTTAGTTCACGACCAACATCGGTAAACGCATCTATCGCCTTGTCGAGTTGTTCGCGTGTGACTCCCGCGGACATCTGCGTGCGAATACGAGCCTGGCCTTTTGGTACGACCGGGAACGAGAAGCCGATCACGTAGACACCGCGTTCAAGTAATTTGTCGGCCATGGTTGTGGCCAGCTTCGCGTCGCCCAGCATGACCGGAATGATCGGGTGCTCGCCGGGTTTCAGGTCAAAACCGCGCTCTGTCATCTTGCTACGGAAGTGGGCTGCATTCTCATGCAGTTGATGTTGTAGTGAGTTATCGCGCTCCAGCAGATCAAGCACGGCGATAGACGTTGCTGCGATCATTGGTGCGACCGAGTTTGAGAACAGGTAGGGGCGAGAGCGCTGCCGCAGCCAGCCTACGACTTCTTTGCGACCGGATGTGTAGCCACCGGATGCACCACCTAGGGCTTTGCCCAGCGTGCCTGTAATGATGTCTATGCGGCCCATTACTCCGCGATACTCATGCGTACCACGGCCATGTTCACCGAGGAAACCGGCGGCATGACAGTCATCGATCATGGTCAGCGCGTCGTACTCGTCGGCCAGGTCGCAGATGCTCTCGAGGTTGGCGATGGTGCCATCCATCGAGAACACGCCGTCTGTGACGATCAGGCTGACATTCGCGTCCCGAGTCGCCTCGAGCTGTTCACGCAGATCTGCCATATCGTAGTTTGCGTAACGATGGCGGCGCGCTTTGCACAAGCGGATACCGTCGATGATGCTGGCATGATTCAGCGCGTCGCTAATGACGGCATCCTCCGGCCCAAGCAGGGTCTCGAAGAGGCCGCCGTTGGCATCGAAGCAGGACGGGTAAAGGATGGTGTCCTCGGTGCCGAGGAACTTGCTAATGCGCTCCTCAAGCGCCTTGTGGATCGTCTGGGTGCCACAGATGAAGCGCACCGAGGCCATGCCATAGCCATATTCGTCGAGCGCCTTGTGCGCTGCGGCAATGACTTCGGGGTGGTTGGCAAGCCCCAGGTAATTATTGGCACAGAGATTCAGGACTTTGGTCGTATCTCCATTTGTCTGGACGTCGATAGCGGCCTGTTGTGGCCCGGCAATCAGTCTCTCCTGCTTGAACAGACCTTCGGACTTCAGCGCTTCGGTCTGGGCCGAGAGCGACTGCAAAAATGATGCTGGCACGGGGATTCTCGTTGTTTTTGTGGTGTCCGAATTATATCGCGAATCCGGGCCAATACCGATGCCTGTAGAGGTGTTTATAGGCTATTATCGCCGGCCTCGGACCCATCATCGGGGCGCTAAAACGAATCCACGAAAAGTGGACGAACGGAGTGTTTGATGAGCTTCATTGACCAGCCGGCTGCGCGCGATAGCAGCATCTCCTACATCAACGATAACTACCTTGCCGATGAGCAGGAACTCGTTCGCCAGTTGGCTGCAGAAGCCGATCCTGGTGAGTCGACTCGTCGCAAGATCCTGGAAACCGCTGCGCAGCTAGTTCGCGCGGTGCGCAAGAACACGAAGAACGAAGGCGGCATTGAGGCGTTCCTGAAGCAGTACGACCTGTCATCGGACGAGGGTGTTCTTCTGATGTGCATCGCGGAAGCGCTGTTGCGTATTCCGGATGCCGATACAGCTGACCGGCTGATCGCCGACAAGATCACTTCTGCCAAGTGGCAGAACCACGTTGGTAGCAGCGATTCCCTGTTCGTCAATGCATCGACCTGGGGGCTCATGCTCACGGGCAAAATCCTGACGCTGGACGAAGTCGCTGGCGGCAACCCGACGAAATTGCTTGGCAAGCTGGTCAGCCGCGCGGGCGAACCGGTTGTGCGTACCGCCATGCGCCAGGCGATGAAAATCATGGGTCACCAGTTCGTCATGGGGCGCACGATCGGCGAGGCTCTGAAGCGCTCAACCAAAATGTCTGACCTGCCGTACCGGTACTCCTTCGACATGCTCGGTGAGTCGGCGCTCACAGCGGCCGACGCGCAGCGTTACCTCGACAACTACCACGAGGGCATCAAGAGTATTGGCGATGCGCAGGTCGAATCAGCCGATGTCTTCTCGGCACCAGGTATCTCGGTCAAGCTGTCCGCGTTGCATCCGCGCTACGAGTACTCGCACGAGGATCGCGTCATGGCCGAGCTCGTGCCAGCCGTGCTCGAGCTCGCCAAACAGGCCAGGGACACAGGCATTGGGCTGACGATCGATTCGGAGGAGGCACATCGTCTCGAAATGTGGCTCGGTATTTTCGAGCGCGTCTACCGCGATCCGGCCCTGAGCGGCTGGGACGGCTTTGGTGTCGCGTTGCAGACTTATCAGCGTCGCGGACGGGATTGCATGCGTTTCCTGATCGAGCTCGCAGGTGACGTTGGGCGGCGCATCCCTGTTCGACTTGTCAAGGGCGCGTACTGGGACAGCGAGGTCAAGTGGGCGCAGGAGCAGGGGCTCGAGAGCTACCCGGTGTATACGCGCAAGTCACATTCCGACATCTCTTACCTTGCAGCAGCGCGAGCAGCGCTCGATGCCGGCGACAAGATCTACGCCCAGTTCGCGACGCATAACGCGCACACGTTGGCGAGCGTCCTGCACTACGCAGGATCGCGGCGCGACTACGAGTTTCAGCGATTGCATGGCATGGGCGAAGAGCTCTACGCCGAAGTCGTCGATCCCAAGAAGCACGATCGGCCGTGCCGCGTGTACGCTCCCGTAGGCAACCACGAAGACCTGCTGCCCTACCTCGTGCGTCGCCTGCTCGAAAACGGCTCGAACACGTCATTCGTCAACAAGATCGCCGACGAGTCTATTGATGTCATGGATATCGTCGCGGATCCGCTCGCAACAGCGGCGGCGCACGACTACGCGGCACATGATCGGATCCCGAAACCGGCCGATATTTTCCAGCCCGAGCGTGATAATTCACACGGCGTGAACCTCCCTGACCGAACTGTCAGCAAGGAACTGCTGGCGGACCTCGAAGTGGCGAGTAAGAAATCGATTACGGCCAAACCGATCATTGGTGGCAAAGAGGTTAGCGGCAGGGAAGATCCGTCAGTTAACCCCACCAATACGTCCGAAGTCGTTGGTATCTGCCACCAGGTGAATGAAGAACACATCGACAAGGCCATCGAATTGTCTGTGGCGGCCCAGCGCTCGTGGAATCGCCAGGGTGCGGAAGAGCGCGCCAGGATCCTGAATCGTGCCGCGGACCTGTTTGAGCAGCACAAGGATGAGTTGATTGATCTTTGCGTTAGAGAAGGTGGCCGGACGATTCCGGACTCGATCTCCGAGCTTCGTGAAGCCGTCGACTTCATGCGCTACTACGGCGCACAGGCCAAGAAGCACTTCGGTGAGCCCATCGTGTTGCCGGGTCCGACCGGTGAGCGCAACACGTACAGCATGCGTGGCAAGGGTGTGTTCATTGCGATCAGCCCCTGGAACTTCCCGCTGGCAATTTTCACGGGCCAGGTTACGGCAGCGCTTGCTGCAGGTAATGCGGTATTAGCCAAGCCGGCGGCATTGACGCCGCTGATCGGCCATCGAGCGATCCAGCTGCTACACGAAGCCGGCGTGCCGCCTGATGTGCTGCACTTCGTTCCTGGTAGTGGCCGGCTCATTGGTGAACGTGCTGTTGCCGATCCTCGTGTCGCTGGCGTGGTATTTACGGGTTCGACCGAGGTTGCCCAGACCATTAACCAGACGCTGGCGCACCGGGATGGCCCGATCGGAACACTGATCGCTGAGACCGGCGGGCAGAACGCCATGTTCGTTGATAGCTCGGCTCTGCCAGAGCAGGTCGTGCACGACAGCATTTTCTCGGCGTTCAATAGTGCGGGCCAACGGTGTTCAGCGCTGCGTCTGTTGTGTGTGCAGGAAGAAATCGAGCCGCGGACACTGGACCTTCTCAAGGGCTACATGGAAGAGCTCACAATCGGAGATCCGAAGCACCTGTCGACGGACGTCGGACCGTGTATCGACGACCCGTCCACGCAGATATTGGCGGCACACGTCGAGCGCATGGGCAAAGAGCAAAAGGTCGTGCATCGCTGCACGCTGCCCAATGGGACCGACGCGGGCACGTTCTTTGCGCCGACGTTGGTCGAGATTGATGACATCAGCGCGTTGACGGAGGAGCAGTTCGGCCCTGTTCTGCACGTGGTCAAGTTCAAAAGCCGACACCTCGACAAGATGGTGGCGGCAGTGAATGGCACGGGCTTTGGGTTGACGATGGGACTGCACAGCCGTATCGATTCCCGCGTTGCAGGTCTTGCCGCGGATTGCGGAGCGGGCAATCTCTACGTCAACCGCAACATGATTGGTGCCGTGGTCGGCGTCCAGCCATTCGGTGGATGTGGGCTCTCAGGGACCGGGCCGAAAGCCGGCGGTCCGCACTACGTGCAGCGCTTCGGTACCGAGTTTACGCTGAGCAACAACATCTCCGCTGTTGGTGGCAACGCGAGCCTGCTGACGCTAGGCTCTGATTGATGGCAGCATTCAGTGTCTTCGATATATTCAAGATAGGGATCGGTCCGTCCAGTTCACACACTGTGGGGCCTATGAAAGCTGCGCGGGCGTTCGCCGCCGAACTGGAAAGCGCGGCACGGATCGAGGTCACGCTGTTTGGTTCGCTTGCCTGGACAGGTAAGGGGCATGGAACCGATTCCGCCGTCCTCCTCGGACTCATGGGTCTTTCGCCGGAGACGATCGATCCCGATGCTGTGGACGATCTACTGGCAGCTGTTCATAGGGACAAGCAACTCGAAATCTCACACCTTGGAAATATCGACTTCGATCCGGAGCATGACCTGCTGTTCAACTTTGATCGAGAACTTCCCAGGCATACGAATGGCATGCGATTCGTCGCGTATGACGATGAGCAATCGATCCTGGCCGATGAGAATTACTACTCACTGGGTGGCGGCTTCATCGCGCGTAATGACGATCCGGAGTCAGCATCCAATGCCGATGAGCCGAGGCTTGCCTATTCAACCAGCGAATCCTTATTGCAGGTTGCGGCGGATAATGATCTTACGATCGCCGAACTGGTGATGCACAACGAGACGGCGTGGCGGAGTAAAGACGACGTTTACAGGGAAATCGACGCAATCTGGGAAGCGATGCAAGCCTGTATCAATCGAGGGTTGCGGACCGATGGTGTGTTGCCCGGAAAAATGAGCGTATTGCGGCGTGCACCAAAACTTCATCGAACATTGTCGACGCGCGGCGGACCCGGCTGCCCTTGATGCGATGGAATGGGTCAACGCGTGGGCGATCGCGGTCAACGAAGAGAACGCCGCCGGAGGGCGCGTGGTGACGTCGCCGACAAACGGGGCTGCTGGGATTATCCCGGCTGTGTTGAAGTACTACATGCAATTCATACCTGACGCGGACGAGGAGGGCATACGCAAGTGTCTTCTGACGGCGGGCGCCATTGGCATCTTGTACAAAACCAATGCATCGATTTCAGGTGCAGAGATGGGGTGTCAAGGTGAGGTAGGTGTGGCGTGCTCGATGGCTGCCGGCGGGCTGGCCGCGGCGCTTGGCGGCTCCAACGACCACATCGAGGAGGCCGCTGAGATCGGCATGGAACACAACCTTGGACTGACCTGCGACCCAATCGGTGGGCTCGTGCAGATTCCTTGCATCGAGCGCAATGCGATGGGTGCGGTGAAGGCTATCAATGCCGCCAAGCTCGCGATGCATGGCGATGGCACTCACAAGGTTACCCTGGACCAGGTGATCGAGACCATGCGCCAGACCGGTCAGGACATGTCCTCTCACTACAAGGAAACGTCCCAGGGCGGCCTTGCCGTTAACGTTCCTGAATGCTAATTAAATAGTTACAAGAACTTCTTGAAGTAAAATATCGGATGTTTCCGCGGTAACGTCGAATGTCCGCTTTCATTCAAAGCGGCCGTTCAAACGTTGATTTTCTGAGATTCTGAGCGTCTGCTTTCGGCCACAAGCGGACATCCAAGCTAGCGGCGATTAGTTCCGAAGATCACCCTGATCGGATCAGTCCTCGCTTTTGTAGTGGCTTGGTCGTCATCACGAACACCGGTATTTACGTAGTTCGAATCTTCGCTCTCGGGCCTATAGTTAGGAAGGAGGCGAACTATGAACGAGTCAGTCATTCAGGTCGTCGCTGCCATGGCGATGGTAGGCATTGCAGCTGCCATGATCTTCGGGTTCAGGCGATATTTGGCTGTCAACTCGGAGCGAAGATTGCGCGCGATGCTCGAGTCCGTCGGGCTCGATCCCGAGATTGCCACGAGTGGCGAATTCCCGACCATCATGAAAGAAGTTCGGCAGCGTTGTCGAAGTTGTGCGATTGAGTCCGTCTGTGAACGATGGCTACAGGGCAAGAAAGATGACGGTAACGATTTCTGCCCGAACGCCAAGGTTTTCGACATACTCAGGAAACACAGTCACGCTGTCTGACAGACAGCCCTGACAACGGAAAACCGGCCGCCCGGGCGATTGCCCATACGCAAAAGTTTTGTGCCGCGGACGCGTCGCTCTTTTGGGTCAAAAGCAGCCTGTCAGCAGTTTGGTCTTGCTCAGGTTTAGTGGACACTTTCATTTAGGTCTTCGACTTACCCCGGTCCATATGACACTTGGGGAACATGACAACCCCTCTCAAGACCCAAAAGAAAAGGGGCCGGATCAATCCGGCCCCTTTTTGGTACCTCGTCCGCTACCTGTATCTATAAGTATACTGAAGTCCAAACGACAGTGGCCGGATGGTCTGGGAGGTCCAGACATGGCCCGGCGGCCGATCCAGGTTCGGCAATCCGCCATAGCCCGGGTCAGCGAAATCAATTTCCGCACGTTCATCGAACAGGTTTCTGACGTATAGGGTGACCGCCCAGGTGTCCTTTTCTATCCCCGCGGACAGATTCACCAGGTTGTAGGCATCCATCTCCCGCCTGGCGGGAACATTGAGCGTGTCCAGGTCGTTCCACCGATCGCCCGTGTGGGCTATGGCCGCCTGGAAGAAACTGGGCATGGATGCAATTTCAAAATTACTCCGCCAGATGCCGGTCAACTGAAGATTTGGAACATAAGGCATGGGTGTGCCGGCCGGCGCATTGGGCGGTTCGCCCGCATCTTCAAGATCCTGCGTGCGCCAGAAATTGGTCTCGAGCTCAGCGTTGTTATAGGACCCTGCGAAGGTCAACGTGTTGTTGTCATTGGCCGCCCAGGTCAGATCCCACTCCACACCGGTGGTGCTGGAGTTACCGACATTCTGAACAATGGTCAGATTCGAAACGGTGAAGTCGAGGAAACCAAACTGAAAATTATCCCAGTCAAGCTTGTAGATCGCACCGTTGAATCGCACGTTGTCGCCCAACAACATCTTCCAGCCGATCTCGTAGTTGGTGACGAAATCAGGATCGTATTTGGGGATGTCGGGCACTCGTGCGCGATTCACACCACCGGCCCGGAACCCTTCGGACCAGGTTAAATAAAACAACATGTCGTCAGTCAGGTTGTATTCCATATTGAGCTTGAAGGCCCAGTCATCGCCTTTGGCCACGTCATCCAGAACCCGAGTATTGAAACAGGGATACTGTATCTCGCCGCCGTTAGCCGCCGGGATCTCGACAAAATCACCATCGATGTACTGGCCCGTGCAATGCCGCAGAAAACCATTAAAACCGTACAGTGAGTTTTCGTATTCAAAGTACCTGGCACCGAGCGTTGCGGTCAGTTGATCGGTGAAGTCATAGGTCAATTCTCCGAAATAGGCCGTGTCCTCATCCTCGCGGACCTGGTGCGTCTGCCACACCACGTTGCCGCCCTGGACCACCGACGTGGCGGTGTCTGAATCAGGAACGGTCCACTGCAAATCGAACTCGTGCTCCTGGCTCTGGAAGAACATGCCGGCGATCCACCGGAAGCGTTGGTCCGTTGCTGACTGGAAGCGCAATTCATGGCTCTGACGTGAAAAATCGTTCTTGGCGTCTACATATTGCGTGCCGATCGCGCAATCGCCCGCGTCATTGTAGTAAACGCAGTAGCCTGGAGCAGCATAGTAGTCAGGGTTGGTCAGGTAATAGGCCCAGTATTCCGTGTAATCGCTGTAGTCGTACTCGTAGTCCTGTTGCCGATCCAGCAAAGCGCCCGCGTAGACGACGTCGACATCGCCGATATTGCCCTCCAGGGTCAGAGACGCCTGATGCCAGTCATCTTCGCCAGTAGCAGGCCAGAGTCTGCCAGTATCCAGATCACCAAAGAACTCCGGATTGTGCTCCCAGTAGCCTTCGTTGTCCGACTGCTGGACGATGAGGCCCGGCGTGACTGACCAGTTGTCGTTAAGGTCAATCTTTAGCAGCCCTCGCAGGCCCGTGGTCGTCGCCGTGTTGGCGTTTTCCCTGACAAAACTGGAGTTATCGACCGTATTGGCCTGCGGCCCGGGGAAGGTCATTGTGGTCGGCACTTGATCAATAAAGCCGCCTATCTCTTTGTGCCAGGCTACGAGCCTGACCGCGGCGCGTTCGCCAACAGGAAGGTTCATGAAACCATTCAGGTTGTAACCCGGATCACCGCCCTTGGTCCCGTTAGCTTCCACGTCGACGCCGCCTTCTGTTTCACCCATGACCGGCTTGTTGGTGATAATGCGGATGGTGCCCGACTGGCTGCCCTGGCCGTAGAGCGTGCCTTGCGGGCCGGCCAGCGTTTCAACGCGGGCAATGTCGTACAAGTGGATATCCAGGACCTGGTTGATCGTGGTTACTGGCTGCTCGTCCAGGTAGTAGCCGACGCTGGGCATGGAAGCGGAGTGGTTGCCGTCGCCGCCACTGGCAATACCGCGCATGTAGACTTGCCCAAAACCGGGGCCGGCGGTGGCCCCGCCGGAAGCAAATGCAACAGTTGGCATGAAATCAATCATGTCTGCGAATGCTCGGACGTTCAGGTTTTCCAGCGACTGGTTATCCAGTACCTGCATTGAAACAGCCACATCCTGAAGATTCTGTTCCCGTTTTTGGGCGGTTACGATAATCTCTTCAAGTGCAGATCCGGTGGCATCCTGAGCCTGCGCCGGCGCCACAATCATAACCGGAATGGCAGATCCCGCCAGGATCAGAGAAATTGACCTCGCCAAATGCTTTTGTTTGAATTCGTTCACTGGAGCCCCCTGTATCGAAATTTTGATGATTTCTTATCGAAACAGTAGCCAGTATGGGCCAAACACCCCCCGGCAGTCTAATTTCGCCTCTATTTTCAGGTTGTATCCACTCATTCGGTGGCACATAGATACGTAATGAGCGATATTCAGGCCGAAAATCGAAACTGCTCCCCCTCGGACCGCAATTGTGGATAATGTCGTGCATGTCAACGGTAGGCAAAACGGACAGCGGTGATCTGCGAGACGCCCTCAAGAATGCGACAGATCTGCTCGCTCATGATCCACGGTTGGCGGAAGAGCAGGTGCAAGAGATTCTCAAGGTGTACCCCGATTCTGTCGACGCCCGACGGATCCTTGCCTCAGCATATCGCCTGCAGGAAGCGCCGAAAAAGGGGCTGGACGTATTAGCGCCACTCCTCGACGGTCAAGCTGATTCTCCTGAATTCCTGGTCGAATTCGCACAATGCCAGGGCGGCGTTGGGCTGGGCGATGATGCTCTTGAAACTCTGCGAAAAGCTGTCGCGATTGACCCGAAGCATGCGCCAGCCTGGCAAAGCCTCGGCCATCAGTTGGCGGCCGCCGGTGACGAAGACGGCAGCCGCAAGGCTTTTCAACGACATTTTGAACTCTCGACACCCCATCAGGAGTTGGTCGAGGCCGTCAGACTCATGCACGACGGCAAACTGGGTAGGGCGGAACGCATTGCCAGGGATTTGCTGAAAAAACACCCGACTGACGTGTCCGCCATTAAGATGCTGGCCGACATCGGCTTCAAAATGGGCCAATTGAAAGATGCCAGCCATCTGCTGGAGCGTTGCCTGGAACTGGCGCCGAATTTTCATGCGGCAAGACACACTTACGCAACAATTCTGATGCGTCTGCAAGAGCCGGAGGCGGCAATTCAGGAGACCGAGAAATTACTGGCACTGGAACCGAACAATCCCAATTTTCTGACCCTCAGTGCCTCCGTGCTGAATCGAATCGGGGACCAGACAGGGGCGCTTGAGATTTACGAAAAGGTACTGAAGAGCTACCCCAATCAGGCCAGGGCTCAGATGAGCTATGGTCACACGCTGAAAACAGTGGGAAGGCTGGATGAAGCCATCGAGGCCTACAAAAAATGCATCCACCTGAGTCCCGAGGTGGGCGAAGCCTATTGGAGCCTGGCCAACCTGAAGACCTTCCGCTTCGGTGACGATGACATTGACAATATGCGCAAGCAGGTGACGACCGAGGGCGGCGACGCCGACGACCAGGCGCATCTTGGCTTTGCATTGGGAAAGGCACTGGAGGACCGCAAGGAATACGACGAATCGTTCAAGTATTACAAACGTGGCAACAGCATCCGGCGAATTGAGCATCGCTACAACGCCAAGATCAATGTCCTTGAGTCGCTCCGGCAGGTTCGAGCCTTACCGAGGGAATTCTTTGAGCAACGCAGGGGTTGGGGTTGCCAGGCGCCAGATCCAATTTTCGTCGTCGGTTTGCCGCGTGCCGGTTCGACCTTGCTGGAACAAATTCTGGCCAGCCATTCTCAGGTTCAAGGCACGTCTGAACTGATGGATATCATCACGATTGCGCGTGTGCTGGGTGATAAGAATCGAAAAAACCCGTCCGGAAAATATCCGGAGGTCCTCGCCGAACTGTCCCAGGAGCGGTTCCGGGAGTTAGGCGAGAGTTACCTGAAAACCACCCGTATCCAGCGCACAGACACCCCGTTTTTTGTCGATAAGATGCCCAATAATTTTCGACACATCGGTTTGATCCATCTGATTCTGCCCAACAGCAAAATTATCGACGCGAGGCGCCACCCGATGGGCGGCTGTTTTTCCGGCTTCAAACAGTGTTTCGCCCACGGTCAGACTTTCACCTATGACCTGGAAGACGTCGGCAAGTACTACCGTGATTACGTCAGGGTGATGGACCACTGGGACACGGTCTTGCCCGGCAGGGTCCACCGGGTGCAATACGAAGAAATGGTGGGCGACACTGAAGCGCAGATCCGCGCGCTACTGGACTATTGCGAACTGGACTTTGAAGAACAGTGCCTGAGATTTTACGAAGTCGAGCGGGCCGTGCGCACGCCCAGTGCGGAACAGGTCCGTAAGCCGATTTACAAAGAAGGCCTGGAACAGTGGCGAAATTTCGAGGCTCACCTCAATCCGCTCAAAGAAGCGTTGGGGCCGGAGGTCCGGCAGGAGTATTCGATAGACCTCTGAACCAGGCCGGCCTCTTACGTTGCGCGAAATCCACGGCTGCCTACTGCTCTTTCTTTGGCCAGTCGTGAACGAGTAGTTTGGTCTTCGGGCGCTCGTAGAGACTCCAGTTGTCCTGGTCGATCTCGACCGAAACAACTCCCGCAGTCGGCAGATTGCTGGTTAGACCGGGCTGCAGAAAGTTCACAAGATCGGTGAGTCCGGGATTGTGTCCGACAACCATCAGGTTGTTGAAGCCATTGTCCTGAGCCACGATGATATCGAGGATCTCATCGAGCGATGCAAGGTACAGGTGGTCCTCGCGTTGCAGAAACTCTTTCGGGTATTTGAGTGCGCTGGCAACGATTTTGGCGGTCGTCCACGCACGAGTGGCCGGGCTCGTAACAATCAGCGATGGCCGGATACCATGATCATGAATGCGCTGCCCCATCTTGGGGGCATCTCGCTCGCCGCGCTTGTTGAGGGGGCGTTTCTTGTCCGAAAGACTGTTGTTCTTCCAACTGGATTTCGCGTGACGAACTATTGTCAGTATTTTCAAAAGCTTAGCCCCTACTCTTAAAGCTTACATCAACCCCGTTTGCAGTTGGGCTTCCTCGGTCATCATGCCGACATTCCACGGCGGGTCGAAGACGAGGTCGACGATCACGTCGGACACAGTCGGAATAATAGCGATTTTCTCACGCGCGTCCTGCACGAGCACGTCACCCATACCGCATCCGGCTGCCGTCAGCGTCATGTCAACGCTGACAGAGCGTTTGCCGTTACCGAGCGACGTGACATCGCAGCGATAGACCAAGCCGAGGTTGACGATGTCGACCGGGATTTCCGGGTCGTAACAGGTCTTGAGCTGATCCCAAATGACGCTCTCTATGTCTTCGTCGGTCGCGTTCTCGGGAATGGCGGGGGGTGGCACGGGTTCCTTGCCGAGCGCATCGGCATCCACGCCGGATATCCGGAACAGGTTGCCCTCGACATATACCGTGAAGCTCCCGCCAAGCGCTTGCGTGATAAAGCCTTCGGTTCCTTCCCGTAGCGTCACCGTCTCGCCCACCGGGATAATGATCGCGCTGACGTCGCGAGTGAGATTAATTGGTTCGTTGGTGTGCCCAAACATTGTGCGTCCTACTCCGTCGTAGCCGGTGTTGTATCGTTTTCGAGTGCTGAATGCAGCGCGTGCCAGGCCAGCGTCGCGCATCTGATGCGGGCCGGAAACTCGCGGACGCCATCGAGCGCCCTGAGTTTTTCGAGGGCCGGATCAGAGTTGTCCGCTGGGTCGCCGTTCTTCAACCGTTGCGTTATTTTCTTGAAGCAGGCCTCGGCCTGGTCAACAGGCAGGCCGGTTACGGTATCTGTCATCAGCGATGCAGATGCTACCGATATGGCGCATCCCGAGCCTTCAAAACTCGACGACTCAATACGGCCCTGGCCATCAACTCGCAGGTACAGTTTCAGTTTGTCGCCACATAGCGGGTTAATGCCATCCGCTGTGTGGGTTGCGTCGCTCAGGCGACCAAAATGCCTTGGGTTACGCGAATGATCGAGTATCAGCTCGCGGTACAGGTCCTGCATGTCGCCTTGCGGATGATTCATCCGAAAATCTCTTTCACCTTGCCCAGGGCCACGATCAGGCGGTCGACGTCGTCGTGATTGTTGTATAACGCGACCGACGCGCGTGCGGTGCCATTAATCCCAAAGTACTGCATGAGGGGCATCGCGCAATGATGCCCGGTGCGAATCGCCACGCCCTGGTGATCGAGAATGGTGCCCAGGTCATGCGAGTGGATATCGCCGAGCCGGAAGGACTGCACACTGGCCTGGTTCCGTGCCTCGCCAATCAGGCGAATACCCTCAATCTTCTTCAGTTCGCTGACCATGTAGGCATGCAATTCATGCTCGTACTCGGCGATGCGCTGCATGCCGATGGCCTGCAGGTAGTCAATTGTCGCGCCGAGACCGACGACACCGGAGATGTTTGGCGTCCCGGCTTCGAACTTGTACGGCAACTCATTGTAGGTCGTCTTGTCAAAAGTGACTTCGAGAATCATGTCCCCGCCACCTTTCCAGGGTGGCATCGCATCGAGCAGGTTCTCTCGGCCGTACAGCACACCCGTACCGGTTGGCCCGAACATTTTGTGACCGGAGAACGCATAGAAGTCGCAGCCAAGTGCCTGCACGTCGATATCGAGGTGAGGTACACCTTGTGCGCCATCGATAAGCACTGGAATTCCGCGCGCTTTCGCGTGTGCGATGATCTTCTCAATCGGGCACACGGTTCCCAACGCATTGGATACGTGCGCAACGCCGACCAGAAACGTCTTGTCGTCGATCAGTCCGAGCATTGCATCCAGTTCGACCTCGCCGCGGTCATTGATCGGCGCGACGACAAGTTCAGCGCCGGTTTGCTCACAGACGAGTTGCCAGGGAACGATGTTCGCGTGGTGTTCGAGATGGGTAATGACGATCTTGTCACCAGGATGCAGGCGAGGGCGGCAAAAGCTCTGTGCCACCAGGTTGATCGACTCCGTTGTACCGCTGGTCATCACGACCTCGTTGCGCGAATCAGCGTTTATGAATTCTCGAATCTTGTCGCGTGCGCCTTCGTATCCTTCCGTCGCTCGATGGCTCAGCGTATAAACGCCGCGGTGAACATTGGCATGATCTTCACGCTGGTACCTGGCAATGGCATCGATCACGCTCGCGGGCTGCTGTGCAGACGCCGCGCTGTCGAGATAGACCAGCGGTTGGCCGTGGATAGTCTGGTCCAGCGTCGGGAAATCCGAACGCCAGCTTGTTGCTGCTATGTGTGCTGGCGCACTCATGCTGAAAGTACGTCGTTCGTTTGAATCATGTTCGCGAGCCTGGCTTCCATGAGCTGCGTGATCTCTTCCTTGGCTGCTTCGATGGGCGAACGTGCCACGATGCCGGCGGCGAACGCATGCGTCAGGACCTGCGTAGCGTGTTGCCTGTCCAGCCCGCGCGAGCGCAAATAGAAGAGTGACGCCTCATCGAGTTGGCCAACGGTCGTTCCATGGCTGCATTTGACGTCATCGGTGTAAATCTCGAGTTCGGGTTTGGCGTCGATTTCGGCTTTGTCCGACAACAACAGGTTGTGATTCGCCTGCTCGGCATCAGTGCCGTCCGCACCCTCGTGAACAATTGCCTTGCCGTTCCATATGCAACGGCATTTGCCGTTCAGGATGCCGCGATATTCCTGTTTGGACGTCGCCGGTCCGACGAGATGGTCGACGCGTGTGTGGTTATCGATGTGCTGGCCTTCACCTGCAAGATATAGACCGTCGAAGGACACGTCGGCACCAGGGTCCGCGATATCGATCACGATATCATTCCGAATCAGCCCGCCACCCAAATCGAAGCCTGCCGAGTTGAAGCGCGAATCGCGTCCGACAACCACGTCGGTTCTGCCGGTCTGCACATGATTGCGAGCCCGGTCCTGAATGCGAACGTGTCTTGCAGACGCGTTGTCGCCAACGGCTATCGTGACAACCGTATTGGCGTACTGGTCAGCATCGCCTCGTGATGCGTGGTACTCAATTACGCTTGCGGAGGAATGCTCCGTAAACTTTATCTCAACGTATGCCTGCGACACGGACGTATCGTTCGTGCCGTCGATCATCAGGATGCCGATCGGTTTTTCGACTACGCCATCCACCGTGATGCGCAGGCCATCTTTGAGTAGCGCGGCATTGAGCTCTGCAAGCGCGCTATCCGCGCCTGGTGCTTCATCCAACTTATCGGCAGTGACTCCGGATACGGCGGCCCGTTCCTGAATCTCGCCGTTCACGATTACGAACCACGACGCATCGATGCTTCCCGTAATTCGCTCGATCTCCTCGACGAGCGCGGAAGAGGGCGCCTCAGTGCCTGCGAGTAACCAACGGGTGGAGATATCGCGCGCACGGGCGAGGTCGGTGTACTTCCAGTCCTCGTCGCGCGTCGTCGGTAGTCGGCCGACGATGGCTTGCAGTTCGTCTGTGGAGAGACGTTTCATGCGTTCGCGGCCTCGCGTACCCAGTCGTAGCCTTTTTCTTCAAGTTCGAGCGCGAGCGACTTGTCACCCGACTTGACGATCTTGCCCTGCGACAATACATGGACGAAGTCGGGTTCGACGTAATCGAGAAGGCGCTGATAATGGGTAACGAGCACGATCGCGCGGTCGGGGCTTCGCAGCGAGTTAACGCCATTGGCAACAGCCTTGAGCGCGTCGATGTCGAGGCCCGAATCGGTCTCGTCGAGAATCGCGAGTTCCGGCTCGAGCATCGCCATTTGCAGGATTTCATTGCGTTTCTTTTCGCCGCCGGAGAAACCTTCATTGACGCCTCGGTTCAGGAATTTCGGGTCCATGCCAAGAGTGGCCATCTTTTCGCGGGCCATCTTCAGGAATTCGAATGCGTCGATTTCATCCAGTCCGGCATGCTTGCGCTTGGCGTTGAGCGCAGCTTTTAGAAGGTAAGCGTTATTCACACCCGGAATCTCAACCGGGTACTGGAAGCCAAGGAAGATGCCTTCACGTGCACGCTCTTCCGGTTCGAGTTCCAGGAGGTCCTGCCCCTTGAACGTGACCGAGCCACCGGTGACTTCATAGTCCTGGTGGCCCGCGACTACCTGTGCAAGCGTGCTCTTGCCAGAGCCGTTCGGCCCCATGATGGCATGCACTTCGCCCTGGTTGACCGACAGCGAGAGGCCGCGGAGGATTTCGGTGTCGCCGATGCGACTATGGAGATTCTTGATTTCGAGCATGGTTAGACCTTTATCCGACGGCGCCTTCGAGACTGACGTTCAGTAGCGCCTGTGCCTCGACGGCAAACTCCATCGGAAGTTCCTTGAAGACTTCCTTGCAGAAGCCGTTAACGATCATGTTGACGGCATCTTCTTCCGAGATGCCACGTTGCCGGCAGTAAAACAGCTGGTCCGCCGATATTTTCGACGTGGTTGCTTCGTGTTCGATCTTCGCCGACGGGTTCTTGATTTCCATGTACGGGAACGTGTGCGCGCCGCATTCCTTACCGATCAGGAGCGAATCGCACTGCGTGTGATTGCGTGCACCTGTGGCCTGCGGCATGACACGGACGAGCCCGCGGTAGGACTGCTGCGCCTTGCCGGCAGAAATACCTTTCGAGACGATCGTCGACCGTGTATTTGGCCCGATATGAATCATCTTGGTGCCCGTATCAGCCTGCTGCATGTTGTTCGTAACAGCCACCGAGTAGAACTCGCCAACTGAGTTCGCACCGCGCAGCAGGCAGCTTGGATATTTCCAGGTGATGGCCGAGCCGGTCTCGACTTGCGTCCACGAGATCTTCGAATTGGCGCCGCGGCAATCGCCACGCTTGGTCACGAAGTTGTAGATTCCGCCAACACCATTTTCGTCGCCCGGGTACCAGTTCTGCACGGTTGAGTACTTGATCTCGGCGTCATCCATCGCTACGAGTTCAACGATCGCTGCGTGCAGTTGGTTTTCGTCGCGCATCGGGGCTGTGCAGCCTTCGAGGTAGCTGACGTAGCTGCCTTCCTCCGCAACGATCAGTGTGCGTTCAAACTGGCCGGTATTGGCCGCATTAATACGAAAGTAGGTCGACAACTCCATCGGGCAGCGCACCCCCTTCGGGATGTACACGAAGGACCCGTCACTAAAGACGGCCGAATTCAGCGCGGCGAAGTAGTTGTCGCGGCGCGGCACGACCGTGCCAAGGTATTTCCTGACGAGTTCCGGATGCTCTGTAACGGCTTCGGAGAACGAGCAAAAGATAACGCCGGCTTCAGACAGCTTTTCCTTGAACGTCGTTGCAACCGAGACGCTGTCGAACACGGCATCAACAGCCACGCCCGCGAGGCGCGCTCGCTCGTGCAGTGGAATCCCGAGCTTGTCGTAGGTTTCGAGAAGCTTCGGGTCGACTTCGTCAAGGCTCTTGGGACGATCATCGTCCGACTTGGGGGCCGCGTAGTACGAGATCTTGTCGTACTGGATCTTCGGGTAGTGCAGATGGGCCCACGCCGGCTCTTTCATCTCCAGCCACTGGCGATAGGCCTGCAGGCGCCACTCGAGCAGCCACTCAGGTTCTTTCTTGCGGGCGGAAATTGCCCGTACGACGCCTTCATCGAGGCCGGGTGGCAGGCTTTCGGTCTCGATATCGGTGACGAAGCCATGTTCGTAGCGCCTGTTGACCAGGCTTTCGAGGTTTTCTGATTCAGTCGCCATTTTTGTCTACTGGGTGTGTTTCTACTGTTATGGGCAGACCCGCGAAACGAAACGTCGGCACAGGGCTGTCGGCTCGTACGAGGTCATTGAGTGTTACGTCCTGCAACGCGCGGCGAATCGCCACATTGACGCGTTGCCACGCGCCGCCGACGCTGCATACGCCTTCGTGTTCACAATCGCCGTCAATCGAGCTGCATTCGGTGATTGATACAGGACCTTCGAGCGCATCGATAACGTCGGCGGCAGTGATGTGCTGTGGGCCGCGAGACAGCCGGTAGCCGCCGTTTGCGCCACGTGTTGATGTCACGAGTTCCGCGCGCGCCAGCGATTTGAGCAACTTGCTCACCGTTGGCAGGGCAATGCCTGTCGCCTGGGCAACGTCGGCAGCGCTACAGACGGTGGCCTGGTTCGCCGCGAGATGCGCGAGTAAGACCGTTCCATAGTCGGTGAGTTTGCTGATTCTGAGCACGAAAAGCCCCGATTCGGGTGAATAAGGGACTATTTTAGTCCTATTTATCGTCCCGGGCCAGACTTTCGAAGGAATTCCTTGTTATCCTACGCCGCGACAGACTGATCTGATTACTGAATTTTGGGCGACAACTCCGACAAGCTGATCGAAATACGCGACCTCAAGTTCTCTCGAGGACATCGTGCGATATTTGATGGGCTGAATCTGACGATCAGGAAGGGCGAGATCACAGCGCTCATGGGCCCCAGCGGGACCGGTAAAACGACGCTGTTGAGGCTGATTACGCGCCAGTTGATCCCACAGCAGGGCACCATATACGTTGATGGCGTCGATATTTCGACTCTCAATCAGACCGAGCTGTACCAGCTTCGGCAACGCTTTGGCATGTTGTTCCAGAATGGCGCATTGCTGACAGATTTGAGCGTTTTTGAAAACGTGGCATTTCCCTTGCGAGAGCACACGAAACTCAGCAACCGTCTGATTCGCCATATCGTGCTGACAAAACTCCACGCGGTGGGTCTTCGCGGTGCCGCCGACATGATGCCGTCTGAACTATCCGGCGGTATGGCACGTCGCGTTGCCTTGGCACGGGCGATGGTCATGGATCCGGAAATACTGATTTACGACGAGCCTTTTGTTGGCCTGGACCCGATTTCCCTGGGCGTGATCGTGCGCCTGGTTCGCCGCATGAACGATGTGTTGGGGATCACCAGCATCGTCGTCAGCCACGATGTCGAAGAAATCGCTACAGTTGCCGACCGCAGCTTCCTGTTATCGGACGGAAAGGTTGCAGCATCGGGTAGCCCTGACGAGTTGCGTACCGCCAGCTCTGAGCTGGTAAGACAATTCATGCATGGCATGGCCGACGGACCCGTAGCATTTCACTACGACGCACCGGGTTATGAAGAACAGCTGCTCGGGCGGGATTCCGAGTGAAGAGGGTAGCCCGCGACCTGTACCGTAACGGCACCGAGTTCTTAAGGACATTCGGTGCGTTCCAGTTGTTCTTCCTGCGACTCGTCAGGTATTCACCTGAAGCACTCTTCGGGCGTTTCGGCCTTGTCGTCAAGCAGGTCTACAATGCCGGCGCGCTGTCACTCGTTATCATTATGATCTGCGGCCTGTTCGTCGGTGCGGTACTCGCCCTGCAAGCCTATTCGAACATGTCGATATTCAATGCCGAAGACTGGACGGGTGTAGCCGCGGCTTTCGCCCTGGTTAAGGAACTTGGTCCGGTGATGACTGCCTTGTTGTTTGCTGGCCGGGCAGGCACGGCGTTGACGTCAGAAATAGGGCTCATGAAGGCCACCGACCAGTTGTCCGCTATGGAAATGATGGCTGTGGACCCGGTGCGCCGGGTGTTGGTCCCCAGGTTTCTTGGTGGTGTCATCGCGATGCCGTTTCTGGCCGCGATCTTTAGTGCCATCGGCCTGTTTGGCGCGCACCTGGTCGGTGTTGAGCTGTTCCAGGTGGATGTTGGTTCGTTCTGGCAGCAAATCCAGCTGACAATTGAGTTGTCGGACATTAACGAAGGAATCCTGAAGAGCGTCGTGTTTGGCGTTGCGGCCAGCTTGATCGCAGTTTGGGAAGGATATAATACGGTTCCGACAGCAGAAGGCGTCGGTCGTGCGACAACGCGGACAGTCGTGATCACCGCAATAGCAGTACTTGTGTTTGATTTCATGATCACCGCAGCAATGATTTGAGGTAAGAGTATGCGGCAAACCCGTTCTGTAGAAATAGGCACCGGACTTTTCGTCCTGCTTGGTATGAGCGCGTTGTTTTTCCTGACAACGCAAACGACCGGCCGCGATGACTTCCAGGCTAAATCCGTATATATGGTGGAAGCGCGTTTCGAGAATGTCGGCAGTCTGAGAGAAAGGGCGCCGGTAACGATATCTGGCGTGACGATCGGTCGCGTTACCAGCGTGGCATTCGACGCCGTTACTCTCGAGGCCATCGTGGAGTTCGTCATTGATTCGAAGTACAACCAGATTCCGGACGACACCGATGCAAGCATCCTGACGTCGGGCATTCTGGGCAGCCAGTACATCGGTTTGCAGGCTGGTGGCTCGGATATGTATCTCGAAGAGGGCAGCGAAATCCTGTTCACGCAGTCTGCCATCGTCCTTGAAAACCTGATCGGCAAATTCCTGGTTAATATGGGCTCTGACGACAAGGAGTCGGACTGACATGATTCGTAGTGTTATAGCCGCTGTAGCGTCGTTCGCGTTTTGGTCTGGCACCGTACTGGCCGAAGATTCACCGAACACTGTTATCGAAAGCTCGGTCACTTTGTTTGCAGAGCAGCTTCACGGTCGAGTGGAAGAATTGTCAGAAGACCGTCAGGCGCTGTATGAGATTATCGACGAAATTCTGACGCCTCGATTTGATAGTCGCTTCGCCGCGCAGATTGTCCTTGCAAAACACTGGCGAACGGCGAGTGAGGAACAGCAAGCGCGTTTCATCGAAGCGTTCTACCGCGCGCTCCTGCGCAAGTACTCCGATGGCATTCTCGAGTTCGATCCCAATATGATCACCGTGTTGCCGTATCGGGGAGATGACACGAAGAAACGCACCAGGGTTCGTAGTACTGTCGCGCTTGATGATGGCAGCAAGGTTTCAGTCGACTACGAACTGGTCAAGCGCAGAGCCGGATGGCTTGTTTTTAACGTCGTGATCGAAGGCGTCTCCTATGTGCGTAACTTTCGTGCTGAACTCGATTCCGAGATACGCGCTTCCAGCCTGGATGCAGTGATCCAACGACTGGAAAACGAGGCAGGTATTTCAGTCCCTGAGTAATTACCGATGAGCGAATTCATGATTGAGGACCTGGGCGATGGACGTTTTACCGTGAGCGGTGAGATGACGTTCGACACGTCCGAGAAGATCCTCAAGGCCAGTGAACGTCTGTTCGAAGAGCACACGCAAATCGAAGTCGACCTATCGGAAATCACGGCCAGCGACTCGGCAGGTTTGGCATTGCTGCTGGAATGGGTGACCTGGGCGAATCATAGTGTTCGCGAGATTCGGTTCATCGATATGCCTGAAAAGATCCTGGCGATTGCCAGAACGACAGAGGTCGAGCAGTTGCTAACGCGAGGCGAACGCTGGGCAGGGTTTATCGACGCACCTGACGAAGTCTAGTAGTCCTCTTCATCGAGGAATTCGTCATAGAATTCATCGTCGTCGTCGGTCGGCGGGTCACCGTCATAGATCTGAAAATTCCGGTTTTGCAGGTACGACTCCCGCATTGTGATGTAAGGGTCTGAGGAATCCTTCATCAATTCCTCGAGCGGCAGCAGTCGTGCGCGCACATCCACGAGACGTAACAGCTGCAAAGAAACGCGGACGGTGGAGTTATCGTAGTGGTGCAGGGGATCCGCCTCGATATTTAGAGGCAAAGTCGCTGTGTCTCGAAGCGTTCGTGGCCCTAGAAACGGAAGCATGACGAATGGTCCCGGTGGAATTCCCCAGACGGCGGCTGTCTGTCCAAAATCCTCGAAATTGGTTTCGATGCCGCCTTTACCTGCGACATCGAATAATCCGCCGATACCGATAGTGCTGTTTATGAAGAAACGTGCGAGTTCCTGGAAACCGTGACCGGGCTTGCCCTGCAGGAAATTGTTGAGCACGGATACAGGCGTCGCCAGATTGCGGCTGAAGTTTGTGACTCCTTTGCGAACAGGCTCGGGGACGACTTTCACGTAGCCTTTCGCGACAGGTTTCAAACTCACCTTGTCGACGACTTCGTTAAAGCGGAATAGTTTACGGTTTGCTGCCTCCCATGGGTCGTGCTCGACCGTGCTACCGGCCTGCGTAGACGCACATCCGCCAGAGAGCAGCCCGACAAGCAGGACGGCTAGCACGCACTTCATTGAGTCACGTCATTCCGCACAACACCAATGCGGCGCGTTGACTGCATGCGTTTGAGTTGTTCCTCAGTCATGAATTCGCGAATGAAGTCGATTCGGGCTTCGAATCGTGCGCGCTGAATTTCCTGCAATTCTGGCAGCCGCAATGCTTCCTGCAGGTAGCCAATGCCGCCTGTCAGATCCCCGATCATGAGTCGGTACTCGGAAAGGTAGTAATAGGCTTCGGCATTCTCGCCGGCCATGTTGGCTGCACGAGCGATCAGGCGAACCTGTTCCGGGGTCGGCGGCACATTGTTCATCAGATCCAACAGCATCGCGTGGGCCTTCTTCGCCTGACCTAGCTCGAGGAGGCGATCACCGTATTCGATTACCAGAGGAACATTACGCGGGAAGAGTTCGAGTGCGCGTTCGAACGTTTCAATCGCATCACCGTAGTGATCGAGCGCGACCAGTGTCTGGCCGAGGCCAATGTGATAGGCGATGACCGACTTGTCCTTATCCAGGAGCGCCTCGAATATTTCCTGTGCGCCATGATGGTCACCCGCGCGTTGATACGCGACGGCGCGGCCGTAACGTTCAATGTCGTTCTGGTTTTCGTAGTCGCGGTCTTCAAAATACGCGACGGCTTCGGCCGGCGTATCGAATTGAGCGACGACTACCCTGGTGCGTGCGATCCCGTAGCTCGTCGAATCGTTACTGCGTACCTGTGGGTACGAGCGAGCCCGGTTTCGGGCTTCGGCGATTCGAGCTGTCGTGACCGGGTGAGTCCGCATGAATTCGGGTGCCCGCATTTCCGGGCTTGTCGTTTGCTGCCGCGACATCACGTCGAAAAACGAGGCCATCCCGTACGGGTCAAACCCTGCATCGGCAAGTGCCGAGATGCCGACACGGTCGGCCTCGTACTCGTTAGTACGTGTGAAGTTGATCTGCTGCTGCGCTGCTGTGCCTTGTGCGACGGCCATCGCTCCCGCTACCGCATCTGAACCGGCGCCCGCCGCCGCCATGACGATAGCGCCGAGCATCATGGCTGTCGTCAACAAGCTCTGGCGGGAATTGGCGTGAATGGCACGGGCAATGTGGCGTTGTGTGACATGCGCGACTTCGTGTGCGATTACACCGGCGACTTCATCCTCATTGCGGCTCGCTTCGAGCAGGCCTGTGTGCACGCCAATGTAACCACCGGGTAAAGCAAATGCATTAATGCGGGGATCGTCCACGGCGAAGAACGTAAAACTATGGTCACCGTCGTTGGTCTGCGCCGCTATGCGGCTGCCAATGTCATTGAGGTATTCCGTAATGAGTGGGTCTTCGACGACCTGGCCACTGTTGCGAATGTCACGCATGATCATGCGGCCGATCTGTGCTTCCTCTGTATTGTTCAGGATGGCGTCAGCCGGGCTGCCCATATCGGGCAGATTGATGTCGTCCGCGCCAGCGCCAGCCACGAAGACCAGCGTGCCGAGAATAGCGGCCAGTAGTAAGCGTTTAATGGAACCTGAATGCATGTGATATCCGGTAATTGGCGGGTCTTAGTTTCCGACTGGTCTCGCAGTCCGGTGTTCCCCGAGATTACAGGGCCTTGACGGCCTCCAATACCTCGTCGGCGTGTCCCTTGACCTTTACGCTGCGCCATTCGCTGCGCAGCTTGCCGTCTGCATCGATCAGGAACGTGCTGCGGACGACGCCCATGAACTTGCGCCCGTACAGCGTTTTCTCATGAATTACGTCGAATTTCTTGCACAACACCTCGTCCGGATCCGACAACAGGTCAAACTTGAAGCCCTGTTTGTCCTTGAATTTCTCGTGGGACGCGATGCTGTCCCTCGATACGCCGAGAATCTCGGTTTCTTGTCGCTTGAACTTCGCGTGCAGGGCACTGAAGTCACGGCCTTCTGTGGTACAGCCTGGTGTGCTGTCTTTCGGATAGAAGTAGATAACGACATTCTTGCCGCGCAAGTCCTTCAGGCGGATCGTCTTGTCGCCGGTTGCGGCTGCGCTGAAATCGCCCACGACTCGATTGATACGGGGTGCACTCAATGTGGTTCTCCAGGTTCGGTTCTTGTTCAGGCCTTTACGGGTTCAAGAATGGCGTCGAGGTTTAGCTGATCGCACAGCTCGTGAAAATCTTCCCGCAATTGTGAAACGTGGACGGAGGAGGGGACGTTGACAGCCATTTGCACAGCAAACATGGGTGCGCCGGTGTGGGCGGCCGCATAGCTGCGCGTGGCGACATCGGCAATTTCGATATCCCGGGACGTAAAGAAATTCGCAAGGTTGAAAACAATGCCCTGTTGGTCCAGTGCGACCACATCGACGGCATAGGGCATGCGATTCTCTTCGGCCGGCTTGGTGTCGGTCTTCTTGATTGAGACCTGCAGGTCGCCATCCTTGCAAAGCTTGTCGAGGCCTTGTTCGAGGCGACTCAGCGTGTGCCAGTTGCCGGAAACCAGCAATAACATCGCAAATTCCGACCCGAGCGTCGTCATACGGCTTTCTTCGATATTGCCACCGCAAGCCAGGACAACCTTGGTCAGGTCCTGAACAACGCCCTTTCGATCGCTACCAATCGTTGAAATAACAATAAGTTGTGACATTTAGCTAAATTCTTCCTTATGTTTGATCCGGCGTGGCTACCGGCTGCTTTCCGGGCGAGCGGGCCAGCGTGCCGCATTCGTTCGCAGTCCTTGCCAGCACCGGACATGAACAGTAACATCGCGGCCTTATTTAAGGCGAGGATCAATCGTGTTTCACGGCAGTCTGGTCGCGCTCGTTACGCCGTTCGACGGCAATAATCGGGTCGATTACGCCAGTCTCAAGCGTCTGATCGACTTTCATGTCGACCAGGGTTCAAGCGGGCTCGTCATCGCTGGTACGACGGGTGAGTCGCCGACGCTGAAGCGATCCGAGCATATCGAGCTGATCGGCCGATCTGTCGAGATCGCGGCAGGACGGATTCCGGTCATTGCCGGGACCGGATCGAATTCCACGTTCCAGTCGATCGAGCTGTCAAATGCGGTATCTGACCCAAGGTTGGCGGCGTACATGGTTGTGGTGCCGTACTACAACAAGCCGACCCAGGAAGGCATATTCCGGCACTATTCGGCTATTGCGGATGCGGTAGATAGACCGCTGCTCATGTACAACGTACCTGGTCGGACCGTGGCGGACATGTTGCCCGAGACTGTTGGAAGGCTTGCGAAGCATGACAATATATTTGGTCTGAAAGAAGCAACTGGCGACATTGAACGACTGAAGCAGATTCAGGAGGTCGTCAGCGACGAGTTCATGCTTTACAGTGGCGACGATTTTACGTTGCGGCCATTTATCGAGCAGGGCGGACACGGTGTGATTACGGTGAGCGGCAATGTAGCTCCACGCCAGGTGGCTACGTTGTGCGAATTGGCTGCTGCAGGAAAGGCTGATGAGGCGAAAGCGCTCGACGATAGCTTGCAGCCGCTGAACAAGGCGCTGTTTATTGAGTCAAACCCGATCCCGGTCAAATGGGCTGTCGGCGAAATGGGTCTGATGGAGTCGCATATCAGGCTGCCGCTGACACCGTATTTGGATCGGTATCACGAAGACATGCGATCGGCGATGCGCACAGCGGGCGTCGATCTGGAGGAAATTGCATGACCAAGAGCCAGTTATTGGCTTTCCTGTTTATCGGTGCAGCGCTTTCGGCGTGCGGCGGAAATAAAGAGAAAGAAGTGAACTGCGAGGATGAGCTACGTTACCAGAATCGTGTGGAAGGCAAGCGCGTAGTGTCGCCGGAGGGACTGGACCAGCTCGACGAATTCGGCGAGATGCCGATACCGAAGGCAGATCCGAATGCCGCTCCGGTCGTGCCAGGCAAGTGTGCGGACATGCCACCACCCATTGGTTCGAGCAAGTAGAGCGACGACTGGCAGTCAAACATACAAAATTCGGAGAGGTGGCTGAGCGGCTTAAGGCGCTCGCTTGGAAAGCGAGTGTACGTTTATAGCGTACCGCGGGTTCGAATCCCGCCCTCTCCGCCAGAAATACAAAAGGCCCCTTTCGGGGCCTTTTGTATTTCTGGCGAGAGGGTATGGGCGTTCGAACCCTGTTTGACCAAACAAGAC
>CAVWAH010000014.1:0-24054 GCA_963752875.1 uncultured Gammaproteobacteria bacterium | reverse complement strand
AGTAACAGCCGGTTTTTCAACCGACCGGTTCTGATCGCTGCTCTAAAAGCTCCACGCTTTGTTTGGGGTGAATTAGCAGCATTCTCAAATCACTATCTTTTGGTGTCGCACCGAGCATTATCAGCTCGATGATATCAGTTGGGGAAAGGCTTGGATCGAGCGCAAGCAGCTTGGCAGCGAGATTGAGTACATTTGGAGATGCCATCGACGTACCCGATCTTCTCATCCTGGCCCCTCCTGGCACGAAACTCTCTACTTCGAATCCATTCGCGTAGATTCTTACGTTTCTACCGCTACTAGTAAAACTAGTTGGATCGCCGGCCTGGTCTACTGCCGCGACCGCTATTAGATTCGGCAGATCAAAACTCTTAGGAATCATTGCGTCGAACTCAACGTCGCTGTCAGTGTTACCTGCGGAGACAACGAAGAGAACATCTGGCGCTGAGGTAATTGCTTTGTAAAGGCCATCCTTCAGAATCCCAAATATTTCGCTCGTACGTGCTTTTCGTTCGTCCGGGTCGGTGATGCCGTTAGCCTCGAGCATGCCCTCCACCTCTTTAAGGGACCAGCCCCAGCTCATATTGACCGCTCGGACGCCTGCTCCCTTGAAGTACTCGACCGCGTCGTAGTAGGACTTCGCATACCGCTGCGCGATCTCTGTGGTCAAGAGCCGGGGAGGTTGATGATAGTCGAAGCCATAGCGGGAGATCAGAATCCGGGCGAAAGGATTGCCCTCTAAGGCAATTCCTGCCACGTGCGTCCCATGGGAATACGCCATGGCAAAAATGAAGGTCGTCATGAAGCCTTCAATCTCTTCCGGCTGCAATTCGCTCATGTATCGCTTCAGCTCCGATGCCTCAATACTGTCGATGGACGACGTGATGTCCGTAAATCCCTTGATGAAGGACATTGCCTCATCGACTTGTCCGACCGTGTCACCTACAGGTAGAAGCAGCTCTGGCGTCCGAAGCCCCTCGACGTCGAAGGCAATGCCGTGAATGTCATCCACGAATCCATTGCCATCGGAGTCCGTGCCATCGATATTTTCATTGGCATTGGTCCACAAAGATCCTTCGAAAACCGAAGTGTCGACGCCGGTGTCCCAAATACCAATCACCACCGGGGTAGCACCGCTGCCTGCATCCAGGGACACCGACCTCTCGGCCCATATATCCGGTTTGACGATCCGATTGGCAGTGATCAACTCCGAATACACGGCCGAGATCTCATCCTTTATTGGAACGTACACGTCCATTGTGTCGCGCAGATTGATCAGTGCCCAAGCCGAAGCTTCAGTGAGTTCTCCCGACTTGGCTGTGGCTGGGTTGATCTGCATCTGTACTACGCCCAATATTACGTTGTTGCTCAATATCTCGACTTGTCCCTTTACCTGCTCGATATTGTCCTGGATGACGTCCCATGGCAGCTCAGCTACGCTAGCCGCAAGGATCTCGCCAAACTTAGCCCGGAACGCTTCCTCGTCACCTTCCTGACCTACCGCATTGCGCGCAGCTAGCCAAGCTTTCATCACCAGCCCCATGGTGAGGCGACTTGCTTCTTTATCCTCAAGGGCGCGTCTTTTCTCCATCCACTGTATCGCAGAGTCAAAATCGCCACTAAAGAAAGCGGTCTGCGAGAGGATTTTGTAAAGGTTCTGCAGTGTAGCTTTGTCCTGAATATCGTATTCATCCAGGAGTTTGCTCACGTCCGCATCTACCTGTGCCACGAGCGATGCAAACTCATCCGACACGATGAGTTCGGAAGCCGGTACATCGATCGGGTATACCTTCCTCGGTAAATCGTCGAGCGACTCGACTTTGATTTTCCCACTTAGGTGTGCGACTTGATCTGCTGAATCGTCTTCATCATCACAGGCGATGAGACTGCCTACGAGGCACATCATTGCGCTCGCCAAAATTGCATTTCTCGCTAGCATCGTATTCGCTCCCTGCAGACTTCAGGTAGCCGGCTTTTTCTTAACCAATTCTTATGCCATGGGAGACGCAAGGGTACAATCGGGGCAAATACCGACGCTCTATTTCTTTGAGAGAGCAAGGTCCGGTACGGGTCACAAGCGGCCCTTCGGAGTGATTATAGTCGAACGGCAGCTATCGGGAATAAAGCGGTCGTTCAACCGCTGAATTTCGGAGGCTGGATTCTGAACGTCTGCTAACGGCCATAAGCAGACGGTGCAGTGAGGTAGTAAGAGGCTTCAATCAGTCGGCGCAGGCATCGCATTCCAGATATCAACAACGTTCTTCCACTGACCTTGCGAGTCTCTTCGCCACACAGTTACAACTTTGCCATGGGTAACGATTCTCTCGCCGTTCTCGCCATCCATTTCGATTACGTTGTGCTCTATTAGATACGCCATATCGCCGCTCGTCGAGACATGAGCACTATCAGGTTCCCAGCTTATTTTGAAGCCAGGAATACTTGTGGCTCCAGCTACATACTCACTAATCGCGGACTTCCCCGACAAGACGGGCAAATCGGGTGGCAGCATGACAGCATCATCGGCCCACACGTCAATTGCCGCCCCGAAATCGCCTGAACCTACCATCGCCGACCAATCACGACTCAGTTGCATAAGCTCTTGCGCTTCCGCGTCCGGGTCAACCGTCGCTTCCGGGCACCCGACAAGTAACGTCGCAATAGTCAAAATCGTACCCAAAGAAATGAACTTCATCTTGATCCCCTCGAGCGTTTCTCAGATTAAGGCAGCTGGAGTGTCGCATCCAACCAATGACCGCATTGGGTCAGTAGCAGCCGCTCACAATTCGCTCAATCCTAGCATTTGAACGGCCGCTATTGCGTGTAAAGCAGTCACTCGCCGTTTCACGATTCAGGTGCCTTCGGTGTAAACATCAGCCAGACGGCATGCTCCCAGTCCATCTGTTCACCGGCGTACCACTTTGCGCCGCAAGACTCGCTGGTGATGTCCGCTTTCTGCATGTTTTCGATACATCCAGTCGAGTGACTCCTCAAGCGTGGCACTCTGCGGTGTCGCGAAGTTTTCAAGGATGACCATCCACAAACTTGTGATTGGTGCAGCCCGGGAAGCGACAACCACCGTCCCGGGCCTTCAATGCACGCCGCATCGGTGGCGGAATCGTGCGTGAACGTCGCCCGATGGAGAGTGGTTCACCGTTTTCGTCCTCTTTGATAACGGTAGATGAACAATCGCACGCGATGCGTCGAGATGTTTCCGCGGTAACGTGGGGGCCGTTGTCCAGGTGGGGGTTGTCGCTGCCATTCACATGGACGACTACCTGGTAGCGATCGGCTGTCGAGCCCGAGTTCTCGCTGTTGTTCATGTAAGTCTCGGCGATTTTGGTCAGAGCATCGGCACGACGAGCGGCTATTGGTTCATCCTCTGAGTCGCCAGCAGAGCTGCCTCCCACACCTTCTTCGATGGCCATCTCGAGTGCCTTCGCCACGCGTGTAATGGCACGAACCTTCGAATAGCTGATCGCCCCTTCCGAGAACTTCTCACTAATCTTTGGCAGCTCGGCCAGTGCATGCGCGACTCGTAAGCGCTCGCGCGCAAAGCTCGGTGATTTCGTCACTGAGTTTTTCGCCTTCCGACTGCTCAAATCGGGGATCGTAGTGGACGTTTGCGGACATGATTCCCTCCCTGGATATTGCATGCTGTGAATACATACAGTATACTCGCAAACCACTGAAAATACTATAAAAGTCAATGGTTTAACCACTTTTCGGGAGACAAAATGACCACCTACAAACTCACCTATTTCGACATGGATGGCGGCCGTGCCGAACCTGTGCGTATCGCGTTCCACGCGGCTGGCATCGAGTTCGAAGACCATCGAATCGCGTTTCCCGAGTTCGCGGAAATGCGTGGAAGCACACGCTTCAATTCGGTTCCCGTTCTCGAAATTGACGGGAAGGTCGTTACGCAGACCAACGGCATGTGTCGTTATGTCGGGCGAATGGCTGGTTTGTATCCCAAAGACGATCTTCAGGCGCTGTATTGTGACGAAGCGTTGGGTGCCATTGAGGAATTACTCCATCGCCTTGTCCCGACCTTTAGCCTTGAGGGTGATGAACAGAAGGCGGCACGGGAAAAGCTCGCGGATACCTGGATAAGCACGTTCGTAAAAGGACTGGGGGAATTGTTGGAGCGTGGCGGTGACTACTTCGCTGACAACAAGCTCACGGTTGCAGACATGAAGGTCGCATTTGTGATCCAGTGGCTTAATTCCGGCCAGCTCGATCACATTCCGACGGACCTGGTTGAGAGGCTGGCTCCGGCCCTTAATGCGCACGTCGACCGTACGATGAACGATCCTGTCGTTAAGGCGTACTACGCGGCACGGTCACAGTAAAGCAAACGCCGCCATCGACATTGTCGGCGCTGATCTGGCCGCCGTGCCCTTCGGCGATCAGTTTGGCGACATAGAGTCCCAGGCCCAGGTGGCGAGTGTTTTCGCCACTGCGCATCGACACCATCGAGTCGAACATCTGTGAGCGCATGCGCTCCGGCAATGGTGGGCCGGGATTCGTGACCGATACCTCGTACACGCCATCGTTAATCGCAAGGGTGAGGTCGATAGTGTCGTCATCGCTACTGAAATCAACAGCGTTGTCGACGAGCTTGTCGAGCATCTGAATCAATAGTTCGGGCGAGCCCATTGCCTGGGCTTCGCCGAGGTCGCTCGAAAAGTCGAAGGATCTTTCCTTGTAGACATCCCGGTAAGCAGAAGTCGTCGATTCGAGAACAGCGCGCAAGTCGAATCGCTCAGGCTCCGCGTGCGTCATTAACTCCTCGACACGGCTTGCCTCACTCATAGCACTGAGAATCCGGCGCAGTCTGTCAGCGCCTTCACGCGCTCTCGCCGTGTATCCAAGTGACGCTTCGTTCAATGGTTCGTGCTCGAGATTCTCCAGCGACGACGTCACTATTGCGAGCGGTGTGCGCAGCTCGTGCGATAACTTCGATGCCAGAGACCGGAGGTAGTCGTTGTACTCGCCGAGCTGTTGCAGTACCCAGGAGAAGCTTCGAGATAAGTCTCCAAGCTCGTCGTTGGCCAGTGCACTCGGCAACGCGCTCGTCAGAGTTTCATTTTCAAGCGCGTCCTCGGCGGCAATCGATAGTGCCCGAATACGTCGGGATAACCATGTTGCGTAACCGAGCAACGTTCCGGCAACGACCAGCGTTGTGACCAACGTGAGGTAAATCAGTCGCGATAGCCCCTCGTTCCTCAGGCTCAGAATCGCGTCGGTGCCTTGTTGCAGAATGACGGCACCGAGTAAGTCATTGCCGTCAGTGACGGGCGCGGCTACCGCGACGACGGCCATACCTGTGTCGGAACTACGGAACCAGCTTCCCGACTCTCGGCCCTCGAGCGCGGCGCTAACGTAGGGTTGCTGTTCGCGGCCCAGCGGATCAGGTTCTGCAAATGCCGCTTCCTTGCCCTGTTCGACGAGCAAGTCATAGGCGCGGCGCACCAATTGCGATCCGGCCCGGTCTCCGGGCTTCACCCGCATCTCACCCACCGTCGCAAGTCGCCAACCGTCCACGCTGGTAAGGATCAGTCGCATGTCTTCCTGAACATGACTGGCCGCTAAAACACGCAGCTCTTCGACCTCGCGCATTGCGGGTCCGGGGAATCGGCCAGCGAATGAGCTGCTGCGTGTCCCGGCCTGCTGTGAGTCACTGGTGTTGTTGACGGAAATCCCGAGGTGCGTGCCGAGTTGGCCCGCCGGAATACGCGCCTCAACGCGGTAGCCACCCGGGATGTCCTGCCACCAGGCTGAAATGGTCGCTTCGGGGGCAAAGCCGTACGCCGTCTGCTTGTAACTCAACATTTGCCCGGGCGCCTCGGCCGCGAAGGAAATCGCTTCCTGGAGATACGGCGGGCTACTGCTGGCCAGCGTCACGCGGTCGGCGTGGCGAGAGGCCTCCTCAACCATCATCGACTGCGGCGTTGCATACACAACGTTGCGGTCGCTGACCTCAACGTACAAGTAGATGGCCTCCCCGTACGAGGCGACTACGAATCGCACCGGCCCGTCGGGGCCCCGGATTGAGCGCAGCGAATCCGTGTTCAGCGACCAGTCGTCAAAATAGCCGTCAATCTCCGGGCGTGTAGCAAGATTATGAATATACAGCTGATCGCTGGTCGCAAACGCCGCGTCGCGAACCGGGAATTCCGCGTGGTATTGCAGCAGTGAGTTAGCAACGGCCCGCGCCGTGCCGGCAAGCATCTGTTGCTGTCCGGCGCGCAGCGCAATTTCGGTTTCACGAATGAACTCGCACCCGGCCCAGGGCAGCATCAGTGTCAGCAGGCTGACGAGGAGCAGTTGACGCCGGAGGTTCACTTGAGACCTTGTTGGGCCACTAGTCGCTCAGCCAGCGATAACCCATGCCGTACACAGTCTCGATCGAATCGAAGCTCGTGTCGATGACATGGAACTTCCGACGTATGCGTTTGATGTGAGACGTGATCGTGTTGTCGTCGAGAACGGCCTGGGCCGCGTCCATTAGCTGTTGCCGATTCTTGACGTGGCCCGGGTAGCGGGCGAGTGCATGCACGAGCCAGAACTCGGTGAGCGTCAGGCCAACGGCCTGGTCCTGCCAGTGAATCGTCATTCGCTCCGTATCGATAGCCAGGTCGCCACGAGTGATGCGGCCTTCGGAGCCCTGTGGCTTTTGCATGGCCTCGAGCCGCCGGAACAACGCAGCAATGCGCGCCATCAGGTGTGGCAGGCTGATGTCCTTGGTCAGGTAGTCGTCAGCGCCAAGACGCAGCCCCGACACCGCGTCGAACTCGCTGTCTCTCGCAGTCAGGAAAATGATCGGCAGGTCGGATGACCGCGCACGTAACTCGCGGCACAATTCGAAGCCGCCTTCGACGTCGTCCCTGAGATTAATGTCGATCACGACGAGGTCGGGCAGTCGGCTATCGAAAGCATCCAGCGCTGGCCGGCGCGCATCGTAGTCGTCCACGATGTAGCCTTCACGCCGAAACGCTGCAGCGTAGTTTTCCCTGATTGCCGTTTCGTCTTCGACGATCGCTATTCGCTTAGCCACTTCAGTCCCCTTTACCTCGGCCACAATTTGCCACATTCCGCCGGTGCATTGCCATGACACGGGCCCCGGTATGGCCCATTAGCTCGCTTTAATAATGAGCACGCCAAAGGGAGGCTGCAATGCAAACCATCAAATCCGACATCCGCGCCTGGTTCTGGGTGCTCGCGCTCGTACTCGTGCTCCAGGCCCTTCCGGACACAGCGAACGCCAACGAAATGACGCCCAACGAGGCCCAGGCTGGCAGCCTGCTTTGGAAGATGGAACAAGGCTACACCACTGCCACAACGCTGAATACGAACGTCGACATGAAGATCAGCGGACTCGTTGCGCGCGTCTCGGTCCGACAGGAATTCCGCAACGAAGGTTCCGATTGGGTTGAGGGCATCTATGTATTCCCGCTACCGGACAAGGCGGCCGTGGACCGCATGCGTCTGCACATTGGTGATCGATTTATCGAGGGAGAGGTTCGTGAAAAAGAGCAGGCCAGAAAGGAATACGAGCAGGCCAAAAAGGCCGGCAAGAAAGCCAGCCTCGTGCAACAGCAGCGCGCCAACCTGTTTACGACGTCGGTGGCAAACGTCGCGCCGGGTGAGCTGGTGGTTGTCGAAGTCGAGTACCTGGAAGACCTTCGCTACGAAGATGGCCGCTTCAGTATCCGCTTCCCGATGACGCTTACACCGCGGTACATCTCCGGGCAGGCACTGCCGGACAAACAGGGCAGTGGCTGGTCTCCCGATACAGACCGAGTGCCGGATGCATCGCTGGTCACGCCGCCCCAGATTATGGCGTCGAAGAACCACAAGATCTCGCTAACGGCGGACGTCAATGCCGGCATGCCGTTGAAGATTGTCGCCAGCCGCTATCACCCGGTGAGCGTCTCCGAAAGCGGGGGGCACTACCTGGTCGAACTTGCGAATGTACGGACCGTCATGGATCACGACTTCGAACTCGTTTGGCAACCCATGCCGTCAGCAGAACCACGAGCGCTGGCGTTTACCGAAATGATCGACGGAAGTCCCTATCACCTGCTTATGGTCATGCCACCGGACCAGGACGAAGTGCCACCCGTACTGATGCCACGGGAGACGATTTTCATCGTCGATACATCGGGTTCCATGCACGGCGTGTCGATGTCGCAGGCGAAGCGCGCGGTTCACCTCGCGCTTAAGGCGCTCAAGCCCGGCGATCTGTTCAACGTCATCGAGTTCGATTCGTATACGACGGCGTTGCACCCGTACAGCGTGCCTGCGAGCAGCACCAACATCAGTGAAGCGCTCAGTTTTGTGCAGAAGCTCCAGGCTGACGGCGGCACGGAAATGCGCCCGGCACTCAAGCTGGCGCTCGAATCCCAGGCACAGGAGTCGCACCTTCGACAAATCGTCTTCATCACCGATGGCAGTGTCGGCTATGAGGACGAGATGTTCTCGATGATCGAGCAGAAACTCGGAGCGGCCCGATTGTTCACAGTCGGCATCGGATCCGCTCCGAACAGCTGGTTCATGCGCAAGGCCGCCGAGGCCGGCCGAGGCTCCTACACGTTCATCAGCGCGTTGCACGAAGTGCGTGAAAAAATGGACACACTATTCAGGAAGCTTGAGAACCCGCAGGTAACGGATATCGAAGTGCAGTGGCCCAGTGGTGTCATCGTTGAACCCTATCCATCGATCGTTCCAGATCTCTATCTTGGCGAGCCTGTCACTGTGAAAGCCCGTGCGTCGAATACATTTCGCGTGGGTGATGCGGTGCGTATCACCGGCAACTCTGTGACAGGCGCGTGGGCAACAGAGCTGTCGCTCGACGCTCCTGCGCAAAGCGAGGGCATTGGCGCATTGTGGGCGCGTGCTCGTATCGGTGAATTCATGGACGCGGAGCGGCGCGGCGGCAATCCCGATGAGTTGCGTGCCGGAATTCTCGAAACAGCGCTGACGCATCACCTCGTCAGCAAGTACACGAGCCTGATCGCGGTAGACAAGACGCCGGTGCGACCCTCAGGCGATCCGCTGTCGAGCGAACAGGTGCCAAACCTGCTGCCTTATGGCCAGAGCACGAACGCGATCTTCGGTTTCCCGGCGACAGCGACGAATGCGCCGGCGTTGCGGATCATGGGCGCGGCCTGGCTGCTATCGGCATTCCTGTTGCTCGCCTTGATCCGGACCAGCGGTCGGTGGTCCCGTGCGCGGCGCCGGTAAGGCCGGGAACTGGGTCGTGGCTGCATTGCTTGCCCTTGGTTTCTGGCAGCTTGGCCAGGGCGCGTACATTCCCGCCAAGGCCTGGCTGGCGCAGGAGCTGATGCAACGGGCCTGGATTCGGATCAACGCCGGCGAGGATCGCGCAGCACCCTGGCCCTGGGCCGATACCTGGCCCGTCGCCAGGCTCACCGCCGACGCGCGGGATATCAACCTGATCGTTCTGGCGGGAGGCTCAGGCAGGACGCTGGCGTTCGGCCCGGGTCACCTGGGTGCAAGTGCACTGCCCGGCGAGCGCGGCAACGTGGTCATTGCAGGTCACCGAGACACGCATTTCCGGTTCCTTCGCGATATCGAGATCGGCGAGTTACTGAGTCTCGAACCAACGAATGGTGAGCGGCATATTTACCGGGTCATCGGCATCGACATCGTGGATTCACGCAGCGGCAGTCTCGCGCTGGATTCCGACGCATCAATGCTGTCTCTCGTGACCTGCTATCCGTTCGATGCGAGCGAGGCTGGCGGCCCGTTGCGCTATGTCGTTACGGCGAGAATGGACTAGAAAACCCCAAGCTTGAGTTTTTCGCGCATTACCTGTATTCGTCCCGGATGAAACCCCACACCGCCAAGCTGACGCAGGGACCCGTCGGGCGCCACCTGATCGACATGACCCTGCCTATGCTCTGGGGCATCACAACGTTGATGGCGCAGTCGTTCATCGATACGTATTTCCTCGGGCGCGTTGGCGATCTCGCGCTGGCGGCGTACAGCTTCGGCTTTCCGATCCTCATGATCGTCACGAGTGTTGCAATCGGACTCGGCGCGGGAACGTCGTCGGTCGTTGCGCGGGCGATCGGCAGGGAGGATCCGCGTCGTGCACGGCGATTGACCACTGACAGCCTGATCCTGTCATTCATAATCACACTCGCTGTTTCAATCGTCGGCATGCTGACAATCGACCCGCTGTTCCGACTGCTCGGCGCGCCCGAAGACATGATCCCGATGATTCGCTCGTTCATGATGATCCTCTACAGCGGCGTACCATTTGTCGTAGTGGGTATGGTCGGCATGAGCAGCATGCGCGCGACCGGGGACACGGTCCTGCCCAGCAAGCTCATGATTGCGGGTGCCGTGCTCAATGTGATTCTCGACCCGATACTCATTTTCGGTCTGGGACCTGTCCCGGCGCTTGGGTTGAACGGCGCCGCTATGGCGGGTCTGCTGGCGCGCGGTGCGATCTTCGTCGGCACCCTGTACGTGCTGTACTACCGGCTGGACATGATCAGTTTCAATAAGCCCCAGGCACCGGAGCTCAAGAGCTCGTGGCGCGACATCTTGCACGTTGGCATACCCGCAGCCGGAACCAATGCAATCGTGCCGATAGGTCTGGCAGTTATCACGGCAATGATCGCCCGCTACGGGCCTGAGGCGGTCGCCGGTTTCGGCGTTGCGAGTCGTATCGAATCGATGATGCTGGTTCTTTACTACGCCATGTCGTCAACCATCGGCCCGTTCGTGGGGCAGAACCTCTCGGCAGGCAAAGAGGACAGGATTCAGACCGCACTTCGGCTGTGTGCGGGCTTCTGCATGATGAGCGGGCTGGCCATTGCGGTTGGCCTGGCCCTGTTATCGGGCGTGCTGCCAGGTCTGTTCAGTGATAACCCGGCAGTTACCGACGTAACCCGCCTGTTCCTCTGGATCGCGCCGATCAGCTACGGAGCCTACGGCATCGTCATGGTCGTAAATGCCGCGTTCAATGGTCTCGGCAACCCGATGCCCGGCGTCGTGATCAGCGTGACGCGTATCCTGGTGTTGTATGTACCGCTCGCGTTCCTGGGCAAAGCGCTATTCGGAATGGTGGGAATCTTCGCGGCGTATGCAGTGGCGAACATCCTCTCCGGAGTGCTCGGGTATTTCTGGGCGAAAGGTAATGCGCACCGCTTGTGTGAGGCCTCTGCCTGACAGGTCTTAGCCTGTGCGCCTGTACCGTATGTGCATGCCGATACCGCGGCTTGCCATGAACGCCATAAACGCGAACCAGAGGCCGTGGTTGCCGAAGGGCTGCGTGACGAACCAAAGCGGCAGGAACACGGCGAACGTCGAGAACACCATTATGTTCCGCATCTCGCGTGCACGGGTCATGCCGACGTATACGCCGTCGTAGAGAAAACACCAGACAGAGATAAGTGGCGACGCAATCAGCCACGGCAGGTAGACCATCGCCGTTTCGCGAACCTCGGGCAGGTCGGTCAGGGTACGTACAATCAGCGGGCCGCCGAGCACGTAGGCGATCGTAAACCCGGTCGCGAAAATCGCAGACCATCTTAGCGTCAGGCGGACAGTGTGTTGCAGGACGCCTTCGTCTTTCTGGCCGACGGCTTTCCCGACCATGGCTTCGGCTGCGTGAGCGATGCCGTCGAGCCCCAGCGAGGTAAGATTCTGGAAGTTCATGAGCACGGCATTGGCGGCGAGAATCGCCGGGCCCAACCGCGCACCTTGTGCCGTAATCCAGGCGAACGTAAACATGAGGGCCATGCTTCGTACGAACAGATTGGCGTTAACCGAAAAGAACGCCTTGTAGGCGGCGAGGTTGGTGAGTCTTGCGATCGGCCAGTGCCCACTGTGTTTTCGTAGCGCCGCCACAGCGAACGCAGCGCCGACGGCGAGGCCGGAGTACTCGGCTATCACGGATGCGAGCGCGACGCCCTCGACCTTCATCCCGAGCCCGATGACGAACCACAGGTCGAGCACGATGTTCGTGATATTAATCGTCAGGAAGATCAGCAACGGGACGCGAGCATTCTGAGTCCCCAGGAACCAGCCGATCAACGCGTAGTTCGCGAGCGTTCCCGGTGCGCTCCAGACACGCACGTAGAAGTAGGTGGCCGCATGCTGTTGTGTTACCGGGTCGCCGCCGAGTAGTGCAATTGCAGCTTTTCCAATCGGGACCTGGAGCAACAGGAAGGCAAGGGCGATAGCGAAGCTCACGATCAGCGCCTGGCCGAGGGACACCCGCAGACCATCGTAATCTTTGGCGCCGTAGCTTTGCGCGGCGATGCCGGTCGTGCCCATCCGCAGGAAATTCACGCCGAAGTACAAGAACGTGAAGATAGTGCCGCCGATCGCGACGGCACCGAGATACGTGGGACTCTCGAGATGGCCAACGACGCCCGTGTCGACCATGCCCAGCAGTGGCACGGAGATATTGGACAGAATCATCGGCGCAGCGATGCGCCACATGTCGCGGTTTGTCGGTAAGCGCGTGCCGCTCAAGCGTGCGTCATCCGAACGCGTTCACGCCGGTCAGTTCCTTACCGATTACGAGCTGGTGGATTGTCTCGGTGCCTTCGTACGTAATCACGCTCTCGAGATTGAGCATGTGGCGAATGGGCACATACTCGGCACTGATGCCGGCGCCGCCGAGAATGTCTCGAGCATCGCGCGCGATGTCGAGCGCCGCTCGGCAGTTGTTCCACTTGGCCAGCGAAACCTGTGATGGTGACAGCTCACCCTTGTCCTTGATGCGTCCGAGGCGCAGCGCGAGCAACTGCGATGTCGTTATGCGGCGGGCCATATCGGCGAGACGAATCTGCATGGATTGTGTGTGCGATACGGGTTTGCCAAACAGGACTCGATCCTGAGAATAGTTTAGTGCCTCGTCAAGGCAGGCCTGTGCTGCGCCGATGACACCCCAGGCAATGCCGTAACGCGCCTGTGTCAGGCAGCTGAGCGGTCCCTTGAGCGTCGATGTGCCAGGCAGCACGCTGGCTTTGGGTACGCGTACGTTGTCGAAGAATTGCGCGCCGGTAGCGGAGGCGCGCAAGGAGAACTTGTTCTCGATTTCCTGCGTCTCGTAGCCGGGCATGCCCTTTTCGACGATGAAGCCCTTGACGCCTTCGTCGGTCATGGCCCAGACGACCGAGGCGTCCGCTATGGGTGCATTGGTAATCCACATCTTGGAGCCGTTGATGATCCAGTCATCACCATCGCGTTTGGCATGCGTCTTCATGTTGCCCGGGTCGGAACCGCCATGCGGCTCGGTCAGGCCGAAGCAGCCAATCACTTCTCCGCTGGCCATGGCAGGCAGCCAGCGCTGTTTTTGTTCCTCGGACCCATATGCGTGAATCGGAAACATCACGAGGCTCGACTGAACCGAGACAAAGCTGCGCAGACCGCTGTCGCCGCGCTCGAGCTCCTGGCATATCAGTCCGTAACTGACACTGTTCAGGCCAGCACAGTCATAACCCTCGATGGAGGTGCCAAGCAGACCCAGCGCTGCGATCTCGCCGACAAGGTGCCTCGGGAATTCATGCTTTTCGAAGGCCTCCCGCATGAGCGGGATGACACGGTCGTCGACAAAACGGCCGACGGTGTCTTTGACCATTACCTCGTCCTCCGCGAGTTCCGAGCGGATGTTGTAGAGGTCGAGCGGATCGAGTTGTTTTGCGCTCAATTTTTTTGTCCTGGATATGCGGGTCGGCCGTAGATTCTAGACCAAGTTATTGCCAGTGGCATCAACTCTAGAACGGGACGCCGAATCGTTTGTAGACGATCGAAAGTAACCAGGCAGGTCCGATCATCATGAGCTGAATATCCTGAAGCACAGCTCGAATGCTGCCGGGCCCACGGCGCCCCAGCCAGAGTCCGGCGGCCCCGGCGGCCAGGAGGCCAACCGAGACGCCGAGCGGCGGATACGGCGACTGCGTAAGCCAAATCTGACACGCGGCCAGGCCGAGCAGGAAAGGCAACATGCCGATCGCGAGTGACAGTGAGATGATGAAGTAGTAAATCGCAGTAGCCATCAGGAATGCGCTGCCCCAATTGAGCAGCGGGGATATCTCGAAGAATTCAGGTGGTACTGGCAGCGCCCAAAACAGGCCAACGGTGCCCAAGACGACCATTGGCACGGCGGCCCAATAAACAACGGGGTTGCGGAGGTCCTGGTGATTTGCCTCGTATCGTTCCAGCCAGTTGTCGATATCGGTCATACGTCACAGTTTACGCGGTTTCAGTGATTTCTCTGAACATAAGGGCGTCAATTAAGCATGCGTTCAGGTACGCAAGGCTTACAATGCACGAAATATTCGCACCCCTAATGCAAGCAAGAGGAAAGATCATGAACAAGCGATCTGGAAAGATCATTCTCATGTTGACCACAGCGATGGTCTTCATCACCGGCTGTGAAACGCTGGATCCGTATACGCGCGAAGAGCAGACCAGCAAATCCACCAAGGGCGCCCTGATTGGCGCAGGTATTGGCGCTGTCGTCGGCCTGATATCGGGTGATGACGCGGTTGAGCGTCGCCAGCACGCGCTGATTGGCGCGGGTATCGGTGCGCTGGCCGGTGGCAGCATCGGTTACTACCAGGACAAGCAGGAAGCAGCGCTTCGGGCTGAACTGGAAGGTTCTGGCGTTAGTGTTACACGCATGGGCGACAACATTACGCTCAACATGCCGGGCAACGTTACGTTCGCCACGGACAGTTCGGACCTGAGCCCGGCATTCTTCGACGTGTTGAATTCGGTTGGCAAAGTACTGGCTGAATTCGAGAAGACGGTCGTTGAGGTCGCAGGTCACACGGACAGCACCGGTTCTGATGCCTATAACCAGAGCCTGTCCGAGCGTCGCTCGAGATCAGTAGCGGCCTACCTGAATAGTCAGGGTGTTATCCCACAGCGGGTTATAACCGTTGGCATGGGTGAGGCACGCCCGGTAGCTGATAACGGCTCCGCAAGCGGTCGCCAGGCAAACCGTCGCGTGGAAATCACGATGGTGCCGATCACAGCGAGCTAGACTTGCATGCATGTACACCAAACGCGATGACGGCAGCTGGATAGAAGCCAAAGGCTTCGTCCGGCGGCTGTTGTCCGATGATAGCGACGGATCACGTCATCAGCGCTTCATCATCGACATCGGCGGCGGCTGGACACTGTTGATCGCCCACAACATCGATCTCGCGAAACGCATTCCGCTCGGTATGGGCGACCGCGTACACGTTCGCGGAATGTACGAGTGGAATGATCTTGGCGGACTGGTCCACTGGACGCATGACGACCCGCAGGGCGTCGAGGATGGTGGCTGGGTTCGTTACCGGCGCAAGGTATTCAAGTAGGAGCGGACCACGTGCCCTCGGGGTACTACCAGTCCTTCAACGGCCAGTTGATCGGTGATTCCGGTGGCCATTCGTATCCTGCTTCTTCGAGTAGCCTGGCGTAATTTGGTGTCACCTCGAGATCCCAGGGTGCGCCGCAGGCGCACTCGCCGGGAACGCCCATCAGGATCAGATACCCGAAAGGCAGCGCGTCGTAAGCCACCGCGATGCGATTGGCGTCCTCACGCCTCCCGGCTCGCGCCATGTAGAGAAGCTGGACATCGGGTCTGTTCTTGCGCGCGCGTTTCAGGTCGTCAAGCAACCCGGGCAGGCGCTCCGCGTCGCCGCGTGCGGCCGCCAGCATCACCCTGCCTTCTAACTGCGCTTCCGGGTCAGTGAACCCAACGTCGACAAATTTCTGGGCATCGGTGAGTCTGCCGGCGGCGATATAGGCGCGCAGCAGTGCGCCGCGAATAGCCCCATGTGGCGCATTGGCCATACCCGTTTCGCCGAATTCGATCGCCGTCGTTGGATCACCCAGCCATACAGCGGCTTGCGCCGCGTCCCAGTATCCGAACGGGTTCCGCGGATTGCATTCGATGGACAGTTTCGCGAGCTTGAGTACTTTGTCGGCACGCCCGAATTCAAGCGTGGTTTGGTTTCCCCAGTTAACGTTCGGGCAGGCGGCAGCCTCGACATACGCATCGAACAAGCTGGTCAGCGACTCCCAGTTGCCAGTTAACAGCGCCTGATCGAAGCTTGCGGCCAGTCGTTCTTCGTCGGAGCTTGCGTAGCGGACCGCGGCATCGAAATCCGCCTTCAGCCCGGCTTCTGCCTCGATACGTTCTTCCTCTGTGAGCGTATCGAAGCTGTCCCGCAACTGGTGTGTGTAGTAGTCGGCATGCAGCATGTACGCTCGCGAAACTTGTGGCTCGAGTGCCACCACCTGATCGATCAATGCATTGGCCGCGCGCAGTCCGGGCAGCATGTCGTAGTCGTTATGCGCGTCGTTGAGCAACTCCCTGGCTTTCTGCAGGGCGACATAGGCTTCGGCGTTGCGCATGCCGGCCGCCTTCATCGCCGCTTCGGCATCTTCGTCTAGAAAAACGCCAAGCGCAGTCGCGATTTTCTCAGCAATGTCTGTTTGCACGCCAAACGTGTCTTGCGTTTCGCGATCGTAGTTTTCGGACCAAAGGTGGAAACCGTCGGCCGCCCTGATTAGCTGCGCGGTTACACGAAGACGGTCGCCATCACGTCTGACCGAACCCTCAACGATATGCGCTACGCCCAATTGCTCTGCAACTTCGGGGATCGGTATATCCTGGTCTTTGAAGTGGAATGCCGACGTGCGTGCGGTGACCAATAACTCCGGTACGCGTGTAAGCGAGTTGAGTATTTCCTCGGTGAGGCCGTCCGCGAAATACTCGTCGTCCTCACCACGACTCATCGCGACGAACGGCAGTACGGCAACCGACTTGTCGGCCTCGGCTACAACAGTTGTCGATGAGTCCTGCAGATAGAACTTGTCCACGAGAAGAAAGGCGACGGCGGCGAGCAGAACGGCAATGATTGTTCGATTGAGCTTCTGTCCGGTCTCGTTCGTGATGGACGTTGAACGATCGACCTCATGCTCGCGCTTGATGCCCTCGGGCGTCATCTCATACGCCCAGGCAAACAGGATCGCCACCGGGAAGCCGATGAGCATGAAGAACATCAAGGCTTTCATGAGCCACCCGGGCGCCGCGATATTGTCGAGAACGATGTCCGAGACCTGCAGGATCAGCCACGCGATCGCGACGTACGCGATTGCTACGCGAAATACGTTACGGCGTTTCAGTTCCTGGAAAAGCTGGCTCAAGTCCCGGTCTTCTTTTGTTCTTTACGGGTGCTCAAGATATCAGATCGGGGCACAAAAAAGGCCGCTCAGTGAGCGGCCTTTCAGTTGAACTCAGGCTGGGGTCGCCGGCGAGCCGCCTCCTACACAGCCATCGCGTTGCGAAGCTTCTTGATCGCATTAACTTCGAGCTGGCGTATGCGTTCTGCCGAGATACCGTACTCACCGGCGAGCTCGTGCAGCGTCATCTTGTCCTCGGTCAGCCAGCGTTCTTCAAGAATGCGGCGGCTGCGGTCATCGAGAATGTTCAGCGCAGCGCGCATACGCGTCGATGCATCGTGATTGAAGTCGTGGGTCTCGACCTGCTTTGCAGGATCCGAATCCGGGGCCGGCAGGTACGCCGCGGGCGTGAAATTCCGTTCGTCATCAAGATCCGGTGTCGGATCGAAAATGGCGTCACGCGAATGCAGGCGCTTCTCCATCTCCGTGACTTCCTTGGCGCTGACACCAAGGTCATCGGCAACGGCTTTGGTTTCGGCGGCAGACAGCCAGGCAAGGGTTTTCTTCTTCTTGCGAAGATTGAAGAACAACTTGCGTTGCGCCTTGGTGGTCGCGACCTTGACGATGCGCCAGTTCTTGAGCACGAACTCGTGAATCTCGGCACGAATCCAGTGCACGGCGAACGAGACAAGTCGTACATCGTAAGTCGGGTCAAAACGCTTGACGGCTTTCATGAGGCCGACGTTGCCTTCCTGGATGAGGTCATTCAGGGGCAGGCCATAGCCTGTGTAGCCTTTGGCGATATGAACAACAAAACGCAGATGCGCCATGACGAGGTCGCGCGCGGCGTCGAGGTCTTCGCCGTCGCGGAACTGTATGGCGAGTGCCTGTTCGTCCTCTTTGGACAGAACAGGGATCACGCCGACGGCCTGGATATAGGCGTCGAGACTGCCTACCGGACCTGCCAGCGCAATGTCGTGGTTGCTTGTCGCTAAAGCGGTTGTCATGTACTGCCTCCGTTATGGTGCTCAATTTTAGCACTCACGGGGTTAGAGTGCTAACAACCAGGGTAAGTTCCCGATACTAATAGTGAATATTCTTATAGAAACCCGCTATTTAGCCAGTCGGGCGGCCGATATTATGTTTAATTATCGAGGTTCGATTCGCCGCATATGCCTGGCCGCCGTGAACCAGGAAGCGAACAGCCCCAGGAAGACGCCAATGCCGACAATCGCCGCTGCCTCAGTCAGGTTCATTGAGGCGATCGCGATGTTGCTCTGGTAGAGGCCCGCCAGTCTTGCAACGGGCCCCTGCAGCAGGAACAGACCGTAATAGACCAATGCCAGCGCCATCAGGCCGCCGAACAGTCCGTACCAGAACCCGGTCCACAGGAAAGGCCGGCGGACGAATGCATTGGTGCCACCAATGAGCTTGGTGACCTCTATTTCCTCGCGGCGATTCTGAATGTCGAGCCTGATCGTATTGCCGATGATCACGATGATAGCGACGCCAAGTAACGCAGCTCCGATCGCGATGGCCTGACGGACGATGTCGAGTATCGCGTGGAACCGCTGTACCCATTCGGTATCGACCTGCACATGCTCGGTCTCGGGGAGGTTTCCGAGTTCTTCCTGCAACAGGATCATCGATGCAGTCGTATTACCCGCGCTTGGGCGTACCACCAGCGCATGCGGTAACGGGTTGTCCGGAAGCTGGTCGAGCGCCCCGCCAAAACCGGACTGCTCTTTAAACTCACGGAGAGCCTGCGTCGCGCTGATGAAATCGACAGAGTCCACGTCGGCTCGTTGCTCGATCAGGCGAGCAAGCCCTTCCGCCTCACTCTCAGACAGGTCCTGCTTGAGAAATACCGAGAAGTCGAGCGCGTTATCCCAACTGCCGCTGATCGTTCGTGCGTTCTTGACGATCAGATTAATAGCGGCTGGCAGCGCGAGCGTCACGGCAATGACGAGCACAATCATGAGACTCGAAAACGGATGCCGTACCAGCCGGCCGAGCGATGCGACAGAGGTGCCAACATGGCGTGCAAACCAGATCGATATCGAATTGGAGGACCGTACCGGCGCGACCGCATCTGCATTGCGTGTTACAGCCATGGATCGAGCTCCTCTTCCGGCTCCGCCTGGAGACGACCGTCCTCCAGCGCAATGCGGCGACAACCAAGGCGATCGATCAGCGAGATATCGTGGCTGGCAATAAGCAGCGTGACACCCACCTCGTTAAAGCGACGGAAGATCCGCATGACTTCGAGCGACAGGTCGGGGTCAAGGTTTCCTGTGGGCTCGTCGGCGATTAGCAACTTGGGACGTGACACGATGGCACGTGCGATGCCCACGCGCTGCTGCTCACCGGCCGACAACGTCTCAGGCTTTCGTTTTTCCTTGTGTAGCAGCCCGACCTGGTCGAGCGCCGCACGGACCTTGCGGCTTGCTTCCCGGTGTCCGACACCGGCGATAATCAGGGGCAAAGCGACGTTGTCGGAGACGGGTCGGTCGTAAAGTAACTTGTGGTCCTGAAAGACCATGCCTATCTGGCGGCGGTATGCAGGGATTTTTCGGCGCTTTACACGCCGGGTGTTTTCGCCGTCGACGATGACCTGGCCGCTCGTCGGTCGTTCGATCAGTGCAATGAGCCTGAGTAACGTGCTCTTGCCCGCACCCGAGTGACCGGTTACGAAAATCATCTCTCCTTTGTCGACGGAGAGGCTGAGGCCTGACAGGGCTTCCTGTCCACCGGGGTATCGCTTGGTGACGTTATCGAGTTGAATCATCAATTCGCAGCGCTAGCCGTGTTGTCCCGACGAAAGCAGCGCAGACGCGAATTCCTCTGCCGCAAATGGCTGCATGTCCTCGGCCGATTCACCAATGCCGATGAATCGTACCGGTACGCCGATCCGATCGGCGATGGCGAGAAGAATGCCACCCTTCGCGCTGCCATCCAACTTTGTGACCGTGAGACCTGTCAGACCGAGTGCCTCGTGAAACTTCTCGGCCTGCACCAGCGCGTTCTGACCCTGGCTCGCGTCGAGCACAAGCATGATTTCGTGTGGCGCCGTTTCATCACGGCGGCTGATCACGCGTTTGACCTTCTTGAGTTCATCCATGAGCCCACTCTGGCTCTGCAGACGGCCAGCAGTATCGGCGAGAAGAATATCGATATCGCGCGCTCGCGCTGCATCCATCGCATCGAAAATGACAGCAGCGGGATCGGCACCGGCTTGCTGGGCAATCACAGGCACATCATTACGGTCGCCCCAGGCTTGCAACTGCTCGACTGCAGCCGCACGAAATGTATCTCCCGCTGCGAGCATGACCGAGTAACCCTGGTCTTTAAATCGACGTGCCAGTTTGCCGATCGTCGTCGTCTTACCTGCACCGTTCACGCCGACCATCAGGATGACGAACGGACCGCCGGGATTTTCAATGGTCAGCGGTATTCTCAACCGGCCTGAGAATCTCGCACAGTGATTTATGAAGTCCGCGTTCCAGAGCTTCGACATCCTTGAGCTCTTTGCGGGCGAGGCTCTTCTGCAAATCGCCGATGATGCGCTCGGTCGTGTCCACGCCGACGTCAGCCATGATAAGCAGGCTTTCGAGTTCCTCGAGTGTGTCTTCATCAATCTTGCCGCCGGGCGCGAGGTTGGCGAGATCGTAAGTCAGCCAGCTGTCACCCTTGTTGATACGTGCCCGCAGGCGCTTGACGAAGCCTTCTTTTTTCTCGGGCTTTTCCTTTTTCCCAAACATACGGTTACGATTCTTTACTCAGGACGAGACGACGATGGCCAGACGACAACAAAGTGGTAAACCCCATGCGGGAAGGCTGCGTATTGTAGCCGGAAACTGGCGCAGCCGCCTTTTGGATATTGCCGACGTTGAAGGTCTCCGCCCGACATCCGAGCGCATCCGGGAGACACTATTCAACTGGCTGGCCCCGCGAATTCACGGTGCCAACTGCCTTGATCTGTATGCCGGCACGGGGGCATTGGGCCTGGAGGCGCTGTCGCGTGGTGCTGCCCGCGCTGTTTTCGTCGAGCAATCCCAACGTGCAGAAGAACGGCTCACCGAGAATGTCCGCTTGCTCGATGCGGGCGCGGCGACGGTGCTCAGGCAAGACGCCCTCGATTACCTCGGAAGTCATCCCGCAGAGCGGTTCGACATCGTGTTCCTGGACCCGCCATTCGCCGCCGACTTGCTGGAGGAAACGTGTAGACTGCTGGCAAAAGAGCAGCTGCTGGCCGATGGCGCACTTGTGTATCTTGAGCAGGATCGAGGCAAGGCCGAGCCGAATTTGCCGGTGGGTTGGCGGGTGCTAAAGAACAAGACCGCAGGCAAGGTTCGCTACATGTTGGCGCAGGCCCCAGAGGACGACTAACGATGAGTATTTCAGCAATGTATCCGGGAACGTTTGATCCCATTACGTTGGGTCATGAAGATTTCGTGCGGCGTGCATCGAGGCTCTATGAAAAAGTCGTTGTTGCGGTTGCAGCCGACACGGGACCAAAAACGACCATGTTCTCGTTCGAAGAGCGCGTTGAACTGGCGCAACAGGCGCTGGCGGACATTGAGAATGTCGAAGTGAAGGGCTACGAGGGCCTGACGATCGACTTCGCAGTCGAGAATAATCTTGCTGTCATCGTTCGCGGACTTCGGGCCGTATCCGACTTCGAGTACGAATTTCAGCTTGCCAGTATGAACCGGGTGCTCACCCAGGAAGTAGAAACGGCCTTCCTGACGCCGACTGACAAGTACACGTTTATCTCGTCGACGCTCGTGCGCGAGGTTGCACAACTCGGTGGTGACGTAACCGAGTTTGTATCGCCAGAGGTCAAAGACGCGTTGTTGAGGAAGGTCGGCCGCGCCTGATCAGGTCTGGCAACGTTTACAGTAATACGTACTTCGCTGACCCTGCGCAAACGCCCTGATCACCGTGTTGCAGCGCCGGCAGTGTTCACCTTCCCGATCGTAAACTTCAAGCTGTTGCTTGAAGTAGCCGGGCTCTCCGTCCCCGCCATAGAAATCCCGCAACGTCGTGCCACCGGCCTTGATGGCACGGCTCAGGATATCCCTGATTGATTCCGCGAGTGCGTCGTAACGATGACGTGCAATTCTTCCGGCGGACCGCTTGGGATTGATGCCGGCCAGGAACAGTGACTCGCTTGCGTAGATGTTGCCGACGCCGACGATGATCTGTGCGTTCATGATGAACTGTTTGACGCTGACTTTGCGTCCTCGCGATCTACGCCACAGGTACTCACCGTCGAAGTTATCACCCAGTGGCTCAGGGCCCAGCTTGGCGAGCAACGGATGCGCCAGCGGTTCCTTGCTCCAATGGAACGAACCGAAGCGCCTCGGATCGCGGAAGCGCAGTGTCTTGCCTGAGTCGAGTTCGATGTCCAGATGGTCGTGGATTCCAGCCGGCGTGTCGCGATCGACGATAAAGACGCTACCCGTCATTCCGAGGTGCAGGATCGCGGTGCCGTTGCCCGTGTTGATAAGCAGGTACTTGGCGCGCCTGTCTACGGAGTGAATCGGCTGGCCCTGCAAATGACGTTCGACGCCTCGCGCCACCGGCCAGCGCAGCCGGCGATCACGCACGACCACCTTGGCGATCGTCGTATCGACGATCCATGGCTCGATGCCGCGGCGGCTGGTCTCGACTTCTGGTAATTCAGGCATGCGGTATTGTCGCTCACAAAAAAGCCCGCTTGAAGCGGGCTTTTTGCAGGATGGGTGCGGCCTGACGGCCGCCGCGTTGCTTCGCGAGCAAGCTCCCTCCTACTTGATTTTGGCTTCTTTGTAGATCACGTGCTTGCGAATCGTCGGGTCGTACTTCTTCGTCTCCAACTTTTCCGGGTGCAGGCGCTTGTTCTTCGTAACCGTGTAGTAGTGGCCGGTGCCGGCGCTCGATACGAGTTTGATTTTGTCACGCATGTCGAATCCTCCGGCGTTTAAACGCGCTGTCCATCGGCACGCAGGTCGGCGAGGACCTTGTCGATACCGTGTTTGTCGACGATCCGAATTCCCTTGTTCGAAATACGCAGGCGAACGAAGCGCTGCTCGGATTCGACCCAAAAGCGCTTGCTCTGCAAATTCGGCAGGAAGCGACGACGAGTTCTGTTTTTAGCGTGAGAAACGTTATTGCCCGTCTGTGGGCGTTTCCCAGTCACTTGGCAAACCTTGGACATTACCTTAAGTCTCTGATTTTATTAAAAGTTGCCCGCGAAGGTCGGGCAGGGAGCGAGACTTTATACCAGCGAAGCCCGCGCAATACAAGCACCTGGTCAGAGCAATCCACGACTGGCAAGGGATGTAGCTCTGCCATCTCCAATTATAAGGTGATCCAGCAGCCGGATATCGACCAGTTCGAGGGCCGATTTGAGGCGTTTTGTAATGCGCTCATCGGCCTGGCTGGGCTCAGCGACGCCGCTCGGGTGGTTGTGCGCGAGTATGACCGCCGCAGCGTTGACGCTCAGGGCTTCCTTGACGACCTCGCGCGGGTACACGCTGGTGCCATCAATCGTGCCCCTGAACAGCTCGTCAAAGCGCAGGACCCGGTGGCGGTTGTCGAGAAACAGGCAACAGAACAGCTCGTGGTCCAGATGCCGCATGTGGGCCTGCAGGAACGCTTCGGTGTCGGTCGGGCTGCGGATCGTCTCACCGCAGGGTAATGACTCCGAATAGTACCGTCTGGCCAGTTCGGGCAGGGCGCGCAGGGCGGCCAGGCGCCGGTAGCCGACGCCATGACAGGCCAGGATGTCCCCGGCTGTTGCGTGCAGCAGCGAGCGCAGGCTGCCAAAGCGCTGCAGGAGCCGGCCCGCTACGGCGCCACTGAGAACCGCAGTTAGAAGTTCTGTGTCGCTCCTGTCTA
>CAVWAH010000013.1:0-104174 GCA_963752875.1 uncultured Gammaproteobacteria bacterium | reverse complement strand
CCTATCCGTGTACCCACCGGCGTATTCGACGACTTCTTCAATCATCGTGCCGATCCGGGCACGTACATTGACCGGCGATGCAACGCCGTCACCGGTCACTGTGGTTACGCGGGAGATCAGCGGTTCGTTACACAACACCCAGTCGTGAACCGCAGCCGCTGTGCCGACGTTTTGCACCAGGCAGCCGACATCGGTTGGCAATCCGCCACTCGGTACTTCGCGATTGGTCACGAGTTGCACGAGCTGGTCTTCGCCGCCCGATGGATAAATCGTTGGAACCTGCTTCAGGACGATGCGTTCGTCGCCGAGCTCGCCGAGGACTTCGCCAAGGCGTGTAATTGCTGCAGGCTTGTCACTTTCGACGGCGATGTAGCACGCGTTTATTTGCAGCGCGTGCATGAGAACCTGGGCACCACTCAGAATCGAGTGCGCACGTTCACGCATGAGCACGTCGTCGCAACTAATGTACGGTTCACACTCGACGCCATTCAGGATCAGGAACTCGGTATCGCAGGTTCGCGCCTGCATTAACTTCTGCGCGGTCGGAAATACCGCGCCACCCAGGCCGACTATGCCTCCGTCGAGTATTCGCAGCAGCAGATCGGCAGGTGCAAGAGACCGGTAGTCTTCGATTGCACCGTCCGCTATTGCCTCGTCTTTGCCGTCGCATTCGATAACGATGCAAGGTGCTGTGTCGCCGTGCCGCCGGGAAACAGGCCATCGTTCGATTGCGACAACCGTGCCGGACGACGAGGCATGGATTGGTGCGCCCATTTCTCCGTCGGGTTCCGCGATAAGCTGTCCCTTGAGGACGCGATCACCGATGCCGACGACTGGTTGGGCAGGCTCGCCAACGTGTTGTTCGATCGGCAACACGAGTTGTGCGGGAATGGGAATTTCTTTAATGGGGCTCGCGGTCGACGCACTCTTGTGCGCCGGCAAACGCAGGCCGCCGTGGAGTTTTCCGAGATCGTAGGTGGGGGCGCTCACGGCAAGGGTCTCATCGTGATGCAGTCAACGGGGCAGGGCGCGACGCAGAGTTCGCAACCGGTGCATTCGCTGGCGATGACCGTGTGCATGAACTGGTGTGCCCCGACGATCGCGTCGACCGGGCAGGCATTCCTGCAGTGGTAGCAACCGATGCAGGCCGGTTCATCGATAACGGCGACTGCCGGGATGACACTCTCCACAAGTGGAATGACCTCCCTGCCGAGCAGTCGTGCGAGTCGACGAATCGTGTCGTCACCTCCGGGTGGGCAGAGATTGATTGCAGCGGAGCCGTCGACCACAGCGGCTGCGAAGGGTCGGCAACCAGGATATCCACACTGGGCGCACTGCGTCTGCGGCAGTAGTTCATTGACCTGCTCCACAAGATCGCCTTCGTTTGCAGGCAGCCGCCGTTGGGCATAGCTGAGGGCGATACCCGCGACCAGCGCAATGACGGCGATTGTGATGACAGCTATCCACATACGCGTCCGTCAGGGCCTGGCCATGCCTGAGAAGCCCATGAACGCAAGCGACATGATGCCGGCGGTCATCAGTGCGATAGCGGTTCCGCGAAAGGGTGCGGGGATGTCAGCGGCGTCGAGTCGTTCGCGAATTGCTGCGAACATGACGAGCACGAGCGCGAATCCGATTGACGCGCCGAAGCCGTAGAACACCGACTGCACGAATCCCTTCGACTGCTGGACGTTGAGCAATGCTACGCCGAGAACAGCGCAATTTGTCGCGATGAGTGGAATGTAGATGCCGAGAACCTGGTCGAGCATCGGGCTCATGCGTCGCACCATGATTTCGGTAAATTGCACGCTGGCAGCGATCACGAGGATGAAGGCGATCGTTCGCAGGTATTCGAGATCCAGGGGGACGAGCACGTACTCGTGTAGCAGGTAGGCCGTCGCCGATGACAGTGTCAGGACGAAAGCCGTTGCCAGTGACATACCCATGGCCGCCTCGAGATTACGCGACACACCGAGGAATGGGCAGAGGCCCAGGAATCTCACCAGTACGAAGTTGTTAACCAGTACTGTGCTGATCAGAATGACGAAGAGTTCGATCATTCCTCTAGTTTACGGATTACTTGACGCGCATGCCGGGTTTTGCGCCGTCGTCGGGAGACAACAAAAAGATGTCTTCGCCGCCTGGCCCGGCTGCCAACACCATGCCTTCGGACACACCGAAACGCATTTTTCGCGGTGCGAGATTCGCGACGACGATCACATGGCGGCCAACGAGACTCCCGGGGTCATACGCGGCCTTGATGCCCGCGAATACCTGGCGTTGGCTTTCCCCGACATCGAGAGTGAGCGCCAGGAGTTTATCGGCGCCTTCGACGGGCTCGGCCTTCTCGATACGTGCGATGCGAAGATCGACCTTCATGAAGTCGTCGATGCTGATGAATTCGTCGTCTTTTTCGATCTCGGCCACGGGCGTGCTCTCTTTTGACTGCTCTACCATGCGTTGTACCTGGTCGGCTTCAACGCGCGTGAGCAAGGGTTTGAATTTAGGCAGGGTGGTTCCGAGCAACGGCGAACTTGCATCCTGCCATTGCCAGCTATCTTCGTTGAGGAATGCACGCGCGTCTTCCGCTACTACGGGAATCACGGGTGACAGGTAGACCATCAGGGCGCGGAACATATTGATGCCCTGCGTACACACGAGTTGTACCTCTGGTAGCTGATCCTCGTTCTTGGCCATCACCCAGGGCTTGCGCTCGTCGATGTAGCGATTCGCCTTGTCAGCCAGCGCCATCACAAGTCGCATCGCCTTCGAGTATTCGCGATTTTCGTAGTGCGTCGCGATCGCTTCCGATGCAGCCGCGAATTCTGCGAACAGATCTTTATCGGCAAGTGAGTCGGCAAGTTTGCCGTCGAACTTCTTGCTGATAAATCCGGCACATCGGCTCGCGATGTTAACGAGCTTGCCGACGAGGTCGGAGTTCACGCGCGCAACGAAGTCTTCCAGGTTGAGGTCGATATCCTCGATCGTCGGTCCGAGCTTGGCTGCGTAGTAGTAGCGCAGGAACTCGGGGTTCAGGTTGTCGAGGTAGGTGCGCGCCTTGATGAATGTGCCGCGCGACTTCGACATTTTTTGGCCGCCGACCGTCAGGAAGCCATGCGCGTACACGCTCGTCGGCGCGCGGAAACCTGCCCCCTGGAGAACGGCAGGCCAGAACAACGTGTGGAAGTACATGATGTCCTTGCCAATGAAGTGGTACACCTCGGCATCGCTGTCGGCGTTCCAGTAGTCATCGAAATCGAGCCCGTCCGTGCGGTCGCACAGGTGCTTGAAACTTGCCAGGTAACCGACGGGAGCATCCAGCCAGACGTAGAAGTACTTGTCCTCTGTACCCGGAATACGGAAGCCGAAGTAGGGCGCATCACGCGAGATGTCCCAGTCCTGCAAGCCGGCATCGAACCACTCGTCGAGCTTGGACACAACGTTCTTGTCGAGCTTTGCAACGTGCATCCAGTCGCGCAGTCGCTGTTCATACTCGCTGAGCTTGAAAAAATAGTGTTCTGATTCGCGCTTGACCGGCGTCGTACCGGATAACACGGAAACGGGATCGATCAGATCCTCTGGCGCATAAGTCGCTCCACAGACCTCACAGGCGTCGCCGTACTGGTCTTCACTCTTGCACCGCGGACAGGTGCCCTTGACGAAACGATCAGGCAGGAACATGCCTTCTTTTTCATCGTATGACTGTTCTATGGTCTTGGTGTAGATGTCGCCGCTGTCGCGCAAGGACGTGTACATCCGGCCAACCAGTTCTTCATTCTCCGGAGAGTGCGTTGTGTGGTAGTTGTCGAACTCGATGCCAAAATCGCCGAAATCCCGGACGAACTCTTTCGAATAGCCAGCGGTCAGTTCCTCGGGTGTGATGCCGAGCTCGCGGGCCTTGAGCATAATCGGCGTGCCGTGTGAATCCGATGCGCACACGTAGATGCAGTCATGGCCGCGCAACTTCTGGAAACGTACCCAGATGTCGGTCTGGATGTACTCCACGAGGTGCCCCATGTGCGGGGACCCATTGACGTAGGGAAGGGCGCTCGTAACGAGGATTTTTCGCGGGGAGGTGGACATGCAGACTCAGGGATCGCCGAAAGGCGGGATTATGCCACGGTATGGCCTCTATTCCATGTCCCTTACTTGATCGAACTTATGTTTGTTGTTGGCCTGCATGTAGGCCTCTTCGCCGGATACCCAGCCTTTTTCGACGAGATCCATGAGCGCATTGTCCATGCTCTTCATGCCGATACGGCCGCCACTCTGAATAGCCGTCTCGAGTTGATCGAGCTTGCCTTGGCGAATCAGGTTTGAAACCGCTGGAGTATTGATCATGATCTCGAGTGCTGCGGCCCGTCCGGGCTTGTGGATCGTCGGCAGCAACTGCTGCGACACGACGCCGCGCAGTGAGGTCGAAATCATTGTACGAATGTGCGACTGCTTGTCGGCAGGGAACGAGTTGATGATGCGATCGACGGTCTGGGCGGCACCGTTTGTGTGCAGTGTGCCCATCACGAGAATACCCATCTCCGCTGCTGTCACCGCGATGCTGATGGTCTCCAGGTCGCGCATTTCACCGACCAGGACCACGTCGGGATCCTCGCGCAGGGCGGAGTGGAGTGCCTCGGCGAAACTCGGGCTGTGAACGCCGACTTCGCGCTGGCTGATCAGGCAACCCTGGGGCTTGTGTACAAACTCGATCGGGTCCTCGATCGTCAAAATGTGGCCTTTGAGGCGCTTGTTCATTTCGTCGATCATCGCCGCCAGCGTCGTGGACTTGCCGGAACCTGTCTTGCCCGTGACCAGGATCATGCCCTGGGTATGACGGCATAGCTGGCGGACGGCGTCCGGCATGTCCAGCTCGTCGAGCGTCATTGCCTTGGATGGAATAGCGCGGAAGATCGCGCCGATGCCGTTTATGTGCCGGAAGACATTGACGCGGAATCGGGAGACGTCTGGAATCTCGTAGGCAAAATCCGCTGAATCGGTCTGGTGGAATGTCTTCTGTGTGTTGCCGTCCATGATCTCCAGCATGGTCACGTCAACATCTTCGGTTGTCAGCTGCTCATCGATGAGCACCTTCAACGTCCCATGGATTCGCGCCCGCACGGGGTCACCCGAGATAAAGTGCAGGTCTGAGGCCTTGTTCTCCAGTGCTTTCAGCAGGTATGCGTCAATTTTCATGGCATCAGACCTGTGACTCGTCGCCGATATCGAGCATCGGAACAAGATCCGTGTTCGTCACGTAGCGCTGGAATTTTTTCTTGTCATTGGCGAATCGAATCGCGTCGTCAGGATCGATGTCCTTGGCGTGGATTGCATCGAGCAGCGCCCGGTCCATGACCTGCATGCCGAGGTCCTTGCCGGTCTGCAGCTGTGACGCGATCTGGTGAGTCTGGTCGGTTGTGATCAACTTGGCGATTGCCCTGGTGTTTACGAGTATCTCCATGATGGCGCGGCGGCCACGTCCATCCGGCGTCTTCACAAGGACCTGTGTGACGACGGCTTTGAGGCTCATTGCCAGGAAGCCTTTGGTTTGTTCGCGCAACTCGCCGGGCAGCGCGTCGATGACGCGGTCGATGGTTTTGACGGCGCCGGTTGTATGCAAAGTCCCGAGTACGAGGTGACCGGTCTCAGCAGCGGTCATGGCCATCGAAATCGTCTCGGCATCGCGCAGCTCGCCGACAAGAATCACATCGGGGTCTTCGCGCATGGCGCCGCGGACACCATCAGCGAAGCTCCCGACGTGCGTGCCGACTTCGCGCTGGATTACCTGGCACTGCTTGCTCGGGTGAACGAATTCGATCGGATCCTCAAGGCTGATGATATTCAGATTACGAGACTCGTTCAGGTAGTCGACCATCGCCGCAAGCGTTGTCGATTTACCGGTACCTGTCGAGCCGGTAACAAGCACCATGCCCTGATGATAATCGCAGAATTTTGTCAGGATTGGCGGGACGTGTAATTGTTCAAGCCTTGGAACGTCAGCGGGAATGAAACGGAAAACCGCACCGATGCCGGTGGCTTTTCGAAATACGTTGACACGGAAACGGCCGCTCTCTTCGCCGACATACGAGAAATCGATATCGTGTCCGGCGTTCAGTTTTTCTTTCTGTTTCTCCGTCAGGACTTCAAGTACATAGGTCTCGAGTTCCGTGTCGGACAATTCGCGAAACTTGATCGGCATCAGGTCGCCGTTCATACGCAGCATTGGCGGTACGCCCACCGCGAGGTGAACATCGGAGCAGCCTTGTGCAAGGCCGAGTTTCAGGAATGCGTCAATGCGTGCCATGTCTGGTCTCAGAGTCTAACGGCATCGAGCGCGTCTGTAAGCTCTTCCATCGACTGATATCGTTTCGTCTTGTCGACAGACATGGCTTTGACAATGACGGCAGTGAAGTCATCGGGCAGGTTTTCATTGATTTCCTGGCAGTGCACGGCCTTCCCCTGGACGTGCTGGTACATCACGGACATGTGGTCGCCTCGGCTGTACGGCGGTATGCCCGTGCACATCTCGTACATGAGGACGCCAACGCTATAGACGTCTGCCGTTTGATCGACCTTCTTGCCCAGAATCTGTTCGGGCGCCATGTATTTCGGTGAGCCAATCACGTAGCCGGTCTTGGTCAGTTGCGTATCACCGCTGCTCGCCGCCGCTGCGACACCGAAGTCCACGATCTTTAGCAGACCTTCGTCATTGACCAGGATGTTCGCAGGCTTCAGGTCACGGTGAATAACGCCGGCCTGGTGCGCCACGGTCATGCCAGTCGCTATGTCTCGCGAGAAGCCCAGTGCTTTCTTCAGATCCATCGGCTTGCTATCGGGAATCTCACCCGACAGCGTATGCGACGGGAAGTACTCCATCGAGATCGCGTAGCAACCCTGCAGATGCAGGAAGTCATAGATGCGAATGACATTGCGGTGCGTGATCTTGCGCGAATAGCGCAGCTCGTGCACGAAACGCTTCATCATCTCTTCGTCGGATGAAACGTTCGGGTTCAGGAATTTCAGGATCAACTCTTCGTCGACCACCTCGTCATGCATCAGCAGCACGGTGCCGAAAGCACCTTTGCCGATCTTCTCCATGTACTTGTAACGACCTTCGAGGATGTCGCCCGGATTGAGCTTCGTAATGTCCAGAACCGGCATAGACATCGGGGCCGCTGCACCTTCTGGCAGGATCTCGCCATCACCATCGGCCTGGGCAACGGCACTTTGTTCCTTGGCCTCATCGAGCAGTTTCTCGAGGTCGTCGTTGTCCACCAGCAAGGTCTTCGTGTTCTCGGCGATCTTCTCGGCGCGGACGTTTTGCTCGAGGACGGTTTCCGAGAATTTCGCGTCGATTTCCTTGAGCGCCTTGTCAGCCGCATTGATGATCGTGGCCTCGTCGGACTGCTTGATCTTATTCAGAAGTTTGCGAACCGTATCGGCCTGCGAATCATTGGTCAGGTGTGAGATTGCCTTTATTGCCTCGATCTGAACCTCGCGTTCAGGACGTTGCAGCATGGGGAGGAGCTTGGTGATGTGATTGTGATTTCCGAGTTTGCCCAGCGCCCGAATGATCACGTTATCGGTCTTGGGATTCTGTCCGAGCATCGATTCCAACTTGGGGACTGCCTTCGTGCTGCCGATCTTGGAGAGCGCATCCACGGCCCGCTCGCGCACCCACCAGTCCGAATCATCGGTGGCCTTGATCAGGTGATCCTCAGCGCGATCGCTCTTGGTTGCGTTGAGAATCTCGATAGCCGTGCGACGAATTTCCTCGTCTTCGTGGCCAATCAGGCTGACGACAGAATCGACGACTTTCGGTCCGCCAATTTCTGCGAGCGCATCGCCGGCGCGTGAGCGCACCCACCAGTCGTCATCCTTGATCGCATCGAGCAGGTCCTTGACCGAGTCTTCGTCGCCGATCTCGTTCAGTACTTCGACGGCGGCGCGACGCGAATACTCAGATTCGTCCTTGAGGGCATTGACGAGGAACTGGACCGTATCGGGGTGGTTCGCTTTGATCAGTACGTCAACTGCTTTGCTCTGAACATCCAGATCCGGATCCGTCAGGAGGTTGGCGACTTTGTCGACGTTAATGTTGCCACCGCGTGAACCCAGTGAGCTGAGTGCTGCACTGCGGACCATTTTGTTCGGGTCCTTGAGCTGCATCTCAAGTGCGTTGTTGATTCCGGGCTTGTCAAATCTCGCGATCAGGTTCATCAAGTGGATCTTCATGACCGGATCCTTGCCGCCCATGCGCGCGATCAGGTCGGGAATCATTTCAGGTTTGAGTGCCCCTTCAATGATTTTGAAGATCGCTGCCTTTTCCCTTGGTTCGCAGTCGTAGGCACGCTGCAGCAACTCGTGGACCGAGAGGTCCTGCTTGTGTACTCGCAGGACTTCGATAAGCGCCGCTTTCGAGACCTCATCGTCTTCAAAAAATTCGAGAAGTGAATTGGGGTTGTAGTCCGTACTGCTTGACAGTGCCCACGCCGTTCCGGACACCACGCGTTCGTTGCCGTCCGCGAGTCCTTCCCGGTACATATCCAGATTCTTGTCGTTGACCAGCGAACCGAGGATATCGACGAGGACCATCGTGTGTGATTTGTCGGACAGGGCCAGCGCGTCAATGATCTTGGGAACGGCTTTGCTTCCGGCCTTTTTCAGCTTATCGACCAGTTTTTGCGCATTCATTGAGGCGGGATCGGGCTCGGCGACGAGTTGCGAGAGCACCTGGTCCGAGCGAAATGAGGCGAGGAAATTCATCGCCGCATCCCTGCGCTAACCGCAACAATCAGTGTTTTTATCGTCAACAACAAACCAGAATTCGCTCTTGCCCTAAGCAAAGTCGCGGCATTATGCCACATTGGTCCCTACACATTGCCCGCCAATGCTGGCTTTCAGCCGATTATGGCCTATACAATGTGCTCCCGTTTCCCCGGCCGAAGCCGGCGTTTCCTTGGGGAATTTTACCTAATACGAGCGTGCGAAGTGTGACAGTGTCAACAGAAACAGATCAAGCCAAGTTCCTAAATTCCATCGAATTATCGATAGTCGGGCGCCCACTGGGCGACGTTGCCCGCGTGCGCGAGGTCTCTGTGACCGATGTGACACTGAACGCCACGATTGCGCTGGGATTTCCCTGCGAAAGCGCGCATGAAGCCATCCGCAGCGATATCGAGACCGCTTTGCGCGAGGAACACGGGCTGCAAGCCGGTGAAATCACGCTTTCGACCCGAATTTCGCGCCATGGCGTGCAACGTAATCTTCAGCCCATACCGGGTGTAAAGAACCTGATTGCGGTCGCGTCCGGCAAAGGGGGCGTCGGCAAATCGACCGTAACGGCCAATATCGCGCTGGCCCTGGCGGCCGAAGGCGCGTCAGTCGGCGTGCTGGATGCCGATATCTACGGACCGAGCCAGCCGCAGATGCTCGGACTCGTCGGTCAGGTTCCCGATAGCAAGGACGGCAAGACGATGCTGCCGTTGCGCGCGTACGGACTGCAGGTCATGTCGATGGGTGCGTTGATCGACGCCGACCAGCCGATGGTCTGGCGCGGCCCGATGGTGACATCGGCGCTGAACCAACTCGCAACGCAAACCAGCTGGGAGGCCCTCGACTACCTGATCGTCGATATGCCGCCGGGTACAGGCGACATACAGCTGACCCTGGCGCAGCAAATCCCCGTTTCGGGCTCTGTCATTGTCACGACGCCGCAGGATATTGCGACGCTCGACGCGCGCAAGGGGCTGGCGATGTTCCGCAAGGTGTCGATTCCCGTGTTTGGCGTCATCGAAAACATGGCCACGCACATCTGCTCGAACTGCGGCCACGAGGACGCGATATTCGGTTCCGGTGGTGCGGAGAAGATCTGCGAGGACTTCGACGTGCGCTTGCTGGGAAGGCTGCCTCTCGATTCACGCATTCGCGAACAGACGGATACCGGCAAACCTACCGTAGTGGCTGAGCCGGATTCAGCCATTGCCCATGCGTATCGACAGGCGGCATGGAATATTGGTGCGGCGCAGGCTGCGGAGCGCGTGGATCACAGCGCCAAGTTCGGAAGCATCGTCGTTGAGGAAGCTAAATGAGCATCAAGTCGGATCGCTGGATTCGCCGCATGGCTGCGGAGCAGGGGATGATCGAGCCCTTTGAGCCGGGCCAGGTGCGGGAGAATGAGCAGGGGAAGATCGTGAGCTACGGCACGTCGAGTTACGGCTACGATGTTCGGTGCTCTGACGAGTTCAAGATCTTCACGAACATCAACTCGGCCATCGTCGACCCGAAGTCGTTCGATGAAACCAGTTTTGTCGATGTGAAGAGCGACGTGTGTGTTATTCCGCCAAACTCCTTCGTGCTCGCTCGCACGATCGAGTTTTTTCGCATTCCGCGCACGGTGTTGACCATTTGCCTTGGCAAATCGACGTACGCGCGCTGCGGCATCATCGTCAACGTGACGCCGCTCGAACCCGAGTGGGAAGGGCACGTAACGCTCGAGTTTTCGAACACGACGCCGTTGCCCGCGAAAATCTACGCGAACGAAGGCGTAGCGCAGATGCTGTTCCTTGAGTCCGACGAACCTTGTGAGATGTCGTACAAGGACCGCGGTGGCAAGTACCAGGGCCAGACAGGTGTGACGCTGCCGAAGGCGTAGAAGAGTGTCTGTGCTGGCGGCCATGGCGTGTTTGTGTCGAAAGGCTTTACATTCTGGTAGCAATTCTCACAGGTTGAGCCTCAGCAGATTCTGCGATCGATCGCAGTGTGCGACAAACTGTTACCAGTTCAATACCTTAAGAGAGACCGCGCTCCGAGCGGGTGGCGCCGGTATAGAACTTGCATGAAAGATAGTCAGGAATTGCAGTCAGTTCTGCAGGAGTTAAAATCATGGAATATGTAAAACGCGCTTTGCTTGCAGCGACACTCGCGGCCGCGCTACTGATGGCACCCTCTGTCTCTTATGCCCTGCTTATTGAAGGCGAGCTGACAGAGGATGATTTCTTCGCGCAGGACAGCTTTGGTGGGTTCTATTACGACTTCTATGAAATCGTATCGGAGGGCACGGATCCGATCACGATTACGCTGGACAGCGAAGATTTCGTCGCGTACCTGGCTTGGGGTGTCGATATCGATTTGCCGCCCTGGCCGACTGGATCCGATGTTCCATACAATTTTTCCTGGGCGTGGCTTTCAGTCTGCAGTACTGGCAGCGCCAGCCTGACTTTCGACTCTCCATCTGCAGGGCAGAGCTTTCAGGTACTGGTCGCGACCTACGACTACGTACCCGACACCGCTCGGCACGTACACGTTGACGATTGACGGAGGTGTAATTCGGTCCCGGAACCTGGTTCGCTAGCGTTGTTGGGCATGGGTCTCGTCGGACTAGCCTTCTCGAGACGCCGAAAACGACTCATCTAGGAACTACTGCCTGGTAATTGCAGGGTGCCTTGTCCGAGCGCTTACGGCCACTCAGCCGTAGTCGCGAACGAGTGGTTCTGGCACGACCTCGCCATCCGTCCAGGCTTCTCCGTCTCGGAACTTGACCCGACCTGACCCGACCATGGCGGCTGCTTCGGGGTAGATCCTGTGCTCGATGGCCTGCACGCGCGTCTGTAACTCGTCAGCAGACTCCGATGGGTCAATTCGCAGCCGACCTTGCAGGATACGGGGCCCACCATCGAGTTCCTCGGTGACGAAATGCACGGTACTGCCATGCCACTCATCACCCGCATCAAGTGCGCGCTGGTGTGTGTTCAACCCTGGGTATTTCGGTAACAGGGCAGGATGAATATTCAGAATCCTGCCTTCGTAATGTTCGACAAACGCGGGGCTTAGAATGCGCATGAATCCCGCGAGTACGAGTAACTCGGGATTCGAGCGGTCGAGTTCTTCGATAACCGCCCGGTCGAATGACTCGCGGTCCGGGAAGTCGCCGTGCTGGATACACGCGGTTGGGATCCCGGCTTTTTTGGCGCGCTCGAGTCCAAACGCGTCCGGTCTGTTGCTGAAGACGACGCACAGGTCCAGGTCGAGGTTGCCCTCAGCTACCGCATCAATGAAGGCCTGCAGGTTAGTGCCCGATCCGGAGATCAGGATCGCGGTTCGACACGACATCAGACGTACTGCACTTCCTGTTTACCAGCCACAATGCGGCCGATTTGCCAGGCCTTCTCGCCATTCTCGTTAAGGATATCGATCGCGTCGGCAGCATCGTCCCGGTTAATGACGATGACCATGCCAACACCGCAGTTAAATGTGCGCCGCATTTCCGCCGTCTCGATGTTGCCTTGTTCCTGCAGGAAGTCGAAAACGGGCCCCTGCTGCCAGGTTGATGTGTCAATTTCCGCGTCGAAGTCACCGTGCAGGATGCGCGGGATATTCTCTGTAATTCCGCCGCCCGTGATATGCGCGAGTCCCTTGATCGAGATTTCCTTCATCAGCGCGAGGATCGGCTTGACGTAAATGCGTGTTGGCGCGAGCAGGCGTTCCGCCGCGGCTGCGCCGTCGATTTTCGCGTCGCCAGCGCGATCGAGGACCTTGCGAATCAGCGAGTAGCCATTGGAATGCGGTCCGCTTGAGGCAAGACCGACAATGACATCGCCCTCGGAGATGGCGCTGCCATCGATCATGTCCGCGCGCTCGACAGCGCCCACCGTGAAGCCTGCGAGGTCGTACTCGCCGGGCGCATACATGTCCGGCATTTCGGCGGTTTCGCCGCCAATCAGTGCGGCACCGGCCTGCAGGCAGCCTTCGGCAATACCCGCGATAACGTCGGTAGCGACGTCGTTATCGAGCTTGCCGCAGGCGAAATAGTCGAGGAAGAACAGCGGCTCCGCGCCCTGGACGAGCACGTCGTTGACGCACATGGCGACGAGATCGATGCCGATCGTGTCATGCCGGCTCAGATGCTGCGCCAACATGAGCTTGGTGCCCACACCATCGGTGCCGGAGACCAGCACGGGTTCCTTGTAACGGCCTGGTGGCAGAGCAAACAGGCCGCCGAACCCGCCGATACCGGCCAGGACTTCCGGGCGTCGTGTGCGCTTGACGAGTGGCTTGATTCGCTCTACGAGTTCGTTGCCTGCGTCGATGTCGACGCCGGCGTCTTTGTACGTAAGTGGTTTATTGCTCATTTTGGAGTGGCATACTCTGGGAGGGCGATATAATAGTGCTTAGGGCCAATCGGGGAAACCACCCTTGTGAAATCTCGTAGTTTAAATTTGGCCGGCTGGTGCCGGCGAGCTGTTCTGTTGACGCTGGTATTGTGGCTGCCGGCCGGTGCCATTGAGGTACCAACGCTGTACACAGCCGAAGTGCCGTACGATCGCCAAGCGCGAAATCCACGTGCGGACGCCTACGATGCGGCGCTGAGGGAGATTCTGATGCGCGTCTCGGGCTCGGAACTGGCCGGCAACAGAGCCGCTGTCGAAGAATTGTTCCCGAATCCTGCCTCCTACGTCATGCAATTTCGTTCCGGCGCCAACAATACGCTGTGGGTGTCACTCGACGGCCAGGCAATCGAACAGACCCTGCGCGATGCCGGGCAGACGTTCTGGGGGGCTGAGCGACCGTTGACGCTGGTGTGGCTGGCCGTTGACCGGGGGCAGGGCACGCGCGAGATTATTGGGGCTGATGACCCGGATCGCACGCAGCGTCAGTCGCGTTCGATTAATCGCAATCGCCTGATTCGGGAACGATTGCTCGAGATCGCCGAGCGCCGCGGACTGCCGGTCGTCTTCCCGCTGCTCGATACGACTGATCTGCAAAGCGTGACCTTCTCCGATATCTGGGGTGGATTCGACGAGGCGATCCTGGATGCATCAAAACGCTACGACGTGAACTCGATCCTGATCGGGCGAATTCGCCCCTCATCTGCTCAGCGAAGTCGCTGGACCTACTATTTCGCGGGTGCCGAGACGGCGCTGACCGGACCGCCGGAGGCGGTGGTCGGCCAGGTCGCGGACCTGCTGGCTGCCGAATTTGCGGTGGGAGGCAATTCGCCGATCGAAGCGGTAGCACTGAACGTATCCGGCGTTGTGTCTGTCGACACCTACGGCAGTGTCCAGCAGATTCTGAACGAAGTGTCATTGATCGAGGCATTTGTCGTTACTGAAGTAGTGGGTGACCGCGTCAGTTATCGTGTCGACGTACGCGGTGGCGCTGAGCGACTGAGTCGTGCCCTGCGCTTCAATGGTCTTGTCGAGCAGGAGTCGTTAGACCCCATGCAGGACACGTCTGTTCTTGAGTTCTACTACAGTCCATAGAGACGCGCGGCGATGTCACTGAGCTGGTTACCCAACGCGATATCACTGATGCGCATAGCATTGGTGCCGCCAATACTGATCATGATTCTCAATGGGCAGTTTGGCTGGGCGCTGGCGCTGTTCTGCGTCGCGGGTTTTTCGGATGGTCTCGACGGTTATCTTGCCGTGCGCTTCGGCTGGAGCACAAGACTGGGTGGCTTGCTCGACCCGGCGGCCGACAAGCTGTTGATCACGGGTATGTTCATCACGCTGGCGTTCATCGGTCAGATTCCGGTGTGGCTGGCGGCTGTTGTCATCCTGCGTGACGTCGTGATTGTCGCCGGTGCCACCGCCTATAATTTCATCGTAAAGCCTGTTCCTGGCGAACCGACGCGCATCAGCAAGCTCAATACTGCACTGCAGATGCTATTCGTCCTGTTCGTCCTGAGCCGGGCTGGCTTCAACTGGCCGGATAAAATCACCATTACCGTGCTCGGTGCTTCGATACTCGTAACGGTCGTCATCAGTGGCGTCGACTACGTGTGGTCCTGGTCGCGTCGTGCCCGCGAGGCAAAATGATATGCAAACAGATCTGCGTCTGAACTGGCTGATCGCAATCGCACTAACGGGGTGGGTTTTCTACCTGCTGGCACCGGTGCTGACACCCTTTGTGGCGGCCGCGCTGCTCGCCTACATGGGCGACCCGCTGGCGGACCGACTGCAAAAACTGAAGATGCCGCGCACATTGGCGGTCGCCATGGTCTTTCTGATCACGTTCGTTGTACTGGCATTGTTGCTACTGCTGATCGGCCCTCTGGTCAGTTCGCAAGTGGGCGCATTGTTTGATGCATTGCCCGATATCGCGCACCGGGTGGAGCAGGTCTGGCTGCCGACGATTCTCGGCTGGTTGAACATCGAGGCCGGACCGGATGTCGGCGTGGCACCATTCCTCGCGAAGTATGGCGAGATGTTCGGCAGTTGGAGTGGCAAGGTCTTGCTGTCTGTCAGCAAATCAGGCGGCGTACTCGCCGCCGCTGTATTGAGCCTGTTCCTGATTCCGATTATCACGTTTTACATGTTGCGCGACTGGGACTCGATCATGGCGCATCTCGGAGCGCTGATTCCAGGGAGCCAGCGCGAGACCGTTATCGAACTTGCTCGCGAATCGGATGAAGTGCTCAGTGCGTTCCTGCGTGGGCAGATCCTCGTCATGCTGGCGCTGGCCGTCATCTATTCGCTCGGTCTGAGCCTGGTCGGTCTCAAGTTCGCGATCGCGATTGGCGTTGTTTCGGGGCTTGTCAGTTTCGTCCCGTATCTCGGATTCGTCTTTGGTATTGCGCTGGCAGGACTGACTGTTGTGCTGGAGCCCGATCCGTTGTGGCAACTGGTCGGCGTTGTTGCGACGTTTTCGATTGCGCAGTTCATTGAGGGATCCGTACTGACGCCGAAGCTGGTTGGCGATCGCATCGGACTACATCCTGTAATTATTATTTTCGCCGTTGCAGCAGGAGGCCAGTTGTTCGGCTTCTTCGGCATTTTGCTGGCTTTGCCAGCTGCAGCAGTCCTTTCGGTGCTTGTCCGCTTCGCGTTTCACCGCTACCTGAAGGAACACCCGGAAGCCCTGGTGGAAATCGAGCTCGAATGAATCAGCTGGTCCTCCCGTTACGACTTGCGGACCACGCGGTATTCGCAAGTTTCCTTAATCACGGCAATGAGACACTGGTCGGTACGCTTGCCGGCCTGTCTGCCGGCGAGCCGGGGCAGGGCTGCTGGTTGTGGGGCGCTGCAGCGACGGGAAAGACGCACCTGTTGCAGGCGGTCTGCGACCAGGCAGGGGATCGCTCGGTCTACCTGCCATTCGATATGCTGGCTGCGGCCGGTCCGGGCATTCTGGACGGGCTCGCTAGCCGGGGGGTCGTGTGCATCGACGATATCGATCGTGTCGCCGGCCAGGAGGATTGGGAGGTCGCGTTATTCAACCTGTTCAATGACCTGCAGGAGTCCGGTGGACAGCTCATCGTGTCTGCAGGTTCCCCACCGCGCGAATGCGGGATAGCGCTGGCCGACCTCGCGAGTCGCATGTCGCGCCTTCCGGTGTTTCAGGTGCAGATGCTGGATGAGCAACAGCGTGTTGCGGCTCTGCAATTACGAGCGAAACACCGTGGTCTCGAACTGCCCGATGACACGGCCGCCTACATGCTCAAGCGCAGTCGGCGTGACATGGCGAGCCTCTATGGCTTGCTCGACAAGCTCGATCTCGAAGCGCTGAGAGCGCAACGTCGCCTGACGATTCCATTTGTCCGGGATGTCCTGCAGCAGGACTCGGCGACTTAATCAGCGCGGCTAGTCGGCCAGACGTTGTGCGATGTTGGCTACGCGCTTGCCGAGTGCCTGGGCGAGTTGCTTCTCTTCATCCGACAGCGAATCGGGATTGCGATTCCAGGTGACGTGCGTCGGCCCGTACGGCGTTCCGCCGGACGTGGTCGTCGACAGTGCCTCTTCAGTGTAGGGCAGCCCTACCACGATCATGCCGTGATGCAGCAGCGGAATAGCCATGCTGATCAGCGTCGTTTCCTGCCCGCCATGCAGTGAACCCGTCGACGCGAACACACCGGCCGGTTTGCCGACGGCGACGCCACGAAACCAGTCGCCAACCGTGCCGTCGAGAAAATATTTCAAGGATGCCGCCATGTTTCCGAAATTGCTTGGACTACCCATGATCAATCCGGCGCATTCATCGAGATCGGCATTACTGGCATAGGGTGGGCCAGAGTCAGGCACAGCATCTTCGAGGGCTTCAGTCACGGCCGATACGGCAGGCACTGTGCGTAGCCGAGCCGACATGCCGTCGATCGAATCGACACCCTTGCAGACTTCGCGAGCCAGCGCTTCGGTTGCCCCATTGCGTGAGTAATATAGAACGAGGATGTCGGCCATCAGGACAGCAGTTCGTTGACGTTCTCGGGCGGACGGCCCATAACGGCCTTGCCGCTATCCGTGTCCACGACGATCGGGCGCTGAAGGACAATCGGGTGTTTCTCGATCCACGCAGCGAGTGCGGCATGGTCGTCAAGGTCCGGAAGATCGGTCGCATCCTTGTACTCACTTTCGCCCTTGCGCAGGAGGTCAGCGACAGAAAGCCCCAGTTTGTCCGCCACAGCAGCAATATCGGCGGCAGACGGCGTATCGTCGAGGTACAGGACAATCGTCGGTTCGACACCAGCAGACTGAATAATTTCCAGCGTTTTCCGCGACTTGGAGCAGCGCGGATGGTGGTAGATCGTGAGTGACATGGATTCCTCTTGCGGTGGGGTCCTAGCTTGGGCGAAAAGCGAACTCTAGCAGGCTCAAGCAGGCGAGTCAGGCCCCTGAATCGCTTGACGGCACACCCACCTGTTGCTAATTTGGTCTGCCGTGTAACGCTCCAATAACAATAAGAACAATTGTGCAACTCGCCGGATTTCATACAATTCTCAAAGGACTGCTGCTGACTGTGCTGCTGTCAGTGACGGCCTGTGAGACAGCACCTCCCGTGCAGGAGATGAGCGACGCGCGCCAGGCGATCGCCGTGGCGAAAGAGGCCGGCGCAGCTGAGCGTGCCGCATTTCATCTCAAAGCTGCCGAGGACTACCTTGAGAGCGCCGAGCAGGCGCTCAACGACCGAGCCTATTCAGAAGCTCGGCGCGATGCGAAGCAGGCCAAGATGAAAGCGCTGGATGCATTGAAAGCCAGCGAGACACCGAACGACTGATTCGCGCATGACCCATGAAGCTCGACAGTTCACGGTATATGGCCGTGTGCAAGGCGTGTGGTTTCGTGACAGTACGCGTCGCGAGGCGGAGCGGTTGGGAGTGTCGGGGCACGCGATCAACCTGCCTGATGGCAACGTCGAGGTACTGGCGTATGGTTCAGGCGCCGCGCTGGCTGAGCTCGAGGTCTGGCTGCGGCAGGGCCCGCCACTGGCGTCAGTGAGCCAGCTTAAGGTTACCGTAGTCGAGTACGAGGAACGGGCAGGGTTCAGGACCGGCTAGGCCTGGAACCATTTCTTGCTGAGTTTATCGATGATCTTGTTCGGGTACTTTCGTTTCCCGAGGCTGCCGTTATATCGTCCAAGCGCGCGCCGCAGATCACCATTTTCTTTATCGAGATAGTGCTTGAGGATCGTGCAGCCGTAGCGCAGGTTCGTACTGGTGTGCAGCAGGTTATCCTGCGGGCGGCCGATTTCCTCAATCCAGAACGGCATAATCTGCATGAGTCCCAGCGCGCCGGCGACTGATACGGCGTAGCGATCGAAATTACTTTCGACTTCAATGACGGCGAGAATCAACTCGGGAGGGAGTTCGACACGTGCGGCTTCCATATGGACGAGCGAGAGAAGTTGAACGCGTTCGTCCGGATCTTTGACCTGGCGCGCGAGTCGGCGCGACATGTCCGTGAGCCAGACTTCCGCATCGAAGCGGTCCGGGAAGCTGGGGCTTTCACTCGCGGCCTCGCGCAAAGCGTCGCGAAGCTCGGGGTCAGGGCCTGGATCGGCCGCGCACGCGAGCGCAGCCGCGAATAGCAGCGAAACAGCGATGAATGAACGGCCCAAGTTCATGATTCCATTATGCCATTAAATATAGCGTATAAGAATCATTAGCTTACAGATGATTTCTTCAGCAATTCGAGAACCTCTTCACGTTTCAGGTCGCGGGATTCGGTATCCCGACGATGCCGATACTCGAGTTCGCCCTTGGCTAGCCCGCGCTCACCAATGACCACGCGGTGCGGGATACCGATAAGTTCGGCGTCCGCGAACTTCACGCCCGGGCGTGCATCGCGGTCGTCGAGCAAGACCTCGAACCCGGCCTCGGTCAGTTCGGCATACAGGGATTCGGCCGCATCGCGTACCTCATCGGAGCGATGCATGTTGATCGGCACGAGCACGATATCGAACGGAGCGAGCGGCCCCGGCCAGACAATTCCGTTCTCGTCATGATTCTGTTCGATCGCAGCGCCGACAATGCGGGTTATGCCGATGCCGTAACAGCCCATCTCCATGACCCGGTTCGTACCATCAGGTGCCTGCACGGTGGCATTCATTGCGTCGGAGTACTGCGTGCCGAGCTGGAAAATGTGACCAACCTCAATACCGCGAGCAATACTCAAGGTGCCCTTGCCACCCGGAGTTGGATCCCCGGCTACGACATTGCGCAGGTCGGCGGTGTCAGGGTCGGGCAGGTCGCGTCCGAAGTTGACGCCCTTGTAGTGGCAGCCGTCCTCGTTCGCTCCGCAGGTGAAATCGGATAGTGCGGCGACCGCGTGGTCGAAGTAGACCGGCATTTCCATTCCCACCGGGCCAAGCGACCCAGGGTTGGCACCGGTGGCTTTCCTGATGGTCGCCGGATCGGCCATGGTCAACGGGGAAGCAACGCCGTCGAGTTTCTGAACCTTGACGGCATTGAGTTCGTGATCGCCGCGCAGAATCAGCGCAACCGGACCGTCCGTACCTTCGACGATCAGGGTTTTGACCGTCTGTGCGGCCGTAATCCCTGGCATGTCGCAAAGATCGTCGATCGTCTTGACGCCCGGCGTCGGAAATTTCTCGAGTTCCTCAGTTGCAGCGGGGCGTTCGACGTTCGGTCGTGACGTTGCTGCCGTCTCGATGTTGGACGCGTAGTGGTCTTCATCGCAGTACGCGATCGCATCTTCGCCAGAGTCCGCCAGTACGTGAAATTCCTGCGACCGGCTGCCGCCGATCTCGCCGCTGTCGGCGTCGACAACACGAAATTTGAGCCCGAGGCGCTCGAAGATGGCGGTGTAGGCTGCGTGCATGCGGTCGTAGGACTTTCGCAGGCCTTCCTGGTCGATGTCGAAGGAGTACGCATCCTTCATGATGAACTCGCGCGAGCGCATTACACCGAAGCGTGGGCGGATCTCGTCGCGAAATTTCGTCTGAATCTGGTAATAGTTAACTGGCAGCTGCTTGTAGCTTCGGAGTTCGCGGCGCGCGACATCGGTGATGACTTCTTCATGTGTCGGTCCGTAGCAGAACTCGCGCTCGTGGCGGTCACTCATGCGAAGCAGCAGCGGACCATACTTGTCCCACCGACCCGATTCCTGCCAGAGTTCGGCAGGCTGAATGGCTGGCATCAGCAGTTCGAGCGCACCGGCGCGGTCCATTTCCTCGCGCACCACGGCTTCGACCTTGCGAAGCACCCGGAGGCCGAGCGGCATCCAGGTGAACAGGCCCGAGGAAAGCCGGCGAATCAGGCCAGCCCTGAGCATGAGTTGGTGGCTGACAATCTCTGCCTCAGCAGGGACTTCCTTGAGCGTTGTCAGCGCGAATTCCGAAAATCGCATTGCGTTTGAAGCCTTGTTCTGGTGAGGCGCGCATTCTAACCATTTATTCCTGTCTTTGTGGAGGAATACGGCCAGTGTATTGACTCGCGGAAGGATCCAAGGGATGGTCGATTCCCTTTGTACCAGGGGATCCCGAACTTGAGAGGCCAACGCAACCCATTCGTCGCCCAGGAGGGTCTGCCACTCATGGCGCTGGTCGTAATATTGCTCGCGTTTGTAGTGCGCTATTTCGATCCCTGGCTTGCCCTGGCTCCTGCAGGGGCTTTGTTTTTCCTCTTCCTGCTGTTTCGAGACCCGCAGCGGGACGTCCCACCCGTGGCTCTTGGCATAATCAGTCCCGTCGACGGCGAGGTCGTCGAGGTCGAGACGACGGACCGTTGTGTCGTCCAGGGTGAAGCGTATCGCGTGCGCATCCGCATCGATGCGTTTGGGACTTACACGGCACGCAGTCCAATCGAAGGACGGATCATGGACCTGCAATCCCGAGCCGAGGGTGTCGGGCCTGAATGTCCGGCGAACGCGCTGTGGGTTGAGACCGACGAGGGTAATAGCGTTGTACTTCAGTTCCACGACTATCGCCTGGGGTTGCCGCCAAAGTCGTTCGTCCGGCTGGGTGAAAGGGTCGGCCAGGGCCAGCGCTGTGCCTACATCCGCCTTGCGCGTTTCGCCGAACTCTATCTGCCTATCGACGGTAAGGTGCATGTCAAGCCGGGACAGACCGTGACGGCGGGAAGCGACCTGATTGGTGCGGTTCCGCATCCATAGTGGCAAACTAGCGCCTCAGCGAGTACTTCCGGTCCAGATAATGATCCACCCAGAACATCAACGACGTGCCTACCTGCAGGCGATGGGCATTGATGTCTGGCTGCCACGCGATGCTGACGAACCCGTCGAAGAAGCCGTCCTGATGCCTGCCAAGGGTCTGGATTGGCCAGAACTGCGCGCCTGCGTTGCGAACTGCACACGCTGTGAATTATCGGCAAGCCGCACGAACACCGTGTTCGGCGTGGGAAATACTGACGCGGATTGGCTGATCATCGGCGAAGCCCCGGGAGCTGAAGAGGATCGACGCGGCGAACCGTTTGTTGGCAGAGCGGGGCAGTTGCTCGATCAGATGCTGATCGCGATCGGGCAAAGCCGTGAGAATGTGTTCATTGCCAATATCCTCAAGTGCCGGCCACCCGACAACAGGGACCCGAAACCTGACGAAGCCGCGGCTTGTCGTGAGTACCTGGAACGCCAGATTGAGTTGATTCGACCGAAGATCATTCTCGCTGTCGGAAAGATCGCCGCGCAGAACCTGCTGGGTACGGACGACCCGGTGGGCCGTATGCGGGGCCACCAATACGACCTCGGCGGCATTCCGCTGGTCGTGACCTACCACCCGGCCTACCTGCTGCGTAGCCCGTCACAGAAACACAAGTCGTGGAGTGATCTGTGCCTTGCGGGACGCCTTGCGGCGGAGACCAGCGCATGATCGTGCCGATGGCCGAACCGCCAACCACGATCCGCGAGATGAATCACGATGACATCTCAATGGTGTCGGATATCGAGCGCCGCAGTTATGAATTCCCGTGGAGCCATGGTGTATTCAGGGACTGCCTGCTTGCCGGTTACCAGAACATCGTCCTCATCCGCGACAAAGAAGTTGCGGGTTATGGTGTGCTTTCTGTCGCGGCAGGCGAAGCACACATTTTGAACGTATGTGTGGATCCGGAATTCCGCTCACGCGGTTACGGCGAAAAACTGCTGGATGAACTGCTGTTCCGTGCACGGGCGGCCTCGGTGAGGGAAGTATTTCTCGAGGTTCGGCCTTCCAATCAGCTCGCGATCACGTTGTATAAGAAAAAAGGTTTCCACCAGGTTGCCAACCGACCGTCCTACTACCAGGCGAACGAAGGGCGCGAAGACGCGGCCGTGCTCGCCAAGAAACTCGTCACAGATAACTAAACAATGTCAGACATTCAAAATGAAGTCCGCAAGCGGCGGACTTTCGCAATTATTTCGCATCCGGACGCTGGCAAAACGACGCTGACGGAAAAGCTGCTGTTGTACGGTGGTGCCATTCAGCTTGCCGGGACCGTGAAGGGCCGCAAGGCGAGCCGCCATGCAACGTCGGACTGGATGGCGCTGGAACAACAGCGCGGAATCTCGGTGACATCATCAGTGATGCAGTTTCCGTACAAGGACTACATCGTTAACCTGCTCGACACACCAGGTCACGAAGACTTCTCCGAAGACACGTATCGAACGCTGACCGCTGTGGATTCGGCTCTCATGGTGATCGACTGCGCCAAAGGCGTCGAGAAACGCACGATCAAACTCATGGACGTCTCTCGGCTGCGCGATACGCCGATCATGACGTTCATTAACAAACTCGATCGTGAGGGGCGCGAGCCAATCGAGCTTCTGGACGAGATCGAGTCGGTTCTTAAGATCCAGTGCTCGCCGATTACCTGGCCGATCGGAATGGGGAGCAGGCTCAAGGGCGTGTATCACCTTCTGAACGACAAGATCTACTTGTACGAGAAAGTCGGTCGGGAAAAGGCGGCGGAGATTCGCTGCGTCGACGGTCTCAACTCCGATGAGGCGACAGAAGTGCTCGGCGATATGGCCGAGGAGTTCCGCGAGGAAGTCGAACTTGTGAAGGGCGCCTGTCCCGCACTCTCGATTGAAGACTACCTCGCGGCGAAACAGACGCCTGTGTTCTTTGGTTCCGCGATTTCAAATTTCGGCGTTCGCGAGTTACTGGATGAATTTGTTGAGCATGCACCGTCGCCGCAGCCGCGTGAAAGCGAACAACGCGAAATCGATCCGATGGAAGACAAGCTGACGGGTTTCGTGTTCAAGATCCAGGCGAACATGGATCCTGGCCATCGCGATCGAATAGCATTCATGCGAATTTGTTCGGGCGAGTACAGCAAGGGTATACGAACCCTGCATGTTCGATCCGGCAAAGAGATGAAGATCCCCGAAGCGATTACGTTTCTTGCGGCCGATCGCCAGCACGCCGAGTCAGCGTATGCCGGCGACATTATCGGAATTCACAACCACGGTACGATCAACATTGGCGACAGCTTTACGCAGGGAGAGGAAATCCGCTTCACGGGCATCCCGAACTTCGCCCCGGAAATTTTTCGCCGTGCGGTTCTGAAGGACCCGCTGCGCCTGAAAGCCCTGCAGAAGGGACTTGCGCAGTTGTGTGAAGAGGGCGCGACGCAGTTGTTCAAACCGCTGCGCAACAACGACCTGATTCTGGGCGCCGTAGGCCCGCTGCAGTTCGAAGTTGTGGCGCATCGCTTGCGGGACGAATACAACGTGGAATGCCAGTTCGAACCTATCAATGTGGCAACTGCGCGTTGGGTGGAATGTGAAGATCCGAAGATGCTGAGCGACTTTGAAAGGAAAGCGCACGACAACCTCGCGTTGGATCATGGTGAAAGTCTGGTCTACATTGCGCCTACCAGAGTCAATCTGAGCCTGACGGAGGAACGCTGGCCGGAGATCGGATTCCGCAAGACGCGTGAACACTAAGGCACTCAATAGCAAGACTATCGCCTGGGCGTTCTACGACTGGGCCAATTCAGCGTTTGCCCTAAGCGTGTTGGCTGTTCTTTTTCCCCTCGTTCTCGGTAACTACTGGAGCGTTGGCGACGACGGTGCCACGGTCACGGCAAGGCTCGGCTGGATCACGTTCGCGGCGAGTGTCATCGTCTGCATTACAGCTCCACTTTTCGGCACCATTGCAGACGCTGGCGGCTATCGAAAACGCTTCCTGTTTGTCCTGGCGTTGATCGGCGCCGTTATGACAGCTGCACTGGGATTCGTCGCCGAGGGGCAATGGCCGATGGCGCTCCTGGTTTATTTAGTCGCGCAGATCGGCTACTACTCGTCAACCGTCTTTTACGATTCATTGCTTATCGACGTTACCGAGCCGCGTAACTACAGCTTCGTATCGACGCTCGGTTTTTCTCTCGGTTACCTCGGCGGTGCGCTGCTACTCGCGCTGCATTTGTGGATGATCAAGTCGCCGGCAACATTCGGACTCGATGGCGTAGCAGACGCGTTCGGCCTGGCATTTGTGTCGGTCGGTGCGTGGTGGCTCATCTTCCTGGTGCCGTTGTTATATTTCGTTCCGGAGAAGCACAGTGCGATCGAGGTGACGAGTGGTGCGATCCAGGCGGCCTACGCGGAGCTTCGCGCGACGGTGCGGGAGATCGGCAAGTACCGAAACGTCGCCATATTTCTTGGTGCGTACTGGCTGTATATCGGCGGCGTGTTCACAGTCATTTTCATGGCCGTCAACTATGGCCAGCGACTTGGCTTTGCCGACCAGGATCTTGTCTTCGCGCTGTTGATTACAAACTTCGCCGGGTTTCCGGCCACATTGTTGTACGGATTTGCCGCGCACAGATTCGGTCCAAAAAAAGGCATCTACTTTGCGTTATTCGTTTACATAGGGGCTTGCGTCTGGGCGCTGCAGATGACCGAGATACGCGAGTTCTACGTCATGGCCGTCATCATCGGCTGCGTGCAAGGTGGTGTACAGGGACTTAGTCGGTCCTTGTATGCAACGCTAATCCCGCCGGACCAGCCCGGCGAGTTCTTCGGTTTCTACAACATGACAACGAAATTCGCGCACGTCCTGGGACCCGCGATGGTTGCGATCGCCGCGATGTTGACGGACGAACCGAAATGGATCCTGTTGGTGCTCATGCCTTTGTTTTTCTGCGGCGCTTTCCTGCTTACTCTCGTGCGGGAGCAGCCGCTCAGCGCATAGCGCCGACAGCGTTCTTCAGTCGATCGCAGGCTTCATCACCGTCCGGCCCGTAGCGCGCATCCAGGTACGCCTCGGTAACAGCGCCAATTGTTTGCTCCTGCAACGCGCCGGTCTCGAGGGCTCGCAGTGCGAACACGCGCGCTGTCTCACCGGTCTGCGGTTCCAGTCCGGTTTTCTTCACGAATCGTTGATAGAGCAGCGCGGCCTCGTCTTTGGGCGGCGGTCGGTAACGCAGCATGAGCAGCACACTGATGAGCATGACTAATCCGACGACAAGACCGACCAGTGTCAGCATCATCTTGCGCCAGGACGGGTCATCCATGCCGAGCCACTTCATGAACGAGTCTTGTGCTTCAGGCCCGTAGCCCAGGACCCACTCATTCCACTTGGCATCGAGGGCGTCCCAGGTCAGCTTGATCTGGTGGATCAGGCGCGATGGCGCGGACAACCCCCAGGCCTCGCCGATTCCGTTAAATGCTGCGTCGCTCGCGCCGATGTCGATACGCTCGGGCGCGACAGCTGCGGTTGGATCGATTCGGTACCAGCCTAGCCCGTTGAGCCAGATTTCGGTCCATGCATGTGCGTCGGACTGGCGCACGATTAGGTGCCCGCCCATCGGATTGACCTCGCCGCCCTGGTAGCCCAGGACGATGCGTGTTGGGATACCGACACTGCGCATTAGTACTGAAAAGGCCGAGGCATAGTGCTCGCAGAATCCACGCCGTGTGTCGAACAGGAAGCGGTCGACCGGGTCGCGGCCCAGCGGCGGGGGCTCGAGCGTGTAATAGAATTCCTCGCGGTTGAGCTTTTGCAGAACCGCATCGACAAAGTCACGGTCTGAACCGGCGGCCGCGCGCATCTCCCGCGCGAGTTCCGCTGTACGCGGATTGCTGTCATCCGGTAGTGCTGAATACCAGTTGCGATAGAGGTCTGACAATTCGACGCCGACACGGAAGTTGGTGTACGACGTCACGTCGTAGGCGATGCGTTGATCAATAGGGTGGACTCGAGCAAGTTGTTGCTGAGGTCCCATGAAAGTCCGCTGCAGCGACCAGGCCATCGGCATATCCAGGGCGAAGACCCACTGTTGTCGCGTTGGTTCCAGCGTGATCTGGTAGTTGATCGGATCGCCACTCACTTCGATCTGGCCGTGTGCGGACCGGCTTATGCTGGGTTCGCGGCCCGACCACGTGCGGCCGTTGAAGCGTGTTAGCACAAGCCCCCGCCAGTAGCGGTCGCGAGGTTCGGGAATTTCGCCCTCAAAGGCTACGCGGAACGCGACTTCGTCCGACATCGACAAGGAGCTGATGTCGCCGGGACTCATCGTGTCGCTCAGCCCTGAGGTGGCTTGGCTCGTATCGATCGGCACAGCCCAGAACGGCGTCGAGATTCGTGGAAAGAACACCCACATCACGATCGCCAGCGGCGCGGCATAGAGGAGCAGGCGTCCTCCCGTGGCGAAGCTCCGGCGCGCGGATTGGCTTTCGCCCGCAGACATCCGTAGCCAGGCGGTCATGATGACCAGGAGACTGGTCGCCATGTACGGTACAGACCAAAGGAACTGCTCACGCAGCAACGATGACATCACAAGAAAGATCGACAGAAACAGCAGCACGAACTGGTCACGTCGCTTGCGCGTCTCGAGCAGCTTGAGTGCCGCCATGATGGCCAGTAGTGCAGAGCCTGGGCCGACGCCACTTATTGACGAGTACGTCGCGAGTACGCCAAGGAAGCAACCCAGCGCGAGCCCGGCGCGCAACCAGCTGGATGGCAATTCGCGGCGGCGCTTTTCAATGATATAGCGCCACGCCGCGCAGCCAAGGAACGCCGCCGTGATCCAGATCGGCAGGTACGGAACGTGAGGTGCAATCGCAATGGACAGAGCTCCCAGCGTCCACGGGAGGCTCGAGAGCAGGGAACCGTCGGTGCCACGCGGTTTTCTGATCATGAGCCACCCCCGTCGAACAAGGCGAGGGTCTCAAGGCACTTGCGTCGATGGAGCTCGCCATGCCCCGGTTCGAATTCCGCTCCGGGCACACGCAAGCCGTAGTCCTCAAGTGTCCGGTCAGCGTCGACAACCCATCGAGTCAGGATGGAAAGGCGCTTCTCCACGTCAAATGCGGCGATATCGTCGAAATCAAACCACTGGCTGCTCGTATCCGCCCCGGCAAACTGCTTGGTCAGCATTTGGCCGCTGCGCGCATAGGCTTTCCACGCTACGTGTTTCGGTGAATCGCCGTCCTGGTACTTGCGCAGGCCGGCGAAGTCTTCTTCACCGCGCGCATCGTGCTGACGGTGGCCGTGCGCGATCATTGTGGGTGGCGGCTCGGGCACCTCGTCCGCAGGGGCGGGGAAGACCAGCCCGCTGATGTCCATGTGTAGCCATGCCCAGGCGCGGAATAACTCGAATGGGAACAGTGTGCGCACACCAAAGCGGTCGAGTTGGATCAGGCCGCGCGTTTGCGTAGGCACAGGGAGAACGAAGACCTTGCTTTCGCCCGGCCTGAGATCGTGAATGTCGCTCTGGGTTCCGGGCGCGTAAAGGCGAATTCCGTAGCGAGCGCTCTTCGACTGGTTGGTAACGGCGACACGAAAACGAATCGCCTGCCCGGCGAATACCGGGTCAGCGCCTGCAAAAGTCAGCTCGAGGCCGACCAGGTTGCGCTGGCACTGGTGCATCGAAACGAAGCCAAGTCCAACCAGGAAAAACGTCAGAACAAAAGACAGGTTGTTGTTGTAGTTCATCGAGCCGAGCAACATGGCGAATGCCATGAGGCCAAAAATAAGGCCGACGCCCGTCGGGAGAATGTAGACACGCGCCGATCCCAGGCGGGTCGTCGCCGGATCGCGGCCCTGGCGTTTGCGCGCCCAGCGCTGCACGCGCTCGTTGGCGCGCAATTTCAACGAGGAGATCAGTCCGCGAGGATCAGGGAATGGCCACGGAATCGAGGACATGCTGGCAAAGCTCCGCCGGGCTGCGGAAGCGTGTGCTGCCCGCAGGTTTAAGTCGGTGGCCCGCGATCGCAGTAAAGACTGCCTGCACATCGTCGGGGTATACGCCAGAGTGTTTCGCTACGAAAGCATACGCTCGAGCGGCTGCAACGAGGGCCTGGGCGCCTCGAGGCGACAAGCCAATCTCTATGTCAGCGGATTCGCGCGTGTGGCGAACCAGTGCCTGGACATAGCTGACCAGTGCATCGGTGACAGGCACCTCGCGCACAGCCTTCTGAAGCAGGACGAGCGTTTCGGGACCGGTTGCCGCTTCAATGTCCTTGAGCATCGAGCGGCGATCCTCACCTGCGATCAGTTCGCGTTCGCTTTCTTCGTCCGGATAACCGATCGCGACCCTCATCAGGAAACGGTCAAGCTGTGACTCTGGCAGCGGGAACGTACCGATCTGGTCTCCGGGGTTTTGGGTCGCAATAACAAAGAACGGCGAGGGTAGTTCGCGCGTGTTGCCATCGACGGAGACTTGTTGTTCTTCCATGGCCTCGAGCAACGCACTCTGCGCTTTCGGCGTGGCGCGATTGACCTCGTCAGCGAGAATGAGCTGCGAGAAAACCGGGCCGGGCTGGAATTCGAACTCGCCGCTTTTCTGCCGGAATACAGACACGCCGATGATGTCGGCAGGCAAGAGGTCACTCGTGAACTGAATGCGCCGGAAACTCAGGCCGAGGACGCGGGCAAGGGCCTGTGCGAGCATCGTCTTGCCAAGACCTGGCAGATCTTCGATCAACAGGTGGCCGCGGGCCAGCAGGCAGGCTAGTGCGAGCGAAATCTGCTCGTCCTTGCCGAGTATGATCGTGCCGAGAGACTCGCGCGCCTGTTCGATGACCGCATGCTGAGCATTGCGGTCAGTTGGCACATTCTCCAGTGTTGTCGAGCGCTGCATACCGTGGTCCTTGGTTCGATCGGGCTATGGTCACCATATCGCGACCGGGTCCCGCGTCAAGCAAGCTCGTCAAGTTTTTGCAGCTGCTCCGCCAGTTGCGCGATCGTTTTCTCAAACTCGGCGACGCGTTCGCGTTCCTGTGTGACTACCGCGGGTGGCGCATTGTTCACAAATTTCTCGTTTCCGAGCTTGCCAGTGGCTTTTGCGAGCTCCGCTCGGACCTTGTCCATTTGCTTGTCGAGGCGCGCTTTCTCGGCATCCACATCGATCAGGCCCTTCATTGGAACGAGCAGGCGCATGTCACCCAGCAACGCCGTCGCGGCGGCCGGTGGCTCCGTGCCATTCGCGAGCACCTCGATCGACTCCACGCGCCCGACGCGCTGCAGGAGGAGGGCATGTTGGCCTGCCCGCTGCTGGTCCACGTTGCTGGCGTGCTGCAACATTACCGGCAGAGCCTTGCCTGGCGAAATATCCATTTCTCCGCGAATTTGGCGAATACCCAGGATGAACTGCTTGACCCACTCGATGTCGGCAATGGCCGCGTCATCGGCGGCGTTATCGTCTGCCTCCGGGTACGCCCGCAGCATGATCGTGTCGCCCTTAATGCCGGCACGCTCCGCAACCTGTTCCCAGATCTCTTCGGTGATGAAAGGCATGAGCGGATGGAGCAGGCGCAGAATGGCTTCGAGCACATCGATCAGGGTCCGGCGCGTCCCGCGTTGCATTTCAGGCGACGACTCGTCGGACTGCAGGACTGCTTTGGATAACTCCAGGTACCAGTCACAGAACTCATGCCAGGTGAAGTCGTAGACCGACTGTACGGCCAGGTCGAGCCGGTAGGAGGCGAAATGCTTGTGCATCTGGCGGGTCGTTTCATCGATCCGTGCGCGTATCCAGCGATCTGATGCGCTGTACTCAACGTCACCGTCATCGAGTGCCTCAGTGTTCATCAGCACGTAGCGAGCCGCATTCCAGAGTTTGTTGCAGAAGTTCTTGTAGCCTTCGATACGACCGACATCAAAGCGAATATCACGGCCTGTCGTCGCGAGCGAGCCGAACGTCATGCGCAGTGCATCACAACCGTAGGCGTCGATGCCGTCGGGGAAGTGCTTACGTGTCGCTTTCTCGATCTTGGGCGCGAGGTGCGCCTGCATCATGCCGCCGGTGCGCTTTTCGACCAGTGCCTCGAGTTCGATGCCGTCGATAAGATCCAGCGGGTCGAGGACATTACCCTTCGACTTCGACATCTTCTGGCCGTCCTGGTCGCGGATCAGGCCATGGATGTACACCTCGTGGAACGGGACGTCGCCCATAAACTTGATGCCCATCATGATCATGCGGGCAACCCAGAAGAAAATGATGTCGAAGCCGGTAACCAGAACATTGCCCGGGTAAAACTCATCCAGTGCCTTGGTCTTTTCGGGCCAGCCGAGTGTACTGAACGGCCACAGGGCGGACGAGAACCAGGTATCGAGAACGTCATTGTCCTGCGACAACGACACGTCGGCGGCCAGATTGTTCTTTTCGCGTACGTCTTCTTCGGAGTGACCGACGTAGACGTTGCCCTGTTCGTCGTACCAGGCCGGAATTCGGTGGCCCCACCAGAGCTGGCGGCTGATACACCAGTCCTGGATGTTGTACATCCAGTCGAAGTAAGTCTTCGACCAGTTCTCGGGCACAAACTTGATCTTGCCGGTCTCGACGGCTTCGATCGCGGGTTTGGCGAGCGGGTCGATCTTCACATACCACTGATCGGTCAGATATGGCTCGACGACCGCGTGCGAGCGATCGCCGCGTGGAATCTTGACGGTGTAGTCCTCGATTTTCTCGAGAAGACCAAGCGCTTTGAACTCTGCGACGATTTGGTCGCGTGCGACGAAGCGATCAAGACCACGGTACGCCTCCGGCACCTCGTCGTTGAGCGCGGCATCGTCGGTCAGGATGTTGTATATCGCCAGGTCGTGACGCTTACCAAGTTCGTAGTCATTGAAGTCGTGCGCGGGCGTGATTTTCACACAGCCTGTGCCGAACTCGGGGTCGACGTAGTCATCTGCAACGATCGGAATGCGGCGTCCGACGATCGGAAGCTCGATTTCCTGGCCGACGAGGTGCTGGTAGCGCTTGTCATCCGGATGCACTGCAACGGCACTGTCGCCGAGCATGGTTTCGGGACGAGTTGTCGCGACAACCAGGTGCCCGTCGCCCGATGCAAGCGGGTAGCGGAAGTGCCAGAGACTGCCATCCTCATCGGCAGACAGGACTTCGAGATCCGACAGCGCCGTGTGCAGTACCGGGTCCCAGTTGACCAGGCGCTTGCCGCGGTAGATCAGGCCTTCGTCGTACAGATCGACGAATACCTTACGAACGGCGTCAGAGCAGCCATCGTCCATCGTAAATCGGTCGCGGCTCCAGTCGACAGAAGCGCCGAGGCGTCTGGTCTGCCTCGCGATCTGGCCACCCGATTCTTCTTTCCATTGCCACACACGCTCGACGAATTTTTCACGTCCGAGATCATGCTTGGATTTATCTTCTGTATTGAGCAGACGCTCGACGACCATCTGAGTCGCGATACCAGCGTGGTCCATTCCAGGCTGCCACAAGGTGCGGTTGCCTTTCATGCGATGGAAGCGTGTCAGCGCATCCATGATCGTGTCCTGGAATGCGTGGCCCATGTGCAGCGTACCGGTCACGTTAGGCGGCGGGATCATGATGCAATACGGCTCGCCTTCGCCACGCGGGGCGAACCAGCCCTGGTCTTCCCAGCGCTCGTAGATGCGCTGTTCGATAGCTTCGGGTCGGTAGAACTTATCCATCAGAGATTGTGTGTGTTCAGTTCGTGGCCTTGATCGCGGTACGCGGCGTAGCGTTTGCGACTTGTCTCGCGGCAATTCGGGTCGGAGGTTACAAGCTCCGCGACACGGGGGAAACCCTCGGCAAAAGGTGGAATTTCGTCGCAGAGATTGATCAGCAGGTCTCGTGCGTCGACGCCTTTTGTGTCGGAGCCGATCATGATCGGCGAGGACTCGGTGCCATCATTGCGGCCTGCGAGCCCGTGGGGCACGAAACTGCCGTCACGAAACGTCCAGAGCAACTTATCCAGGCTTTCGGCATCGGCCTGCGACCCGGCATGGATATAGACCGTATTGTCGAGCCGCCACGCCTTCTCAGCGAGCTTGCACGCCAGCATGTGTCGTGCGCGTTCGTCGACCTGCGCGAGAACGTAGAAATCCACTCTGGCCATTGGGTGAGCAGGCCCCGGATCAGGGCAGGGCGCCACAGCGTGCCAGGAGCACTTGCGACAGCATCGGGACAGGTCGACCGGTTGCGCCTTTCTTTGCGCCCGACTTCCAGGCCGTGCCGGCGATGTCCAGGTGTGCCCAGTTCATGCCATCCGTAAATTTGCCGAGGAAGCAGCCGGCTGTAACAGCACCGCCGCCTACGCCGCCAATATTGGCCATGTCCGCAAAGTTGCTCTTGAGTTGCGCCGTGTACTCCTCGCCGAGCGGCATCGGCCATCCCCGGTCTTCGGCGGCATCGCCGGCGGCGAATATCTCATCACGCAAAGCGTCGCTGTTGCTCATGATCGCAGTGCGATGCGCGCCGAGTGCAACGACGCAAGCGCCTGTTAGTGTAGCGACGTCTATGATTGCCGCGGGTTTGAAGCGGCGCGAATAGGTCAGGGCGTCACAGAGAATCAGTCGGCCCTCGGCATCGGTATTGAGGACCTCGATCGTCTGGCCCGACATGCTTTTCACAATGTCGCCGGGCTTCGTCGCGACGCTGCCTGGCATGTTCTCAACCGCTGGTACGACAATGTTCAGGTTGATCGGTAGCTTCATTTTTGCAACGGCAGCCATCGTGCCGATGACTGCAGCAGCGCCGCACATGTCGAATTTCATCTCGTCCATGGCTGGGCCGGGTTTTAGCGAAATGCCACCGGTGTCGAACGTCACGCCCTTGCCGACCAGTACAACTGGCTTGCCACTACCAGCGCCCTTGTATTGCATGACGATGAGCTTGGCGGGCTCCGCCGTTCCAGCAGTGACCGATAGTAGTGATCCCATGCCGAGGCGCTTCATCTCGGTCTCGTTAAGAATTTTCGTCGTCAGTTTGCCGTTTCCGGCCGAAAGTTTCCTGGCTGTCCGGGCGAGATAGCTCGGCGTGCACACATTGGCCGGCAGGTTGCCGAGCTCTTTCGCCAGAGCAACGCCAGCCGCGATGCCGTCGCCGTGTTCGGCGCCGAGCGCGCTTCGTTCTGCATCGCCACGCTTGGCGATTGCGAGTCCTGTCGACTTCAATGGACTGCCAGAGGCCTTTCGTCCGCTTTTCATTTGCGTAAAGCGGTACAAAACGTCATTTACAACCTCGGCCGTATGGCGCGCAAGGTAGTAGGCATCGCTGTCCCCTACGTTTTCAAGTGTCAGGCAATTGAGCGTCGACTTCGCCTTTGTTTTCGAAATCGCCTGGAATGCGGCCGCAACAGCCTTTTTGAATGCCTTGGCATCCAGCTTGCCTGACTTGCCGAGCCCAACGACGGCAACGCGATCAGCCTTGACGCCGGGTACGTTGGTCAGGATCGAGCAGCGGCCGATCGCTGCGGAAACGTCCCCAGTCTTGATGCGTCTCTTTATCTCGCCTTTGCTTGCCATATCGATGTCTTCAGAGCTGGCGCCGAGCTTGCCTCGCTCGTAAACACCGACGACGACGCAGTCGACTGCACGTCGAGAGGGTTTACTCGTGGTCGTGAAATATTCCATAAATCCTTTGCCGCCTTATTGTTTTTCAGGGCTGTCACGGACAAAACAATGCGGTAGTCTAACTGTTTACGCCTACCGCAGCTACGCCATTCCCTTACCCGTGAAGCGCATTCTCGATCGATACATATTCCGCGAAATCGCCGTGACCTGGCTTGGGGTCACGATGGTTTTGCTAATGATCCTGCTTACTAACCAGTTTGCCCGGGTGCTGGGTGACGTGGCGAAGGGCAAATTGCCCAAGAACGCGGCGTTTGACGTGATCGGACTATCGGCGGCGCAATACCTGACGATCCTTGTGCCCATCGGCCTGTTTCTCGCCGTGATGCTCGCCCTGGGTCGTTTGTACCGGGATAGCGAGATGCCCGCGATGATGGCGTGTCGCGTCGGCCCGTCGGGGATCTATCGACCACTCATGTGGTTACTCGTCCCATTAGCGCTGGGCGTCGCCTGGCTGGCGATCGTGGGTTCGCCCACTGCACTGAGCAAGATCGACCTGATCAGTGCGGAAGCGCGACGCGAAGCGGACCTCACAAGTATCGAGCCGGGCCGATTCACCGTGTTTGGTCCGGATCGCGCAGTCGTCTATGGTGAGAGCGTGACGCCGGAAGGGGTCATGGAGAAGGTGTTCATGGAGCGTCGCCTGGACAACGACGTCGTTGAGGTTGTCGTCGCCAAGCGCGGCGAGCAGGTCGAGTCCGACGATCCGAATATGCGGCTCCTCGTACTGCATGAGGGGCGCCGCTATGAAGGGGTTCCTGGCACATCCAGTTTTCGCGTTGTCGAGTTCTTGGAGCATGGTATTCCATACCAGCTGCCAAGTTTGCGCACGACGGACCCGAGACCTCGCGCGATGCCGTTCAATCGTCTGCGAGTATCGGATAACCTCGAGCATATTGCGGAAATGCAATGGCGCCTGAGTGTGCCGTTATCGACCATCCTGCTCGCGTTCCTCGCCGTGCCGCTGGCACGCAGTCGCCCGCGGGAAGGTCGATATGGCCGTATTGCTATCGGCATGCTGGTGTTCATTATTTATTTCAACCTGCTCAGTGCGTCCAAAGCCTGGACCGAGGAAGGGACGATTTCACCGTCGCTCGGGATGTGGTGGGTACACGGTTGCGCGTTGCTGTTCACGCTGGTGCTCCTGGGGCTGCAGAATGGTTGGCATCGGAGAATTTTTCGATGAGTCTGCTAAGCCAGTACTTAATGCGCACGATTCTCGCCAGCACGGCGCTGGTGCTCGTCGTGCTGCTCGCGCTCGCGGGAATGATCGAGTTCATCGCCGAACTCGATGACATCAAGGGCGATTATCAGACGCCTCAAGTCATCCTGTTTACGGCACTCCGTCTGCCGAATCTTGCGTTTGAAATGCTGCCGATCGCGGCGCTGATCGGATCATTACTGGGGCTTGGCGCCCTGGCAAGTAGCAGCGAGATCATTGTTATGCGATCGGCGGGGCTCTCGACGGCCCGCCTGGCCCGCATGGTCGCGCTATCGGGCTTCGTTCTGCTCGTATTGACCGGACTCCTGGGCGAGTTCATTGGGCCGCCGCTCGATTTCTATGCGCGCGACATGCGAATGGAGGCCCGGTACCAGAAAGACGACCACCGGGGAAATGATGCATGGGTGAAAGATGGCCCCGTTTTTTTGCATCTTGAGCGCGTCAATTCGGAGTTCGAGTTCGGTTCAATCTACCTGTTTCGTTTCAACGACGACAATGAGCTTGCGTCCATCGCGAAAGCAGAGAACTCGGGTATCGATGATCAAGACAACTGGATTCTCGAAAACCTTCGCGAGACGAAGTTCCGTGACGATGGTGTTCAGGTGGTCGAGTCTTCGGTCGCCGTGGAGTCATTCGAAGTTAATGCGGAATTGCTTGGCAGCTCTCTTGCGAAACCACTCAGTTTGTCGGCGCGCGGCTTGCTGGTGTACATCGACTACCTCAAGCGCAACAATCTTGATGCGTCCCAGTATGAATCCGAAATTTGGTATCGCGCTTCTCGCACACTGACTGTGCTCGTCATGCCGATACTCTCGCTTGCATTCGTATTCGGTTCATTGCGCACGGGTGGCGCGGGCGGGCGCCTGATGATTGGCGTTGTTGTCGGTCTGGCCTATTATCTTGCTAGTGAGACGCTGGCGAACTCCGGGCAGGTATTCAACCTGAACCCGGCCATCGTCAATTGGTTGCCGTTAATGGTGCTATGCGGGATAGCTGCGTACGCACTCGGACGAATACGCTAGCGAGCTACTTCTGTGGCGAGTTACTTCTGTGGCTTAGGGTAATACACAAGCCGCGTGCCGCTAATGCGGTCGTGCCACGTGAGTTTGTCTTTGTCCCAGAGCTGCCACAAAAAACCCAGTCCGGCCGGCGCCCAGGACACGATTGCCGCGAAAAAACGCACGGTGGCAATTGCCAACGTCGGCTTGCTACCGTCCGAAGTCTCGAGTTGCAGGCCCCAGGACTGCATGCCGAGTGTACGGCCGGATCGTGTCCAGAAGCCTGCAAAGAACCCGTAAATCACGATCGCCAGTACCAGGCGATAGATGATGTTATCGCCGATCTCGACCGGCTCGCCGCTGCGCATGGCAATAAATGGAATCGTGGTGAGAAACAGCAGTGCGCCGACCAGCAGTGCGTCGTACATGATTGCCGCCAGGCGACGGATAAGACCCGTATTTTGCATTCTCATGACTCTCGTTTAGACTTGGTTTTGTTCATTCCACACCGCTTGCCCTGAGCGATTTTGCCCTGCATTTATATTCGCGGCCGAGCCACAGTGCGACGACAGCCGATATCAGGGCAAATGGCACCATCAGGATCGAGATGCCTGCTATGCCGAGTCCAAGTATGGACATGAGTCTGATGCTCCAGGTTCCAACCACGTCGCCACCGCGATAGATCGCAGTGTCGATGGCGTTCTTGGTCTTGTATTTCTCCTCGGGCGTAACGACTGAATACAACATATCCGTCGATGGCTTGGCGAAGCCGAACCCGAGGCCGCGACGGACCACGTCAAGTACTGCGACGGCCATGAGCGTTGGGTCCATCGCGAGTATGGCGAACCCGATTATCGAGGCGAGCGGAAACAGGAACAGGGATCGACCGATGCCAAATCGCGTAACGACCTGTTTGACGAGGAACATCTGCGCTATGAGCGCGAGCGCATTTGCCGCCACATTCATATTGGAGAAGAACTGAATTCGGGCATCGGGGCTCAGGATTGCCGATCCGATAAGGTCGGCTCGAAACATGTACAAAGTTGTGCCGAGCAGACTGGCAATGAGTGACATGAGCGCGATGCCGAGAAAGTACTTTGACGAAAATAGGTGGGTTATTCCTGCAAACGGGTTGCCGCCCAGCGGTTCGTCGCTCTCGACGGTCGTGTCGATCTCACCCTCATGCTCGTGGTGCACCCAGTCTTTTAGCCGGCCAATACAGAGCACCGCGACCAACAAGACGGCGGCTGAAATCGGTAGCAGATTCTGAAAACCAATATTGGTAACCAGCGAACTGGTAATAATACCGCCGATCAGCGCCCCAACACTGCCACCGGAAGTGATGAATCCAAACAGGCGACGGCCCTGTTCGCGTGTATAGATGTCCGCCATGAAGCTCCAAAACACGGATACGACGAACAAATTGAAGACGCTGAGCCAGACGAAGAACACACGTCCGAGCCAGACATAGTCCTCACCCGAGTTCCTGGCCTGAGAAAACACGAACCAGAAAATCAGGATGTTCGATATGAAGAACAGGTAGACCCAGGGCAGGAAGGTGCGGCGTGGATAGCGAGATGCAACCCAGCCGAAAATCGAGGTTGCGAATATCATCGTCACGAATGTGCCGATGAATAAATACGGTATGGTATTGGGACCACCTCCTACGGCCATCTCTTCACGAACCGGTCGTATGATGTAGTAGGAAGAGAGAACGCAGAAGAAATAGGCGAACGACCAGGCCACCGCGACGAACTCGTGCCGCTTGGGGCCGAAGACTCTTTCGAGAATGCCGTTGCCCGGCTGTTCAGTGGCGGTAGAGGTCATATCGCCGATCATATCAACAAGAGGGGAAGGGAATGGAAGCAACTGTAATCGTAACGATTCTGGCGCTGGCGCAGTTCATGCTATTTGGCGTGCAGGTGGGTTCAATGCGGGTCAAACACGGCGTTAAGGCGCCGGCAACGACGGGGCATGAGGAATACGAGCGCATGAACCGGGTGCACCTGAACACGATGGAGCAACTCATTGTGTTCCTGCCTGCACTCTGGATTCACGCGCAATATGCGAATCCGCTGTGGGGCGCATTGATCGGTCTTGTGTATATTGTCGGGCGTTTTGTTTATCGGGCCGAATACCTGAAAGATCCAGGCTCACGCAGTCCCGGCTTTTCGATGTCGCTTGTTCCATCAGTGGTCCTCCTCGTCTGGGTTCTTGTTGCCATTGGGTTGAACATGATCTGACATTGTCAGCAGATCGCGGAGATTTGCGGCTAGCCTGATCTTCCCTGGTTGTCGATCATGCTCCCTCGGATGTGACGATCAGGGAGAAGATCGATGGCGAAATGGAAATTTGCTGTGCTGGTATTTCTTGGTACCAGCGCAGAAGCGCACGAGCTACAACTGCAGGCAGATGGCTGCGCGGTTCTTGAACAGGTTATCTACGACGAAGTCACAGCGGCGTCGTGGGGAGTCACCGGTACCGACACCTCGCTGGTGAATTTTGAAGAACCGAGTGTTGTCGTTTGTAGTCGCACAACGCGGACAGCAACCAGGGCATTTGCGACAGCGATGCAAATGGTGGGGCAGGACGTTACCTGGAATCTTCCGATAGGTCCCGGCATGGAGGCCTGTCTTGGTGGGGACATTGAGCAGTGCATAACGACGCCGAGTCCCTGGTTGCCAGTGACACGACTGGACGATACGTGGCTGGCTCCGAGTACGTGGACTGCCGTGAGCCGTGCCTTGCAACTGGCCATGCCCGAAGGCACGGCATCGGATCGCAGTATTTTCAATCGTGATTCATTGCGACGCGCTGTTCGCTCCGCCGTCAGAAATCGGCAGACCGACGCATGGTCCGGACGTAGCCATCCGACACATCGGATCGATTGAGGTCGCAAGCAGGAACTACAAAACGAAAAAGGGCCCGCACAAGGTGGGCCCAGTATTGTGATTTGGTACTCCCTAGGGGATTGATTCGCCGCTTCGCGGCTCACCCTTCGGGCGCACTGCGTGCGTCCAAAACGCTTGGCGTTTTGTCGAACAGGATTCGCCTCCCCAGCAGGAACTCCCAAATCAAAAAGGGCCCACGATGTGGACCCTTTGTGATTTGGTACTCCCTAGGGGATTCGAACCCCTGTTACCGCCGTGAGAGGGCGGCGTCCTGAACCACTAGACGAAGGGAGCGTAGTGGCCGGTCCTGCTGAACCGGGGGCGCCATTATACGGTTCCGGAGCCGCCGCTCAAGCCAAATCGAAAACAATTTCGCGGATTCTGGGGCGCGGGGCGTTGGGCTGTTATCATACGCCGCCAATACAGACGTCCAGACGGAATAATCGTTGAAAAAGAACCCGACTAACGGGTCCAAAGAGCCAAGAATCATCCCGCGCGCCGCCCACAATGTTTCCCGGGCTGAGTTCTCCAAAAGTGCGCTCAAGGTTCTGTACCGATTGAACAAGGCAGGCTACCAGGCCTTCCTCGTCGGCGGCTGCGTGCGCGACGCCATGCTGGAGCTGCATCCCAAGGACTTCGATGTCGCGACGAGCGCTACACCCGAGGAGGTCAAAGCACTGTTCGGCAACTGCCGCCTTATCGGCAGGCGCTTCCGCCTCGCTCACGTGCGCTTTGGTCGGGAGATTATCGAGGTCGCGACGTTCCGTGCCGCGGCGATCCATGAGCATGACGATCATCACAGCGATGACGAAGGTCGAATTCTCCGGGATAACGTCTACGGTTCCATCGATGAGGATGTTTGGCGCCGCGATTTCACATGCAATTCGCTCTACTACAACATTGCAGATTTCAGCATCTGGGATTACACGGGCGGGTTCGATCACATCAAGGAAAAACGCATCGTCCTTATTGGCGATCCGGAAAAGCGCATGCGTGAAGATCCTGTTCGTATGCTGCGCGGCATTCGCTTTGCGGCGAAGCTGGGCTTCGAAATTGACGAGCCGGTGGTCAAGGCAATCGATCATCACTCACACTTGCTAACCAATGTGCCGGCCGCCCGTCTATTCGATGAATTCCTGAAACTCTTTCAGGCAGGCAACGCCGAACGCACTTTCGATTTGTTGCACGATCATGGGTTGTTCCGCGAGATGTTTCCGGCGACCGATGAAGAGCTGGCGAAGGACATTAACTTCATGCACTTCGTGCGCGGAGCGTTGCAGAGCACCGACCGCCGCGTGAAATCCGGCAAGTCAGTCACGCCGATGTTCCTGCTTGGTGTGTTCCTGTGGATGCCGGTCAAGAAGCTTGCGGAAATTCTGCGGTCGGAGGAGAAAATGTCGGAGTCGCAGTCGCTAAGCCTCGCGTCCCACGAGATCGTTGCGCAACAGCAGCGTCGCATCTCGATACCGCGCCGTTTCACGGTGCCAATGCGCGAGATGCTGTCCTTGCAGCCACGTTTTGAGGTCAAACGTGGCAAGCGAGCGACGAAGCTTCTCGAACACCGGCGTTTCCGTGCGGCATACGACTTCATGGTATTACTGGCCGACGTTGGCCTGGGCAGCGAGGAAACAGCACAGTTCTGGACTGAGGTGCAGACACAATCAGCGGTGGAGCGCGCTGAGAGTTTTCAGGTGGGTCAGCAGTCCAGCGATAAGCGCCGCCCTCGACGCCGCCGCCGCAAGAAGCCTGCGCAAGATTCACCCGCACAAGATTCATGAGTGCCGCCGAGCACTGGTACCCGGCCTACATTGGCCTCGGCAGCAATCTGCAGAAACCCGCGCAACAGATCGAAGCTGCCCTTGCGTTTGTCGCTGAGATTCCCGATACACGGCTCGTCAGGGCGTCGTCGCTGTATCGGTCCGCTCCATTTGGGGGGATAGAGCAGCCCGATTTCGTGAATGCGGCCGCGTCACTTGTGACGAAGCTAGGCCCGCTGGAGCTGCTGATTCAGCTACAGGACGTCGAAAAACGCCAGGGGCGGGAGCGAGACGAGACGCGCTGGGGCCCGCGGGTGCTTGATCTTGACCTGTTGGTCTATTCGGACCTGAGAATCGACGGGCCTGTGCTCACGATTCCGCACCCGGGCATCGGCGAGCGAAATTTTGTATTGTTGCCTCTCGGAGAGATTGCACCGGATCTTGTGATTCCTGGCCTCGGCCGGGTCGCCAGCATCCCGGTGCATATGGATGAGCCAAGCATCTCTCGAATCGCCTGAAGGAAGCCTGTGTCCGTTAGCCCGCTAAAAACGTCAGCTGGTTCATCTCGCTACATCGCCATCGAAGGACCGATTGGCGTGGGCAAGACAGCGCTCGCAAAGCGGCTGGCCGAGAGCTTGTCCGGGGATCTTGTGCTCGAAGAAGTTGATGAGAACCCGTTTCTCGAACGTTTCTACCGCGATGGCCGCTCGGCCGCGCTACCTGCGCAGATGTTCTTTCTGTTTGCGCGCGCGCGGCAGATCGAGGACCTGCGGCAGTCGGATCTGTTCTCGACCGTGCGCATTTCGGATTACCTGTTTACGCGTGACCGCCTGTTTGCCGAGCTGAATCTCGACCCCGAGGAGCTCAAGCTCTACGACCAGATCGCGGAAAACCTCGCAGTGGATGCACCGGTGCCGGATCTCGTAATCTACCTGCAGGCCTCGGTCGATGCGCTTATGCAAAGGCTCGTCAGGCGTAACTCGAATTACGACCGCTATGTTGACCGTGGCTATCTCGAGAAACTCACCGACGCCTACGCGCGGTTTTTCCATGAGTACGACGATGGTCCGCTCCTGATAGTTAATGCGTCGCAGATCGATCCGGTCAATAATGACGCCGACTACAAACTGCTATTCCAGCAGATAGAACGTACGACCGGCGGTCGCCACTTCTTTAATCCCGTGGCGGCGGCGCTTGCCTGACAGGTTAACTCCTCATGTACACCCAGCTTGAACAACGCGGCATGCCGGAGCCACCGGTCAATGTCTCTACCCTGCGCCAGATGAAAGAAGACGGTGAGCCGATTGCCTGCCTGACCGCCTACGATGCGAGCTACGCTGTGCTTGTCGATGCTGCCCGCACAGATCTCGTACTGGTAGGTGATTCCCTCGGCATGGTTATCCAGGGGCACGATACGACCGTGCCTGTGACTGTCGACGACATCGTCTATCACTCGCGCACGGTGGCGCGCGGCCTTCGACGTGCATTCCTGGTCGCAGACATGCCCTTCATGAGCTACACGAAGCCGGCGCAGGCGCTCGACAATGCGGTGCGCCTGATGCAGGAAGGTGGCGCAATGATGGTCAAGCTGGAAGGCGGCGACGATCAGGTCGAAATCGTCGAGCATCTTGCGCGTCACGATATTCCCGTTTGCGCACACCTGGGTCTCAAGCCGCAGTCCGTGCACAAGATCGGCGGCTTCAAGGTGCAGGGCAGGGAGCCGGACAAGGCGAAGGAAATGCAGGGAGCCGCAAAGCGCTTGCAGGATGCGGGTGCGGATATCGTTCTGCTTGAGTGCGTGCCGAACGAAGTCGGCAAGGTCATCACAGATGTGCTTGACGTGCCGGTTATCGGTATCGGCGCCGGGCCGGATGTCGATGGCCAGATACTTGTCCTGTACGACATTCTCGATATCACGCAGGGACGTACGCCACGATTCGTCAGGAACTTCCAGGCAGGTTGCGATTCGCCACTGGCGGCGCTCCAGGCCTATGTTCGCGCCGTGAAGGACAAGTCCTATCCTGAATCGGAGCATTGCTTCTCTTAACGGGTCAAATCAAATCGTGTTAGTAATTCATACCAAACAGGAACTCGCCGAACAGATCGCTGAGTGGCGCTTGCATGACGAACATGTCGCGCTCGTCCCGACGATGGGCAATCTGCACGCCGGTCACGTGGCGCTCGTCGAACTTGCGCGCGAACATGCAGAACGCGTCATCGTCAGCATCTTTGTCAATCCAACGCAGTTCGGCGAGGGCGAAGACTTCGAGGACTATCCGCGAACTCTCGAACTGGACAAACGCCGTCTCAAAAAGACAGCGGCCGACGTAATTTTCGCGCCGGACGAGGCGACGGTGTACCCGTTCGGGCTTGAGAACGCGACAACGGTTTCGGTGCCTGGCCTGACAGAACATTTCTGCGGTGCTTCGCGCCCCGGCCATTTCGATGGAGTTACTACGGTCGTCGCCCGCTTGTTTTTCCTGGTACAACCTGATGTCGCGATCTTCGGGCAGAAGGACTATCAGCAACAGCTTGTCATACGTCACATGACCGAGGATTTGAATCTTCCGATCGGCATCATCACTGGCGAAACTGTCCGTGCCGACGACGGCCTCGCGTTGAGTTCACGCAATAGTTATCTGTCAGAAGCGGAGCGCGCAAAAGCACCGGTCTTGAACGATACGCTCAGGTCGACCGGGCAGGATCTGCAAAATGGTCGCCGGAACTTCGAAGAGCTGGAAGCAGATGCACTCAAGCGACTTCACGACGCAGGATTCGATGTTGACTTTTACTCGATTCGACGCGCGCTGAACCTGGAAGTCCCGAATCGGGACTGCGACGATCTTGTGGTGTTGGCAGCGGCGCGCCTTGGCACGACACGACTCATCGACAATATCGTCGTAACGATCTGAGCGCGACTATCGCGAGACGGTATCGCGGCCGGCGTTCTTGGCCCGGTACAATGCCTTGTCCGCATCGCGTGTCAGAGATTCCAGCGTGCCGTGCGGTTGCAGATCTGCGACGCCTATCGAAATCTTGATCGGAATCTGGATTAGCGAATCCGAACCATCTCCTGTCGTACCGCTGACGGCCTGGCGAACGCGCTCCCCGATCTCGATGGCCTGTTCTGTTGTGACATCCGGGAGCAGTACCGCGAACTCGTCGCCACCATAGCGCACGAGCAGATCGCGCGGTCGAAACTGTGCACGCAGAACTTTCGATACGGCAGACAATGCCCGGTCGCCTGCAACGTGGCCAAACATATCATTGAATTGTTTGAAGTTGTCGACGTCGATCATCATCATTGTAACGGGTCTGTCTTTCTCGACGCACCGCGCAATTTCCAGCGGAAAAGTCTCTTCCATGGCGTGGCGGTTCGCGAGACTGGTGAGCGCATCTGTTGTTGCGTGACGTTCGAACTTGCGCAATTCACCGTAGTTGTCGGCTATGACTTTGTTATGACTGCGTACGCGTTCGGATAGAACAACCAACAGGTTCTTGGCGAAATCGTGCGATGCGTCAACCATACTCCAGAGAATCGACTGGTGAATTGTGAGCAAGTGGGTGTCTTCGGCGGCGATGACGTACGCGGAGGGGTCACGGTCCTCGATAATCGACATTTCACCAACGCAAGCGCCGGATGCCATGATTGCAAGTACGGGAGTCTCCGGTGCGCCGACGTGGATATTGAGGCTGCCTGAAAGCACAACAAACACGTGCTCGTTCTTCGCGCCAGGCGATAACAGGAGCTCTCCGGCCGCGAGGTCGCGCCGATCGCAACGCTGCAACAACTCGTGGACGTCGTCGGGATTAACGCCTTTGAACAGGTCGAGGCTGTCCAGCAACGAGCGCTTGTAATCCGAATTGATGGCGAGTGATTCCTGCATCCGGACATTTTCACGTGAATCGTGCGCCAGATATGCCGACCAGCCCACACAATCCATGTGAACTGCGTCACTATTCGTCGGCGTTCAACTCGTTCCTGGCCTCGGCAAAATCTGCGCGATCTTCCTCAGACGGTTCCGGGTACTCGAGCCCGATGCTTTGCAGGGCATCGATAATGATGTCTGCTACACGTGCTCGCATGTATGGCTTGTCATCGGCGGGGATCGCGTACCAAGGCGCCCACGGGCGGGATGTTCCATTAAGCGCATCTTCGTATGCGCGCATGTAGTCGTCCCAGTGCCGTCGTTCCTTGACATCGTTAGGCTCGAATTTCCAGTTCTTGTCAGCCTCATCGAGACGCGACAAAAATCGCCGTTTCTGCTCGTCCTTCGAGACGTTGAGCCAGAACTTCAGGATGACGGTCCCGTTGCGCGCGAGATGCTCCTCCTGTTGGCGAATTGACGTCAGGCGTTCGTCCCAGATGGTGTTCAGATCTATGTCGCCGGGCAGCTTTTGATAATCGAGTATTTTCGGGTGCACGCGCACAACGAGAATTTCTTCGTACTGGCTGCGGTTGAAAATACCGATGCGGCCGCGCTCGGGCAGTCGGCAAGTCGTGCGCCAGAGAAAATCGTGATCGAGTTCGAGGTTCGACGGCTTTTTAAAACTGAATACCTGGCATCCGGATGGATCAACGCCCTGCATTACGGAACGAATCGTACTGTCTTTTCCGGCTGCGTCCATTGCCTGGAACACGAGCAAAATCGCGTGCTTGTCGCCAGCGGCTAACACGCGTTGCAACTTATTGAGATCCTCGGTGCGTTTGCGACGGTGCTTGCCCTTGTGCGGTTTGCCATCCGTTCGTGGCGTCGTGCCGGCGTCGGCAACGCTGAACGTGCCATCGAATTGAACCAGGTAGGGTGATTTGGGTGCCTTAAACATCGTCGGTCTCCAGTTCCTGTTCTTCGTGCTGTGCGAGCGCCCATTCGACGTGCTGCGCAACATGATCGGTCTCGCTATGCTGCCGCGACTTGAGCGCCGCGACAACCTCGGGCGTAGTATTCGCATTGCCCAACGCAACGGCAACATTGCGAAGCCATTGCTCATGGCCGATGCGTCGAATAGCGCTGCCCTCCATTCTGCTCAACCAGGTTTCCTCATCCCAACTGAACAATTCAACAAGTTCCGCGCTATCGAGTTCGTGGCGAGGTGCGAAATCGGTTTCGCCGGTGAGCTTCGCGAACTTGTTCCACGGGCAAAATAACTGGCAGTCGTCACAACCGTAAATGCGATTCCCTATTGCCTTGCGAAACTCGGTGGGAATCGGGTCCTTCGATTCGATAGTCAGGTAGGAGATACAGCGGCGTGCGTCGAGCGAATAGGGTGCAACGATCGCGTTGGTCGGACACACATCGATGCAGGCTGTGCAGGTACCGCAATGGGACTCTTCGGCCTCGTCCGGATCCAGTGGCAGGTCGGTGTAGATCTCGCCAAGAAAAAACCAGGAACCCTCATCGCGGTTGATTAGATTGGTGTGTTTGCCAACCCAGCCAAGGCCAGCTTTCTCCGCGATTGCCTTCTCGAGTACCGGGGCGCTGTCAACGAACACTCGGTAGCCGAATTCGCCGACCCGTTTTTCGATACGCTGCGCGAGGTTGCGCAAGCGGCGACGCATCAGCTTGTGGTAGTCGCGCCCAAGTGCGTACCGTGAGACATAGGCGCGAGAATCATGGTCGAGTAGCTTCTTCGCGGTTTCCTGCGAGTCGGGCAGGTAATCCATGCGCACGGAAATGACGCGCACAGTGCCATGAACGAGCTCCTCGGGGTGGCTGCGTTTGCTGCCATGCCGTTCCATGTAGTGCATCGAGCCATGAAAGCGCGCGGCCAGCCACTCGTTCAGCCGGCCCTCTGCCGTCGCGAGGTCGATGTCGCTGACCCCGGCCTGCTGGAACCCGAGTTCACGACACCAGCCGACGATCTCATCCTTGAGCGTCGCCATATCGGTATTGCCGTATTGGTTCGGGTTGGTCGTCAATGTAAGTTTCCAGAGGAAGTTCCTGAGGCCGGACCAGTATAATCGTCCAGATGCAAAACTTGCCTGCCAACATTTACTCGGTCGCTGCCGTGCGCGAGCTGGATCGCACGACAATCGAAGACCATGGCGTTCCTGGCTACACGCTGATGACGCGTGCCGGCGAGGCAGCCGTGCGCGAAGCTGTCGAGTGTTTCCCGGATGCGAAGCGTTGGCAGATAGTCTGCGGTGGCGGCAACAATGGTGGAGACGGCTACGTTGTGGCACGTCTCGCAGCGCAACAAGGGGTGGTCGTCTCGGTTCTGGCGCTCGTCGACCCGGCGAAGCTCACCGGTGATGCCGCGACTGCCTGGGGAGATTTTGTGGCCGCAGGCGGCGTCGTTTTGCCGTGGTCGGGCGAGCTCGATGTCGACGCGGACCTGCTTATCGACGGCATCCTGGGCAACGGCGTTGAGCGAGACGTCGGCGGTGAATTCGCCAACGCGGTAACCGCGTTCAACCAACACGCAGCTCCGGTGCTCGCGCTGGATATCCCGACGGGAATCCACGGCGATACGGGCGCTGTGATGGGCTGTGCGATCAGGGCCGAGCTGACCGTCACGTTTGTCGGCCTCAAATCCGGCCTGTTCCTCGGCGAAGCGCCCGGCTATTGCGGCAATATTCGATTTGCCGGACTCGATATCCCCGAGAGCTTCGGCGACGGGATTGGTGCCGCTTATCGGCGTATCGACGACGATGCCATGGCCAGTGCGCTCCGACCGCGTCCAAAAGCTGCGCATAAAGGTGATTTTGGGCACGTGCTGGTTGTGGGTGGCGGCGAAGGCATGCCCGGGGCTGTGCGGCTGGCTGGGGAAGCTGCGCTGCGAGCCGGGGCAGGGCGCGTCAGTATTGCCACACACCCGTCACATGCCGCAATTCTCGTGGCTTCGCGCCCGGAGCTCATGTCGCATGCGGTCGCGACGCCGTCCGACCTCGAGCCGCTGCTCGCTAAAACAGACGTCATCGCCTTTGGGCCTGGCCTGGGCCAGTCAGATTGGGCCAGAGCGTTATTTACGCGGTTGGCGGAAGACCACCGCCCGATGGTCTGGGATGCCGACGCGCTCAATTTGCTTGCTGCGTCGCCCAATTCGGTGGCGAACCGGGTGATTACGCCCCACCCGGGCGAGGCGGGAACGTTGCTGGGCAGTGGAACGGTGGACGTCCAGGGCGACCGCTTGGCCGCATTGACGGCATTAACCGAGAAATTTGGCGGCGTCACAGTCCTCAAAGGTGCGGGATCGTTGGTCTCGTCGTCTCACGGCGTGCCGGTCCTCTGCACGGCCGGGAATCCGGGCATGGCATCGCCCGGCATGGGCGATGTGCTGACCGGGGTCATAGCGGCACTGATCGGGCAGGGTCTGGAGCCCGAATCCGCGGCGGCCGTTGGTGTCGAAACCCATGCGCGCGCTGGCGATCGCGCCGCCGCAGCCGGTGAGCGCGGATTGATCGCCTCGGACCTCCTGGACGAACTCAGGGCGGTTCTGAATCCATGAGGCGTTTTCTTCCCAACGAGGCGGCCACGATCGCGTTTGGCCATGAAATCCTGGGTGCACTACCCGAGGATCTTGCCGGCTGGACCCTCCTGTTGACGGGGGAACTGGGCGCGGGCAAGTCGACGTTTGCTCGGGCTTTTATCAAGGCTGCGGGCCACCAGGGCCCAGTCCCCAGTCCGACCTATACGCTTGTGGAGCCCTACCAGCTCTCACGAGGGAATATCTATCATGTTGATCTATATCGGGTTTCTGATGAAGAAGAGCTCAGATACCTGGGCTGGAATGAACTCGACAACGGTTGTCGCCTCGTCGAGTGGCCGGACCGGGCGCCAGGTCTTGCCGGACAGGCCGACCTGTCATTGACCCTCAGCTACGAGGGCGATGGCCGCAGCGTCGAGATCCTTGGCCTCAGCGAACGCGGCAAGACCTTCGAATCGTCACTAAACCGGTAGATTAAGAAGAAGCGGTATCTCCATAATTTTTCAGCGAAATCTCTTGGTTTTTTCTGCCAGATTCGTATACTCACCCGACATAATCCCGAAATCTGGCTTCGAGATTCTCCATGATGGCTCGACTGAGACTGACAACAAGTGTGCTGCTTCTGCTACTGGGTTCAGTGGCATTTGCAGGATCGACGGTCGAAAACGTCCGTATATGGTCTGAAAATAGCAAAACGCGCGTCGTTCTCGATCTGAGCCAGTCCGCTCAGCACAGCATTTTCACCTTGCGCGGCCCCGATCGCCTCGTTATTGACCTGAAAGACAGTCGCCTGGCTAAATCGCTCGCATCCATGCCACAAGGGGCGGGCTCCGTTCGGTCCATCCGCAGCGCCGTTCGCTCTAATGGCCAGCTACGCGTGGTTCTCGATCTGAACACCGCCGTTCGCTCCCGCACATTTACCGCCGGACCGAACGCCACTTATGGCGACCGGCTCGTTATCGATCTGCAGGATGCTGCGGGACCTGCGACCGTCAAACGTGCTTCTGAGGAGTACCGGCCCGGGCGAGACATCGTTATTGCAATCGACGCTGGTCACGGTGGGCATGATCCGGGTTCGTCAGGGAGACGCGCAAAAGAGAAGGACATTGTCCTTTCGGTTAGTCAGGAGCTCGCGCGCCGTATCAACGCTGAGCCTGGCATGCGCGCTTTGCTGATCCGGGACAGGGATGTATTCATCAACCTCAAACAGCGCGTTGAAATTGCGCAGCGCAACGATGCCGATCTCTTCATTTCGGTTCATGCCGATGCATTCCCCGATAAGCGGGCAAGCGGCGCCTCCGTCTTTGCGTTGAATCTCGACCGGGCGGGCAGAGTGGCTCGCGAGACGTTGTCGCGCCGCGACAAAGAGGCGGTAAAAGTCGGTGACGTATCGCTGAATGACAAAGACCCGGTCCTGGCGTCTGTTCTGTATGACTTGTCGCAGAGTGCGGCCCTGAGTGCGAGCAACGATGTGGGCAATCGTGTCAGCAGGCAGATGAGCCGCGTCGCCAAGATGCACAGCCACAAGGTGAAAGAGAAGAGCCTGGCCGTACTGACATCGGCCGAGATGCCATCCATCCTCGTGGAGACAGGGTTTATCTCCAACCCAGGGGAAGAAAAGAAACTCCGCGACAAGAATTACCAGGGCCGTCTTGCCAACGCCATTCTTGCCGGTGTACGCGACTACTATTATACGAATCCACCACCCGATACACAGATTGCGATGGACCTGAAGCGTCAGCCAGCCAAGCAGGTGCGTTATGTGGTCGCGCGTGGCGATACGGTATCCGAGATTGCCGAACGCTATAATGTGAGGGCAGCGGATATCCGCCGTGCCAACAAGCTGTCCAACGACAGGATTCGCGTCGGCCAGACGCTGAGTATTCCGATCTTCGCCGGCGGCTGATATTCCGGCATAATCGGCCGGATGCCTATTCAGCAACTACCGAGTCACCTGATCAACCAGATCGCCGCAGGCGAGGTTGTCGAACGCCCGTCGTCCGTGGTCAAGGAACTCGTGGAAAACAGCCTGGATGCCGGCTCCCAATCGGTCCAGATCGACATCGTCGCGGGTGGGCAGAAGCTGATTCGCATTCGGGACGATGGCAAGGGCATTGACAAGGCGGAGCTCGCGCTTGCTTTGTCGCGGCATGCGACCAGCAAAATCTCCAGCCTCGACGATCTCGAGGCTGTGGCGTCGCTCGGTTTTCGCGGTGAGGCGCTGCCAAGCATCGCGTCAGTTGCGAGGCTCACACTGTGCTCCCGATCGCCCGACGCGGACACCGCGTGGCAGGTCGAAGCCGATGGCGGAAAGGTCAGCGCTCCGGCACCTGCCGCGCACCCACAGGGAACCACGGTCGAGGTTCACGATCTCTTTTACAACACACCTGCCAGGCGCCGCTTCCTGCGAACGGAACGGACCGAGTTTGGTCATATCGAAAAGTGGGTCAGGCGGCTCGCGCTGTCACGCCCCGAGATCGCATTCACGTTGACGCACAATCAGCGCGTGGTATTGCAGCTTGTTGCGGCGAAGGACGAAGAAGCACAACGGCAGCGCGTAGCGAAGATCTGTGGTGATGCGTTCGCCGAGCAGTGCGTCTACATCGAACGCGAAGTCGAAGGAATCGCGTTATCCGGTTGGATTGCATTGCCGACATTCAATCGAAGCCAGCCAGACCAGCAATACTGGTTTGTTAACGGGCGAAGCGTATCCGACAAGACGCTTTCTCACGCAGTGCGGCACGCGTATCGCGATGTCCTGTTCCACGGTCGCTACCCGGCGTACGTCCTCAATCTGACGATGGATCCTGTTGGTGTGGATGCAAACGCGCATCCTGCAAAGCACGAGGTGCGTTTCCGTGACGGGCGCCGTATTCACGGTGTTGTCTCGCAGGCGGTCGAAATTGCACTCAAGGATACGCGGCCAGGGGGTCACGACGTCACGCCGATTCCGATGACCCGTAATGCGGTTTTCAATCAGGGCGCGATGCCATTAGGAACAGGCCCGTCACGTGCGGCCGTTCGCGAAACGCTCGCAACGTATCGGTCGATGGCGACGGCGCCTTCGCTTGCGGATGTTCCCGAGCACGCATCAGACGTTCCGCCTCTGGGATTTGCGGTCGCGCAGTTGGCGGGTGTCTATATCCTGGCCGAGAACAGGGACGGCCTTGTCGTCGTCGACATGCACGCCGCGCACGAGCGCATCACGTACGAGAAACTCAAGAAGTGCTACGACGATCGCGATCTCGTTCGCCAGCCATTGCTGGTTCCCGAGACGATATCCGTCGCGGAGAGCGAAGCAAATCTCGTCGAGCAATCCGGTGAGTCGCTGGAGCAATTGGGTCTTGTCGTTGATCGCTCGGGGCCGAGCACACTGACCGTTCGCGAGGTCCCGGCGTTGCTCAGGAATGCCGATGTCGAATCGTTACTGCGAGATGTGCTGTCGGACATGTCGGAATCCGGGCGGAGCAACCGCATTGCCGATGCGAGCGACGACTTTCTTGCGACGATGGCATGCCATCACTCTGTGCGCGCCAATCGGCTGTTGACGATTGATGAAATGAACGCGTTGTTGCGCGAAATGGAAGAGACCGAACGTGCGGACCAGTGTAATCACGGACGACCGACCTGGACGACGATTACGATGTCGGAGCTCGATCGACTGTTCCTGCGCGGCCGCTAGGACAAATTGTGAGCAAGACGGCCATTCTCCTGATGGGTCCGACCGCCTCTGGTAAGACCGATCTCGCGATCAGCCTCTGCAAGCGGTTTCCGTGTGACGTTATCAGCGTCGACTCGGCGCTTGTTTACCGCGGTATGGATATCGGCACAGCAAAGCCCGACGCAAAAACCCTGCAGCGTACGCCGCATCGATTGATCGATATACGGGAGCCTGAAGAGAGTTACTCAGCAGGTGAATTTGTCCGCGATGCCTACCGTGAGATGGATGAGATCTGCGCTGCGGGGCGCATTCCGCTCCTGGCGGGCGGCACGATGATGTATTTCAGGGCGCTGACGCAGGGCATCGCAGAACTGCCTTCCGCCGACCAGGCGATACGGCGAGCAATAGACGCCGAGGCGGAGGAGAAAGGGTGGCCGGGGATGCACGCGGAGCTGCAGCAGGTCGACCCGCCCGCCGCGGAACGCATTGAGCCCAACGACAAGCAGCGTATCCAGCGTGCGCTCGAGGTGTACCGATCGAGTGGCACCCCGCTATCGGAGTGGCAGCGCGACTCGGCGCCGCGTCGGGACGATATTCGCTACCTCAAGATTGGGTTGAGTATCGAGCCGCGCGGCCTGTTGCACGAGCGCATCGCGCAAAGACTCGAGATCATGGTGGATGCCGGATTCGTCGATGAGCTGCGGCGGCTGCGCGAACGGCCAAAGCTCAAGGCGGATTGCCCGGCCATGCGTTCCGTTGGATACCGGCAATTCTGGCACTACCTCGATGGCGAGTATGCGCTGGATGAGGCCCGTGACAGGGCACTGTTCGCCACGCGGCAACTTGCGAAACGGCAGATAACCTGGCTCCGGTCCGAAACGGATGTTTTTCTTGTCGATCCCCTTGAACGCGGGGCAATTGACGCTATATCCGGTTATCTGGCGCAGTCCCTGTGATAGAATTTTTGTTCGCTTAGGCTGAAGACCGCCGATTTGGGCCCCCGGCGCCACCGGGAAGCGGTTTTCACACAAACAAAATAAGAATAAGGAGACCCAACATGGCTAAAGGGCAAACATTGCAAGATCCCTTCCTGAATATTCTGCGCAAGGAAAAGGTCCCTGTATCGATCTACCTCGTCAATGGCATCAAGTTGCAGGGGCAGGTGGACTCGTTCGACCAGTTCGTGGTCTTGCTCAAGAACAGCGTGAACCAGATGGTCTACAAACATGCTATTTCGACAGTCGTGCCGTCACGCAACGTGCGCCTGCCGTTGCCGGACGACGAAGCTGGAGACGGTGACGAGTAAGTCCACACGGCGGTATCCCGGCAGGAGGTCGTGATTGTTTGAACGACCGCAAAGTGGCGAGCGAGCAGTCCTTGTGCACGCGAGTACTGACGGGTTACCTGACGAATCCGAACGCGATGAGTTTGCCGAGCTGGCCCGTTCCGCGGGCGCAGAAATCGCCGGCGAGCTTGTCAGTTCGCGTCGCAAACCCGATCCGCGCTTTTTCATTGGCAAAGGTAAGCTCGACGAACTCCGTGAGCTGATTGCCGAGAGTGACGCAGAGCTGGTCATCTCGTCGGCCGCCCTGAACCCGAGCCAGGAGCGCAACCTCGAAAAAGAACTCAAGTGTCGCGTCCTCGATCGCGCGGGCCTGATCCTCGATATATTCGCGCAACGCGCCCGCAGCTTCGAAGGCAAGCTGCAGGTTGAGCTCGCCCAGCTGGAGCATTTGTCGACACGGCTCGTGCGTGGCTGGACCCACCTTGAACGTCAAAAGGGCGGTATCGGTCTGCGCGGTCCGGGTGAGACGCAGCTCGAGACTGACCGTCGCCTGGTTGGCAAACGTATTCGGCAACTCAATGAGCGTCTTGAGCATGTCGATACGCGTCGCACGATGAACCGCCGCAATCGCATGCGCGCCGAGATTCCGACCGTTGCCCTCGTGGGCTACACCAATGCCGGAAAGTCGACGTTGTTTAATGCGCTGACCAACGCGGGTGTCTACGTTGAGGATCAACTTTTTGCTACGCTCGATCCAACGGTCCGACGCCTTGATCTTCCCGAGGGCCGGCACGTCGTGCTGGCCGACACGGTTGGTTTTGTTCGCGACTTGCCGCACGAACTTATCGCCGCATTCCGGTCGACCCTGCAGGAAGCGCGAGAGGCCGATCTGATCCTGCATTTGATCGATGCGAGCGATCAGAATCGGTGGCAGCGTGTCCGCCAGGTGAATTCGGTGCTAAAGCAGCTCGATGCTGACCAAGTGCCGCAGATTCGCGTGTACAATAAGATCGACAAACTGGATCGCCAGCCGCGCATGACGAGCAATCGTGAAGGAGCGGGGCGCGCGGTCTGGATTTCCGCGATTACGGGCGACGGCCTGCCATTGCTCAAAGACGCCATCGCCAGGCGCCTGCAGCAGAAGACCGTACACCGCTATATACACCTCGATCCGGCCCAGGGACGGCAGCGCGCCAAACTATTTGAGCTCGGTGCGGTCCTTAGTGAAGAGGCGCTCGAGGAGGGCGGTTGGTCGCTGCAATTGAAAATGGCAGAAAAGGACTTGCGACGATTCCTAAAGCATGAAAATCTCGCCGACGAACAACTGGTATCGGGTCCGATTACTCAATCGGCGCCGGCCGCAAATGAGTGAATAACACTATGGCATGGAACGAAGACGGTAATGGCAAAGACCCGTGGAAACGCGACGGGGACGAACCCAATGACCTGGACAAGATCGTACAGGATTGGCAACGACGTTTTGGCAGCATCCTGGGAGGCGGTAGCGGCGGCGGGGGTGGCGGCGCGGGCAGCATTGTCCTGATCGTCATGCTGCTGATCGCGTGGGGCCTGACAGGCTTCTACCGCGTCGATGAAGCGGAACGCGGAGTTGTGCAGCGCTTCGGTGCGTATGACGAGACCACGATGCCTGGCCTGCGCTGGCATATGCCGTTTCCGGTCGAGACGGTCGACATCGTCAATATCCAGGAAGTAGGCGACTACAATTTCAGTACTGAAATGCTGACGGCCGATGAACAATATGTGTTTATCGATATTGTCGTTCAATATCGTCGATCAGATCCTGTGCTTTACAGCTTTGAGGTCGAAGACCCTGAAATTACCTTGCAGGACGTGACAGAAAGCGCTCTGCGTGGTGTCGTAGGCACTAGCTCACTTGAGCTCCTGATTGGGGAACGGCGAGAGGAAATTCCCGAGCGGACCATGGACGAGTTGCAGGAAACACTTGCCAACTACGGCCAAGGAACGGGCCTCACTGCGACTTCGATTAACCTCAACGTCGTCGACTATCCGAAGTCAGTTCAGGAAGCGGTGGACGATACTCAGAAAGCGCGCAATGACCGGGATCGTTATCGACTGGAAGCTACAACCTATGCGAATGACATCATTCCTCGGGCTCGTGGCGCGGCTCAGCGTATCTTGCAGGATGCAGAGGCATATCGGGATCGCGTTATCGCCGATGCCGAAGGTGAAGCTGCACGCTTCGAGCTGTTGCTGGCCGAGTATCAGAAGGCACCCAGAGTGACCAGAGATCGTCTCTACATAGAGGCAATCGAGGAGGTTTATGGCCGGTCGAGCAAGATCATTATTGACTCTGAAGGTAGCGGCAATCTCCTGTACCTGCCGATTGAACAACTTCTCAAGAAAGCCGGTGTGACGACTATGGAAGGTGGTTCGAACCGATCAGCTGATTCGCAACAATTGGAAGCGGATGGCCTGCAGGATCCGAGAACAGAAGCCAGTCGTGAGAGGAGTACCCGCCAATGAATAACGTAAGATTCCCAGCGATCATCATTGTCGGCCTGATATTGGTTGTTATTGGCTTGTCGGCATTCACAGTTAACGAGCGCGAACTGGCAATCAAACTCCAGGTCGGTGAGGTCGTGCAGGCAAGGCTTGCACCCGGGCTGCACTTCAAAATCCCAGTCTTTCAGACCGTTCGCAAGTTTCCGAGTCGTATTCTCAAGATCGACGACGCGCCGCAGCGTGTGTTCACGCTCGAACGCACAGCCATGACTGTCGACTATTTCGTCAAGTGGAAAATTGTTGATGAAGTCCCCTTCTACACATCCACCGGCGGCTCGCAAGAAGTCGCAATGGATCGACTGCGTGAGATTATCAAGAACTCGATAGTCACCGAGTTTGGCAAGCGGACGATCGTGGAAGCAATTTCCGTCGAGCGTGTGGAACTCATGCGCGACATGTTGACGACGGCAACACTAACGGCGGCAGAACTCGGAATTGAGCTCGTCGATTTTCGCGTCAAGCAGGTGGAGTTCGTGACGGAAGTTCGCAACTCGGTTTATAACCAAATGCGCGAAGAACGTGCACGCGTTGCTGCGGAGACACGCGCCGAAGGCCGCGAAGCGGCAGCACTCATTGAGTCGACGGCCGACAAGGACAGGACGATTATCCTTGCTGATGCATACCGCGACGGGCAAAAGACTCGCGGTGCGGGCGATGCCAAATCGGCAGATATTTATGCCAGAGCATACAACAGGGACCCGGAGTTCTATGCGTTCTATCGGAGCATGGACGCGTACAAGAAGTCAGTCGGAAAACCCGGCGATCTGCTCGTACTGGACCCGAATAACGAGTTCTTCCGTTACCTGAACCAATCGGACGGTGAGCAATAGCCACAGAGATTTTCACGGCGATTGCCCTTGTGCTCATCATCGAGGGCATGTTGCCGTTTGTTTCGCCGCGGAAGTACCGCCAGATGGTGGCAGAAATAACGCGCCTGAGTGACAATTACATCCGCAATATCGGTCTCGTGGTCATGGCCATCGGGGTCGCGGTTCTGTTCTTCGTGCGCGGCTAGGCCGCGCCGACCTAGTAGGCAGGATAGTAATGGGTAAGAATGTAGTCGTCATCGGCACTCAATGGGGTGACGAGGGCAAGGGAAAGATTGTCGATCTCCTGACTGATCGCGCGTCGGCTGTTGCGCGATTCCAGGGTGGCCACAACGCAGGCCACACGCTGGTCATCGATGGCAAGAAGACCGTCCTGCACCTGATCCCGTCGGGCATCCTGCGCGATGGCGTTCAGTGCCTGATTGGCAATGGCGTCGTCCTGGCATTGGACGCGCTCGTGGAAGAGGCGAATGCGCTGATCGAAAGCGGCGTTCCGGTTTATGAGCGCCTGCGCATAAGCCCGGGTTGCCCGCTGATTCTGCCGTCGCACGTCGCACTCGATGCAGCTCGTGAAAAGGCGCGCGGATCGAGCGCAATCGGTACGACGGGGCGGGGCATCGGTCCTGCCTATGAAGACAAGGTTGCTCGGCGTGCGCTAAAAGTCTCCGACCTGTTCATACGAGAGAAATTCGCGGCAAAACTTGGCGAAGTGCTCGACTACCACAATTTCCTTTTGAAGAACTACTTCAAAACGGAGACGGTCGATTTCACGAAAACGCTTGATGAAGCGATGGGGTACGCCGACATCATCGCGCCGGTAACGGCTGACATTACGCAGATCCTCCAGGATCTGGCGGACTCGGACAAGGGGATCCTGTTTGAGGGAGCGCAGGGCAGTTTCCTGGATGTCGATCACGGTACCTACCCATTCGTGACGTCGTCCAATACGGTTGCTGCCGCGGCGAGCATCGGAACGGGTATCGGCCCGCGTAACCTCGACTACATTCTCGGTATCGTCAAGGCGTACACGACGCGTGTCGGTGCGGGGCCATTTCCGACTGAGCTATTTGATGACGACGGTGCTCATCTTGCCAGGGTTGGTGCGGAATTTGGGGCTACGACTGGCAGGCCGCGCCGCTGTGGCTGGTTCGATGCGGTCGCTCTGCGCCGTTCAATCGTCAACAGCAGCGTATCGGGTCTTTGCGTGACCAAGCTCGACGTGCTCGATGAGCTCGAGACTATCCAGATCTGTAATGGCTACTCGATTGACGGTGAGCCAATCGCCGGACTACCGGTCGTCGTCGATCGTTTCGCCGAGTGTAAGCCGATCTATGAAGAATGGGCGGGCTGGCAGGAGTCGACGGTCGGGGTCACCAATTTTGGCGATCTGCCGGAGAAAGCACGCGCCTACCTCGCTCGAATCGAAGAACTGGCTGGCGTTCCCGTCGCTATCATTTCAACGGGGCCGGACCGCGAACAGACGATCATTAAGACGCACCCGTTCGAGTAGTAGCAGGGCCAATAGCCAAAGCGAGATCGCGCCACCGCCACCAGACGACGATCCATTCGCCGTCACGGTTATTGCAACTGTCGACGAGTCATTCAAACCACCTGGATCGCTAACAGCGAGTTGGAATCGAAATAACGTATCCGACGAGACTGTCGGCGCGCTAAACGACGCGCTCGACGCACTCGCGTTGTTCAGTGTGACGGTGGGCCCCATCGTCTGCGTCCAGCTGTAACTCAGCGAGTCGCCATCCGGGTCATTTGAGCCGCTCCCGTCCAGCGTAACCTGCGTTCCGCTGCCGACCGTGCGGTTGGCGCCAGCGATTGCATTTGGCGCTACATTGGAACCGCTGCCGTCGAGAATATTTACCTGCAATTTATCGTTGGTCGAAAAAGCGCCACTGGACAGGTTGCTCAAAGAGAGTTCAATGAACTCGTCGGCCTCCCCGGCGCCATCATCAGTAATCGCATACTCAATCCACTTCGGATCTGCGTCGCCGTCGGCCCAGGTCAGCGTTCCGCCAGCCGGGCCCATGTAGTCTGTGCCGGCCAGGGCATCGCCGCCGCTTACGGTGTAATCGACAGAAATTACTCCGCCGGCGCTGCCAAGTCGTTGCACGACTGCTACAGCGGTACCAAAGCCGCGCTCCGGTACTGAAATACTCGCAGTCGAGAATCCGATCGTCGCGGTGTCGCCAGGATCGCTGACATATAAGCTGGCAATGTTCGGGTAGGCAAGCGTGGCGCCGCCTTCGGACGCCCAAAGACGGACCAGGAATCGTTCAAGGCCCTCGGCAATACCGTCGTTATCGATCCCGACCGCAAAAGATTTTGGCGTTGAATCGCCGGACTGCCAGTTCAGGACACCCTGTTTGACAGTGACGTCTGAACTCGAGCCGGACGCTACGATTACTTCCCAATTGACGGATATCGCGCCGGTCGCACCACCGCTGCGTTGCACGGTAATCGTTGCGTCCTGAGTTTCGTCGGACGTGAACGACGGTGCGGTGAAGGACAGCATGCCTTGTGCAACGACTTTGGTATTGTCCGCCACGACATAGAAACCGCTGTCAATGTCGCTGATCAGCACATTGCCGCTTGGCAGGAACGGGTAGGTGCCCCAGGCGCCCGGAAAACCGACGCCATCTGCGGCCGGGTAGCTGTCGAAACGGCCGACCGTCACCGGTACAACCGGGTTCGATATGTCGATAATCGTCAGGCCACGCGCGTAGTTGGACATGTAGTAGCGGTTACCGCGCACGAAGCCGTTATGGTCGATGGCATTGGTTGGTCCGGTCCATGCGCCGACAAACGTCGGATTCCCAAGGTCTGCGATTGAAAAGACGCGCAGGGTTGTCGGGAGGCCGCGGTCGCGCTCATCCAATTCGTCCTGCACAAACAGGAAGGACTGGTCTTCGGACAACCAGCCGGAGTGTGTGTAGCGTGAATTGGAGTACGGAACCTGGCTTAGGCGCACCGGACTCGCCGGATTCGTCACGTCCCAGATGTCGACCGTTGACTCATTGAAATCGAACAACACGTCGCAATACGGTGAGGCCGCAGCGTTGGCACATTGCGTGTTCTTGCGTGAGTCTGTGACGGTCATGGATGCAGCGTCGTGCATGTAGAGGCGATCGCTTCCAGACTGTCCGGCGGGTGTCGTTGGCGCCGCGATGAACGCCGGTGATGCAGGGTCGTCTAATGAATACGTGCGGAACCGTCCGTCGCTGCGATCGGATCCGGCAATGACGAGAACCGGCGTGTCGTCGGTCAGTGCCAGGCCGGTCGCAAAATCCGTCTTGGTTATGTAGACGTTGTGCGCCTCGGCGAAATCGCTCGGATAGGACACTCGCGATATGCGCTGCGGCAATTCGCTCAGGTCGATAACGAACAGGCCATCGGATGCATTATCGGCCGTCACATAGGCGTACGCATTCCAGCGCTGTTCTCCTGCGTTCCAGAACTGGTAGATCTTGATATCGCGCCAGGTCGTCGATTGTCCATCCACAAACCCGACTTCTCGCGGGTCTTCCGCATCTGTCACGTCATACACAGCTGTACCGGTGCTGTAGCCCATAATCGCGTACTCGCGATTGGTATTCAGATCGACGAATCCCCAGACGTCAGCGCCGCGAGCGCTGGCCGTGCGGTCGGCGACGTGCGCCAGCAGATCGACATTGCTGCAAGCAAATGCGCCTGCAAACCCACCAACGCAGGCTGTTGCGGCAGAGTTCGACTTCAGGTTGTTGCGGGTGTTGACGAGATTCATCGCCGTATCGCGATCGAGGCCCTTGGTGTCGGCGATGACGCGGATTCCCTTCTTGCCCAGCTCATTCGCGAATTCGTGCGGTACACCGACGAGGGTTGTGCCGCTCTCCGCCTGGACGTCGATCGCCCCACTGACCAGGTAGAAGACGTTCTCCGGCGATTCCAGCGTGTAGTCACCCGTGGCTATGCGAATTCGACCATTCTTGCCCACGCGTTGCAGTGCATAGTCGATACTGCGACACGGCGAGGCGGCATCGATGCAGTCGCCCTGGTCGACGCCGCTCGCGGCAACATGCAATGGTGGCCCGTCCGTATCCGCGTGGAGCACGGGGCTGAAAGTCAGGATGGCTGTGACCGCAAATGCGGCCAGGGTGGATCGGGACATTTTGCGGACCGAAAGCCTGAAGAAGTCCCTATAATACCCGCTCATACCGTTTTCCGACGCATCAGATTCCGCAAACTGTGAAACCGTTCTCTTTGACCTTCAAAGCGGGCACGGGTGCCCTTAAGTCCGTACGCGAGCACGGATTCGACATATCGTCGGTCGGGACGATCGCTGGCGCGTCCGGTGGCGCGAAATGGCTTGTGCTCAGCCAACTCGATCGGGCGATCCTCGGCAGCGTTGTGCCGCAACTCGAAGGTCCTGTGCATCTCATAGGCAGTTCGATCGGTTCCTGGCGATTCGCCTGCTACGCGCAAAATGAACCAATAGCGGCAATCGAGCGATTCGAACAGGCCTATCTCGAGCAAAGCTACAGCAAGAAACCCGACATCCACGAGATCACGGCCAAGAGCCGTGAGATCCTCGGGACCGTGCTTGGCGAGAATGGTGTATCGCAAATCCTGCGTAATCCGCTGTTTCGCACGCATGTCATGACCGTGCGCAGCCGCCACATCATGGCGTCGGAGAATCGAGCGGTACTCGCGTTCGGCCTGATGTCGACTGCGCTACTAAACGCCGCAAGTCGTTCAACGCTGGGGTGGTCTTTCGAACGCGCACTGTTCTACGACAAGCGAGAGGTGCCGCCATTCTTCGACGTCACGGGCTTCCCGATACAGCGCGTCGGATTGACTGCCGAGAATCTGCAGGACGCGATCGTGGCAACAGGTTCAATTCCGCTCGTGTTGTCCGGCGTTAGCGATATCGCGGGGGCGAAGCCGGGTGTTTATCGCGACGGCGGTGTAATCGACTATCACCTGGACCTGCCGCATAGCGCCGGGGAGCGACTAACACTGTTCCCGCATTTCTATGGGCGTATTGTGCCCGGGTGGTTCGATAAGAGACTCAAATGGCGGCGTCCGCAACCCGGCAATGTCGACAGGACCATCCTGATCAGCCCGTCAGACGAATTCGTCGCCAGTTTGCCAAACGGCAAAATTCCCGACCGGACAGATTTCGTGAATTATGAACCGGCCGAGCGTGTTCGAATATGGAAGCAATGCGTGGCCGCCTGCGAGGCACTCGCGGACGAATTTCTCGAGGTTATGGAGAAAGAGCAACTACCGGCACGTCTCGAACCACTATGGTAATCTGACGCGCAAATAACAAGAAGGGGAGTGAGGTGGATAACTCACCAGCAACTGTGGCCCGGCCATATCCTGAACTAACCTGGGTAGCACTCATCGTCGGTTGGGTCATTGGCTGCGTAATTGCGGTTTCAATTGGCTACGCAGCGTTGATTCTCGGTTTTTCAATCGAAGGCTCGGAGCTCGCGGCAATTCTCGGTTTCGGAGTTTTGCGCGGCATGCTCCGACGCAAGAGCATCATCGAAAACAACATCGTTCAGACGATCGCTTCGGGAGTGAATGGCGCGGCGTCGGGCATGATGTTCTCGGTACCGGCCATTTTCATTCTTGGCTTCGGCGATCGCTTTGACCCGGTGATTCTGACGTTTGGCTGTATCGCCGGTGCCTTCCTCGGAATCGCATTCATTATTCCGTTGCGCAAGCACATGATCGACTACGAACGCCTGACATACCCTGGCGGTGTTGCCGTGGCGACGATTCTGAAATCACCGGGCGCTGGTGTGCACAAGGCCGTAATCCTGCTGATTGCGGCATTGGTGAGTGCTGGTGTTCACTTCGGCACCATTCAGACAGGTGTCTCGAACTGGAATCTTGGTGCGCTGATCGGAATGCCGGAATACATGAACGGTATCTGGTACCTGTCGCTGATGACGATCGGTGTAGGATTTATTGCTGGCCGGGGCGGTATCGCGTTCATCATCGGCGGATTCGTCGCCTACTGGTTCCTGTCGCCCATGCTCTCGGCCCTGGGGGCTTTCCCGGTCGACACGGCCGGAGAGACGATCAATCAGCCGGGTCCGCTGCGGCTGCTTCTGTATCGGCCGTTTGGCATCGGAATGCTCATTGGTGGCGCAATCATGGGCGTTATCCTGGCATCGCCGTTGATCGTCAGTGCGGTCAAGTCGATGCAAAAGGCGGCCTCGGTAGAGACCGGCGTATCCAAAGACGAGATGCCGATCAAGTTGCTCTATTTTGCAGTGGGCGGCGCGGTGATCCTGCTCTGCGTGATGGCCGCAACGTCGGCTGAGTCTGTTGGTCTCGGTCGCGGTATAGGAATGGCGTTGCTCGGCACTCTGTGGATATGGATGGCTGGCATCATTCTGTCCGAGGCCATCGGTCGAACAAACTGGTCGCCTTTGTCGGGGATGACTCTTGTCGGTATTACGCTTTTGATTGTGATGACGCAGGCATTTGGCATGGAACGCGATGACTCGATCATCGCGGCCCTGATGGTCGGTGCGGCTATGTGCGTCGCGATGTCGCAGGCGACTGACCTGATGCTTGATCTGAAGACTGGCTACCTGGTCGGCGCGACACCACGCATGCAGCAGATCGGGCAGTTTGCGGGTGCGTGGCTCGGTCCTATCGTTGTGATCGGCGTCATTTTCATCCTGAATGAGTCGCACGGACTCGGCAGTGACAAACTGCCCGCACCGCAGGCGCAGGCTCTCGCCAGCACTATTGACGGCATTATGGGTGGGGACGTTCCCACCCAGAAGTATGCGGCCGGTGCTGTTATGGGTGGCATCCTGTCCGCGATGATGGGTGGCCTGGGAATTACAGTTGGATTGGGTTTCTACTTGCCGTTCAATATTGTGCTGACCTACTCATTGGGCACCCTTGGGAGGGAATTGGCCGATCGTATCAAGGGCCAGACCTGGAGCGAGGAGGTCGGTATTCCAATAGCGGCTGGGCTCATTGTCGGTGAAGCACTTGTCGGGGTCGGCGACGCGCTGGCCATCGTGCTAGCGTCGTAGCAGGAGAGAATCATGAAGAACATTGGCTTTATTCTATTAGCGGCGGGATTCCTGGCAGGCGCCTACGCGACGTCACTTGACGTTCAGAACGTGAATTGGATGTTGTTCGCAGGAGCAGCGGTCGTTGCGGTCGTCGGACTCATAATCTCCAAGACCCAGGCATCCGCCCATGCCAGGTCGAGTGAAGTGCTTGAGGTCAATCGCGGTGCTTTGCGTGACTCGTTGCAGAATATCGTGAAGGACCTTGGCGAGATTACAGGGGACCGGACGACCAAAGGTGCCGAGCTGCGAGATCGTATCGATCTCAAGCTGAGAGATGACCTGCGCCGATTTGCGGATGCACGCGAAAGCATGGTGCATCTCTTCGGTCTGCAAACCTATGCTGACATCATGAGCAGCTTTGCTGCCGGCGAGCGCTATATCAATCGAGTCTGGTCTGCATCAGCGGACGGCTACGACGGTGAGGCTGAAACGTATCTTGAGAAGGCCGCGGCACAATTTGCCGATGCACAGCAACAGCTGCAGCAGGCAGCACAAGGTGCGACCTAAGAGGGCTTATCGACTGCAGCGCGCTGTGAGTTCCCTCTGCAGCGCGTCAACGTCCTCATTCATGAGGTAGTCCGACTGGTCCTTCCAGCCGCGTAGCATTACGATTGTGCGTTCGTTGACCAGCAGGTGGTTTTCACTCGCCTGTTCACCAATGTCCCAGCCGGGGACGGCGATAACCGAACGCACGCGGATTTTGTGTCCGAGCAACTTGCAGATCTCTTTCTCGAGTCGTGCCGTACTCGCAGTCACGTCCACCACGGCTTTTGTTTTATTGCTGTTGGTGAACGTCAGGTCGCTGCCGCTTAATATGGCACTGCCTTTGTCGCCGCCTCGATGGGCAACCACGTTCACGGCGTATATGCCCGTCTGCCCAACCAGCACGTGATCGACGATGCCGGCACTGGTCTCAATGTCGTGAAAGACGCGATTCGCACCTGTGGCGATGTTCTGTAGTTGGTGTCCCACCGCCACGTTTGCATCGCGGACGAACTTGACCTGTCGGCGTGCCAGAATCGTACGCCCGAGTCGCCATGCCGCGAGCAATGTGGCAAATGCCAGGAATCCGATCTGCAACCAGAGTTGCCACGAAGGGTGGCCTGCGAAAAGGTGCTGAGCCTGAAGAATGTAGGCGGCAATAAACAGTACGAAAAATACGAGCGCGCCACTCAGATAAATGGACTGGGATCTGGTCAGGCGTTCCAGTTCGTCGCGAAAGCGTTGAGCGGACTCACGCATGATGCTGTCGGCGAAACTGGGTGTGGAACCGACGGAACGGCTCAACGCGGACCATGATTTAGCGATCAAAAGGAACACGATCGTGCTCGTCAACGCGACGGTTGCAGCGCCACTGATCGCTTCGATATCCATGTGGCTGTTCCTGAAGTTCCCTTTGGTACTCGCAGCGTATCGGCAGACGTCCTGTCGCTCTGTGAAGCAGGTCACACTGGGGCCCCGGATCTGCCGAAAATGCCATGTTTTTCAGCTTCCGTTCAGGTGTAAAGGCGTATCTGTGAATGTCATCACGGCAAGATCCCGCGCAGCGCGATAATTTCGGGATTATGTCTGGCAACGACAATTGGACGGATACCGCCATGAAAACGAAATTGAATGTAATAGGGGCAGCCTTGGCCATGCTGGTAATCAGTGGCTGCGCATCGATGAGTGGCGACGAATGTGTGGCCACTGACTGGTCAGCCGTCGGATACGAGGATGGCGCACGCGGCTACACAACCGAACGGTTTTCAAAACACCGCAAGGCATGCGCCAAGCACGGTATAACCGCCGACTTCGGCGCGTACCAGTCTGGTCGTGAGGGCGGCTTGGTCGAGTATTGTCAGCCCGGGCGCGGCTTTGACGTAGGCGTCAATGGCGGTCGCTACTACGGCGTCTGCAGCGTAAACCTCGAGCCTGACTTCCTCGATGCCTATAACGCCGGCCACCATCTTTACACGCTCCGGTCGAACGTGAATCACGCGAGTTCGAGCATCAATGCTTCGGAGAACGAGCTGAAGCGCGTCGAGGACGAGATAATCGAAAAGACAGCGGCGCTGATCAGTGGTGAGATGACGACTGAGGAGCGCATCCTCTTATTGTCGGATCTCAAAAACCTGTCGGAGCGCACAGGCCAGTTGGAAACCGAAATCCGGGACCTGTACGAGCAACGAGCTCGTTACCAGGTTGAGCTGGAGGATTACCAGGTAGCCATGGCCGATTTCGGCTACTAGGCCCCAGCGCTAGAAATCGTCAAGATCGTCGTCTTTACGGCGATCTTTTCGTTCGCGTCTTTCCTTCTTGAACGAACCGGTGCCACTACCACCAAATCCGGCGGCCCCAAACGGGCTGCGCCGGTCCTTCGGGGAACGCCGATCCGCGTGGTGCGCGAAGCGGCAGCGGCACTCGAGCGAATTGCACTCAGGCAGAGGTAGTCGTGGTGGCGCGCTCGACAGGAATCGGCGGCCTTCCATTGCTTTAGCGGCTTCGCAGGCGCTGCTTTCGAATTTAATGGATACCGCGTGGAATGCGATTTTTCCCGAGTCTTTGAGGGAGGCAGGCTGCGGTGTTTCTGCGGACGGACGGCGATAGCGAACGTAGAGCCACACAATCAACAACAACGCCGTGATGCCGAGCAATGTCAGTTGCATATGCGCTCCCCAAGCCAGATGCGGTACAGATGGACGACCTACTGTAGTCGTATCTACAGCAGTTCGTCTACCATAATCTCAGCCAAATATGTCGCTGGTGTTACATCCAGGGGATCGACTATCTCGCGTGACAACATCAGGTCGGGGATGAACACCTGGTCGAGCAGCGCGTTGACCGTATCCTGGTCAGATGTGGCGAGGTTCAGTTCCTTATGAGGATGTGACTCTGCGCGTTCTGAATTGCTGCGAGCTGTGCCCGGTGGATCTGTGATTCGAAGTTCTTGGTTTGCAGGATGCGGACCGGGTACCCGTCGCGATCAGCGTGTTCTTTCTTGCCGCGCAGGAAACGGATCGCGTTGGCAAAGTCCCCGAGCAGGCCGCCACGGGCCCAGGCCTTGTCGGATTCGAACTGCAGCTGATCAACGACGGGCCCCGTAACTTCCATCATCATGTCGTGCCAGTCGTAGCGGTACTCACGGCCGATATTCATGCCGCCAACGAAGGCAGTTTTCTGGTCGATGATCGTGGTCTTCGTGTGGTCACCCGTGATAATCCGGGGGTTGGTCAGGTTACGGAACTTGATCTCCGACTCACGTTCCATGTACATGCGCATGGAGAGTGGATGCTTGTGATCTTCGGGTAGCGACTCCGGGTCAGCCTGCATGGCCAGCAAATTGCCGACGCTATCGACCATGATGCGTACGCGAACGTCCTCGGCACGTTTCTTTAGCTCGTCCGCCATCTCAACGGCAAAGTCGTCGTTGTCGAAAATGTACGTCCGGATGTCGATGCTCTCTTCGGCGCCATCTATCGTCTCCATCAGGCGGCCAAAGTACTCATCGCCGTCCACGAGGAACTTGATGCGACCGACGTCCTGGCGTGTGCCTGTCACTTTGTCCAGTATCTCCTCGAAGGCGCCAAGGTCCATCGAATCCGCGAAGCTGATGTCCGGGATTTCGCTGTCGAGGGCGGGCATTTGCGCCGCGCCGATTGCGACGCGGCGGAGCAGGCCTCCCGTTGACTTCAGCGCGAACGATCCGAGAGCTGCAAAATGGGAAACTGGCCGATTGATCGGATTTTCGTAGACAGACCGCGCATAGACCCAGGTCGCATGGCTAGCGCCGGTCGCCTTCCGCGTGAGGGAGTAGCCGCGTTCGTTATGGGGCTTGAGGAGTTGGCCTGCTGAAGCTTCTGTGTGTCTTTCCAGATGTTTGCTGATGAACTCCTGATGAGGGCAATTGAGGTCCTGTAACCTATTGAAAAATATAGGTTATACCGGGATAGGTGCGACGCCGAAGAGCGTCAGGTGGAAGTGTCCGACGAGCGCAAAAACGATGCCCCCAACCACCACGGCGATGAGGTCGAACTTGCCCGATGCGGATGCCATCTCGCCCCTGGGGCCGTCACGGCGGTTGATCATGACGATTTCGAATAACGCCCAGACAGCCATGCCGCCGAACAGGGTCACGGAGCGGCTGTCACCATTGGTCAGGAGGTGAGCAACGGCCCAAATGACCGTGCCGGTCATCTGGGGATGTCGGAGTACACGACTGATATGGCCGTTCATCTGGGAGGCAAAGAAAAGAACCAGGCCGATCAGTACGAGCACGGACGGTACGATGCCAGGTCCCATCGGCGGCAGGTAGAGCGCGCTCGGGACGGCCGCCTTCCAGCCGAAGACGATCATGAGCAAGGAAGCGAGTATGACCAGGGCAAATCCGCCGCGGTACGGTTTCTCTCCAAGTTTCGCGACGAGCGCGTCACGTCTGGCCGGTGCGGTAGCGGGAAATGAATGCGCAACAAACCAGAGGATGATGCCAGCGAGAAGTAGTGACATGAGCGTCTCCGTAAACAGGGGCGTAGTGCGGCAAGTATACTGCTTGCCAAAGAGAGGAGAACAGACAGCATGAATTCTGCGGTTCAGGCAATTACCTGGCAGGGGTTGGCCCTGGCTCTGGTGCCCACGGTTATTGTCCTGGTAATTATGTGGCGGTGGACTGCCGGTATCGGTACGGGTATCTACGCGACGATTCGGATGCTCGTCCAGTTGCTCCTGATCGGCTATGTGCTCGTGTTTATCTTCGAGACCGGGGAGCCGACGGTCGTCCTCGCCATCCTGGGCGCAATGCTATTTGTCGCAAGCTGGATTTCGATCCGGCCGCTGCAGCACAAGTCGCGCCGCCTGTACCAACATGCACTGGTTTCGATTTCAGTAAGCGGCGTGCTGACACTGGCACTCGTCAGCCAGGCTGTTATTGGCATTGATCCGTGGTTCAGCCCTCGTTATCTCATACCGCTCGCCGGCATGATCTTCGCTGGTGCGATGAACACAATCAGCCTGGCTGGCGAACGTGCCTGGGCGGAGGCGGGTCGTGGCGTCAGCTATCCCGAAACCCGACGCATTGCCTTGCAGGCTGCGCTGATTCCGATGATCAATTCTCTGTTTGCCGTCGGCCTGGTTTCCCTGCCGGGCATGATGACGGGTCAGATTCTCTCGGGTGTATCGCCGCTCGTCGCGGCCAAGTACCAGATAGTCGTCATGTCGATGCTATTCGGTGTATCGGGAATGTCCGCCGCGATATTTCTACATCTTGAACGCGGCGCACTGAACAACCTAGGCAAATCCGCCCAGTAACTTTTTGAGATCGGCGACCAGCATGCGCAGCGTGCCGGTGACCATGACAAACTCGGCGTCCAGCCGCGCGAGCGGGTCCGTGTGATCCTCGCTGTCATCGTCCATGCCGATGAAGCGCATCTTGGTAATGACGCCATTCTCGTCGAGTACGCAACTCATCACATTGTCGTACTCGATGCCGAGATGCGTCAGGTGCATGCCTTGTGCAACGTGATTACGAATCGAGTTGTCGCTCAGGTCGAAATTGCTCCAGCGTACGATCGAACCTGAGTCACCTGCATCCTGCATACGACACTCCCGGCCGACGGCAAATTGCCCGGGTGCGTCGCCGAGGAATATCCTGGTTAGCAATTCTGCGAGAGGTTGCCGAAATTGCAGTGGCTTAATATTGAGGTCACCAAATGCGGCACGTAGACGCCGGAGAAATCGTTCTGCTGCCGCAGGCTGGGCGGAGTCAATGCCGATGAGTTTTTCTTTCAGGTCGACGAAGCCCCAGATCATGTCGGACCTGAGCATCGCTTTTGGCATCAGTTCGTCACGAGCTTCAGCTTTGAGACGCTTTTTCTCGCGTGCGCTGGGAGCCTCCTTCATGCGACTGCGAAACTCTTCAATACGGACTTCCAATTCCTCGTTGACCACGGCCGGTGGCAGAAGGCGGGACTGACTGCGCATCTTGATAAGGTCCGCACCGTTCAGACGCCTGGCGAGTAAGTCACCCGCGTCCGGATAGACCGGAACCCAGCCGGAGCTGCGTTCGGTCAATGGCCCACAGGGTTCGAATCCCGCGTTTTCGAGGGCTTTTGAAAGGGCTTCTTCGTTGTCGGGCCAGATGTTGTCGAGGCGGTAGTAACGTACGTTTCTAAACATTGTTTTTCATTCGTGGTCGAGACAGCGGCGCAGTATCTGCATTTCGAATAGCAAAGTCACCATTGACTATTTTGAGCAGTGCAAATATGTACTTCCCAGAATTGACGGGATTCGGCTTCGGGAAGAAAATCGTATTGGTAAGTCAGCCGACATCCTACTCCCCCTGATTCGAAGCGGGCCGAAGCGTGAGGACGGCCAAATGAAATACATCGGTTCCGTTCGTAATCTCCTGTGGTTGATCGGTTTGTGCCTGGTGACGTCAGGCACAGGATTCCGCGAGGCTGTTGCCGCATCTGACGCAGAACTCACTGATACTGATCGGCAGATTCCATTTGCGTTGGCCATTCGTGGCGGCGTGAGCCTGGGATCCTACGAGGCAGGATTTAACTGGGCGTTGCTCCAGTACATGAAAAACCTCAGGATCGACAAAAGGGCTGACACTGCGAGCTACATCGACCTGAAAGCAACCAGCGGTGCCTCAGCCGGTTCCATCAATGCACTCATATCGACGATATCGTGGTGTTTTGATGACGATCAGACGCAAGCCGGCGATCTGTTTCCTGACCGTGTCAATGACAATATTCTCTTTGATACCTGGCTGGATATGGGGTTCGAAGAATTGCTTCCCAAGGAAGTCGGTTCGCTTGAGCACTACCGTGCCGACGATGGTGTACTGACACGCAATGCGTTTCAGAAATCCATCGCCAGGATGAAACACTTGCTGACCACAAACGGTTTTCGTCCGGCCTGCGAAGTGCAGTTCGGAGTAATGGTCACGCGCGTCGATCCCGCCGAAAAGGACATAGCTGGTGTGCGTGTTCACAATCAGCGATTCGTGGTTCCGCTGACGTTTCGCGTTGACCGATCGGGGCATGCCAGGTTCCTGAGTTGCCTCGTGGATGATGATGATCCGGCATTCGGAAATGTCATGTATCTGCAGGGCGTGCTTACTGGTGAGGCAAATTGCCCGATCGAAAATGACACAAATGCTGTCATCGATGCGATTGAGGCTTCAAGCGCATTCCCCATCGCTTTTGGACGAAAACACCTCGAATACTGCGAAGCGATTGTGGAAGACGAGCAGCCAGTCATTCACGAGATCGGGATATGCCCGGCGGGCATGCAGCCTGTTATTGGTGAGTTCATCGACGGAGGGTTGTTCGACAATATTCCGCTGGGAGTTGCCAAAGCGCTTGCAGAGCCCGGCGAATGGGATGGCATGCAGGGTTCGGGCTGGGAGAGAGCAGGCAGGCGGTTCAATTACATCTACCTGGATCCGACCATTCGGCGGTCTGTGCGGCAAATCGACGGAAGCGTCACGTTTAACGCGGAGACGAAATCACGCGACGCCAGGGAAGAAGCGGATGAGGTCACGTACGGGATTCGCAGTCAGCTGAGGTTTCTGGGTGGAGCGATAGCATCTGGCAGGGATTATGAGCTCTACAATCTTCTTCGAGGAGGCGACTGGACGAACCAGGTCTTTGCACACGCAGACAGTCTTTCTGAAGCCGTAACGGAGCGATTTCCTGATCTCATCCTGCAGAAACCGGAACCTGAACGCCTGCAGATCATAGTGCCCCAATGCGACGAGCTGTTGGATCGCGACTGGGGACGGGGCGCTTCGCATGAGACCGACATCATCAGGGATGTCAGCGAGTGCATCGTGGTGCGCGCTTATCTCCTGGAACTCGAATACAAGGGCACGCCATTTGATCAGAAACTGAAAAGTGCTGTTGAGATAACCCGACAGCGGAATCTGTTGATTGACTCGATTGTCAGGCTCGCAGCCTACATTGGAGAGGACCGACTGGCATTGGTCGCCAGTCGGTCCAGGAGCGACAACCTGGGCGACAGGCGAATCCTGTTGTCGAGCCGATTCTCACCGGTAATTGGCGAAATGATGCAGGCGTTCGGCGCGTTCGTTGATCGCCCCTTCCGCGAATATGATTACTATGCCGGCGTTTATGACGCCGTATGGGGAATAGCCAACTTTGTCTGTGAGCGGCAATTCAACCAAAGATCCTGTCTTGCTGAGCAAATTCACAGGTCGTACCTGGCGCTGGGCATTCGGGAAAGCCCGCCGGCAAATACGGTATTTTTGTACCTGCTTCAACGCGAGTTCGAGGAGGCATCCGCCCCTGGAAACGAATTTGCATGGGTGCATGCCAACCATGATCAGGTCATGGACAAAAACATGCTGGCGATTGCCAATAGCCTGTTTGGCGATCCCATGGAAACCGGCGAGGGTTCTTACGAAGCGCCCAGCATGACGACGTTCATCACAGGTCTTATTGATGAGCAGTACGATGCGAGCAACTCGAGTGGGTTCCTGCAACGAATATTCAAGCTCAAGGACAAGGATGAGCTGACCTGGTATTACCCGCTTACGTTGCGGGCCAGCAATCGATTACTGATATTGGAGCGTGCAGAGAGCGAGGTCATGGGAGGCGGTGAGCTATACGCCGCTGGCCTTACGCTGGGCGCGCTCTACCTGCATTCCTACATGCAAGAGGAGGAGCTTACGCTCAATGTTTCCACGGCACCGGACTACTCCTGGCAATCCTGGCTTCCCGATGAGATCGCGGTTGATGCGCGTAATGGAGGACTGGATTTATCGTGGTACCAGGGGCACAAGATCGGCGGCAAGGGATGGCGATGGGATGTGAAGTTCACACCGATCCAGCTGAATCATTCGGGTGAATCGCGTGACGATAACGTCTGGTTTTCACAAACAGATTTCCTGATTTCGCGGAAGACGCACGGCGCTTTCAGTGCCATCGGTATCGGCCCATCGGTGAACTGGACCTGGAAGCAATGGCCGAACTCAGAACAGCTAACAGTTGGTGCCGTGATGTACGTGGGATTTCTTGAGGACAAGTTCAGGATTACGTTTGGCAAATCGAGTTTTCGAGATGAGTTTGCTGGTGGCAACTATTTCATCAACATTGGTGTGAATGATGTGCCCGGCATCGTCTACTGGGGCATGTCCGGGTCGCGTGGTTCCTGGTGGCCATCGAAGAAGGAGTGGTAGGCGCCTGGATTCGCTTCTCGCGACCGGAGTACGTGTATTCCCGACTTCCAGACGCCAAGGGCGTGCGGGAGCCTGTGGTGTAGCGACTTGGGGAACAACGCGTGACCCAAATACGCCGTCGCTCCCCCAGTTCCTATAAATGGTCCGGGCCCACAGCGGTCCTGGTCCGATAAATCCAGAACGTTTGCGGGGAAAAAAAATGAAACTCGTTCCTATGATCAGACCAGTTATCGTCGGATTCGCAACTCTGTCGCTGGCGGTGCCAGTTTTGGCTCAAACCGATGTGGAAGACGCTTCGGCTGCTGAGGACGACAGGATTGAAGAAATTCTCGTTACGGGTTCACGTATTGCCCGCGATAGCTTCAACGTGTCCACGCCGCTTAACGTCATGGATTCGGAAGCCATCCAGGATACGGGCCTTGGCTCGTTGGCCGAAGTGCTGATCGACGAGATGCCATCGGTGTTTGAAAATACAGGCAATACCAATTCGCAATCCCTCGTTAACGCAACCGGGCTGACGACCATGTCGCTGCGAAACCAGGGGACTGTCAGGACCCTGGTGCTGATCGATGGCAGGCGCACTGTGCCCAACCAGTTCAGTTCTACTGCCGTAAGCCTAAACTCGATTCCGACGCCGCTGATCCAGCGCGTCGAGATCATCACTGGCGGCTCTTCTGCAGCCTACGGCTCGGATGCCATCGCCGGCGTAGTCAACATCATCACCCAGCAGGACAAGGTGGGTCTGGCCGTTGAATCTCGTTACGGCGCTACCACCAATGGTGGCGGTGAGGAAGTCTCGTTCGATGTGCAATATGGCACCAAGTTCTCTGACGGCCGCGGTTACCTGTTCGTGGCCGGAACATACGATGATCAGGCGGGAATTGCTCCTTTCGAGCGTGATCGGGCGCTGATCGAGGCAGATTTCGACTACAACACCACATTGTTGTGCAACGAGATGCAGGTCGTTGGCGGCGACGAATGTCTTCGCGACATCGTTGGTGGTCCTGAAGTGTGGCGTAATCGCAGCGATGGTACAGCCGGCGGCGTATTTGAGGAAGGTCGAGGCAATGGCGGTTACTGGTACGACGAAAACAACGTGCTCCGTGACGACTGGGAGGAAGAGCGTGACGGCATCAATTCCCAGCAATGGGTACAACTCAAGGTCCCCGAAGACCGTTATAACCTGGCGCTCAAGACTACTTACGACTTTGATAACGATATCAGAGCCAATTTCCAGGTGATGTGGGCCGAGAATAACTCCTTCAATATCAAGTCTCCGGAAGATGAATACGACGGTGGGACGGTCATTACCATTGACCCCATCACCGGCGTACCGGACACCCTTACACCCGGAAGGATTTCGCCCGACAACCCCTTTGTTCCGGCGGCAGTGTTCGCTGACAACAATGGCGCTATCGACTGGGAACGGCGCATGTTTGAAGTTGGCAACATCATGACCGATAACAATCGCACCACGCTGCGCGGCTGGGTAGGCTTGCAGGGCGAGTTTGCCAATGAATGGCAATGGGATGTTTCACTCGGCTACGGTAAATCCACCCAACACCAAGACCGGTTCAATGAGATAAACGTGGTCAGGGAACGCCAGGCGCTCGATGCCGAATACGCCGCTGACGGCGTCACAATTCAATGCGCGGACCCCGCAGCCCGCGCTGAGGGTTGCGTACCATTGAATGTTTTTGGCGTCGGTTCAATTACACCAGAAATGGCTGACTGGCTTCGCGTTACCCCGACGATCGATTCCGATGTTACACAACAAAACGTCCTGGCTTTTGTCAGCGGCGATCTGTTCGAAATGCCGAATGGCACGGTACCCGTCGTATTCGGCATCGAGTATCGCAAGGATGAAGTTAACCTGCGCACCGATGTAGGCAGTCAGTTCGGTGGCATTACTTTCAACATCATCCCGTCATTCACCGGCGAAATTGACGTCTGGGAAGTCTTTGGTGAGACGCTGTTGCCACTTACCGATAACTTATCAGCAGAAATCTCCGCACGTATCGCGGATTACAGTCCGCCGGGAATTTCGACGGTATACAGCTATACCACGGGCCTGATTTGGGAACCGGCGGAAGGTTACAGGCTGCGTGCCAACTTCGCGCGTGCCCAGCGTGCCCCGAACGTTCCGGAGCTTTTCTCACCGCCACGCGGCGACTACGACAACATTGTCGATATCTGTGACGGTACTACAGCTATTTCAGACGACCCCGGGCACGACAACTGCCGCCTGGAGCCGGGAATCGCTGCAACCATCGCCCAGGATGGCGTCTTCCTCGATGATAACAATGGCTATGGTCCGTCCTCAGGTAACCCGAACTTATTCGAGGAAACCGGGGAAACCTATACCGTCGGATTCAGTATCGCTCCGGCCTGGGCCGAGGGCCTGCGTCTTGCAGTGGACTACTGGGATATCTCTATCGATGACAAGATCGATGAAATCGATAATGCCCAAATCCTGAGGCAATGCTATAACTCGTCACTGCCCTGGGGCCCCAGCAATCCTTTCTGTAACGAAATTAGCCGAGAAGCTGGCGACGGACAGATTTTCCAGATCCTGAATCGTGACTACAACCTGGACTCCGGCCAGACCAGGGGCATTGACCTGGCCATGGATTACGCCTTCGACTTTGACACCATGGGTGAACTTGTCTTCGAGCTGGACTACACGCACATGTTTGAAGACAGCGACGTCTACGAGGGTAATGATGGCCTCGAGACGATCGATTACACGGGCCAGCTCGACTTTGGTAATTTCGACGACCGGGCAACTGCCTCGTTGACCTGGCGAAAAGACGACTGGCGCGTGCGCTGGACGACCAAGTTCAAGAGTTCGGTCGCGGACCACAACGAACGGCTCGCGGAGTGGGATTTTTATCGCACCAGGAATGAAGACAGATGCGCGAATGGTGATGCCAGCTGTGTAGCGAATCCGGAAACGCCTTTGTGGCTCTACTTTCCGTCTTACACCACGCATGATCTCGCAGGATCATACTCGATGCGGACGGCGTCAGTTGGAACCGTGCGCCTGTACGGCGGCGTCAGGAACGTCTTCGATAACCTGGGTCCGTTCATACCACGCGGCGGCGATACCTATGAGTCCGGCCCCGGCAACTCCGACAACAAGTACGGTGGTCTTGTCGGGCGTTTTTGGTACGTGGGTGCAGAGGTAGTGTTTAACTAAGTAGCACTACCAGCCAAAAAACAAGCGGCCCCGACAGGGGCCGCTTTGTGTTTGGTGCCCAGAGCGAGACTCGAACTCGCACATCCGTAAGGACACGGCGACCTGAACGCCGCGCGTCTACCAATTCCGCCACCTGGGCAGGCCAGAACCGCGTACAATCGCAGCTCTTGCGGGTGGCGCACTGTACTGAAGACGGCCGCCGCCTGTCAATCGACAATTCTCACATATTCCGGAGTTTCACCACTTGCCTCGCAAGCCTAAGAAAGACAATAAATCGCCCAAGGCCAAGCCTTACAAGCACCCGATTCCCAGCCCGAACAAGCTGATCGATTTCCTGACCGAGGAGGGTAAGCCGCTCAAGGCGGATGCAATCCTCAAAGCGTTTGGAATCAAGGGCCAGAGGATGCGCTCACTGCTCGTTGAGCGCCTGAACTCGATGGTCCGGGCGGGCCAGATTCTTGAGAACCGGCGCGGTGAGTTTTGCCTGACGTCCAAGCTGGACCTCGTGACAGGCACGGTTAGTGGCCATCGTGATGGATTCGGCTTCGTGGTACGAGATGACGGCGAGCCTGATGACATCTACCTGTCAGCTCGAGAAATGCGGTCACTGTTCCATGGCGACCGCGTCACAGTGCGCGTTGTAGGCTCTGATCGGCGGGGGCGCGCGGAAGGAAAGCTCGTTGACGTCCTCGATCGGGGCACGCGCGAGACTGCCGGCCAGTTCATTCGCGAACGCGGTATTGGCATTGTTATTCCCGACAATCCGAAGATCTCGCACCGCATTTTGATCCCCAAGGACGAGTGGGGCAAAGCGAAGCCAGGCCAGATGGTGGTTGTCGAAATACTCGACTACCCAACACACATTGAGCAGGCCACCGGCCGGATCACTGAGGTGATCGGGGCGCCCGACGATAAGGGCATCGCGACCGATATTGCCATTCACTCGCACGCGATCCCGTTTAAATGGCCGCGTACCGTTCTTGACGAGATTGAGGATTACGGAAGCGAGGTGCCGGCGAAAGCGAAGGATGGCAGAACGGACCTGAGGAGCGTCGATCTCGTAACCATCGACGGTGCTGATGCGCGCGATTTCGACGATGCCGTGTATTGTGAGCGCTTCGGTGACGGTTGGCGGGTTCTGGTCGCCATTGCAGATGTTTCGCACTACGTGAAAATCGGTAGCGGGCTTGATGCCGAGGCCACGCGACGGGGTACGTCCGTGTATTTCCCTGATCGTGTCGTGCCGATGCTGCCCGAAGTACTGTCGAACGGCCTGTGCTCCCTCAACCCGAAAGTCGACCGCCTGTGCATGGTCTGCGAAATGCAGGTAAACGAAGAAGGCAATGTCACGGGTTCAACATTCTTCGAGGGCGTCATGCGCTCGAAAGCGCGGCTGACGTACAGCCAGGTCAACGAGTTACTCGAAGGCAAGGCAAAGAACGCTGTGCCAAAAGATTTGCATACGCCGATCCGAGAATTGCATGCCCTGTACAAGGCGTTCGCCAAAGCGCGCGGACGGCGCGGCGCCATTGAAATCGACCTGCCGCAAACCAAGTTCAAGCTCAATGAGGACGGAGAGATCGATCGGATCGAGGTCGTCCCACGCAACGACGCGCATCGGCTGATCGAAGAATGCATGGTTGCCGCTAATGTCGAGGCTGCGAAATTCCTGAAGAAGCATCGCGTGCCCGGTCTCTACCGCGTGCATCCAAAACCGGACCCGGACCGGTTCGACGAGCTGCGAATGTATCTTGTGTCTCTTGGCCTGAAAGTCGCACATCCCGAGCACGTTCAGCCGCGGGACTTTACGAAAATAATCCGCCAGACAGCCGACCGCCCGGACGCGACCGCCATCATGATGACCATGTTGCGTTCATTGACGCACGCTGAGTATTCGCCGGCCAACATCGGGCACTTCGGTCTCGCGCTCGAATCCTACGCACATTTCACGTCACCCATTCGGCGCTACCCGGATCTGCTCGTACACCGGGCTATTCGTCACATCGTCCAGGGCGGCAAGCCGGGGCGGTATGATTACAGTAGCCGCGACATGGAGCGTCTCGGGACGATTACGTCCGCTCACGAGAAACGGGCCGAGGAGGCTACGCGTGATGTTGAGGCATGGCTCAAGTGTCAGTATATGGAGCAACATCTCGGCGACGAGTTCGACGGCGTGATCACGGGTGTTACCAACTTTGGCGTATTCGTACAGATCACCTCGCTGCTGGTCGATGGTCTTGTGCATGTGACCAGCCTGTCGAACGACTACTACCAGTACGACGCGGGCTCCCAGAGCCTGGTGGGTGAGCGAACCGGCAAGACTTTCCGGCTCGGTGACTCAATGCGCGTGAACGTGAACAAAGTCGACATGGAGACCCGACGTATCGACTTTCGGCCGGTGGAAAAACGACACTGATGAGTCAGAAGAAGTGACTAAGTCGCAGTACATCACGGGCCTCCGGGCCGTGGAACAACTCCTGGCATCCGAATCGGCCGAAATCCGGCGAATCTATGCCGAGTACCAGACCGCCAACCCACGTGTCGAAGCGATCATCAAAGCCGCACAAGAGGATGGCGTCGAGATTCAGCCGGCGAACCGGGCACGCCTGGCGCAGATTAGCGGCGAATCACGACACCAGGGCGTTGTCGCCGAGGTTCGTCGCAGCACCGTCATGGATGAATCCGGCCTGCGCACTATGGTCGAGGAGCGGCTGCAGGCCGGTCAGGTTCTGTTATTGCTGGTATTAGATAGCGTTCAGGATCCCCACAACCTTGGCGCCTGCATGCGCACGGCCGATGCCGCCGGTGTCGACGCAGTTATCGTCCCGAGGCACGGAGCGGCCGGGCTGGGGCCGACAGTCAGTAAAGTGGCGGCCGGCGCTGCTGAGCAGCTGCCTTTTGTGCCAGTGGGCAATCTCAGCCGTGTTCTGGGCTGGCTCGGGGACTATGGGGTGCGTTGTGTGGGGACCAGTGACAAGGCCGACGGTAGCCTGTTTGAGACCGATTTGAGCGGTTCTGTGGCCCTGGTCATGGGCCGCGAGCACACGGGGCTCAGCAAGGGAATCACGAAGCGCTGTGACGTGCTGGTCAGCCTGCCTATGGAAGGCGCGGTCTCCAGCCTGAATGTGTCCGTGGCGACCGGCATCTGCCTCTATGAAATCGTTCGCCAACGGTCCTTGTAATGGCACCGCAGCTTGGGTAGGATGCGCCTCCCCGTCAATAACGGCGGGGACTAACCTCTTGCTACACCGCCGGGCGGGTAGCTGTAATCCGTAAGGGGAAACAATGAGACATTACGAAATCGTGTTTCTGGTCCACCCGGACCAGAGCGAGCAGGTCCCTGCCATGGTTGAAAAATACCAGGGCATGGTCACCGAAGCCGGTGGCCAGATTCACCGCTCAGAAGATTGGGGCCGTCGCCAGCTGGCGCACCCGATCAACAAAATCCACAAAGCACACTACGCTCTGATGAATGTTGAGTGTCCGTTCGATGTGATCACAGAGATCAAGAGCGCATTCAAGTTCAATGACGCCGTGCTGCGCCACATGGTTCTGTCCCGTGACGAGGCCGTTTCCGAGGCATCGCATATGGCGGTTGCTGTAGCGGAAGAAAAAGCCAAGGAAAAGGAAGCGCAGCAGCGCCGTGAAGCCAAGGCAGCCGCCGAGGCCGCACAGCGTGTGGAAGAAGAGAAGAGGGCAGAGAAGGCTGCTAAAGAAGCTCCGGCTGAAGAGCCCGTTGCTGAAGAAGCCCCGGCTGAAGAGCCCGTTGCTGAAGAAGCCCCGGCTGAAGAGCCCGTTGCTGAAGAAGCCCCGGCCGAAAAGCCAGTAGCTGAAGAAGCGGTGGCTGAAGCTGCCGCTGACAAAGACAAGACAGAAGATGCTGACGCTCCCGAAGCCGAAGCCAAAAGCGCCTGAGGAGATAAATCATGAGTCGTTATTCACGCAGGCGTAAGTATTGCCGATTCACAGCCGAGAACATCAAGGAGATCGATTACAAGGATCTCAACCTGCTCAAGGCGTACGTCACGGAGACAGGCAAGATCGTCCCGAGCCGTATCACCGGTACGAAAGCTCACTACCAGCGTCAGTTGGCAACTGCGGTCAAGCGCGCACGTTTTCTCGCGCTCTTGCCGTACACCGACCGGCACTAAGACGCCGTCGGAGGGAATCCCGTGCAGCGTTTAGCCGCGTGGCTGGTGGCCAGGCCGCAGAACGCCGTAATGGGACTGGCCGTTACATTGCTGTTGCCCGCGCCGCAGCTGACCAGTGGCGTTATCATGGTGCTGTTGGTCCTGGCGCAGGGAGTGCGACAGGCGGTCATTGAAGCCCTGGTCGCCGGCGCAGCGCTGCTGACGGTGTCGCTGATTTTCGGCGTATCCATAGCTTCATTGGTTACGTTGATGGCAGGTACCTGGGTGCCCGTGTTGTTGCTCGCTTTGTTGCTGATCAATTCACGGTCGCTGACGTTGACCATGCAGGTGTCGGTGATCGTGGCAGTCGTGGCGATGACCGGTTTTTACGTGGTCGTGACTGATCCGGTTGCATTTTGGGAGCCGTACCTGGCGACGATGGCTGAGATTACCCGGCAGAGTGGCCTGGAGATAAACCAGGAATTGCTGAATGCCGAGGTAATGACAGTATCTTCGACGCTGGCGTTCTGGATGCTGTACGTCATCGGCTTGTTGTTCGGGTACGGGCTGTACAAGAAACTGCCAGTAGAAACCGGGGATTATGGCCGGTTTCGGGAATTGAATTTTGGACGTGTCATTGCGTTCACTATGGCGTTGGCGTCGCTGCTCGCGTTCGTAGTCGACGTGTCCTGGTTGCAGAACTTCGCGTTCGTTGTGTTCGCAATGTTCTGGTTGCAGGGACTGGCAATCGTTCATTGGCTGCATGCGGAGCAGATTTTGCCGCTTGGAGCTGTGGTTGCGGTATATGTGTTGTTACCGCTCTTGCAGGTGCTGGTATTTACGGCACTCGCGATAATTGGATATATGGACGCCTGGTTTGGTTTCCGGCGTCGCATGAAAAAAGCGTAGAAGGTTCTTAAAGATGAACGTTATTTTATTGGAAAGCGTTGAAAACCTCGGTGGCATTGGCGATATGGTCAAGGTCAAGCCCGGATACGGCCGCAATTACTTGCTGCCGCAGGGTAAGGCTGCTCTGGCGACGGACGCGAACATGAAGGCTATCGAGGCACGTCGCGCCGAGCTCGAAAAGGCTGCAGCTGAAGAGGCGTCCAAGGCCAAGGCACGTGCCAAGGCATTCGAAGGCCTCGAGTTGGTTGTACATGCCAACGCCGGCCCGGAAGGCAAGCTGTTCGGCTCGGTCGGTCCGATCGACATTGTCGAAGCGCTCACCGCTGTGCAGGTTGAAGTCGAACGTGCAGAAGTTCGTATGCCTGATGGCCCGATTCAGGAGCTTGGCGATTTCACAATCGGCGTGCACCTGCACTCGGATGTGAATGCGGAAGTGTTGCTTCACGTCGTAAGCGAAGAGTAGAGAATTGCAGCCGACGGGTTTTCGTCGGCTGTGTTACCTTTGAGCCAGGGAAAACACTGGCAGGGGAATCAGATAAATGGTCCGAGCGTTGGACGATGGCTATGCAGACGGAGGTGCTGAACAGCGCCTCAAGGTGCCGCCTAACTCCATAGAAGCCGAGCAGGCCCTTATCGGCGGGCTGATGCTCAATGCTCAGGCCTGGGACAGAGTTGCTGACGTCGTATCGTCCGGTGACTTCTACCGCAAAGACCATCGCCTTATCTTCAAGGCAATCGGCGATCTCATCGAAGACGGCAGTCCCTGTGACGTCGTGACAGTTTCCGAGTTTCTCGATAATCGAGCGGAGCTCGAGCAAGCGGGCGGTCTCGAATACCTCGCCATGCTGGCGAACGAAACAGCGGGTGCCGCCAATGCCCGGGCCTACGCCAAGATCCTGAGAGAGCGCTCCATGCTACGGGCGCTAATCAATGCTGGAAACGAAATCAGCGGCAGCGCTTTCGCGACCGATGGTCGCTCTGCCGCCCAGGTTCTCGACGATGCTGAACGCATGGTGTTCGAGATCGCAGAAAAGGGCAGTCGCGGTCGAAAAGGATTCAAGGCGCTCAAGGATATCCTTCCAGAGGCTGTGGATCGTATCGATGAACTGCATCAGTCTGATGGAAGCATCACCGGTATTTCGACGGGCTATACCGAATTCGACAAACTGACGGCCGGTTTGCAGGGAGGCGACCTCGTTATCGTTGCCGGGCGCCCGTCAATGGGCAAGACGACACTGGCCATCAACATCGCTGAGAACGCGGCGATTGGCTCGAAAAAAGGCACCGCCATCTTCTCGATGGAAATGCCGTCGCAGCAGCTCGCGTTTCGCATGATTTCATCGTTGGGACGGGTCGACCAGACGCACCTGCGGACGGGTAATTTCCCCGACGAGGACTGGTCGCGCATCAACACGGCTGTGCAGCTGATGTCCGAGGCGCCAATTTACATTGACGATACGCCGAGTCTGTCTCCAACCGAGATTCGAGCCCGGTCGCGCCGCCTGCACCGTGAACACGGACTGGACCTGATTGTCATCGACTATCTGCAGCTTATGTCGATTGAAGGCACCAAGGAAAACCGCGCTACGGAGATCGCCGAGATATCGCGCGGCCTGAAAGCGCTCGCCAAGGAACTCAATGTGCCGGTCATCGCACTGTCGCAGCTGAATCGAAGTGTTGAACAACGTAACGATAAACGGCCGGTCATGTCTGACCTGCGCGAATCAGGTGCCATCGAGCAGGATGCCGACCTGATCGTCTTCATTTACCGCGAAGAGGTCTACAACCAGGACACGCCCCGCAAGGGTATCGCGGATATTTCGATCGCCAAGCAGCGTAACGGGCCCATCGGCGACTTCCCGTTGACGTTCGTCGGCCGGTACACCAAGTTCGAAAACTGGGTGCCAGACACTTACAACGATTATCCGGACGAGGGATATCAGTGAGTTTTGGAGCACGAGCGCTCATCAGGCTCGGCGCTTTAGAACACAACCTCGAAGTCATCCGTAACGCCGCTCCCGCCTCCAGGGTCATGGCCGTTATCAAGGCGAATGCCTATGGGCACGGCATGGTGCCGGTCGCGCTGCACCTCTCCCATGTAGATGCGTTTGCGGTTGCCAGGGTCCCCGAGGCCCTGGAGCTACGCGCCAACGGCGTCGAGGCGAAAATCGTTCTTCTTGCCGGCGTCATGAACACGAGCGAACTGGCTGCTGCCATGCAACACAGATTCGAACCTGTGGTGCATTGTGCGGCGCAGCTCGACCTTTTGGATCATTCGATCGGCGGCAAGGTCAATGTCTGGGTCAAGTTCGATACGGGAATGAACCGCCTTGGTTTTGACCCCGCCGATGCGGATGCGATTATCTCGAGACTTCGAAAGTCGCCTGGTGTGGATGAGTTGCGCTTGATGACCCATCTATCCAGTGCAGACGACATTGACGGCCAGACGACGAGCGAACAGCTCGAGCGATTCCGCGCAATTGCCAGGGGATTTGAAGGCGATGTGAGCATCGGTAACACGGCGGGAACTCTCGGTTGGGCGGCTGTAAAAAACGCAAAGCAAGAGTTCGGGTTTGCCGGTGAGAACTGGATTCGGCCTGGTATCGCGTTATTCGGCATATCGCCGTTCGGTGACAAGACGGGTGTCGACCTGGGCCTGAAGCCCGTCATGCAGTTTGAGGCCCGGCTGATTTCAGTCAAGCCGCTCAACGCGGGGGACAGAGTCGGCTACAAGGGTGCTTACTGCAGCGAGAAGGATACGACGCTTGGAATTATCTCGGCCGGCTATGGTGATGGCTACTCGAGGCACTTTCGCTCTGACACACCGGTATTGATTAACGGTCGTAAGGTGCCGCTGATCGGCAACGTCTCAATGGACATGATCGCGGTAGACCTTGGCGAAAATCCGGACGACAAGGTCGGCGATATCGCCACCTTGTGGGGAGATGGATTACCTGTGGAGGAGGTCGCCCCGTGGGCGAATGCGATTGCGTATGAACTCGTCTGCGGCGTGATGAACCGCGAAGACAGCGAGATCGTTGAGTAGGAGCGGCGACTCGCCGCGATTCCCTAAGCCGCGAAGAACCCCATTTTTACACCCGCCAGCTGCACAACGTCATTGTCGGTTAGCTTACGTGCCTGGGCACCAATCGGCTGACCATTCACAAGCGGGTAGTCGTCTTCCTTACCCGATTCGACGTGCACGATGTAGTAGCCTTCAGCGCGGCGCGTGATGGCGGCAACCTGAACACCCGGACGGCCAAGCGTGGTCAATGCCTTGATCAGTTCGAGCTCACGGCCCGCGAAAGCCCCACTCAAGACCTGCAATTTAGCCAATGGAAGGGCGTTCGGCACACTGGCAGGATCAATGCCTGTTGTCGTCGCTGAATGCGACCGGGTTTCGGCCACTTTCTCTTTCTTCGGCGGGGCAGGTGGTGCCTCGTCCTCAAGTCCTGCTGCTTCCTCGGGGTCGAGCTTCACAGAGGCCGCGACGTCGTCGCCGCTATCACTGGTAACTGCCTTCGCGACCGCCTTGTCTGCTGCTTCCTCAGCCTTCGCCAACTGGTCAGCATTTTGCTGGCCCGTCGGGATAACCATGGTCTTTTCGAATTCGTCCTGTTCGGTTTCCGGCGCCTGTTGGTCGGAGAACCGCAGCTGGTGATGGCCGATCGTGATGACGTCGCCATGCTGCAAAGCGTGTTTCTTGATCAGCTTGCCATTGACGTAGGTGCCATTGGTGCTGTTCAAATCCTCAAGAAACGAGTCATTGAGAATATTGATGATAAGCGAGTGGTGTCCGCTGACCGCCGGATTGTCGATGCGCACATCGTTGTCCGGCAAACGACCGATCGTGTACCGCTCTTTGGTCATGTTGTATTCGGCCAGGACTTGGTTGTCCAGACTCAAAATTAGACGTGCCATGTTTTCTCGCTCTTAGACCAGTGCATCGCTTACGAACGAAACAAGCCAGCAATCATCGCGAACAGGCCCCTTTTTGCCGGGAAGGCTTCCTTAACCTGAGCGAGCATTACCGACACATTGTCGCGTCCGCCATGGTCGTTAGCCATGTCGATCAGCTGTTGACCAACGACGTCAAGACTAGCATTAAAAGTACTGATAGTTAAGTGAATATCGTCATCCTCGACCATGTCGCAGAGGCCGTCGGAGCAAAGCAGATAGACATCATCGGGCAACACCTCGTACTCGTGAACCTCGACCTCAACGGTCGGCTCCACGCCGAGTGCGCGAGTTACGTAGTTTCGATTGGTCGAACGCTGTGCCTCTTCTTCCGAATAGAAGCCGCGGTCGACAAGTTCCTGCAAGAGGGAGTGGTCCAGCGTCATCTGGTCCAACTGGCCGCCACGAAGGCGGTAGGCGCGTGAATCGCCAACGTGGGCGATTGACACTTTATCGTCGTAGAACATGCACGCGACGATGGTTGTGCCCATACCTTCACAGTGCGTTTGGCTTTGCGCCGTCTGGAATATGATCTTGTTCGACCGGTAGACAGCGTCTCGCAGGATGATTGACTGGCGCATCAAACCGCTGTGCGGATCGATATCATTCAATTCCTGGCGAACTGAAGCCTCGCTGGCAAGCTCGGTTACGATCTGCACAGCAATGCCGCTCGCAACTTCGCCTGCGTTGTAGCCACCCATGCCGTCAGCCAGCACCATCAGGCCGACGTCAGCATTGGTACCGATCGCATCCTCATTGTGCTCCCGAACCCGTCCCGTATCGGTCAGTTCGGCAAATTCAATTTTTCCGCGCAGGCTCATAGTCAGGATTCTTATCGCTCTTTGGAACTTAGGAAACTCTCGCGCAGTTGCGAAGTGCGATTGCCATTTCGGCACCACAGGAAAAGCGGTCACTCGGACGTTTGGCCAATGCCTTAGCCAGGACAGCGTCAACGCTGGGGGGAATCCCCGCGCGACGTGACGAGACAGGGGCTGGGTCTTCGGTTGTTATCTTTGTCATCAATACTGCGATGTTCGATGCTCGGAACGGCACTTCACCGACCAGAAGCTCGTACAGGGTAACACCAAGCGAGAACAAGTCCGATAGCCCGGTCAGTTTTTCTGCGCCGAGTTGCTCCGGAGACATGTACATCGGTGTGCCGAGGACGATTCCGGTCTTGGTGCTGTTGTTGTCGGTCATGCGGGCGACGCCGAAATCGCTGATCTTGAGCGAGCCCTCTTTGGGGTTGTAGAGCAGGTTAGCCGGCTTGATATCACGGTGGATAACACCCTGGTTATGGGCATAGTCGAGAGCTTCGGCTGTTGAGGCGGCGAGTTCGAGCGCGCGCTTGGGCGCGAGCAGTTTCTTCGGATCCGTAAAACTCCTGAGCGGGATGCCCGGGACATACTCCATGGCGATATAAGCGAGGCCTTTGTCCTCACCCGCATCAAACACGGTAACGATATTCGGATGCGTCAGCCGGCCCGCCGATTCGGCTTCACGATAGAAACGCAGGCGTGCTTCCTTGAGTTCCTCATCTTCAAATTCTTTTTCGATCGGAATTGCTTTCAGGGCAATTGCTCGATTGATACGCGGATCCTTCGCCAGGTAGACCGCACCCATCGCTCCACGCCCGAGGCGTCTTTCGATGACATAGCGCCCCAGGCGCTGCGGTGCTCCGGTGAGTTTTTTCGCAGTTAATGTGTCGTCGAGCTTGGTGACCCCCTGCGTACGTTTCATCCACTCCAGTACGGCTTCTGCACGCTCCGGTTTCGCCTGCTGCTCGAATGCCAGCGAGAGTTTGTACATGATAGCTGCGACTGTTTCTGATGGATTGCATCGGCGAAATTCGGCGAACGCGGGTTCCAGACGACCGGCCGCCATGAAGTCGGAGCCTTTCCTGAATGCATCGACAGATACTTTCTTCACATCGGCAACAAGATAAGCACTTAGGGCGCCGACGCCGACAAACATGAGTATCGGGCGTCCGAGATCGATGCGCAGGTGCATACCAATAAGCATCAGTGCCTGGAAGAGCAACAGGCCAAGTACGCCAGTGGCCGTCAAGACAGCAATTTCCTTGCGATTGCGATCCGGCATGAAGAGTATCGCGAGAATGGCCAGCAGTGCGGGCAATATGAATTCCATCGCCTTGACCCACGATGGCGCGATGATCATGCGGTCGTCTTCAATGTCAGCGAGCAGGGCGGCTACAATTTCTGAGTGTGTAACAAACTGGCCCGAGGGTATGACCGCTGCTGCACCGACGATCGCGGGATCTGTATCGACAAAAACCGTCGCGTCCCTCAGGAGATCCTGAGTCTGCGCCTCCAGCAAATCCTGCGCGCCGATGCGCGGAACTTCTGCGTAGCTGGAGAAATACACTGCGTCGTCGGATCCGGACATTCGCGGAGCCGTCGCTGTAGAAGAGGCCTCAAACGCAATGGCCAGCGAAAGTGACGGGGACATGACGCCGCCGTTCAGGTGCCAGAGATTGGAACGCCGCAATACGCCATCGTTATCGACCGTTAACTGGACGAAACCATTGTGTCCCGTGATGTCTGCAAAGCGATGACGCGCCGGCACGAATATCGGTGTGCCGGTTGTTAGCAAAGCAGACCAGGCTGGAAGGTCCTCCGAAGCCGGAATCTCGGGTGGGTTGCTCAGGACTATTCGCTTGACGTTGCTTCCCTGGAGCTTCTCGAGCACGTCACCGTAGCGACCCAGGAGTTCGGCTCCCCCTACGCGCTGCGGATCGATACTGACAATGTAGGCATTGGCGAGCGCGTTGGCAGGACGACCACCCGCGAGCTGATCGTAGAGCACACGGTCGGCGGTGACGAACCACTGCGCAAGCGGCCCGTACATCAGCAGCATAAGTACGCTGACGAAGCTCAGCGCAATAATTCGGTTGCGTCTTTGGTTGTCTGCCTTGTTCAAAGTGGGTCATGTCCCTGTTTTAAGAGCAAAATTATAGGGAATTGCGCCTTCCTGTAATGAGATAGGGTTGGCATTTTTTATGTAATACCCGGTCCCGAACGCAGTGCTATCATTAGCTTGCACTCGGTCGGGCGAATTTAACAATAATCTGCTCAGCGGTCGCCTCGATTTGAGTGTCACGGACCTAATTAACCTATAAAACAAAGACTTAAGGCCTATGGCTAAGGCGAAGACTGCCTACTTATGCACCGAATGTGGCGCCCACAGCGTCAAATGGGCCGGACAATGCCCGGATTGCTTGTCCTGGAACACGTTGACTGCAACCACCATCAACGTGCCCAGGCCCCCAACCGGTCCCGGCATTGCTGCAACCACGCTTGAGTCGCTGCCGGACGATATCGAGGCAAGACACGGCACGGGATTCGGTGAGTTCGACCGAGTGTTGGGCGGCGGCCTGGTACCCGGTGCCGTCGTGCTGCTCGGCGGTGATCCTGGCGTCGGCAAGTCGACCTTGCTGCAACAGATATCGGCCAGTCTGATGCAGGACCTCCCTGTTTGTTATGCCACCGGCGAAGAATCGTTGCGGCAGATCGGACAGCGGTCTTTGCGGCTGGGCCTTGACGCATCAGAGATGAATCTGTTGGCGGATACATCGTTGGAAAACGTCCTGGACCAGACGCGGCGGTGCAAGGCGAAGGTGCTGGTAATTGACTCCATTCAAACGATGACCTGCGAACACTTGCCATCCGCGCCGGGGTCGGTCGCACAGCTGCGCGAGGGCGTCGGTCGACTTGTTCAATTCGCCAAGCAGAACGAAGTATCCGTATTCGTAATTGGTCATGTGACGAAAGAAGGAGCTATCGCAGGCCCGCGCGTCGTCGAACATATGGTCGATACCGTGTTGTATTTCGAAAGCGATCCATCGAGTCGCTACACAATGATACGGTCAGTCAAGAATCGTTTTGGCGCAAGTGGCGAGATGGGTGTGTTCGCGATGACCGAGACAGGATTTCGCGAGGTGAGTAACCCGTCGGCTATTTTTCTATCTCGCGAGTCAGTCGATGAACCCGGAAGCATTGTGTCGGTCGCCTGGGAGGGTAGTCGGCCATTGCTGGTAGAGATCCAGGCGCTGGTCGCCGATGGCAGCAGCAACTATCCCAAGCGCCTTGCGCAAGGCGTTGACCAGAATCGCCTCACGTTGCTGCTGGCAGTTCTGCAAAAACATGGCGGCCTGACGGTGAGCGACGAAGACGTGTTCGTCAATGTCGTCGGTGGCCTGCGTATCGGGGAGACGGCAGTCGATCTGCCAACGCTGCTTGCCATCGTGTCCAGTTTTCGGGATCGATCTGCACCGGAGGCGCTTGTGTGCTTTGGAGAGATTGGCCTTGCCGGCGAAATTCGACCGGTACGATTCGGTACAGAGCGTATCGCGGCTGCGGCCAAGCAGGGGTTCACCAAAGCGATTGTGCCGGTGGGAAATGTGCCGAAACGCGCGCCGTCCGGGATCGAGGTCATTGGTGTGCGGCGCCTGTCGGAAGCGCTCGACGCCGCCTGGTAGTTCAGTCGGGTTTCACCGGTTCTTTTTGACGCTGGCCGACTCGAACGGTGCGCACGCGGTTGTCATCAGTTTCGACAATCTCGATTGGGTAACCATTAACCTCCAGGTGCGTACCCGGTGCCGGAATAGTCTCAAGCAGCTCAACAATCAGGCCGTTAAGCGTCTTCGGGCCTTCGGTGGGCAAATCCCATTCCTGCGAACGATTGAGCTCGCGAATATTGGCCGTCGCATCGACCAGGAATGAATCCGTGCCTTCGCTCACCACGTCGCTGCCATCATCGGCCGGATCTGTCGTGAACTCGCCAACGATCTCCTCGAGGATATCTTCGAGAGTGACGATGCCCTGGATATCACCGTACTCATCTACAACCAGTGCGATACGTTCTCGACGCCGCTGGAACTGGACGAGCTGGGTGCTGAGCGGTGTTCCTTCGGGCACGAAGTACGGTTCGATAAGCAGATCCTGCAGAGTTGATTTGGTCAACTCCCTTTGCGCAAGATTTGCGAGCGTTCGCAGATGCAATACTCCGACCACCTGGTCGATGTTGTCCCGATAGACGGGCAGCCTTGTATGCTGGCTGTCGGAAATGATCTTTTCGATGTCTTCGTCGTCAGCATCGAGGTCGATGCCGATAATCTCGTTGTGCGGCACCATGACGTCGTCCACCGTGACTTTCTCGAGATCGAGAATGCTCAACAACATGGATCGGTAGCGCGTCGATATCCTGGATCCGGCCTCGTGCACAACAGTGCGCAGTTCCTCGCGCGTCAATGCCTGCAGTTCGGTGTGGCTGGAACGCACACCAAACAGGAACAACACGCCGTTAGCGCAGACGTTCGTCAGCCATACCAGTGGGTAGGTGATCTTGAGTAATGGGTAGTAGATCAGCGCTGCCGGAAACGCTATGCGTTCCGGGTGCAGGGCGGCCAGCGTTTTCGGTGCTGCCTCGGAAAAGACGAGCACGATCAGCGTAAGAAGCACGGCGCCGAGCGCTACGGCTGGTTCGCCACCGAGCTTGAACGCGATTACGGCGACCAGCGACGCTGCAGAGAAATTGACGAGGTTGTTCCCCAGCAGAATGAGGCCGATAAGTCTGTCGGGGCGTTTAAGGAGTTTTTCCGCGACTCGTGCGCCGCGATGGCCTTCGCGGGCTTTGTGCCGCAACTGGTAACGGTTGAGGCTCATGAGGGCCGTTTCCGAGCCAGAGAAAAAGGCGGAAAGCAGCAGTAGTACAGCAAGCAGGCCGGTAAGGCCGGCTAATGGAACATCGTCGCCCAAAGAAGGGCACCTCCGAGTCTTTAGAACATATTCAGTTCAACAGCCACCCGGCGGGGTGTCAAGAACAAGCGTCTCAGCTCCAACTACGGTTGAAGATCTCTTCGAGAATGAGGCGGCTGCCGAAGTACGCCAGGAAGAGTAGCGCGAAGCCACCGAGGTAGAGGCGCACAGCGCGTTTGCCCCGCCAGCCCTTGAAATGCCGGCCCGCGAGCAGGATTCCGAATACCAGCCATGCAAGCAGTGACAGGCCGAATTTGTGGGCGAGGTGCTGTTCAAACAGATCATTGACGAACGATGATCCGGATGCGATGGCGAGCGTCAGCCCGGCAAAGCCGGCCGCAGCAACTCCAAACAACAGTTTTTCGGTGGTTTCCAATGGTGCGAACAACTGGTTGCTCGGTGACAGCTTTGCCGCTTGCAGGCGTCGTTCCTGGACGAGCGCAAACAGGGCGACAATGGCCCCAACTGTCAGCAGGCCATAGGAAAGCAGAGCGATGAGTACGTGCGCGCGGACCTGCCACGCCAGCGCAACGCCTGCTGTCGAGTCACCCGAGGGCCCCATCAACAAGACAGTTAACGCTGCCAGAAAAATCAGGCCGCCACTTATTCCTCTCAGCGTCGGCTCGACTGCCGCGATCAGGCCAATAACCGCGAGTTCGAGGCCGATTATTGAGGCCGCGTTGCCGCTGGATAAATCGAAACCGTGACTTGGAAGGATCAGGTCAAAAAGGGTCTCGCCGTGAATCACGATGCCAGTGGCCGCAAAAATGCAGGCAACGAGGAAAAGCGGGCGCGACCGGGCACCAAATCGCGGCAGGCGGCTCGTCGTGAAAGCCACGGCTGCCAACAGGTACAGAGAAAGAATTGTGATTTGAGACACAGAAACCCGGCAGGCATTAACCTAGTTTTGAATCATCCCATAAGCTCAAGTTTAAGAGAACCCTCTTCTATGCGAATTCGTGTACTCGGATGCAGTGGCGGTATAGGTGCCGGAGCGCGCACTACCGCCTTGCTCGTCGACAACGATGTGTTGATCGACGCGGGTACTGGTATTGGTGATCTGGATTTGGAAGATCTCGACTCTATTCGGCACGTATTCCTGACGCACGCACATCTCGATCACATTGCGGGACTGCCTTTGCTCGCGGACCAGGTGTTCGATGAGAATTTCAAGGTTCCGCTCACGGTATATGCGCGCGAGGAGACTCTGCGCGCCATCCAGGACCACCTGTTCAACGGTGTCATCTGGCCCGACTTTTCGAAGTTGCCAGCGCCGGAAAACCCGATGCTGCGTTACCGGGTTTGCAGCCCCGGCGACACGATCACGATCGGGCACCGCCACTTCTATGCGGTCGACGTCATGCACAGCGTTCCATCGTTGGGGTTCACTGTGCAGAATTCGGGTGGTGCGTTCGCGGTTAGCGGAGACACCAAGACCAATGAGACATTGTGGCCGGTGCTGAACGCTTGTGACGACCTCAGAGTACTGGTCATCGAGGTTTCGTTTCCGGATGAAATGGCGGATCTTGCCTTCGAGTCGGGCCACTACACGCCCAAGTCGCTGACAGACGATCTAAAACGCCTGCGCCACGAGCCCGAAATCTGGCTAACCGGCATGAAACCGGGCGAGGAGGAGAAGATCTTTGAGCAGGTCGTGAGGGCGGCACCCGACAAGAATATCAAGATGCTGTCGCGCGGGACCGTCCTGACGGTTTAAACTCCGCGCATGTTTGACAATCTGACAGGACGTCTCTCTGACGCCGCCCGACAGCTCACCGGCAAAGGTCGGCTGACTGAATCGAATATCAAGGACACGCTGCGACAGGTGCGACTCGCACTGCTCGAGGCGGACGTCGCGCTGCCCGTCGTGAAGACATTCGTCGAGCGTATCAAGGAGCGAGCGCTCGGTGAGGAGGTAGGCAAGAGCCTTACACCGGGCCAGGCTCTTGTGAAGATCATTCATGCTGAACTTGTCCAGATTCTTGGGGCCGAGTCGGTACCGCTTGATCTGCGTGCTCAGCCTCCTGTCGTCATCATGCTGGCGGGGCTGCAAGGCGCCGGTAAAACGACGACGGCAGCCAAACTCGCGAAGCGCTTGATCGAGCGGGACAAGAAGAAGGTCATGATGGTCAGTGTCGACGTGCATCGACCCGCGGCCATCCTGCAGCTGCAGACGCTGGCAGGTGAAGTCGGCTCGATGCACTGCGAGAGCAGTGCAGACGAAAAGCCGACGAAGATCGTCGACCGAGCACTGGATGAGGCGAAACGCTCACACGCAGATGTTCTGATTATTGATACGGCGGGACGCCTGCACATCGACGCCGACATGATGCAGGAAGTCCGCGCAGTGCATGCCAAAGCGGCCCCGCACGAGACCTTGTTCGTTGTTGACAGCATGGCTGGCCAGGACGCCGTCAATGCGGCGACATCGTTCGGCGAAAGCCTGCCTTTGACCGGCATCGTGCTGACGAAGGCCGATGGTGATGCCAAGGGCGGCGTTGCGTTGTCGGTCAGGGAGGTGACGGGCAAGCCGATCCGCTTTATGGGCGTTGGTGAAAAGACCGACGCACTGGAAGCATTTCACCCGGACCGCATGGCCTCGCGCATCCTCGGCATGGGCGACGTGCTTTCCCTGGTCGAGGAAATCGAACATAAAGTCAGCAAGGACCAAACCGAGAAACTCGCCAGGAAACTCAAGAAGGGCAGGGGCTTCGACTTGTCTGATCTCAAGGACCAGCTCGAGCAGATGATGAATATGGGCGGTATTGCCTCGATGCTTGAGAAACTGCCGTTGCCGGGTAACGTGAATCCGGCCGCGCTACAGGATCAGGCAAACGAGCAGAAGATCAAACGCCAGGTCGCGCTCATCAATTCGATGACGCCGGGCGAACGGCGCTTTCCCAAAACGATCAACGGGTCCCGCAAGAAACGCATTGCGGTAGGCGCCGGCCAGCAAATTCAGGATGTTAACCGTCTGCTGAAACAGCACCTGCAGATGGAAAGGATGATGAAAAAAGTGTCCAAAGGCGGCATGAAGAAGTTCATGCGTGGCATGCCGGGCGGCGGGATGCCCCCGGGCGGTATGCCGCCGGGATTCCGGTAAAATCAGTGATTTAGGGGCCAAATTGGCCCCATTTTCAGGGCGGTCGAGCCCCTTGTGACTACTCGGGCGCTAAGCTACGGAAATTATTGGAAATTTTCGCCGCCAAATCGCTTCACATTTGCCGCAAAACCCGTACAATGCGCCGTCTACTCGGGCCAGCCCGAGTCAAGGCATGTCTGCCTTCCTTTGAATTAATACGGAAATGTAATGGTTAGTATTCGACTTTCGCGCGCTGGCGCGAAAAAGCGTCCTTTCTATCACCTGGTGGTCACCGACTCGCGTAATCGTCGGGACGGCCGGTATATCGAGCGTGTGGGCTTTTTCAACCCGGTTGGTCGCGAGCATGAGGAAAATCTGCGGATTGACGTCGAGCGCGTGGACTACTGGATTGGTCAGGGCGCACAGCCGTCTGATCGTGTTGCCTCCCTGCTGAAAGAGCATCGCAAGGCAGCTGCGGCGAACTGATTGGGCGTTACAACTCAACCCATCGTCCTGGGCCGCATTTCGGGTCTGTTCGGCGTACGGGGGTGGGTCAAGGTGTACTCGTACACCGAACCGCGTGAAGCGGTACTGAATTACGATCGCTGGTTGCTCTCGGCAAAAGACGGATGGCAGGAAGCGACGGTCGCTGAGGGACAGCGACACGGCAAGACCGTCATCGTGCGTATGGATGGATACGACGATCGCGACCAGGCAAGCAAACTCATCGGAACCGAGATCGGAATTCCGCGAGAAGAGTTGCCGGAGACGACAGGCGACCAGTACTACTGGTCGGATCTTGAGGGTCTTCGCGTCGTGCATCGCGATGGCACCGAGCTCGGCAAGGTGGACCACCTGCTGGAGACCGGCGCCAACGATGTGATGGTAGTGAACGGCGAACAGGAACGATTGATTCCCTTCGTTATGGATAAGGTAATAATCAAGGTCGATTTCGACGCAGGTCGAATTGACGTTGATTGGGAATGGGACTGACACGATGCACTTTGAGGTCATCAGCCTGTTTCCTGAAATGGTAGCGACGATTGCCGAATACGGCGTCGTGGGACGCGCACAGCGCCGTGGACTGGTCACGCTGGATATCGAGAATCCTCGCGATCACACAAGCGATGTGCACCGCACGGTGGATGACCGACCGTACGGCGGCGGTCCTGGCATGGTGATGAAGTACGAACCACTGGCCGGGGCAGTAGCCACCGCGAGGCAAAGGTCGCCCGAGGGTAGTCCGGTTGTGTACCTGTCGCCGCAAGGCAAGGTGTTCGACCAGGCAACAGCGAATCGATTCGCTGAGTTGCCGGGACTGATCCTGCTGGCGGGGCGCTACGAAGGTGTCGATGAGCGATTTATAGAATCGCAGGTCGACGAGGAATTATCGTTGGGCGATTTCGTGCTTTCGGGCGGTGAAGTCGCAGCGATGGCAGTAATTGACGCGGTAGTGCGTCTGTTGCCCGATGTATTGGGCGATGACGAGTCAGCGGCTCAGGACTCCTTTATGGAAGGGTTGCTGGATCATCCGCATTACACGCGGCCCGAGGAGATCGACGGCCGCAGCGTACCGGACGTTTTGTTGTCCGGTGACCACGCGGAAATTGCGCGATGGAGATTGAAACAGGCGTTGGGCCGGAGCATGTTGCGACGTCCGGACCTGGTTGAAAAATTGGAATTGACCGACGAGCGGCAAACGTTGCTCGACGAATTTTTGAAAGAGCAGAAACAATGAGCAAAATTATCGAAGCGATCGAAAAAGAGCAGATGGGCAAGGAAATTCCTGCATTTGCTCCGGGCGACACTGTTGTTGTGCAAGTCAAGGTTAAGGAAGGCACCCGCGAACGCCTGCAGGCATTCGAAGGTGTTGTGATAGCCAAGCGCAATCGCGGCCTGAACTCGTCATTTACGGTACGCAAGATTTCTCATGGCGAAGGCGTTGAGCGCGTTTTCCAGACCTATAGCAAGGTCGTTGATTCGGTTGAGGTCAAGCGTCGTGGCGACGTACGCCGTGCCAAGCTGTACTACCTTCGTGGACGTACAGGCAAGGCCGCTCGCATCAAGGAAAAAATCTAGTTTCCATCAGGAAATAATCGCCCCGGCACACAAGTGCCCGGGGCGATCTCCGATATACTACGGCCCACTTGCAAAAGCTGAACCAATTACTTTCAGCGGGGTCCGTCATCTAATGAAGAATGCACTGCTCATCGGCGTTGTTGCCTTGGCCCTGAGTGGCTGTGCGTCACTAATGTCATCCGCAGCCAGCGGACTGACCGACAGCATTTCAGACTCCATCCTGAACCAGGATGATCCTGAAACCGCCAAGGCCGCGTTGCCTACTTTCATGGTGCTCATCGACGGGTTCATCAACGACAACCCGGACGATCCCGAAATTCTCGCTTCGGGTGCTACGCTCTACGCCTCCTACGGCGCGATTTTCGCAGACAACGAAACTCGTGCGTCACGCTTGACGACACGTGCACGTGGATACGCACTCAGGGCAATGTGTGAATCCTATTCCCCGGCTTGTGGCTGGCCAGATGCCAACTACGACGAATTCGTAGCGACGCTCGATGGCATTGATGCCAGGAGAGGCGACTTGCTTTACACCTACGGGTTTGCGTCGATGGCCTTTCTCAACGCACATAGTTCAGATATGAATTCGCTCGCGGAGTTGCCGCAAGTCGAGGCGTTGTTTGAACACTATATGGACATAAGTGGCGACTCAGTTAACGTTTCTGTCTACACGTTCATGGGAACATTGCTGACACTGATGCCGCCGGCACTGGGAGGCGAGCCAGAAAGAGCTCGCGAATATTTCGAAAAAGCGATTGCGCTGACTGATGGCAAGGATCTCAGTGCAAAAGTCGAATTCGCTCGCCGCTACGCGAAATTACTCTACGAACGCGAACTGCACGATCACCTGCTCAATGAGGTTTTGGCAGCCGACCCGTACCAGGACGGCTACACCTTGAGCAACGTACTCGCCAAGGAAGAAGCCGCGGTACTACTTGCCGAAGCTGATGAATATTTTTGAATGGAATGACGATGAAAAAACTTTTTCTGACAATTTTTGTTCTCACGACGGGCCTTACTTTGGGTCTGCCGCTGCAAGCCGAAACGCTGAAGATCGCCACGATAACGCCCGAAGGCTCGCAGTGGATGAAAGACATGCGTGCAGGTGCGAAAGAGATCAAGGAACGTACTGAAGGTCGAGTACAGATCAAGTATTACGGCGGCGGCGTTATGGGTAATGACCAGAAGGTCCTGAGTCGTATCAGGCTTCGGTCGCTCCAGGGCGGCGCTTTCACGCCGTCCGCACTCGCCAGCCAGTATTCCAATCTCAGCTTGTACAGTTTGCCGATGGTGTTTGACTCCGAGGAAGAGGCGGCCTATGTGCGGAGTCGCCTCGACAGCAAACTGAGTGCAGGTCTCGAGGAAGCGGGATTCGTCAATTTTGGCTTCGCGGCTGGTGGCTTTGCCGTTCTCATGTCAAATACGCCGATCACGAAATTCGACGACTTGAAGGGTAAGAAAGTCTGGATTCCCGAGGGCGACGCAATTAGTCGTCATTCGATGGAAGCATTGTCCCTGTCGCCGGTGACGCTACCGCTGACCGATGTGCTGACAGGCCTGCAAACAGGCCTTATCGATATCGTGGGAATGTCGCCGATCGGCGCGCTTGTTCTGCAGTGGCACACCAAGGTCAAATACATGTCGGACCTGCCGCTCCTCTACACGATCGGATTCACGGCGGTCGACAAGCGAGCGTTTGGCAAACTCAGTGCGGACGACCAGGCAATCGTGCGCGAGGTTATGGAGCGGATGTACCGGAACTTCGATAAGACGAATCTTGACGACAACAGCGCCGCACGCGATGCAATGCTCAAGACAGGTATTGAAACCATCTCGTTCGAGTTGGCCGACTACCAGAAGATACGCGAAGTACTCGAGGTATCGACCGCGGAATTGGGTGAGCAGGGTGTGTTCAGCAAAGAGTTGTATGACGAAATGCTGAAATATGTCGAAGAGTATCGCAGTGAGCACCAGACCGAGGCCGGAACGGCGAATTGAAGAGATTCCTCGATAGCCTGGACCGGGCGGGGAGGCTCGCCGAGAACACCGCGCTCGTTGTCCTGCTGGGCACCATGATCGGCGTATCGGTTTTCCAGATTATCAACCGACAGCTGCTCGATGGCAGCTTCAGCCTTTCCTGGGCTGATGAACTTGTAAAGATCATCGTGCTTTGGCTCGCAATGGTTGGATCGATTGCCGCGGCCCGTGAGAACAAACACATTCGGATCGACCTGATCACTCATGTGTTGTCCGGACCTGTCGTGGCTTGGGCAAAGGTCATTGTCGACGTGTTCGCCACAGCCGTATGCGCAGTCATCGGCTGGCATGCATACCGGCTGATTCGCGAAGAGATGAGCTGGGGCGACACGATCTTCACAGATGTTCCGCTGTGGCTTTTGCATACGATCGTACCGTTGGCATTCTTGCTGATTAGTTACCAGTTCCTGGTGCGCACAGCGAAGTTGCTGCATAGCATCTTCGTGCCGGCTGACGAAGAAGTGGCGCCGTGATTTTCGTTAGCCTCTTGTTGCTGGTGCTGGCGATCCTGGGTGCGCCGCTATTCACGATTATTGCGACGAGCGCGATGGTTGGTTTTAGCAGCAATGACACCGAGTTGATGACGATTGCACTCGAGTTGCTCAGTATTTCGCAGATGCCGATCCTGACGGCGATTCCTTTATTTACGTTTGCGGGGTACCTGCTAAGCGAGAGCGATGCACCAAAACGACTCGTGCGGCTTACCAATGCACTGTTTGGATGGATGCCGGGCGGTCTTGCACTCGTGTGCTTGGCCGCGTGCGCGTTTTTCACGGCCTTTACCGGGGCATCCGGCGTCACAATCATTGCACTCGGAGCAATACTGTATCCCGCGCTCAAACAGGACGGATACAGCGACCGCTTCAATCTTGGTCTTGTGACCTCGTCCGGCAGTCTCGGCCTGTTGTTCGCCCCGTCCTTGCCACTGATTCTGTACGGCGTCGTTGCAGAAGTCAGTATCGACGATCTCTTTCTTGCAGGCATCCTGCCAGGCCTCGCAATGCTCGTCATGCTGGCGGGCTACAGCATTTGGGTTAACCGGGAAAACCGGAAGCCGCTCAGCAGTTTTTCCTGGCGCGAAGTCGGCGGCGCATTGCGCGAGTCGATCTGGGAGCTGCCCCTGCCGATCGTTGTACTCGGTGGCATCTACTCGGGTTTCTTTGCAGTCTCGGAAGCGGCCGCGATCACAGCGTTGTATGTCTTCATTGCGGAAGTGCTGATCAATCGAGAGATTTCGTTCAGGGATTTACCGCGAATTGTGCGTGACGCGATGGTTCTTGTCGGCGGTATCCTGATGATCCTGGGCGTCTCTCTGGCCTCGACGTACTACATGATCGACGCTGAGGTGCCGCAGAAGCTACTTGCGTTCGTCGCAGAGATGGTCAGTAGCCAGACATCATTCCTGCTCCTGCTCCTGCTGTTTTTGCTTGTGCTGGGTGCAATACTCGATATCTTCTCTGCCATCGTACTCGTGGTACCACTCATTCTGCCTATCGCGGCAGGTTTTGGTGTTCATGAAGTCCATCTCGGCATCGTCTTCCTCGCAGCGATGCAGCTGGGTTACCTGACGCCGCCTGTCGGTCTTAATTTGTTCATCGCAAGCTATCGCTTCGAGAAGCCGATCATGCACGTTTACTCGGCGACGTTCCCGTTCCTCGTAATCTTGATGTTGTCGGTGATCTTGATTACGTTCTGGCCTGATCTGTCGTTACTGTTCTTATCGGGTGAATAACCCAGAGGTGTAGTGTGTTTCAGAGGCTCACGGCTGTCCTGATCCTTGCCCTGATATCTTCGTTAGCTGCGGCGTCTCTTGATGACGTGCAGGTGCCGACGGGCTTTGCGATCGAGGAATACGCGGACGTCCCGAATGCGCGTTCGCTCGCATTAGGCACCAGGGGGACGTTGTTTGTCTCGAATCGAAAGGGGCGATCGGTGTACGCGGTCGTCGCGAACTCCGATGGCTCGACTCGCACGATAGAACTTCTGAGTGGTATGAGCACGCCGAACGGCGTGGCGTTTCATGATGGTGACTTGTACGTGGCCGAGATCGACCGGGTCATTCGCTATGCGGACATCGAAAATAATCTCGAAGATGTTCCAAAGGGCGTCGTGCTGGATATCGAGTTGCCGTCAGAACGCCATCACGGCTGGCGCTATATCGGTTTTGGCCCGGACAACAAGCTGTACGTGAGCATCGGTGCGCCGTGCAATATTTGCGACGAGTTCGGCTATGCCCAGATCATCCGCATGAATCCCGACGGCACAGATCGAGAGACCTTCGCCTCCGGAATTCGCAATTCCGTCGGGTTTACCTGGCACCCTGTGACCGGAGACCTGTGGTTTACAGACAATGGGCGCGACATGCTTGGTGACGACAAGCCCGCATGCGAACTGAATCACGCGCCGCGTCAGGGCCTGCACTTCGGCTTTCCCTATTGTCACGCGGGAGAAATACTCGATCCGAAATTTGGCGGTGGCCGGAAATGCGGCGACTATCGGTCGCCCGCCAGGAAGCTTGGACCACATGTCGCCCCGCTTGGCGTCAAGTTCTACACTGGCGACATGTTTCCGCCTGAATACCGCAACCAGGTATTTATTGCGGAACATGGCTCGTGGAACCGGTCCAGGAAAATAGGGTACCGGATATCGCTGGTGCGCCTGGAGGGCGATCGGGCGGTCTCATACGAACCATTTGCGCACGGCTGGTTGCAGAATGAGCAGGTGTCAGGCCGTCCCGTCGACCTGATTATCCTCGAAGATGGTTCGATGCTGGTAAGCGACGACTATTCTGGCAAGATCTACCGCATAAGCTACAAGGGCGACACAGAGTAAGGAATGAATTCATGAGCAAAGGCAACATCGTATTCCGGTTTATCGGGGCCATCTGGCGCGGCTTAATGGGTTTGCGCAAAGTGCTCCACCTGTTTTTGTTGTTGTTCATCTTCCTGCTCTTATTTGGAGTGATGTCTGGCGAAGCGCCACAGCTCATGCCGCAAAAGGCAGCGTTGATCGTCCAGCCTGCCGGTGCGCTGGTTGAGCAATACAGCGGCGACCCATACGAGCGTGCCATTGCGGAGCTTATGGGTGACTCACAACCACAAACGCTCGTGCAAGACGTTGTCGATGCACTGGACAAAGCGAAGCACGACGATCGCATAACCGCAGTTCATCTCGAACTCTCGGCCCTGGGTTCTTCAGGTCTGGACAAACTCCATCGTATTGCAGCTGCAATCGATTCGTTCAGGGAGTCCGGAAAGCCGGTCGTGGCGACTGCCGATTTTTTGACGCAACAGGGGTACTACCTGGCTACGCGTGCGGATGAGTTGTACCTGAATCCAGACGGTATCGTATACCTGCAAGGCTATGGGTCCTATCGCACCTACTACAAGGATGCGATCGACCTGCTGCGTATCGACTGGAATGTCTTCCGCGTCGGCACGCACAAGGCCGCATACGAACCTTATACGCGAATGGATATGTCACCGGAGGACCGCGAGTCCAGGGCTCATCTGCTTGACTCCCTGTGGGGTTCCTACCGGACCGACGTGGTTGAGGCCCGCGGCCTGCCGGAGGGCGCAATCGCGGACTACGCAGACAATCTCGTGGCGCATACACAGGCGGCCGGTGGTGACATGGCGGTTATGGCTCGCGACCGAGGGCTCGTAGATGAGTTGTTGGGGCGCACCGATATTCGTAACCTGATGATCGAACATGTCGGCCCGGCAGATGACGACGAGACAACGTATGCCGCTGTATCGATGCGTAATTACCTTTCTCACGCCCGCCTGCGATCGGCCGACAAGGCCAACTCGCAGAACGTTGCCGTCATTGTGGCATCGGGAGAAATTCTCGATGGTATACAACCGCCCGGATCGATCGGCGGCGACTCGACGGCCGCATTGTTAAAGAAGGCGCTCGAGGACGATTCGGTTAAGTCCGTTGTACTTCGCGTCGACAGCGGTGGTGGCAGCGCGTTTGCATCCGAGGTCATTGCCGAAGAAGTCCGTATGCTGCAGGCCGCTGGCAAACCTGTCGTTGCCTCGATGGGCAGTGTGGCAGCATCCGGCGGTTACTGGATTTCCATGGATGCGGACCTGATCTTCGCCAGCCCAACGACGATTACAGGATCCATCGGTGTTCTCGGCATGTTCCCGACTTTTCAACGGTCGCTGGCGACCGTTGGTATTGGCACTGATGGCGTGGGCACAACGCCGTGGTCAGGTCAGTTGCGGCCGGACCGGGAATTGAGTGAGGACACCAAACAGCTGTTCCAGATGCTTATCGAGGATAGCTACAGGGACTTCGTACGGGGCGTTGCACAAGGGCGCGAACTGGAAGAAGAGTATATCGACGGGATAGGCCAGGGCCAGGTGTGGACCGGTGTGGAAGCTCTCGAAATCGGTCTCGTCGACGAACTCGGCGGTCTGGATGAGGCAATCGCAGCTGCAGCAGGACTGGTCGGCATGAACGAAGGTGATTACGGCCAGAAACTCATCGAAAAAGAGATGTCGCCGACCGAGCAGTTGCTTCTCGACATTCTGATGACGTTTGCCCGTGTAGGGTTGGATCCGGCTGCGTTTGCAAACAAGCCGCAGCCGCTCGAAGTCTTTGCGAACCGGTTGCAGGCAATGCTGGCGAGTGTCGCGCGGTTCAACGACCCGATGGGTGTCTACTCACACTGCTTCTGCGAGATCGAATAGGAGACGTCAGTTCCAGTGCAGGATGACTTTGCCTGACTGACCCGACTCCATCAGTTCGAACGCGGGCTGAAACTCATCGATGTCGTAGTGATGCGTGATGATCGGCTCCATGTCGAGCCCGCTCTGCAGCATGCTGGACATCTTGTACCAGGTCTCAAACATCTCTCGCCCGTAGATTCCCTTTAGTACGAGGCCCTTGAAAATTACGTCGTTCCAGTCGATGGCCATGTCGCCCGGCGGGATACCGAGGAGCGCGACTTTGCCGCCGTGATGCATCGTGTGCAGCATGTCGCGGAACGCCTGCGGGTTACCTGACATCTCCATGCCAACATCGAACCCCTCGACCATGCCGAGTTCTTTCATCGTTTCGTCGATTGTCTGGCTGGTAACGTTGATCGCGCGTGTCGCGCCCATCTTGCGGGCGAGATCCAGGCGGTAGTCGTTAACGTCGGTGATCACGATATGTCGCGCCCCGGCATAGCGGGCGATCGCAACGGCCATTATGCCAATCGGGCCTGCGCCCGTAATGAGCACATCTTCGCCAACAAGGTCGAAAGACAGGGCGGTGTGTGTCGCATTGCCCAGCGGGTCGAGTATCGAGGCCATGTCATCCGTAATGGCGTCGGGTAACTTGAAAACGTTGAACGCCGGTACAGACAGGTATTCGGCGAACGCACCGGGCCGGTTAACACCGACGCCAACCGTGTTCATGCAAAGGTGGCGACGGCCGGCACGACAGTTACGACATACGCCGCAGGTAATATGGCCCTCTGCGGAGACACGGTCGCCGATCTCGAGGCCACGGACCTCTACACCCATCTCTACGACTTCGCCGCTGAATTCGTGCCCGACGGCCATTGGGACGGGGATCGTAGCCTGTGCCCAGTCGTCCCACTTGAAGATGTGAATATCGGTGCCGCAAATCGCGGTGCGATTTACCTTGATCAGCACATCGTTATGTCCGACATGTGGAGCTTCGATGTCTTCCATCCAGATGCCGCGTTCTGCCTTCGCTTTGACCAGTGCTTTCATTGTCGTGCCCTTATCTGAGAGGACTAGTTAATGACATTTAGTTCGCGACCAACATCGGTAAATGCATCTATAGCCTTGTCGAGTTGCGGACGTGTGACACCCGCGGACATCTGCGTGCGAATACGAGCCTGGCCTTTTGGTACGACCGGGAACGAGAAACCAATCACGTAGACACCGCGTTCAAGTAATTTGTCGGCCATGGTTGTGGCCAGCTTCGCGTCGCCCAGCATGACCGGAATGATCGGGTGCTCGCCGGGTTTCAGGTCAAAACCGCGCTCTGTCATCTTGCTACGGAAGTGGGCTGCATTCTCATGCAGTTGATGTTGTAGTGAGTTATCGCGCTCCAGCAGATCAAGCACGGCGATAGACGTTGCTG
>CAVWAH010000012.1:0-54980 GCA_963752875.1 uncultured Gammaproteobacteria bacterium | reverse complement strand
ACGTGGTCCGGCCTGAACCGTCGTCTGCAAGCCCGGTTTGATGACCGTGATATTCATGCTGCCCTAAACCGCACCCGCGTTCCCGCTCTTAGTACGAGAGGATCTTCCGCGCCTGCATTGAACAGTTTGGTGGGTGTACGCCCAACGATATTCCAGCCACCCGGGCTGGCCATGGCATACAACCCGGTACGCCCATCAGCGATGCCGACGGACCCGGCCTCGACCCGTAATCTCGGTTCTGAACGTCGCGGAATTCGCAGCCGTTCGTCGAGCCCGCCTACAAAAGCGAATCCGGGGGTGAACCCGACCATATCCACTGTGTACTCACAGCTTGTGTGCAACGCGATGAATTTATCGGGCGTGATCCCGACCTGGTTACAAACTTCCTGAAGATCGGGACCAAACTTGCCGCCGTAGGCCACCGGAATCTCCACGAGTTCGGCCGGAACTTGCAGTGGGGTGATGCCCGCCGCTATCGATTCGTCGATCGTCTGTTCTACGGCAGTTGCGTCGACCAGCGACGCATCGAACTGCACTACGACCGAATCAATTCCGGGAACCACATCCAGCCACAATCCGGTTGCTCGCAGTTGTTCCGCCAGCGCCTGTGCTTCAGGCGGACCCTCTGTAGAAATCGAAAAAAGATCGTCACCGCAGCGTTTGAGCACGAATCTCCACCCCATGCGATTCCAGGACATCGCGGACAGCGCGCGCCTTTTCTGCTGCGCCTGGTGTATCGCCATGAATGCAAAGCGTATCCGCGCGAACACTTACCTCATCGCCGTTCCTGGCGGTCGTGCGCCCGTCCTCAGCGAGGCGCACAGCCTGCGTTGTCGCCACCGCCATATCCTCGTGTACGGCACCCGGCTCCTTGCGCGAAACGAGTGTGCCGTCAGGTTCGTAAGCGCGATCAACGAATGCTTCGGCGACAAACGTCAGCCCGTGCCGCTTGGCGGCAAACTCCAGCTCAGTGTTTGCCATACCCATGAACGCCGGCTCACCGGGTGCCTCCGCAGTGACGCGCGCGATAATGTCGGCCAGCGCACGATCCCTTACCGCGTCGTTGTAGAGTGCGCCGTGCGGTTTTACGTGCGCGAGTCGAGCCCCCATCTGTGCGGCGGTATCCGCAAGCGCCGTAACCTGCTCGGTAAGCGATTCGTACAATGCATCGCCTTCCATGAAACCACTTTCGCGACCAAAGCCATCTCTGTCCGGGTACCCCGGATGCGCCCCGACCGCGACGCCATTCGCGATGGCGGATCGAATGGTCTGCGCCATCGTCTCAGCGTCACCGGCATGGCCTCCGCATGCAATATTCGCACTCGATACAATTTTCAGAAGCGCCTCGTCGTGAGGATCGCCTTCACCGAGGTCTGCATTGAGGTCTATGGTCGCCATTCAGTATTTTCCGCCTTTGCCCTTTTGCTTCTCTGCCAGAACCGATTTGATCAGTTTACCGAAGCTCTTGTCGCGTGACCGACGTTCCGCAATTGTCTGGGTGTTTCGACGGTCCTCGGCAAGCAGTTTGTGATAGCGCCGCAGGCGGTCGGCATCGAGCGTGCCTGACTCGATAGCGGCCTGCACCTCGCACCCAGGCTCAGACTCGTGGGAACAATCCGAAAACCTGCACTGCGAGGCCAGTAACGCCACTTCCGCGAATACATCATCGAGTGCATCGCCGACGTCCACCAGCTGCAATTCGCGCATGCCCGGCGTATCGACCAGCCAACCGCCATGCGGCAGCCGGTGCATCGAACGCGACGTAGTTGTATGCCGCCCACGCTGGTCGTCCTCGCGTACTTTTTTGGTCGGCTGGTGATCGCCCGTCAACGTATTGATCAGGGTGGACTTGCCGACGCCAGAAGACCCAAGCAACGCCACTGTCTGTCCTGATTCGCACCACGGCCGCAGCACTTCGACGTCGTCCGGGCTCCGTCCGTCGAGCGCTTCAACCAGGACGCCCGGCGACAATGCACTCGCCTTGCTGACAAACTCACTCGCGGAATCCACGGTGTCCGATTTTGTGATCACGATGACCGGGAATGCGCCAGCATCGTGCGCGATCGCCAGGTAGCGCTCGAGGCGGGCGACATTGAAGTCGCGATTGGCCGACGTAACGATGAACAATGTGTCGACGTTGGCAGCAATCAATTGAATCTCGCCACCGGTGCCAGCTGCGCGCCGCTGAAACAGACCGAACCGATCGAGGCAACGATCGATTCTCGGACCGTCGGTATCGAACAGTACCCAGTCTCCGACGGTAATGGCGAGGCTCGCCGCTTTGCCCGTGAGCTCGATCATTTCGTGGCCACCTACGTGCGCAACCTCGATGCGCCCGCGATGCACGTTCAGGACGCGCGCCGGCCGCAGGTCGCTGTCGAGCTCTACCTGCGACTGGAAGAATGGGCGCCAACCAAGGCTTTGTAACGAATCCGTCGGTTCCATGGGATACACTGGATAACACGTAACAACTGTCAGGAAAACAACATGAGCGTAGCACTGGTCACGGGCGCAAGTTCGGGAATCGGCGCGGCGATAGCCATCGCTTTCGCGGAGGCTGGCTGGGATGTGATGGCGGCCGGCAGGGATGAGGGCCGTCTCGAAGAAGTCGCGGACGTCTCGGAGCGCATCGTCACGTGGACCGGGGAGCTCGGTGAGTCAGACGACTGCAACGAGTTGATCGCCGACGCGATCGACGAGTTCGGTCAGTTGGACTGCCTCGTCAACAATGCCGGCATCCTCCTGCGCGGAAGCGTCGCGGAAGTCAGCGACGAAGACTGGCGCAGTACGATGACAGTCAACCTCGACGTGCCGTTCTACCTGAGCCGCGCTGCTCTGCCCCACCTGCTGAAAAGCGAGGGCAGCATCGTCAATATCGCGTCGGACTGGGGCCTGAATGGTGGTGAACGCGCCGCATCCTACTGCGCCAGCAAAGGCGGTCTCGTATTACTGACCAAGGCCATGGCGAAGGACCACGCGCGCGACGGCCTGCGCGTCAATGCAATCTGCCCGGGCGACGTCGATACGCCGATGCTGGCAGCGGAAGCCGAGGCACAGGGATTGGATATCGACGACTACATGGAAGAGGCCTGCGAAGCCGTGCCGAGCGGCCGGGTCGCTGAGCCTGAAGAGGTCGCAGCGTTGGCGCTATTCCTCGCGGGCGAGTCGGCGACACATATCAACGGCACGACTATCCTGGTTGACGGCGGCAGCAGCGCGTAGCGTCAGGACACAGTCAGTTGTGAGACGAGGACGGTCGGCATGCCCTGCGATACGGGCACTGCCTGGCCTTTCTTGCCGCACGTCCAGCCTCCGGCGTCGAGGCGCGAGTCGTTGCCAACCATCGTGATCTTTGTCAGCAGGTCCGGGCCGTTGCCAGAGACGTTTACGTCCTTGATCGGTGCTGCAATCTTGCCTTTCTCTACGAGCCAGGCGTTTTTTACCCGGAACATGAAGTCCCCGCCGCCCAGCTGCACTTGTCCATCAGTGTAGGTCTCGCAAACGACCCCCTGCTCAACAGAAGCGATGATCTCATCTCGCGAGTGCTGCCCGTCCCGCATCGTTGTGCATGTCATTCGCGGCATAGGTGCATGCCGGTAGGACTCTCGTCGGCCGGAGCCTGTGGGACTGACACCATAGTGTCGGGCGCTTACCCGATCGTGCAGGTACGAGGTAAGCACGCCGTTTTCGACCAGGACGTTGCTGTTCGTTGTCGCCCCTTCATCGTCGAAATTCAATGCGCCCCGCTCGCCAGGAATCGTCGCATCGTCGACCAGCGTGACATCGGACTCGGCGACCTTGGCACCGATCTTGTCTCCGTAAGGGCTGGTTCCGTCACGGACAAAGTCAGCTTCCAACGCATGACCAACCGCCTCGTGCAAGATGACGCCACTCGTTCCCGCGGCCAGGATCACCGGCATCTCGCCGCTCGGGGCTCGTCGCGCATCAAACTGCACGAGCGTTCGCGAGACCGCCTCGTCAACGAGCGCCGTGAGGCGTTCCTCGGTGTACCAGTCGATGCCGGCACGCGCAGCGATGCTGGAGAAACCGGTCTGGGTCTTGCCGTCCCTGGTTGCAGTAACAACCAGCGTGAGTCGTGTCATGGGCCGATTGTCAGTGATGATATTACCGTCGAGCATCGCGATCATCACGCGTTCGTCGACATCGACCCAATTGATCCTAACGTTCTCGATCGCCGAGTCAGCCGCCCTGGTCTTCTCGTCTACCGATTGAAGAATGGCGTTCTTCTGGTCAACACCAATGTCGCCCCACGGCATGGCGACACGATACAAATCACGCGTAGGCGAGAAATGCAGAGACTCCGCAGCGGGTTTCGCGGTACTCGTCTCCACCGCCATCGCAGTGGCCGACGCAGATTGAGCCGCGGCCAGCATGGCCGGAAGCGTGAGATCTTCTGTGGAGACAAAGCCGGTCTGGTCGCCTGTTACAACACGCAGGCCAACACCCTGCTGAACATCCAGGCCTGGGTTTCCGACCACACCGTTCTCGAGCTCCAATTTACTTGTGCGCGTGTACTGAAAGTAGGCGTCGGCAATATCCGCGCCCTTCGATGTCAGCGCCGACATGACTCGTAACACCGTCGGCTCGTCGACGCCGAACCACGTGTAGAACGGATTCTCGGGTGGTGCGTCTTTAACGATCGATCCCAGCTGAATCCCGCAACCCTGCAAAAAGGCTGGCATCGTGAGTATGGCGCCGCCCGCGGCCGCGCGGCTCAGGAATTCCCTGCGCTTCATTTCACAGGCCGGAAAGCCGGAGGTATAACGAGAGTACGTAGCCGACAATCGGGCCCACGATTTTCCAAAGGACGCCCGTCGCAAGCAAAGCGATGACGATCATGAAACCGAACGGCTCTATGCGATCAAAGCTTGCCGACATACGAGGCGGAAGAAGGCCACTTACGACACGCCCGCCATCCAGCGGTGGAATCGGCATCATGTTGAACACCGCGAGCAGGACGTTAAAGAACACGCCGAAATACGCCATGTAGACCAGGAACTCCAGCATCCGGATGTCACCACCAAATGAACCGGCAATTGCCAGTATCAGGGTCCAACCGGCCGCCATGGCCAGGTTTGAACCGGGGCCAGCCGCCGCGACGATCGCCATGTCGCGTTGCGGGTTACGAAGGTTGCGCGTACCCACCGGGACCGGTTTCGCCCACCCGAACAGCACCAGCGGGGCGCCGGTCATCTTGGACATGACAAGCAGCCCGAGTGGCACCGCTATGGTTCCAATGGGATCGATATGCTTAAGCGGGTTGAGCGTCAATCTGCCCAGCACTTCGGCCGTTCGATCGCCGAAATGGCGGGCTGTAAAACCGTGCGCGGCTTCATGCACGGTAATTGCCATCACGGCAGGAACAGCAAACAGCAGTATTGACTGCAGGAGTGTCAGGTTTTGCATTAGTAAACGGTCCGTCCGTCGAAAATTGTCATCATGACTTTAGCTTCGCTTATTATGGTTGCTGCCACAACCGGCAGTGTTCAGCAGGAATCCAATGATCGCTGGATTTCCGGCAGGCACTACCATCCCCCTCCTCCGCCACCGCCACCGCCCCCGCCGGACGAACCACCGCCACCACCTCCGGACGACGACCCAGGGGGCGATACCGACGAACCAACCGCGGAGTTCAGGCCACTGGACAACCCATTCGTTGCCTTTGACAGGTTTGCGCTATTCCAATTGCCGTTGTACCACGACGGACGGTAAGCACTGCCGTCCGGGTTGCGTATCGCGCCCAGCACGTCGGCGAATCGCTCCGACCACTCCTGGTCAACACCCAACGCCAGCGCGTATGGAAGAAACGTCTCGAACAGCTCCGGTGTCTTCTGAGGCGGATTGCGCAGATTCAGTTCGTCCTTCTCCGCAATTTCCAGAAAGTCCTTGAAACCGAGCATCTGGTCGAGCACTTCGCGACCGCGAATCGTGGGGCTTTTCATGATGATCGCGAAGAATGCCATCGTCACAAATGACAGAACTATGGTTCCGATAACGAATGGCGTCGGACCGCTGCCGATTTTCAATGCGATCAGCGTGGATACGATAACGATAATAATCGCCGGCACATTCAGCAGGCTGTTTGTCTTGAAATAATTGTTCTTGTAGTCCGCGCGTAATGACTCGCTGTGCTCGGTGCGTGCCTTGCCCAGCAGCTGGTGGTTAAAGTCCTTGAGCGTTACGACGCTGTCTTCCTTGAAGATCGCCTCATACAGCTCTTTCTCGCCAGGCGCCATTGCCGGACGCAACGTTTCTGTATCCAGTTTATTTAGCGAGTGCGTCTTACCTTTCTTCTTGATTTCGAGGTAGCCCTTTACGGCCAGGTTGACGATCGCGGCTGTCATTACCTTGTCGTCGTAGTACATCTGCCGAATGTAGCGCAGCGACGCAGGCGAGAATCCCGTGGGCGGATCGTAGCGAGTGACAACAACGCCCTCGTCCGGGTCCTTGCCGTGCTTGTTCCACACGGGAATGTAATAGAGCAGCAACAGCAGGAAGCCGCCGAGTGCCGCGAGTAAATTGCGATTGTCTTTGAGCAACCAGCCGATGCGATCCAGGGCTGTCGGTTCATCCACAAATCCTTTCGGCCAACCGACGACGATTGTCAGGCCATGTGCTGCTGGCAGCGGGCTGTTCGCCTGGAAATGTACGTCACCCTCGTCGTCCATGAAACGTCCGTATTCCTGCGCAGTGGAGCCGAGTCGTCCCGTGTAGCCCTCAACCAGGATCTGGTCTCTTGGGGCATCGAACTCCAGCCGGATCGTCGCCGTCGCCTTGTCGATCGGGAAGGCCCAGTTGTTGCCGGTTACATTCCAGTACAACTCATCATGTTGTTCGAAGAAACCGAGCATGCGATTGGCGCGGTAGCGAAAGATGTAAGTGTGCTCACCATTTTCGATGAAGTAATTCGACCGACCGAAGTAAGTCCGTACATCGCGCCCGCTTCGTACCGTATGAAACGACTCGGGCTTATCATCGCGAAGCACGGCCAGAGGCTGGAGCTTGATGTTGTAGTTGTTTCCGAGACGGTCTTCATACTCGACCGGAAAGTCGCGGTAGATGCCGCGCCGGATCTGCTTGCCTTCGGAACGAACCTTGATCGTCTCTGTCACTTCGATCATGCCATCCTCGAACACACGAACATCGCTGTGAAAACTCAGGATTCGTTCGTCTGCCTGGCACGCAAAAGACAGGCACAAGCCAACCAGTACAGCCAGGCGCCTCATTCGACCGTACCGAATTTGGCTATGGGCACATTGCCCGCATCGTCGGAAGTCTTCTGGAAGAAGGCCCGCTGGGCGAAGTTGAACATGCCGGCGACAATGTTACTCGGCACGCTTTCGGTCATCGTGTTGTAGTCGCGAACAGAGCCGTTGTAATAACGGCGCGCGAACTGCAGATAGTTCTCAGTTTCGACGAGTTCATTTTGCAGGTTGAGGAAATTCTCGTTCGCTTTGAGGTCGGGGTAGTTTTCGGCGAGGGCTATGATGCGCTCGATACCGGCGCTGAGTTTTTCTTCAGCCTTGCCGCGGGCCCGAACGTCCACTTGCTGCATTGCCTCAGCACGCAGCTCGGTGACCGCCTCGAGCGTCGCCTTTTCATATTTTGCGTACTGATCGACAGCCGTGACGAGCCTCGGAATCAGGTCGTGACGCCGCTGCAGCTGAACGTCAATATCGCTCCAGGCGGTATCGACGCGATTGCGACTGCGAATAAGGCGGTTGTATATGCCGACGCCAACTACGGCGATCAGGACGAGTACGGCAACAATTATTGTTGGCATGCGCAGAATCCGTATCCAAAGTTCGGGGTCAGTTTACCTAACTCCAGTTCAACCGTCTCAGAACCCGAGAATCGGCGAATGAAGAGTTAGGAAACTGACCCCGAACTTGAGTGTGGTCGTCAACTAGTAGAAGAAGGAAAAATACAGTTGGACAATATCGGCGTCGAGTTGATACAGCGGCTCGGAGCCAATGGGTTCACGGCTCCTAAGGTCCGAAAAGTCGGAGTAGTCGACATGCAGCATATTCAGTGACGCAGTGACTTTGGCGCGCTTGATGAAGCCCCAGGTGTCGTTGCCATCATCCCTCAGAAATTCGTAGGCGGCCTGGAGCTTGAACGTGTAGCTCGATAGCGGGCTGAGCTCCTTGTCGCGACCGCGGAAGTTGGTCGCCTGCGCACGCGAGAACAGATCGCTATAGAAATGTGCGCCGTTTTGGTCGTGATAACGGAATTTGCCCGTGAACGTGAAGTCTTTCCACGGATGAATGTAGGTCAACGACACGGTGTGACCTTCGATATCCCAGGTATCTGTGAACCAGCGATACTCACCTTCTATCGCTGCGCGATAGGGCAGGAAGTACCTCAGTCGTATGCCGACCGCGTTGCTGGTTCGCGTATTGGGGTACAGCTCTCCCTCGAAGAGGTAGCCACCGGTAGAAGAATCGAAATAGCGCACCGAACGATACGGGTTGTTGAGGTAGCCCTCCTCCGTGATCGCCTCGACGTTCAGGGAAGAAATCAGGTTCTTGGTCAGAATCTGCGTGATGCCCACACCGTAGATCTGCCTGTCCAGCGGCTCTTCAAACGTCGGGTCGGTCGACATGCGTACGAGATCGTCGCCGAGTGCATAACTCAACGTCAGTGTCGTCAGGTCTCCGAACATGTCCTGGCTTACCGAGAAGTTCATCGTCTCGCCATCGAAGTCGGATTCTTCACTGCTCGTGTAGCCAGCACGCATCGTAGTGTTGCCGCGCAGGTAGTCCACGCCCAGCGACCACTGCGTGCGTTCTTCTGTATACGGGCTCGCTGTTGTGATTACGTCGATCGAAGCCGAGCTGACCATATCGACGTAGTAATTACCCACAATCGACACGCTCTTGCCAACTTTCTTGCGCACCAGAACCGAAGGTCCATCGATCTCAACACCGCCACCGTCGTAGAGGTGATACAGCACATCGGCACGATCATCAGGCAACACGCCTGCGTGCACCACGCCAAAGGCGAGTAAGGATGCTGCGATGAGTACGATGCGACGAATCATGAATCCTGCCCGTTAGTTACAACCACAGCCGCCGCCGGCCGCACCTTCGCCACCGCGCGCGCCTTCACGAGATTCGAAGACATGCTGAATATACGCGGTCGATACCGGGTCGCCCTCGAGTGCCATGATCGGGTCGGCCAGTTTGTCGCGTTCATAGGGTTTGACCCATGGCTCGATGCTGCTGCAACCGGACAAGCCCGCTACAACCAGCAAGGGGAGCAGGACTCGGCCAATCGTAATTAGTATCTTTCCCATAACGTTCACTTTATCCCGTGATTACGGCTTGGAATGTGATCCCTGCCTCAGAAGAAGACCGTGAAGCCCAGGTGGCCTTCGAGATTGTGAGCCGTCTTCTCTTCGCCAAGAATGTCGATATCGAACAGGTGATCACGGAAATCCATGTGCAGGGCGACTGAGTCGGTCAGCAGGAAGCGGTAGCCCGCACCGAAATTGACGGTGAAGCGATCGTCACCGGCAAAGGTCGTCGAACCGAGCCCCGCGATCAGGTACAGACTGGTGTTATAGGCACGGCCTTCGCCGATAAATACTTCGCCCGGCAGGATGTTGTAGCCGACATTTAAGTTGTAGTAGTAAAGATCGCGCTCGCTGTCCGAGATGAGGGTCGCACCGCCAGACAGGATTTCAAAGCTCGTCAGCCCGGCCTGCGAGTAGCCCGCGGTTGCTTCGACAAAGAACCCTTCTGTCACGTGGTACGCGAATCGCAAACCATATGACAGATCAGACCCGAAATCTTCAATGGCCATGATGCCCGCAAACAGGCCGATCTCGAAATCTTCGCGATCGATCTTGGCTTCCTTGATCTCACGTCGCTCGACTTCCGGATCAATAACCTGCCCAGGCGCCTCAGCCGTGGGAGGAGGTGCTTCCCTGTCGCCGAAGCCGAACAGGTTTTTCGTCGCGGCACAGCCTGACAGGCTGATCATCGCAACGATCAGAAAAAGAACGCGAAACCGACTTTCCATTCTTCTACTTCCTCATTTTCATCACGGCTAGTGAACACCACGTAGCTCTTATATTCGGCGCGCAACAGGAAACGTCGCGTCGCATAGACTCGGAGACCGGCCCCGACATGACCAATCTGGTCTGTCCGGTCTGGTCCCCGAATGATAGTTGACTTGGGCATGGTATGAATCGCGCCCGCACCTAACGTAAAGAACGGTGAAACGCGCCATTCGGGAAAGGCCTCGTGCACGACATTGACACTAAGCATCCAGGCGTTCGAAAAATTACCGAGAATCTGCGAACCCCAGAGCTCCACCGACACGTTTGGATTCAGCGAGTAACCACCGTACAGCGAGATAATATTCGCACCACCGAAATCACCGGCGAGTAATCCAGTCTCCCACTTGGCGTTGGTGAAGTCCTCAATACCAGCCTCCTGGAAACTGACGCGTTGTCCGTCCGGCTGCAGCGTCAATTCCATCTGCGCCCGATCAACCCAGCCTTCCTTGCCCCTGTCCGAACGCACGAGAAACCAGTCCGTGCGCTGCATGATGATCTCTACTGTTTCACCACGGTCAACGACATGAAATATCGGGTAACCGCCACCAGGCCCCGTACGCATCTCGAGGTACGGATCGGCAACAGTTACAGAACGAAATTCATCGGCAGCCTGCGACGGCGCTGTCAGAAAAATCTGCAGTACGACAGCACACAGGCAAGCGGCAATGAATGCCTTAATTGGCTGGGGCGTCGAAGGGATTGTTGTAATACTGGGCTCCGACATCCAACCATTCCGCAATAAGGCGGCGCTCCGCCTGCGATAAAATATTGAAGTGAAGATCGTTAGGATCGTTAAATCGGTCAAAGAAATCGCTCGAAGCCCGTGCGCCAAACTCTGATGCGGGTGGTGGCGTCGGGATAGGTTCAAGGATGTCGTTTCCGTCTGCATCCTGACCAACCACTTGTGTTGCATCCACCAGCACGCCATTAGCGTCCAATATCTGAAGGTTATCAGTAACTAACAGCTCGCGATAGGCGTGATAATGATCGGGCTCGTCGACCGAAATGCCATCCTGCAGTTCCAGCTGGCCCGCGGGCACTCGTGGTGCATTGGCATTGAGTACGTCAACCGGCGTGTGGCAATTCAGACAATTGTTCGTGACCGGGTCGCCGTTCGCGTCGAGCAAGGGTATTTGCGGACCTGTGGGGTCGTTCGGGTCGTCGACCATGACGATACGCGGCAGGTTCCACAGAGGATGGATGATAGACACGTAGTTGATCACACTGCGGCAATTCCATTGCCAGTCAGTCTGGCACTGGATCGTCGTCGGCGCCGGTGAGCCCATGTCAGTGTAGCGATAGGCGATATCCGGATTGATCGGGTCGCCGTTGACATCAAGCGGGTTTGCGCTCCAGACATCGCTATAAAGGACATTCATTGACGGTTCGATTGAAGAGCAGCCGTCATTGGCGCAAGACACGCGCGCACGAATCTCCGCAATCGTTTCACCGGGCGTACCAATGAACCACTGCGGATCTGAATTCGGAAACTCATTCACTCCAGGCGGTGCACCTGCGTACGCGCTTTCGAAGGCGTCATACCGACCATGCGAGACACCGCTGTTCGCGTCGTGACAGCCGTGGCATTTGAGTTCCTGGCCTTCGTTTAGTGCGATCCAATTCTGGTGACGCTGCGTAATTCGCATACCATTCTCATCGAGCACGCTGACCATGAGTGCCGCGTTGGCCGGCACTTTGACCATGACCGAGCCATCCGGTTCGATCGGTGCGTAGCCGACAATTTCTTTCATGCCGAACTGCGTCGTAACACCGAACGCCGTGTCATCGATATCCCGCAGATCCTCCTCCGGAAGCGAAACAGCCTTCACGATGCGAAGGAAGCGCGCCGGGCGATCGGCGGCGAGCGTTTGCGCCGGATTGGCCAATACATAGGGATCGACACCAGGAAGCATCGCGCCGTCAAAATCGTAGACGTTGCGAATATTCAGTACAGCCTCGCCGGAATCCGGCAGCGACGGGTCCAATGTGTAGTCGTTCAGCCCATCCGGAATCGCGGCCGGCGCGGGGCGTGGGTCCGCAGACACGACTTCAGTAAACATGAAGCCTTCTTCGCCGGCAACGATTGGCAACTGCGTTTCGTCACGCGGATCATAAATCCATATTCCGTAAAGCGGCTGCGCGACCGTGAACTCGCCTGGCAGCCGGTACGACCGGGTCATCCGGGTCGATCACGATGACGTTTGCAAGATTCTCGTCTGTGCAAGCCACGATCCGTGCATCGATCGTCATTGGGTCGCCATCGTCGGGGAGAATCTCAAGAAGCCGGCACTGGCTCCAGCTCACCATCAGGCGACCTGTCCCGTCCTGGATCGGGTACACCGAGAAGTAACGACCGCCTGGTGAAGGCTCGCCGGGTGCGGTCGTTACATTGTTTACCGTCGCATCTGCCTGCGCAGGGCCACTCAACACACCGATGTTGTCCTTGGTCGGCTGCGTATTCTCTACATACTGCGGCGTATCGATGACGACTAGCTCGCCACCGCCTTCCGTATTCGCAAACGGGCGTGCGACCACCATGACCTGCCCGTCTTGTGTTTCACGAGGCTGCATGAACTGAATCGTAGCGCCGCCGGTGCCCGTGTCATGACTCCACTGGCCGTACAGCAGTTCCAGCTGCGAACCGTCCGGGTTCATGCGATACAGGTTGACCGCGTCATTGCTCTGGTTGTGATCCCAGCGGCTGAATACGATCTTGCCGTCCTCCATGATCGATGGATCGAGATCATGGCTCTGGTTGAAGGTGACCTGCTTGAGGTTCGAACCATCGTCGTGCATGACATGTAGATTGAACGCGAACTCGTTCTCGTCTTCGTCCATCGCCGAGAATGCGCCGCCACCACTATTCTCATCGAGCAACAGGGCTTGCGACTGCGTCTGCCGGCTCGAAGCAGAAAATGACCCGTCCATCAGGTAGATACTTCGGCATGATGTCGTGCCCGATCTCAGAGGTGAGGTCGTCGTCGATAACTCGAATCAGGGTGTCGGTTTCAAATGTGTACTGCCAGATGTTCCAGGTTGCGACCTGGTCTTCTTCGTCGACGTTCGGGTCGAATGGCGTGCGCATGGAGAACAAAATACGGCTGCCGTCATAGTCCATTTCGACATCACGAATGGCACCCATGCCTTGCGTGATGCTCTCAGTAAGATTGACCGGATCTGCACCAACTGCTGCGCGATCACGGAAATAAAGATCGGCGCCAAAATCAAACGTGATTTGTTCGCGCAGGTCCTGCTGTTCGAATATTCCGTTGTCGTCGGTCGGGATGGGCGCTTTGATGTAGGCAATCGGGAAATCGATGACGACCGGATCCGGATCCTGCCCGGTCCCGATTTGCACGCCATCACCTTTACTACAGGCAGCAATCAAGATTGCCGCCATCGACAACGCGACCGTCCTGGTCACTTTACCGGCGATTCCTTTTCTAAATTGTCGAGACAGCCTGTTCATAGCTCTCACCTCAGTTCTCTTGGCAGATTACGACGCAATGTGCCCGACTTACCGTTAACGCAGTCACAAACCGCGATTAACTTTTAATAGAGGGCAGCATTACCGGTCAGAAGTCTGCCGGCGCGGACGACAAATTATAGGAGAGGCTAGTGCACCGATGTAATGTCTCAAAAGCACGACATAGCATTTGCGCAACACAACATCGGTACGCAGCACGTGCTTCAGAAACTGCATTAGCTTCTCCACGCTACATTTTGTTGTTTGGTTGTGACACGCGGGTGACGCACTGTCTGCCTTCAGCGACAGGTGCACCGCCTTTCACAATCAGTAGCTTAGGTAAACCGGTCATAATTCCTGTACCGAAGGACCGACAGTCACTTGACATATTCTCATTTCGGAAACCCCCTACAAGACACACGTATGTCTTTGTTTTAATACAAATAAATGGGGAATTTCCAGAGAGGATCCCAGACTGGCACAGCACTTGCTTTATAGATTGCAGATCGATTGGTAACGCGTCTCGTTCACCAAAACTGATTCTAGGTACTGTGAGTGCTTTCACGGCATGGAGCGAAAGGCTTTGGCAAGATCTTCCGGCCACGCTATGCGTAATAAACGAATGACGAGCAAAAACGATATGAACAATACGATGTGGACAGGATACAAGGACGGCCGACTCGGCGGGTTCCTGCGCGTCGCGCTTGCAGCAGTCTTAATGACCATGCTGACGGCACCGGCAAATGCGGGCCCCAGGGAACAGGCGAAGCGTATTCATGAGCGCATCGCAGGCGTACCGCCAACCGATACCGTGCTGACGCAAATGCAGAATGCGATCTCGAGTTCTGATCCGGCATGCGCAACCTATGGCGTGGCTGGCGCTGCCTGCGCGGCATACATCGCGATGGAGAACAACAGCTTCTATAACGTGACGCTCAAGAACTTCGCAGCACCATGGACCAATCGCGACCGTTCAGTATTCGTACCGCTCAACGACTACGTTGCGACGGTCATCGGCATGATTCGCGACGACCGGCCGTTCAACACATTGTTGTCCGAAGACATTACGTACATTGGGCGTGCCGGTACGGTTACGGCCACACCGTCCGCCAACAACAACACTCACTATCAGCAGCTTGAGGCCGGCAACCACGACCTCAAGGACGTGCTTGAATTTGAATTGCAGTCAAACGTACCCGGCAGCGTCCCCGCCACTGCGACCGCCGGTATCCTGACGTCACGTGCCGCGGCCGAAGCGTTCTTCATCGCCGGTACGAACCGCGCGATGTTCCGCTTCACGATGGTTAATCACTACTGCAAGGACATGGAACAGCTGCACGATCCTCGCATGTCACCGGATCGCATCCGCCAGGATGTCAGCCGCAGTCCGGGTGGGGACAGCCGCCTGTTCCTGAATAACTGCGTTGGTTGCCACACGGGCATGGACCCGATGGCCCAGGCATTTGCCTACTACAACTACGACGATGCCAGCGGTGGAATTCAGTACACCAACGGCACCGTGCATTCCAAGTATTTCAACAACGACCTGAACTTCCCCCAGGGTTACCGCACGCCGGATGACCATTGGACGAACTACTGGCGAAATGGCCAGAACCGCTACCTGGGCTTCTACGGCCCCGGCAACGGTGAAGGCGATGGCGCCAAGTCACTGGGAGTGGAGCTCGGCAACAGCGACGCGTTTTCGTCCTGTCAGGTCAAGAAAGTTTTCGAGGCGGTTTGCCTGCGCCAACCTGAGACGGCCGTTGACCATTCGACGGTCAGCAGTATCGCCGCTACGTTCCAGGGCACCGGCTACAAAATGAAGCAGGTGTTCGCGGACACCGCTGTTTATTGCATGGGCCAATAAGGGGATATGACGATGAGAAAGATATTCGGAATTGCCACCTTACTGGCTAGCCTTGCCCTCACCGCTTGTAGTGGTGGTGCATCGACAACTGAGGTCGCGGCGCCGCCGCCGACCGGCACGACGGGCAACGCACCGTATACGGGACCTGTAGCACGGGACGAGGACGTACTGAAATTCCAGCAGGAATTCTGGTCCAAGGCTCGCACCACGGACCGTTGCGGTTCCTGTCACAGTGAATCAGGCGGGCAGACGGCCTTCGTTCGGTCAGACGACGTCAATATGGCCTACGATCTTGCGGAACCGAGGATTGACCGCGATCAGCCGTCACTCTCTGAATTCGTCGCCAAGGTCACTCTGCCGCACAACTGCTGGGTCGCTGACCCGGGCGTGTGTGGCTCAATCATGACTACCTGGATTGAGAACTGGGTTGGTAATGCCGGCGGTGGTGGTCGCCAGATCGTTCTGACGGCGCCGCCTGATCGCAATCCGAGTGACAGCAAGAGCTTCCCGCTCGATGCTGCGCTGTTCCAGCAGTACATCTACGACCCGATCCTGTCGCAGTACTGTTCGGACTGTCACAGCTCGCAGGGCCCACTTGCACAGCAAAACCCGTTCTTTGCCGAGACCGACCCGGCGAACCAGGCTGCAGCTATTGCCAGTGCTTACGAAGCGGCGAAAGCGAAGATCAATCTCGACTCGCCTGTTGATTCACGCTTTGTCATCAAAGTGTCTCCAGGCTCGCAGGGCGGTGAAGCACACAACTGCTGGAACAACAATTGTCCGACCGCATCGACCGAGATGTTGAATGCAATCACGGCATTCTCAGGTGCGATCCAGCCAACAGTGGTTAATCCGGACCTCATCTACAGTCAGGCCGTGCGCCTGGTTGATGGCACAGTGGCCTCTGGCGGAAACCGTTACGAAAACGACCAGATCGCACTGTGGGAATTCAAGACGGGCAACGGTTCAGTCGCGTTCGACACAAGTGGCGTTGATCCGGCGATCGACCTGAATTTCTCGGGCGATGTCAGCTGGTACGGTGGCTGGGGTATCACAATTGGTGCCGGCGCAGCCGGACCGGGCAAAGCCCAGGGTTCAACGGGCTCCAGCAGGAAGATACATGACGTCCTCGTGGACGCCGGTGAGTTCTCGATCGAGGCATGGGTGGTACCTGCTAACGTTACGCAGGAAATGGCGCGCATTGTCAGCTACTCCGCCGGCCAGGCGTCACGTAACTTCACGTTGCAGCAGACGCTTTATAACTACGACTTCCTGCTGCGCACCAACGCACAGGATGCCGACGGCAATGCACTGACCACGCTTAACGGCGATCCGCAGCTGTCGACGCCAAACGATGACGAAGTACTGCAGGCAACGCTGCAACACGTCGTTGCAACGTACAACCCGATCGACGGTCGCCGTCTCTATGTGAACGGCGTCCTGGTTAGCCAGACCGATCCGGTTCCGGGCGGTACGCTAGTGCCGTGGCAGGACAACTTCGCCCTGATCCTCGGTAACGAAGCGTCCAGCGATGGCCTCTGGGAGGGCACATTCCGCCTCGCAGCTGTCCACCGTCGCGCGTTGTCTGACGAGCAGATTACCCAGAACTACGACGCAGGTGTCGGCGAACGCTTCTACTTGTTGTTCGACGTGTCAGCGCGTATCGGGGCACCTCTGCAGACGTCATACGTCCTCTTCGAGGCGCAGCAGTACGACTCGTACGCGTACCTTTTCGACAAGCCGCACTTTACGACGCTCGATGCCTCTGAGCCCCAGGGCATCACGATGGAGGGCATGCGTGTCGCCATGAACGGCCAGGAAGCACCGGTCGGCCAGAGCTACGCCAACCTGGTTCAGTCGCTCGACCTTTCTGACCCGACGGCATTGGACGAACTTGGCCAGCCCCTGTCTGTCCTCGGTGCAGTTCTGCCGCTCGAGAAGGGACCGGAGGATGACGAGTTCTTCCTGACCTTCGACAACCTCGACGGTGTCATCTTCAACCGTCCGCAAGACCCGGTGGCAGTCATTGGCGATTACATCGCGACGCCGGACGCTCGCAGATCGGATATTGGCGTCAAGACGTTCGATGAAATCGATGCGACGTATGCAGCGATTACAGGCGTCAGTCGGACGGGCTACCAGCGCGGCGGCATCTTCATGGTCGATGAGACCTTCCAGGAGTTGCGCCAGTCTCTCCCGACGATCGAGGACATCAGTGCATTCCTGTCGTCGAACCAGGTCGCAGTTGCCCAGCTCGCAATTCAGTACTGCGACGCGGCTGTTGAAGATTCAACGATCTGGTCCGGGTTTAACTTCGATGCGACACCGGGTCAGGCATTCAGTGTTGTCAATCGCGACAGCTTCGTCGAACCGCTGATCGCACGTGCGGTCGGCCATTCGTCGACAGGCGCGCAGCTCGCCTCGCAGCCGAGCTACCTGACCGTACACAGTGAAGTCGCTTCCTACGATTCGGGCGGTGTTGGGCTGCGGCCCGACAACCTGATTGACCGGTTGCTGGCAGGTAGCAGTGACACGCGTGCAATCGCCAAGGGTGTTTGTGCTTCAGTAATTGGCAGCGCAGTGACGCTGGTTCAGTAAAGACAGGATTAAAAGGAATTATCTGAGATGACCATGAAACGAAACAAAGGCAACTGGGATTTGCCGCTGTATCACACAGATCATCCGCGTCCTGTCACGCGACGCCAGTTTTTGTCGCAGGGATTCATGACAGGTGCTGCCTATACCGTAGGTGGTGTTGCGCCCTTGCTCGGTTCGCGCTTTGCGCGCGCCGACATGGCAGCGGATCTCGACGCGCTTCGCGGCACGCCATGCAACATTACAGATGGGGCGGGCAAAATCCCGTTCATCTGCTTTGACCTGGCTGGTGGTGCCAACATCAATGGTTCGAATGTGCTGGCCGGCCAGCAAGGTGGTCAGAGTGATTTCCTGGACACCCGGGGCTACGAGAAGATGGGCCTGCCGGGCGATATGGTGCCAGGACTTGCCGACGCCAATGGCAACGATTTCGCCAACTTCGACCTGGGGCTGGGCTTTCACTTCGACAGCGCATTCCGCCGCGGCATCATGTCGGTGATTAGCGTGGAAACAGCAGCCAATACCAACGGCGCACTGATTCCGGCACGTTCGGATAACGATACAGGCAACAACCCGCATAACCCGATGTACGGTATCGCGCTCGCTGGCGCCAAGGGCTCGATCCTGACCCTTGCCGGTTCGGAGAACACGGACTCCGGCGGCAACTCGATGTTGCCGGCGGCGCTGTACGATCCGGAAATGCGCCCGACCAAGGTCGACCGCCCGAGCGACGTCGTCAACCTTGTTGATACGGGTGATCTCGTCGGCATCCTCACGAAAGACGATGCCACCATGGTCATGGAGTCGATCTACCGCCTGTCAGACCAGAAGATGTTCAACGTGGAGAACCTGGTCAACACCGACGCGGACATTGACCGTGCAGTACGTTGTGGCTACCTCAAGGCAGCCGACATCGCCGACCGCTTCGGTGGCACGCCGATCGATCCGGGCCAGGACACGGAAATCGTCTCGGACAATGGCGGCATCTTCACGACGGCTCAGTTTACGGCCGGCGACCGCGATGCTCGCGAATTTCAGAAAACCGCATCTGTCATGAAACTCGTGATGAACGGCTTCGCCGGTGCCGGTTGTATCGAGATGGGTGGCTACGATTACCACGGTGGTCGCCGCGCTGAGGGCGAAGTGAAGGACTTCCGTGCTGGTCAGTGCATGGGTGCCTGCCTCGAGTACGCGGCGCGCCTCGGTAAACCTCTCATGATGTACGTCTTCAGTGACGGTTCGCTGTCATCGAACGGCGCCATTGACGCTACGACCGAAGGTCGCGGCAAGGGTGAGTGGACGAGTGACAACTCTTCAACGGCCGGCTCATTCTTCCTGGTCTATAACCCACCGACTAATGGTGGACGCCCGACATTGCTGGGTGGAACACCGGAAGAGCAGGCGAGGCACCAACAGCTCGGTTACTTTAGTGCCGATGGTTCCGTGCAACGTGCGGCGACGCCGATGGGTAACAACGTCAATCTGCTCGTCAACTCGGTGGTGCTCAATTACATGGCGCTGCACGGTGAACAAGGACAGTTTGCCTCGCTGTACCAGAGTCTCGGCATAAGTCACGGCCTGGGCAGCGACCTGGATTCCCTGACGGCCTTCGCGCCGATCGTAAACGGGATTATTCCTCCCTAGGCTTTGACCTGACTGTAACGAGTGCCAACCCCGTATAGCTGCGGCTATACCCGACGGCCAGCCGCCTCCCTTTCGGCTGGTCGTTTTTTTTGGTGCATAATCCTCCCATGACCAATCTCACCACCCTCCTCGCCTGCCCACGCTGCGACAAGACGCCGCTCGACACGAGCGATAACACGTATCACTGCAAGGCCTGCCAAGTCGATTTCCCTTCGATCGGCGAGATTCCCTGGATGTTCGCGGAACCACAGGCGACGCTGGGTGAGTGGCGTGGACGGCTGCAATTTGCGCTGCAGCAGCTCAGTCACGAAATCGCGGGACTCGAGCAGGAACTCAAGAACGAGGATATGTCGCCGCTCGCACGCCGTCGCGTAGAACGCCACAAGAAGTGCGTCGAGTCGCACCGCCGCAAGCTGCAGAAGTTACTGCGCCCTGTCGACGTACAGTCCCTGCAGGGCAACTACGAGAGTTACCTCGCGTTACGTACACGCCTGCCGTCTGACCAGGGCCTGAACACCTACTACGCGAACATTCATCGCGACTGGGCCTGGGGTGACGAGGAGAATCAGGCCTCTCTGAAACAGATCCAGGCGGTGCTGCACGATCACGCGGAACTGGGCAATGTACTTGTGCTGGGCGCGGGTGCAGGCCGACTCGCGTACGACATCCATACGACCATGCAGTGCACAAACACGATCGCAATGGATTTCAATCCTCTGCTCATGCTCGTGGCACGAGCTGTGACACAGGGCGAACAACTGAATCTCTACGAGTTCCCGATCGCACCGCTTGCACTTGAGGACGATGCGGTACTTCGTAAACTGACCGCGCCCGGCGTTGTTGACGAGAACTTCCACCTGGTACTCGGTGACGCACTACGACCGCCGTTCCCGGAGAAGGCGTTTGACACTGTCGTAACACCTTGGCTTATCGACATCATTACCGAGGACCTGCCGATTCTGGCGGCACGCGTCAATCGCCTGCTCAAGAAAGAAGGTCGCTGGGTCAACTTTGGCTCGCTCGCGTTTGCGTCGTCGCAAAAGGCCCGCTGCTACAGCCCCGAAGAAGTCAAAGCCATAGTTGCCGAGAATGGCTTCTCGGATCCGTACGTATCGCAGGCAACGATTCCCTACATGTGTTCGCCCGCGAGCCGACATGGTCGCCAGGAACGTGTTTTTTCCTTTTCGGCGTACAAGGAACGTAATGCAAGCAAGCCTGATCGATACAAAGCCCTGCCCGACTGGATAGTCACCGGCGATGATCCCGTCCCGCAGACGCCGTCGTTCAAGCAGCAAGCCATGACGACACAGATCTACTCGTTCATCATGTCGTTGATTGACGGCAAGCGCTCGATCAAGGATATGGCTGTCGTACTTGAGAGTCAGCGACTCATGACGAAGGAAGAAGCCGAACCCGCGATTCGCTCCTTCCTGACAAAGATGTACGACGACTCGCAGAAACAATCGGGATTTTGAGAACTTCGCATCGATCGCTCGTGTTGCTGGCGGCGCTGGCATGGATCAGCGGCGCTATCGTATTGCTCTGGACTTCAGCCTCGCGACTGCCTTACTGGGCAGTAGTCGAATCTTCTGGCAACAAGGTACAACGGCAAACTAGTGGCTGACTCACTGCGCATCGACCGATGGCTTTTCTACTGCCGCTTTTTCAAGACGCGTGGCCAGGCAACCACGGCGGTTACCGGCGGCCACGTGAAACTCAACAGCGAGCGCACATCGCCCGGGAGCCGGGTGAAGGTCGGCGATAAGATTGATCTTGTGCGTGAACGGCTGGCCTATTCACTGGAAGTCACGGACATCCCGGCTCGGCGTGGCCCGGCGGCAGAAGCCAGCGCCTGCTACGTCGAAAGCGAAAAGACAATTCAGGAACGCGAGCAACAACTCACGGCGCTGCGGCAAGACCGAATGCTGATGCCGAAAACCGATGGACGGCCGGATAAGCACACGCGGCGCAAGCTCAGAGAGCGGAACAGAAAGTAGCCAGAAGCGGCCGTTCAAGCGGTCAGACTAAGGATCAGAATCGCATAGCCAGCGAACACAACTGATAGAAACTCAAACCATGCTGGTCTCAGTGCGACTAGCAGCATCAGACCCCCGCCAATTACTGGAAACAGATACGAAAGCAGCGGTGGATTGCCGAACATCGTTATGTTGACGTATGGTCCAATACAGAAATAGCCAAGCATCGACAGCGCCGATAATCGTCCAAATGAGCGACTGTGTGTCAGGAAGACCAGCTCCGCATCATTGGAAATGTCGTAGTCCTCGGTCGGCAGCGCGAGTTCGGCGGCGCCATAAACGAATATGGAACCAATCACCAGAACGAAGAAATCGATGATTGTCCATTCCGTAACCGAGCGCAGCTCCCAGCCGACCCACCATAGCTGCAATATGAAGAGCATGATAACGGCGCCCCACAACGCGGTCGCCCAGTGAAAGGTCACGCGCTTGTGGACGCGGATCAGCCCGGCCACGGAATTAAGCAGCCGCGTTAGCGCCAAGCCCAGAATTACCGAGATAGCAATGAAAACGTATTCGTGCTGAGTCATGTAGCGAAGATGCCTGTGGTGCTGCGAAACTTCAATCGCATTTAGTAGTTCAAATGAAACCGACCACAGAATTTGAGCAAGACAATTGGGTAGGAGCAGTCGTTCGTCATTTTAGCACTCGACAGTCTGCTAACGGCCAGAAGCGGACCTACGTCAATATGCGATTAACCTCGGCTCGACAATCCGCCGGGTAATTATCTGCAAAACTTGCCCAAAACCAGTGCCCTCCGGGAGTAGCCAATACTCTTTTGACCAACGTATTACCTTGTGTCTCCCAAGTCTCGGGCGAAAAATCTGTTATCAACGTCTGTGTGTAGATCTCCAGCATCACCTCGGTCACGTTCTGCATGATCAGTCGATACCTCAGCCTTGAAACCTCATCAAGATCGTCAGGTTTTTGGTTGCCACACAGAAAGATCTCAGCCATCTCCAACGATTCGAACATAGCCTTTCGGTTCTCTCGTAACGCTTCGTTGCTCGCTTTCGGGTGGAAAGCAGCGGGTAGCCGGTTCCTCAATAGCGGTACTTCGAGGAGGACTCGCTGAGTTGTCGGCGCATGTCCGCCTCGACCTCGTCGACAATGGCCTGGAACTCCGGATCGTCACGGATGGCATCGAGGTTTCGGTTGAGTCGCGCGTCAAACTGCCACAGCATGCGCCACCCGTCGTCAAACAATGCACGCAACCTGGCGATGCCCTCGTCTTCTCGCCCAAGTAATACCAGCGCGTCGACAATGGCAATTCCAAGTGGATAATTCGCCGAGCCCAGCGTGTACTCCGAGTCGTACGCATCAATTGTCGCCAACAGCAGGTCGTGGGCTTGCTGCTCCATACCTGCCATCTGCATCAGCATGGCGAGATCGGGCGCTGCGCGCATGTTGCCAGCATCAATTTGTGGCGGAGAGGCAAACAACGCGAGCCTGTATTTGCGATACCACGCCAGTGCTTCATCAAACTCGCCCGAATCCAGTGCGGCATCGCGAACGAGCCGCAGAAAAATCTGATGGGAGCCCCAGCGATCCTCAAGATCGCTTGCGAGCGCCGAACGCGCGATCGACGTCGCTTTTGCCCTATCCCCGGTCAAGAGCAACACATAGGCCTGCATCGACAGCGGGTATGGCTCCTCTGGCCCCAGGGCCAGTGCTTCATCGACTCGCCGTTTCGCCCGCTCCATGTCACCAACACTCGCGTAAATCGCGACGGACGAAGCCGGGTTTTCAAAGTCATCAGGATCGACCGCCCCGGCCTCATCGGACCAGTACGCCGCGTCACCGAGTTTGCCGCTGAGGATGGTCGCCATACCCGCGCCATGTGCCGCGTATGGGTTACCAGGGTTAATTTGTGATATCCGATCGAACGCTTCGAGCGCGGGATCGAAGTCCCCCAGCCACAGCAGCGTGCGACCCAAATCGTGATAGAGCAAAACCGACAGCGGATCGAGATCGAGCGCACGCCTGATGATAGGCAGTGCTTCCTCGCCTCGCCGTGATCGTTGGAGGTAAGTCGCGTAAATCTCCAGAACACTAACGTCATTCGGGGCCATCGCGATCGCGTTTTTCAAAACTTCATCAGCACGCGGGTCGCCGATAACACCAAGGTAACGTCCGTGCACGGCTCGTACGAACGCATTACCTTCATCGAGTTCCAGCGCACGATCAATGTGCTTCCGTCCGGTCTCCATCATCTCTGCAGGAGTGATTGCGCCAACCTGCGCCATCTTGCCATAAGCATCTGCCAACGATGCATGGGCGAGTACGAATTCAGGGTCGTATGCAATTGCCGCGCGAAAATGCTCGGCGGCCGAGCGCAGCGCTTCGAATGAGGCCTGGTCGAACCGCTGTCGACCGTAGGTAAACTCCCTGAACGCATCGAGGTTGTCGGTCCTGTCCCGATCGATTTGCCGGCGCTCTTCCGGTGAGATCTTCGCTTTGAGCTGCTCGGCGATACTCTCGACAAGCTCGCTCTGGATCGCAAACATGTTCTCGACGGAAAGCGAACGATCATAGGTGTTCGCCCATACATGGCCATCGGATGCGGCATTGATCAACTGCACGTTGATACGAACGTTTTCCCCTGCCTGTTGCACGCCACCTTCAAGAACAAACGCCGCGCCAAGTTCACGCCCGATATCGCGGATCTTCTTCTCGGTATTGCGGTATTCGAGAACCGAGGTTCGGGAGATTACTTTCAGGGCTACAACTTTCGACAAAGTGGTCAGGAGATCGTCGTGCATGCCGTCGGCGAAAAACGAAGTCTCTTCGGTACTGCTTCGCGTTGTGAACGGCAGCACCGCGATCGAGAACGGATCAACGTTGAGCTGCGCCAGCTGCTCGGACGGTGAGGTCGACTCGACTTCGGAGATTTTCCCGATCAGGACCCAGCTGCTGGTTACAGCAACCACCAACAACGCGACAAGAACGATGAGGTCCGTGGGTTTTAGCGAAAGGTCTTCACTACCTGATGCAGGTGGTGTCCGAACGATACCGTGGGTCGTTACGTCGTAGCGCCAACTGAAGACGAGGACCAGCGGGAAAAACAGCAGCGCCGCAATCCAGACGAAACGCAATGCACCAACGGGCACACCCCAGGACTCGAATGCGAGGTCGAAAACCTGGAGAACAACCCACGCAGCCACGATGTAGAGTCCGGCCACGCGAAATACGTGCCGGCGTCGAAGCTCGCTAACGAAATTGCCTAGAGTGCTCATGGGTGGAACAGTTTACGACATTCGGGCAGTGTTATCGTTGAGTCATCGAAAGCACAAGGAAATCGTATGTCTACCAATATTCCTTCGGACGGGGCCGAGGACGATGACCTGCGTTGGAAGAAATTACGAAGCGAAGCTGGGCCGGAGCTTCCACTTTTTGGCGTCCGCTTCGACACGATGCGGCACCCCACCAGTTCAGAGGAATTCCAGCGCCTGGTATTGGAGGCTCCGGATTGGGTAACCGTCGTCGCCGTGACGACCGACGCAAAGATAGTCATGGTAGAGCAGTACCGATTTGGCGTTGGTGATTTGACGCTTGAGCCTGTGGGCGGACTTATCGATCCTGGCGAGGATTCGCTCGGCGCAGCCAGGCGTGAGCTTCTCGAGGAAACCGGATTTGGTGAAGGGACCTGGCGTTACCTGGGCTCTGTACAGGCGAACCCGGCGATTCATAATAATCTCTGCCATCACTGGCTGGTAGACGACGTCGTGGAAGTACAGGCGCCTGCGCCGGACTCCGGTGAAGCAATCCGTGTGCATCTCATGACTCTGGATGAGGTCAGGGAAGCTATTACTGTCGGAAGATTCAAACATCCCTTGGGGTTGTCGGGAATGTCTCGCGTCTTTCCGCTATGGGAGCTCCCCTACTGTCCTGCTGCAGTCACGAGCTAGAAATCGCCTTGTCTATGTACCGTCCGATCTTCGCAACTGCCTTCCGGGCCTCCGGCATCTTGCCGACAAACATCTGGAATACGTGCCACATATCCGGAAAGATCTCGATCTCAACATCGATGCCGGCGGCATCGAGTTTCTCTGCAAACCGTGTCGAATCGCTTAGCAGTATCTCGTCGTTACCGACTTGAATGAGCATGGGTGGAAGGCCCGACACGTTGGCGAACACAGGTGACACCAGCGGGTCATGCCACTTGCTCTCGTCCGGGCAGTAATAGCGTGCGACGACCGACATGTCTGTCACTTCGAACCAGGGATCCTGGTCAGCTCGCGTTGTGGCAGATTCACCGCTCGCGGTCACATCAAGGAACGGAGAAAGCAGCACTGCGGCAGCTGGCATTGGTTCGCCGGCGTGGCGTAGCGAGAGCAAGGTCGCTACTGACAAGCCACCACCGGCCGAGTCGCCGGAGATGACGATGTCTTCCGGCTTGAACCCGGATTCCAGAAGTGCGCGATAGACGGCAATAGCATCTTCAATCGCCGCTGGAAACTGGTGTTCCGGCGCCAGACGGTATTCCGGAAGCACCGCGACGACGCCAGCCGCGCGGGCCATGTGGCTGGCGAGTTGACGATGGGTTCGCCGACTGCCCAGGATGTAGGCGCCGCCATGCAAATACAAAAGTACTTTGTCTTTACGAGCCTTCTTTGGCCGCAGCCAATCGATGTCGACCCCGCCAAGCTGCGATTGTTCGACGTCGATGCCAATTGCTCGAGGCAGCAGCGTTCGGGCGACCATCTCGAGGTGCTTGCGCGCCGTTTCGACAGGTACGTTCGCCACATCAAGGCCCTGCATATAACCGCTGGTTAACCAGCGAACAAATTTTGCGCGACGACTCATAGTCATGTGTATTGTTACGGTTCGGCCTTTGGAAGGGGAAGAATACCAGTGAGCGAGCACCTGCGGACACCTGACGACCGATTTAAGAACCTGCCCGACTACAACTTCGCAGCAAACTACGTCGATATCGATGGTCTGCGCATGCACTACGTCGACGAAGGACCGCGAGATGGTGCCATTGTTTTGCTTCTGCACGGTGAGCCGAGCTGGTCGTACCTCTACCGCCACATGATCCCGCCCTTGCGTGACGCCGGGCACCGCGTGATCGCGCCCGACCTCATTGGCTTCGGTAAGTCCGACAAACCAACGAGCAAATCAGCATATTCCTATGCCGGACACGTGGCGTGGATGACCGCATTTATCAAGGCGCTCGACCTCAAGGGCATCTCTCTTTTTTGCCAGGACTGGGGTTCGCTCATTGGTTTGCGTGTCGCGGCGGAAAATGAAGATCGCTTCGCACGCATCGCGTTGGGCAACGGCGCACTTCCTACCGGGGATCAGGAGGTGCCGAGAGCATTCAAGATCTGGAAGACATTTGCGCTATTCAGCCCATGGTTTCCGATCGGCCGCATCCTGCAAATGGGAACCGTCACGGAACTGAGCAAGGCTGAAGTGGCTGCCTACGACGCGCCGTTTCCGTCAGCACGCTACAAGGCGGGTGCTCGCATGTTCCCAAAATTGGTACCCGTTGGCCCGGACGACCCGGCACGGGACGCGAATATTGCGGCATGGGAAATCTACAAACAGTGGACGAAACCGTTCCTGACGACGTTTAGCAACCGCGACCCAATTATGCGCGGCGGCGAAAAAGTCTGGCAGGCGACCGTACCCGGCGCAGAGGGCCAGGAACACACGATCATCAAGAATGCAGGTCACTTCCTGCAGGAGGACAAGGGCGAGGAAATCGCCGACGTACTAATCGGGTTTATCGCTCGAGATACTGCAGCTTGTCCTTAACCTCACGCCATTCGTCGGCGTCGGCGGGCGGATCTTTCATCTCGGTGATGACCGGCCATTCCAGTGACAGCTCGGCATTCAGCTCCAGGTACTGCTCCTGGCCGGCCGGAATCTCGTCTTCCGAGTATATGGCCTCGACCGGGCACTCGGGCTCACATAGCGTGCAGTCGATGCACTCGTCGGGATCGATCACGAGGAAGTTCGGGCCCTCGTGGAAACAATCCACGGGGCAAACCTCGACGCAGTCCGTCAGTTTGCATTTGATACAGGCTTCTGTGACAACGAATGTCATGGTGTGACCCTCTGTTTGGAGACCGCGTAAGCTATGCGAAGTCGGGCCGCTAATCAAGCCGTGTTTTCTGCACATGCAAGCTTGCCCGGCGTTTGCGTTAAACTCACGTTCACAGGCCCGATCAGGCATCGGCCGATTCTTACAAATGATCTATTTTTGTGAATAAAAACAACGACGTAGACTCCACCGTCATCCGTCTTGCGGGAGACTCAGGCGACGGCATCCAGCTTATGGGATCGCAGTTTGCTGTCTCCACCGCACTGGCGGGCGCCGATTTTGCGACATTCCCGGACTATCCTGCGGAAATTCGGGCCCCTGTCGGCACGACTTTTGGCGTTTCGGCCTACCAGATCAACCTGGGTGGAGGCCCGATCACGACGGCCGGCGATGCCCCCGAGGTACTCGTCGCGTTCAACCCGGCTGCCCTGAAAGTCAGCCTGCCCCTGCTGGACAAGGGGGCGCTCGTCATCGTCAACAACGACACGTTCACGGCGCGCAACCTGGCCAAGGCTGGCTACGACAACGATCCGCGCAATGATGGAACGCTGAATGACTACCAGGTCGTCACGGCCGACATCAGCCACCTCAACCTCGAGGCCGTCAAGGAATTCGGCCTGAGCAAGAGTGAGGGTGGCCGCTGCAAGAACTTCTATGCGCTCGGCATGCTGCTCTGGATGTTTGATCGCGAACTCGGATCGGTTGAGGCATGGGTCAATCAACGTTTCGCCGGCAACCCGACCATGCGCGACGCGAACATCAAAGCGCTGCACGCGGGACACGCTTTCGGCGAAACCGCCGAGCTATCCGCCAACCTGTCGCAGATTCATTTGCCACAAGCCGACATGGAACCGGGTGAGTACCGCAGCATTACGGGCGCCGAGGCGCTGGCGCTCGGCATCGCGGCCGCCGGTGAACTCGCCGACAGGTCGGTCATGTTCTGCTCGTACCCGATCACGCCTGCATCGCCGTTGCTGCACCGCCTGACGCACCTCGCCGAACTGGGTGTCGGCACGTTCCAGGCCGAGGACGAAATCGCTGCCATCTGTGCGGCCATCGGTGCATCGTACGGCGGCATGATCGGCGTAACCTCGAGCTCAGGCCCGGGCATTGCGCTGAAGACCGAGGCGATGGGACTCGCCGTCAGTGCCGAATTGCCGCTCGTCATCGTCAACTGGCAACGCGGTGGTCCATCCACCGGCCTGCCGACCAAAACCGAACAATCCGATCTCTACCAGGCCGTGTACGGCCGCAATGCGCGACACGCCCATTCCGGTGCTATCCGCGTCGACCTCCGGTGAGTGTTTCGAGATGGCTATCGAAGCAACGCGTATCGCGTTGCGTCACATGACTCCGGTCATTCTGCTGGCGGATGGATACCTATCGAATGCCGCCGAGCCCTGGCGCATTCCGGACATGTCCACATTCGAGCCAATCGAGATCAATCCGGTGCCCGATTCGGACCACAGCCCGCAGCGCAAGGCATTCACGCGCAACGATAAGAGCCACGGTCGGCCCTGGGTTACGCCGGGCATGCCGGACCTGATGCATCGCATCGGTGGTCTTGAGAAGGACATCGAAACGGGTCACATTTCGTACGACCCTGCTAACCACCAGCGCATGACGAACCTGCGTGCTGCCAAAGTCGATGCCGTCGCTGAGTACATAGAAGACCAGCGCATCGAGCACGGTCCGGACAGTGGTGAGATTGTCGTCGTCGGCTGGGGTTCGACCTACGGGCCGATCTACCAGGCCACTCGCAAGGCGGGTGTGAGCTTCGTTCACCTACGCCACATCAATCCGTTACCGAAAAATCTCGGCGAACTGCTCGGGCGCTTTGACAAGGTGCTTGTTCCCGAGATGAACGACGGACAGCTGACCACACTCCTTCGCGACAGGCTGTGCATGGAAGCCTTGCCGTTTAGCAAGGTAACGGGCCAACCATTTCTAATTCGCGAACTCGTTGAGAAAATTGAGTCACTACGAGGAAACACATCGTGAGCGACAAACTAACGCCCAAGGATTTCGCGACGTCGCAGGAAGTACGCTGGTGCCCTGGCTGTGGCGACTACGCAATACTTAAAGCCGTGCAGAAAGCGCTGGCCGATGTTGGCGCCACCCCCTCGAACACGGCGTTCGTTTCGGGTATCGGCTGCGCTGCGCGTTTTCCTTACTACATTGAAGCGTACGGCTTCCACACAATCCACGGACGCGCTCCCGCCATCGCAACAGGCCTCAAGCTCGCGAATCCGGAACTCGACGTGTGGGTGGTCACCGGAGACGGCGACGGACTGTCGATCGGCGGCAATCACCTGATGCACGCATTGCGCCGCAATGTTGGATTGAAAATCCTGTTGTTCAACAACGAGATCTACGGACTGACAAAAGGGCAATACTCCCCCACGTCCCGCGTCGGCACGAAATCGCCGTCGAGCCCTAAGGGCTCTGTGGATACGCCGATCTCTCCGGGACAATTTGCGATGGGCTGCGGCGCGCACTTCTTTGCGCGTGGGGTGGACACGGATAAGGTCGGGATGAGTGACGTGTTGCAGCAAGTGCATGCGTTCACTGGTACAGCATTTGTCGAAATTTTCCAGAACTGCATCGTGTACAACGAGGACGTGTTCGCGAACTTCACAGAGCGCAAGACAGCCGCCAACACGCAACTGCACCTGAAGCACGGCGAGCCAATGTTGTTTGGTGAGAACAACGGCACAGGCATTCGTTTCAATCAGGAAACATGGTCACTCGAAGTGATCGATGCGACCGAGACTCCCGACGACGTGCTCGTGCACGACGAAGGCAACGCGATCATCGCGCGCATGCTCATTGACCTGCACATGCCGGTCGCCATGGGTGTCATCTATCGACAGCCGGCGGTGAGTTTTGATGATGTGTTCTACTCGCACCACCCCTCACGCATGCAGCGCACGAAGCGTATTACGGATTTCATCAAGGGCCCGAGTAGCTGGACGGTCAGTTAGCGAACCAGAGGCCATCTCCGCGCACTGCCGTTTCGTCTTCTTCCAGCTTGATCAGGTGAGCCAGTAGCGACCGTTCCGCCCAACTATGGAGCTTCTTGTCCACGTCCTCGTAAACGTACGGCACGAGTTCGCTCGTCGTGAGGCCCGGATTGGCGGTTAATGCGGCATCAACTTTCGCTTCACGCTCCAGGCGATGATCAACGATCCAGTCGATGACGCGCTCGGGATCGTGAATGATCTCACCATGCCCCGGTGCCAGGGCCTTGCACGCGAGATTCCGAACCCGTCGTAACGACTCGATGTACTGCTTCATATTGCCGTCGGGCGGGTCAATAACGACAGTCGAGCCGTCGATGACGTGGTCTCCGGTGAATAACCAGTCGCTCGCTTCGTGCCGGTAACACACGTGGTTTGATGCGTGCCCCGGCGTATGAATCGCCTCTATGACGAACTCACTCGTTTCGAGCCGATCTCCATCTTCCATTATTCGGTCCGGCACGAACGTCATATCCTGATATTGCCCCTCGGGCGCCGGCATGCCGAGTAGTTCGGCACCGGTCGCTCTCGCCAGGTCTGCGGCCGCCGGAGAGTGATCAGGATGCGTGTGCGTGACGAGAACCCAGCGAATCGGCGCGTCAGCTATTTCGCAAATCGTTTCGATATGACTTTCGATCACGGGTCCCGGGTCGAGCACCGCGACCTCTTCGCTACCGAACAGATAGGTATTCGTTCCAGGCCCCGTCATCATCGACGGGTTGGGCGCGACCAGCCGGCGTATGCCAGGACGCAGTTGGGTGAACGGCTCCATGATCGGGCCGAACGCAGTCAAGATTCCGTGCCTGGGTAGTCCTTATCACCTGGCAGGACGACCTCTTGCTCACCGTCGCGCTCAATTATGATCGGCAGCATGCTGGTGACACCCCACTCTACGCACGATGCGGCCCATTCAATAAGTTCTTCAAATGTCTTGTGCCGCGCAATGCTCTCGAGTGTCTTGATCGTCGGGAAGTGCAATTCGATGTCACCCGCTCTGCCTGCCGCCAGCACGTCATGCGCCGATATCCAGCGGGAGTCTGTCAACTCACCGCCGCAGTGAACGGCCATTTGCCGCTCTGGCATAGCGGCAATGAAAAATCGCGTTGAGTATCGCTTCGACATGGACGGCGGTGTGATCCAGTGACTGAAGTAGTGCAAAGCATCGCAGTGCAGCTCGAGCTCGTTCCTTCGCACGAAGTCGGCCCAGTTATCGCTGCCGTCATTGAGTGCATCGCGCGCGGCATCGGGTCCCTCAACAACCTCGTCCGTATTTGCCAGCAATACACCGGACTCCTCGAACAGTTCGCGAATCGCGGCGCTGTAGTAGTCAAGCCCCTCACTTTTGACGCCAAGACGCGAATCCGCAGCTCGCGCGCCAATGCCACGGCAGTAGTCATGGACCGCTTTGTCCTCCGGGTCGACGACACCACCCGGAAAAGCGTACGCCGCGCCGAATGAAGAGTTTGCGTGACGCTGAACCACGAACAGCTCAGGCTCGCCGTTGCCTGGCCTTGCCAGGACAACCGTCGATGAAGGCCGGGCATAAGCAACCTCACTCAATGGACGCAACCTCCGGGCTGCCGGTTTCGACGTAAGCTCTCAAGCGACCGAGCGCCTCACCGAGGACGAAATCGACTGCCGGGGCAATCTGGTCGAGGCCGTCTTTTGAGTAGCCGCCAACAGCGTATGTGAAACGCACACGCGTCCCCTCTTCAGTGTCCTCGAACTCCCAGGTCATATTGCCGTCGAGACCCATGAGTCCGAGCGGCCCGAGTCCGCCGGTCATGCGCAGCAGGTGGGTCGGATTGACCATCGTCACTGTCAAATGCACAACACCTGCTTTCTCACCGAGGGTTTCGCAGAAGCAACCCTGCATCTCAGGGGCAATGCTCATGCGTGCTGCATCACCCGATACGGTGTGATCAGAACTCCACCACTGGCCCACATTTCCGACAGCTGCGACCCAGCTTTCGGCACGCCCGGCATCGATCACCTGTTCGTTGACTGTCGTGAATCCATTGGCCGCCGAGTCGGTGACCTCGGCAAATGCCGGCAACCAGAACGTGACGAGCGCTGCCGCAAGCATTGTTTTTTTCATTGTCACCCCCAGAAAACCTGGCTCTAGCTTACCGCAAACTTGCTACCCTGAATTGATGGAAGACCTGCGTGTCGTATTTGAGAGTCGGAATCGGCGTCAATGTTCCGATCGGGCGCTGGTGCTCGCGTCGGTGCGGATACCGTATCAACTCATCGACGATGGACTGAGTTGTGCGCTGGTCGTGCCTGCCGAGTACTCCGCAAAGGCTGTCGAAGAGCTACGCCTGTATGAAGACGAAAACCCACCAGTACGCCCTAAACCCCGAAAGCGCATCGTTTACCAGGATGCACTACCGGGCGTCATTGGCTATGTGCTGGTCGTTTGCGTGGTAGCAGGGATGGCGGGTTACTCGTTTTTCGGCAGCAACTGGTTCGCTGCCGGCCGCGTGGACGGTACGCTAATCCGCGACGGTGAGTGGTGGCGCACGATCACGGCCCTGACGCTCCACTCGGGCGTTCGGCACTTGCTCGGTAACCTCGTGTTTGGCGTGTTCTTCGGTATTTTCGCGGGACGCTTGCTTGGATCGGGCGTCGCCTGGCTTGCGGTCATCGTTGCCGCGGCGTTTGGCAATACAGCCAACACATTGCTGCTCGACTCGACCCATCGTTCAATCGGCGCTTCGACGGCTGTGTTCGCAACGCTCGGACTCCTGGCCGGGTATGTGTGGCGCGGTCAACTCATGGCGCAGGATCGATGGTCGACACGCTTTGGTCCTGTCATTGGCGGCCTCGCTCTCCTGATGTTCACTGGAACCGGCGATGAGAACACCGATATTGGCGCACATCTCCTCGGATTCGTCTGCGGATTCAGCATGGGCATGCTTTTGACCTTCATCGGTAAAATGCCGGCGCCCCCACGTATACAGATTGCAGCAGGAAGCGCAGCGCTTGGGCTCGTTGCCATTGCCTGGATAGTCGCATTACAAGCCTGAAATTCCCGCGTATTCCTGTAGAATTTGCGCGGGGAAATCTGCCAGGCTTCAGCAGCCAATAATGAAAAATATTCTGCTGTTCTTTTTGATACTCGCACTGGTCGCGACGACGGTGCTGTGGGTCCGTTATGGCGGTGGTACACCGTACCCGGATATGTCGACCGCGCCCGTACTGGATTCGGAATCGCTGGAGGAAGTGCTGAAATTCAGCGAACCGGTCGGCAACGTTGCTGTCAATCGAGATGGACGAATCTTCTTCACTATCCACCCCGAATCCAGGCCGACGGGCAACAAGTTGCTCGAGTATGTTCGAGGCGCCGCGCAGCCCTACCCGTCAGGTGCTGCCCAGGCGGATTTGTTCGACACCGTTCTTGGCGTTGCCATTGACCGGTTCAATCGTCTTTGGACGATAGACCACGGCAATCATGGCCTGCGCCCGGCTCGCATTGTCGCCATCGATCTGGACACGAATGAAATACTGCGAAACCAGAAACTTAGCCCTGAAATCGCGCCAGCCGGCTCGTTCCTGCAGGACTTGCAGGTGTCTGCAGACGGCCGCACGATCGTCGTCGCCGACGCGAGTTTCTGGCGCAAGTCGCCTGCCATAATCGTGTATGACATCGAAACGGGGGACGCGCGTCGCGTACTCGAATCCCATGCATCGGTATCGGCAGAGAATTACATGATCCGCAGTCAGGATCGCGATATGGAATTCCTGGGCGGCATTGCGTCCCTGCGCGGCGGCATCGATGGCATCGCGCTCGGGCCCGAGTGGCTCTACTACGGCGCAATCAGCGGGTCGGGCCTGTTTCGTGTCAAGCTGACCGACTTACGTGACAAGAATCTGCCACCGGGCCAACTTGCCAACCGCGTCGAGCGCTTCAGCGATAAACCACTCAGCGACGGTCTGAGCATCGACATCGAGGGCAATATCTACATCACCGATGTGGAACACAGTTCGGTGTTCGTCGTCGGGCCAAACCGGGACCTCGAGACGCTCATCCAATCACCGGAAATCAGGTGGCCCGATGCATTATCATTCGGCCCCGATGGCTACCTGTACATAGCGGACAGCGCTCTGCCGGAACTCATTCTGCAATCTCGCGAACACATCGAGTCCAAAGGACCTTACCGGATATTCCGGTTTCGTCCCGGGGTCGACGGTGTTCCAGGACAATAAGTAAGGACTTTCGTAAATGGACACAACCAATATTTCTGACCTCGGCTTTGACTGGAATCAGCTGCTTGTGCTGGCTCAAACCAAAGGCATCGACTTTGGCATCAACCTGGCGATCGCCCTCGCGATCTTCTATGTCGGTAAGTTTGTCATCAGCCTCGTCGTGCGTGGTATTCGCAAAGTCATGCATCGCCAGGAGGTCGAGAAAACACTGGAGACCTTTGTCTGCAATCTCGTCCGCATGGTGCTGCTCGTCGTCGTCATCATCGCGGCAATCGGTCAGCTCGGCATCGAGACGACATCGTTTATCGCAATATTCGGTGCGGCGGGCCTGGCCGTCGGCCTGGCACTGCAAGGCTCGCTGTCAAATTTCGCGGCGGGCGTACTCATCGTGTTGTTTCGTCCCTACAAGGTCGGCGATTTCGTCGAGGCCGCCGGAATCGCCGGCGTCATTGAGCAGGTCCAGATTCTGACGACCGTACTAAAGACCGGCGACAACAAGCAGATCATCATCCCGAATGGACAGATCATGGACAGCATCATCACCAACTACTCGGCCAACGACACGCGTCGCGTCGATATGGTGGTTGGTGTCAGCTATAACGACGATCTCGACAAAGTCCGCGCGACGATTAAAGATCTGGTTGCCGCCGAGGATCGCATCCTTGATGAACCGGCTTGCACGATTGCCGTCTCCGCCCTCGCGGACAGCAGCGTCAATTTTGTCGTGCGCCCCTGGGTGAAAACGTCCGACTACTGGGGCGTCATGTTCGACCTGACCGAAGCCATCAAGAAACGCTTCGACAAGGAAGGCATCTCGTTCCCGTTCCCGCAACAGGACGTGCACCTGCACACGATCAAGGACTGATATTTTTCGACCTGCTGCATCCAGGACCGGAAAACTCGCATCTCCAATAGTGTAAGACCATCAATTTGAATGGGAGAACAGTATGGATAGCGGAATATTTGGCCTTGCCGCACTTGGGTTCTGGCTGTTTATCGGTGCCGCCTCGGTAGCGGGCATCTGGGACGGCGTACGCAAACGCGAGGCGGAGCACGAGACGCTGCGCCGCATCATTGAGAGCGGAAAACAGCCAGACCAGCAGCTCATGGACAAGCTGCTGGGCACCAACAAGGCCCCGGAGCGTGACCTCAAGGTTGCCGGTCTGATCGTCACTTTCGTCGCCCCGGGACTCGCCATTATGGGCTGGTTGATCGGCAAACAGGAATCCGACGCGTTGATGCCGATTCTTGGGGCCTCAATACTGGTTGGTTTCGTCGGTGTCGGGCTCCTGGTCGCCGCGAGTTTCTTGAAAAAGGCGCGCCAGGGTGATTTATCTGATCAGAACCCGATGATCAGGTAGGTAGCGTGCGCCTTGCGCCAGACCTGTTCGCCAAGAGTCCGGAGGCGGTCCTCGTCGGGCTGTCTCGTACCGGGAACCGCGACGCGTTCGCAGAACTCGTGCTCAGACGGCAAACATGGATTCGTAACCTGATGCGCCGCTGCAGTGGCAGCGCCGCATTGGCTGACGACCTGTCGCAGCAGGTGTTCATGCAAGCCTGGCGCACGATTCGACAGCTGCAGGATGCCGATCGGTTTGGCCCCTGGCTCAAGCGTATGGCGATCAACATTTGGTTGCAGCACCAGCGCAGGAACGATCCGTTACGCGGCGCCGACGAACACCAGGACACAAATTCCGCGCGAGAAGATACCGCCGGTATTGCAATGGACCTCGACCGTGCACTCGCAACGCTGCGGCCTGATGTTCGGCTCTGCATTGTGTTGAGTTACCACGAGCGAATGACACATGCCGAAATCGCTGCATCAACAAGTCTGCCTCCGGGCACCGTAAAGTCACATATTCGCCGCGGCACGAAACGGCTCCAGGATGAGCTTGCCGCCTATGTGGAAACAGCAGAGGAAGTGACATGAGCACCGATCGCGACCCCAACCTGATGGCGCTCTTCGCACAAGCCGAGCAGGAATTCGACGAGGACACATTCATCTCTGGCGTCATGAGTCAGATCGACCGCGAACGACGCAAGACGTTGCTCGTCTGGTCTGCGCTCGGTGTATTCATTGCCGTGTGTTTCGCTGCTCTCGCAGTGCCCGTGCTGTCAGCAGTCAGCATGGCCTCCCAGCTTCTTCCCTTATCGCTCGTTGAGATTGAGACTGACTTGCTGCGACAGCTTGTCTCGCCGATCAATAGCGTCGCTGCTGTCGTTGCCGTACTCGCCCTGGGGGTCTGGAAGTTCTTCCGAAAAATATTCCGCTAGTCAGTAACGTCCGGCTCGACGAAGCACCACGTCAGTTTCGGTATGCGCGCCTTGAGATTGCGTTCAAGGTCATTGATATGTTCGACGGCCTCATTGATCGTGAGTCTTGGGTTCATGCCGATCTTCAGAGCCAGCATTGTGTCAGGTCCATACTGGATCGTGATCACGTTGAAGACCACCTGGACATCGGGATCATCGGCAATAATTTCGTCGATGACTTTTCTGATCTCCGGATCCGCAGACCGCCCGACCAGCAATGAGCGAACACGCCATGCAACGAAAGCGGAAATAATGAGAAGAATGACGCCGATGCAGATCGAGCCCATGGCGTCGTATATCGGGTCGCCCGTAATCCAGGCAACGACCAGGAATCCGAGTGCGATGATCAGCCCCAGTTGTGCGCCGATGTCTTCGCCCAGCACAACAACAAGCTCGGAGTTGCGCGTGTGTTTTAGCCAATCACGAAATGGCCGCTGTCCTCGTACCTTTCGGATCTCGCGCAGCGCGCCAAACAGAGAACTGCCTTCCAGGACGATGGCGAATGCCAATACAACGATCGCAATCCAGACTTGTGAGAGGGGCTCGGGATGCGTCAGCTTGTGATAGCCCTCGTAGATCGAAAACAGGCCGCCCATGCTGAATAACAGGATGGCAACGATGAAACTCCAGAAGTAACTCAGCTTGCCGTAGCCGAGAGGGTGTTCATCATCGGGCGGGCGCTGCGACTGCTTCAGGCCCAGATACAAGAGGACCTGGTTGCCCGTATCGGCGTAGGAGTGAATCGCCTCGGCCAGCATGCTGCCGGAGCCGGTGACCATCGCGGCCCAGGTCTTGGCGATCGCAATACCGAAATTCGCCAGAAAAGCGTAAAGTATTGCTCGAACTGTTGAGTCGTGCGAGGTTCCAACCATTGCAGGGCCTTGTAAACCAGAGTTGTTGTGGTGCGTTGATATCATAATGCGAAGATACAAACTTAGCCTGTTTTTTGTCACAGCGGGGCTCGCAGCCTGCGCCGCGCACCCCGATCCGATTGTCGACACCAAGGGCGTCGACCCGGAGAAGCTCGCCCAGGACTGGGCCGAGTGCGAGGTGTACACCGAAGAAATTCTTATCAGCCAAGGTGTTGCGAAAGGCAGCGCGACCGGTGCTGTCGTGGGCGCGGTCGGCGGGGCGATCAACGGTGACGTCGGGCGCGGCGCGGCAACTGGTGCGCTATACGGTGGCACCCGGTCGGGACTGGATGCAGACCGCGACAAACAAAGGGTATTCAAGCGCTGCCTGCGCGGCCGCGGCTACCGCGTCCTTAATTAGGTACCAGTTACCTTAATACCGAGTTAGGGTAACTGGTACCTTATTCCTACCAACATGCGCTTGATTGCACTCGCTTTTTCAAGCCTGGCCTGCAACAAATGGGGCTCGATTTCTGACGCTCGAGCTGACGCTACCGCCCGGCCCGGGCAGCCGGTATAGTGGGTTTGGACACCCAGCGGCACCTGGCAGAAATTGCAGAACTAATTAGCCCGATGCGAGTCTGAAATACACTCAGCCGACGCTGCAGGGCGTTGCCAGGAGAACCCAACCAGCGAATGAGAGCCACCGGACCGACAAGCTTCGCTGCTTTGCTTTTTGTATTGTCTCTGGCCGCCTACGGTCAGGAACAGCAAGACGTGGAAAGTAACGAGGGACCGCTCGACCAGACGGTTCCCGTCGCCGATGAAGGCGGCGAGGCCGAAGAGAGCACCACCGATGTGGCCGTTTCGGAAGCGTCAGAAAGCGAACTGCTCGCGGAATTCGCCCGTTTCCGTGAATTGATCGCGGAGCGAAATTTCGACGCAGCCGATGCTTCGGCGAAACGCGTCGTCGAAATGGCAATCCGAATCCATGGACCCCAATCCCTGGAAACGTCGAAAGCGCTGAGCAACCTCGCGATCGTGCAGCACAACAACAGACAGTTCGACGCGGCGATTCAGAACTTCACGTCGGCGGTTGAAATCCTCGAGATCGTCGAAGACCGGCTGACCGCGCAACTCGTTAATCCCCTGAGAGGCCTGGGCGCCGCACAACTGAGCACCGGTCGCCCCGATCTCGCGTCCAAGACGTTTGGCCGTGCAACGCACATCACGCACGTAAACGAAGGCCCCCACAACATAGAGCAGGTTGAGATCCTGGAATCGCTCGCTGAGGCCAACGTTCGCCTCGGTGATCTCGAGGAAGCAAGAGACGTGCTGGACCGCATTCACGTCCTCAACGTCCGGCATTTCGAGAACGATGCTTTGGGCTTGCTGCCCTCGCTCATGCGCCGCGCGAACTGGCAGCATCGTGCGGGCTATTACAACGACGAGCGCGCAACGTACCGCCGTGCAATTCGCATCATCGAAACGTCGGTGGGCAAGAATGACCCTCGTCTTGTTGCACCACTCATCAGGCTGGGAGAGTCATTCTACTACTACGAGCCCGTGGCAGACGGGGTGCGGGGCCAGTCAGGTTCTACAGGCGAATCCTATTTCAAGCGGGCAATTCGAATCGCGGAAGGGTCCGATGATTTTCCATGGCTGGAGATGGCGACCACACATCTCGCCCTTGCGGATTACTACGCATTCCACGAATCGCACAACCGTGCGCGCAGGATCTACCTGGAAGTCTGGACCACGCTGTCCGCTGACGAAGATCGAATTGAGATGCGCCGGGATCTAATGGAGCAACCGATATCGCTCCGGGAGAAACCGCTCCCCCTTTACGCTGGCGGCAGTTCTGAAACATCGGCCGACGGGATGCTGAAGGGCGTCATACACGTCGACTACACGGTATCCACGCGCGGTCGTGTAAGAAATATCCGCACTGCCGCTGACCCTATTGAATTCACGGACATGCAACGGATGGTGCACCGGGAAATTCGCCAGCGGTTCTTCAGGCCCGTCATAGTCGAAGGTGAGCCCGTCGAATCTGGAAACCAGGTTTTCGAACACGAGTTCTTCTATCGCCAGTCCGACCTGGACGAGCTGAAGAGTGAAATGGCCGCCGGCCAGAAAACAGCCCAGGAAAAGTGATGAGAAAGCCCATTTTGCCAGAGCGCAGCGACGCGCTGCCTGGTCGGGACACGGCGATGCCGGTTCCTCTGCACCATTTTGTCAACGGTAATCCGCTTCAAACCCCGTTCCCCGACAATATGCAACGGGCTGTATTTGGCCTTGGCTGCTTCTGGGGCGCCGAGCGTTGCTTTTGGCAAACGGACGGCGTGTATACGACGGCTGTCGGGTACGCGGGAGGTGTGACACCCAACCCGACCTACGAAGAAGTCTGCTCCGGAGATACCGGACACGCCGAAGTCGTGCTGGTCGTTTATGACCCGGCATTCGTGGAGTTCGGGGAATTGCTCAGAGTATTCTGGGAAAGTCATGATCCGACCCAGGGCATGCGTCAGGGCCATGACCTTGGCACCCAGTATCGCTCCGCGATTTACACGGTCGATGACAATCAACAGAGTGAGGCCCGGCAGTCACTGACAACCTACGAAGCGGAACTCAAAGCTGCTGGTCATGGTGAGATCACAACCGAGATCACGCCGCTTGACACATTTTATTATGCCGAGGACTTCCACCAGCAGTACCTCGCAAAGAATCCTGCCGGCTATTGCGGTATTGGCGGCACCGGCGTGAGTTGCCCGATCGGCCTCGACCTCGATCAGAAGTCTGCGTAGGATTGTTTCAACTCAAGAATCTCGAATCCAAACAGGACGGACCCCTTGGCGGCCAACAAGAAGACAAAACCCAAACCACGCAAACCCAGCCGCAAACAGGCGGAAGAAGCCATCCGCACTTTGTTGCTGTGGGCAGGTGAGGACACACGCCGCGAAGGCCTGATCGACACACCCAAGCGGGTCGCGCGAGCCTACGAAGACTGGTTCAGCGGGTACAAGGTCAATCCTTACGAATTCCTCGAGCGCACGTTCGAGGAGGTCGAAGGCTACGACGAGATGATCGTACTGCGTGATATCTCGTTTGAATCGCATTGCGAACACCACATGGCTCCTATTATCGGCAAAGCGCACGTTGGTTACCTGCCGCGCAACAAAGTGGTCGGTATCAGCAAGCTGGCACGTGTCGTGGAGGCTTTTGCGAGGCGCTTCCAGGTACAGGAAAAAATGACGGCGCAGATCGCCAACTGCATCCAGGATGTTTTGCAGCCGATAGGCGTAGCCGTCGTTATCGAAGCAAAACACCAGTGCATGACGACACGCGGCGTTCACAAGTCGGATGTCTCAATGGTCACGAGCCAGATGATCGGTGGCTTCCGAAAAGATGCACGTACGCGCGCGGAATTCCTGCGCATGCTCGACACAAAACGCTGAGCCCAGCTCCATCGTGAATCGCGTCCTCGGGTTTTTCGGACTGCTACTCACTGGTATCGCCCTCTACCTGCTGGCCTGGCCTGTGCCGATCGAACCCGTGGCCTGGAATGCGCCAGTCGATCGCGGACTCATCGACCCATTCGCGTCCAATGACCTGCTCCAGGCTGCAACAGCGATCGACCTCGGTAGCCACGAAGGCCCCGAAGACGCAGCGCTGGGCCACGACGATTTTGTCTACGTTACGACAGCGAGCGGCCTCGTCCTTCGAATCCGAAATCGGCGCGTTGAGGAATTCGCGGATGCTGGTGGCCGGCCACTCGGAATTGAAGTCGACGTGGATGGCTCTCTCGTCATTGCCAACGCGTACCTGGGGCTGCAGCGAATCGACGCGCAAGGCAACGTCACCGGGATTCTCAACAGCGTTGACGGCTCTACGCCTGTTTATCCGAACAACCTCGCTATCGCCGCCGACGGCAAAATCTACTTTACCGAGGCAAGCAGCAAGTTCGGTGCAGACAAATACCGGGGCACCTACAATGCATCGTTGCTCGACATCATGGAGCACGGTGGGCATGGCGGCGTGTTCGTGTTTGATCCCAAAACCCGAACGAGCCAGCAGTTACTCGACGATCTCAATTACGCGAACGGCATCGCGATCAGCGAAGACAATAGCTTCCTTGTCGTCGCAGAAACGAGTAACTATCGCGTACTCAAACACTGGCTAAGCGGACCACGCCAGGGCACCACCGAAGTGCTGCTCGAAAATCTTCCCGGGTTTCCGGATAACCTGAAGACCGGCAAGGTCGGCCGATTCTGGATGGGATTTGCCGCGCCAAGAAATGGCCTGCTGGACCAGATCTCCGACAGGCCCTGGTTGCGGAAAGTTGTACAACGATTGCCCGCCGCACTTCGGCCGCAAGCTGTTCCTGCCTCCCACGTCGTCGCTTTCAACGGCGAGGGAGAGATACTCATGAACATGCACGACCCTGACGCACGCTTCCCGACGCTTACCGGTGTACTCGAGACACAACGGTCGCTATACCTGACGACACTCTTCGGCCACCAGTTGCCTGTGGTTGCCAAGAGCGAGCTCTGATCGCTACTCGAGCCCTAACTCCGCAACACCCTGCTGAAACACGATGTCGACCGGAATCGACGCTTTCGTCAGGCGATCAAGATCAGCCTGCAGTTGCGGCGTGATGATGCCTTTCGTGTCGGTCAGTTTCTTCGCGCCCTCGTAGTCACCATCACCCTGCAACGTCAGTAGAACGCGTGACAAATTCTCGATCGCTGTTCCCATGCGGTCAAAGTCGACGCTGTAACGTCCGGTTTCGGCGTCGCGAATGAAGGCGCCTTCGTCCAGGAAGAAATTGAATCTCACCATGTTGGCCTTGCCATGCGCACTGGCAGCACCGAACCGTATCGAACGGAAGATGCCTGTCATGAACGTCACATAGAAATCGCGCAAGTCCGCGTCGCCCAGCTCACCTGCCTTGTGCAGCTCGGTGATCATATACAGACCAAGAATGTCGGCCTTGCCCTCCTCCATGCTGGATGCAAGTTCCTGCAGCGCCAGTTGCACCGTGGTCTTGCCATCGATCGTGTTCTTGATACCCAGGCCGTGCGCGACCTCGTGGAACATCGTGTTCGAGAAGAACGCGTCAAACGTGATGTGCTTCCGCTGGCCTTCATCGATGAGAACGTCGGCAATAGGCTCGAGGATCTTCACGTACTTCGCCTCCATCGCATTCTTGAGCTGCAGGCGCCGTGAGCCTTTCTCCAGTTGTACCTGTTCATCGTTCGGCAGGTTGATAGCGATCGTCTTTGAACCTGCGTTGCTGTGTCCCGCGTAGTAAACGACGTCGTACGCGTTCAGGTCCGCGTTGGTACCGGGCGATTCCCATTTGTACTCATCCGGTACTGGCAGGCCTTCCTGCAGTTGCGGCAGGAAACCGGCAAAGCGGCTCAGGCGGCCGCTCCACTCGAGGTCCTTGATCAGGACATAGGCTTCATACGCCGCGCGATAGCCATACAAGCGGTCGAGATAAGTCTCGATCGGTCCGATGACGACGTCGATCTCATTGTCCTTGACGTCCATCCAGTACATATCGCTCAACTGGAAGTCGTCGCTGATCAGTGCGGCGGCGCGCAGTTTCAGGTAGTTGGCGAAATCAGGACTGTCTGCAAGCTTGCCCGCTTCACGCAACAGCCGTGCCGCCGCAGCCAGCTCTTCGGCGTATTCGACGTGATAAGGAACGAGCATCAGGTCGCCCGCAGCGTCACGTCGAACGAACGAATAAAGGTCCGCCTTGCCCGGGAGATAGGCTTCCTCAAACTCTTCCTTGCTCATGTCCTCCGGATAGAACTGTGCACCCAGGGGCTTGGCGCCAAAACCACTCATAAATGGCTTTTCGTCATCAAGTCCGTCCCAGGGACCGTAGTTCAGTTCGGCGAAGCGCCGATCCCGATCGTCGGCGATCGAGTCCAGCCATTCTTCGTAGTTATCACCGAACGACTGACGCCAGAACAGGTCATCCATAATCTGGGCAGCATCGATCAGTAGCGCGACCATTTGTTTCTGGTTATCGCTAAGGTGGCTGAGGTCCGCCGTCAATGTGAAGTCCGCGTAGATCTCGGGGCGTGCCTCAACCTTCTCGAGCGGCTCAACCGACACTTCAGGGGGAGCCTCCTCACCACAGGAAATCAGCAAGGATGATAAAAAAACGATGCCCAGCGGGCGGATGAGATTGAGGAATTTCACGACTTACCCCTGCAAAGGATCTAATCAGTAATTATTGCACAAGCCAGGCCCCAGGCTCACAGATCGACGAGTTCGACATCCTTGTAGCTGAGCTCATGACCCAGGAACTGGCCACCGACTCGTGCGAATCGCGTCGCACCATCCGTTGCCAGCAGACGCAGTGAGCCGGGCGAATCTCCGCCACGAGCCGCACCGTCGGCTTCGAGCGCAGCTCGCACGACGCCAGCCGTAGTGCTCGCGGAGTCGACGAGCGTCACGTCGGTGTCGGCGACATCCCGGATAGTGTCCTTGAGCAGCGGGAAGTGCGTGCAGCCCAGGATGATCGTGTCGGGCGACATTCCATTGGCCTCGTCCAGGTAGCGGCGCACGATTGCGCGCGCGATGCTGCCATCGCTCCAGCCTTCCTCAGCGAGTGATACAAGCATCTCGCAGGCCTGTTCGTACACGGTCGCATTGGGGTCGCGCTCGACAATCGCATTTCGGTAGGCGCCCAGGCGCACCGTCGCCTCGGTCGCCAGCACGAGGTGCTTGCCGCCGGGATGCGCGGCTACAGCCGCTGTTGCCCCAGGCTCGATAACGCCAACGACTGGCAACGGCGCCAACTCGTCTCGCAGCACATTAAGAGCCACGGCGGACGCGGTGTTACAGGCGACCACCAGGAGCTTGATGCCCTGCTCCTGCAGTTTCGCCGCCGCCTGGGTCGCATAGCGCTCAATCGATGCCGGGCTCTTGGTCCCGTACGGCAGCCGCGCCGTATCGCCAAGGTATACGAGGTTCTCGTCGGGCATCTCTTCCTGAATTGCCTTGAGCACCGTCAGCCCGCCTACGCCCGAATCGAACACCCCTATGGGCAGATTGTTGTGCTTGTCGCTATTCATACATGCATTGTGCCGAAGGAATGGCATATGTGGAATAATCCAGCCCGGATCAACGGACCCGCAGGGCATCGAAGTGCAGAAAGTGTTGTATGGGGTAATCGCGTCAATCGCCGTGCTGATACTCATCGGCTTTGTCATGCCGCGCGCGCATCGCATCGAGGTATCGACCGAAATTGACGCCCAGCCGGCTACGGTATTTGCACTCGTCAACGATTTCAGGCGCTTCACATTGTGGGCGCCGTGGGCTGACACCGACCCGAACGCGCGCTTTATCTACTCCGGGAACAGCCGTGGCGTGGGTGCGACCGTGACCTGGGACGGGGTCATTATCGGCAGCGGCACACAGACGATCACACAAAGCAGGCCATTCGAGTATGTCGGCATCGTCATGAGCCCGGGGGAACCCGGTGAGGCCAAATCCTGGTTCCGCCTCACACCTGGCGTCGGCACGACGATCGTGCACTGGGGATTCGAAGCGGATTACGGCATGAACATTGTCGGCCGCTATTTCGCCTCCATGCTCGGCAGCGTGGTTGCGCGCGACTATCGCTCGGGCCTCGCCGACCTGAAGGAGCTGGCGGAGAGCCTGCCCGGTGCGGATTTCAGCGATATTGAGATCGAACACCTGGTCGTCGAGCCAATCGAGATCGCGTACCTGCCGACGACATCGAAACCTGAGCCATCGGCCATATCGGATGCCATGCGCAAGGCCTATTTCGAGATTCTGACGTTTATAGATGAGCACGACCTGCAGGATGCCGGTGCGCCGCTATCGATCACGCGCACATTCAGCGGTTCCGAGCTCGTGTTTGACTCAGCGATCCCCGTGCGGGGCGTCAGCGACGCCACGCCGCACGATGGCACGACCGTAAAACTGGGTAAAACCTATGGCGGCCCGGTCATCCGGGTGCGGCATGTGGGCTCGTATCGTGACCTGAGCACGACACATCGGAAGATATCGGCCTACCTGGCCGCATTGGGAATTGAGCGCAATGGCGCCGCATGGGAATCCTACGTCAGCGATCCGGGCAACACGCCCGAGGCCGAATTACTGACCTACGTGTACTACCCGATCAAACAGATTTGACGAGAAACGGCGGGACGCGCACTTCTTCGCCGTCTGTGAGCCGCAAACTGGTCTGGGGGTCGTCGCACGAGCGTGCGATCTCGCCAAAGAGCGTCACGATCCGGCCAGCGCACTCACTCGCTTCAGTGAGCGACATCTTCCGGACCGATGCGCAGATCGGCCCTTCGCCATTGAGAGGCGTGACGCGGTGCATTTCGACTCTCAGATCAGCGAATGACTGCTGCATCGCGATGGGTAGTTCATCCTCGTGAATTTCAACGAGGTTCTCGTCGTAGGCCTTGATAAGTCTTTGTTTTATATGGCCATGCCCAGCGAGCACGGTGAGTGCCGCGTGAAAGCGATCGAGGTGGTCTGTCATTGCCACTCCAGCGTATGGTTATATTTATTGTCTACGCTTTTCTTATTCAGAGTCGACTACATCCTGTAGTCCGGGGCTCCCTGCAGAGCCTCGCAAGTCCTTAAGTACTCCTGATGTATCAGAATCTTGCGTAGGGTTTTTATAACAGACTTCTTAAAGTGCGCGCAAGTGTCGGCAAAGACCTACGGACCTAGAGCGTGCCGGTCACGTTCAGGAATACGCCCTGGTGGTCAAAGCTCATGTCCGTCAGGTCGGTAGAGAAATCGGTAAAGTTGTATCCGATACCCACCTTGAGATGGTCGCCCAGGTAGCGGGATACGGCCGCGAGCGCGCCGCTGCGGGTCTCGTTGATATCCGGCATATCGAGCATCCGAGCTTCAACGAGCACCTCCCAGTTCTCGCGGAACCGGTAATCGCCCCGCAGCACGTACAGGCTGGCGCCATTGTCGAAGAATTCGGGATTCTCACGATCAAGGCTGACCTGCCCCAGGCGATGGGCGTACTTGCCGCCCAGCGTGACGTTCTTCGTTATGTCATAGCTCACATCGACGGCTGCGATATGGCTCTTTTGCAGGAACTCTGCCGCCGTATTCTGCAGGGTCACCTGCCCGGTCGTCGGCATATTGTAGAAGTAGGTGTATTTGACCAGTGCATTCAGGCGATCGTTGGCGACAGGGCGATAGGCATAGCCGACCACCGCTTCGGTGAAGCCGCCGTCGTAGAAGGCCCCCTGCGTGCTCTCGCTTTCCGACAGGTTGAATTTGCCGAGGAATCTCGATGACGGGCTCAACTGATACTTGAACGAATTGCGGAACAGCCAGGTTTTGCGCTCAACCCGGCTCAGATTCAGCTGCTCGACATCGTCGTTTCGGTATTCGAGGCCTGTGGCGATCTGCATCTTCTCGGTGCCATAGCCAACCTGCACGCCTGCTGCGAGCCGCTCGGTCTCGGCGCCAGTCAGCGTATCCCTGAGCGTGCCGATATCCGTCGTCAGGCCGAGATTCCACTTCTGGTTTGGCGCGAAGTTGATACCCGTGGCATGCGTCAGACCCGTCATCGCGTCGTTGTACTGGTAACGCTCTTCGAGGAACACACTGGTGCTGTCAGCAAGGCGAGTCTTCACACCGGCAACGAGATTGCCTTCACTCCCGCGACCAGCGCGCATGCCGTTGTCTGCCCTTTCGTTCTCAAGCGCATAGTTGAGGTACATGCTGGTTCGATCGGAGTGCAGGTAACTGGAACCAATGCGGCCGCCCATACCGAGATCGCCATCGGACATCTCGGCCTCGAACCTCAGCTTCTCCGTGACCTGGTAGGCCCCGCCGACGCCGGCCCGCGCATTCTCCTGGCGAGTGCCGCTCACTGACAGCGTGTCCTGCATGAATACGTACGTGTTCCAGGACGCCTTCGAGTCGTAGCCGACCTGCAGCACTGCATCCGTTCGATCGCCCTGCTCCTGCGTCAGGACAACGATCGGTGAACGGTCGATACGTTCATCCTTGCGATAGCCGGCGCTGATGTCCCAGCGATCAGTGACCTGGTATCCAATATTGATTTCCTGGGCATTCGTTTCGAGCCCGAGCTCCTGAACGCGCTCGTCCACCTTCGCACCAAGCGAGAAACGATCAGCTATGGGTATGCGCAACGTTCCGCCCTGGTTGGTTGTATCACTCAGGGCCAGCATGCCCGGTGCCGAGTAGCCACCTTCCACGTCCTGGACGTAGTAGGTGAGCTGGATATCACCCCAACCGATCAACTCGTCGGATGAGAGGCTTATGTCAGCCCGATCGGCACTCGCCTTCGCGTTAACGAAGGTCGCCTGATCGAACGACGTAAATTCATAGCCGCCATCGGTGGATAGAACAGGCATCGAGACGAGACCTTCGCTATTCGCCTGCTGAATCTTGACCCAGGTCTCCGGCTTCCACCTGAACGTCACATCAGCTGCATTCAGGTTATTGTCCGCACCATCCTGCTCATTGACGTTCGCCGTCACGCCGACTTTCACGTAGTCGCCGATCCATGCGTGCGCCTGGCCGCCCGTAGACAGCGCATCGACGTCGCCGAAGCCCGGCGTGTACTCATAGCGCACAACCAGGTACGCCTCATCGCCACTGATGGCGCTGCTACGCACCAGCAGATTGTCGTCTGCGGTCGATGCCAGCGGTTCGGTCAAGAGGACGCGGCCCTGCAGGTAATCGATGTCGTAGTCCATGACGGGCGTCAGGTTCAGGACGCCGGTCACGATGCCGGAATCCTTGTCGCGTATCTCGATCCGCACGCGCTCGGAGCCGGTCAGGACGTCCTGGCGATTCAGGTAGTACAGCGAACCACCGGTTCCGCGGAATTCCTCGCGGCTTGGAACCGTGCCGGGCTCGGCAGCGAATCCGTCGACAGCGTAGCGTTGCTCGCCAAAGCTCGTCGTCGCGTCGGACTGGTAATGGACGTTCGCGCCGTACAGGCCGCGATCGACGTGCGCGAGCTCGTTGTCCATGTAGCCGACCTTGAAGTTGCCCCACAGGGCGTGGCTGTCATCGTCGCTGATGCGAACGAAGAACTTGCCCATGGTCGGTGCCAGTTCCTCAACCGTGCTGTCGTCACCGAACGTCGGGTAGTAGTAATCGGGATCGATGCGCCGGAACAGTGCGTCCGGCGACTTGTCGATGAAGTTGCTGAACAGGTCCTCTACCGGTCCTTCGCGCGTATCCGCGCTCGCCGTCAGCTTCCAGTGATCGCCGAACTTACCGTTCACGAAGAACGCCAGCCGGCCGTCCACGTTCGAATTGATATCCTGCTGCGAGTTGGCGCCCTGGTACAGGTCAGCCGGGCCACTTGTGCTGCCCTCGGAGAACGTGAAGTCCGCCATGCCAACATAGAACCAGTCGTTGCTCTCGAATTCGAGGTCACGCAAGTACAGCTTGCCATTGCCTTCCTTATCCAGGACGGCGACCTCGACCGTGTGTGCACCCTGGGGCAGGATTTCCTCAGTGACGAACTGGCCGTCCTCATCGACAGGAATCGGTCGCCCGGCAACCCAGACTTCCTGCTCACCTGGCGTTACGCTGCCCCGCACGCTGACCGTGCCACTGCTAAGGCCAATATTGTGCATATCAAGTCTGTTCTCGCCGTAAGCCGTGAACAGAGTCGGCGGCCATGCGAAATCGTCTTCGTCATCGGCCGGCGCTTCAACATCACCATAAACCGCCCACAGTGGCTGCGGTTTCGTTTCGTCGAAATTGCCGTCGGTGCCATAGGCGCGCAGCACGTAGGCCAGCTCGTGAACCGGGCCATCGAACCAGTCTGTTTCCGGCTGCCATTCGATGGCGTCATCTTCACTGATCTCGATAATATCGAGCGGCTCAGATTCCACCGACTCGCCGTTTTCAAAAATGCGAACTTCGGCGCGGTCGATGAAGTAGGAGTAGTTGGTGTACATGCGGAACTGCACCGGCGACATGCGGCGCGGCTCGCCGTCATTGTCGGCCACCGAAATGCGTTCCGGTTCCGCGGCCACACTCAGGCGCGGCGCTGACCGCATGTTGTCATAGCCGAACTGGATTTCGGCGTCGTCGAACGCGACGTCAGTACAGCGCTGGATGTCCGACGAACTGCGTTTCGGGTCATCGATGGGTTCGCCGTTGACCGTGATACGCATCAAATTCAGGCCCAGCGGATTCTCCGGACTGAGCTCACGCGTCACGCGCGTAATGTCGACGCCGTCGTAATCGTCGAGCACGGCGAGTTCGTCGTAAACGACCTGCACGGCAACATGCGACGTCTCGCCCTGGACGAAACCGGCGTTGACCACATCATCGGAGTGGACGTAGCCACGACCTTCATACTCGCGCTGCCCGGGCTCGAGCTGCATCAGGTCGGCAACCTGCTCCATCGCGCGGCGCGCGCGTGATGCCGAGAGCCCAATGTCATCGCCGTAAACCGCCGCGGTGCGTCGTGCCAGGCGCTCGTTGCGCGTATAACCAATGAAACGCAGGCGAGGATTCGTCTTGTCGGCGACATCTTCGAGCGCACGGCCAAGTACATCGGTGTAGCCGGCCGGCAAGACGGGTTGCCCGTCGCCGAAATCGACGATCTCAATGTGTCCCCACGGTGGATCGTAGACTTTGGTCAGGAGCTCGGCGCCTGCCGACTCGGGGCAAAGCTGTGGTTCGTCAGGCAATTCCTGGAGCGGATCGTCGTACCAGAACTCAACCTCGACGCGTCGATTCAACGTCACGGCCGCGTTCGGTTTCGTTCGATCCGATCGGACGCTCCGAGCCTCGGCCGTCGCTCATTATCATCGGCGTGGGCAGGCCCAGTTCATCCTGAACCGCGAGCGCAACGCGGCGCGAGCGAGCCTTGGTAAGCCCGACGTGATCGCCGTAAATTCGTGCTGTCCGTCCGGACAGGGGCAGATCGTCGGAGTACCCGACAAACTTGACGACAACGTTCTGCTTGTCGCTGAGATTGTCGAATGCCCGGCGGATATTCTCGACAAATGCGTCGCTGACTTCGATGGTTTCGGTCTTATAGCGAAGCGGTGCGATAAGGTTCTGCACCCTGGCACGTTTCGAGTGACCGTCGACGTAGCGCAGCTTGCACACGGTTTCCATGCGGCACACTTTCACGCGCGAGATCTCATGGGGGACTAGAATCTCTTCGAGGGCCAGCTTGTCTCGTAATTCGTCGTACCAGACTTCGACCTCGACGCGACGGTTGAGCGCGCGCCCGGCATCGGTCAGATTCGATGCCACGGGTGACGTATCGCCGGCCCACGCGAAGGAAATTGCTTCTGGCGGCAATGCAAGCGAGGTCTGGAAATGTTCAGCTACCTGGCCTGCTCGCTCCCGCGACAGACCGGCATTGTCACCATAGATCTCTTGCAGGCGCGGCGAGAGCGGACGGTTATCGGCGTGACCAATAAGATGGAGGCGAACGTTCATGCGATCGCGCATGCGATCGAGAATCTCACCGAGCGATTCGACTGTCGTGCCCGGGATATTCGCCACGCCGGATTCGAAGTGAATTGACGGCACCAGGCCGCTGAGTTTGATCGTCTCGAGTTCGTCACCGAGGGTTTCACGCATTTCGAACGTGTCGCCCAGTTCCTCGTCAAGTTGATCCGGATCCTGCACCCACCGCATGGGCGGCACGCCGTCGGTCAGGTGGCGTTCGACCACCTCACCCATCGGCACTTCGTCAACATCAGCGGCAACAGCCTGCAGCGATACCGTCGCGAGGCAGGACAGCAGCAAGCAGTTAAGTTTCCTCATCCTGGTATTCATCGCTGCGCCTCCTGTGGTTTGCCAGGTGGGCCGCCGAGGCGCCAGAAGACTTCGGGTTCGACAACGAGTTCGTAGCAGCAGTCGAGTTCCTTCCAGGAGTCCATGATCTGGTCTTTGAGCAGTTCCAGCCGCTCGTTGACGAGAGACTCGTCCTCGATGTCTGCAACATAGGACAGGCGCAATGTGGCCGGGGCCTTCTGCAATTCCTCGAGCAGCATGGGAATGCGCGAACTCCACTGGTTGCGCATGATCGACGTGCCCGGCTCGAACACGGCGTCGGCAATATCCAGGCCGACAACACGATGGATCGACGCGCCGAAGTTCATGCGCAAGGCCTTACCGCGCGTGGCACGCTGGACCTGCATGGGCCGCGTGGATGCGCGATAGCCGCTTGGCAACGTGCGATCGTCGAGCTTCAGGACGAAATTGCTGCCACGACTCTCGTTCGGGACGATCGCGCAGGTGATGTGGTAGCGGCCGTAGCTGTCGGTCGTTGCCGCGAGACCCCGTGGCCGTTACCAGCCTGACGCCCGGCAGGCCGTTTTCATCGCCGTCCTGGTAACCGTTGCGATTGGAGTCGTTGAAGACCTTGCCGGTGACGTCCGTGCAGTCGAAGGTCGGATCCGGAACGATACGCACGGTTGCTTCTGCTTCTGGCGACATGACCGCGCCAGTCAGCGCGCTGCTCGCAAAGGCGCGGTTGACGAACTCGCCTTCGCTGACGCCCGCGCCCACAACGAGCAACAGCTTGATCTCGTGGCGACCGTCGGTATCGAGCACGAGGCGGGGCCAGATCAGTTCGCGCCCGATGACAGCAGGCTCGGCCGGATTACCGTCAAAACGAGCCGAATCCTCGACGTAGCGGAAGCCCGCCGGGAACCAGTCAACGATATTCACGTCGGGAAGGTCAGCGCCGTACGAGTTGCTAACCGTAATGACGTAGGGCACGAGCTGGCCGCGCGTCACGTTGAGCATCGGCGTTGTCTTGGTGACGGCCACTGCGCCATCGAGCCGCGGATCGAGCGGAATATGGTTGTTGAACAGCTGGCTCGAGCCCGGTACCTGGGTGTCGTCCAGCGTCAGGAACAGGTGGTACTCGGTGCCGACGCTGCGCGCCGGAACCGTCGCCGGCGGGGCAAATTCAAAGCGGGTTGCTTCGCAGTGGTCCGGCGTCCCGAGCGCGGCGTCGTTGCCAGAGCCCGGGCAGGCCGGCACGTCGAACGGCAGCGTCGAGAGGTCCGACGTCGGCGGGATGAACTGCGAGATGCCCGGCACGAACGCAGCGCTCGGCGCGGTTACCTGCACGAGGTAGTTACCCGGTCCCGGGCACAAAGGACTCGAGAAGTTGATATCAAACTTGTAATAGCCGTTGCCGATCGTCACCTGGTCCTGCTGGTTCGGATCGTCGAAGCAGGTATCGGGCACAGGCTGACCGTTACGCGGATCGACCAGCGACACCACAGCGCCCAGAACCGGTGTCCTGCCAACCGCGTCGTAGACGACACCGTTCGGGTCGACCGGCATATTGAGGGCGAGCAGGTTGCTGCCTTCCTGCACATCGATGTCATCAATACGCTGCTGGCCGTCCGTAAAGTCCGAGTCGGTCTCACCAAGCAGCGCGGTGGTCGACATCGCGCCCGGGGCCGCAAACTCCAGCGAATAGGTTTCACCGGCCGTGTAGTTCGGCGGCACATTGGTAAAGATGTAGTACCCGGCCACATCGGTTGTCGTCGAGCGCACGACCTGGCCATTGAGCCACAGCTCAACGGTCCAGCCCTCGAGTCCCCGTTCGGCGTCACCCGGCGTGTTGTCGTGATTGGCGTCATGCCAGACCTCGCCACTCAACATGCCGGCGTTCGGCATGGCGCCGACGTCGATAGACACCGACGCTTCTGCCTGCTGCTGGGGATCGTCCCAGTAGACGCGCGCCGTATTGGTCATCGTCGTGCCCTCGACCAGGTTCGGGTCGATGACGGCCTGGAAGCGCAGGACCACTGTCTCGCCCGGCCCCAACGCCCCATACTCGTTGAAGTAGTCGGCCGTGATGACCTGGCCCGCCACGCTGACACCACCTGGTAGCCCGTTCAGCGTCGCCGACTGATCGACGTAGGTCAGGTAGCCCGGAGTCACCTCGTCGAGATCGTCCCTGAGCAGTACGTACAGCGCCGGGACGTTGCTGGGATTCTGTACGGTCACCGAGTATTCGAGCGTCGCCCCCGCAAGTGCAGCTCCGCCGCCGACAACAGCAACGTCTTTGACGATCGACAGCACCTGGACATCGCCGACGACCACGACGGTGGGCTGCGCCCCGTTGGACGGGTCGCCATCGGCATCGGTCGGGAGGTTGGCAACTTCCGCGCTGTAGACGGTTGCCTGGTTCGTGATTAGCGTACCGGGGGGCACGTTGTCGACGAGAACAACGAACTCGACCGTTGTCGAAGCGCCCGGATCGAGTACGCCGTTGTTGCCGATCTGGATGCGGCCTTCCAGCGGGAATACGCCGCCATCGGGCTGACCGATCGGAGCCCCGTCGAGCGTCGTCGTATCGGCAACGTACGTCGAGTTGACCGGGACGTTGTCGAACAGCTCGACGACGGTCGCCGGTACGTTGCCGTTGTTGTAGACGGTAATCGTGTAGCGCAGCGTATCGCCGGGGTCGACTATCCCTAAGGAGCTGAGATCGTTCTCGAGTGCCGCCGTCTTCACGGCGTACAGCAGCGGGTAGTTGCCCACGATGTCGCGCGTCGGATCGTCGGGCAGGTCGGTCCGAGGATCGTCGGACGGCAGGTCGGCCAGGCCCTGGTCCACAGCGCTGACGTATGCCTGGTTCGAGATAATCGTGGCATCCGGTACGTCCGGATAAACCGCGACATCAAACGTCACAGTCGCGATCGTGCCATCGTTGGGCAGGTCACCGAGCAACAGACCATTTACGAGAGGAGAACCGTTGGGGCCGTCCGCAACTATTGCTCCGTTCAGGGTCGTACTGCCATCGATGTAGGCCGTGTTGACGGGG
>CAVWAH010000011.1:0-274934 GCA_963752875.1 uncultured Gammaproteobacteria bacterium | reverse complement strand
TCACCACTTCCCGACGAGGACGATAGATCCGCATTAGTTACCTGCGGCGCGCGTACCGGGCGCGACGGTATTCCGGACCGCAATTGATCGGCATTCAACTTTTTCACGCACGCGTCCCGCGATACCCTGCAGGATAGCCGCGAGCCTGAAAAAGTTGAATGCCGAATAGAAATTGCGGTCCGGAATACCGTCGCGCCCGGTACGCGCGCAGTATTGATCGATGTATGCGTCCTCGTCGGGAATGCCGAGTTGGGCAAGTGGCTTGCCGACGAGCCCGGTCGAGCCGATGCCGATCTCCGGCATTTGCCAGGCCATAAGGTGATAGGTGAAATCGGCCAGCGGGTGGCCGATCGTCGAAAGCTCCCAGTCGAGCACGGCCACCACGCGGGGCTCAGTAGGATGAACAACCATGTTGTCGAGCCGATAATCCCCATGGACGATACTGATTGACTCGTCGTCCGGAATATTGCCCGGCAGCCAGTCGATCAACTGGTCCATTGCATCGATGGTGCTCGTCTCGGATGCCCGATACTGCCTGGTCCAGCGCGATATCTGGCGTTCGAAGTAGTTACCTGGGACGCCGAAGTCGTCCAGACCGATCGCCGTGTAGTCGGTCTGGTGCAACAGTGCGATCGTCTCGTTGACGTTGTCGTAGATGGCGCTCCGCTCATCCCTGTCGAGACCAGGAAGATCGAGCTCCCAGAAAATCCGGCCCTCGACACACTCCATCACGTAAAACGCTGTGCCGATGATCTCTTCGTCTTCACAGAGAAGATATGGCCGCGGCACCGGGAATCCCGATGTGTGCAAGGCGCTGATCACGCGAAATTCGCGATCGACAGCGTGTGCAGACTTCAATAGCTTACCCGGGGGTTTGCGGCGCAGCACATAGTTACCTGACGCTGCAGCAAGGCGGTAGGTCGGGTTCGACTGGCCGCCTTTGAATTCGGTGACAGTGAGCGGGCCGCGGAAACTCTCAACGTGCGAAGACAGATACGCCTCGAGCCGCCGTTCATCAAAACGATGTGCTTCTCTTACGTCCTGTGTACCTGTGTTCTGGTCCTGCCGCGAGCTCATTGCCGCAGAGTGTACAGTCACATGCGGAAAATGCCGAACGATGATTCGTCGGGTTGCGGGTGATTCATTGCGGCGGACAGTCCGTGTGCCAGTACGGTGCGCGTCTCAAGCGGATCGATTACCCCATCGTCCCAGAGCCGACCACTCGCGTAGAGTGGGTTGCCCTGGCTGTCGTACTGTGAGCGGATCATGTCTTCGTAGTCCGCCTTCTCGCTCTCCGGCCACTCTTCACCGCGTAGCTTGAGGCCGTCTTCCTTTACGGTCGACAACACCAACGCTGCCTGGTCGCCACCCATGACGGAAATCCGCGCGTTCGGCCACATCCACATCATGCGAGGGCTGTAAGCGCGACCGCACATGGCGTAGTTGCCGGCACCGAACGAACCACCGACCACAACCGTGAACTTCGGCACGTTGGCTGAAGCGACGGCATTGACCATCTTTGCACCGTCTTTCGCAATACCAGCATGCTCGACGCGCTTACCCACCATGAACCCCGTAATGTTCTGCAGGAATACGAGCGGTATGCGGCGGCGACTGCAGAGTTGCACAAAGTGCGCCCCTTTCTGCGCCGATTCCGGGAACAGGATGCCGTTATTTGCGACGATGCCGACAGGGTAACCGTCGATATGCGCGAAGCCGCACACGAGCGTCGCTCCATAGAGTTTCTTGAACTCATGAAACTCGGACGCATCGACGATGCGTGCAATGACTTCCCGGATATCATAAGGAAAACGAAATTCGCGCGACACGATGCCGAAGATATCTTCAACGGGATGTACGGGCGCCTCCGGCGTTCGCCGATTCACACTCGAAGCGCGCTGAACGTTCAGGTGGGCAACGATGTCGCGGGCGATAGCCAGCGCGTGCTCATCGTCGTCTGCAAGGTGGTCTGTAACTCCCGAGATGCGCGAATGCACACTGCCGCCGCCCAGGGTTTCAGCGTCGACGATTTCGCCCGTTGCCGCCTTAACCAGCGGCGGACCGCCAAGGAAGATCGTACCTTGATTTCGAACGATGACGGACTCATCACACATCGCGGGAACGTACGCACCACCCGCCGTGCATGATCCCATGACGACGGCGATCTGCGGAATACCTTTTCCTGACAGGCGCGCCTGGTTATAGAAGATGCGACCGAAGTGATCGCGATCGGGAAATACTTCGTCCTGCCGCGGCAGAAACGCACCGCCCGAATCAACGAGGTAGATGCACGGCAAATGGTTCTCTTCGGCAATTTCCTGTGCCCGCAGGTGTTTCTTTACCGTCAGCGGGTAATAGGTGCCGCCTTTTACCGTGGCATCGTTCGCGACGATTACACACTCGGTGCCATGAATGCGCCCGATACCTGTGACAATTCCGGCGCTGGGCACATCGTCACTGTATACCTGCCAGGCCGCCTGTCGACCGATCTCGAGGAAATGCGCACCTTCATCGAGCAGGCCTGCAATACGATCACGGGCAAGCAGCTTGCCGCGCTTCAGGTGTTTTTCACGCGAGCGCTCCGGTCCTCCCTGCATGACATAGTCGTTAACCTCCTTCAGGTGCTCGGCGAGTTCCTCGTGAGCCTCCTTGTTCTTCTCGAAATCCTCGGATGAACGATCGACTTTTGTCTGGATTACCGGCATAGGTGTCGACTACTTTGTCGCGTTAAAGAGTTCGCGGCCAATCAACATGCGCCGAATCTCGCTCGTGCCCGCACCGATTTCGTACAACTTCGCATCGCGCCACAAGCGCCCGGCCGGGAATTCGTTGATATAGCCATTGCCGCCGAGGGCCTGAATTGCCTCACCCGCCATCCAGGTCGCTTTCTCGGCAGCTACGAGGATACATCCCGCTGCGTCGAATCGGGTAGTCAGGCCGCGATCACAGGCTTGCGCCACCGCATACACATACGACCGGCAGTAGTTCATCGCGGTGTACATATCCGCGATCTTGCCTTGCATGAGCTGAAATTCACCGATCGGCTGACCAAACTGCTTGCGGTCGTGAACATAGGGCATAACGAGGTCCATACAGGCCGCCATGATGCCAAGCGAGCCACCGGATAGCACGACGCGCTCGTAGTCCAGCCCGCTCATCAGGATTGCTGCTCCCTTGCCTTCTGCGGCCATCCGGTTCGCCGCCGGGACGCGGCAGTCCTCCAGCAGTACTTCGCTCGTATCCGAGCCGCGCATGCCAAGCTTGTCGAGTTTTTGCGGTGTTGAGAAACCAGGCGCACCGCGCTCGACGAGAAATGCGCTAATACCCTTCGTGCCGGACTCCGGATCTGTCTTCGCATAGACAATCATGACGTCCGCGCCGGGGGCGTTGGTGATCCACATCTTCGAACCGTTCAACACGTAGTCGTTGCCGTCCCGAACTGCAGTCGTGCGCATACTCATGATGTCAGACCCGGCGCCCGGCTCGCTCATCGCAAGCGCGCCCAGGTACTCGCCTGATACGAGTTTTGGCAGAAACTTCTGTTTCTGTTCCTCATTGCCCCAGTGTTGTAGCTGGTTGATGCACAAATTCGAGTGCGCGCCGTAAGACAGGCCGACAGAACCTGACGCGCGGCTTATCTCCTCCATGGCGATAACGTGGGCCAGGTATCCAAGCTCCGAGCCGCCGTATTCGCCCTCGACCGTGATACCCAGCAAGCCAAGTTCACCAAGCTCAGGCCAAAGGTCGCGAGGGAATTCGTTCTTCTCGTCGATTTCGGCGGCGCGCGGCGCGATACGGTCCGTCGCAAAGCTGCGAACGGTCTCGCGCAGCAGGTCGAGGTCCTCACCGTGACCAAAATCGAATTCAAACATAAACTTACAACCTGTCCGGCCGGAAAATTTACCCTCATCCATTGTCCAGTTCGGAAAGAACCGGAGAAATACCTATTGCTAGGTACGATCAGGCTTTTGACAATTCCTCGATAAACTTCGAAAACAACTCCAGCTGCGATGTGACTCCAAGCTTCGAGAACAAATTACGTTTGTGAACCATGACGGTTCCGGGCGCGATATCCAGTCGCCGCGCCACCGACTTGGTCGAATGGCCGCGCAATAACAGCAGCGTAATCTCACGCTCTCGTTGCGTGAGCACGTCATCGCCGAAATGCTCGTAACACTCAGTGAGCCGCTGGTGAATATGGCGGTGGCGTTCATCCGGCATATCCTCACGTCCGGCCCATACGCGCTGCATGGCAGCCAGCACGATCGGCTCGATAGTGCGGAGTCGACCCAGCTCACTTCGCGTGAATCGATTCTCTGTACGACCGACCACAATAACCAGCGTGCTGGTGGACGAAACTTCCCGCAAGAAATCGATCTCATCAACCAAGTGCGTACGCTCCACGTACTGCCGATAAAACTCGCTCGAACGGAAGCGGTCCGGCTGCGTGTCCCGAAACCGGCACATTGTCGGTTTGTCGTCCGAAAGCGCCATTTGGTACAACGGATCCAGCAGGTACGGACCCGCCAGGTAGCGGTCAAGAAAATGCCTCCGATTATCCGGTGCCAGCGAGTGCGCGAGCACCTCTGGCGATGCGTCCTTGTGAAAGGCCAGCAAGCTCGTTCCGTCGTTGGACACAGTCGCGCTGATTAGCGCGACCAATTGCTCGGCGATCGACCTGCTGTCGCTAGCCTCCACAACAGCCGCAACCTCTGCATGCCACTCGGGTAGATCAAATACGGACTGCGAGGGCATCTCAGGGCTGGTACAGCGCAGCGGTTGCGCCGGCCGGGTCACGAATCACGCAGAAGCGCCCACCGGCAAGCCCCTTGGGCGGCACAATGACTTCGCCGCCATTGTTCGTACATGCCGCAGCACTCACCTCGACATCCTCGACCACGATGTAGATCAACCACCCGGGTGGCAGTTCCGCGTTGCTGCCACGGGCGTGACAAATCCCGGTTACTCCTTCGCCATTTGAGGGGAGCGTCATTGAATAGTCGGAGTACTCCCCCATGGAAACGTCGTCACTGCCCCAGCCGACGACCGACTTGTAGAAATCACGAACTCCATCGGCGTCACCGACTGTCATGTCTATCCAGCCGATCGTGCCAACCTGTGAGTTATCCGACATTTTAATCCCCTTTCTTGTTTTTGTTTGGCAATGGCGGGATGGCGCTCGAAGTACGCGTCATAGTTGCACCGTAGTAACGCAATCCAAGGGAGTCTTTTATCAGGCTCTTTGTTAGCATACGCACCATCGTTTGCCCGCCGTGGAGTATCAACTTATGAAGCTCGTGACCGCCATTGTAAAACCCTTTCGCCTCGATGACGTGCGCAACGCGCTAAGCGAGGTCGGAATTCAGGGTATGACCGTCAGCGAGGTCAAGGGCTTCGGTCGCCAGCGCGGCCACACGGAACTCTATCGTGGGGCCGAGTATGTTGTTGATTTTCTTCCCAAAGCCAAGATCGAAGTCGCCGTTCCGGATGACCTGGTCGAGCGAGTCGTCGAAGCCATTGTTGACGCGGCGAAGACTGGCAAGGTCGGCGACGGAAAAATATTCGTCACCACGATCGACCAGGTCTGGCGCATTCGCACCGGTGAAACCGGCGACAGTGCGCTCTGATCTCCGGCTACCTCAAACCAGCGCGGCCTGGTAAGCGCCCCAGACAGCCCGCCCCAGCACGAATCATACAACGGCCGTGAGGACCATCATGCCGAGCATGGGCAACAAAATTTGCTCGTTCCTCATGAGTCTTCGCTCACGATGCAAAACGCATTCAGCTTGTTCCCGTCCAGGTCGCGAAAATAGCCGACGTAGAAATTATCGACACGCGGTCCCGGAGCGCCCTCATCCTGACCACCGAGTTCCAGCGCCTTGGCATGCATCGCCTGTACTTTTTCGGGTGAATCCACAGCGATAGCGACCATGGTGCCATTGCCGACCGTCGCAGGATTGCCGTCGTAAGGACTAATAACTGAAATCCCTGGCGCGCCCGGTCCGGTTGACCAGGCAACGAAATTCTCGCCTTCGTAGAATCGCCCCGCACCGACTAACGCGAGCAGCTCGTCGTAGAATTTTGCCGCTAGCGGCACGTCGTTACTTCCGAGCGTTACGTATCCGATCATCATCCCCTCCTGCTTGTTTTTAATCGTAGCCAAGCGCTTTGCGCCAGGCAGCCAGCTTACCTGAGAACGGCATGGACGCATAAGCGGCGCTCGTGGATGGCAGGCCGGCTTGCGAGATCTCGTCTGTGAGGAAACCCGCATTCACAAAGCGGCGGAAAAGCTGCTCCGCTTTCTTGCCGTTGAATGCGATCAGCCGGACATCTGCGTGCTCTCCCAGAAAGCCCCGGAAATCATTTGCATTGGCGCTATCCAGCTGGATATCGGCGTCCATGCTGCCGGGCCGCACAGAGCTATGGAGCACATCCCATAACGCAATTCGATTCTCGACGAGTTGCTCACAACGCGCCGTGTAGTCGCCGTCGATCTCGAACAATTCACGCATGATGGGCCAGAACGCGTTCTGCGGATGCGCATAGTACTGCTGCTCGGCAATTGATCGCGCGCCCGGCAGGCTGCCAAGCACCAGAACACGCGCGTTAATACCTGCGACTGGCGGAAATCCTTCAGACCTTTCCATCGAGAGCGGCTGCTTTACTCGCGCCACTTCAGCAATCGGCGTGCAAGCATCTCCATGTCACCAGCATCCCGATAACGCATCACGGGATCGTCGGCCGTGATATTCATGCCCCGGACTGTCTTGCGCAGCAACGCCCCCGATTCATCAACGTCAAAGTCGATGACGTTGAGGCAACAAGTCGACTGGTCGAGCAAACCGAACGCCGCGAGACCTACGCCAGTCGCCCAGCCGAGTACCGCTGCGTTCGTGCCACCGTGTGCGAAAATCGCGAGGTTGTGCCAGGACTGGTCCGCAAGGATCCCATCCATCGCCTTTGATACGCGTGCATAGAAGTCGTGATAGCGCTCGCCCCCGAGAAACGTTGCGTCTTCCTGGTCCGCGCGCCAATGCGAGAATGCGACATCCGACACGACGTCATAGCCACCGGACGCCTCCCCTATCATCGGCCTGATTTCCTCAAGGTCGGCGACGACCTCCAGCACGAGTTTGCGTTCGGCAAGAATCGTCTCGCCAGTCTGTTGTGTACGCGGCAATGGAGAACAAAGTGCCTTGTCGACGGGCACGTCCCGGAATAGCTCAGCCATCGCAACGACCTGGGAACGACCGCGTTCATTAAGGTCTACGAGATCGGGGTCGTCGACCCAACTGCCATCGGAGTTGATATAGTCCACCGCGCCGTGGCGAAAGAGATACAAACGGCGCCGGCTGGCGCCATCAATAGCTGTGCGCCGGGTCATACTTCCTCGTAGGGCAGTGAACGCATGATGTCGATTTGCTCGGCCTCGGAGATTCCCCCGCCCAGCCAGTTGGCGTGCGGGCGAAACGCCTCGCGAGCGGTCAGCGCCGTTACGCCCTCGACTTCGACGTCATCTCGCAGGAAGAACGCATTCGTGCCCGTCGAGTCACAGCCGATCAAATAGTAGCCTTTGCGCCTGCCCAACGACTCGAGTGCAGTTAGCGACGCGCCATGGAAGAACCCACTCGCGTGTTTTCTGTAGCGCTCAAATTCGTCGTCGTAAGGGACCGTCCACGACAGATCGGGGCCGATGCCAGCGTTGTATTCGATACAAACCACGCGTGGGGAAATGCACTCGAGTGCTTCCCAAAACCAATAGTCGTTACCGTCCACATCAAGAGAAAGAAAGTCGATCTCACGTGGCACGCCGTTGCTTGTGATCAATTCCTCGAGGTTGTCACGCGTGATGAATGCCTGCACAGCTTTGGCTTTGTCGATCCCGAATTTGGCCGCTGTGAAATTAAAGAAATCGACATTTTCGCTCGAACCATCCATGAGCAGTCCATTGAAATCTTCTTTCAGAATCAAGCGCAATGCATTGCATTGCGCGGCGCCGAAACCGAATTCAACCAGCCAACGCGACTCAAAACCAATTGCATCAAATAAGTAGCGAATAATTCCATCTTCGCCGTTCTGTGAGAGCCAGCTGTACTCGTAACGCGCGAGGCCGGGTACATCAGAAAGTGACCGCGGTGGAAACACAGACCTGTCTGTCTTGTTCCACTTGACGCTGACTGTGCCAGCGCGAATACCAAACGGGATCAGGGTCCGTTTCAACCACTTCTTGGCCCTGCGAACACGGTATTTTTTTACCGGGATATCTCTCATGTGACTAAGTGTACCCGAGGAGGTGACGTATGGCTGACTCCGTCAAAGCCGGGAAGAAGTCGACCGGCTCCGCTAGTAACCTTTCTCGGGGTCGACAACGTTCAGCAGCCTGTCACCAGCCAGATAGCGTCGCATATTCTCGAGAGTCAGCAACCGATGACGGAAACGGTCACCGCCCCTGGACGACACGTGTGGAGTGATGATCACATTCTGCTCGCGCCACAAGGGATGGTCTCGCGGGAGCGGTTCCGGGTCCGTAACATCCAGCCCGGCGCCGGCAAGTTGCCCGGATTGAAGAGCAGCAAGAAGCGCCTGCGTGTCAACGGTGGCGCCCCGTCCGACATTGATGAAGTAGCGGGGCTTCATATTTTCGCCAGCGTCGAAAAACTCAGCATCTAAAATACCGCGAGTTGTGTCCGTCAGCGGCAAGGCATTTACGATGACATCTGCGTCCCTGGCCAGGCGGGTCATCTCTTGGGAAAGACCTACGTAGTCAACAAAATCAGGACCCTCGCGAGAACTGTTCCGGGTCGCAACAACGCGCATCCCCAGCCCGACACCCCGCCTCGCAATTTCGGTTCCGATACCTCCCAACCCGAGCACCAGCATCGTCTTTCCTGAAACGGTTGTCATACCGTCAGTGAACCTGGCGCTGCGTTTCCACTCTCCCTGGTCCTTGTCGTCTATGAATACCGGGAGATTTCTCGTGAGCGACAGCATCATCGCAATGGCATGCTCAGCAATGACAGGTGATGACATCTTCTGCATATTCGTCATCGTTACATCGCTGTCCGACAACGTTGCGGACGGGAAGCAGCGCTCGGCACCCGCCGAATAGATTTGCACCCAGCTGACATGCGGCGCAGCCGACAGCAGTTCGTCATCACAGAAGCCGATGATGGCGCCAGCCTCCGCCGCCAGCGGCCGTGCCTCATCCAGTGAAGCGACCAGAACAACACGTGTGTCGCCAAAATCGGGTAGGTTCAGTCCAATGTCGCGGACGACAATCGCGCGGCTCGCGTCCCACCTTCCGCTGTCGCGCATGGCGGCAGTACCTTCGCGCAAGCCTGCATCTTCGATAAGACTATCGATCGTGTACTCGGCAGATGAGATCGACGGCGCTAATAACAGGCCGGCAACAACCGCGACGCCTGTGACGACCAAGCGTGATACGTGCATGGTGAACCTCGAAGTAGCGCGCTAGCGCGCGATCCGCCAATTATGGGCGAATTTCGATGCGATCAACACTGGTAAATATCAGGCCGGGAAAAAGTCTATCGGCTTCGTTGTCGTAATGGCTTCGACGTCCTTGGCTTCAAAGCGGAACAGCTTGACGCGCTGCACAAGCTTGCGCTCGAGCTCTTTATCATCGAGTTCACTCGAAATAACCTCGCACATCGTGACCTGGCCATTCGGCGCAATCGTCAGGCGCAGGACCAGTTTGCCTTCCAGCGACGGGTCCTGGCGCAGCGCGCGGTTATAGAGCGCGAAAATCGCACCCTTGTTCTTGTCGAATACGAGCTCGATTTCCTCTCGTGAGCGTGAAGCTTTGCCACTCGTCCCCCTGCGACTTGCGCCGCCGGGGTCACCAATACCAGCCACCGGACTCGCCACGCGCGTGGTATTACGACCCGCAATGCCAGTACCGCCTGTATTACGACTCATAGCCGCGGTGTTGATACCACCGGACGCCGTGCCGGCCTTCGATGTGATCATCGAGCGTTCATTACGTTCTGCCTCACCAACCGATGCGGACAGCGGGCGATTATCCGAGACCTGCAGTTCCTTGTCGACGAGGTCCGCAAGATCTTCGGCAAATGGCATCAATGCCGCCTGGGCTTCCTCGCGTGCCTGTTCCTGGCGATCGACAACCGGCTCAGGTTCCGGCTCGGGCACTGGCTCCGGCTCCGTCTCCACGACCTTCTCAGGCTCGGGCTCATCAGCTTCAGGTTCGGGCTCAGGCTCAGGCTCGGGAGGTGGTGGCGGTGGCAACGGCTTCTCTTCGAGCAGCAGCTGCGCAATCCGCGGCGGAATCTCTTCGACGTCAAAAGGATCTGGTTCTGGCACAGGGATGAACGGCCAAATGGCACTGAGCAAGACGCATATCAGGAAGATGATGCCGAGCAGTTTCCGGAACTTGCGTTCCTGATCCTGGCCCGTCGTCCATGGCAGCTCATATTCTCTGTAAAACGGTAAGTCCAATTCCGTGACTCCTGGTCTCTTTGCCGTGCCCTAGAGCGACGCCTGCAGGTCGTCCAGCTTGTCTGAACTTTTCTGCAGCACGGCCAGTGAGATCTGCCCGTAATCCGATGCCGTACACGTCGCCATTACTTTCTTCAGCAAGCGGTACGGGATGTCTTTGTCGCCCATGATCGTTACTTCGCGGCCGGCGATGTCGTCCTTGGCTGCACGTCTCAATACACGATCGTTTTGCGACAGCAATGCTTGGCGCAAAGCCGGTATATCGTTGCCAACAGTCGCCATCACTGCTGCGATATTAGCGACTGGCGTTCCCTGCACGAGAATTTCAGTCTTGCCAATCAAGATGGTTACTGTCTCTTCCGGTTTCTTTTCGGCGATCGATTCCGGCAGCTTCATATCCTTGGCGTTCGGCAGGGTTTGCACGTCTGACGAATTGACCAGGAGGAAGAATACGAGAATCGTGAAGATGTCCATAAGCGACACGAGGTTGAGTGAACCTGAACCCAGGTTTCGCTTGTGGTGTTTCTCCATCCGTTTTGCGCGACCCGACTTGACCATTACGAGGTACCTCCGTCGAGCACCGGCGCATCGCCGATAGATATGTCAGGGAACAGGTCGGAGCGATCGATCACTCCTTCCTCTTCGTTGACTTCCTGAGCTATACGTACCGTGTCCATAACCTGGACCAGCGTGTCGTAAGCGATGTCTTGCTCAAGAAGAATCGAGGCATCCGTCTTCGTGGGATAGCGCTCCTTGAGCTCGAGCAGTTTCTCTGCAAGCGCCACATAGTCGTAACCGTCTTCGCCGTTGGGATAAATGCCCAAGAGGCCCTGGTTACGATCGCCGACTTCAATCTTGTCCTGACGCACGATGACTTCGAGCTGGAATGTCTGTTCCTGCGGGTCCACGGGCTCACTAGAGGAGCCTGGCAGATTCAATTCAAGAATCGCCAATCGCGAGAACACCGCGGTGATAAGCAGGAACGGAACCAGAATCACCATCAGGTTCATGAATGCCGTGATGTTGAGTTCGACCGCGTCGTGTCGACGAGTGGCCTCCTCTGCGGCTGCGGATCATGCCTTACGCTCCGGTAGTCTTCAGCTGACGTTCGGTAACCGCGTTCAGGAACTTGACGCTGGCCATCTCGAGGCTGTCCACGAGTGCATTTGTCTTCGTCTGCAGCAGCGCGTGAACCAGCAGCAGCGGAATAGCCGCCATCAGGCCGAATGCCGTGGTGTTCATCGCCGTCGAAATCGACGCCGACAGCATGTCAGCTTTCTCGGCCGGGTTCGCTTCGGCAACCGCTGTGAACGCTGCGATCAGGCCGATAATCGTACCCAGCAGGCCGAGCAGCGTCGCAATATTCGCAAGCGTCGCAATGTAATGCGTCCGCTTCTCGAGACGCGGCATCACTTCCATCAGGCTCTCTTCCATCGCTTTCTCAATATCGTCGCGACGGCGTGCCGACTTAACGCGGTACAGACCGTAAGTCAGGATCGAGCCAATGGCGGCCTTTGATTTAGCCGTGTGTGCGGCTGCTTCCTGGAAATTGCCGGCCTTAAGGAAAGGCACGATCTTCTTCCACAAAGCACGGTTACTGGCCCCTGACATAGTCAGGTACGTCCAGCGTTCGATCGCAATCGCGATACCGAACCCGAATACCAACAGGATGGGGATCATGAACGGTCCGCCGTCCTGGAAAAAACCGCACGATAGTGCTCATTTGTCTGCTCCTCTAAAACAGATTTAATGCATTTTGCAGACTATCGTCTGCACCTCTAAAACAGATTTAATGACTCTTGCAGGCTAGCGCCTGCACCTACTCTTCTTCAGCTTCCATGCAGGTCGTTGTAATACTCGACCTGCCGTATAAATTCTTCGCGATCAATCGGTGCAAGCACCTCGTCGAGCAGCGTGTTGACGGGCCTGCCCATCAAGTCGCCGGGATCCGACTTCTGCCACGGTACGATGTACAGCACTTTCGGCAGTTCCTGGTTGCCCGTAATCTCGGTACGTCCCAGTTCCATCGAATCCATAACGCGGTTACCCGTCGTCGTTCGCGTGAAGTCCGGTCCCGCTTCTGCCGCTTCCTCGTCTTCGACAACTGCCGAAGTGTCAACAGCCGGCATGAGGTCATCTTCAACTTCAACCGCATCCTGGGCAAAAGAGGCAAACGTTGCCAACAACATGGCGAGCATGAATCCGGTGCCGAATACCTTGTTTATGCTAGTACTCATGTCCTTCATTCCGCCACGTTTGCCGTGCGCTGAGCCGCCGCTAAGCGACGCTTCAGATCCGCGATCCATTTCTCAACCTGCTTGTCTTCACCGACAAGACCCTGGTAGGTCTCAAAATGTTGCAGCGCTGATTCCAGACGCTGCAGGTACAGCTCATTAAGAACGCCCAGGTTGTAGTGTGCCAAGGCGTAATCGGGCGAAACTGTGACAGCCTTCATATAAGCGGCTTCTGCCTCAAGAAAATTCCCATTTCTGCGAAGTAGCATGCCTAATTGGTTCAGCGCGGCCGGGTGATTCGGGTTCAGGGCCAGTGCCGCGTCGACTGCCGCCCGGGTGGCCTCATCATTCTCATTGTTGGCGTGAATGATCGCCAGGTTCACATGAGCGCCCGGATAATCGGGGTACATGAGCACAAATTCCTTAAAACGCAGCTCGGCATCAACGAAATCGCCAGCCGCCATGGCAGCAGTTGCCTGCTCGTAGAGCGTTTGGGCCGCTGGTGGAATCGCTGGCAAAGCGGCTTGGCCGCCGACTTGCTGCCCTGGTTCTGCAGCGTCTCTTGTCGGAGCCGACCCTCCACAACCCGCCAGGACGAGTAGCGTGAGCAGTGCTCCGGCAAGCGGAGATCTGTTAGTACGGCGCTGTGACAACATCTTCGCTGCGCTCCTTCTTCGCGTATCTGGCCGGCATCAAGCCTGCCAGTCGATTGAAACTACTCCTGACCCACTCGTCGTAGACGCCGTCGGCGGCACGATCCGCATTCGCTTTGTACAAGTCGATCGCTTTCTCCTCGAATGGGAATGCCTGTTCCTCGAGGAGGATTTCATACTGCTCGAGTGCATCGGCTTCGAGGCTGGTTGGACGATCCGATTCCATCAGGTCGGTTGAGAACTGTTCATACACTTCACCCAGCCGGAACGTCGCAGCCGTCGTGACTTCCGCGACGCCATAGTCCGCCGCGCCTGTGTACACATTGATCACGTCTTCCATGAGGTCTTTCTTGAGCCTCAGGCTGTCGGCCAGCGGCTGCGTCAGCCTGACGACCTCAAATCGCTTGCGAACCGGTTCGGCAAGCTCGAGCGACGCCGTGGCGGCGAGGTAACGCGTGCGATCCGACCGCTGTGCCCCAGCCGTTGCATCTACCCTGACGAGCTCCTCAAGACGCGCCAGGCGTTCCTGCTCGTTACCGCTTTGTTCCGCCATCTCGAGCAACCGCGCCCGGGCCTCAATCGATTCGGAAATCGGGTTCGGGTAGCGCGCAATGATGTTATTGAGCACACGCTGTTCTGCCGTCAGTGCGCCGCTCTGCTCGTACAGTTCCGATGCTTTCCAAAGCGCCTCGCGACGCGTGTCGTCGTTACTTGATGCTGATTCAGCGATACGCTCGAATTCACCCGCGGCCTGTCCGGTCTGGCCTGAGCCAATGTATGTCACCGCGAGTTTCTGCGTGATGTCGTCAGCGAATTCGCTGTCCGGGTAGTCACGACGGAACTCCTCGAGAACGACGGATGCGCGGTCCCAGGCCTGCAGGTTGATCAGCACCGCAGCCGCATCGTATTCCGCGGTTGCACGAATATCGGAGTCTGGAACAGCCTGCCCGAGGCGGCGGAAGTGTGTCACGGCTGTTTCGAGATCACCACTATCCCGAGCCTGCTCGCCCTGCTTGTAGATCGTCGACGCTATGCGATCCTTGATCTGTGAATTGGCGGTTTCGTCATCGGCAGGCGTGAAGTTACGCAGGCTGTAGTAGGCGGTCTCCGCATCTGAGAAGTTACCGAGATCAAATTGCGAGTGCGCGATAACGGTCCAGGCCGTACGCGAGAGCTCCGGCTTGACGGCCGGCTGCTTACCTACGACTGCCTGACCGACAGCGATAGCCAGGTCAAACTGGTTCTGCTGGAACAGGTCCTCGGCAACAGTCGTCAGGACGGCACCTGACTCCGGGTGTTCGGGATAGGTATCGGCAAATTTCAGGCCGCTATCGAGATAGGCCTGGTGCCAGTCGGCTTTTCCATCGCCGGCCATGTTCTTTTCATGCTCACGGTACGCAAGGATGGCCGCATAGCCGGCCTCGGCCGATTTTTCGTGGAATGGATAGCCGTAGGCTGTACGCTCGTACTCGGCAACAGCGTCGCCGAATACTTCGCTTTCAAACAGGATCTCGGCGAGCAGGAAATTCGTGTTCGCTGTATCGGCTTCGCCCGGGAAATACGCAAGGTACTTGCGATACCAGTTTGCCGCTTGCTGATAGTCGCTCTTCTTGCCGTCCTTTTGTGCCTCGGCGTGGTAATACTGCGCCAGGTCGGTCAGGTTCGATTTCAGGTGACCAGCAACGGATTCATTTTGTTCGCGCGGGTTTCGTACCCAGAAAGGTCCATCCATCCCATAGCGCTCAACAAACCCCCTCTTGCCCTCCAGTACCAGGCTCGGGAAGCCGCCTTTCTTGTATGCCTCGATGACCTGCACCTGCAGAGCCGGCGCCCTCGGGTGATAGGGATCCTGGACTACGAACGCTTCGTAGGTTTCAGCGGCGTCCTGGAAACGTTCCTGCTCCAGATAGAGATCGCCCAGATTGGCGTAGATGATATAAGCGTATTTCGGGAGTTCGCGTTGCGACAGGAACTTGTCGATGCCCTCTGCGCCCTCCAGGTAAGAGAAGCTGATACTCAGGACACGGAAGGCGTCCTCGATCAACTCGCGCTCTGCTCGCTTCAGCGTCGCAAGACGCTCTTCGCCTTCACCGATCTCGACGTCGGCAATTTTCCGGTCGAGTAGCTCGAAGAATGAACCGAGGCCATCTTCATACCAGGCCAGTTTGAACTGCGACCAACCGAGCTTGTATAACGACTGTTCGAAATAGCGTGAGGATTCGCCTGCCCGGACGACGTCCTGGTAGGCCATCTCCGCTCCGTTGAAGTCCTTGCGCAGGAACAGCATCTCGCCGCGCCGGAATTGAACTTCATCGATAAGCGCAGTATCCGGAAACCTGGTCACGAGCTCATTCAGGACGGTGAGTGCCTCATCCGTGCGACCGCCAACTTCGTAGGCCCGTCCCAGCTGGTAGAGCACCGTATCGTTTCGCCGGTAGTCAGGATACGCTTCGAGTAACTGCTGGTAGAGCTCGACCGAATTGTCAAAACTACGCGGATCCAGCGTTTCAATATTTTCTGTCAGCTGGCTGGTCTCAGTAGCTTCGAGTTCAAGGTCACCCAGGCGACGCATGGCTTCAGCACGCAACTCGGGATCAGTGGAGACCAGGTCCAGGAAGTCCCTGTAGCTTTGGCGCGCCATTTCGGAGCTGCCAAGAACCGTCCTGCCTTTGCGAATCTCGACGGTCTGGTCTTCGAGACTCTTGATCGTCTTCTCATCGTCGGCACGCGCATCTGCCTTAGGCGAAAACATCGCGGCCAATAGCACCAACACAGCAATGAAGTAGTTTTTCTTCATTCCGCCAGGTCCTCTGAACTCGCCGCTGCGTCATAAATGGCTGCCAGCGCGAAGCGGGCTTGAATCATGTAGATGTCGAGTCGGTCTTTTTGCGCCTGCAACTCATCGACAGCAATCGCCTGCAGGAAAACACGTTGTCCTGCCAATGCGTCTTCAACGCGAATCTTCATCCCCTCGATGCGCGGAGCAAGGGTATATACACGGCCGCCCAGTTCCTGGAAACGCCGCTGCTCGTTGGCGATGGCTTCGTCGATCTGGCGGCGCGAGCGTTGCGTTTCGACAAGCGCGTCACCGGTCTCAAACAAGTCGTTGCCCACGTGCCGGGCGCGATCGCTAAAGTCACGCTCGAGCCCCCATTGGAGCACACCTTTCAGAAGATCGATCTTGTCTTGCACTTCTACGGCTTCAGGAATGTCCGCCTTCAAAGCCGGCGTATCTTCAAGATCCGTGACCTCGCCCCACATGTTGAACTCTGACTTCGTTGCCAGCGCCAACCAGTCGCGACTCCGTTCGACGTTTTCCAGCGTCGAATCCAAACCAAATTTGCGCGAGACCAGGCCTTCAATATCAGCTCGATCGAGCGCGTCCTGAACCATTGGCAAACGCTGATTGAACGCCTCTTCGCGTGTCTCCAGCATATTCGCGTACACGTCGACATTCTGTTGCCAGGTATCGAGGTTGCGGTGGAGATAAGTAAGGTCTCGATAATTCTTGAGGCCTTCCTGAAACTCATGCGCAGCAAACAAGTGAAACAGGTAGCGTGCCTCCGGCCCGGTCGGCAGTTCCTCAAGCTCCCAGTACCAACCTGTGCTGTCAAGCGGGTCCGCAGCAATAAACTCGTCAAAGAAAGCGCCCGAGCCTATGTGTTCGATCGTGAGATCAAGCCTGTTGGCTTCTTCGTAGAAAGCCTCGATGGCATTCAGGTAGTGATCCGCGGCCTGGCTGATTGAATCCAGCTTGGCCATCGCATAGGGAATGGCAAGCATCGACTCCTGAACCGCGGGATCGAGCAGGTCTCGCCCACGCAATTCCATCCAGGGAACCAGCGCGCGACTATAGTTTTCCATTTCGGCATCGGCCCAGCCGACGCCCAGCAAGGCCTTGTTCGAAAAAGGCCCTTCAAGACGGACGCGCTGCAATGGTGCTTTCGCCGCGTACGGCTGGCCATCTTGCAGCAACGCATAGCCCAGCGCGAGATTTGCCTTGTCACGCAACGCCGTCAGCTCATCGTTATACGGATTCATTTCGCCCAGGTCATTGAGCACTGTCGCTGCTTCATTTATGCGACCGCTACGGGCCAGCGCTACACCGATATTGAATTTCGCATAGCTCGCCCATTCTGTGCGGCCTTTCCAGTTAAGGAGCTTGGCGACTGCAGCGTCGTATTGTCCGGCATCGATAAGAATCTGGGCATCCAGCATCAGCGCTTCGCGTGCCAAATTCTCAGGCAATTCGCCTTGAATGTACGAAAGCGCTTGCTGAGCCTTGTCCAGATAGCCTCTCTGGTACCAGATCTTGGCGAGGAAAAACCAGGTGCGGTTTCGGGTTTCGTAATCGAGATTATCTGCAAGCAACCGTTCAAAGATGGCTGCAGCCTCCAGATGGTGGCCGAAAGACAGGTACATACCACCGAGCAGCAACTCGGCCTCTTCGGCATGCTCACTCAGCTGGCCCTGTTCCTTTGCCGCGAGCAGGCGCACGATCGCCGGGAAATAGTCTTCCTTGTAGAAGTGAAACAGAACCTCGCCATACTGGGGCTCTTTGATGACGATCGGTTCCCGATCGCCCGATGCCGCCATGACGGCCGGCGTCAGGAAAGCACAAAGCAGGAGCAGACGGCTAGTGATGGAGCGACCTAGGTGCAAGGGTCACTCCCATTCCTTGATGATGAACTCTGGTTGCTGTGCAGTCACTCTATCTGTAATTTCGAGTTCCAGGTACTTCGCGCCGATACCTTTGTCAAAGGACAAGGTCGCGCCACGACGATACTCGCGTATGTTCGGACCATGACCAATGAATATGGCTATCAGCTCGTGATCCCCTGTCTTCAGATTTGCCATGTGTAGACGATGCACGCCACCTCGAATAAGTGCGTCTGTCTCACGCTCTGTGTACAGGTAGTTCGCGACTTCTTTGCCGTCAATCTTGATGCTGACGGCATCCAGATCGAAGTACTCGCCAACATCCATCGAAACGAAGAACGCGACCTGGGAGTTGGCCGGAAACAGCAGTTCTTCCTCGAGCAGGAACAGATCGCGGTTGAGGTCCAAAACCTCTTTCTTGAGTGCTTGAACATCCTGATCGATCGAACGGAACTGATCCCGGGATTGCGTCTCGCGAGCGTCGGCTTCTTGTCCTGCGGCGCGCGCGGCATCCGAGTCCATCGGTACCACGTCCTGAGCCCCGGAAGTAGCACTGAACGCGAGCAGCGCCGAGGCGATAAGCGTGATGAATATCTTTGTCACGTTACTCTCTCAAAAGTGAGCGGATTTGATTCAGGTACTTGTCCTCGTACCCGGGCTTGTAACCATGGTGAATGTACCGAACAGTTCCCTCGCGGTCGACTATTACTGTGACAGGCATCGCCTCAACTTCGTAAAGCTTGCTGACTTCCTTCTGCGCATCGAAAAGTACGGGGAAATTAACGCCCAGTTCGTCGATCATCTGCATGGCTCGACGCGAATCGTCGTCGATATTGACACCAAGCAGGCTAAAGCCGACGCGCTGGTAGCGCGAGTAAAGCTCGTCAAGCAATGGCATTTCCTGACGGCAAGGGCCACACCAGGTTGCCCAAAAATTGATCATGACCACATCGCCGCGGAACTCGGACAGGCGGAGGTTCTCACCGGTCGAGCTCTTCAATGCGAAATCGGGCGCCTGCTGACCCTCCAGACCGCTGGATGCGAGGCTGGAAGCCGCGAAGACGCAGAATACGAGCGCGATAATTGTGTTCTTGAGTTTCATTCGTCCATTCCTTAGTTTTGCCGGCCCTTGTCCTTCCACTGGAAAGCACCCCGATCGTCACCAATCAACGTCGAATGGTGACAGTCAAGGCACGTCCGGGCCGTGATTATCGTCACAAATGCTCAGGTTTCCTGAACATAATGACGAACTCTCATTAGGGACAGCTGAACCCCGCAATCGTCTCAGATTACGTTAAATGGGTGCATTTCCCAACGTTTTTTGGAGCACGGAACTGCGGGCCAATAATAAGCGTATGAGCCTGAATTTAAAATGAATATCCGTCGCTATTCAGCGACATTCGGGGCTTTTTATCTCACTCTGTGGACTGTGCCTCAGGTTGCATGAGGCCATCTGAGTAGTAGACCCTGCCGTCTGCGTCGATAACGATGCTCTCGTAATCCGGCAGATTGCCTATCAGGGTCAGGCCCTGCTCCACTCCCATGACGAAAACCGATGTGGACAGAGCATCCGTGATAACGGCGTCGGGCCCGAATACCGAGGCGCTGTGTACTCCGCTGGCCGGGATGCCGGTGCTGGGCTGAATAATATGGTGGTAACGCACGCCATCCTCATCGAAGTAGCGCTCGTAGTCGCCCGAGGTCGATATCGCCTCATCTGACAGGGGCACGGATATGGCCACCTGGCCGTCGTTGCGAGGGTCCCGGATGCCGACCATCCAGGGGCGGCCACGGCGATCGCCGAGCAGCCGCGAATCCCCGCCCGCCGTGACGATCGCATTCGTGACGCCGCGGTGTCGCAGAATATCGATGCCCCGCTCAACGACGTAGCCCTTGGCGATACCGCCCAGGTTGATGCGCACACCCTCCTGCAGGAAGCGCACCGTGCCGGCGGCCTGGTCCAGATTGACCAGTCGGTAATCAATATTGGCTCGCTCGGCTTCGACCGTATTCTCGTCGGGCCGTTGTCGCGAACGAAAATCATAGTGCTGCCCGACGCTGTCGTACGTGATGTCGAATGCCCCACGCGTCAGCACCGATATATCGAGCGCGCGGCGTATCAGGCCGAACAACTCGTCGCCCGCCGCGACAGGGCCCTCAGCCGCTTCGCGGTTGATTTTCGAGATTTCGCTCTCATCTTTGTACGTACTCATGAGGCGATCGATACGTGCCGCCTCATCGAAAACCTCTTCGAGCGCCAGGCGGCCGGCTTCGGGGTCGTCGCTCCAGAGGTAAACGCTCACTTCAGTGCCCATCATCGAACGGGTGTCGCCGATCCACTCGGCCATGGCCGCAGAGAACGGCAATAACAACAGGAGCGCTGCTAGTCTTGGTCCAAGCCCGGGGTTATGCTTGGCGCAACAATTATCAAACAAGGAGCGGGACAGTGACTTCATTCCTGATATTCCTCGGTATTATCGCCGCGATTGTGTTCTGGGCTGTCGGTATTTACAACCGCCTGGTTAACGAACGCAATCGTGTCAGAAACGGGTTTGCGCAAATTGACGTGCAACTTACCCGGCGCCATGACCTGATCCCGAATCTCGTCGAGGCCGTCAAGGGCTACATGAAACACGAGCGCGAAACGCTCGAAGCCGTGATCAAGGCCCGCAACGTCGCAGTATCCGCGCTCGATGCCGCCAAGGCTGATCCTTCCAACGGCGCCGCAATTGAGAAGCTCGGAGGCGCCGAAGGCGCGTTGGGCAGCGTGCTCGGACGTCTGTTCGCCCTGTCGGAAGCTTATCCCGATCTCAAGGCGAATCAAAACATGATGCAGTTCCAGGAAGAACTGGCCAGCACCGAGAACAAGGTTGCGTTCTCAAGGCAGGCATTCAATGACGCGGTCATGGGTTACAACAACACCGTACAAAACTTCCCGAACAACGTGATCGCCAGCATGTTCAGTTTCGCGCTCGCGAGCTTCCTTGAGATCGAGGCCGAAGAAATGCGCGACGCACCGGAAGTTTCGTTCACCTGATTAGGCCGTGAATTTCTTCGCTGCGCAGGACCGGGCACGCCAGGCGTCTCGACGCCTGGTCGCCGCCTACATCGTCGCGACGATTCTGATCGTCGCCGGTGTAACGGCGATCGTCACTTTTTCTCTGTATAGCTTCACTGATGCAGGCTACGGCTCCTACACGGTCGCGGAATTTCTGACCCACAACTGGGCCATTCCGGCCCTTGCCGCATTACTCACGACGTTATTCATTGTTGGCGCCAGCATGTTCAAGACGGCTATGCTGTCGGCCGGTGGTGGTCAGGTTGCCCGCCAGGTGGGCGGCACACTCGTGCCAGCCGACGTCCAGGATCCGCTGCGACGGCGCCTGCGTAATGTCGTGGAGGAAATGGCGATTGCCTCCGGCGTACCAGTTCCCGAAATCTACGTTCTCGAAGAGGAAAGCGGTATCAACGCGTTCGCCGCCGGCTTCACGCCGAGCGACGCGGCGGTTGCCGTAACGCGCGGCACGCTGGAACTGCTGGATCGCGACGAACTGCAAGGCGTCATCGCGCACGAGTTCAGTCACATACTTAACGGCGACATGCGACTCAATGTCCGACTCATGGGCGTCTTGTTCGGCATCATGGTCCTGGGTCTCGTTGGTCGTTTGATCGTTCGCGGTGGTTACCACACGAGCATCGTGACAAGCCGCCGCGATCGCGGAGCGCCGGTCATATTGATCATAGGACTCGGCCTCGCAATCCTCGGTGGGATCGGCATGTTCTTCGCACGCATCATCAAGGCGGGCGTATCGCGGCAAAGGGAGTACCTTGCAGATGCATCGGCCGTGCAGTTCACGCGTCAAAGCGAAGGCATTGCCAATGCGCTCAAGAAGATCGGTGGCTACAGCCAGGGTTCGTTGATCAAGGAAGCCGACCCGGAAGAAGTCAGCCACATGCTGTTCGGCTCGGGCTCGAAGCTCTTTGGCATTTTCGCGACACACCCACCGCTCGTCGAGCGCATCCAGGCCCTGGACCCTAACTTCAAGGAATCAGACTTCCCGCGTGTCGACCCCCGCAAGTACCGGCAAAGCTCCCTCGCCAGCACCGAAGCGACAGCCGGGTTTGCCGGCGACGTCACAACGGCGCTGGCCAGTGGCGGCGCCCAGGTTCTTGCCGAGTCAATTGCCGAGACTGTCGGGCAACCCGAGAGTGAACATGTCGAGTACGCGCAACACTTGCGACAGTCGATTCCTGCATCGCTATACGATGCCGCGCACTCGGCCGAACTCGCCTATCTGCTGACGATCGCATTGATTCTCGATCGTTCCGGACGGGTAGTTGACCGGCAACTTGCGCTGGCCCGTGAACAACTGGGCACAGAGCGCGCCAAACTCTTGCGCCGCTTCTATGACGAACTCGCCAGCACAGGCGCCGAGTACCGTCTGCCGTTGCTGGAAATTGCTTTTCCGGCGCTCAAGCTTCGACCTACCGAGGCGCTGAGTTACCTCGTGTCGCTTGCCACGCGCATGATCGAGGTCGATGGTGAGATTGACCTCTACGAATACTGTTTCTACCGCATCCTGATGAGCAATCTCGGGCAGGCAGTTGACCCGTCCGGACGCCGGCGAGCTGTTCGTTCGCGGCGTGCCGAATTACAAGCATCGGTAATCGAGTTGCTGCGCGTACTCGCAGATTACGGGCACGACGACGACAAGCAACGGATGGCCGCATTTGGGACTGGTATCAAGTCACTTGGCGGCTGGGCTCGGGAGTATGAATTCTCATCTGATCGCAAATATACCGTTTCGTTGCTCAACCACAGCCTCGACGTGTTGCTCGGGCTAAACAGCAAGGGCAAGGAATCCCTGCTTCACGCCATAAGTGCAACAGCCGGTTACGACGGCAAACTGAGCGTTACCGAGGCCGAATTGATTCGTGCCGTCTGCGCCACACTGGACTATCCACTGCCGCCCATTCTCGTTCACAAATGACGCCACATTTTCGAGTATCATCGAACTCCAGAGCGATACATTTGTCGGATCTCAACATGAAAAGCACACGCACCCTGGCCATCATGATAATGCTGGCCCTCGTTTTTACGTCTATTGCCCAAGCCGCTACACGCGAAGAAAAACGCGTCTCTGACGCCTCGGATGTTCTGGACCAGCTGTCACGAATTCCGGAGAGGTCGATACCACCGGCCCTGCTGTCCCGCGCCTACGCCGTGGCTGTGATTCCCGACGTGGTCAGGGCCGCATTCGGGCTCGGAGCCAGACGTGGCAAGGGCATCATTGTCGTGCGCCAGGATGACAACTCCTGGAGCAATCCGGCATTTGTCACCCTAACGGGCGGCAGCGTCGGCTGGCAGATTGGCGCGGAATCGACTGACGTCATTCTCGTGTTCAAGACGCGCAAGGGCGTCGATGGCATCGCGAACGGCAAGCTAACGCTCGGTGCGAATGCATCAGTTGCGGCCGGCCCGGTTGGACGGCACACCAGTGTCGCAACGGATATTGAGTTCAAGGCCGAGGTATTTTCCTACTCCCGCAGCCGCGGCTTGTTTGCGGGAATCGCGCTCGAAGGCGCCGGCGTCACAATGGATCGCAAGGCGAATGCCGCCTTCTACGGATCGACAAGCATGACGCCGGAGGCAATCTTCGTAAGTTCACCGAACATCGCGCCTGACGTCGCGAACACCTTCGTGCAAATCCTGACCACGCAAACCGCGCGCTTGCCCACTTTGCCGGGAATGAAGGCCAGTGCGGGTCCTTCGAAGGATGCGGCCGAGGAGGAATCCAATGTCCGTACGTTCGGCGTACCTGAGCCGGGCGAGTCGCGTGAAGACGAGACCGAGTACGATCCCAACTACTGAGACCGGCAGACACTCCATTGACTGAACTGATCGCCCGAGTCCAGCAACTCGCCGAGTTGATTGGACCCAATGTTTACCTGCAGGCCGCTATCATCGCGGCCGCCTTCCTCTTCGTCGGCAAGATTGCTGACTGGATCATCTCCGGTCTTGTTGGGCGAGTCGCAAAACGCTCGTCCAATAATTTCGACGATAGCCTCATCGGCCTGGTGCACAAGCCGATATTCCTGAGCTTCGCCTTGATAGGCCTTGGCCTCGCGACGCGTCGCCTCGGTCTTCCCGAAACACCGACTTTCGTTACGGTGGGCATTCTCAAGACCATCGCGATAGTCGTCTGGTTCAGGGCCTTCGGCCGCCTGAATAACCTGGTTGTCGAGACGCTCCAGAAGGCGCGATCAAGCACGATAGTGCAAAGCGGCATGCTTTCGCTTCTTCACAACGTCGCGAAAGTTATGTTGTTTGCACTCGCGGGCTACTTCATCTTCGTGGCATGGAATATCGACGTTACGGCATGGCTCGCCTCTGCCGGCATCGTCGGCCTCGCATTGAGTTTTGCCGCAAAAGACACGCTGTCGAATCTCTTTGCCGGCGTATCGATTGTCATGGACGCGCCGTACAAGACGGGCGACTTTATCATCCTGAACTCGGGTGAGCGCGGTGTGGTCACGAACATCGGCCTGCGGAGCACGCGTATTTTGACGCGCGACGATGTTGAAATCACGATACCCAACGGCATCATCGGCAACAGCACTATTGTCAATGAAGCGGGCGGCCCACCTGCGCAGCACCGCATTCGGATTGCGGTGGGTGTTGCCTACGGCAGCGACGTCGATCATGTAATTGAAACACTGGAGAAAGTCGCGATCGACAATGCGGACATCCTCCAGAACCCTGCCCCACGAGTGCGATTCAGGCTGTTCGGTGATTCAAGCCTGAACTTTGAACTGCTGGGATGGATTGCGGACCCCGCAGATCGCGGTCGCGTGCAGCACGATCTGAACTGTGCTGTTTACAAGGCACTGAAAGCCGCGAGTATTGAGATTCCGTTTCCGCAACGTGACCTGCACGTGCGGACGATGCCGGCGAGCGACTAGTTACCGTCTTCCTCGCTGCGGCGACGCAGTTCTTCGCGCACTGCATTGAGATCACCAACGGGCTCCTCTTCTGGTGAAGGCTCTGCAACCGGCGCGTTGCCGCCATCCACGGCAGGCGTCGCGTCGCCAGAGTTGGCCGTCGGCTGATCTGTAGTTTGGACATCAGGGACAACCGCAATCGGCAGGTTGCCTCCAGGCAGTGCGTTCTCGCTCTCGTCTTCCGCGGGTGGCAGAACACCGAATTGGGCCAGGTACTCAGCTTCCTCTCGCAGGCGTTCGGCTTCTTCGGAACGACGGCGCGCTTCGGCAGAAGCCTGCTGTGTACGTCGGAGTGCATTGCGTTTTCTTTCTGACCTGGCTTCCAGTTCTGCTCGCTGCTTCTCTTCTTCCTTGACCTGGATACGATTGACGGCTTCACGTGCGTTGATGCACTCCTGCCGGTATTTCGTTGCCGATCGGTCCTTCGCACAACGCACGACCGCCGCTTCCAGCAGGTTCGGATTTTCGACAAACTCGGTCACGGTCCGCGCCGGCGGAGCCGCTGGTTCACAACCAGCCAGCAATCCGATTCCGACGCCGATTCCGATGATGAGCGCTGTTTTGTGCCTCGTCATAAACGTGTTCTGGTCCAAAAAATTGATTAAATGGTAGAAAATTCAGCAGACTGCAAGGGTGATCATAGCAAGATTGTCAAATCGCCAAGGCGGGTCGAGTTCGCAGTTTTGAACGAAACAGGCATTTTTTCGCGCTATAGTGCGTGCTGCTGACCACACGGACGCAGACTATTGTCTGGATCGAGCCAGTTTTCTCTGCTACGCCAGCGGCGCTTCGCACCTTTTTTCGCGACCCAGTTCCTCGGCGCACTTAACGACAATATCTTTCGCAATGGCCTTGTAATCCTCATTACATTCCAGGGTGTCGTGGTGGCGGGCATGGACCACACACAACTTGCCAACGTCGCGGCAGGCCTGTTTATCCTACCCTTCTTCCTGTTCTCAGCAACGGCCGGGCAACTGGCCGACAAATACGAGAAGTCGATGTTGATCCGGCGGGTAAAGACGCTGGAAATCGTGTTGATGGTGCTAGCGGCCATGGCTCTCATCACCGAAAGCTACTCATTGTTGCTTCTCGTCCTGTTTCTCATGGGCTGCCAGTCAACCATGTTCGGTCCGGTCAAGTACGCCTACCTGCCCCAGAAACTGGCAGACAACGAACTCGTCGGTGGTAACGCACTTGTTGAGTCAGGGACCTATGTCGCAATAATTCTGGGTCTGATTGTCGGCGGTATCGCAGTTGGTGACGACGTATCCAACGGCCTCGGGTTCAACAAGCAGACAATTCTTGGCGCGTGCCTGGTGGGAGTTGCAGTCGTCGGCTACCTGATGAGCCGCCAGATACCGCAAACACGAGCGGTGGACCCTCACCTCCGGATCAACTGGAACGCCTGGAAGGAGACCTGGCACATCGTGCAGTACGCCCGCGAGGAACGCAGCGTGTTCCTGTCGATACTCGGTATCTCGTGGTTCTGGTTTTTTGGCTCGGCAATGACGATCCAGATACCGGCCTACACGCTCGATCTCTTGAACGGCAATGAGACGATTACTACTCTGTTGCTCGCCGCATTCGCGATTGGTGTTGGCATCGGCTCTCTACTCTGTGAGCGTATGTCAGGACATCGAATTGAACTGGGTCTCGTGCCCTTTGGGTCGATCGGCCTCAGCCTGTTTACGATGGACCTGTATTTTGCGCAACCGACCGCGATCACGGTGCCGGCAAACTCTATTGGCGAATTCCTCGCGAGACCAGGGAGTTGGCGTATCTGGATCGACCTGTCCCTGATTGGTGCATTTGGTGGCTTCTATAGCGTACCGCTGTACGCGCTTATCCAAAAACGTTCAAAACGCCAACACCTCTCGCGCATTATCGCGGCAAACAACATCATCAACTCACTGTTGATGGTCGGTGCCGCGGTGCTATCGGTGGTCGTCCTGCAGTCCGGCTTTTCTATTCCGGAGTTATTCCTGATCATCGCCGTGCTCAATGCGGTGGTTGCCGTTTACATCTACACGCTACTACCTGAATTCCTGATGCGCTTCCTGGCATGGATGGCGATCAGCCTCGTCTACCGCGTTCGCCCATCCGGACTTGAGAACATCCCTCGCAGCGGTCCGGCAATCGTTGTTTGTAACCACGTGAGCTACATGGACCCGATCATCCTGGCCGGATCCGTTCGGCGGCCTTTGCGATTTGTCATGTGGTACAAGATTTTCCAGATGCCCATGCTCAAGTTCCTCTTCAAGACAATGAAGGCGATCCCGATCGCAGGTGCGCGCGAAGACAAGCAGATCATGGACGATGCGTTCGAACTCGTGGACGCTGAACTCGCGGCCGGCAATATTGTTTGCATTTTCCCGGAGGGCGCCATCACGCGTGATGGGGAAATTGCACGCTTCCGACCAGGAATTGAGAAGATCCTCGCACGGCGTCCGGTGCCTGTGGTCCCGGCATCGCTCGGCCGGCTCTGGGGCAGCTGGTTCAGCCGCCGACAGACCGGTGCCATACGAAAAATCCCAGGGCGACTGTTCTCAAGAGTACATGTCACATTCGGCCCGCCGGTACCGGCGTCCGAGGTCACCGCCGCGAAACTGGAGCTCCTCGTCCGAACCTTGCGCGGCGACCTGCGCTAATCAGTCGCTTCCTCTGCTACGTTATTGCCGAGCCGGGCGCGCCATTCCGTCAGCAGCTCCTCCTTGTCACCGAAGAGCACGGGACTCGTGGAACCCGGAAACGCCAGCTCGACAAGTTCCACGAAGCCGTTGCGCGCCGTGGGCAAGTACGCCCTGTTCGCGGTATCGGAACCAACCGGTCCAAAGACGATGCGCGCGCCATTGAGTGGCTTGGGCGAGAACACGCTATCAACCCAGTGCAGCCCATTCCTCGACACACTGGCACGGTGGGTCCAACGTGATGTACGGAAAAACGCACGCGAGCCGCTGCGACTGAACGTAATTTCCTCAACCGGGGCCGGGAATGTCAGCATCTGCTCACCGACTCGTCCTTCCGCAAGAATAAACTGACTGGCGAGTCCCGTGTCGTCAATTATGACCAGGTACTCACCGCGCGGCGATGCCTCGAGTTGCCGAATTGGGCTGGAGCCCTGCCAGGGCTGTTGAACCGACCAGTCCCCGTCGCTGTCACGGACAAACAACCGCAATGCTCCGCTCTCACCACCGACATAAATGCGATCATCGGCTGCAAACGCGAGGCCGCGATGCAACTCACCAAGTTCTATTTTTGTAATGACCGACCCGTCAGCCGTATCGAGCAGCACCACACTTTCGCTCTTGAGTATCCCCAGCAGACTGGCATCGGGTGAGAAACGCAGGCCGGTAATTGCGTCACCTTCCAGTTCAACCGTGTACGGCAGTGGCTGCCCGGTTTCGGTGTTCCAGACGCGAATCGAATCGTCGGCGGCGGAGCTGGCGATGAAGTCACCACTATAATCTGCACTCATGAGCAGCACTTCGGCGTTATGACCGAGAAAACTGACATCCTCGCTCACAGCCTGTGCCTCAGCGAGACCGGCTCCTGCCGGCAGAAAATGAACATGACCGTTGGGGTCGCCGATAGCGATGCCCTTCGCATCAGGCAGCGCAACCATGACGCGATCGGCTGACGGCTGCCACGCCGGGTGATCGCTTGCCGGCAAGCCCCTGTCGGCGACGGGAGGAATTTCGGTTGCACGCCAGAATCGCGATATGCCATCCGGATTGCCAGTGAAAATCACTTGCTCATCCTGGCTGTAGGCCAGCGCAGTACGCTGGCCTGCCTCGGTGCGTACGCCGATGGGCGGGCCGACGAGGCGCCCGTCGCCGCTGCCGTAAACCTGGTAGCCGGTTTCCGCCCTTCCGGCCAGCGCACTCGCCCCGGAAGGCGCGAATACGAGCTTCCAGTCGCCATCACCAATTTCCTGCAGCAGCGGGCTCAGCGGTCGAGTGACACTCCACAACGACACGCCGGAGCGACCATGAACAACACCGAGCGCGTCACCGCCAGCCGCAATTTGAATCTGGCTCGGCGGCACGGTCAGGTCGATCTGGGCCAGCATTTCACCGCTGTCAAAATCCCAAACGCGTACAGCACGATCATAATCAGCCACAGCGACGCGCGATCCCGTCGGGTCGATAGCCACCAGCGATGGCACGCCCGCAACCGAGAGTTCCGCGGTTACCACACCTTCATCGAGCGACCAGAGTTCGAGCCGTGTTTCGGTGTCTCCCCGATGTTGGACGAACAAATGCGTACCAGTTTCGGTCAGCACTGCACTCGTGCTCGTCGCACCGACCGCCAGGGTCGACACACGATCACCGGACGCGGTGTCCCATAGATTGACGCTACCCTGCGTAGCTGTAACCAGGCGTCGCGCGCCCGCGTCCAGCCCGATAAATGTCTCATTCTCGCTGACAGATATGGCGCGCAGTGGCTCCGCGAAAGACAGGTCCCAGATTCGCGCACTGTCGCTCTGCATCGCACGGGCAATTACGTAGCGACCGCTATCGTCGAACCAGACGTTGTCCGTCTCGCGTTCGACTGGCTCGGGAATATTCAGGCCACGTTGAAAATCTTCGACCACTCCCTGCGAGTTCAATTTGAGGTTCCAGCCAACGAGCTGCCCTGCGATACCGAGGCTTTCGTCACGCACGCTAACCGACCAGGTGCCTGGCAAGGACTCCCCCAGCAGATCGCGCAATTGCGCAGCCGGGATCCGAATGTCCTCATTGCTCGACGCTCTGTCCAACCCTGTTTCGATTTCGACGGCTCGTCCAGACGGCGCGATGACCTTGATCCGCAAATCGGACAACCGTGCGTGGCTCATATTCAGGGTAAGACCGATGCGATTAACCGTACCTTCCCGATCCACGATAACGCGCCGCACCAGCGGCACCACTTCCAGCGCCGTGACGAACCAGCTCTCACGCTCGTGCAACTCCTGGGCACCGTATGACCATTGCGATATCTGCGCACCCTCAGCCGACGTCAGCAACATGCTGGTCGGATCGAAAACAGTCGTTGTCCCCTGGTGTGGCGGCAAACTGGCCAGCAATAAGGGATAGTCCTCTGCAACCAGACCGGCTGCTCGCTGCCTTCGGCGTGACGTCGGAACGACCAGCGCTTCGAGCGTCGCCAGGAAAGCTGCATCCCGCCTTTCTTCGCGCATAGCCGTAAGGGCCTGCCTGTCCCAATACGCAGCTCGCAACGCATCGGGCAGACGGTCCGCGCCGGGCAGTTCCGTCGATAGGTCCGCAATCGCCTCGATTTCCTCGATCGTCGTCGCAGCGAGGGCCCTTTGCTCGACGAACGTGCGGAATAAATTGTCCGCCGTATCTGCATGCCCCGGGAACGATCGCAGGTTTTCGTACGCCGACATCGCAGCTTCCAACTCGATCGTGGGTGACGTTAGTACGGTCATGTAAGGCCGCTGCAACCATTGCGTGTACCAGAATGGCACTAAGGCGAACAGCAACAACATGCCAGCTACCATCACCGGAACACGCAGCCGGGTCGGCAGGTTCTCGTTCGCCCAACGAGCCGTAAAGACGGTTTCATAGAGCCGGTTGCGGACGCGAAGATTGCCATCGTGATCGATTTCGATCAGGCCAACTGCCATCAGCCTGCGTTGCAATGCCGAGCCGAGATCGGCCGGCACCTCAATGCCTTTGCGAATGCGGCCGTACAGGTTGAGCAGCGCTTCCTTCCGCTTCTCGTCGTTGACGATCACGCGATGGATGTGGCTCATATGCGGTTCGCTGTGCAAAGCGGCGCGACCCGTCAGTTGCGTCTCGGCAACACGGTCAACCTGCGCCGCAACGTCTCCATCGATATCGTCACGCGCCACTTGTCGTGCCAACTTCTGACTCAGGTAAGGCTGGCCTCGTGTCCAGTACCAGATACGATCCAGCACAATCTCGGCGTCATCGTGCTCGAGGTTCATCTCGGTCGCGAAGAGTTCCAACTGCTCACGCGTGAAGTCATCCAGCAGAATCTGCTGCGTCACGTTGAACGGCGACAGCTCCGGTTCCGATACGAGACTGACAGGATCGCATTCACCCAGTAGTACGAAAGTAAGCCGTGAAAAATCCGGATCGGTCGTGCGTGCGTTGTGTGCCGCACGAATGCTCGCAAGCAACTGATCCGCAAATGGCAGATTCTCAACGCACTGAATCTCGTCGACGAAAACAACAATACGTTCCGCGACAAACTGCAGAACGATCTCGGAATAGAATTCGAGCAGGCGCTGCCGGTTGCTCAGGATCGATTTGTCGTGCCACCAGGTTTGCAGGTCGTAGCGAATGCGTAGCTGGCGCAGAAGCCGGTACGCGACGTTGTAATACCAGCGTCCCGGATCCTGGCCTCCGTCGCGCACGCCAATTTGCTGAAGGTCCAGGATCGCTATCTTGCAGCCATTGGCTTCCAGTCGCGCGGCAGTGGCTGCGATCAGGCTGGACTTGCCGCTGCGGTCCGGCGCAAGAACATGCGCATATCGGCCACCGACTACGGTGTCATACAGCAGGTCGTCCGCCTTGCGCAGCACGTAGCCCGCTCGTACCGCATGCAACGGTGCACCAACGCTAAAAAATTCGCCGGTGGAATCCGTCCTCGTACGTTCGCCGGACGGTTGTTTTTTGCCTGATTCTTCGCTCATGCGTAAAGCTGCTGCGACGGCAGTCCATTTTGGCATTATTCTAGGTAACTATGGAGAGTGAACGGCGCCTAAAGAAGGACCTGTTCGGCGAAGTTGTTCTGAAGTCAGGGGACAACGGTCGTGTCATCGTGCGTGACGCGGGCAAATCGCGCTGGTGGGTACGTCCCATCGCGCGGTATCTCCTGCGGCGAGAAGCGACGGCGCTTGCGGCCCTCGAAAATATCCAGGGTGTTCCGCAACTTATTGATTTACAATACGATATTCTTGTTCGAAGCTACCTGGATGGAGCGCCGATGCAAGACGCGAGACCCGATGACATCGCCTGGTTCACCGCTGCTGCTCGCTTGCTACGCCGACTGCACCGCGCTGGAGTCGTGCATAACGATCTCGCCAAGGAACCCAATATTCTCGTGCGGGACGATGGCAGCCCGGCAATCATTGACTTCCAGTTGGCAGCGCACAGCCACAAGCGCGGCCGCCTGTTCCGTATCGCTGCCTACGAGGACCTTCGCCACCTCCTGAAACACAAACGCACGTACAGGGCTGATCGCCTGACACAACGCGAGCGGGATATCCTGGCGAATCCATCGCCGGTCTCGCGCATGTGGATGGGCACGGTGAAGCCGATCTACCTGTTTGTGACACGTCGAGTACTCGGCTGGGCCGATCGCGAAGGCGCCCGCGATCGCGGCGCAGAGGACTAATGCGACCGGCATCTCTACGGTATACTCGCGCTGCACGCATCCAGCACACATCTTCCCAAGGAACTATCAGTGGATTACTGCCATCAACACAACCTGGTTGACCCCGGAACGGCCGGCCGCGAACGCAACTTTGGCATTCGCGTCACGCTTCCCGCAACCGACACGCTGCGCAGGATTCTTGGTGACGATTGGGAGCGTTTGCACTGGTACGCCAGTGAAGCGGAGCGCGATGTCGCATTCGAACAGATGGCGACCCGTCACGGCTATTACCGCAAGACCGACAACCCGACCCAGGTCCTCGAAAAGCTCTCGCGCTAATCAGCGCGGCGGCGCACCGACAAACAGGTAGAAGTTCGACTCGCCGTGCTCCGAGAAGCCGGCGGCGATATAGACCGGGCCAACAAACGTGTCAAAGCCCGCGAAAATACTCCCGTTCAGCAACATCGAGTCAAAATCCATATCCGACCGGTTTTGCCAGACGTTACCGGCCTCGGCGGAAGCACCAAGATAGATGGGCGTATCCAGGATGCCGCTCGTATCGCCGATACGACGGTAGTACACGAGCTTGGCCAGCGCCGCATGCGGCCCACTGATCTCGCCGCGCTCGAGCCCGGACAGGCGCAGGAAGCCACCAAGCGGAAAATAGTCCTGAAGTGCATTGTCCGATTCCAGCGTCGTCGCGTAGCTGAGACCGAGTTGCAGGCTGTTTTTGCCGAGACTCCAGGTCTGCGCGAACTCTCCCTCGATCGTGTCGAATCTTGAATTCGACCCGAAGCTCGGGCGTGACATCGTCCATTTCAAGTCACTGCGCGTCCCGCGCCGTGGAAAACGCGCGTTGTCGAGTGTGTCAAACCGCAGGCGCGCGAACGCACCCCCGGTATCAAAGTCGATATTGGGCAGCGTCGGGTCGCCGACTTTGACGCGCGCCTCACCGAGCCCACGGAATACGCCTACTCGAAACTCACCAATGCGGCCAAGCTCACGTCCAAAATCCAAACCGGCTTCCGCCTCAGACAGGCGCAACCGCGCGATCGTGTCGTCCATCGCAAATGCGTTGATATTGGACTGGCCCAAATCGATACGCGGCGCGATGAACAGGCGGGAGTCGAAGCTCAGGGGCTGGTAAAACTCCGTGAAAAACCTCGGGTCCGAACCAAGGCGCAAGTCATTGCGCCATTCCGCACCTAGCCGGTTGATTCCCGCTCGCGTCAAACGCGCCGAAAGATTGAAAGCCGTTGATCCCTCGAAGTCATCCTCAAGCGAGACGCCCAGCTGCAGGAAATTGGGCCCCCAACTCTTCTCTCGCGTCCGATATTCAACGCCCGTGCCTTCTTCCTCCTCGACCAGGCGATAGCTGACCTGCTCATACAACTGCAATCCGTACAAATGATCGGCATTCTGTGCCAGGACCGCGTGATCGATCGGGTCGCCAGCTTCGACGCTGAGCTTTGACTCAAGAACGGCCGGCGCAAGCCTGCCGTCGTCAACTACACGAACGAACGCCAGATGCGACGCCGGCTGGACCGGCCGCCCGCGGCTCGCGAGGTGTTCGCCCCAAGCCAGCTCATCGAGGGCAATGCCCCGCAGACTGTCGGCCTGCTCACGCGTTGCGGCCTGACCCGGCTCGATTGTGTCGAGAATGTCTCCAAAATTCGTCGATGCAAAGAATCCGAGCTCGGGACGGATCAGCACGTCGCGCTCGCCAAGGCGATCGATTTGCCGCAATGTTTCCTTGCGAATCAGGATCGTAAGCATCTGTTCCGATATCGTCAGGGCCGAGCCAAGCTCCTCAGGGCTGTACAGCGGGAACTCCACGTCGACGGCGATAATGATATCGACGCCCATCGCCTGCATGATGTCGACAGGCAGATTGCCGACCAACCCGCCGTCGACCAGCAGGTGATCGTCGATACGAACTGGCGCGAAAACACCGGGTACTGACATACTTGCCCGAATCGACTCCGCGATATCGCCCCTGCTCATGACCCAGATTTCGCCGCGCTCAATGTCGGATGCGATAGCACGAAACGGAATTGGCAGTTGATCGAAGTCGCTAATGTGGGCAACGGGCAGAGTCAGTTCGCGCAGTAACAGATCGAGTTTCTGTCCCTGGACGACGCCTTTTGGCAAGACGAGTTCGGTGCCGCGTACGCCGAGTTCGAAATCGATCGGCACCTGACTGTCGTCCTGCTTGCGGCGAAAGCTCAAGTCCTCACGATCAGGCTTATCAGACAGTGCACCCGCCCAGTCCAGAGAGCCGACGAGTTGTTCGAGTTCATCGGCGTTCATGCCCGTCGCATACAGGCCGCCGACGATCGCGCCCATACTGGTTCCCGCAATAGCGTCAACCGGAATCCGCAGTCGCTCGAGTTCTTTCAGTACACCGATATGTGCCGCGCCGCGGGCACCGCCACCTCCGAGAACGAGACCGACGCGAGGCCTCGACACTTGTGCATCGCCCTCGGCCGGCAACTCTTCGGCAACGCTGCACAACGTCGCGAGCAAAAACAGGATCACGCCCGACGGCCACCGCAATCGCTTGAAATTCAACATTGAGCTACCCCACTCGCAGCGACTCGGCATACTCCGCCAGATCGTCAAGCTGCTGCGCTTGTTGTTCCGGGCTCCAGCCCGATTCCGCGGCGGCAATGGCCGCGATGTCATCGTACAAGGCGCGCCCCTGATCAGGGTCGAAGCCGACCATCATGCGCCTGAAAACAATATCCTCAAGCGTCAATGCAAACTCCTCTCGTATCGCGAAGACGACTTCTGCGGCAAGCACCCGACCGTCGGCATCCAGCGGGCCCGCAAGCTCACCGGCGCAGAGGTCGGCAACGGCGGCTGCTCGCCCACCGTAAATGCGAAGCAGGCGCTCGACGCCTGGCTCGCTCAACCCATCGAGCGCTGTTAACGCTTCACGAGCCCGATCGATTCCCCAGGCCCCTGGTAGATCCGTATCCCGAGTGCGGCAAGATGGCAGTTTCAGGCGCTGCAGCTTCGCCAGCTTGTCGACAGTTTGTTCGGCCAGGTTGCGATACGTCGTCAGCTTGCCACCAACGATAGACAGGAGACCACGTGCCACATCCTTGTTCACCTTGATGATATGGCGGCGCGTGATCGCCGACTCAGGCCCTTCTTCCTTGTAGGGCAGTGGCCGAACACCCGCGTAGGCATAGTGGATATCGTCGCGAGTCAACGCTGCGCGCGGAAATACGCGATTGGTTTCCTTGAGCAGGTAGTCCACTTCGGCACCGCTCGCGCGGATGTGATCGAGATCCTCGTCGTAACGGATGTCGGTCGTGCCGATCAGGTACTGGCCATTCCACGGGATTATGAAGAACGGTCGGCCATCAGCTGCCGCCTCGACGTAAAACGCGTCATGCGGAGCGCCGTCGAAAAGACCGACGATGATGTGACTGCCCTTCGTGCCACCGATCAGGCGCTTCGACGACGTCGGCGCCACGCTCAACACGCGATCAACCCAGGGGCCTGCCGCGTTCACGATAGCCTTGACCCGAACGGTCCCAGCCGCGCCCTCGTGGTCTGTGTAAGTGACGGACTCGACAGCCCCGCCTTCGGTGCCGATACCGGTAACCTCGCAGTGTGTCCTGATATCGGCCCCCGCCGATCGCGCTGCAAGGAGGTTTTCGAGAACCAGCCGTTCGGCAAACTCGACCTGCGCGTCGTAATAGCGCGCGGCGGCCCGGAGGCCGGTAGTCTCGAGCCCTGGCTCCTCTTCCTGAAGTTCGGCGCTGCTCAGCATCTCGTGATTCGGGACGGTCTTGCGAATGGAAAGTATGTCGTAGGCCAGCATACCCAGGCGGATGAGCAGCGGTCCGCGGCGCGCACCTGCGTAGATCGGAATGCAAATCCGGAGCGGCTCCACGAGGTGTTTTGCTGTCAGGCGCAGGTAGCGGCGCTCGTGCAACGACTCATAAACAAGCGGGATTTCACCGTACTCGAGGTAACGCAGGCCACCGTGAACGAGTCGACTCGAAATAGCGGAGCAGCCACAGCACATGTCATCCTTGTCGAATACAACAACCTTGAGGCCACGGAGAGCCGCGTCGCGCGCTATGCCGGCACCGTTAATACCGGCGCCGATAACCGCAAGATCGAATTGTTGGTCGTTACTGTTCATATAGACCGGACCTGACCACTCCCACGTACAACATACTTGTAGCTCGTTAGCTGATCGGCACCCACCGGGCCGCGGGCATGGATACGTCCCGTCGCTATCCCGATTTCGGCGCCCATTCCGAATTCACCACCGTCGGCAAACTGAGTCGATGCATTGTGCAGGACTATCGCGCTGTCTACATCGCGGAAAAACTTATCAGCGGCACTGCTGTCGTTCGTGACGATACTCTCCGTGTGCCCCGAACCATAGTGGCGAATATGCTCCACCGCCGCGTCAATACCGTCAACAACGCGCACTGAGATCACAGCGTCGAGGTACTCGGTTGACCAGTCCTCTTCAGTGGCCTCCGTAGCTTGGGCGATGACTGACCGGACATCGTCGTCACCACGAATTTCACAGCCGGCCTCGAGCAACGCATCACAAACCAATGGCAGCAAGGTCTTCGCGGCGGCTTTGTCGACAAGCACAGTTTCGGCGGCGCCACAGATTCCCGTGCGTCGCATCTTCGCATTCAATACAACGTCACGTGCCATTTCCGGATCTGCTCCGGAGTGCACGTACACGTGGCAAATCCCTTCGAGGTGACCGATTACCGGCACGCGCGCCTCGTCCTGCACGCGCTTGATCAGGCTCTTGCCGCCACGCGGCACGACGACATCCACCCACTCCGCCATCGATGACAGCAGGAAACCAACCGCCGCCCTGTCCGTGGTCGGTACCATTTGTACGGCCTCACCCGGCAAGCCGGCGGACTCCAGCCCGGAGCACAGGCAGTCGTAGATTGCATGACTCGAATGGAAACTTTCCGAACCGCCACGGAGAATCACAGCATTGCCCGATTTGATACACAGTGCCGCCGCATCTGCGGTCACGTTCGGTCGACTCTCGTAAATGATGCCGATCACACCCAGGGGTACCGCGACTCGCTGGATGAGCAGGCCATTGGGCCGTTCCCACTCGTCGAGTATTCGACCAACCGGATCATGCAGGTCAACGATCGTCTCCAAACCCGATGCCATAGCTTCTACCCGATCGCCGTCAAGCATCAGGCGATCGAGCATCGAGGCACTCAGGTCGCGCTCCCTGGCAGCATTCATGTCACGTGAGTTCGCCTCGATAATCGTCGCGGCACGGGAACGCAGGGCAGCAGCAGCAGCCGCCAATGCAGCATTTCGCTGCTCGCCGGTTGTGGTAGCAAGGGCAGTCGCCGCATCTCGCGCAGCACGGCCCAACGAAGTCATGGTTGCCGCGATGTCCACGGCTTGTTTGTCAGCTGTCACTGTCGAATAACACCAGTTCGTCGCGGTGCACCATGACCGAACGGCCGCGGTACCCGAGTTTGATTTCAATCTGATCCGACTGGCAGCCGGCGACCCGACTTGCCTCATCATCAGAATATTCCGCGAGTCCGCGGCCGAGTTCAGCACCATCGGGTCCGGTGATCTTGACCACGTCCCCACGCCTGAAATTGCCAACCACATTCACGACGCCGACCGGCAGCAGGCTGTTGCCATTTCGCAGGGCATGTACAGCACCTTCATCGACATTGAACGAGCCCTGCACTTCCAGGACGCCGGCAAGCCACTGCTTGCGGGCAGCCGCGGGCGTTCCTTCTGCATTGAATACCGTGCAACGCGCACCGGCCGATAGCGCATTCAGAGGGTGTTCGATCGTGCCGCTGGCAATAATGGTCGAGCAACCTGCGTGGGTCGCAATTCGCGCCGCCTGCACCTTGGTCGCCATGCCGCCACTACCAACATCCGAATACGTCTCGCCGGCCATCGACTGCATCTCGCTCGTAATACGATTTACTTGGGCTATATGTTCCGCGTCTGGATCCTTACCAGGATCCGCCGTGTAGAAGCCGTCCACGTCCGACAGCAGTACGAGCGCATCGGCCATGACAAGCTGTGCAACCCTGGCCGCCAGGCGGTCGTTGTCGCCGTAGCGAATCTCCTCGGTGGCCACCGTGTCGTTTTCATTGATGATCGGAACAACCTTGCGCTCGAGCAGGCGCCCCAGCGTGCCGCGCGCGTTCAGGAAGCGTCGCCGGTTCTCAGTATCTTCGGGCGTTAGCAAGATCTGCGCGGCAGGAATATCGTAAGCCCCAAGCACTTCCTGGTACGCGTGAACGAGCTGCACCTGGCCCGCGGCGGCGGCGGCCTGCAGGTCCTCGAGGCGGGCACGGCGCTTGTTTATGCCCAATACTGAACTGCCGATGGCGATAGCCCCGGACGAGACGATCAGGACCTCGTGCCCCTGCTTCAGCAGAGCATCTATGTCGTTCGCAAGGGTCTCGAGCCAGGCGCGATTCAGTTGGCCATTCGCATCCACCAGAAGCGACGAACCGACCTTGACGACAAGCCGTCGGTAGTTCGAAAGCACCGGGGTGGCCATGATCACATGATCAGCCGACGAGCAGGTGCTGCCGATCGAACGACGTCAGCGTGACTTCACCCTTCGACACAGCGACCGTGCCGCTGCGTGCAACGGCCGAGATATCGCCAAATTTCGCGGCTTCATCAACGAATTCGTCTACTTCGGCAACGGTGCCGGTCAGTTGCATGGTGCAGCTGTTCGCGTCTTCGTCGAGCATTTCGGCGCCGAATCGTTTGGCGAGCGACAAGGCCTTGGCCAGGCCTCCTGTCCCGAGTTTGACCTTGACGATCGCGAGCTCGCGCTCGAAGTGCTCACCCAAAGTCATGTCGTGAATATTGACCACATCGACAAGCTTTGCCAGCTGGGCATTGAGCTGCGCAATTGCCGCGTCGGAGCCTGTAACAACCAGCGTCACTCGCGACACTCGGGGGTCATAGGTGGGCGCCACATTGAGCGTTTCGATGTTATAGCCGCGTGATGAGAACATGCCGGTCATGCGCGTCAGGGCGCCGACCTCGTTCTGCAGGAGGACTGAAATTGCGTGTCGCATGATGAATTACAAATGAAACCGGTTTGCGGAGTTACAAGGCCGATGGTGGCGCAGATTTTCTCGTATTGCAATGCGCCAGAAATTAGTAAACACTCGCGAAAAATCCGCCTCTTATCGCCGCAATCGCAGTTCGATGGATAACAACGCCAATACCGCAGCCGTGACTCAGCATCCACTCACCGGACAGCCGCTGTCCGGTGCCGATACGGTCGTGCAGATTCTGGCTGACGAAGGCGTCGATACGATCTTCGGTTACTCGGGTGGCGCGATCCTGCCGATCTACGACGCGGTCTTCCGCTACAACGATGAACATCGTCCGGCGGGCGGTGATTCAGTCATGCAGCTGGTCGTTCCCGCCAATGAACAGGGTGCCGGATTCATGGCGGCTGGCTATGCCAGGGCGAGTGGCAAGGTCGGCGTAGTCCTGGTGACGTCCGGGCCTGGCGCAACGAATACGGTCACGCCGGTGCGTGACAGCATGGCGGACTCGGTTCCGATAGTCGTGATCTGTGGCCAGGTGCCAACAGCCGCGATTGGCACAGACGCATTCCAGGAAGCACCTGTCGCCGCCATCATGGGTTCCGTTGCCAAACATGTCTTCCTCGTCACGGACGCTGAGAAACTCGAGGAAACGGTCCGCAGCGCATTCGAACTGGCGCGCACCGGTCGCCCGGGCCCTGTCGTGATTGATATTCCAAAGGACATCCAGAACTGGGAGGGTCCGTTCAAGGGTGCAGGCACTCTGCCGTTGCACGGTTACCGCAGGCGGCTGGCCAAAGTCGAAGAGAACATTCTGAGCGATGCGGCCTGCGAGCGCTTCTTCACCATGCTTTCTGAGTCAGACCGTCCGCTGATCTATGCAGGCGGCGGCGTCATCAATGCCAATGCCACCAAGGCGATGCGTCGCTTCGCCAACGAATACGGCGTTCCGGTTACGACGACGCTTATGGCCCTCGGTGCCAGCGATACGACGCATCCACTCGCGCTGCATATGCTCGGCATGCACGGCATTGCATCGGCGAACTACGCCGTTGAGGACTGTGACTTCCTGATCGCCGCAGGCGCACGGTTCGACGATCGGGTCGCAGGCAACCCGGGGCACTTTGCTCCGCGTGCCAAGAACATCGCCCATTTCGATGTCGACTTTGCGGAGATCGGCAAGGTCAAACGTGTCAACTGGCATCATGTCGGCATGCTTGAGCGCGACCTCACGGACCTGCTCGCCTACGGCCGCCGCATTGGTTTCGCCAAACAATTCGCCGAATGGCATGAAGAGATTGCGAATCTCAAACAGGATTACGCGCTGAATTACGATCGCGATTCCGACCTCATCCAGCCCTACGCAGTGATCGAGGAGATCAACCGCCATTCGAAGGGCGAGGCCATTATTTCAACGGGCGTTGGCCAACACCAGATGTGGGCGGCGCAGTATTTCGATTTCCGCGAGCCGCGCCTCTGGCTGACCTCGGGCAGCATGGGCACAATGGGCTTCGGCTTGCCCGCGGCCATTGGCGCACAGTTAGCGCGACCCGATCGCACGGTCATTGATATCGATGGTGACGGCAGCATTCGTATGAACTTCGGCGAACTTGAAACGGCAACGACGTACAACACACCAATTAAAGTCATCGTGCTCAACAATTTCGGCGATGGCATGGTTCGCCAGTGGCAAAAGCTGTATTTCGGCGGCCGCATGTCGGGCAGTGACAAGTCTCTGCACAGCAAGGACTTCGTCAAGGCGGCCGAAGCTGATGGCTTCAAATTCTCGAAACGTCTCGAAAACAAGGACGACTTGCCCGCTGTTATTCGTGAGTTCATGGAATTTGACGGCCCTGCATTTCTCGAGGTCATCATCGACAGGGATGCCGGTGTTTACCCCATGGTTGGCCCGGGACTCGGTTACGACAACATGATCACGGGTGAGTGGATCAACAGCCGCGAAAAACCTGCGCACGACACGCTGGATCCCAGCGAGATGTTCTGACTACGAAAGACTGACAATGACCACACTGACGGGTACCAACACGAGGACAATCACTGGATATATAGTGACGTTACTCGAGTACCCGCGCTGGCTGATCGAGCGCGAGGTCGATTTCACGGACTGCCACCTGGGGGGCAATTTCGAGTCCGGGGATGAACGTTGCCGCCATTGTTATTTCGGCGAGGCCTGCAACTGGCTGAACCTCAACCGCAGCAAACCCACGCTCAACACGCCCCTCCCGGACCTTCTGCACGCCTTGAACACCGCGGTCACCTATATTCGCGACGATGCTCCAGGCACGCCAAAGCATGATCGGCGCTGTGATTGCGACACCTGCATATGGCTGCATGAAGCCACCAACTTCCTGCGAACTCACCGCCATAAGACATAATGCAATCTGCCCTTTTGTGAGGGCTGTCACGGTAGTCCGGAGTTCAGCCAGTACACTGGGGCGTCTGCAATTTCTATTTTAATGGGAGCTACACCATGAGTCGCGTACGTTTGAGCGTCCTTAGTGCATCACTTTTACTCGCGGCCTGCAGTGGCAGCAGCGATCGGTTGGGAGGCGCCGGCCCAGCCGCCGGAGCACTCGGCATTACGCCGGCTAATGGCCAAACGGCAGCCCAAATTGCATGGGCGTCGGTGGTCACCAGCAGCGAATTCACGGATCTTGGTGGGAGTCTCGGTTTCTCCGCGGCGACACCAGGTGGTTTCTCGAAAGCTACACAGACACAGCCAGCAGGCTTTCTGATCAACGTAATGCAGAAGGTCCCGTTCGGCCCGGACGTATTCCCGTGCCTGACCAGCGGCACCATAACCATATCCGGTGATATTGCCGATCCACTGACTCTGACCAACGGTGATACGTTCACCGTCGAATCAACAATGTGTGACGACGGTGCCGGCGAGGTTGTGGATGGTCTGATCGAATTCACAGTAGGCGACTTCACGGGCGATATCCTGGCGGGTACCTACCTGCTCAGCATGGACGCCGTGGTCACCGACCTGCAGGTTATGACCGTGACAGACACGATCACGAGCAACGGTGACGCAACCGTATCGCTTGATACGTCGACGCCTGGATTCGTAAGCGCGGGCACATCCGGTACGTCGATGACGACCGATTCCAACGCCTCTTCGGAAACGATTACGAATTTCCAGTCGAGCCAGACTGTCGATGGCAACCTGCAAAACCTGCCGTTTACGCTGTCCGCATTCGGTACGCTCGAGACGACGCAGCTTGACGGCTTCGTTAGCTACTCGACACCAACCGAGTTCAGCGGTGAAGGCATAGCCTTTCCGTCGGCAGGTGAATTGCTCGTCGAAGGCGCGAACTCCTCGGCACGGCTGATCGCCGTTGATGACGTCAACGTCACAATCGAGATCGACGGCAATGGCGATGGCGTTACAGACGAAACGATTAACACGACCTGGGTCGCCCTGACGACCTGATCAACGGATAAAACGAACCGGGCCAGGGGTAACTTCAGCATTTCCGAGGTATTATGTGAACTAGCTCAACGATTTCCGCTTGGATTTCCGCGAAATTGAGGTTACAGGCCACCGAGCTGCGCACACCATGCTGATTACGCCAAGAAGGGACAACCTGAACAAGATCGTGATCCTCAATCCCAAAGGGGGTTGCGGCAAGTCCACGCTCGCCACCAATCTGGCCGCCTGTTACGCACAACGTGGGCCGACGCCCGCCATCATGGACTACGACCCACAAGGATCAACCATCGGCTGGCTCGATCGTCGCCCGGATGACCTGCCGTCGATTCACGGCATCGCCGCTTTTAAGAACTCCATGACAGCGACACGAAGTTGGCAGCTGCGCGTCCCGGATGACACGGTTAATCTTCTCGTCGATTCCCCCGCGAGCGTTAACCACGACGACCTGCGTGAGCTGACCCGTGACTCCACGAGCATTCTCGTGCCGGTACTACCGTCTTCGATGGATATACACGCGGCGTCACGCTGCATCGCCGATCTGTTGCTGGTCGCCAAGGTCGATCGTCGCGATCGTAAACTCGCTGTTGTCGCCAATCGAACGCGCAAGAACACAAAGAGCTTCGGCAAGCTAATGCGCTTCCTGGACTCACTGGGAATTCCAATCATTGCCGTTTTGCGCGATAGCCAGAACTTTGTGCATGCGGCCGAACATGGCATGGGCCTGTGTGAGATGCAGCCTTCGCGCGTCAAACAGGACGTCGAGGAAATGGAGAAGATCGTGGAATGGCTGGAAGCCTGGCCAGCCCGTCGCCGCGACCCGAATTCGGTGACCGCGATCAATGGCAAACCCGCTGTTCGACGCTCGATCCTGCGCCGCCCTCAATTCGGATCAGCCTGACCCTTCCCGCTGAATCTCGGCGAATAATTCGCTGTCGACATTGCCCCCACTGAGAACCACGGCCGTCGTTTTTCCCGCCGTATCGATCTTGCCTGCCAGAACGGCTGCCAGGGCGACGGCACCACCCGGTTCAACGACGAGCTTGAGATTTCGGAATGCGAATCGCATCGCGGATCGAACTTCAGCATCGCTGACCGTCAGCCCGTCACCGAGCAATCGCTTGTTAATCGCAAATGTCAGCTCGCCGGGCATGTGAGCCTGCAAGGCATCGCAAATCGATCGTGCAGTCTCATCGACGCTCTCGCGATTCCCTGACCGCAGCGAGCGCGCCGTATCGTCGAAGTCCTCGGGTTCTACAGTGTGTACCGACACGTTGGGCAGGCGCGCCTTGAGTGCGGTAGCGCTGCCCGAAATAAGCCCACCGCCACCACAGCACACCAGCACCTGGTCGGGCTCCATGCCGAGTTCAGCAGATTGCTCCGCGATCTCGAGGCCGACGGTACCCTGCCCCGCGATAATGAAGTCATGATCGTACGATGGAACGACGACAGCGCCACGTTCAGCCGCAGTTTCCCGAGCGATCGCTTCGCGATCGCCCGTGTAACGGTCGTATGTGATTACCTCGCCGCCCAGTCGCTTTGTATTCTCGAGTTTTGCCCGCGGTGCATCGTCTGGCATGACGATGGCTGTCTTGATGCCCAACATGCTACCCGCTGCCGCAACGCCCTGTGCGTGGTTACCCGATGAAAACGCAACAACGCCGCATCGAGCCTGTTCGGGAGGAAGCTGGCTCAGGAAATTGTAAGCACCGCGAATCTTGAATGACCCGGTCACCTGCAGACACTCGGGCTTTACGAGTACCTTGCCGCCCGCAACCGCATCCAGTTCGAAGTTCTGCAGCAGCGGCGTTCGAACACTGACACCTTCGAGCCGTTTCGCGGCGGCCTCAATATCGCGAATGTCGATCATTCGACGTCAGCCTCGATCAGGCGGTCGATTTTCGCCGCGCAAATGAAGTCGTTGTCGGAAAGGCCGTTGATCGCATGGGTCGTATAGCTGATGCGGCAGCTACCATACGCTACGGTCAACACCGGGTGGTGGTCCTCGCTAATCGCTATCCACGCAACGGCGTTGGTAAAACCCATCGTACGATCGTACGCAGAAAACGCGACCGTCCGTTCAATATGGAGGCCATCGTCGCCTATCGACCAGTCCGCATGCAGCCCCTGCAGCAGTTGTTCGCTTTGCTCAGTAGTGAGTGGCCTGGTGCCACCTTCGCAGGGTTTGCAGCGCCGCTCAGCGAGGTTTTCTGTCATTACGATATCCTTCGGATCAATCAGCAAACACTATCACGAGCACGCACAAAAAAAAGCCGGCCCCACTACAGGGCCGGCCAGGCGGAGACTCAGAAGAGTCACAGGGAACTAGTTTGGATTCGCCGCAAGTGAAGGCGTGTTATCAATGAATAACTTGACGCTGACACGACGTTCGAGAGCATAGCTATCCAGCGTCTCGTCCTGGGCGGCTGCCTCGCCGTGAGCGGTGATGTTAATCCTGTCCGGATGCACACCGGCAGCCACGAACTGGTCACGAATGAACTGTACGCGGCGCTCGGAAAGAACCTGGTTGTAGTCGGAATCACCCCGTTCATCGGCGAAGCCGTCCAGCTGGATATGAATGTCCGACATGCCGGCCAGCGTGCCAGCCAACTGTGCAAGGCGATCGCCCGTCGTGTCAGCCAGCACCGACTCATCGGTACGGAACAAGAGATCCATGGCTATGCCGGCCTGTAACAGGCTAACGAGCTCTGGCCGCGCGACATTCTGCAGGCGATCGATTTCGCCGTTCAGACCTTCGACGTCGTCTTCCAGCTGGCCAAGCATGCTGTTCGAGCTGGTGACGGAGACTTGCAGGTTATCGATACGTTCGTTCTTCTGATGTATCGAATCGCCAACTTTCGCACCGATTGCGGCGCCGATAATCAGCCCGACCGGGCCGCCTGCCAGCGCGCCAATTACTGCGCCGGAGCCGACACCGATTGACTCTTCTTTTGAACTCTTGTTAGCCGCTTGTGCCGGCACAAAAAACAGCACTGATACGGCTGCGATGATGGCAATGATTGAATTACGCATGTGAATGATCTCCTGGTTGCATTGGCGGCCCCTCGGCCTGCGTCAGAGTTCATTACACGATTCAATAGCGGTCGCGATCCGACACTATCGTGGAAAGCTGCCGATCAATTGTGGCAAAAAGTGGCCGCGCCTCGGGCTAGCGGTTCTCGTCAGTCAACGCGACGAAGGTGCCACCGTTGCGGTCGCACAGCACACGCATAACTGCTGCAAAGTCACCGGCCGATTTCGGAATCTGGCCGCCACCGCGGAAACCGCGCGGGAAACCAACACCGTGAATGCGCACCCGCCGTTTGCCGTCTGCACCCACACGATTACGCCGGTCGATCGTCTGCACGACTGCGTCGATATTGACGCTGCCTGCAAAGTCGTCACCAAAAACGTAAATACTGATCTTCTTGTCAGCCGCCCAATACGTCTCTATCGCGGCCTGAATGCCGTCGACAGGATTACTGTCACTCTGGGCGTACCAGGTGCGCATGCGGTTAATGACTGCCTGGCGCCTGCCCGGCGTGTCAGATATCCACTGCCCTGCGTATTGCGGGAACATGTACAGGCCGTCATCGTTCATGACCTGCAGACCCTTGACTTCAGGGTACGCATCCAGAGCTTCGCGCAGCTTGCGCTGCACCAATCCCCAGTTGTAGTTGATCATGCTGTTCGACGTATCGATGACAAAGATGATGTATTCGCTGTCGACCGGGATGCCGGCCACAGCGTCTTCCGCTTTGCGCCGGTAGAATGGGAGCAAGCGCTTCATCTCGTCAGTCAGTCGCTGGCGCGCAGCGCGCAATTCACCTTCGTCGATTGTCGCTTCCTCATCCTGCTTGCTGGCCTCGTACTGGCCACGAATACGATTGAGGTCGCCCTGCATCTCGGCCAGGTGAATCTTCGTCGAAGCCGCATCCTGGCTGACCTTCTTGAGTTGCCTGTCGAGAATCGTCGACTCGCCACGGAGGTTGAACAACTCCTCCTGCAACAGCGCGATCAGTTGTTCGAGATTCTCCTCGGCTTCCTCGATGACCACGGGCTCGTATATCTTACTCAGCACGAGGAGCAGGATGATCGCGCCGAAACCGCAGCAAATGCAGTCGAGAAACGACAGGCTGAATGCTTCAACGTTGCGGCGTCGCCTCATAACAGCATCCGATTACGGCCAGTCCCGACTGATCGTCAGGAACGACCCACGAGTCGACAATGCGAGCGACCAGTAGGAAATTGGAGCCTGGAGGTCACCCTCCATCGGGAACAGCATGATATTGACGGGAACGCCCGACGGCAGTTCTCGAGTGGCCCGATAAAAGATGTTGAGACGTTCTTGAGGACCCACGACACGCTTGTCTGTTGTTGCCGCTTCCATGGTTGGCATCCCATCAACGAGCAGGATGATGTTGTCGGGCCGCGGCGATAGCGTCTTGGCGACAGCAAAGGCCGAATGCATGTTTGTGCCGTTTTTTGGTGGCGTGCGTCGCAGGACCCGAACCGCCTCATCCAGCTGCACACCGTCGTCCGCCGTCAGCCAAACACCCTCGGTACCTCGAATGACCGGCTCAGATGTGTTGTTGAACATGTAGATCTGGTACAGATCCTCTTCGCTGAACTGCGACGTCAGCCAGTTGACCGTGGCGATGGCCTGCCGCCACTTTCGTGACTTCAGCTGCTCGGCCACCGGCAGATTGCGGCGACGCAGAACGTTGACGAGCGTGTCGCTCAGCATGCTCGCCGAGCGATCGACGAGAATCAGTGTTCGTTCGCCACCGAGTTTCAAGCCGGTCAAATACTGGCGATCGCCATCACCCCTGAACTCTCGAATCTGCTCTCCAGCCTCGTCCTCATCCGCCTTGATGGCCAGTAAGCGGTTAACTTCTTCGGTCAGTGACTTGATATCCGACTGCAGTTTTTCGACGCGTTCGATTTTCGCGAGCGTGTCGTTGTCGTATTTATCGAGCTCCGCCTGTAATTCCTGAATCAGCGCAATGATCTGGGCGATCTGACTATCGGCGTCTTCTTTCTCAACTTCGAGTTTTTGCTTCGTATTGCGTGCCAGCGCGAGGTTCTTCCGGCCTTCCAACACCTCGATCTCAAGGCGATTGGTTTCGGCCATCAACTCGCTATTGTCATTCTCGGTCGTCGCATTCACGTGCGAATTGATGATCATGAAGAACAGGATTACGGCGCCAAACCCACAGCTCATGCAGTCGAGGAACGACATGCTGAAGATCTCCATTTGTCGGCGTTTACGCGCCACCCGGCTGCTCCACGAAAATCAATCGAAGCTCGACACCCGGCGTGCCGACGCGTATGACATCACCCGACTGCAGAGCGGCCGACCCATCGATGCGATGGCCATTGAGGTAAGTACCGTAGCGACTGTGGTCGGTGACCACGCATTGACCGTTGGCTGCGGCAATTTCGCAATGCCGCCGTGATACGCCGGGCATTTCCTGCCCGAGGTCGAGCCAGCGCTCGTCATCGACAGACTGCGTCCCGAGCACGAGCGCCGAGGCTGTGATCGGTACGGCGGTGTCACCGAACAAAATGTGAGTTGGCTGCGCTCCTTTTTGTCCATCGGCTGCGTCCACTTCCACAGGAGCCTGGTCCCATGGCAGGTGCCGCACCAGGGTCACTGCACTGCCGGGTCGGCTTGCGACGCAACGCCGCACGAGGCCGCGCGCGGTGGCACCGGGTTCCAGCAAATATACCTCGCCCCCGACTCTGGCTTTGAGCGTGTCCGCCAGTCCCGGCATACGCGCGGCCCGGTCCGACAGCTGGATAGCCGGTGTTTCACCGGCCCGGTACAGTGCGCGCAAATTACTGACAATGCTCTGGTACACCGGCGCGGCTGCCGTCACAAGTTCCAGCGATTCGATCTCCGCTCGATGCGTGATGCCGCGGTACGCGATCTCCATCGGCACACTGTTTGCGCTCGAAGCGATGGTAAGCCAATCGAGGATGCTGTCCCGCAATGCCTGTTCGGTTTCGGCCGTGTGCAGAGGATCGAAACGCGATTGCTGCACAAATATCTCGGCAATGGCGCGCAACCAGATATCGTAAAGATTGAGCATTCCGGATTCATCGACAACCGCAGATCGCTCGTACTGGGCCTGCCCATCCTGCAACAGCCGAGTGAGCACAGCTGAATGCAAACTAAGATCGATGTGGACCGGCACAGCGTGGGCATATTGCCGCCGCGTAGCCGCAACAGCTGCATCAACCATTGCGACAACCGGGATGTTGAGGTCCATGGCAATGCCGAGCAACAAACCAAGGTTCTCGGTCTGCATGTAACCCGGCACGGCCAGTGCCAGATGGTCGCCGGGCTTCGCCGTACGCTGCCACAGTTCCTCAAGTTGCCGGCTGACAATATCCGCCGACGTCAGGTGCTCGAAGCCCCGGTCAGCGAGCAGCACGGTTTGCAGGTCAGCCCAGTAGCGATTTTGTATGCGGCGCGGATTGAGACTGGCGCTGGCCCAGGCGGGGCGACCGGTGACAAGCCCGTCGTCTTCCAGCAGTGCAAAGCCGGGTTCGCGGCACAGGATACGGTCACCGTCCGTGATCAGGATTCCTGCGTCGTTGAGATGTGCTGCCAGCAAGGTCACGTTTCTGCCCGTTAGCGTATCAATCCGCCTTCAAGTGGCGGATTACCTTGTCGTCACAATAGCTTTCGCTGTCGAATACGAGTCGTTCCTGCTGGAGCTGCAACTGGTGCACGAGGAACATCAGGAAAATGCTGATCAGCAAAGCGATAAACGTTGAGTTGAATGCCACACCAAGACTCTGTGTAACACCGGCGATGTCGCCCTTGACCGCCTTGTCTGCCTGCGCGAGAGCTTCACCGATACCGCGCACGGTACCGATGAAGCCAATCGAGGGGATGGCCCAGGAGATGTAGCGGATCATTGAGAGCTCTGATTCGAGACGCTCGGCCTCCGATTCGCAAATCGTGTGTGTACTGGTGGACACGTCCTGGATACTCCGCGTCGACGCGAAGCGCCGCAGCGCATTCAACAGTGCACGCGGCAATAGCATCTGCTGACGATCATCAGGCAATGCCTGTACCTGGCGCGCAAACTCGCGCGTGTCCTCGGGGAGTATTCGCATTCCCTCCGGCACTGGCACGAGATCGACGTCCAGCAGTTTGCGTTCGGCAGTGAGCCTGGACGCCTTGTATCCCATGATTGCCAGGGCCCAGAACATCAGGATAAAACAGGCTTCCTGCTCGAAATCCTTGACGAGCACCCAGACGCTGCGTTCGCGGACGAAATCAGGATCTTGTTCGGCCAACATGTTCTGCTCCGCGATGACCTCGACCGCATTCGGCCGAACGACCGACACATAGAACGCGTGCACGACAATTATCGCGATAATCAGGGCAAACAACTGATAGACAAATTCGACCGGAATGTTCTTCTTTTTCATGTATTACAACTCTGCAGAAATGCGGATCAGATATCGGTTGGAAACGGAATTGATTGCGCGAAGCGAACTTCTTCAGTCGGGTTGAAGTCATCGTCTTCTGTTTCGGAATAATCTTCGTCGAGACCGAGAAGCTCATCGATCTCTTCATCGCTGACATCTTCCTCGGGCGTAGCCGCTTCTTCCTCGGTCTGTGTGCTCTCGGCAGGCTCGGGCGCGTCGTCCTGAGCCCACAGTGGGATCGCAGCAAACAACACGAGCAGTATCATCACTTGCAGTCGGTACACGTGCCAACCTCCTAAAAAACGGCTATAACCTTGGACCAGCGCCGCGCCAGATTGTCTCATGAAATTTCAGATGTTTAAGACAATACTCCGGGCCAGTAGTTTACGTTTGATTAACCTTGGTGGCGATACTCGCCAAGCCTGACAAGAAAGGGGCAACATGGAAATTTCCGCGATTCGGGTTTACCAGGTGGACCTGCCGTTGGTCGAGGGCCGATATTCGTGGTCTGAGGGCAAGTTTGTGGAGGTGTTCGACAGTACTGTCGTCGAGTTGGTCACCGACGATGGCCTGTCCGGATATGGTGAGGTCTGTCCACTGGGGCCGTTCTACCTCCCCGCCTTCGGGCCTGGAGCCCGCGCCGGGATCGGGGAACTTGCAAGTACGCTAATTGGGCAGGATCCGTCCGCCATAGGACCAATCAACCGACTTATGGACCGGGCGCTGCTGGGTCATCCTTACGTCAAGTCGGCAATCGACATGGCGTGCTGGGATGTCCTCGGCAAAGTGACTGGCAAGTCGGTCTGCGACCTGATGGGCGGGAAGTTCGGCGATAGCGTCGCACTGTATCGAGCGATCAGTCAGCGGCCCACGGCAGAAATGGCGGAAAGCGTCGCGGCTCACAGGGCAGCCGGATACACCAAGTTTCAACTCAAGGTCGGTGGTCAGCCGGGAGAGGATATTGAGCGCATTCACGCATGCGCAGACGTATTAACGAAAGGCGAGGTACTGGTTGCGGACGCTAATACCGGCTGGCGAGTGGACGACGCGATCAGGGTTGTAAATAACGTTCGTGACCGGGATGTGTATATCGAACAGCCTTGTCGATCCTACGAACACTGTCTGACAATTCGGCGGCGAACGTCCCTGCCATTTATTCTGGACGAAAACATCACAGACATAGATGCGTTGCTGCGCGGCCACAACGACGGCGCGATGGACGTCATCAATTTGAAGATTTCCAAAGTCGGGGGTCTGACGAAAGCGCGCCAGATCCGGGACCTCTGTGTGAGCCTCAATATTCCTATGACAATTGAGGACAGCTGGGGCGGCGACATTATCACGGCGGCGATCGCACATCTGGCTCATTCGACACCAGAGTCGTTGCGTTTCTCGGCTACCGACTTCAATAGCTATGTCACTGTTCGCAATGCGACAGGAGCCCCGACGCGGGTATCGGGTCATATGGTTGCGTCAGATGAACCGGGGCTCGGCATCGTCCCGGAAATGGACGTGCTCGGCAAAGCCGTCGCAGAATTCACGAGTTGAGATGGTCTGGCCGGTAGATTCTCTTCAGTGCCTGTGACTGGAAAAGCAGCGCCGAGCAGAATGTCACGGCCGCGACGACACCCAGGATGACGATCATGCGAATGAACGGCTCGCCGAGCGCGGCACGGACCTGCACCAGTTCATAGAGTGTGCGAACCCACTCGAGCGCACCCAGGATAAGGACAATTTGCATCAGTCGGGCGACCCATGGCTGACGAACAAAGAGCAGGGCGATCAGCACTACCGCAGCAGTGACCCCGATTGAATTGCCGTAACGCATGAAATGCGCGCCCAGCACGACAAGGCTGAGCACAACAGGGATATAAATAAGCACCCGCTTCATGACTTATTCAGTCCGCAAAACGCGCGATACGGAATCCCACATCGGGCCTGGCTTCAGAACCGAAGTCCCTGTAACTCAGGCGTAACTCAGTCACACCGGCATGTCGCCAGCTGGAGCCACGCACGACATGGCTCTTGCCACGGTCCGGCCCCGTCGGATCGATTAACGGCGTCGTAACGCCTGGGGTTGGGACCGTGTAGAAGTCGTTGACCCATTCAGCGACGTTGCCACCGCCGTCGAATATTCCGAGCGCGTTAGGACTAAAACGACCCACAGGCGCTGTCGACGCGTAGCCGTCGTCGTACGACGGCAGGATCGATGGCACGAGTTCAATCGCAGACCGATCCGCGACGTTGCCGCTCTCCTTCGGTGGCGGCCACTTTTTCCCCCACGGGAATTTCAGTGGCTGCTTCTGGCCCGCATAACGAATGGCCAGCACCCATTCGGCCTCGGTCGGCAGGCGGTAACCATCAGACAGCGGGTACACAGGCACCCATTGGCCAAATTCATGCTTGTACGCAGGAGTCCGCCCCTCGCGCTGGCTAAGCCAGTTGCAGTATTGGACGGCGTCGTCCCAGCTGACATTCGCGACCGGATTGTTATCGGCTGCCAGTGACGGGTGCACCGCTGCGCCTGAGTCGTGATTCGCGCGGAATTCCGCGAACTCCTTGTTCGTAACTTCGTTCACACTGATCAGGAAAGCTCGAGTCAATGTAACCGGTACGATCACTTCATTGGCACGCCGCCCGACTTCGGCACGGGAGGCTCCCATCGAAAACGTTGCACCGTCCACACGTCGCAATGTGTGCCCGGCTGGCGACTTCAGGGTCTTCGCGATACGGTCTTGCGCGACGGCCTCCCTGGACCGCAGCGTGGCGGACAAGGTCTGCGGATAACCCGGGCGCGGCGTCACCGTCCGCGACCAGCTCACGTAGCCCTGGCGACGAACTTCGAAAGAATGGGGTGCCGAACTGAGACGCACCGTGGTCTGGCCCTGGCCACGTGCGCGCCCGTCCACGTACACGGTCGCATCCTGTGGCTGCACCTCGATAGTAACCGTACCAAGGCGTGCCGACAGGTCGACGGTGATCGATTCGCTGGCATTCGACTGCAGTCTCAAGCTTCGCCGCGTCAGGCCATAGCCTGCTTTTGACAACCCAATGTCGTAGTCGACCTCGGGTGTCAGCGACAAGGTGATCGGTGACTGTCCGCGATACCGACCGTTGACGGTCACGTTGGCGCCGCGGGGGATCGTATTGACGATAAGGCGCGCGTCGGCTGGCAGCAATGCGATCAACGGTAGCTGCTGGTCGACGTTCGGTTCAGCCACGATGGTCCCGTCCCAGGCGCTGAAGCCGTCCTTCGAAAGCGTAACTTCGTGCGAGCCTTCCAGCAGCTCAATCGTCATCGGCGTAACACCGACTTCCTCATCACCGGCGAAGATTTTCGCTCCGGCAGGCTCAGACTCAATCCTGACATTCGCCCAACGAGGCACGAGTTGAACACTGTAATTCTCGAGCAGGTCGAGTCCCTGCATCTCGACGGCGCCCGTGAACGGCAGGAAACGTTCTGAAACCACATCAACCGTATGTATGCCCGGCTCGAGCTCGACCGGACCAAACGGAGCTTTTCCGACCTTGCCTTCGTCAACCGTAACAACAGCATCCACGGCAGGTTCGACCTGCACCAGCAACCGCCCGGGTTTCTTGCGCATACGCAGCGATACCGTCATCGATTGGTCATCGCCAACCACGAAACTCTGCTGTATGTCGTAGTAGCCCTGCTTCTGCACATTGACGGTGTAGTCGCCTTTGCGAAGCAACGTCCGATTCCCGATGGGCAAGCGGAACCAGCCACCATCGATACTAAAACTGTCACCCCCTGCAGGAATGATCTCGAACTCCACAGACTTGGCACTGAACAACAAGTACGACGCAAGCAAAAGGAACGTCAATCCACCGCCAACAATCACCTTCAGCGGGCTGGTCTTCCTTTCCTCGATACGAGCAGCGGTCTCGACTGCACGCTTGAAGGCTGTCGGTGCGATAGCTTCTTCTTCAGGAATATCTTCGTCGTCGGTCAGCTCCGGTGGGCGCGTGACATAAGCACTGTCCTCCAGCCGGACATCCAGCAGCAGGCGATCACCTTCGACCAACAACCGAATTCGACTGCCGTAGAACTGCAGCTCGTCACCGTCCTGCAACCGGCGGCTTGTTTCCAGCGGATCGTTGTTTATCGCCAGCGATACGTTTCTCCCGACGGGCTGTACGAACGGTGTACCGTCGAGCAAATCGAGTAGCGCGACGGGCTCACCGCCCGGCCCGGGAAGACGCAACTCGCACTCGCTGCTCGTGCCAACCCGCAGGGGAAGATCACGTGCCTCAATGCGACGCTCACCCTCCACATCCCTGATGAACAGATGATCGAAACTCAAATCGGCTCCTCACAGCGAACCACTACCGGTTGCATATCATTCTCGGGCGTCACGCGAAACTCAAGGCGCACATCGCGATAACCTGCCCGCACGCCTACAGCGACGTAAGGACCTGGCCGCAGCTTCACCTGAGTGCTCGAGAAAGTGCCCAATACGCCAACCTTGTATATCGATACCGACGTCATGTTATCGGAAACGAGTTCGACCGGGATGGGTGTTGCCGCTCGCTTGAGCAACCGAGAGAGCTCGTCACGCTGCCCCGCCAACCTCGGCCCGATATCAGGCATTCGAGTTATGTCGACAACGAGCGTTGTCGCTTGTTGCATCACCGACGAATTCGAGAGTCGGTCCGGATCCTTGATGTAGTCATCGAGTCGCTTGTGCAACGCACTCATGCGGCGGGATTGGGAAAGGCCATCCATCGCAAATGACAGCGCTCCGTCTACCTTGAGAATCTCTTCGTACGTCGTCGCTGCCGCGTCCCAATGCTCAGATCGTTCGAGCGCGGAGGCTTCCCTTTCGAGCGTATTGATATTGTCGAGCCGCATCCCCTGGTCTACCTGCATGAGGCCGTCGGCTGGTTCGTGGGAATCGGGCATCAGTTGTTTCGCCATGCGGAAAGCAGCACGCGCAGCCAGGTACTCGCCTGCCGCAAGGGACTCGATCCCTTCGCTCATGCGTGAATCGAACTGCATCTTGATGCGAGTCTCCTCTACACGTGCCAACCCCTCCTGTGCCGGTGTCCAGTTGGGATCGATCTCAACCGCCCGCTGGAAGCTCGTTTTTGCCGCGTCCAGCTCGAGTTCCTTCTCGTAGTCGAGTCCCTGGTCGACAAGCTGCAACACCGTTTCCAGATTAGCAGCTCGCTCGTAACCGGCGCGTGCCTCCGGATGATTGGGCGTGATCGCCACAGCCAGCTCATAAAGGCGCAGCGACTCAACCCGGTCGCCCGACTCGAACGCCTCTTTGGCACCGGCAAGTGCCGTCTCAAACTCCGGCTGGACCTGTTCGAACAAGGGCTCGAGCAGGGATAGCGCATCCAGGTATTGAACCTCAGCCCGCGCCCAATCGCGCTTGAGATAGGCTTCGTCGCCGGCGGCGTAATACTCCTGTGCTCGACGATACGGGACAGGTGCCCAACGCTGCACACTGCGTTTTTCAAGCGTCTCAAAATCCGAGAGCAATTCACCGAGGATCATGTCGACGCTGTATCGCAGCTTGGCTTGATCATCGAGGCCACTGTAGTCCGCATCGCTTTCGTTGAACTCGATCGATTCTCCCTCAAGCGCCTGATTCTCCGGCACATAATCGCGATCGACCCGATCAACGCCGAGTGGATCTGCCCGGTTCGGCACGTCTCCAGCGACCGGAGAGCTCCCCGGAGTAGACTCCGGATAAGGCAATACTGCGGTGGATCCACGCGGGCCAGCAGCCTTTTCCTCGAGTGAACCCGGCAGTAGAAAAACGACACCCAGTAATACGACCACGAGCGCAACAAGACTGATACCCATGGCCCTCGGAGACATACCCGACGCACTGGCAGCAGGAAGGGCTGCGCTGTCCGTCGACGGGGCTACAGCAGGTCGCCTGACGGCCGACACCGTTTCCACCCGCTCGTCTTCAATAATGGGCCGCGCAGTGGCTAGCGAACGTGCCGGACCCGGCGCAAACCCGGCCTGCCTCAATACGTCACCGACTTCCTCGGCATTTGGCCGCTGCACTTCGTCCATATCGAGCATGCGAGCAACCAGATCCTGGACTGCGGCCGGCACATCCTCTTGGCTTGCGGCGCGCAATGGCCCCGGAAGCACGTCGTGGATATCCGCTCGTGTTGCCGATGCCGGCCAGGGTGGCGCGCCGGAAACCAGTTCGTACAAAAGGACTCCGAGGGCAAAAATATCGTCTGAAGACCTGGCCGGTTCGCCACGAAGTACCTGGGGGCTCGCGGCGATAAGCGACCCGCCGCCAGCCGGCGCACCCACTGGCGCAGCCACACCGAAGTCACTCAGGTAAGGCGCCCCGTTGTAATCGAGCAGTACATTCGACGCCTTGATATCTCTATGAACAATGTCCTTGCCGTGCGCATATCGCAGTGCGTCCGCGACCAGGCCAAGCGGCGGCAGAACGTCGATCAGGGATCGTCCGCTCAACGTGCCAAAATCAGGCCCATCAATGAACTGCAGGCTATAGAACGCGGCTCCACGATCCTCATGGAACTCGAACGCGCGGATAATATGCGCATGCATGAGCCGCAGGTTGGTTTGCCATTCGAGCCGCAATCGTTCGCTGGCATTGCCGCCGGCCGCGACAATCTTGAGCGCGACGGCCGCCTGCGTCAGACGGTCTTTAGCCAGCCAGGCCTCGGCCTCGCCACCGCCCCCAAGCGGCCGCTCCAACGTGTACCTGTCGGCTAACAGGGTTCCTTTACTGAATTCGAGCATCGTGCGCGGCTGCAGTCTCGCTAGTTGGCGGGCGCGCTTTCGGTCGCGCGCGACCGGGAACCAACCTCGACCGTCTCTGTGAAGCCGGTTTCGGCGTGGTAGATTTCTTTCAGCAAGCGGCGCCAGTCTTCATACTGTGCCTGAGCCGTGCCGGTCAGGCGGCGCTCCTCCCCCTCGACACTGATAACCATCGGTGCTGCCTGTGCGCCAAACGAATCAGATAGCTCTGCGATTGCAGCTTTGTGCTCGTCCGCATCGTTACCGCGCTGGACACCGCCGATGATGCGGTTTATGCCCTCGTTGATGGCTAAATTCTGTAACGCTCGATTGGTTCGGCGCGTCCGGCTGCTGCTCGAATTACCTGTGTCGACAGCGAGCGATCCCGCGAGAACGACGACGCCGACAAGTGTCTGCATGCGTGACGAACGCTTCACCTGGCGGTAATTGATTGACTCCTGACGCGACACCTTGCGCCAGTTGCGGTAAGGAATCGCAATCCCGTAGTAAAAGTTTGCGTAGTGTTCGTTGAGCGTGTCGACGACGAACCGATCCCGTTCGCGAATTTGTCGCAAGCGCGCCACGGTTGGATCATTCTCGGCCGGCAAGCGATTGATACTGACGATGCCTTCCTCATCGGTTGTCAGGTGCTGGCCGTAGGCCAGCGGAGACATATCAGAAAAAAATTGCAGCTCTGAAATCTGCCGGGTCTGCTGCAACGCCTTTGGCGGCATCTGTGCGGCAAAAGCCTGCAGATCGTTCGCGATATCGTTGAATACCGTCTGGTATGGATCGAGCCGACGGTCACGACGTTCGGAATAGGACGTTACACCCGTCTGCATCTCGTACGACTTGTGAAACCAGTGACGTCCCGCGGAGTCATCAACAGAAACTTTGATTGCGACAAATTCGCCATCGGACTTCTGGATATCGCCCCTTATCGTGATGTCGGTGAACGCTTCACGTGACGGGATAACACGCACAGCGCCCCAGTGCCCGGTCCCCTGCAACGTCGTTTTCAGGTGATAGGCGAGGTACTTGGTTTCGGCGAGGCGAATTTCGTCGTAGACACCACTTTTTCGAGGGTTGTTGTCTTCCTCGATGCCCGAAGCGAACTCGATGATGCCTATGTCGAGTAGCCGGGACTCATCGACCGGTGAATTCGCGACATAGAGCTCCGTCTCGTCGGCGACGATAACTTCATTGACAGCGCAGCCCGTGCCCAGCAGGCACAGCGCGACAAGTAACAGGACAATCCTTAGCATGGTGCGTGACCGGTCTCCTTACATGCCCTTGTATTTGCGGTATTCCTCCCAGAGGCGTTCGCGCAGTTCAGGGTCTTCTTCTGCCAGTGCCGCTTCACGCAGCTGTTTGGCGACGATATCGTCGTCAATCAAGGCTTCAATGTCATCGGGTGTGCGTCGAGCCACTTCCTGGGCATCGATCCCGCCGGTCGGGTCACCCCCGCCAACTGCGCCAGGGCTGTCGCCGCCAGCACCGCCTCCACCGCCGCTGCTGCTGCCGGACATGGCGCCTGCGGCCTGCTCACCCAGGCTAATCGAACCGCCGCGATTGCCGCCGGAGCCGGTGTCGAAGCCCTCGGTATTGCGAGTCTCCGATGAAATTTCTCGTTGTTCCTGGCCCAGAGCCTCATCGAAGTCGCCCATCGACGTGTCGAGTTCCTCACCAAGCTGGTCTGCCCTGTCGGGATCGCCGCCCGGGAATTGGCCGATGCCACCAGCGCCCTGGCCGTCGCCGCTATCGCAGCCCATGCCACCGCCGATACCACCGCCCGTGACGCCGCCGTCGTTGCATTCGCTGCCTTCTGCGCCACCACCCGGGATACTCACGCCTTCCATGCCCTGAGTTCCGCCGCCAGAACCGCCCGAGGATCCGCCGCCGGACGAACCACCCGAACTACCCGAACTACCCGTCGACCCACCTTCGCTTCCGCCGGGCATCTCGCCGCCAGACGAGCCGCCACCAGACGAGCCACCGCCAGGGGGCGGCATGCCACCGCCGGACGTACCACCGCCCGATGATCCACCGCCGCCGGGCATTCCGCCGCCGGGCAATTCAATTCCACCGCCCATTCCGCCGCCGGTGCCACTTACGCCGACTGAGGCACAGCCCGCGGCAAGGATGCCCACGCAGGCAAGAGCGACGCAGGCTCGTATTGCGGACGCAAGTTCAGGGTTTTTCCGGGTGTACTGGGTCATGATTTCTCTCCCGAATCCTTACCTTGGAGCCCTTTAAGGGCGCGGAGTTCCCGCTGAATACACATCATCTAACGATAACACGCGAGCGGTCCGGTTTGCGGAACAGGATCAACGACAAATCGTCGGGTTTGCTCGGCTGTCCATTCCGCGCTGCACTCATCCGGCGAGTGGCCAGATCGACGACCGCCACCACGCTCTCGGGCAGCGTGCCGGTGCGCACATGCTCGATAATTTCATCGAGATGCACGTTGTCTGTCAGGCCGTCGCTGGCGACCAGGATCGTATCGCGCGGCCGCAATTCAACGCCTGCACCGACATCAATACGCATATCGCTGGTGCCCAGGAAATTTGATACCAGGTGACGATCCTCATGATGCAACGCCTCACGTTCATCCAGGAATCCGGCTTCCACGGCGAATCCCGTTGGTGAATGCGCGGTCGTCTGTAGTTTGATCAGCCCGCGCTGGCCGACTACGAGAGCTTCTGAATCGCCTATCTGGTAGGACCGCGCGATCAGGCCTTCAATCGTAATTACGGTCATCGTCGTAGCTGACCCGTTGGCCAGCGCCAGAACCGCTTCGTTGGCATTTTCGATGCCATTGAGAATCGCGGTGCGCAGTAACATGGTCTTGTCCATTGCAGTCTGCAGCGATGCGGCCAGGGTGGTAACGGCTGTCAGCGATGCGCGCTTCCCGGCCGGCAGTCCCCCGGCGCCGTCGGCAACGACGAGGACAGCCGCTCCGGGGCCGTAGGGTATGACGGCGACCGTGTCTTCATTCTCGGTGTCCTTGAACGGGTCCCTGCTGGTGAAAGCAACGGCCGAACCACCGGCAACATCGACGACGACCTGGTCAGGTTCGAACGCGCCATCGAGGACCAGGGTATCGGACTGTTTGGTCAGTTCGTCGCTCGTCATTCGCGCCTCACAGGTTCCCGGCACCAGGCGCAGAAGTTCCAGAACTCATGCGCGATGCCCCAATTACACGCCTTGCACGAATGACGACTGCCCTTGAGCTTCCACGGGCGCCGGACTTTCATGCGGCAGTGGGGACAATATCGCATGAACGGCATCAGCGCCCCGCGACAGCGTGAATTGGCGCATTTGGCCGTGTAGCGTTTGTCCGGGTAACTGCGAGTAGCCTCTTCGACAAATCCGGGCCCATGACACCAGGCGCAATAATCCCAATCGTTCTTGACACCCCGTTCGCAGCGCGGGCAATGGGCGGGCATGTTCGTTTCCGATCCCCGCGACGGATTATCAAATCCACACCACGGACACGCCTGCATGCTCTCGGACACCGGGCCCTCGCAACGACGACATTGATGCCGCGTATCGAGTTGAGATTTGAACTGACGCTGAAATTCGCGCCACTGCATTCGCCGCCATGAAGTACCGCGCTTCTTCCCGTTCTTTGTGCGTGGCTTCTTTTGCTTGCGTGCGTGGATGTCCAGTCGTTCGAAATCTGCTTGCATCTGCACGGCGTCGCGGTAGCGCTTCGACGGGTCGAGCTGGATAGCGTTCTTCAAGACGTCGATCAATTCGGGGCGCACTCTGGCCTGCAACTTTTCGTTCCCGGTCAGCGGCCACTCGAACGGCCACTCAGGCAACTTGCCGGAGAACAGCCGATACAAGACGAGGCCCATTGAAAAAATGTCGGACTGAAATTTCGGCCGTCCCATCGCCTGCTCAGGTGCAATGTAATCAATCGTTCCCGATCCCGAAGCTTTCAATGTGCGCACGCACCGCTTCGCAAACCCGAAATCGGCGAGCTTGAGCTGATTGCCCGGAAACAGGATGAAGTTTTCTGGCTTGATATCGCAATGAATGATTTTGTGTTCGTGAGCGTGCGCCAGAGCGGCAAGCCCCTGCCCTGCCAGGTCCAGTTTGCTTGCCGTCGACGTACGTCGTTCGATGCGGTCGGCCAGTGACTCCTCGCCCAGCTCCATCGCGATAACGAATTGACCGTCGATGTAGCTGGCGTTCAGGACAGAGAGGATATTGGGGTGCTGCAGTTTTGTTGCAACACGAACTTCGTGCAGAAATTCCTCGTGACCGGTGTGTTCGTCCTTCTTCGGGATCTTGAGCGCGACCTTGATCTTCTGGATCGTGTCGTACGCACGGTACACATCTGCAAGTGGGCCACGCGCGATGCGCCCGAGAATGCGGTACTTACCGATGCGTTGGCGGGCTCGAAGCAAGGTCAGGCGTCCGTCCGGACGCGGCGAACCGCGTCGTTCCAGCCTTCGAGCAAGCGCTCACGCTGCGTCGCCTGCATTGCAGGTTCGAAAATCGCATCGCGCTTCCACAAATTGCCGATATCGGTGAGCGAGTCGAACACGCCAGCCTGTACGCCAGCCAGAAAGGCCGCGCCGAGCACAGTCGACTCAACGTTGTCGGGACGCTCGACCGGGATGTCGAGCACGTCCGCGAGGAACTGCAGAAACCAGTTATTGGCTACCATGCCACCGTCAACACGGATGACGCTGGGCTCGATTCCATCGTCGGACATCGCGTCGATGAGATCGCGGGTCTGGAACGCGACGGACTGCAATGTCGCGGTCACTATGTCGTCGCGGCCGCTGCCGCGTGTCAGGCCGAGCACCGCACCCCGGGCATCGGGGTCCCAGTATGGCGCGCCCAGTCCGGCGAATGCCGGCACCACATAAACGTCTTCCACAACGCCCGTGCGGCGGGCAATTTCCTCTGAGTCGGGGGCCGCGTCGATAGCTCGCAGCTCGTCACGAAGCCATTGCATCGCCGAGCCAGCGACGAAGACGCTACCTTCCAGCCCGTAGGTCACCTCACCACCAATGCGCATCGCGATCGTCGTCAACAACTGGTTCTCGGAATGCAAAGCACGGTCGCCTGTATTCGCAACAACGAAGCAGCCTGTCCCGTACGTGCTCTTAGTCATGCCGGGCTCAAAGCCAGCCTGCCCGATCAAAGCGGCCTGCTGATCGCCGGCGATTCCGCATACGGGTACCTCCCCTCCGATACACGCGTCGACAGCGGTGCCAAAGTCACTTGCGCAATCCCGCACATCCGGCAGCAGCTCCCGGGGAATAGAGAACATCGCCAGCAACTCATCGTCCCATTCCTGCGTGTGGATATTGAACAGGAGAGTTCGCGAGGCATTGGTCGCATCGGTCGCATGAACCCGCCCGCCTGTCAGGCGCCACAACAAGAAGCAGTCGACGGTGCCGAATGCGAGCTTGCCGGCCTCGGCCCGCTCGCGCACGCCATCAACATTGTCGAGTATCCAGGCAATCTTGGTGCCCGAGAAATATGGATCGAGCCGCAAGCCGGTCTTGTTGGTTACCGTCGCTTCGAGGCCGTCGTTCTTGAACGACTGGCAGTACTCCGCCGTGCGCCGGTCCTGCCAGACAATCGCGTTATACACGCACTCGCCCGTTTCGCGGTCCCAGATCAGCGTGGTTTCTCGCTGATTGGTAATCCCGATTGCGGATATGTCAGAGGCAGACGCACCGGCTTTTTGCATGGCGCCGCGAGTGACAGATGTAACTGAATCCCAGATAGCCTCCGGATCATGCTCAACCCAACCCGGCTGCGGATAGATCTGCGGAAACTCCTTCTGGTCGCTCGCAACAGCGCGTGCATCGTGGTCGTAGATGACGGTACGACTGCTGCTTGTGCCCTGGTCGATGGCAAGCAGGAATTTGCCTTTCATGATAGGTCCGGTTTTACGCTGAAGATTGGCTGTTTGACACACATGCGCTGGCCGGCTTCGGCTGGCCATGGATGCTGTCCCTGATTGTCCGTGAAGTCGGCGATGCGTGCACGGATTTCGTCCGGCCACGGCGCGACACGACGAATGCCGGTGTCGAAATGAAGGTTCATCCATTCACAGGTCGCGGCGAGAAACCCTTCCTTTGCATGGTACATGCGCTGGAATTGATGAATACGTTTGTCGTCGAATGCAAGCACCTGTGCGGTCACAATGTACGGGGCGCCCTCGACGATCTCGCGTTGCCACGTAACGTGTGACTCAACTGCAATGGTCGAACTGCTGTGCGTCCTTATGTAGTCCTCGGTCAGACCGAAAGTCTGCCACAACGCATCGACAGCCTGGTCGAAGGCCAACAGGTAGTACGCGACGTTCATGTGGTCGTTGATATCGATCCACTCGGGCAGCACTTCCCCGCGCATAACCTCAACCCCAGCTATCGTCATAGAGCACCTTCAGTCCGTGTCGAGTTCCGCGATGTCCGCAAAGTGTGCCAGCGCCTCAGGATTGGCCAGGGCCTCGGTGTTTTTCACGGGCTCCCGGTGAACCACCGAACGCACAGCCAATTCCACAATCTTACCGCTCTTCGTCCGGGGAATTTCGGGGACTGCGACGATCTTCGCCGGCACATGACGTGGTGTCGTATTGTCCCGAATGACCTTGCGGATTCGGAGCTGCAGATTGTCATCCAGATCAATGCCATCGCGCAGGATGACGAACAGCACGACACGTACATCATCCTTCCAGTGTTGGCCGATCGCGATGCTCTCGACGATTTCCTCCAGCTTTTCGACCTGGCGGTAGATCTCGGCTGTACCGATCCGAACACCACCCGGATTCAGTACCGCATCCGAGCGACCGTAGATCACAAGTCCGCCGTCCTCAGTCAGTTCGGCAAAATCTCCATGCGCCCAGATACCGTCGAAGCGCTCAAAATATGCGGCCTTGTAACGTGCGCTATCTTCGTCGTTCCAGAAACACACTGGCGACGAAGGGAACGGCCGGGTACAAACCAGCTCACCATGTTCGCCCACCACAGGCTGGCCTTCGTCGTTCCATATCTCCACGGCCATGCCCAGACCGCGGCATTGAAGCTCGCCACGACGTACGGGTAACACAGGATTGCCGATCGCGAAGCAGCTCAGGATGTCCGTGCCGCCCGAAATCGAGGCCAGTTGCAGGTCATCGCCGATCGCGTCGTACACATAGTCAAAGCTCTCCGGTGCGAGTGGCGAACCGGTTGACAGAACAGCACGCAGTTCGGGTAGCGAAAACTCATCTTTCGGTCGCACACCGGTTTTTTCCAGGGCCGAAATGTACTTCGCACTGGTGCCAAACACCGTGACCCTTTCGGCCTCAGCCATTTGCCAGAGAATGCGGCCATCGTTAAAGAATGGTGAGCCGTCAAACAACACGAGCGTTGCGCCGCTCGCCAATCCGCTGACCAGCCAATTCCACATCATCCACCCGCAGGTCGTGAAATAGAACAGGCGGTCTTTCGACCCGACGTCCGTGTGCAGCACGTGTTCCTTGAGGTGCTGCAGCAGCGTTCCGCCGTGCCCGTGCACGATGCACTTTGGCACACCTGTCGTGCCTGATGAGTACATGATGTACAGAGGGTGATTGAAATCGACCGGCGTGAATGACAGCCTTTGGCCGGCGAGGGAAAAGTCCTGCCAGGTAACGGCATTGGCCAGCGATGTGTCGGTGGCGAGATCGTTTGCAAAGGGGATGATCACCGTACACGTGATACTACTGACCGCCTCGACGACACCCTCCAAAGTTGGACGCGTGTCGCAGGTCTTGCCGTTGTAGTAGTACCCATTGACCGCAAACAGCACTTTCGGTTCTATCTGGCCAAAGCGATCAACGACACCATTAACGCCGAAGTCCGGTGAGCAAGACGACCAGATCGCACCGATGCTCGTCGTCGCGAGCATGGCGATCACAGCCTCGGGGGAATTTGGAAGAAAACCTCCGACCCGATCGCCATGTCCAACGCCTGCTGACCGCAGGCCAGCTGCAACAGCGGCGACCCGCTCTCGCAGCTGGTCGCGGTTCACTTCGCGTCGCGATCCATCCTCGCCAAAAAAGACGACTGCAGCCTGGTCGCCTTCGTGGCGCAGCAGGTGCTCTGCATAGTTCAGCTGGCTCCCCGAAAACCAGCCTGCATCCATGATGTTGTCGGGGCGAGCCAGGATGGTGTCCGGCTTACGATCGAACCGAACGTCGCAAAACTCGCACACAGCTTCCCAAAACGCCGGCGCGTCACTGACCGACCATTCGTACAAGGAACCGTAGTCGGCGCAGCCGGCCAGCTGCATGAATCCGTACATCGCGGTAGACCGTGCGCGATCATCAGAGGGTTGCCAGATTATCGGGTTACGTGACATTCAGTGTGCGATCGGCGGTGCGGGACGGAGGCTAGCCAGTATCCATAATTAACGCCTTGTGTCCATGCTATGCCATTGGTAATACTGGTGCCATGTCGACATCAATTCTCATCGCGATTGGCGTAACAGCCACACTCGCAATAATTGCCTGGATTTGGGTGACCCGCCGTGGTCTGCGCGCTATGCCGCCGCAGCTCAAGCCCGGTCTACCCCTGCCAGACTTTCGTGCGGCTGACGAACAAGGGGACCCGGTGCGCTCTGTGGAACTGCACGGCTCGCCGACCGTCATTCTGTTCGTGCGAGGTAACTGGTGTCCATTCTGTAGCCGCCAGGTCAGCAACCTGACGCAACACTACCGCGACATCGTCGACATGGGCGCAAAGCTCATTCTGATCACACCAAAACCACTGGAGACAACGCGGCGCGTCGCCGAGTTTTTCAAAGTCGAATTCGATTTCTGGCTGGATGATGAACTCGCCGTGACCAGGCAACTTGGCCTGGTGCAGGAGGGTGGCGTCCCAAAGGACTACGGCAAGGAATATGGACGCGACACGATCTGGCCTACAGCGCTCGTCGTCGATGCGGCCGGGATCATTGCCTATACGGAATTATCGAAGCACATCTCGGATCGCCCGGATCCCAAGGTACTGTTGCGCGAGGTAGGAAAAACCCTCAGAACCTGACGCCAACCGATGTGCACAAGAATCGCATGAACGGCTCGGCAGACTTGAATGACGACTCCACCGTGCGCTGGAACCGGGGCTTCAGACAATCGTCGACTTTGAGTTGGCGCACAGCAATGAAGCTCTTGCGCTTGATGTCTTCAATACACTCTTGACCCTTGTCAAAACCACGGGGTGGGCGGGTCAACTTCTCACCGCCAAGCGAGAAGTTGCGGCTGAAGGATCGATCGCCCACGGCACGATTCCATTCGGCCGGTTTCGCTGCAATGCGTTCGCGAATGCCACGCAATGGTTCGGAATCCGGACGCCACATACCGGCACCGAGGAAGACCTCGTCGGGTTCGATGTGCACGTAGTACCCGGGTGAATGCACGTCCCTGGCTTGCTCGTGGCGAAATTGAATACCGATGTTGGTTTTGTACGGCAGCTTATTCTTCGAGAAACGCGTGTCACGGTAAACGCGCATCAATGAGCCGCCTACGCGTGTCGGCACCGCCGTAAACCGCGGTGCAAATTCAGCAAGCGGCTCTTGCATCGAGATGATGAAACGTAGCGCGACATCGAGCACGTCGTCTTCGTAGCGGCTCTTGTGTTCCTTGAACCACTCGCGATTGTTATTGGCTTTCAGCGCCTCGAGAAAGCGGATGGTCCTGCGTTCGAAACTGGCGTATCGCGACGCCACGCCTAACAAGTGCCGGAATCTGCTTCCGGATGGGGGTACATATCTGATTCGTCTTCTTCATCGCGGCCCGTCAGGCACACGAAATCCTTCTCGATCAGGATGCTCAGTTTTGCACCATCATCCAGCACTTGCTCACCCTCGATCGACACCTGTTCAGTCGTCGCCCAGGCCAACACTGTGGCCTCAGGCAATCGCACGATGATCTCGTTTTCGGAGAAGAATGCCGCCGGATTGACTATTGCCGGGCTGCTTTCGACCAGGTAGCGGAGTGCACGTCCACCTGGGAAGCTTATGCCTGCCTCGACAATTCCCTTGTCGTGAAGGGTATCAACTTCGCCTCGCATCAGGCGCAGCCGGACCGAGTTGTCTCGAATTCTGAGTTTCACGATATCTGATTCTTTGTAGTTCGACCTGAATGGTTGCCAGCCGACACCCTCACCACCTCGCTGGTGCTCACCCTTCGAGCCGCCGGGCATTGCCCCGGTTCACGCGTCCGCGTCTATGGCTATTTTTTTGGTGTCGCTGAAGTGCTCAGCAATGGAATCGGCGGTAACCGATATGTTGGGACCAACTGAATCCACGCTGCAAGAACGGGTTATTCCGCGATGACGTTTTCCGCCTGCGGACCTTTCTCTCCCTGGGTCACTTCCATTGAGACCTTCTGACCTTCTTTAAGGGTTTTGAAGCCTTCCATCTGGATCGCCGTGTGGTGCACGAACACATCCTGACCGCCTTCGCGCTCGACGAAACCAAATCCCTTATCATCATTGAACCACTTAACGGTTCCTTCAACTCTATCGCCTGACATAACTACCTCTTACGCATACATGCCGTCGTTTTGACGGTTCCAGCGCCGTCCCACAGTGGCAACGGCAGCAAAGATAATACTCACGAATTCACGGGTTTTTCCTAAAAATTACCGGGCAACGGGTGGGATTTTTAGTGGCCCCATGCCGATGCGCTGTGATTTAAGGGGTTTCAAGGAATAGTCCACTCCGGAGGATTTAGCGGGGACCAGCGACTGAAACCCGGAAACTGTCCGAAATTGCGCAACTTACGACAATGCACGGCGATGCTGGATATAGCCTGCGTCGAGTTTTGTCACCGCATCGCAACCCAGCAAGGCCATCGTTCGGCTCACCTCTTCCCGAAGCAGTTCAAGTCCACGCTCAACGCCAGCCTGACCTCCGGCAGCCAGTGGGTACAGGTAGCCACGACCGATGCTGCACGCATTGGCGCCGAGAGACAGCGCTTTGACTATGTGCGTGCCGCGGCGAATACCGCCATCGCAGATAATCTCGAGGCGATCGTGCAAGGCATCGGCGACCGCAGCGATACAGTCGACCGGCGCGGGAGTCCCTTCGAGCTGCCGTCCGCCGTGGTTCGACAGCATGACGGCCGTTGCGCCGGAATTGGCGGCGTTGCGGCAGTCCTCAACCGTTTGCACGCCTTTGACGACCAATGGACCATCCCATAGTGCAGCCAGCCACTCGACATCCTTCCAGGTCAACGAGCGATCGAACTGCCCGTCGATGAATTGCTTGACGCTCATGTCCGTAAACGCGGTGTTGTCCTGCCCGGCCGTGATGTTCACGAGTTCCATGTCATTGCGAACTATCGCGCGATACAACCAGCCCGGGTGTCGCAACATGCTCGGGACGCTGGCAAGTGCGGGGCTTGCTGTTGCCATCATGCCGTAAACGTGGTCCCGCTCACGATTTCCGGCGACCGGCGTGTCGACCGTAAGGCAAAGAGCATCGTACTTGCTTGTTTTACAGCGCTCCACGAACTGCGACGTCAGGCCACGGTCTTTAAACACATAAATCTGAAACATCTTGGGATTCGACCCAATAGCCGCGATGTCCTCGATCGTCGTCGTCGCGATGGTCGACAAGCCATAAACCATGCCGAATTTGTCGGCCGCCCGTACGACGGCCGGCTCGCCCTGCGAGTGAAATAATTTTGATGCCCCGGTTGGAGCAATCATGACCGGCCAATCTACGTCTTTACCAAACAGCCTGGAGCGGAGTTCGATACTGCTCACGTCAGACAACTGTGCTGGCAGCAATTCGTAGTCGTCGAAGGCCTCGGTGTTACGCCTGAGTGACCATTCGTCGTCCGCGCCGCCATCGATATAGTGGAAAACGGGAGCCGGCAGTTTGCGTTTCGCAATGCGCCGGAAATCCATAATGTTGTTGCAGCGGTTGATCCCCATAGGATGGATTATGCCGTATCATCCGCTGCGATGTCTGATGCGAACTTTCACCTGCATATCCGTAGCGAGGCGGCTCGACGTAATACGACGGCATGGCTGATGCTTGGCCTGGTTTCACTGGTCTTCGCTGGCGTGTTCTCGATCCTGCTCGTCACGGCCCGGACACCGGTCGTGCAGGAGCTGATCCCGTTTATCGACTTCTTCCGTGTCGCTCTCGTCATACATGTCACGCTGTCGGTGTTGATCTGGCTGCTGGCGATTTCGGCAGCGTTCTGGAGCCTAGGTTCGACGACGGAGCAACCATGGTGGGACCGTGTGTCGTTTTCCCTGTCGGCGATCGGCACACTCATCATCATCGTCTGCCCTTTCCTGGGCGCCGGCGATCCGCTCATGAATAATTACGTGCCCATCCTGCAGCACCCATTGTTCTACTGGGGTCTCGGACTTTTCGCAGCAGGCATTTTTAGCCACCTGGTTCGCGCCATTCTGGGTCGCGCCCGGATCGCAGCGAAACTGGATGGCACGCAAGCACTTCAGTTCGGCATCACGTTGTCCACGCTGCTTACCGGATTCGCGATCATCGCGATTTTCGCGTCCTGGCGCGGCTTGCCCGCAACTATGGATGGCCAGATCTACTTCGAGTTTCTTTTTTGGGGCGGCGGTCATGTCATCCAGTTCAGCTACACACTGCTGATGATGATCTCCTGGGTTGTCCTCGCCTTTGCGAGCGGCGGCCGTTTCGAGCTGACGCCACGGCTGACACTTGTGTTCCTGGTCTTTCTCGCCTTGCCCGTTATCACGGTGCCGTTCATGTACATGGCGCACGATGTCGTCACCGCCGGGCATCGCATCGCTTTCACCGAGCTCATGAAGTACGGCGGCCTGTCCTGCCTGCCGCTTGGGCTCGCGGTCACTGCCAGTCTGTGGCGAGCGAAGAAACCCGAAGGCGAAGGCCGCTACCTGCGCGCGGCGCTATTGAGCTCACTCGGTCTGTTCGCTGTCGGCGGCGTCCTCGGCTTCATGATCGCGGGGCTGGATATCGTTATTCCAGCCCACTATCACGGCGCAACCGTCGGCGTGACTATTGCCTTCATGGGCCTGACCTACTATCTACTGCCGCGCCTTGGCTTCGGCCCCCTGCCCGAGCGCATGGCGGTGTGGCAACCGTACCTCTACGCCTCCGGCCAGCTTATGCATATCATCGGACTTGCGTGGAGCGGCGGTTATGGCGTGCAACGCAAGACCGCGGGCGTGGCCCAGGGACTCGATGGCATCGGCCAGACAGCGGGCATGGGGCTGATGGGCCTTGGGGGCCTGGTGTCTGTTATCGGTGGCCTGATGTTTCTGATCGTTGCCTGGAAATCACTGCGCGGCCGACAACCCGGCTGAGGAACGAACAACCATGACTGAAATTCTGCTCTTCACACTGAATGCGATCGTCATCTACCTGTTGGCGGACTGGATACTGCGGCAGATTGAGGCAAGACGCGGTGAAGTCCTCAAGCAACGGCAGGCGGTCTTCTTTGTCATTATTCTTGCGCTGGCGCTGGTCTCGTTCCAGGCCCTCAACTTGATCCTGGCTGCATCCTGAACAGCTGATTGCCACAGGACCAATGAGATGTAGGGATATTTCTACCCGTTCCTTGTACTAGCGATCACGTACGAGCGGCCAAAGCAATTGATGCTGTGCGCTTACCGGCTCCAGGTTCTCGACGCCGACCGATTGCGGATAACGTCGGGTGATCTTGGCGGTACCGAATAACACATCCCAAATAAACAACAGGTTTCCGAAGTTCCCTTTGTAATTCGTAACACCGTCATTCATGTGCTGCCCATGATGCGCCCAGTGCGTCGATGGAGTGGATATTGTCCGTTCTATTACCCACATAACAGGCGACAACCATTTGATCTCGTACAGCGATTTATCCCAACGCACATCCGAGTGTGCCCCACAGATAATCAGTAGTTTTACAACGATATAAACGGCGTAGAACTTTGCCAGACCGAGATAAATAAGCGCACCAGAAAACCAAATTCCCGGCATCAGGAAGTAGTAAAAAATGTTGTTGCGATACACGATTCGAATACTCATATACTCGGCATCGTGATGAGGGCGATGCAGTTCATACAACCACTTCACCGAATGGGTGACTCGATGCCACCAATACTGTGTCATGTCATCAAACACGAGAAATAAACCGAGTTGAGCGTATAGCGGTATGGAAGCCAGGCTGTCTCTCGCTTCGGGAGCCAGTGTTGCGGCAACCAGTCCACCTGCAAGCAAAACAAGCGGTTGCGTCAGAAGAAGCAGGGTAGTTGTTCCAACGATTTCTACGATCACATCTTTGCGACGCTGGCGCGGCTTGTGAAACAAGTTCGTGCGAAAATATTCCGCCAGTGCGAATGCCAGAAATATTGCCAGAATTGCTATTATCTCGGGTCTCATGCCAGCCAATTTTCGCACGCATGAGCGATTCCAGAATTATTCTGCGCAGCGACAATTTCGGAGCGCGCGGAAATCCCATTTGCAACACCTGGTTGGCTGCTTTCGGCCAGAAGGAGACGTTCAACCATCCGCGATTCCTACCCATGACCGTGCCAACGTCGCAGTCAGAATACCCACGAGAACAATGACAGTTACGAAGACAATGAACATGCCAACGCCAACGCCTAGAGGTATGGCGGACGGCCCAGCCAATTCCTCAGACCAAGAGCCTCCCAGGGTGCCCCCTATTGTCACCGAGGCGAAGAACGCCGGGATCGTCGCAATCGCGGCTCCAATGTATCCGGCTCTATAAACTGCAATAGGATTTCTTGTTTTTGTTGCGAGCGACGCGCACGCAGCGCGAATCGCGAAGACGCCTGCACCAACGCCAACAAGAACCGCCAATAAAGTCGCAACAAACATGAAAACTCGATTTCAGCTCAGGGGCTGCTTTGGGTCACAAGCAACCATTGTAGCTCAAGACGTCTGGCCGACTGCCCCCCCGCCAGAAGAAGACGGTCATCCAATCGCCGAAATCTTTAAGTCTTTGTTGCCCGTCCCCAAAAGTAGTAGAAACTAAGTAGGCTGTCTTCATACATTTCAACTTCAAATCCGAGTCTTTCCAACTCACCCACAAATTCACTCTGCCGGAACATCTGTTCGTAAGGGTGGTCCAGAAGCCTCTTCAGAGGTTTCCCAATACCTCTTTCCCATGTTTCAACAGGAAGCTCCTCAAAAAACAGCTCTCCGTTCGTTTTTAAGGTCCTACAAAGCTCCGCCAGGGCCTCTCGCCAATTCGGGACATGGTGAATAATCCCAAAATCGATCGCGAGATCAAAGTTACTGTCGACAAATGGTAGTTGTGCGGCATCCCCTTGCAGGAACCGGGCGTTATTCAGACCGCGTCCCTTTTTGTTTGCTCTCTCCACCATTTTCGGGTCGAGGTCTATACCGACGTATTCTCGGGGGCTGAACAAATCACAAATAATTCTAGCCCCTGCTCCCTGGCCACAACCGATTTCCAGAATCGTATCGGCTTGCCCTTTGCACAAGTGTTTCAGGCGAGGAGCTTCGAGGCGCTTCTGAATAAGGCCACGAATCGGATTGTTCATGGCCCAGTATTCGATAGAGTTCAATATCATCGCGTGGCGTCCTTTTGTTGCTCGCAAAAGCTGAATTGTCGGCCAGAAACGGAAACTTGCTACCGTGAATCAGTTACCTCTCTGGGCATCGGCAGCATTTCACCACTGGCCTCCCAACGGGCAAGGTTTGCCTTTTGCTCGCTTAAGCGGTTATTAACGGTACGAAGGATTGATTGGTATCGCGGATCATCCGAAAGCACGCCTAATCCGTGCCTGATGTGTTGCTGCAATAATGAGGTAGCACCTCCCCGGTTCACCCACTCCTCAAGAGTCGCAATCGCGGTTTCCTCTTGCCCTGACAACGCATAGATCGACGCATCATGAATTGCGGAGTCGTGGTAAGTCACCGATGGATTGGCATCAATGATTGAGATTAGATTGTCTATCAGGGCCTGTGCTTTTTCCTGCTCACCCAGGGTCTGGTAGGCCTTAATGGCCGCAATTCCAAAGTAAAAGTTGGTATTGGATTTCCTGCCGTCAATGATTTTGTGGCGTAATCCTTGTATCGCTCGATCGCATCATCGGGGCGACCTTCCGCCGTATCGACGCTTCCCAGGTAAAAAATGCCGAGCCAGTAGAAAGTAGAGCTTGGAATTCGGAGTGTTCAAATTCTCCGCGTGCGCCTTCGAAATCGCGTTGAGCGATAAAGGCCCAACCGCGATAGACAGGTGCCACTTCAGGATTAGGGACTAGTCTCGCAATATTGTTCATCCACAGTGCGGTGTTGTCATAGTCTCCCAACCTCCAATGCATCACAGCATTCATAGTACGAATTCGGGGGGTGGTTTGGATCCAATTCGAAAGCCCTGCGCAGGACCCTGATCCCTTTGTCGTGGCGGAATTCCCAGTTAGAGTAGAGAAATGCAAGATCGCGATAGGCACCCGCAGAGTCCGGATGCTCGGCAACGATGCCTTCCAGCATTTGAATGCCTTCTCCTGCCAGGCCGATGGATGGCATGGCTCGTGCCAATTGACGCTTGAGGCCGATATTCTGGGGGTCCAGTTCAACGGCTCTCCTGTACAGCTTGATTGCTGAAGCCGGGTCGGACATTTCTAGATTGAACGATACTGCCGTAACTCGCCAACGCATCCGCGTTATTGGGACCCAGCGCCATTGCCTGCTCATAGGCCTGAATGGCCTTTTCGGTATCCCCTGAGCGTCGGTACCACCTCCCCAGCGCGGTGAAAGCCTCGCTTGACTGCGGGTCCAACAGAATCGCCTGATCAATCAATGGCCTGCTCTTTTCAAGCTGCACTTCCTTCGGCAGACCGCTTGCCGAGATCTGTGCAAGCACTGCCGATGCCTGTTTGCTGTAAGCCAGAGCAAATTCAGGATCGAAACGTATCGCTGCCTGATAAGCTAAAATCGCTTGTCCAGTGCTCTCTGAAGTTGCCTCGCTTACGAGCTGATTACCCAAATAATACGCATCGAGCGCCTGCAGATCTGCGGTTGGCTGTTTTTCGAAGTTGACTTCGTTCGTCTTCCGAAAGAATGGCCTTCAGGGCGTCCGCGACAGCCTCGGTAATCTCTGCCTGGACTACGAACACATTCGTAGCCGTAAGCTCCCGCGTATAGGTTTGCGCCCATAGGTTCGCGTCTGATTCAGCATCGATCAACTGCAGGTTAATCCGGACCTGGTCGCCTGCCCGTTGAACACCACCTTCGAGGATCGTGTTCACACGCAGTTCCTTCGCGATGCTCCTCAAACTCTTGCTGGAGTCCCTATACGGCATCACCGAGGAACGGGAGATGGTCTTAATCTCCCGAATATTGGAAATTCGGGTCAACAGATCGTCGTGAATACCGTCAGCGAAAAACTGATTTGACGGCTCTGCACTTAAGTTGGTGAAGGGCATCACAGCGATGGACTTGTCACCAAAGGATTCGGTCAGGGCCGCGGAACGGCCTTCCTGGTGGGCCGATTCAGCGATCTGAACATCCTCGACCGGATCAAGCACGAATTTATCGAAAGCAAAATAACCCAGCGCCAACGTAAGCACCACCATGATCGTGCGATTCAGCTTCTGGTTGGTTTGCGAGGTGTCGAACTGGCTGTGGTCAATGTCCTTGTCTCTTATCAACCCTTCTGGGGTCAATTCGAACACCCAGGCAAAGATCATCGACGGAATCAATCCAATCGCAAGCACAATAACCGCGACTCGGGCCGGTGTGTCGTCAAAGCCGAACAATGGAAAGATGGTTTCAGCCACCTGGATCAACAACCACGCCGCCACGACGTAGGCAGCACCCACACGGAGCACATTTCGACGCTTCAATTCATTGAATAGTGACAACGGAGGTTTTCTCGTTGGTTGTTGTTACATTCAACCCTAATGGATTGGCCGATAATTATCAGAATACTGTTGGAAATTCACAGTTGAGATATGACCTGATGGACCGCTTGTGGCCAGACGCAGACGCTGGACTCAACGTCCAGATTCGAGTTCTCTCTCGATGTACGCTACAAACTCCGGCGAGAAGTTGTCTTTACCGGCTGAAACGGCACCGCCGCTAGCTCCTTCCCAGGCTCTACGCATGGAACCGTATGCTTGATAAAGCCTCAAGAACGATTTCGTCTGCTGACCTACCGGCTCAGCGACGTTTTCGAATTGCCACTCCCTCCTTATGAAGTACCCCATCCAATAGGCATTGAGCTGCATTTCTTCCGTAGCAGTCAGCACTTCTTTGTTTCGGTCTTTTATCATCAGCGCTACCAGCGCGGGGTCGCTCGCGATGTGCTCCCATCCGTCCAGCACGATCTGTACTCGAGTGGCTTTCGCCTCTAGCTCGAGAAACTCATTATTCTGGTTGAGTTCATATGCCAAGAAAATGATACCAGCGATAACTCCAACGTTAGCGAGTATGTTCAACGATTGTCCCAGGTCGAATTTCTTCATTAATTCCTCTCTATTATTCAGAACTGACTCAATCCTGCGAAAATGGCAGGTGTCCGCTAGGGGTCAGTAGGAGAAATTATGGCCTGAACCTAGCGACCGTCGCCTTCCGGCCAGAAGCGGTCGTACGAGGCTGCGAAGGAGATCTTCCCTATGTCAGTTTTTTTTCCTCGACGTGACTGGCAAAACCTCCACCGGCCTCGGTATAAATGTTGAATACGGCAGTTGCGCCGGCCGTCCGGAGAGGTACCTCCTCGTCCGGGTACCGCGCCGTGGCGGCAATACGGCCGGCAAAGCCGGTCTCGCGCAGCTGCTCCAGAGCATCCAGGTTGGCCGTCAGGTTCGGCAGCGCCAACATAGCCAGCTCGATGCTGTGATTCTTGTCCACCTGTTCCCAGAAGTCCGGATCGGAGGGGGCACCGCGCGTCACGTTGCGCCCCTCCTGCCGGTGCCGCCTGACCTGCTTGGCATCAAAATCGACGCCTACCACGGTGTCGCCGTGCAGCTCGCACATCTTGTCGTAGGCACCGGTGCCCACCCGGCCCATGCCGAAGATGGCGATGGTGGCGCTATGGGTGTCCAGCAGCTGATCCTCCGGCAACCGTTCCTCACGCTGAAATCCCAGCCAGAAAGGCCTGAGGCTTCTGTAGATCTTGTCGTCCCGGCTGCTCAACGGCGCGGCAACAACAAACGACAGCGACATCGCAATGGCGATCACCGCAAGCCACTCCGCGTCCATCCATCCGTTGGCCACACCGATAGCAGCCACGATCAGGCCGAACTCGCTGTAGTTGGTCAGGCTCAGAGTCGCCAGCAGGGAGGTACGCGCCCGCAGCATGAAGCGGGTCATCAGGCCGTAGAACAGCGCCGACTTGATAAACACGAAGGGCACCAGCAGCAGCGCGATCACAAAGGCCTCCAACGAGAGCCGGCCGGCCATGCCAATCGAGAGGAAGAAACCCACCAGGAACAGGTCCCTGAAGCTCAACATGGTCTTGGCCATCTCGGCAGCCTTGGGGTGGGTGGAGATCAACAGGCCCATGATCAGCGCGCCCAGGTCGTCCTTCACCCCGCCCAGTTCGAACAGCTCCGCCCCGCCGAGAGCCAACACCAGACCATAGAGGATCAGCAGCTCACCGTGACCGGCTCGCTGCAACAGCAGGTGAAACAGAGGGCGTATTGGGATCAGCAGCAACAGCAGCAGTGCCCAGAGCGACGGCAGCTTGCCAGTGGAGGCCGCCAGGAACGCCACAGCAGCCACATCCTGTATCACCAGGATGCCGATGGCGATACGGCCATGCAGGGACCTCATCTCGCCCTTTTCTTCCAGCACCTTCACCACGAACACTGTGCTGGAGAAACTCAGGGTAAACGCCAGCATCATGGCCAGTTTGAGATCCAGTCCGGCGAAAAGGGGCGCGCCCATCAGGGCCAGTGAAAAGATCACCACGCCAAAGATGGCGATAACCAGACCGATATGCAGGCTGGTCACTGCCCACACCTGGGGCCGTAACAGCATCTTCAGATCGAGTTTGAGGCCGACTGTGAACAACAGCAGGGTGATGCCCAGGTCAGCAAGCTTCTGCAAAACCTCACCACTGGAAATACCCAGATAGTTCAGCACAAAGCCAGTGACAAGAAAACCCACCAGCGGTGGCAGGCCGATCAGCCGTGCGCTAAAGCCCAGGGCGAAGGCCAGGGAAATCCAGACAACGTCACCGAGAGCTATAGCTACCCACTCAAAATCCATAGACTTAATGCCCTGCTGATTGCCTGATCCGTATCAACTCATAGACTAGATAGTGTAAGCGAGCAATGACCGTGGAAGAAACCCAACTGTCGTCACCAGACCAATGGCAGTCGACTTGCTTGCCAAGACAAGGGATTCCTATTCTTTAGGAGGTAACTCGAATGTCCGGTATGGGTCAGCAGCAGTCGTTGAGTATACATCCAGGCGAGCTATCCGGACCGCGACAGGCTGCCGCGGTCCTGTGACAGATTCATCTGATCGAGGAATCAGAACTCAGGATCATCGCAGTCCGATGAACCGACGTATGCGTCAAGTCCGATTTCCATGCTGGCTTCCTTGCCGCGGCATTCGACCTGGAAGTCCGACCAGTTGCCGTCGACGAACGTCGTTCCGTCGACAAACAAGCCACCATCGGTTTCTACGACCACGCCGTGAGCGTGGTTTCCTGTGACCGCGGTGTCAATGAGCCTCAGCACGCTGTGCGACTGTGCCCACGCACCATACAGACCATTGTGGTCGACGCCGCCACCCGACACCGTGGCCGACGAGTTTTCGCTCAGGACCAGGCCGAACTCGCCGTTGGCGTTCAGAGCCGAGTCATTGATAGCGGCAACGGAGGCCATCTCAAGCGAAACACCCGCCCACTGGTTGAAGCCGACGTGGACCCCTTCAAGTTCGATGGCCGAGCTCAGGTTCGCCTTGATGCCCGTGCCGTTTCCATGGCCATTGACCCCACCGCCAATCATCGTCAGAGTGCCATTCACGTTTATGACGATGCCATCAACATCGTTATCGAATACTTCGACATTTGCCAGTTGCCCATGGCCGTTTTCGATAAGTAGACCAATGTCGCCATGATTGTTCGCTATGGATCCGTCGCGCATGAAGATGTGTCCGCCATGGCGCAGCGCGAGACCGTAGTTATCGTTGCCGACTAGGTTGACGTTGATCAAGCGAACTCGCGCAACGCTGGCAGAAATGCCGTCACCCGGCCCGGTGATTGTGAGGTCCCGGATTACTAGGTTGTTGGCGCCCCGAACGGACATTCGTCCATCGATCACGGTGTTGCCATCGCCGTTAATGGAGACCCCGTCTCTCGTGATGAGCAAGTTTCCAATGCAGACACCCGTTACGTTGATGTCCACTGGCGCCGCAGACCCGCCCCCCGCGTCAATGGCTTTTTGGAGGGAATCGCCTTTGTCGCAGTCGACCGTCCGTTCACCGGCAAGCGCTTGTCCAGAAATAAGAAATAAAGCAGCCGCCACCAATAGTGGCGCTTTCAAAGTTCGAGCGTTCATCGCGATCTCCCTTTTGGAATGGTTGCAGATGCGCCTTACGCGGCAACCCGGCGATCTTGGGTCCTTCGGGGAGTCGTCCTTGGCTTCTCGGAGGAAGCGAGGACCCGTGGTTTTGCGCCCCTGACTTTGGTCAGGTTTGCCTTTATCAACAGACTATTGTTTCAGACAGAGAAGTGCCGTCAATTCTGAGATGTACGTAATTTGGAGTCGTTCTAAGAACCGATTGGTCGGGCGTCCGCTTTGGGTCAGTAGCAGTCGTTCATCGTTCTAGCAGCCCAAGGGCTGCTTACGGCCAGAAGCGGCCGCCTGCGTGGGGCCTACTCGACAAAAGAATTGTCCGAACGTTCGCAAGACTCAACCGAATTCGCAACGCCGAAAGTGGAGTAGCTTGTTGTCCAACACTCGTCAAAGATCGAACAAAAACAGGCTTCAAAATCAAGTCGGTCGAACTCAGCCACAATCTGTCCCGTCAACTCTGTATCGTTGAGGTCCATCATTGTCACCGAACGGTCCGGCGGTATTGTTCGGCCATTGATTGTCGATTGACCGTAGGAAACCGGCTCTCCAAGTGCGAGCAACTGGCGGATCGCCGCTTCCCACGTGGGCTGTGGATCGCCGTCAACCGTTACTCGAAAATTCAGCACTCGAGCTGGCCCTATACCAACGTTCTCCGCATGTAGCAAAAGTCGAGGCTCCGTCTCAGGTAACTCGCTTGGCTGCCAATAATACGAGCGACTCAACTCCAACAATGGCATGACCGCCGCCCGTTGTTCTTCCCTCATCAGACTAGTCTCGTACAATGAGACGCCTAGTGCGCATAGACCGATGATTACAGCCGATATGCCGACAAGCATTTCCGGTTGAATTCTTGATCCGCGGTTATCTTCGTCAGTCACAAGTGCCCACTTTGGGTCATCAACAGCCTTCGATTGTATCACTGCGCGACCGGCTGGAATGCGAAGCGAAGCAGCCGCTCATCTTCTTGCCTGGCGAACCTCTGCAGTCGGCCAGAAGCGGCCGGCCCAGGGCCGAGGAAGCCAAAGCCTAAGGCGCCGCTAATGGCACGTCGGTAGCTTCGGATTACGTATCTGATACAGAGCGAGCGCGCCGTCGCGGTTAGACTGAAAGGCTATACTCGTACCATCGGGCGACCATTTCGGATACTTATCACCGCTACCCGTGATTTGTATCGTTCCTTTGCCGGTTACGCACATGAGGTATATCCCATACGTACCGCTTCGATTGGACGAATAGGCGATGAATCGACCGCTAGGATCCCAGTCAGGATAACTGTCATCGCCTGGCGTATCTGTCAGCGTGTATTCGGCATTGGTTTTCATTGACATTACAATGACATCGTAGTCTTGCTGGCCTTGATGTCGATGAAATGCGAGGAATTCTCCGTCGGGCGACAAACGCCCAACCTGTTCCGCACTACTGTCAGCAGTAAGTTGTGTAACCGTAAGGGAATCCATCTCAATGCGAAACAAGTCAAGCTGGCCTATTCGATCAGAATCGAAAATTATGCTCTGTCCCGTTGCATCCCAACTGGGATGCCATTCATTGGCGGGATTGGTTGTTACCCTGGAAATCGAGTTGGTGTCTGTGTCTAAGACGTAGATGTCCGAGTGACCGGAGGCATCCGATTCCAACAACATACGATCTTTTTTCCACTCTCCTGCCCAGGCACTCGGCAGCGCAATGTCTAGTTCAGAAGCGATTCCGCTTGAAACTGTGATTAATAGTGGAAGTGGGACCGCTTTGACGCAACGATGTCGCGGTAATTGCTCGCCCGTCATCGGTCCAGCCACCCATGTAGACGCTCCCAACGTCGCTGTAGATAAGCTCGACGTCACGCCCCTGCATCGCATCATTGGTGAAGTTTCGACTTTGGACACATCCCATGCAGAGCAGTATTGGCAGCATCGTGAAAACGAGGCTGCAACTGCTACTGTGTTCCTCGCCATTTCGCGTCACAAGAGAGCTTTGTCCACAATGATTTCCTCTCGATTCGGTACTCAAGTCTGACCGGCAACTGCTGTTAGTGCGGCCCCAGCTTCCCGTGCAAGCGAGCGTCGAAGCTCGCAAAGTGTTTGCCAAACCAGGTAGAGAGGCGGTCCTCCAGTAGCTTGGCTCCTCTGTCGGAATCTGCGACGAATTCGTCCATGAGGTCGCGAATCTCATCGAGCAGATCTTCATGATCATCCTTGTGGTCTTCGTACTCCTCGTAGCCACTGTCACGCATGATGCGTTCCTCGAGTGCGAAGTGCATTGAGATGGTCGTGAAGATCTCCTCAAGACACTCCTCGATAGTGGCTGCGTCAGTAGTTGCACCGAGTTTCACGTAGACGTCGTTAATCAGCCCGATCATCTCGCGGTGCTCATCGTCCATCGACGCAATGCCGACTGAGTATTCCGGTTTCCACTCCAACAGACTCATACGTACCTCAGCGAATCGTGAATTGCCCTGACTCAGGGTCGAACCGAACGACGACATTGCGGCCAGGTTCTATGTCTATGCTCTCCGTATTTTCGAAATCGAAACCGACATCGCCACCACTATCGTTCATGCCCACAAACAGTGTGTGGATACCCGCATCGATCTCGACGCGATTGTAGATATTCGACTTCCCGTCCGACCAAATCCCACTCGGCAGGAGAACGTCCTCGTACAAAATATGATCATCGGAGCGCAACTCAATACGCACCGGGTAGCGTTCGCGCGGACAATCCGACGGCTTGCGCATATTGGGCGGCAACTTGTTCAGCTCCTCCTGCGTCAGTTGCCGACACTCGCCGACACGCTGGGCTGCATGCGAAAACGTGACCGTGACAATCGCCTTCTCTGGCTCGACCATTTCGAAGCGGGGCCAGACCGACAACAGGCCGACAACTGCCGAGAACGCCACCCAGGCCAGGATTTCCCAAAGCAGCTTCACGCCTCGTTCTCCTCACGACCCAGCCTGTCCTGGAATGCGGCCAGTCTTTTCGCCGGATCCGGAAAGTCCGACCACGGCGCAAGCCAGCCCATCGCAATTTTCGACGTGTCGGTGCGCTTTCTCAGGTTCGGATCACGTTCCCGGTTGATACGCTTCTCAGTCCACTCCGCACCGAGGCGATAGTTGCAGTTGCCGTTTTCGCAACCCAGTAACAGGATGCCGTCCGCATGACCGCGGCTCAGAACAAAATCGAGGTACGACGGTTGCAGATGCGCCATACAGCGCACCTCGATGACATTGGCACCTGTTCTGCGCAACTGGTCGGTCTGGCGGTCATCCCTGCAACCGAATACCATCACGCGCGGCGCGCCCGACGGCGCTTCGGCCTGCTCGATAATGTCGTCCCGAATCGCAGCAGCTGATCGGTTCGGCACATCGATGCCCGGTATGAGTGCGCTCTTCGAGCGAAACGGCGTGGCCGTCGGACAGGCACCGACGCAAATACCGCAGCTGATACACAGCTCCTCATCAACCGAGGCTTGATGTGAGTAATTAGTGCCGTCCGTCCGCGGCACCATCTCGACGGCGCCAAACGGGCAATCGTCTACGCAACGCTTGCAGCCGTTGCAATTGTCCAGATCCACAACGGCGACTTTCGTCTTACGAGCTGGCGGTGCCCATGGCGCAATCGTTAGCAGGGTGCTGATGCCGACGAGCAATACCCACACCCACCCTGGCGACCAGCGCTGAATCAGGGGATAAACGTGCAAGTAAAACCAGTCGAATCGCAATACCTGGGGCGTCATTGCAAGATTAGCTTTCTCGTGACTGATGGCCGGGTAGACAGCAGACAAGACCAGCATGGCCAGTAATGCAGCCGCCATCATTCGTCGAGGTGGGTTTATGCGTGGGCCATTTAACCGAAATATGTGCAACCAAATGCCGAACACCAGGAAGATCGGCAGCCCAATCAGGTGAATGAAGGCCAGGAGCGTAAAGAAGCGATCCGACAACAACTCGTCGCTCATGAAATTACCGGCCATCGAATCCGTGAAGATCGGCAATGCGTCCATGAGTTCTGCCGAGCTGATCGCGACATACAGTGCCAGCTCATCCCAGACCAGCCAGTAACCTGTAATGCCGAGCGGGAAGATCATCCAGACCAGTGGTACACCGGTCACCCAGTTGAACCAGCGGTTCAAACGGTAGCGGTTGAAGATGAACTCCTTGATCACGTGCAGCAGGATCGTGATGATCAGCGCGTCCGATGCATAGCGATGCAGACTGCGCATGACGCCACCCAGGTACCACTGCTCAAGCGTCAGGTACTCAACCGACTCGAACGCAGCCGAGACGCTGGTGCGAAAGAAGATTAGTAACCAGATGCCACTGATCAGGACGATCCAGCAAAAGTATATCGTCAGAGCACCAAGGTGATTCAGCGGATTCTGTTCGCTGTCGAACGCACGCGCCAGTGGCCTGCGCAGCAATTCGTAGATACCGCGCCCGATGCTGTGAACCCGCTCTATCATTCCAGTTTGCGCGCCCTTCGAGCCAAAATGATCTCGCGTAGCAGATAGGTCACCAGCGCGAGAATAAAGGTACCGCCGGCGAAAATCTGGAAGAACAGCGAATTGTCGAAACGATACCGACCGGTTGCCGGGTCGTACACGGTGCAGAACAACTTGACGCGATCGACGAGTCCCGCAACGAGGTGCCCTGCACTACTCGGTCGATTGAACACGAGTTCCTTCATTGGCTCGACCAGCCATGGCAGCTCGAACGTCACGCCGTAGACCTGGCTGTATACCTGGCCATCGCGTGTAATGATCGACGACTGGTTGATGTGATCGAAGCCGCGTGCCGTGGGAAAGAAAATAAAGCCGAGATCGTCACTGAGCTGTTCGATCGTCTCTTTTGAAGCGCTAAGGAAACGCCAGCCGGGCTCATTGACGCTCTGCTTTCTCGCGAACGCCCCCATCGCGCTAGGTGTGTCGTGCGCGACATCGAAACCGATCGTAACCACATCGAAACTGTCCGTCCCAAGCGCCTCGCGCGCCGCTTCCACGGCCGTGGCCAGGTGTTTGGTCGTTTGCGGGCAGACGTGGTGACAGGACGTGAAGATCATGCTGATGACCAACGGTCGCCCTGCATGATCGGAGCGCAGTTTGACTGGCGCACCCAGGTGATCATGCAGTTCATAGTCGCCGATCGTGTTGCCAATGGCGGCCTGGGATCTTTCCAGCGCCCGATCAGGATCGTAGCGGTCATCTTGCTGAGCAAAAAGTGCCAACGGCAGGAATAGCGCAGCAGCAAGCAGCGCGATTGTTTTTGATGTACTCATGTGTCGCAATGTAGCTCAAAAATAAAGGGCGGGCATCCTGCCCGCCCTCTAACAAGGCTTCGGTCAAACGCTGGGGGTTATGACATTGGCCAGACCGATGCCAGATACTTCCAGTTCACCGCGTAATAAAGTACGAAAGTGACGAGGAAGAACATTGCCAGCAGGAAGGTTCCTGGAGCCGCAAAGCCCCACTTGCCTGCTGCCCCGTGACCGCCTTGTGGCACGACCAGCGGTTCGGCGCGCGATACAAAACCAGCTTCGATGCCATAGCTCGACTCTGATTCGACCGGTTTGCCGAAGAACACTGAAACAACGGTGACGAGAATATAGATGGCACCACCCAGGATCGCGACCATGCCCGCCATACCCATGATTCCCATGAGCGTGTAGGCACTGGCCGGGTAATCAAAACCCAGGGCAGCATTCGTGAACGCCATATCCCAGTGGCGACGCTCAACACCAAGCGTACCTGCACCCATCATCGCCAGCGCAAAGACTGACATGCCGATACCGAACAGGTACGGCTGCCACTTCGCGAGTCCCGGGAAAGCAACCTGCTTGCGGAACAAAGTGGGAATCAGGAAGTACGTCAGCGACATGAACGCCAGCGTGGTACCGATCACGACCGTGGCATGGAAATGGCCCGGTACGTAGATCGTGTTGTGGATGATGATGTTGATCTGCTCGGTACCCATGACAACGCCAGAGATACCGCCCAGGAAGCCGAAGCCGACCAGGGAAATGAACATACCCGAGAAGATCGGGTTACCCCATGGTGCCTTGCGCAGCCATTCGAACAAGCCGTTCGTGTAGCCCTTCGCGCGTTGCGCCACTTCGATCGAACCCGGAACCGTCAGGCCATGGACCATTGATGCCAGTACAGCAAGGTACATCGCATAACTGGTGTTGAAGATCTTCCACTCTGCCGAGAGACCCGGATCCACGAGCAGGTGATGCGCGCTCGCGAGCTGCAGGAAAGCAATGTAGAGGAAGAACGCCACACGGCTGACTTTTTCGGACAGCGGACGTGCACCGAATACGATAGCCGCAATCGCGTACCAGACGGCGACGTGAGCCGCGACGTTGATCTGCTGCGACGAGTGACCCAGCGCCCACCAGACAATACGGTACATAGCAGCATCAATATGGTTTATGTAGCCAAGTGACCATAGCCATGTCGGGACAAGCACGATGGCGCCCGATGCAATCGTGAAGACCGCGATAATGCAGGCCGTCAATGCACCAAACGTCACCAGCGGAATCGATCCTTCGTAGGTCTTCTCATCCTTGGCTATAACAAGCGTCCCCAGGAATACGAAGCACCCTAAGAGGGCGCCAACGGCGAACAGGATCAGGCCCAGGTAGAAGTTCGGATTCGCCGGCATCGGCACGTAGGACGTCATCATGACTGACGCGGTGCCAGTCGCGACAGCCGCGTTATTGACGATAATTCCGGCGAGCATCAGCACAAAACCGAGCCAGGCAATCTTCGGCGTCGCCAGGCGACACTTCAGCAATGTCGACGAGCAGAAGTAGAGCACCGCTATCTCGAAGGAGATGATCCAGAAGATCAGCATGTTGACGCCATGTGTCGTCAGGAGCTGGTAGAAACGATCTGCCGGAAGCAAATGCACGGCGGGCCAGCGCGTCAGCGTGACCAACAATGCGGCGATGCCGCCGATTAACAGGATGACGACCGCGACAACGGCGTGCGCCTTCATGAGCATTTCGGCGGGCTTGTGATACTGCAGCCCGGACTCGGGGCAGGTTCTGAATAGTGGCTTACTCATTTTCCGCCCTCCGTCACGTAAATCTTGCCGACCATATTGTGGTGGCCGAGTCCGCAGAACTCGTTGCAGATGATCGTCTGTTCACCCGATGTATCAGGCGTAATGGTCAGGACCATTTCGTACCCGGGCAGGATCTGCGTGTTGATGTTGACAGGCTGCAGCGAAAAGCCGTGCTGCCAGTCAAGAGAGGAGATATGCAGGCGATAAGTCTGCCCTTTTTCCAGCTCAAGCAGTGGATACCACTGCCACAAACGGCCCGCGAGGTAGACATCGGAACCGGGAGGTGGCCTGACCACCGGGAGGTTCAGGTTGGTTTCGGTGCGGATCGTGTATTGCGAGACCATGGCTTCGGTCTTCGCGAGATACGCCTGAGGCGTCGTTTTGTAAGCTTCGCTCGAGAGGTTCTGTTTTCCGTAGATGTGCCAGAACGGCATCATGAAAAACATGAAAAGAGACCAGACCAACGCAATGGTGATCCAGGTCCCTTCAACCTTATCCAGTGGTTGTTTCCACCAGACTATCTCGGCAGGAGGTTGAATGGCGCTCATAAAGTCACCTTATCCTTTGCCTGGTGGTTACGGGGCGATGGGGATATGCACGATCTCTATGATTCCCCAGATGATGTAGAAGACGGACGGAAAGACGATTCCGACAAAAAGCAGAATGAACGGGTTGTCGAGGACGCGTTGCATGAATGGCATACGCTCCTCCCCGCTACTGGATTGCTCACTCATGGCAACTGTACCCCCTGCGTTGTTGTTAGTTAATCGTATGCGCTGCCGGAATCAATGACATGACCAGCCTCGCATACGACATCCATAATATCGCGAGCATTACACTAGTCCTGTTTCTGACGCCACTCTACTAGGGAATGTACGTAGTCCCCTCAAGGACATACGGTGGTTCTCACCCGGCCAAAATCGGGTAAGCTGCCCGACCATGAAAAAACACCCGAAAAAAGCGCTCATTCCGGCACTTGCCTTGCTCCTCACGGCCTCCTGCGGCCAGGATCAGGCTGCCGATCCGTCTGCCGATAAAAGTCAATTCAGCCTTGTTTCTGCCAACAGTGAGGCCTGCATACTCGACAGCCGCACCGGCTTGATGTGGCAGGGCAAAACGGACGTGGCTGGCCTGCACGACTATCAAAACACCTATTCGTGGTTCGACCCCGAGGAGACCAACGGCGAACTCGACTATCGCGGCACAGAAAATGGCGGCGAATGTGCGGGCAGCAACTGCGACACCTGGCATTACGTGCGGGCCGTTAATGAAGCTGGATACTGCGGCCATGACGACTGGCGCATGCCGGGCAAGGACGAATTGCTGTCGATCAGCGATTTGCGTCTCGCCGACAACCCGCCAACAGTCGACGCCGACTATTTTGCATTCACGCAGGCTGCCGAGTACTGGTCAGCCAACGACTACAGTTTCCAGTGGGACGCGGCCTGGGCATGGAATTTCCGATTCGGACACGACCGGGTGGACTGGAAAAAATCACCCAAATACGTCCGGCTGGTGCGTGGCAGCGGTGAGAACCTGCCGGAAGTGAAAGAGTAAGACCATGCGAGCGCTCGCCATCGTTTCCCTGATCTTCGTCCTGGCCCTGGTCTCCGTCAGCGCCTATCTGCGACTCGAGAACTCCGGTATTGGCTGCCCTGACTGGCCAGCCTGCTACGGGCTGATCGGCGATCCGGCCGAAACCACACCGACCGTCGGCAGCACCTATGAAAGGCTTGCAGTCGAGGCACAGGAACCCCTGTCCTGGGCGACACCGGTGCATCGGCTCGTCGCCAGCGTGCTCGGACTGCTCGTGCTCGGCATGGCGCTGCTCTCATTGCGAGCTCGCCAACACCGCCTGATCTCGTTCACTCTCCTCGGTCTGACCGTGTTTCTCGCCTGGCTTGGCATCTATTCGGGCGGCCTGCATAGCCCGGCGGTCGTCATGGGTAACCTGGGTGGTGGCTTCACGATGCTCGGCCTGCTCGGCTGGATGGTCTTTCGCGACGCAAAACCGCGAGCCAACGCATCGCCCCATGTCCGACGCTGGGTCACCGCGGCACTCGTACTTCTCTGTGTTCAGATCGCGCTTGGTGGCCTGACGAGCGCGAATTTCGCCGCATCAGCCTGCCAAACCCTGCCCGACTGCCACGGCAGCTGGATGCCGGGAAGCGGCCTCTGGACTGCATTCGACCTCACGCGCCAGCATGAAATCGGCCCGACGGGGCTGGCAATCGGCGGAGCGGAGCGTGCCGATATACAGAAGTTGCACCGGCTGGTCGCCGTTGTGACCATACTGACAACGCTTTTTGCGGGCATCCTGGCGTTACGAGCGAAACTGGCGGGCGCTGCACTGACCGTATTGCTACTCGTCGCCGCCGAATATTTCGTCGGCGTCGCCGCAATCCTGACGGACCTGCCCATTGGCATCGCCGTCGCTCACAACTGGCTGGCCGCTATCCTGCTACTTGGCCTGCTAAGATTGTTTGCTTTGTGCAGGAACCGACAGGCGCTTTTATAGATGAATAGTGATATCAGACAGGCGCAAAACCGCGCCGTCGCAACCTGGCTGCTGATCTGCTGCGGACTCGTATTCGTAATGGTGGTATTGGGAGGTTTCACACGCTTGACGGGGTCGGGCCTGTCGATGGTCGACTGGCGACCGCTGATGGGCATCCTGCCGCCGATGGGGGACGCTGAATGGCAACGCGTTTTCGAGATGTACCAGCAGAGTCCGGAATTCCAGAAGGTGAATTCCGCGTTCGGCGTGGATGACTTCAAGAGCATATTCTGGCTCGAATACCTGCACCGCCTGCTCGGCCGCACCATCGGTATTGTGTTCTTCGTGCCGTTCGTCTTTTTCTTCGCCCGGGGCTACATACAACGCAGCGAGTGGGCGAAATACCTGCTCATGTTTGTGCTCGGTGGCATGCAGGGCCTTTTGGGCTGGTACATGGTCAAGAGCGGTCTCGTGGACGTGCCCCACGTCAGCCAGTATCGACTCACCGCGCACCTGGTTGCGGCATTCATCATCTACGCCTATATGTTCTGGGTGGCGATGTCCCTGCTCTTCCCGCGAGTGGAGCATGCGTCAAAGCACGCCTGGTACGGCAAGACACTGGGCCTCTTCGTACTCATCACGATCACCGTTATCTCGGGCGGGTTCGTCGCCGGGCTCAAAGCCGGTAAGATCTACAATACGTTCCCGATGATGGGCGACCACTGGTTCCCGCCGGGCCTCATGGCCCTGGAACCATTCTGGCGCAATTTCTTCGATAACATGACGACCGTGCAGTTCGATCATCGCTACCTGGCGATAACGACCTTCATACTCGTTGTTATTTACTGGCTTAAGGCGCGCAACGCAGATATTCCGGCGCGAGCAAGACCAGCCGTCAACGCGCTGTTGCACACGGCTATACTTCAGGTCGCGCTCGGTATCACAACACTGCTGCTCGCAGTCCCCGTGATTCTGGGTGCAACGCACCAAGGCGTGGCCATGTTGCTGTTTACCATCTCCCTGTACCTCGTACATGCGCTTAGGAGAGTTTGATGCAGGTTTGTTTTGATCAGGACCTTATCGTCCGCTATGGCGGTCGCGGGCCGCGTTACACCTCCTACCCGACCGCGCTGCAGTTCAATGACGAACTGACAGCCGACGACTACCGGGCCAAGGCGAAAGAAAGCAATGACAGCGACGTACCGCTGTCGCTCTATATTCATATCCCGTTTTGTCATTCGCTCTGTTACTACTGCGGCTGCAACAAGATTGTCACGCGCAACGAAGAGCGTGTCTCCCGCTACATGGAGATGCTGTACCGTGAAATCGAAATGCAGTCAGAGCTCTTCGACCGCAGTCGCAAGATCGAGCAATTGCACTTCGGCGGTGGCACCCCGACCTATCTCGACAAGGAACAATTGGGCGCGCTCATGGACCACTTGCGCGCCTCGTTCACGTTTGACGAGAGCGACGAGCGCGAGTTTTCGATTGAAGTTGATCCGCGCACGGTCGACGCGGGGCGGATCCGCGAACTTTGGGACCTCGGCTTCAACCGCCTCAGCCTGGGGATTCAGGATTTTGATGAGAGCGTACAGAAAGCCGTAAACCGCACGCAGTCGCCGGAAGAGGTCCAGACACTCATGGACAGTGCGCGAGAATCCGGCTTCGGTTCAATTTCCTTCGACCTGATCTACGGCCTGCCACATCAAAGCGTGGAGAGTTTCGACAAGACGCTCGATATCGTCATCGCGATGAAGCCCGACAGGCTGGCCGTCTATAACTATGCGCACCTGCCACAACGTTTCAAAGGGCAGCGCATGATTAATGCCGAGGATATCCCTGCACCTGAGACCAGGCTGGACCTGCTGCACCATACAATCGACAAGCTTTGCGATGCGGGATTCATCTACATCGGCATGGACCACTTCGCATTGCCTGACGACGAACTCGTACTGGCGCGGCAAAACGGCACGCTACAAAGAAACTTCCAGGGTTACTCGACGCATCGCCAATGCGACCTGGTCTCGCTCGGCGTCAGCGGCATCGGCGGCATCGGCAACATGTTCGCCCAGAATTCCATTACCACCATGGAATACGAGGAGATCATCGAAAGTGGTGAACTGCCCATCAAGAAAGGCCTGCTGGTTGACGACGACGACCTGATCAGAGCCGCGGTCATCCAGGACCTGATGTGCTACGACAGCCTGTCATTCGATGATTTTGGTACCGAACACGGAATCGATTTTCGTGAGTACTTCGCGGCTGAGATCAAGAAACTCGACGTACTTGAAAAAGACGACCTGATCGTGTTGAGCGACGCCGGAATCGAAATCACGCCGAGGGGCCGGCTATTGCTGCGGAACATCGCAATGACGTTTGATCGGTATATCGATCTCGAAGAGAACGACAACCGATTCTCAAAAGCGATCTGACCAACCGGGTCTCGCGTAGAGGTGCAGCACGGAGAGCATCCCCGAACACGCCTCGCGAGTTCTGTTGCTGCCACGTAGTTTATTCACTGTGCCAGCTCGGCTATGGATTCGGGGATGCTCTCCGCACTGCCCCGATACCATAACGTGCGGCCAGGATCGCGAGGCCAACACAGGCTGGCGGCTCGGGATAGGTAGCCGAATCCATAGCCGAGCTGGCACAAAGATAGAATTACGCGCAACCGAAAGAACTCGCGAGGCGTGTTCGGCTACCTATACCGGGGCGTCGGCCGGTAGTTAACCAGAGACCGATTACCCGACTTCTGTTAACCAGCCGTGCGTATCGGTGGCAAGTCCGTACTGGATATTCTGCAATGCGGTTTGCAGCTTCTTGCGATTCGGTCCCGGCCGGCCATCGCGTACCTGGGTCTCTTCACCGTTGTAGACCAGCATACCGACAGGTGACAACGTTGCTGCCGTTCCTGACAGGCACGCCTCGTACGTCGATACCTTCTCGAGCAACTCGGTAACCGTGAACTGGCGTTCACTGATCGTGTAGCCCAGTTCGGCGCCCAGTTTCAGAATAGAATCGCGCGTCATACCGTGCAGGAACGTTGTATCCAGCGGCTTGGTAATGATCTCGTCATCGCTGATCAGCAGGAAGTTAGCGGCGCCAGTTTCCTGAACGTCGCCGTGCGGGCAGAACAGTACCTGGTCAGCTCCATACTTTTCTTTCGCGTCGAGCGTGGGGCCCAACGCGGCGGCGTAGTTGCCGCCAGTCTTGGTGCTACCGAGTTGCTCCGTAGTGCGTGCTTTCTTGTCCTCGACAAGCAGTGTCAGCGCCGCTGAACCGCCAGCGAAATAATCGCCGACCGGGGAGCAAAGCACGAACAGAGTGGCCTCATGCGATGGGGCTGCCGCCGCACCGATGTTTTCGAGAGTACCGATGAGCGTCGGGCGCAGGTAAAGCGACGCCGGGGGCTCAGGTATGGCGGCAACGTTTTTGTGTACAACATCGACCACCATGCCAGCCAGAAGATCCGCGTCAGGTATCGGCAGGTGCAGGGACTCAGCGCTGCGCTGCATGCGCGCGACGTGGTCATGCAAGCGGAAAATGCGACCCTTACCGTCTTCCCAACGATAGGCCTTGAAGCCCTCAAAGCAGGTGCTCGAATAGTGGAAAACATGGGCGGCCGGGTGCATTGGCAATGGTGCCAGGGGTTCTATCGACGGTACGCTCCAGGCGCCGTCGGCGTATCGTGCGATCGCGATGTGATCGCAAAACTCAGTGCCGAAAGGCTTCATCGGTTGCTCAACTCAAGAGGGTTTGCAGGAGCGCTACTTTGCCACCAATCGGCAGCATATTACCAGCCACAGATCACGTATCTACCATCTTCATGGTGGACCCAAACTCAGTTTGGAACTACCTGCGTCCGGGTCGCCACCGGGCGGCAAGACTGGCGCGCAGCCAGATCAGCGACATCAGGACAAACAGATTGATTGCACCACCACCGCCGGATGACGGAGGTGGTCCGGCTACCGGTGGTGGCGGGGCTGGCGGCAAGACCGGATCATTCGCCAGCCAATCATAGGCAGCGAGAATGGCACTCCTTGCTGCGGTACGTACAGGTCCGGGATCCACGCCAGAAGGACAGATTGGCTCGACACAGAATCCAAGATCGAGCATATGCTCGGCGTCCTTTACGATGCGCACCTCGCTCGAGACGCCACACGAGTACACGGTTTCATTGTCCACAACGTCGCTCGAATAGACCGTGTCATCGATTGCGGCGCAAAGGTCAACGGCCTGGGAGTGCGGCACCAACGTATCGGCGGAGCCGTGCACGGCGAATACGGGAACGTCCTCGCCCGCCAGTTTGTCGTTGAACGAGTTGTCGATCAGGAAATCCCGCAAATCTTCTTTGAGGCAATTCAGCAGTTCCATGGGTGGCATTGCCAGATTCACCGTCGCGAGGTCGATACCCGTTATTCCTGCACAGCGGTCCAGGTAAACCGGTACGTCGTTCAACGCGATGCTGCTGAGATCGAATGCACTGCCCGGTATCAGCGTGGCCCAGTTGTCAGCCAGAGAACCCGTTGTGACTCCGCCGAAATCGATGGTGTCCAATTTGAGTTCGGCATCGCCCTGCCTTGCGCCGAACAGCGTAGCAATCGCCCGCATGGCGAAGTCACGGAAGTCCTCGAGGCCGCTCCCGGCCAGCTGGGCATCAGACAGGAAGTCCAGAATATCCAGTGGTGCATAGAAGACGAGCGCCTTTTGTACATCATCGGGTCTGTGAGCTGCGAGCCACGCCGCGAGGTGGCCACCGGCGGACTGGCCGAAGACATTGACCTTGTCGGTCGTCGCACCGAACGCGGCACCGTTTGCCCGCACCCAATCCAGCGCAGACTCAACATCGGCTGTGATTTCCCGCCAGCTCGCGCCGTTGCACTCATCGTTGCCGTCACCCGTAGTCACCAGCCGGTAGAACGGTGCGAATACGATGAAGCCGCGCTCAGTGAACTGTGACACGCCCGCCTCGAGCCCAAGAAACGATGATCCCCTGTGCTTCCAGGTGCCGCCGTGCAGCGCAATCAATGGCTTGAGACCGGTCGCGGTGATGTCATTTTTGTAGACGCGCATTTCGAGTTCACACACACCGGTGCCGCGTGCTACGCCATCAACAACCTTGTAGCGAAGCTGTTTCATGTACGGCAGCATGTTGTCCACCAGCGTCACCGTTCCAAGATCAAGCTCCGTCGAAGGCACGGTGGTCCACGGCAGGCTCTCAAACGACGGCAGCACATCGTTCGGCTGGTTGCCCACGGCCTGCCAGGCAGCTGGATTACCAAGCAGCGTCTCCGCTGCATCACCGAACAGGGCCTGGCAGAACATCGTTTCGTCGGACGGCGAGAATGCGACCTCGTCCACGCACGATGCATCTGTGTAGTACGGACCACGCGGTGGTCCGGTGACAGGCGACGCGACGCAGCTGCCGTTATCCATATGGTAGACCGGGTTGCGCTCCAATACGGTCCTGTAGGTAGTGAACAGTGCCTCGCAGCCCACCTCGGCACCCAACGCAGCCAGGTAGCGGTCGCGCTCGTCCGGCGGCAGCACCACCAGGTCCAGCAGAATGTCTATGCCCCGGGTGCCCAGCATTGAAATTACAATATCCGGTAAGCCCAGTGTGTCCAGTACGCCTCGTACAAACGCCGTGTCTTCCTCGCTCATGTCCAGCGCGAAGGTCGTAGGGGCGTTGAACGGCTCGATTGTCGGGTCCGGATTTCCGTTTTCGTCAAAGCCGTCGAGCCGATAGGACAATTCCGTGAGCAGGTCGGCAACTGTCTGTTCACCCTTCAGCTCGATCTCGTCGACCAGGCTATCTTCCACAAAACGGAGGACGACTTCTGTCAGCGATACCGAACCAAAGTCATAGTCAATTGATGCGCCATTGATAGCGAAGTCGCCATTCACAGTTGCTGACTTGTCGACAACAATCGCGACCTGCTGCGCTTCATAGGTCGGCGTCAGCTGCAAGTCAACCGTCAAGTCGAGGGAGAACGGCACCGTAACGGAGATCCAACCGTGATCCGTATCGTACCTGGCGCAGTCAGATCCGAATGGAATATTCTGACCCCAGCGCACCCAGGCCGTGGTAGTACTCGTAACCACGCCGGTGAGATTCGCGTTGAGCGTTATCGACTGCAGGGAATCCAGACCGATCGTGAAACTCGAGCCCTCGTCAATTGTTACCGCCGCCGTCGTTGCATCGGTATGCACTTCGTAAGGCGACGGAATCGGACAATTCGTATCAATGATCTCGGTGACTTCATCGACGGGGACCTCGCCAAGCAAACCGCCCTGCTCGAAATCAAAACCAAGGTCATCAAGTTCGTCACGAAGGGTACGCGCAAGATAGGCGCTGATGGCCTGGTCCGGTGGTACGTCACTGTTGTCGATTGCATCGCGGATATCCGCGAACGACACGACGTACGTGTCCGCGTTACTGGTACCGGCGAGCCCAAGCGCCAGGCAAATGAACGGAACAGCGATTCGGTTCATGCGCTGAGTTTACCACACGTATTAAATGACTGTTATTTAAGTGATTTTAAGTTAAATACTGTATATAATAACAGTATTCTTTTTCCCACTGGAAAGACGCCATGAACGCCGACCTGATCCCGATCGAGGTTCGCGTGGCACATGCATTGAAGAAACTACCTGCTGTCTGGGCCGTCTTTGCGACTGGCGAGCTATCGTATTCCAAGGTAAAGGAGATGACGCGAGTCGCGAACCGGCGATGAGGAAGACCTGGTCGAGATTGCTTTGCGGCACACTTCGACGACCGTGGCCGAACGCTGTCGTGAGTTGCGCTTTGGTTCTCCGATTCCGTTGATATCGCGGCCCGCGCGTGGGCGAACCGCTCATTGCGGATCGGCCGCAATCACCAGCGCGGCATGATCACGGTGACGATCGAATTGCCATTGGACGCGGGAGGCTGGTCGAGAAGGCGCTCGACAAGGCGCGCGATGATGACGTCACGGAATCCACGTCGACCAGTCAGCCCTTGCGGGCAAGGAAGGCCGCGCAGCCTTACCGATCGAAGCTGTGAAGCGTCTGTGCTGCGATGGAAAGGCCGTGGTCCTGACTGAAGACGAGAACGGAGAGCCACTCAGCATCGGTCGCAAGTCACGTGTCATTCCGAAGGCAATCGAGAGAGCATTGCGCGCGCGAGACAGTAGCTGCTGCCAGTTCCCTGGCTGCAACAATCATCGCTTTCTGCACAGTCACCATGTTGAGCACTGGTCCAGCGGGGGCGAGACTTCTCTGGATAACCTGATGCTACTCTGTACCAAGCATCACACGCTGGTGCATGAAGGTGGATTCCGGATCGAGAAAGACTTCCTGGATCGCTGGTACTTCAGGAGGCCAGATGGGATCGCAGTTCCCGAGTGCGGATACGTTCCGCAGGACATGATGGACACTGAAACCGTTGAAATTTCCAACCCGTACGACAATCCTCCCGCGGGAGGATTGTTGAGCGTTGCGGAAAGAGTGCTCAAAGAGCCGCGACCACCGATCTATTTGCATTAGCTAGCCGCTGTCGCGACGATAGTGAAACGCGCGGGAGAAAACATTGTTGCGAAATTGCGAATTCATCCGCACATGTTGAGACATGCTTGCGGGTACTATCTAGCCAACAAGAATATCGATACACGAACCATCCAACACACCGCTCGCTACACCGAGCTTGCGCCTGGACGATTCAGCGATCTGTGGGATTAGCCGTAAGCGTCACTTTCGGCAAGTAAATTTCGCAGACTATCGGTCTTGTTTCTTCTTGCTAGACTCTACGACCGAGTCAAACAGACGATTGGCAGAGCTCGTTGACTTCCTATCGCCGCCAAATCCAATTATCAGTATCGCGGCTGCCGCTCCAACGACCGGAACCAGCCATATCAGCAAATAGTAAGCGAATCTTGTACGACGATCAGAGACTCGGCGCGACACGAACCACGCGGCCCAAATGGTCACTGAAAGCCACATTGCGATGTACGCAAGACTGATCATCATCGTGTTCCCGACATCGAATATTTGGACGACCGACTAATGTAGATCCTCAAGAATTTGGAACTATTGACCCATTATTAGACGGACCATCTTTGGCACTTTAGGTAGTCTCTGCTTAGGTTGTGGGCGAAACTAAAACAAAGAGGAAGGGAACTTGAATGAATAAAAAGTCTGTATTTTTAGGGTCTGGTGGGATTGGCGTTGCTTTGCTAGGACTATGGTTCTACCAAGGTCCGGACAACCTTGTCGACAGTGGAAAATCCGCTGGTGACCCGGCAATTGACGTCCAGCTAAACACCCGCTCTGCCACCGAAATAGAAACCGTCCTGACTGCAGTAGAAGGAAGCCCGACCACAGAAACGGTTATGGGCATTGAAGTTCGCAAGGACCGAAATTGCGACGTTGAGCGGCGGTACGTCGATGTCGGCAACGGAACCGTTATCGAGGCATTTACCTGTGTTCCTATACACGAAAGCACTAGCGCTTATGAGGAGCTTAGCAATGAAACCCTCGAGGTGATGGCATTTGACGACTGGCAGGCCGCCAGCGTTCTCGGCAAGCGACTGGTGGAGGCGGATCTTGAGAAGTCTCGGCACTATCTTCTAAGAGCGGTTGCACTCAAGCCGGACAACGTTGAGCCCATGATGTGGCTCTCTGCACACGTATATAGTCTGCGCGGCGACACTCTCGAAGCCAAGAACGCGATTGCAAACAACTATGTTTTGGCCAGGACCGCGCAGTCGCTTGGCTCGAAGACCAGCACGCAGTGGATTGTGGAAGAGCTTCGAGAAGCAGGCTTCGATGAAGCGGACCTCGCGGAGCTTGAGCGCGGAGTTCAACTCAACCTGGAATACATAGAGAAAGTGCAACTAGAGGTTTTCGGAGAGAGCTCCATTGAGGAGGCGTCGTCATCATGAGATTATCTTCCTACATTCTTGCCGCACTCTTCGTCCTGCTTCTATCGACTGATGTGAAGGCACAGGACCACCCACACACGCCGAATATCTACTGCGCAGCGTGTCGATCCCTTGCCGACTTCCCTCAAGACGCGAGGAATTTTGCCTACAACCAGGTTTGGGGCCCAGATTCCTGGATGACGGTGGATGATGCGGATCGGTTTCAGATTACCGACCCGTCTGGACTGACCGTCACGATCGACATGAACGCCGAGTACTCATATATTGTGCCGGATTTAGATTTCGGAGATTTAGATCCTCTACTCGTTGAGAGTCTCATAATTCAAATCAGGGTAATCTACGAGAACGGAGAAATCGTTGACTACCAATTCACCAATGACGATATGTCCGGTACATTGCCCGTAGGAAATGCGAATGAACCAGGATACCAATCAGATGGCGGAGCTTCTGGCGGAGCTTCTGGCGGAGGTTCTGGCGGAGGTGGAGGTGGCGGTTGGGATGGCGGCGCCTGGTATGGCGGTTCCGGCTCTGGCGGAGGTGGATGCCATACAGAATTTAAGGACGGTGAGGTAGTGATAACCTGCCAGCGACCATGAGTTACCGTACTTGCTAACTAAAGGCCGCTCTTGAAGCGGCCTTTTCTATTTGACCTAACAGGATTCTAACCGACCGGGACTCCACCAACTCAATCGATTTGGTCAGCAATAGCACTGTCATCGAGAGCTCGGCCGATGATCAGGTTGAAGTGTTGTCTAGGGCGAGGTTGGCTGCTAGTAGCCGAGTCTTCTGACTCGAAACTCAAAAGCAGACACTCATGTTGCTGACCTAGAAGCTCGGTGGCGTACAGGCGGAAATCAATTCGCAGGGTTCACTCCCTGGATTTTCGAACGTGTGCGGTTGCGAGCTCTTGAAATAGTAAGCATCGCCTGCCGTTAGCGTCGCGATGTCATCGCCCACTGTCACTCGCAGGCGTCCCTTGAGGATAATGCCGCACTCCTCCCCCTCGTGCGTCATCGAGTGCTTGCCGGTGCCGGCGCCCGGCTGATAGCACTCCTTGAGTAACTGAATCGATTTCGTCGCGAGATTGGTGCCTACCTGGCGGTAGGAAACGCCACCGTCGGCGATCTCGGCGAGTTCATCAGCGCGAAAAAACAGGCGATCCTGCGGCTGCAGGTCGCCCGCAAAAAACTCGGCGAGGCCCATAGGCACACCATCGAGGATCTTTTTGAGCATGCTGACCGTCGGGTTGAGTTTGCCCGCTTCGACCTGTGAGATCGTCGCGTTCGCGACGCCCGATTGGCGCGCCAGTTGCCGCTGCGACAGGTCCAGTCGCCGGCGTATGGCTTTCAGGCGACCACCAATTTCCTTGTCCACGGGAAAATCCTCAAGATTGTTTAGCTTACTAAACATTATCGCCCACCGTTCCATATCAATCAATAAGTTACAGAGCCATACGTAACGTATTGTTTAACATTAGGGTCCAGGCGTACACTCACGGTTCCCCGCCCTGTTACCGGAGGCGCATTCATGAATGCCGCAGTTGAAAACGCCTATTGGTTGCCGTTCACGGCCAACCGTGACTTCAACAAGAAACCCCGTGTCATCACCGGAGCCGCAGGCCACTGGTACACGACCGACAACGGCACGCGCCTGTACGACACGTTTTCCGGCTTGTGGACGTCGGGAATCGGCCACTGTCATCCAAAACTTGTCGAGGCTGTGCAAAAGCAGGTTGCAACGCTCGACTACTGCATGACGTTCCAGGTGACCAACAACAAGGCACTGGAACTGGCCGAACGCGCCACAGCACTCGCGCCCGAGGGCATCTCACACTGCTTCTTCACGAACTCGGGTTCCGAGTCGGTCGATACTGCGCTCAAGATAGCGCTCGGCTATCACCGGGCAAAAGGCGAAGGCAATCGCACGCGGCTGATCGGGCGCGAGAAGGGCTATCACGGCGTGAATTTCGGCGGCATGTCGGTTGGCGGCATCGTGCCGAACCGCAAGGTATTCAGCGCCGCATTGATTCCAGGCGTCGATCACCTGCGTCATACGCTCGACGTTGAACGCAACGCCTTTTCGCGTGGCCTGCCGAAGCACGGGATCGAACTCGCTGAGGACCTCGAACGCCTCTGCGCGCTGCATGACGGCAGCAACATCGCGGCCGTAATCGTTGAGCCCGTTGCCGGCTCTGCGGGTGTTATCCCACCGCCGGCCGGTTACTTGCAGCGCCTTCGCGAAATTTGTGACAAGCACGGCATCCTGCTGATCTTTGATGAGGTCATTACGGCATTCGGTCGACTTGGAACACCGTTCGGCGCTCATCGCTTCGACGTCACCCCGGACATCATCACGACGGCCAAGGGCCTGACCAACGGTGTGGTGCCTATGGGCGCCGTCTTCGTGCGCGATGAGATTTACGACGCGTTCATGAACGGTCCGGAACACATGATCGAGATATTCCACGGCTACACGTACTCGGGCCATCCAGTTGCAGCTGCAGCCGGTGTCGCAGCGCTCGACGTGTACGAGGAAGAAGGGACGTTTCAGCAGGCCACTGAACTTGCGCCGCACTTTGAAGATATTCTGCACTCCTTCGCCGACCATAAGCATGTCATTGACGTGCGCAACTTCGGCCTTATGGGCTCCATCGAAATGGCGCCGCGTGACGGTTCGCCGGGTGCCCGTGGTGCAGAAGCCCACAAGAAGTGTTTCTGGGATGAGAATGTCGTCATTCGTGCCGGCATGGACACCCTGCAGTTTTCACCTTTCCTTAATTCGGACCCCGACGAAATGACACAGTCATTCGAGGCCGTCCGCCGCGTAATGGATACACTCGAATGAGCACACCTCTCGGACACTTCATCAACGGGGTCGATGTCGCCGACGACAACCGCCCCGCCCCGGTCTACAACCCGGCCACAGGCGAGCTGACAAGGCACGTCGCCATGGCATCGAAAGCAACCGTCGAGAAAGCTATCGCTGCAGCTGAAGCCGCATTCCCGGCGTGGCGCGACACGCCACCCGCAAAGCGTGCACGGGTCATGTTCCGCTTCAAGCAACTGCTAGAGGAGCACGCCGACGAAATCGCTGCTGCAATCACCGACGAACACGGCAAGGTATTCGACGATGCCATGGGCGAGTTTGGCCGCGGCGTCGAAGTTGTCGACTACGCCTGTGGGATTCCGGAGCTACTCAAGGGTGAGTACTCCCGCAATGTCGGTCCAGGCATCGACAGCTGGTCGGACTTCCAGCCGCTTGGCGTTGTCGCCGGTATCACACCGTTCAACTTCCCTGCGATGGTGCCGATGTGGATGTACCCGATGGCCATTGCCTGCGGCAACACATTCGTGTTGAAGCCGTCGGAGAAGGATCCGACTGCACCGATGATCGTAGCTCGCCTGTTTAAGGAAGCCGGCCTGCCCGATGGCGTGTTCAATCTTGTCAATGGCGACAAGGAAGCCGTTGATACGCTGCTTAACGATGAGCGTGTGCAGGCCATCAGCTTTGTTGGCTCAACACCGATCGCCGAGTACATCTACTCGACGGGCACGGCTAATGGCAAACGAGTACAGGCGCTGGGTGGTGCCAAAAACCACGCAATCGTCATGCCCGATGCCGATCTCGATAATGCCGTCAGCGCCCTCATGGGTGCAGCGTTCGGCTCCTGCGGCGAGCGTTGCATGGCGATCGCGGTCGCCGTTTGTGTGGGCGATGAAACAGCCGACACCGTCGTCGCGAAACTCAAGTCAGAGATCAACGATCTAAAAGTCGGACCCGGCACTGATGCGTCGAATCACATGGGGCCTCTCGTAACGAAGGAGCACTTCGAGAAAGTTAAGGGCTATGTCGACCTTGGTGTCGACGAAGGCGCTGATCTCGTCGCAGACGGTCGCGATCTTGTCGTGAATGATCACGAAGACGGGTTTTTCCTGGGTCCCTGCCTGTTCGACAATGTCACCGCCGACATGCGTATTTACCAGGAAGAGATCTTCGGACCTGTATTGTGCGTCGTGCGCGCCGAATCTGAAGAGCGAGCCATGCAGTTGATCGACGATCACGAGTACGGCAACGGTACCTGCATCTTCACACGTGACGGCGAAGCTGCCCGCTACTTCGCCGACAACATCAGGGTCGGCATGGTTGGTATCAACGTGCCATTGCCGGTTCCTGTGGCCTATCACAGCTTTGGTGGCTGGAAGCGGTCCCTGTTCGGCGACTTGTACGCCTACGGCCCGGACAGCGTGCGTTTTTACACGCGCCGCAAGACCATCACGCAGCGCTGGCCATCAGGTGGTGTTCGCGAGAAAGCGCAGTTCTCGTTCCCGGGGCGCCAATAGCGAAATCCGGGGTACAATCGCTGCCCCGAACGACCCGCCCGGAGACATAGATGAGAAAATTGGCCGTACTGTTGTTGCTCGCACCCATGGCGTTTGCCCAGGAAGCCCCTGCGCCGATCGAACACACTGAAGTTGCCGATGGCATCTACATGCTGCACACCGTCGGGAGCGTTGGCCTGCTCGTCGGAGACGAATACGTCGTGATGATCGACGACTCGCTGCGACAGAGTGGCGACCGGGTCGTTGCCAAGGCAGAGGAACTCGCCGGTCGACCCGTCGACTTCGTGATCAATACGCATGTGCACGGCGACCACGTCGGTGCCAATGAGACGCTAGCCGACTCCGGCGCGATTATCGTTGCGCACGACAACATCAGGAAACGCATGCATGACGACCCCGAGCTTAATACCGGCCCGGGCGCCCTGCCGGTTATTACGTTTTCCGATGAGGTGACGTTTCACGTCAACGGTCAGGAAGCCTATGTCTTTCATGTGCCCGCCGCTCACACGGATGGGGATGCGGCAATTCTATTCCGTGAAGCCAACGTCATCGCACCAGGTGACATCGTCTTTCGGGGGAGATTCCCGTACATCGATCTCGACAGTGGCGGCTCGGTCGCGGGATACAAAGCAGCGATGCAAAAGCTCATCGATATGTCGGATGAAGAGACGAAATTCATCTCGGGACACGGCCCGGTTGGGACGCGCGCGGGACTAGAGCAGGACCTCGCAATGCTAGGCGATGCCGAGGCTCTGGTGAAAGCTCTTATAGACAAGGGCATGGATGCAGAACAGATTGTGGCAGCCAACCCACTCGCCCCGTATCACGATCAGTACAATTGGGTTTTCATCACAACCGAACGCATGACACGCACACTCATTCGTTCCCTGACCGGAAAATAAGACACGCATATGGATAACAAACAAGCCGCTGATTTTGTCAGCAAAATGTGGGATGACTCGATCATTCCCGAGATCGCCGAGTACATCAAAGTCCCGAACAAGTCGCCACATTTTGACCCCGACTGGGAAGCACACGGCCACATGGAAACTGCTGTGGAGATGCTCGAAGCCTGGTGCAAGACACAGCCCATCAAGGACATGACGGTCGAGATCGTCCGAATTGAAGGTCGCACGCCTTTGCTGTTCATTGACATCCCGGGGCAATCCGATGAGGTCGTACTGCTCTACGGTCACTACGACAAGCAGCCCGAGTTCAGCGGTTGGGATGAGGACCTCGACCCGTGGACGCCTGTTATCAAGGACGGCAAACTCTATGGTCGCGGTGGTGCCGACGACGGTTACGCAACGTTCGGTTCGCTGACAGCAATCCGGGCGCTGCAGGAGCAAGGCATTCCGCACGCGCATTGCGTCGTGCTCGTCGAAGGCTGCGAGGAAAGCGGCAGCTTTGACCTGCCCTACTACATTGACCTGCTCGAAGACCGAATTGGCTCACCGGATCTCGTCGTTTGTCTCGATGCCGAGTGTGGCAACTACGACCAGCTCTGGTGCACGACATCGTTGCGCGGAAACCTGACTGGCACGCTACGTGTGGATGTCCTTACTGAAGGCGTACATTCGGGATCGGCGAGTGGCGTGGTGCCCTCGAGCTTCCGAACAGCGCGACAGCTGATCAGTCGCGTCGAGGACGAAGACAGCGGCCAGATCAAAACGAAGGCTTTGCACGCAGACATTCCCGAGCAGCGCCTCGAGCAGGCGAAACTGGCGGCCGAAACGCTGCAGGATCTCGTTTACGAAAAATTCCCCTGGGCTGTCAGTGATCCGAAGCCCAGTGAGTCGCACACCGAACTTTTGCTCAACAACACCTGGCGTCCGACGCTGGCCGTTACCGGTCAGGAAGGAATACCTGAACTCATCAACGCCGGCAATGTGCTCTTGCCTTACACCGTGTTGAAACTATCTTTCCGCCTGCCACCAACCGTCAACGCAGAAGACGCTGCAGTAGCGGTCAAGGAAGTACTCGAAGCCGATAGGCCGCCGCTGGCCAAGGTCGAGTTCGATGCCGATTCCAGCATGGCTGGCTGGAATGCCCCGGCGATCGCACAGTGGCTCGAAGCATCCATGCAGAAGGCATCTAGTGCGTTTTTTGGCAAGCCGTCGATGTACATGGGTACAGGTGGCACGATTCCGTTCATGGGCATGCTGGGCGAACGTTTCCCCAAAGCACAATTCCTGATCACGGGTCTGTTGGGTCCGAAGTCGAATGCACACGGACCGAATGAATTCCTGCACATCGAAACAGGCAAACGCCTGACCTGCTGCGTTGCGCAGGTGCTCGAGGATCATTTCAAGAGCTAGACTCCATACCTTGTGTTATACCGTGTTTTCGCTATGCTGGAGCACCGACGTATTCGAATTCCGACAAACTGAAATCACTCTATGAGCATGCCAGGAAGTGAACTGTATTTTGATTCCCGACTCGACTTTCTTGGCAGGTTGTATTGCCGTCTGCTGGGTGTGCCAATCGTCGGGTTGCGAATTCGGGTTCGTCGTCTAAGACAAATCCTGCCTGACAGTGCTTCTCGTATTCTGGACGCAGGTTGCGGCCGCGGCGTCATTACTCGATTTCTATCGAGTCGATTTCCAACTGCAGAGGTCGATGCGGTTGATGCCGATCCAATCGCGCAGAAAGCTAATCGCGAGATTTCCAAAAAGGCGGGCTTCAACAACTGTAACTTTATCGACGCCGACCTGACCAAGTACAGCAGCACCGACCTCTATGATCTGATTGTCTCCGTAGACAATCTTGAGCATGTCCTGGATGATCGATTGGTATTGCAGAACTTTTTTGAATCCCTCGAAACGTCAGGAGCCTTGGTTGTGCATGTACCGCACTTCTATCGCCGATGGCCAGTCCTGGCATGGCAGACGAATTTCGACGTCCCCGGACACGTACGACCCGGCTACCATATGGCGCAACTCGTCGAGAGAGTGGAGCAAGCGGGCTTCGTGGTAGACAATAGAGGATTCAGTTACGGCTTCCTGGAGAATCTCACGAACAACATCTCCTATTGGATTTCGGGAGCTGAAGAAAAGAACCGTATTATTTACGCCCTGCTATTTCCGGTTCTAAATTTCTTTTCCTGGCTAGGGAGTCATTCGAGGCCCAAGTTCGGTGCCGGCGTCTGGCTGGTCGCGACTAAGCCGGACGAGTCTGCCATCAAGAAGAAACGGGGCTAGCTGTGTCCGACTCGTCGCAATATGAAGATGTTCCGGAGGGTGTCTTTGTCGCCGGGAATCCGATGAGAGTGATCAAGTCGATTGATTCGTAATCACGCCGGAAACGTAACCCACAGCAAGATTCTCCGCGTTGTCGCGGGTCTCACGATAATCGCAGTTCTGATTTTCTCGGTCGACGGTGAAGTCCTCCTTTCCCACCTGACCCACCTGAATTCCGAGTATTTGTTGTACGGTGCCCTATGTATCGTCATCGCAACGCTGTTAGGTGGCTTTAACGCATACCTGGTGGTAGCAATCGACTCCACCGTGTCTTTTGGCAGGTTCATCTCTTTCTATTGGTTCTCATGGGCATTGGGGCTTGTCGTTCCCGGGCAGGTAGGTGACGTTGCGAGCCTGACCTACCTGATGAAGCGAGCCGGTGTAGAGTGGTCGAAAATCATGGCCCGCGCCGTACTCGACAAATCCATCAGCTTCCTGGTCATGGCGTTGTTGGCGGGAATTGCGCTGCTGCGATTCTCGGAAGAAATCGAGATAGAGACCGGCACGATTGTCTGGACCGCGGCCGCGGTATTGACGATTGCCGCCATCGTCCTGTATCTCGTCAGGAATGTCCTGCTACATGCTGCGAGAGAATCTGCATGGCTGGGAAAGGTCCGTACGAGCTTTCGGGACCTCGCGACCTTTGTCAGCGGAAAACCATGGTTGGTAGGAATCAACCTCGTCGGCACAACGTTAAAGATCCTCCTGATAGGTACCGCTTACTGGTACGTTTTCCAGGCGGGTGGAGCTCAGGATCCTCCATGGCTGGAAGTAGTATTACTGGTCGCGGTCAGTTCGTTGGTGGCCTACATACCGGTGAGTTTCAATGGCTTGGGCACAGTCGAAGTCGCCGGTATTCTGCTGTTTTCGATCTTGGGACTCGGCGAAGAGCTGGTGTTATCGTCGTATCTGGTTCTCAGGTTGACTGTATTGATTATTGCCTGGGCACCGTCACTGCTGATTCTCCTGTTCTCAAGAAAAAACAGTCGCTAGTCGCTCCGTGAGGGCCAGTCTTCGCGTGGCTCTTTCTGGTTTCCGGCCATTCCAGACAGTTCCGAAAATATCGTTGCTAAGCAACAGCTTGGCCGGAGTCAGGCTAGCCAGTTCCAGCAATCGGCCGCTTGCTCCCGCGAGCATGGGATAAACCGTATCCCGATTATCTCCGTACTCGTCATTACTCGAATTCCATCGAGCCTGCGCGGCCATATGCTGTTCCAGCCAGATCGAACTGTTGAGCCCACAACGGCGAAACATCCGCTTCAATGTCGGTAAGTCCTGCTCATTAACGTGGATGACACTGTCAATTGGACCGCGAGGATCTGCGGGGAACTTCTTTGAGATACGGTGCAGCAACGGAAACGTATAATCGTATACCCAGCGATTCGGCAGCGTATGAATCACCGCGAAGCCATCTGGCTTAAGCAGGCGCTTGACCTCGAGGAACATCTGCTCCAGTTGCTCCGGTACGAGATGCTCAATAATGTCGAGCATTGTGATTCTGTCGAACGTGCCATCATCAAAAGGTAGATCGCAGGCATCGGCCTGAACAAACTCCAGGGAGCCTTTGTCCTGATTGCTGCGGCTTCCTTTCAGCTCCCTGGCAAATTTGATAGAAGCATCCGAGAAGTCGACACCGACAGCGTGTGCGCCCATGGTGCAGGCCAGCAATGGAAACTCTCCGCGCCCACATGCGATATCAAGCACTGACAAGCCGGGTTCGAGATTGGATAAAGACAGGGCTCTTTCCATCCTGGGGCGAACAGCGAGCTCGCCGCCGGACAGCAGATCGTCGTTTCGCTTGCTACCCCACGCCGACTCGATCCATGACTCGTCGTATTCGTCTTTGGAGACCGGTGCCTTATTCATGGCTAATCAACTACCAGCCGTTTCCAGCGAGATAGCGAATTCCCCATAGTGGGCAGAAAACCTCCAGGTGACAGTCGCAGGTTCTCCTCCGCATAGCAGGACAGATAGCATCTCGGGCATTCGCCTGTGAACGCGTCCTCCCTGGCCTTGCGGTGCTTCTCGGAATTCCAGATTGCGTCCATATCTTCCAGCAGCAGATTCCCCAGCGACTCAGTCACAAAAGAACACAATGTCACGTTTCCAAAAACGTCGAGCTCGATGCGATTGCCGCCCTGGACGCAAGGTTGTGGGAAGTAGCTCATCTGATCTTTGTAGAAGTCGCCGACTTGTCGCAAGTACTGATCCGAGTTTCTCACAACGCCGTAGCGTTTCTTGAACTCAATCAGCTTCTCAATTTCGCTTTCCACCTTGGCCACGAATTCGGGATCTGCGTAGGAGGACATTTTCGGATCGGAAATAGGGTTGAAATAGCTGTCGTGCTGAGCGGTGAAGCGCACGCCGTGGATACCCGTGTCTCGCGCCCACTCGGCCAGTTTCACCCAGTGATCGACATTCTCGCGCATCAACACCGTGCCGACACCGATATTCGTTATGCCTGCTTTCCTGAGGTTGTCGATACTTCTCGTAATCTTGTTGAAGCCATTCTTTAGTCCGCGGGTCGCCAGGTACATCTCATTGCCGACACCTTCGAGCCCAATCGTGACCGCTTTCGGGCCGAGGGCGGCCAGCTTCTTGGCTTTGGATGATGTGAATAACGTGGCATTCGAGTTGACGCCAAAGCTCATACCAAGATCACTGATGTGCTGGAGGATCTGATACGCGTCCCTTCGAGTAAATAGCTCACCCGACGCATTGACGCCAACATACTCCACGCCAAACGCTTTCAGCCTGGAAAAAATGACACCCCATTGTTCGGCGGTCAGCTCGCTCGGATCCCTGTCGGCCTGCCAGAAGTCGCACATCGTGCAACGCGAGTTGCAGAACTTGGTTATGTAGACCGTCGCAATTGTAGGCTTGATGTCAATGGCTGCCCGTCCACCGCTGAGCGGCGAGGCAAGTGCCCGATAGGCCTCGTTCTTGAGGAAGTGATATTTAGACATGTGAACCTTTTGATTTCTTGCGTTCGAGTTGTAGGCAAGCCAGTGCCCGTACCATCCAGCCATTGCACCATCTGAGCAAGGTAAAACGCTTCCGGTACCAGCGAGTCTGCTGATAATAGAATCTTCCCTGCTTGGTATACATAATGTCTGTGGCCCAGTTCGCAATTTTCTCAGCCAGGCCCGGATAGAGGTCAGAATGCCGGCTGAAAGTGATAATCCCCTGAGCAGCGCCATGAATATCGTGTGGAAACTCCCTGTCGCTCATCCAGCGGGGTGCACCATCCGAGCGAAAGTGCTTTGTCGCATAGAATTCCAGTCCTCTGAAGTAGCTCTCCTCGCTGCTCCGGTTTCCCGTCGCGGCCATGCACCGCCAGATCGCATCCAGGATGAAACCCGTGTGGTAGTTGTCGTGCCGTATCAGGGAATCCTCGGGCGGATCGGTATAGAACCAGGCACCATATGCAGTCTGCTGATTCAGGACGTAAGTTAGCAGCTTCTCTCCTATCACCTTCATTTCATTGTCATTTTTGAGACTTGCGTACTGCAACACCACCGCTGCGATCAAAATACTCACGTCCATAACGCGCATACTCATCGCCACCGGCATGTAGCCGACACAGAGTTCGGTATCCGTATCCTTCAGTACCGGCAGGTCTTTCAGCAGAAACAGGATCGTGCTACCAACAACATCCAGATATTTCTCGTCGGCAGTAATCCGGTACGCGTGCAGGAAACTTTCGGCAACAAAACAGCTAACGACAGCGTTGGGGGTATTGGCGGGGGCGAAAAAGCCCATGTCCTGCCAGGGATAGGCGTAACCCCAACAGTCGCCGCTCCAGTTTCCTTCTGAGCGGTTATCCATGAGGAGCTGCAACAGATTCTGCGCTTCTTCGAGATGATGCGCATCGCCCTCCTGGGTATACAGGTCCAGGTAGCTGCTGACAAAAAGCGACAGGCCTTTGGGGTTATATACCTTGGGCACCAGCAGCAACGGACGCAGATTGATGGGAAAACGCATAACACCCTGTATAGCTACAATCCTGGGCCACTTGTGCCAGCCCAACAGCGTTCGAAGAATGGGGCTATTGAGAGCATCGTGCTTGTTGTAGCCCTTCATGCCCTGCTTCTTGCTCCAGAGGAGCGTTTGCCGCAGAACATCGCGAACATTGTCGTCAGAATATTCGTTGTCGGGTTTCATCGGGTGTCGAATACTTCCATCCATAGGTGCGTCATCAACATCATGTAGAGCACGAAAAAGTGCCAACGGAAACATTTTCGCGCCGGCAGGCCCTCAATCTTCCGTACGAAGTCGGGATTGAACAGACCAGCATCACGCAGTCTTTCCGGTGACAAGACCTCTTTTGCCAATGGCTGCAAATGTTGTTTGTAGAATGTCGCAGCATCCACCTGGAATCCGCTCTTCGGACGTTGCAGAATTTCCGGCGACAGTAGTGGACCGACAGCACGCCTCAGGTGGCCCTTCAATTGGCCGTGAGGCATCAGCGTTTCACGGTCCAGCGTGCTCGCATGTCCAAATAGTTCCTTGTCCACGAATGGAACCCGAACCTCCAGACCGTGCGCCATACTGAGACGGTCTTCTTGCCAGAGCATGTCGTTGACCATTTTTTCACTTCTTTCGAATTCCGCCATTGCCATGACGGGATCCGGGTGGTGAGGCCAATGACTGTCGATGTAGTCGAACGCATTTGGCAGTTTCTGGTCGAGCAGGCGCGGGCCATAGATTTGCTGTCTCAGGGAAGGGCTATCCCAGACATTCCTGAGCAGGCCATAAACGCGCGGCCAGTTGCCCAGCGACTGCAGCATCAGCGACGCACGCTCTCTCTCGCTCCAGGGCGCAGAGCTGGTGCTCCGCAGTAGCCTTGACAGCAGATTGCCGGCACTTTCAGACACAGCTGTTGGCAAGACCTGTGCCGCCCTACGCGCCTTGTTCATAATACCGTGCGCGTTGTAACCCAGAAACAGCTCATCTCCGCCCAGTCCGGATAGACAAACCTTCACGTGCTGCGAGGCAAAACCTGCCAGCTCAAAAATCTGGTAGGCATTGATCTTTGGCACTTCCAGGTGCCAGAGAACTTTCTTGAGAGATGAAGCGATGTCGGTGTGGCTTGTTCCCAGTTGATTCCTGACGCCCAGAATTTCTGCCGTTCTGGCGGCGTGACGACTCTCGCTTGGGTCGTCACCAACATCCAGCGTAAAGGTTCGCATGGGGGCGCCAGGGTGCTCTCGCGCCAGAGCCACGACTGTCGCCGAGTCAACGCCGCCAGACAGGTAGGCCCCCACTTCTACATCGGAGACCATATGATGCTGAACGGATTCTTTAATTACGAGCAGCGTGTCATGCACATCCCCGGCACTTTCCCGAGGAATGGGCGTCAAATGCACGCTGCCGTCCTGCTTCCAGCACAGCGCGTGACCCGCCGGCAGTTGTTCGATGCCTTCGAACAGGGAATGTCCTCCTGGCAGGTATCGAAAGTTCATCAAGAGATGGAGCGATCCGGAATCAAGGGTCGGATTGCAGAAGCCCGATGCGAATATCGATTTTGCTTCCGAAGAAAATATCAGGCGCCCGCGGTCATCCTGACAGTGGAACAACGGCTTTATGCCAAGCGGATCGCGTACCAGCCAGCCCTCGTTTTTTTGCTGATCCCACAACGAAAACGCATACATTCCCCTGAGCCTGCTCATTGCGTGAATGCCACGCGTCTCGAACAGGGCGAGTATTACTTCGGTGTCCGAGTGGCTCGCAAAACGATAACCGTCACTTTCGCAATCGGCCCGGAGCGATTCGTAATTGTATATTTCCCCATTGAAAACAATTGTCGTGTTTCCGGTTGTGCTGGTCATGGGCTGTTGACCCGAGTCGAGGTCAATAATGGACAATCGCGTATGACCGAGCGCTGCATGGCGACTGCAATACTGTCCATCAGCATCGGGTCCACGGTGACTGATCGCCAGCATCATTTTTCGCAATCGATCTTCAGCACCCGACTCGAGCGCATGTTCTGAAAACCAGCCAGTAATTCCGCACATGGATTACGCTGCTTCTTCAGATCGTCGGTACTGATGCAGTACCTGTGGATAATTGATGATTGAATCAGCGACGAATTTAGCTACGTCTATCGTCTCCTCAAGGAGTATTAAGTGCTTTGCTTTCAGAGTACTTTCGTCAAGGGAGAGCATATCGTCAACTGCTTGCAGTATCAGGCGGTCTTCGATCGCTGAAATGTTCTTAACAAGGCCGTATCGTTCTTCCTGTTCGTTAGTGTAGCCGCGAGCAGTTTCGGCTGCGTAAATAGCGGGAACGCCCATCACCGCGCACTCGGACGCCATCGTGGCACTCTCCCCGATGAACAGCCTGCAGAATGCAAGTACGTGATGGACATCGGACACTTTGCCTTTGTAAAGGTAAGGCGCAAACTCATCGGGTAATTCTCGCTCCGAAGAGATGATTACATTTCCTGTCCGGCTGAGCTTGCTGATCAGTCTGGACAGAATATCGGGCGTCCAGCCACGTTCCCCCACATCGTGATTGGCCTGCCAGGAAACAACTCTGATGAAGTAGTTATCTCTGCCGTGTTCCAGACCATTCGATTTTGCAGTCTCCAGATTGCCTTGAAAATAGTCTGCGTGCAGGTAGGAGAGCTCGTGGTAGCCCGCGTAGCGCACGTGCCGTTTCCTGGGTAACCATGACTCGTAACAGCGCGGCACAAGAACGCAGCTGCTGAAAGGGTACGTGATTAAATTCTGGAGTTTGGCGTTTTCCGTGTCGTAAAAGACGAGGGATGGCGTTCGAGTAAGGAACCCCACCTGGGCGATGCTTGTGCCGCCAATAGCAGACATGGCGTCGGGCCGAAATTCACGTACAACTTTGAGCAATGCCCAATTGCGAAGCACAAGCTCCTTGCCGAGAGAAATCAGACCTCCGCCCCCGAGAGAGGATAGCTTCCTGTTTGGAATGCCGAGTTCCTCGAGTAAATCGATCGCCATTTCCTTGTCACGACTCGTAACCATGACTTCATGGCCCCGATCAATCATGAGCTTGATCGGATTTCTGAAGAAATGCACATGTGCAGGGTGATTGATATCAATCAGTATCTTCATTGACCATCAGTGTCTTGTGGTTGCAGGAGTTTGGTCATAGTAACCAAACCCTGTTGGGAAATGCAGTGTGCAGTCGACAACTCCACTCACATCGTTCGAACTCAACTTGCCCAACGCGTGAGTGCTTCGACGGTGGTCCGAGACGGCGGGGTTCCGGAGGCATCGGAGGTGTTGACAACGATACATCCTGGATATTTCTGCATGCGGCCCGCCGCGTCGTCATCCGGGCAAAGCGCGTAACGGGTTTTGCGAAACGTCAGGCGCCTCAATAATCCCCCAGGGAACGAATCGGACCATTTCCTGAAACTGAGTTCACCTACCAGATGTACGATGTCTCCCCCGCCCCACGATCCGGCTACGGCCCCCAGCCAGGTCGACAATGTGTCCCCGTGCACGACAACCAGGGGGCGTCGCCCGGTCCAGGCCTTCACGCCGCTGACATAGTGAAAACAGCGGTATACGGTCGACGGGAGCCAAACCAACGACCTGCCGACAACGGATCGTCCCTCGAGGACATCGGGGAGAACAACACTCGAGCGCAGGTCATTCTCCTCCACGAGATCTTCGATGGGCTCGTATTGTTCGCCCGTATACCAGACCGAATGACGAAGACCTTGCTCTCCCGCCAGCTTCAAGACGGGCGCGATCTTCCCCAGTTGCGCACGCGTCCCGGTGACGAAGATGCACTGCCGCATATCAGGACTTGCTGTAGGTCAATGCCGTAATTTGCTCGGAGATCAATCCGATAAGGAAGATGATGACCGATGCACTGATCACGAGCATGCTCATGTTTGTGAAACGACCAGCAGTCAAGTAAGTATAGAAGTAATAGCCGACACCGGCCGCGAAAAACGTCGCGCTGATCGGCAGGAATATCTTGAGCGGTGAGTACAGCGTCGCGATCTTGAAAATAATAACCGTGAAGCGCAGACCGTCCCGAATCGGACGAATATGACTTTTGCCAATACGTTTGGCGACCGGAATAGGCTCAAAGCAGATCGGGTATCCCGAGCGCAGGAACGCCATCGTGATCGTCGTAGGATAGGAGAATCCATTCGGCAACAGGTACAGGAATTTCTTAAAAAGCTGCGCCCGAACGACGCGAAAGCCCGACGTCAGGTCCGGAATCCGTCGCCCGGTCAACCACGACGCCACAACGTTGTAGATCCCGTTGGCATACAGGCGACCGACGTTGGCGTGCGACCCGGAATCGCGAGCACCAATGATCATGTCGTAGCCTTCGTCGAGTTTCTCAAGCAACGGACCGAACTCGCCAGCATCGTGCTGACCGTCGCCATCCATCATCGCGATAATGTCACCCTGCGCCGCCCGAACTCCCGCCTTGACTGCCGCGCCATTGCCGAGACTCTCCGGGTGTCGCAAGACCCTTGCCCCGGCACCTTCAGCAACGCTGGCCGTGTCATCTGTCGACCCGTCATCAACAACAATTATTTCGGCGTCAGGGTATTTCTCGACGGCTCCCGCGACGACCTTGCCAATAGCACCGACTTCGTTCTTCGCAGGGATTACGATGGAAATTGAAGGCATAAAGACTTCCGTGGCTATGACGTGAACATGATCATGATACCTGCCGCAACGGCAGATCCTATGACACCGGCGACATTCGGCCCCATGGCATGCATGAGCAGGATGTTATGCGGATTGGCCTCGAGCCCGACTTTGTTGGCAACGCGCGCTGCCATTGGGACCGCCGATACACCCGCCGCGCCAATCAACGGGTTGATCGGTTGCGTTGATACCTTGTTGAGCATCTTGCCCATGATGACACCGCTTGCAGTACCGATCGCAAAAGCGACCATTCCAAGCAACAGGATGCCGAGCGTGCTCGCCACCAGAAACTCGTCTGCGCTCAGCTTTGAACCGACCGCGAGCCCGAGAAATATCGTCACAATATTGATGAGTGCGTTCTGAGTGGTGTTCGACAGGCGATCGACAACACCGCACTCGCGCATCAGGTTGCCAAACGCAAGCATACCGAGCAGCGGAGCAGCCGTCGGCAGCAACAGCCCGACGAGCAACAACAGCATCAGCGGGAACATGATGCGCTCCGTCCTGGAGACTTTTCGCAACTGCACCATTTCAATGCTGCGTTCTGCCTTGCTCGTCAGCGCTCTCATGATCGGCGGCTGAATCAGTGGCACGAGGGCCATGTACGAATACGCGGCAACCGCAATCGGGCCCAGCAGGTTGGGTGCCAGCTGCCCGGCCACATAAATTGCCGTCGGCCCGTCCGCGCCGCCGATAATCCCGATCGCGGCGGCTTCTCGCAATGAGAAGTCCATCCAGCCGAGCTGTGTCATACCCAGGGCGCCGAGCAGGGTGGCAAAAATTCCGAACTGCGCTGCGGCACCGAGGAACAGAGTCCGCGGATTGGCCAACAGCGGCCCAAAGTCCGTCAGGGCTCCCACACCCATGAAGATGATCAGTGGGAAAGCGCCGGACTTGATGCCAACTTCGTAGGCAAGGTAGAGGAGCCCGCCTGGCTCAGCTACGCCCGCGCCCGGGATGTTGCTGAGCAGGCCGCCAAAACCGATCGTCACAAGCAACAGCGGCTCGAACTTCTTGACGATACCGAGATAGAGCAACAACAGGCAGACAGCGAGCATGGCGAGTTGCCCGCCGGTTATCTGGTAGATGCCGGAACCGGTCCAGATTTGCTCGATAAGGTCCATTAGTCTGCCGGTCTCAGCCTATCGCGACGAGCGCGTCGCCGACGGCGACTGCGTCACCCTCGTGCACGAACACATCGATCACAGTGCCGGATCTCGGCGATACAACTGCCGTTTCCATTTTCATCGCCTCAACGACGATGAGTGGATCACCCTTGTTGACCTGGTCACCTGGCGCAACCTGTACTTTGAAAATATTGCCCGCGAGAACCGCGGGGATCCGTTCGCCACCATCAGCAGCCGGTGCGTCCGCAGCCGGCGCCGCCGAGGGCGCAGGCGCAACGCTCGCCAGCTGCCCACTCTCGGCCACTTCGACCGTGAACTCCTTGCCGTTGACCTTGACCGAGTAAACGCCTGCCCCACCCGCGGAAGCAGCAGCGGGAGCTACTGCCGGCGCTTCAGGTTCATCCCAGGGTGCGGGTTCGAACGCATCGGGATTGTCACGATTCTCGAGGAACATCAGACCAATCTGCGGAAACAGCGCGTAGGTCAACACGTCGTCTACAACTGCGTCCGCGAGGCGAATGCCCTTCTCTCCCGCGATTCGAGTCAGTTCTGCGGTTTGCGCCTCAAGCTCTGGTTCGAGCAAATCAGCGGGACGACAAGTAACAGGATCGGCGCCCTCCAACACTTGCGCCTGCAGTTCGGCATTGACCGGCGCAGGCGTTGCACCGTATTCGCCCCTGAGCACACCTGCTGTTTCCTTGGTGATGTTCGTATAGCGCGAGCCGGACAAAACATTAATCACGGCCTGCGTACCCACGATCTGTGAGGTCGGTGTCACGAGCGGCAATGTGCCAAGGTCTTCGCGCACACGTGGAATCTCTTCGAGCACTTCATCCAGCTTCTCACTGGCATTCTGCTCGCGCAGCTGGTTCTCGAGATTAGTCAGCATGCCGCCCGGAACCTGGGCGACCAGAATGCGCGAGTCGACACCCCTGAGCGCGCCTTCAAACTTCGCGTACTTCTTACGGACTTCCCTGAAATACGCCGCGATCTCTTCGATCAGAATGATATCGAGCCCGGTATCCCGGTCCGTGCCTTCCATGATTGCCACCAGCGCCTCGGTCGGCGAGTGGCCATAGGTCATGCTCATTGACGAAACTGCGGTATCGATATTGTCGATACCAGCCTCAACGGCTTTAACAAGCGTCGCTGTCGACAGGCCCGTCGTCGCGTGACAATGCATCTGAATCGGAATCTCGACAGCCTCTTTGAGCCGGCTGACTAATTCGAATGCCGTGTAAGGACGGAGCAACCCGGCCATGTCCTTGATGCAGATCGAGTGCGCGCCCATGTCCTCGAGGCGTTTGCCCATATCTACCCAGAGATCAATCGTGTGGACATCGCTAACCGTGTAGGAAATCGTGCCCTGCGCATGTTTGCCGACCTCAAGCGTCGCCTTGATCGCCGTCTCGAGATTTCTCAAGTCGTTCAGCGCATCAAAGATGCGGAACACGTCCACTCCGTTGACCGCGCAGCGTTCGACGAACTTGTGAACCAGATCGTCAGCGTAATGGCGATAGCCGAGAATATTCTGGCCGCGGAACAACATCTGCTGCGGCGTGTTGGGCATCGCCGCCTTGAGGCGACGGATGCGCTCCCACGGGTCCTCGCCGAGATAACGAATGCAGGCATCAAACGTCGCGCCGCCCCACGATTCGATTGACCAGAATCCGACGCGGTCGAGTTTGTCCGCGATCGGGAGCATGTCGTCGATACGCATGCGCGTCGCGAGCAGGCTCTGGTGAGTATCTCGCAGGGCGAGTTCTGTGATACCCAAAGGCTTCTTGTTACTCATGATAAGTACTTCTTGGATTTATGAATTCTTGTTGCGGTGTTGTGCGATCGCGGCCGTTATCGCGGCGACCTCTTCGTCACTGACACCGTCCTCGGCGGCAGTCGTCAGGCGCCTGATGACCCAGGCCATTACGGACATCGCTATGACCAGCAACGTCAGGAACACGAATACAGTCCCCATGCCGACCAGCATGAGCGATACGCCTTGATCAAGAAGAGTTGCTTGCACTACGGTCCTGCCGGGAAGCCAAGCAGATGATTATACGCAAAGATGCTGTTCATTGAACTCTGCAACCCTGCCTGACGAGCCGCTGTGCGGCTTCATTCCCGCCGCCGGACTGCTAAAAGGATCTTGAAACGGTTCACTACAAACCGAGGAAGCTGATCAAGCCACCGCAAACCGCAACGGACGCGCCCGTAACAGCATGCGCGAAGCGTCCGGTCGAGGGTAGTTTGAGTTTGTCGAGGCCGATCGTCGTTACGGCGACACAAGCCAGCATCGTGAGGAGAGTCACGAGGCCAAATACGACGGCGACAGCGACCACGAGCCCACTGTTCTGCTGCGCGGCCGGGTACATGAACAGCGGGATCAGTGCCTCGCACGGGCCGAGCACGAAGATGATGAACATCAGCCACGGCGTGACTGCTTTGCGGGCCCCTTTTTCATGCACGTGCGCGTGACCCGTGTGGTGGTCGTGCTCATGGTCGTGTACGACGCCTTCATGGACGTGCACGTGGGAGTGCACCCGCCCACGACCGGCCTTCTTCAGGCCCCAGGCGAAATACACGAGACCGAACGCGAGCAGCGCGTAGCCGGCGAGGTTGCCTCGCGCGCCCTCGATCTCGACGAGTGTCGCGAGCTGCGCGCCGAGCAGGATGCCGGCAGCGCCAATGACAATCGAGCTCGCCACGTGTCCAAGGCCGCACAGGGTCGTGATCCGAAGCGTTTTGGGGAGCGACCAGCCGCGTGCCTTACCCATCGCCGTGAAGATGAGGTAATGGTCCGGCCCGAGCACCGTGTGCAAGATGGCGATCGATGCCGCGGTATACAAGAGTACCTGGGCTTCAGTCACCCATTTAGCTTACGCTGGTCGCCGGCTCGGGCGCGATAGGTACAGACCACGAGCTTTACGCCCCATTATATTGTTCTTCGATTTTCAGGCATGATTGGCCCATGAAAAGACTCGGCCGAACCATAACATCCATAATCGTACTGGGCGTCACGCTGCTGGTGGGCTGCGTCACGGAACCGGAAACCCGTGTCGTTGCCGCCTCGGATAATAATGAATGCGTCGTACTGCTGCACGGCCTCAACCGCAGTTGGCGCGCCATGCGACCGATGGCGGAAGCTCTACAGGATGCGGGTTATGCAACGGCAAATGTGGACTATCCCTCGCAGCTCGGCAGGATCGAGGAACTCGCGCCCAACGCCATAAGCCTCGGCGTCAGTGCGTGTCGTGAAACCGGCGCCGACAAGGTGCACTTCGTCACTCACTCACTCGGTGGGATTCTGTTGCGGTACGAGAACGAGCGTGCCCCGATAGGTGACCTGGGCCGCGTGGTCATGCTGGGCCCACCGAACCAGGGCAGTGAACTCGTCGACCGTACGAAGAACTGGCCGGGTATCGAGGCGTTAAGCGGTCCGGCGGGCAATCAGTTGGGCACGAGCGCAGACAGCATCCCGTCAAGTCTCGGTCCTGTTGATTTCGAGCTCGGCGTGATCGCCGGCACTGGCACGATCAACGTACTCGCATCCGCCATGTTGCCCGACTCCGATGATGGCAAAGTCTCGCTGGCCAGTACCCAAGTCGACGGGATGAACGATTTTCTCGTCGTCGACAACTCACATCGTTACCTTACGCGCAGCAAGATCGCTGTCCGCAATACAGAATCATTTCTGCGAGACGGCCACTTCCTCGAGGTCGACCGCTAGCTCCTCTTCAAATCTCGCCTCGAGTTCATCGATGCGACGCTGCTGCTCCTGCACGACCTTCGTCAACGCAGCGACAACGTCCATCGTGCTGAGTGACTTCCGGTCGCTGCTTGCCAGCAATGCCGGCACGTCTTCGGCAATAAAGCCGACATAGCCCTCACCCTGCTCTGCCTTGTAGCGGAACAACACCGGCTCCAGGTCCATCACAGCTGCGAGCGCCTCATCTGTGTTCAGCACGGTTATATTCTGCTTGCTGTCACGGGATGAACGGTTCGTCCACACCCCACCAGTCGTCACATACGCGCCGCTGGCCATCTCCAATGGGTGATCGGGCCGTGACACTCCGAAACCGACATTGCCGTCGCGATCGATGGTGATGCGATCGATCGAACCGGCGCCGATCGTCAGGGTGCTCGCACGATTGTGCATGATGTACCCCGTGTCACCATCCGCTTGCGTGATCATCAGGCCCGCCACGCTGCTGTTCTGGTCGTGAATCTGGATGCTGCCGTTAACTTCGAGTCGCTGCTTGGGGTCGGTCGTCGCGATGCCGACCATGTTGCCGTTATCGAAAATCTGTGACTGCTCAAGCTCTCCCTCTTTACGTACCTTGACCACGAAATCACGCGCGGCCTTGAGTTCGAATTGTGCCTCCGCGGGTGGCGGTGCAGGTACAGGGTCGGGCTCCGGTGCTGACTCAACGACTACTTGTTCCTCGACCACAGCCTCGACCTCGACAACAGGCTCGGGATCCGGCGCCTCCTCGACGACCACTTCTTCCTCAACGACCACTTCTTCGTCGATAACGGCCTTGGTGATTTCCTCAACATCCCCTTCGACGACTTCTTCGATCGCTTCTTCGATCGCTTCTTCGATCGCTTCTTCGACGACTACCGCGATTTCTTCTTGTACAGATTCCTCGACAACCGTTTCCTCAACGACGGGTTCGGACTCTTCAGCCACAGGGTCGGCTTCCACGCGCGCCCAGTCAGCGCTCACATACCCGGTCGCACCACCTTCAAGTTGCACTTCGTACCAGCCATCAACGCTATTCACGAGCGATAACGCATCGCCGCGTCGCAGTTCCCCCACGACGTCCGAAGTTGTGTCCGCTTCAAGACGGATATTCACGCTATTCTCAACCTTGTCGACCGGCACAACAACGTCGGCGATCAAAAAGGCTGGAAGAAACAGGAACAGGAAAGTCAGATTTTTCATTGCCATCTCCTTATCGAGATACGGCTTCATCAATTGCCAAATACATCGCGAGACAGAGTGCCGCGACTATATTGAGGAGTGTCTTCATCTCCCGATACTACCACTCCCGGTGGAGCCACGATTTGGGCTAACGACTAGTCCTCTTCTTCAAGCCCGCCCGCGATCCAGCCGACTGTTATCGGATGGTAGGCATCGCGAGCACGCTCGAACATCTCGCGTGCCAATTCGAGATCTTCCCCGTTCTCAGCTAATGCGCGGTAAACCGGCGCGATGAGTCGTCCCCTGCCGTAGCGATTCAAATGCGCCTCGAGTTGTTCGTAAGCACCCGTGTACCGACGCGTCGCGACCTGGACGAACCACGTTCGTCCGATCTCGGCATTCCGCGTGTCGCTGAGATTCCAGCCAGCATCAAGCTCGGCGAGTTTCTCGTGTGACAGCTCTGCCGGCAGGCTGTTAATAAAGTGAATCGTCGCCTGCGGACTCCACTCGGCGACTGGTATTTCCGCAAGCGCTGTCTCTCCGTCGGACCACGCCTTCGCGAGGTCTGCGGCGATGTTCAAATTCTCTGACTCGGGAATTATCGCACCGTCTGGCAGACCCGGGCCGTAGGTCCATTGCTCGACCTGTTCTCTTGAGACGGGCGCCCCCTCCTGGCTCAGTAGCTCGAGTTCGAGGTAATCGAGAAACACCTCTGTCGTTATAGTGCCAAACGCGAATTCCTGGAAATAGGACTCAAGGAACGCGTCGAACGTTTCGCGACCAAACGCGTTCTCAAGGTATTCCAGGAACAGCTGACCCTTGCTGTAGTGGATGCCGCCCTGAAAGTCCTCGGACGTCGTGTCGTCGAGGCGCGGCGCCAGTGCCTGCATCCTCTCGGGAACCTTCTCGAGATCGAGAAGGAGTTCGCGATACATGAGGACACGCTCTTCATCAACGCGCTTAACGTTGTATATGACTTCCATGAGCCGCGACTCAAGGTAGCTCGTCATTCCCTCGTTAAGCCAACCATCTCGCCAGGTCGCATTCGTGACGAGATTACCCGACCATGAATGCGCCAGCTCGTGTGCGATGACGGAAACAAGGCTGCGATCACCAGCCAGCAAGCTCGGCGTGATAAAGGACAATCGCGGATTTTCCATGCCACCAAATGGAAAGCTCGGCGGCAGGACAAGCAGATCGTAACGGCCCCAGTCGTAAGGACCGAATTTCTCCTCGGCCAACTCGAGCATGGCCTGTGTGTCGGCAAACTCGTAAACCGATGCATCGAGTAGTTCGGGCTCCGTGTAGATACCCGTTTCTTTGCCCAGCGGAGCAAAGTAGAAATTGCCAACCGCGATCGCGAGCAGGTACGACGGAATCGGTTGCGGCATGTCAAAGTGGTATTCGCCGGTGCGTGGCGTCAGCGGGTCATTGTTGGCGCTCATAACGGCGAGTAACGATTCGGGCGTGCGCACAGTGGCTTCGTACGTGATACGAAGTGCCGGCGTATCCTGCAGCGGTACCCAACTGCGTGCGTGCACGGCCTGCGACTGTGAGAACACCATCGGGTGTTTACCGCCCGCCGTCAGCTCGGGTGGCAACCATTGCAGCGCGGTTGATTCAGGGCTTGTCTTGTATTCAAGAACCAGGTCGAACTGCTCGCCCGTGCCAGTCGGCACTGCGATAAACAGCGGCGTACCGAGTGTCTTGTGAGGTTCGCCAAAATGATACTCAGCCGGCTCGGATCCTGCTGTCGTCAATACGGCCGCGCTCGCAATCGTCAGGTCACGAGTATCCAGCACGATTTCGGTTGCGTCGGGATCCAGGCGGCGCATCGACAAGATGGCAAAGCCCCGCAGCTCCTCCGCCTCGAAGTCCACGTCCAGATCCAGCGCCAGGTGATCGGTGACGAATGCGCCGGTATTGGCGAACGTGAAGTAGTCACGTGCCGGGTCGTAGTCATCAACCTCCGCCGTCTCTTTGGAACATGCGGTGATGAACAGGAATGTGAATATGGCAATCAGGATTTTGCGGTGCATGGAGACCTCGGTCGAACGCTGCGGACCGGGGATTCTAAACCATGCGAGCCCTAAAGTGGCTGTCCGTGTAGACTGCCGGCATGCGCGCATTGACCTGCAATGAATACGGCCCGCCCGAGACTCTTGTTATCGAGGAGTGGGATGACCCGGTCCCTGCAGACTCGAAAATCGTGTTCGACGTCAAGGCGGCCGGCCTGAATTTCGCAGACACCCTGATCGTCGCAGGCAAGTACCAGGTTCGCACGCCCACACCGTTTATCCCTGGCAATGAGGCCGCAGGGATTGTCACGGCAGTGGGCAAAGACGTCACGCGATTCGCGGTCGGCGACCGGATTATCGGGGCATTGCGTGGCGGCGCATTCGCCGAGAAGTCTGTCGTTGAGGAAAATATGGCAATCCCGTTGCCTGCAAACCTGAGCTTTGAACAAGGCGCCGCATATTCGATCGCGTACGGGACGAGTTATCACGCACTGAAGCAGGGCGCGAATCTGCAGCCCGGCGAAACGGTCCTGGTCCTGGGCGCCGCCGGCGGTGTCGGCAACACGGCCGTTGAGATTGCCAGGGCCATGGGAGCCAGAGTCATCGCGGCTGCGAGTACAGATGAGAAACTGGCGTTCGCGAAAGAGGCCGGTGCCGATGAGACGATCAACTACTACGACTGCCCTCTCAAGGAAACTGTCAAGGAGCTAACCGGCGGCAAGGGTGTCGACGTGGTGTATGACCCGGTTGGCGGTGATCTCTCCGAGCAGGCGCTACGCGCGACGGGCTGGCACGGGCGTTTCCTCGTCGTCGGTTTTGCGAGCGGTGACATACCGAGGCTGCCGATCAATCTCACTCTGCTAAAGGAAGCCAGCATTGTCGGTGTTTGGTGGGGCCCCTGGGCAGCGAAGCACACGAACGAAATGCTACGCAACATGCAGGAGCTGGAGGCCATGGTTGCCGACGGCAAGCTGCGACCACGCGTTACGCAGGCCTTTGCACTGGATGACTTCGCGGATGCCTTTCGCGTCATCACAGAACGGCGAGTGTTGGGTAAAGTGGTACTAACTGTCGGCTCGGGCGACTGAACGAGGGCGAGCCTCAGCCGTCGTCGTAGCTCGAACTTCCCCCCACTTTCCTGTCAGAATCCCGCCATGTCACGGACGCTCACATTCGCGGCGCTGCTACTAGTAGCCAGCGTTGCATTCGGTCACCCCGAAGACGAATTATGTGTCCCGGGTCAGGACTCCATGGACCCTGCCCTCTGTGCGGCACTCGCGGAGATGAACAGCTCGACCGGTTCTCTCAGTCAGGACGACTACCTGCCGATACTTGACGAGTCGGGCGAGGAACGCAGTTTCCTCTCAACCGTAGGTCTATACGTAACGATCGGCATGGGCCACATTCTCCCCGACGGCGCCGACCATATCCTGTTCGTGCTCGCGATCTTCCTGGCGTCGGTGCGACTCAAAGCACTGGTCTGGCAGATTTCCGCATTCACGGTGGCGCACACCGCCACGCTTGCCCTGGCAGCGAGCGGCGTCATCACGCCCTCATCATCAGTGGTCGAACCACTGATCGCGTTCACGATTGCGTTCGTCGCGATCGAAAACCTCATTTTCAAAGACATGACGAAATGGCGGCCCGCTGTTGTCTTCGGTTTCGGCTTGATCCACGGACTCGGATTTGCCGGGTTCTTCGGAGAACTGGGATTGCCGCCCGGACAATTCTGGAGTGCGTTGATCGGCTTCAATGTCGGCGTCGAGATCGGGCAGCTCTCGGTCATTCTCGTTGCCGCCCTGCTCGGCCTCGCGCTGCGGCGCTGGCTCAATGATCCGGAAGGTGTGTTGCGCTACCGCTCGTTTATCGTGCGGCCCGGATCGCTGCTCATAAGCCTGGCCGGACTCTGGTGGGGCATAACGCGACTGATCGTCTAAAAAAGGTGACAGTCACCCTATTAGGGGAACTGTCACCGTCTGTCACCGTTTAGTTACCGCCGGACTCCTCGATGGCAAAACCGCGACCTTCGAGCAGGGGCTCGATGCTCGGGTCCTGCCCGCGGAAGTTGCGGTACAGCTCATCGGCCTCTCGCAATCCGCCTGACTCGTAAACCCACTTCTTGAGGCGTGCCGCGGTCTCCGGATCGAAGATGTCCTCGGCCTGCTTGAATGCGGCAAAACCATCGGCATCAAGAATCTCGGACCAGAGATACGCGTAGTAACCGGCCGAATAACCACCCGCGAAGATATGGCTGAAGTACTGTGAACGGTAACGCGGCTCGATCTCGGGAATCAGGCCGTAACCTTTCAGAACCTCCTGCTCAAACGCACGCGCATCAGTAACCTGTGCGGCTTCTTCCGACGTCAGCATGTGCCAACGCAGGTCCAGCAAGGACGCGGCGATGTACTCCGTGGTGCCGAAACCGTTGTTGTGATTTCCAGCAACGCGCATGGATTCTACGAGCTCGGCCGGAATCACTTCACCGGATTCATAGTGGCGTGCATAGATCGCGAGCATTTCGGGCTCGCCGGTCCAGTGCTCGAGAATCTGTGCCGGAAACTCGGTGTAGTCGCGCGGACCGCCGCTGGTTCCTGCGAACGTGGGGTAGTTGACCCTCGTCATCAACCCGTGCAAGCCGTGACCAAACTCGTGGAACAGCGTCTCCACATCGGAAAATCGCATCAACGTCGGATCACCTTTCGGAGGCGTCGGCAAGTTGAGATTATTCGTGATCAACGGGCGAATTGATTCGCCGCCGATATTTGACGTGCTGCGGTAGGAGCTCATCCATGCACCGCCGCGTTTCGAATCACGTGCGTACATATCGGTCATGAACAGGCCAAGGTGGTTGCCATCCGCGTCTTTGACATCAAATGAAACGACGACCGGATTCCATCCCTCAACGTCCACTTCCTCGAACGTCACACCAAACAAGCGGTTTGCCATTTCAAACGCGCCGGCACGAACGTTCTCCAGTTTGAAATACGGCTTGGTCGCGTTCTCATCAAGATCGTAACGCTCTTTGCGGATCTTCTCGGCGTAGTGCCACCAGTCTTGCCCCTCAAACGTGAACTCGTCACCGATCATGGCCTGCATGTCAGCGCGTTCCTGTTTCGCCTTTTTGAGGCCGGGGCGCCAGACGCGCAACAGGAAATCCTCGGCAGCTTGTGGCGTCTTGGCCATGCGGGTTTCGAGCTGGTAGTGAGCATGCGACTTGTAGCCCTTGAGCTCGGCAGCCCTCGCACGCAACTGCGCAACCTTGATCGCAGTCGGTCCGTTGTCGATATCACCTTCGGACGCGCGCAGACGGTAACCGTCGAACAACTTCTTGCGCAGGTCCCGGTTTAGCGACTGCACCATGAAAGTCTCGTACGACGAGCGGTTCAGACCAACAACCCAGGCGCCCTTCTCTTCATTCCAGATAGCGCCCTTGAAATCATCGCTGAGGCCGGCGACTTCCGACTCCTCGGTCAACTCCAGCGTGAAACCCTTGGTTGCCGCCAGGAGGTTCTGAGCGAACCTGGTCGTGAGACCGGAAAGCTCGGCATTGATCTCGGAGATGGCCGCCTTGACCTCTGGAGACAGGGCCGCGCCCGAACGCACGAATTGACGATGCGTTAGTTCCAGCAGGCGGGCCTGCTGTTCATCGAGACCCAGGCTGTCTTTTTGCTCGTAGACGGTTTTGACGCGCTGCCACAGCGTATCGTTCATCGTGATCGCATCAGACTCACGCGTCAGCATCGGATAAATCTGCGTTTCGAGTGTACGCAGCTCGTCATTCGTTTCCGTCCCGGTGATATTGCCAAACGTACGCGCGACCTTGCTGATCAGTTTGCCGCCGGCTTCCATCGCCTCGATCGTGTTTTCGAACGTCGGCTCGTCCGGGTTCTCCGCGATTGCAGCGATTTCGGCTCGCATCTCCAGGATGGCTTTCTTGATCGCTGGCATGTAGTGGCCATTTTCGATATCCGCAAATGGCGGCACACCATAGGGCGTATCCCATTCCTGCATGAACGGATTACCCGCAAGTTCCGCATCGCTGACCGTGATTTCGTCAGCAGCCGCGCCGGCCGCCTCGTCAGTGGCGTCCCCATTGTCTGCGCCGCCGCAGGCACCAAGCATCAACGCGATCAGGCTAAAGCCTATCAACCTACTGATTTTCATGATGTTTTTCCCAAAATTTGAAAATTCTTATTGCCGAATTCGTGGAAATCAAGTCCAGCGAAGGCGGGCTATTGTACAGCGTCTCGATTAGCGAAATCTCCCCCTCGCCGTTATCGGAAACCGCGTATGTATATAGAGGCAGATTCGGGTATAAAAGGTTCACAGCAATAACAGCCCGGCCGCGCTCACCTCGGCCAGTACCGCTTAGGATCAGGCATGTCTTCAGAATCAGCACGACCGTTAAACCCGGTGCCGGAGGAGTTTGCCGGCGACTCATTCAAACAACGCCTCAAACGCTCATTCCACGCCACCCGACCAAAATTCTTCCCGGCATCCATTCTGCCGGTAGTCGTCGGCTCGGCCTGGGGCGCCTGGGCGTCCGGCGGCTTTAACGTCTACGTCTTTGTTCTCGCGCTGATCGCGACTGTTTGCGTCCATGCCGCGGGCAATGTGCTCAATGACGTTGGCGACGATGCTATTGGTACGGACCCGCAGAACGAACAGCGAATCTACCCATATACTGGCGGGTCGCGCTTTATCCAGACCGGCATCCTGTCACAGCGGAGCATGGCGCAGCTCGGCATTACGCTCATTGTCATAGCGACCCTGGCTGGCCTGGCCCTGTATGTCGAACGAGGCCCGACCGTTATTACGTTCGGCATCATCGGTATCGGACTCGGCGTCCTTTACTCGCTGGGCCCCGTCAAGCTCGCCACCCTGGGTCTTGGCGAAACGGCCGTCGCGATTGCGTTCGGCATCCTGCCTGTCTCGGGTGCAGCCTGGTTGCAGGGTGCAGCTATCGACCTGCCGCTATTCCTGTTCGCGATCCCGGTCAGCGCCTGGGTAGCGGCTATCCTGCTGATCAATGAAGTTCCGGATATCGAAGCGGACGGCGCCTGTGGCAAGAACACGCTGCCAGTCAGGCTCGGGCTGCCCGCGACTGCAAACCTGTATTTCGCCATTCACGTCGTGGCCGCTGTGGCTGTCACATGGCTTGCCGTGCAAGGCGCGCTGCCGTTGCTGGCACCCGTGGTGCCGATCGGCCTGCTGGCGCTTGGCTGGAAGGCCGCGGCGGGAATTCGTGGCGGTATGGAAGACCGCGACACAATGACGAAATCGATTGAAGCGACGCTGGGTATTCATACGATCGGCTGTATCTGGCTGGCCGGCTGTGCCCTGTTCGCCCTGTGGTTCTAATCTGCGACCAAACCTATGCATATCAAAATTAAGAAAGGCCTTGATATTCCCTTGTCCGGAAAACCGGATCAGAAGATATCCCGCGGCGCCGACGTCACATCAGTTGCTCTGCTCGGCCCCGACACCCACGACCTGAAGCCAGGCATGCTCGTCGAGGAAGGCGAACGCGTGAAGCTCGGGCAGCCGCTTTTCAAGGACAAGGAAAACAAAGGCGTCAAGTTCACCTCGCCCGGAAGCGGCGTGGTCAAGGCGATCAACCGGGGTGAACGGCGAATTCTACAGTCTGTGGTTATTGAGCTGGACGGTGACGATGCCGTCGAGTTTCCACAATATTCCGCGAATGAACTGGCAGACCTCGGCGACGAGAAGGTCCGCAAGAACCTGTTGAAATCGGGCCTGTGGACGACGTTGCGAACGCGTCCGTTTAGCAAGATTCCGGGTCGCAAGACCAGCCCGCGTGCAATTTTCGTAACAGCCACCGATACCAACCCACTCGCACCCGATCCCGCCATAATTATCGAACGGGACAAGGTTGCTTTCGCGCAGGGTATTCAGCTTCTGGCGAAGCTCACAGAGGGTCCGGTCTACGTCTGTTCGGCAGCTGGCTCGGACATCAGCGGCCCGGACGGCGAACAGATCAGGTACGCAGAGTTCTCGGGACCACATCCTGCCGGACTCGTCGGTACACACATCCACTTCCTGGATCCGGTCAGCGAACAAAAAATTGTCTGGCACATCGGCTACCAGGATGTCATCGCGATCGGCAAGCTCTTCACGAGTGGACGCCTGCCCGTTGACAGGGTCATCTCTCTTGCGGGCCCCATGGTGAATGATCCACGCCTCATCGTGACCCGCCTGGGTGCAAACACCGGCGAGTTGATCAGGGGCGAAACGAAAAGCGGCAACGTTCGCGTCGTGGCTGGCTCGGTTCTCAGAGGCCACCGCGCCGCCGGCTGGGCCGCTTACCTCGGTCGCTATGACGTGCAACTGGCCGTGTTACAGGATGGCAACCCGCGCGAGTTCCTCTCGTTCTTGCGGCCCGGATTCGGCAAGTATTCCGCCGCCAGGGCATTTGCAGGCAGGTTGCTCGGACTCAGCGACTACCTCATGACCACGTCGCAAAACGGCAGTGCCCGCGCCATGGTTTCGATCGGCAGTTTCGAGCAGGTCATGCCTCTCGATGTCCTGCCGACGCCGCTGCTAAAAGCGCTGATCGTTCGCGACACGGACCATGCACGGGACCTCGGTTGCCTCGAACTGGACGAGGAAGACCTGGCCCTTTGTTCTTTTGTTTGTAATGGCAAATACCAGTATGGCCTGCATCTCAGGAAAAACCTCCACGAGATCGAGGTGAACGGCTGATGAAGAAATTACGTTCCTACCTCGACAACCTCGAGCCCCTGTTCACCCAGGGCGGCCGTTTCGAACGCTTTCATGCACTGTTCGAAGCCGTCGACACATTTCTTTACTCGCCGGCGGACCTGACCCGCAGCGCGCCGCACGTCCGCGACGCGATCGACCTGAAGCGCGTCATGATCATCGTCGTGATCGCCGCCACGCCCGCCGCATTGTTCGGCATGTGGAATACCGGCTACCACGCAAACGTGGCGCTGCAGAGCCTCGGCCTTGTCGGTATTGAAGGCTGGCGTGGTGCTGTACTGCCGCTCCTGGGTGCCGGGTACGATCCTGCGAGCATCTATGACTGTTTCCTCCAGGGCGCACTGTATTTCCTGCCTATCTACGTCACCACCATGGTGGTCGGCCTGGGCTGGGAGGTCCTGTTCTCGGGCATTCGCAACCACGAAGTTAACGAAGGCTTCTTTGTAACCGGTTTCCTGTTCGCGCTGATCGTCCCGGCAACGATACCCTTGTGGCAGGTTGCCGTCGGCATCACGTTCGGCGTCATCATCGGTAAGGAAGTGTTCGGTGGTACCGGCAAGAACTTCCTGAACCCGGCACTCGTCGCACGCGCATTCCTGTACTTTGCCTATCCGGCGCAGATATCCGGTGACGCTGTCTGGACCCCGGTCGACGGATTCAGTGGCGCAACAGCGCTGGGTGTTGGCGCTATCGAAGGCATGCAGGGAATCACGGCCATGGGCATTACCTGGATGCAGTCCTTCGTTGGCCAGATGCAAGGCTCGTTCGGTGAAACGTCAGCCCTTGCCTGCCTGATCGGCGCCGTGATCCTCGTCTTCACGCGTATTGCGTCGTGGCGCATCATCGTCGCGGTCCTGGCCGGCCTGATCATACCGACGCTGTTGTTCGGCAACCCCGAGAGCAGCAACACGATGATATCCATCCCCTGGTACTGGCACGTCACGCTCGGCGGATTCGCCTTCGGCGCCGTCTTTATGGCGACCGATCCCGTCAGCGCTGCCCAGACGAATACCGGCAAGTGGGTATTCGGCTTCCTGATCGGTTTTATGACCTGGTTGATACGCGTCGTTAACCCGGCGTTCCCGGAGGGCATCATGCTCGCCATCCTGTTTGCCAACGTGTTTGCGCCCGTCATCGATCACTTTGTCGTGCGCGCAAACGTCAAACGGAGGCTGAAACGCAATGTCTGACAAGAAACAATTTGACCGCGACAGCATTTCCAACACGCTGATCATTGCAGTCGGGCTCAGCCTGGTTTGCTCGATCATCGTCTCGAGTGCCGCGATCGTGTTGAAGCCAATACAAGTGCAGAACGAGGAACGGTTCCGGCAGCAGATCATTCTCGATGTTGCGGGTCTCATGGAGCCCGGCGGTGACATCAATGCCCTGTTCGAAGCGATCGAACCACGCACAGTCGACCTGGAAACCGGCGACTACGTCGACGACGTCGACCTGGAGCTCACCGTCGCCATTCCCGATGACCTGGATGTCGCGGGAATCGGGCAGCGCTCGCAATACGTGCCCGTCTATCTCGTTAAAGACGGCGACAACCTCGAACAGATCATTCTGCCAGTCTATGGCAAGGGTCTCTGGTCCACGATGCTCGGCTACCTGGCCGTGGCACCGGACGGCAACACGATTAAGGGTTTGCGCTTCTACGCGCATGCCGAAACACCGGGCCTCGGCGACCAGATCGACAAGGAGCCATGGCGCGCCCTCTGGGTAGGAAAGCAGGTGTACGGCAGCGGGGATGAGCCACAGATTCGCGTTATACGCGGCCCCGTGCCCGCTGGCGCACCGAATTCACAGCACCTGATTGATGGCATGTCCGGCGCGACGCTGACGGGCAATGGCGTAAGCGGACTGGTCCGATACTGGACCGGACCGCACGGTTTCGGCCCGTACCTGAAGAATTTCCGTGAGGCTGGCTAAATGAGTGAAGCACGCAAAGTACTGATCGACCCCCTGGTCGACAACAACCCGGTCACGCTGCAGATGCTGGGCATTTGCTCGGCGCTGGCGGTTACGACGTCCCTGCTGCCTGCCCTTCTGATGTGTGTCGCACTGACCAGTGTCGCGGCGCTCGCCGGCGCGGCTATCAGCGCGCTACGTCACCGGATCCCGAACAACATTCGGATCATCGTCCATATGACGATCATCGCGTCGCTCGTTATCCTGGTTGATCAACTCCTGAAAGCCTATGCGTTCGAGACCAGCAAGCAATTGTCAGTCTTCGTCGGGTTGATCATCACCAACTGCATCGTTCTGGGTCGTGCAGAGGCCTTCGCCATGAAGAATGGCGTGGTCATGAGTTTTGTCGATGGCCTCGGCAACGGGCTCGGTTACAGCATCATCCTGATCGCTGTAGCAACACTGCGCGAGTTGTTCGGCGCGGGCACATTGCTGGGTTTCCCGGTGCTTGAGCTGACCTCGAACGGCGGTTGGTATGAGGCCAATGGCCTGATGCTGCTGCCGCCGAGCGCGTTCTTCATCATTGGCCTGTTGATCTGGGGCATTCGTACCTGGCGCAAACAGCAGGTCGAAAAACCTGACTACCAGATTCATGAAGTCCACCGGACGGAGGTCTACTGATGGAAGCCTATGTAAGCCTCTTCGTCAAAGCGGCCTTTGTCGAGAACCTCGCACTCGCCTTCTTCCTCGGCATGTGCACGTTCCTCGCGGTATCCAAGCGCGTTGAAACGGCTATCGGTCTCGGTGTCGCAGTCATTGTGATCCAGGTCATTACCGTTCCGGTCAATCACCTGATATTCAAGTATCTGCTCTCGGACGGAGCACTGGCCTGGGCCGGCCTGCCTGACGTCGACCTGAGTTTCCTGGGGCTCGTCAGCTACATCGGCGTAATTGCGGCGCTCGTCCAGATACTCGAGATGACGCTCGATCGCTTCTTCCCGAAGCTGTACAACGCGCTCGGCATTTTCCTGCCGCTCATCACCGTGAACTGCGCCATTCTCGGCGGCACGTTGTTCATGGTCGAACGCCAGTACAACCTGCCCGAGTCCGTCGTCTACGGCATCGGCAGTGGCGCGGGCTGGGCGATAGCGCTGATCGCGCTCGCGGGCATTCGCGAGAAACTCAAATATTCGGATGTCCCTGACGGTCTGCAGGGACTCGGCATCGCATTCATCATCGTCGGCCTCATGTCGCTGAGCTTCATGGGCTTTTCGGGGATCTAACGTGAACATCGACTCTGCTGTATTGCAGGAAGTACTACTGGGCGTCTGCCTCTTCACGGCAATCGTCCTGATTCTCGCATTCGTCATTCTGGCTGCTCGCTCCAAGCTGGTTGCAACGGGCAACGTCAAGGTCGTCGTCAACGACGAGCTCGAACTCGCGATTCCCGTTGGCGGCAAGCTCATGCAGAGTCTTGCCGATAACGACCTGTTCGTGCCCTCGGCCTGTGGCGGTGGCGGCACCTGCGGACAGTGCCGCGTGCGTGTACTGTCGGGTGGCGGCGCTATCCTGCCGACTGAAACGTCGGTCATCAACAAACGGGACGCTACCGATCACTTCCGGCTCGCCTGCCAGGTTGCGGTGAAGCAGGACATGGAAGTCCAGGTCGCCGACGAAGTATTCGGCGTCAAGCGCTACGACTGCGAAGTCATCTCGAACCGCAACGTCTCGAGTTTCATCAAGGAACTGGTCGTCGCATTGCCGGAGGGTGAGGAACTGGAGTTTAGAGCCGGCGGCTATATCCAGATCGAGTGCCCACCGCACGATCTCAAGTACGCGGACTTCGATATCGATGAGAGATTCCGTGACGAGTGGGACAAATACGATTTGTGGCGCTACGAGTCACACGTAAAGAAAGCGGACATGCGCGCCTACTCGATGGCGAGTTACCCGCTCGAGAAAACCTTGATCAAGTTGTGCGTACGCATCGCAACGCCACCACCCGGCGCCGACGATTCGATACCGCCGGGCATCATGTCGTCTTATATCTTCAACCTGAAGCCGGGTGACCACACTGTCATTTCAGGGCCATATGGCGAGTTCTTTGCCAAGGAAACAGACAACGAGATGGTCTTCATTGGCGGCGGCGCCGGCATGGCGCCGATGCGCGCACACATCTTCGATCAATTGAAGCGGCGCCACGGTACACGCAAGATGTCATTCTGGTACGGCGCCCGCAGCCTCAAAGAGATGTTCTACGCCGAAGAGTTTGACGAGCTGGCGGAGAAAAATGACAACTTCGTCTGGCACCTGGCACTTTCGGAGCCGCAGCCCGAGGACAATTGGGACGGCCTGACAGGTTTTATCCACCAGGTCCTGTATGACGAGTATCTGTCCAAGCACAAGGCCCCCGAAGATTGCGAGTACTACCTCTGTGGACCGCCGATGATGAACACGGCCGTTATCAAGATGCTCGACAGTCTCGGTGTGCAGAAAGAGAACATCCTGCTGGATGACTTCGGCGGCTAGTTGATGCGTCTCCGTCAACTCCTGCTGTTGTTGCCCGCACTGGCGCTCGGTGCCTGTGGCGACGCTCGACTGCCGCAACTGGAATTGACGGGCTCGGCAATGGGTACGACATTCAAGGTCGTGCTGGTCGAGCCGACGGACGCGGTTGCTACGGATGCGCTCGAGAGCGAGCTCGTCGCGGCACTGCAGACAGTCGACCTGCTGGCTTCAACCTGGCGGGACGATTCTGAACTCGCCGCTTTTAACGTGGACTATTCCATAGACTGGATACCCGTATCGGCAGCGTTTTGTGAACTGCTCGAAAGCTCGCTGGATATCAGCAAGACAACTGACGGAGCCTTCGACCTGACGATAGGGCCGCTCGTCAATCTGTGGGGCTTCGGGCCCGATGGCCAGATCGTTGAACCGCCGTCTGCCGCCGATATTGCGGCAGCACAGCACAGGGTCGGCTTCGACATGTTGGAAGCCGATTGCAACGAGCGCCTGGTGCGCAAGGACGTCCCTGACTTGTATGTCGACCTGTCGGGCTGGGCCAAGGGCTACGCCGTCGACCAGCTCGCCGAACTGCTGGACGCTCGCGGTATCGTTAACTACCTCGTAGAAATTGGTGGCGAAATTCGCGTCAAGGGAATCAATAGCGAAAGCCGCAAATGGGCGATCGCGATTGAGGCTCCGTCGACGTCAAAGCGCGTGCCGCATGCCGTTTTGCGAGTAACGGATACGAGCGTTGCAACCTCCGGCGACTACCGCAACTATTTCACGCATGACGACAACAATTACTCGCACACGATTGATGCGCGTACCGGACGGCCAGTTACGCACGACCTCGCGGCCGTGACCGTTGTTGATCCATCGGCCGCCTACGCTGACGCGATGGCGACTGCCCTGCTCGTGCTTGGCCCCGAGGCCGGTCCTGCCCTGGCGAGAAAGCTCGACATCGCCGGATACTTCCTCGTGCGTAACAAGACGGACATACATGAAATTTCGACACCGGAATTCGATAGACTGATGACACAATGAATATGATCATGACCACCCTGTTGTTTAGCTTCATCATCATCCTGCTCGTGATTACGGGCATGAGTGTTGGTGTCATGAACGGACGCAAAGCGATCAGTGGCAGCTGCGGCGGCCTCAATGGGGGTGGCTGTGAACTATGCAGCGGCAAAGGCAACTGCCGCAAGAAGCGCAAAGGCGCGGACGGAGAAGCAACATGAATATCAAGTCCTGTCTCGTAAAAGACTACATGGCCAAGACGCTCGTTACCTTTAAGCCCGATACCCCGGTGCTCGATGCAGTGCACGTGCTCGTTAAGAATCGCATCGCAGGTGCGCCCGTCGTCGATGACGAAGGCAACCTGGTCGGTATGCTGTCGGAACTCGACTGCTTGAAGGTCGCACTACAGGCGGGATATCACAGCGCCTACGGCGGCCCCGTCCGTGACTACATGTCGGAAGGCGTGAAAACGGTTAATGCCGAGATGAGCATCGTCGATCTGGCACAGATATTCATCGACAAGGGCTACCGGCGTTTCCCTGTCACCGATAACAACCGGCTTGTCGGTCAGATCAGTCGTCGCGACGTGCTACGCGCACTTGAGGTTCTCTCTACGAGCTAGGTGCCGGGCGGATTATCGTCACGCTTCAATATTGGCGCAACGAGTAGCAATGCGCTCCCGACGAATGCCAGTGCCACGAACAGGCTGGCCGGCTGGCCGTTGGGAAAGTCCTCGAGGAACAGCTTAATCCCCACCAATACCAGTACCGGGTAAACGAGCCAACGCGCCTCCGGCCAGCGCCAGTGCTGACTCGACAGGGCCAGCGTCACCGACGCGGTTGACAATACTGCCGTGCGCAGCGCGGCAAGCACGGCGCGGTCTATCTCGGTCCCATCCGCGCCGGCAAGCAGGATCGAGCCGTAGACTACGATCAGGCCACCGACCTCCCAGACGGACAACGCCAGCACAACAAGCTGCGGCAGTCCGGCGAGGACACCCCAGCGCTCCGATTTTTGTGCCACAGGAATGAACAGGCATGCAACAGTCGCCACGGCAACGGCAACGTGCGAGTACATGAACACCGGCCAGCCATTGGCCGGGTCGCCGGCCAGCGCCTTCAGTCCAGTGGCCAGCAATCCGCAGCCAATTCCCGCAGCCAACAGGAGAAACGTACATTGCAGACTCAGGCTGACCCAGCCACTCCGACCACTAAACCAGGCCATCATGACAGCCATAGCAGCCCAGACAACGGCAGCCCAAACCAGAGGCAGGAGCAATCCGGTACCTGCCACGACGAATATCAGGCCGAGTGTCGAGTAATAGAAGAAGTTGCGATAGCGCAGCTCACGGGTGCCCCTGGTGGTTGCCAGGGCATAGCCGCCGATGCCGAGCACCAGGCTCAGCATGCCGGCGGTTGCGATTCCCAGCTGACCGCCCTGGACCGCCATACTCGCAGCACCGATCACGATTCCAACAGCAATCAAAGCTTGTAGGGTCTCGAAAAAGCCTAACAGCTGATCGCGAATGTGCGAGTGATACGTAAAGCTGGACAGGTATATCGCCAACAATACGACGGCAAAAATGAACGGCAGCCGGGGATCTATCGACCAGCGATCGCTGTTTGACAGAGCAACAATGGCTAGTACTCCAAGATTTGCACCGGCTGCGCCGAGCCAGCGCAACCCCAGCCACTCCCGCCTGTATTCAGCCAGAAGTGACCCGACGCCAAGAACGAGCAGGAAGGCCGCTACAGATACCGCATTGTGCGACGCAACCAGAGATGCCGTAGCTGTAGCGATTCCACCTGCCGTGACCATCCAGGCCAGGACTTTCTGGTTGTGTACGATCGCTACCATCATCACCAGCGTGCAGTAGATCAGGAGCAGGACGATGCCTTGCACACCGGACAGCAATTCGAATTTCGTCGTCGCCTCGTGGAGTAGCGGAAGCGTCAATACGATGGATGTTCCACCAAAAAACGCTGCATCGGTGCGCTGCGACTCCAACCGGCCCTTGCGATATGACATGAACAACCAGAAGACAGCGTAAATCGCACCCATGAGCAGACCAACAGCCTTGGGAACAAACTCATAGTCGGTGATGGCGCGCAGCAAGTAGGCTCCGCCAAAGATAAGGAGGACCCGCCCGACATGCGTCGACGCATTGGTAGCGAAGCCACCATCAAGTCTGGGCGCCGCAGCCTCTCGTTCGATCTGGCGCACTTCATCAGCACCGCCCTCAAGCGAGGCGAGGCGTCGCTCAACGGCCGCCAGCCGGTTTTCAAGATCGGCGAGAGTAGAAGTCACTAGGCGGCTCCGATATCCCTCCGCAGAGACGGCACGAACTTGTTGATAAACCAGAACAACACGAACGGAGTAGCCATCACGGTCAATGCGCCGAACAGCCCTTCCTTAAAGGTTTCAACGCTGTGCGGGATGATGGGAATGTGGTAATGCATGTAGCCCGAGAACGACAATGAAAATGCCTGGCCGCCGATAACCACGTTCCAGCGCATCATAAACACGCCGAACAGTACGAGCAGCAGCGCCAGTACAGTGCGTTTGATCGTCAGGCGCGGCAGAATCAACAATACGAACGGGACAAGGTTTCCGAGTCCGTACTGAAGGACGAAGATATTGATGAAATCCTTGCCGTACATTACCGAGCGCAGAATATCCCAGGACTTCATTGCCGTGTAGCCGCGGAAGATCAGGTCCAGAAGTTCGAGGCTAATAGCAGCGATCAGGAATCCCAGCAGGTAGCGAGTGGCCCTGCCGACTACTTCCTTCTCGGCGCCTTTGATGTCTCCGGCTGCCTCGGCCCCGTTCTTCCGACGCTGACGAAATGCCTGCCACTCCATTATTATGATATAGGTCAGCATGCAAAGGGCGATGCCGGAAACAATAGCTGACATGATGAAAATGACCGGCATCAGTGGCGACATCCACAACGCGTTGGCCTTGACAGAACCGAAGATGAACCCGGCGTACCCATGCAGGAAACAGGCCACGGGAATGCCGATGCCCGCAAGTATTTTCGCAGCCTTGTGGTCGACCTTGAGCGCATCCGCGCTCACATCACGCGCGCCGAAAGTCAGTGCCCTGTAGGCGATGCGCCTTTGTGCGTTCCAGAACCCGGGTACGCCCTTCAGGGTCTCAAGCTGATACACAAAGTACTCGCGATAGACGAACCAGATCTCGCTGACGACGATCAATCCGTACACAGTGAAAACAATACCGAATGCGGCGATTGCCGACGTGAAGTGCGGCGTCAACAACGGCTCCATGGCTCGCGTCGGCTGTTGCAGGTGCAGCAACAATGGCAGCGCAGCCACTGGCAACAGAGCCAGGGAAAACACCAGTGAGAACTGGGCTATTTCCTTGAGGTCCTTCTGGCCGAATACGTGGTACAGAGAGGACAGTACGAACGCGCCGGCCACCAGGCCTGTCATGTATGGATACATGACGATCTGGATGCTCCAGTAGATGAATTCGTTGGGGTAGACGAACAGCTCTTTTACTGTCCACTCAGCTCCGTGCACGATGATGTCCGGGGTCATGAAATCACCTCACGCTGGCATCGAGACCAAGATAGAAGACATGCGGCTTTGTCCCGTACTCGTCCTTGAGGACCGCCACTCTTTCGGTCGTTATGATCTTTGTTACCGGGTCATCGGGGTCCTTCAGGTTCGCCAACCTGCGGGCGCCGAATGCGCAGCTCTGCACACAGGCAGGCTGAAGACCCTTGGTAATCCGGTGGTAGCAGAAATTGCATTTGTCGGCGACTCTGTGCTCCGGGTGGAAGAAGCGGACGCCATAGGGGCAAGCCATGATGCAGTAGCCGCAGCCGATGCACCATTCCCTGTCCACGAGGACCACCCCGTCATGCGTCTGGTACGTCGCGCCAACAGGGCACACCTGCACACAGGCCGGGTTGTCGCATTGATTGCAGAGCTTTGGAACGAAAAATGCCTTTGCGACATTATCGGGATCAATCTCCTCCTCACGAATATTGCCGGTTGTGAATCCGTCTCTCCCACCCTTGGGAGAATCTGCAAGCGTTCGACCGTCTTTGGTTACTACATAGCGTTCGACCCAGGTCCGGGTGACAGGTGCGTCATACGGAATCTCATTTTCATTCTTACATGCGTCGACGCACAATCCGCAACCGACACACTTGTTCGTGTCGACAAGGAACGCCCACCTGACTTTTGCGTCAGCTATCGCCGCCTTGGCTTCGGCTGTAGTCAGGAATGTAAATGCGCTCAGCGGTAATACGGATGCAACCGTTCCACCGACGGCATCTTTCAGGAAATCCCTGCGAGAACAAGTCATTCGACATCCTCCCTTGGGTCATGTGGATTGTGGCATTCAACGCATTCGCGCTTGCGTTTGTGGCGCCGATCATGGATCGCAGGCAAGTCGGATCTGGCCGCATCGGGATACTCAAGAGATGCGTGACATCGCAGGCAGAGGGCTCGTTCTTTGTTAAGCGGCAGGTATTCCACGTCGTCAGGATGGTTACCTGACGGCCCATGGCAGCTCTCACATTCGATGCGTTTGTGGGGAGATCGCCTGTTCTTCCTGACATTGGCTTTGTGGCATTCAGTGCAGGAATCCTTCCCACGGTACTTCACGGGAAAATCTTGCCATTCCTGAATATTGCTGAGGCGATGATAATTGTAGGTGAAGCTGTCGCCGTGAACGCCAAAGTCGTCCGGGACCAGAAAACTCCTGGCCAGGAATATCAGCCCCACTAGTCCGATTGCTACCCATAACGGGTGCAGGACGTGCCGCTTCATGGTTACCTCTCCCTGTGCCCCCTTGACACTCGAAAGGTTAATTTAGGCTTCAGCAGCGAACTTTTTATTGATATTGGTTGTTGCCTGAACTATGCCGAAGATTCACCTCGTTCAATACAACCGTAGCGACGTATAGACATAAATACGTACTAGCCGAAGATACCTACGGCAAGAACCAAGTGAGCTTTGCGCTCAGTCTATTTCTTGTTACTTGAGAGTCCCGCGGAGAATGACTTTCGGCGCAGGTATCCGTACACGTCGAGAAGCGGCAGTTCCTTCGGACAGACATCCTCACAGGCCATCATGCCAATGCAGGCAAAGACGCCCTCGTCACCAGCCAGAACCTCGAACCAGTCACCATCGGTCCGTTGATCGCGCGGATCGAGCATGAAACGGGCAATTCTATTTAACCCGGCTCCGGCGAGGAACTCAGAATCGATATTGGCTGCACCACACGCCGCAACACAACAGCCACACTCGATGCAACGATCATTTTCGTAAATTGCCGCGGCTACGTCGTCGCTCATGCGGTCTTCTGTTGCATCGGGATCAAATGGCAAGCGCTCGTGTATCCAGGCTTCGGTGCGTTCGACCATCGCGCGGAACCAGGTCCCGGTATCCACGGACAGATCACCGATCAGCTTGAAGACCGGCAGCGGATAGAGGTGAATCTTTTCCGTAAGGTCGCTTGTCAGCGTCCGGCACGCCAGCGCAGGTCGCCCGTTAACCATCATCGCGCAGGAACCGCAGATTGCCGAGCGACATGCAAAATCAAACTGCAAACCCGGGTCGAATCGTTCACGAATCTGGTTGAGTGCAATGTACAGCGTCATGAACGGCGTCTCGTCAAGCTCGAAGACATCCGTATGCGGCGTACTGTTCTCGTCCTCCGGGTTATACCGGAAGATTTCGAACCGTAGTCGGCGTGTAGTTTCGCTCATAGTTCCCTAGCCTGCCTCTGCATTCCTTGCGCCGCGCCGCAATCGACTGCCCATCTCCTCAACACTATCGAGGCGGCCATGTCGAATCTGCTCAGCCAGTACATTTTCGTTGTAATCATCGAGCGATGTCGTCATCTCGATGCGCTCGTCACTACCGTATCCGCGATGACCGGGTGGCAGGTCGATGATGCCAGTGGGCTCGTAACTGAATGAGGGTGCGCTATCATCGATTCCCCAACGGACCAGTGTTCGATTGAGCCATTCACGGTCATTGCGAAGCGGGAAATCCATCCGGAAATGTGCGCCGCGACTTTCTGTGCGGGCTTGCGCGCCTTTGGCGACGGTCATCGCGAGGCGCAGCATGCCTTTGAGACGTAGCGCAAAGGACAACTCCGGGTTCATACCCGGGTCTTTGCAGCGCAACACTGCACTATCACAGTCGTCCAGCAACTGCCCGAGTTCCGTGACAGCCTCGGCAAGTTCGTCACCGTTCCTGAAGATCCCGACCTTGTGCATCATGATCTCGCCCATTCTGTCGCGAATCTCGTAGACGCTGGGGCCATTGCCAGTACGTACCAGCCAATCCCGGGATCGATTTGCGGCAGCTTCGAGCGCATCAAAAGCGGCACCTGTGTCGGCTCGCAGTGTCGTCCCGGTGGCATATTCCGCGACACGACGACCGACGATGCGTCCGGAAACCAGCGTTTCGGCCAGGCTGTTGCCGCCAAGACGATTGAAGCCGTGCATGTCCCAGCAGGCCGCTTCGCCGACGGCAAACAGGCCCGCAAGTCCGTATGCCTGGCCATCCTTGTTGACGCGTATTCCACCCATTGAATAGTGTTGGGTCGGTCGCACCGGTATCAGTTCTTCGGCAGGGTTGCGTCCAACAAAGTCACGACAGATATCCCAAACCTCCAGCAACTTGGTCCGCAGGTGTTCCTCACCCAAATGCCGGATATCGAGCCAGAGATGCGGACCATACGGTGACTCGACGCCGTTGCCGTCGCGCATACATTGCACCATGTGTCGCGACACAACGTCACGGCTGGCCAGCTCCTGTTTCTCGGGTTCCGCTTCGACCATGAATCGGTTCATGTTCTTGTCGAGCAGATAACCTCCGTCACCTCGGCAACCTTCTGTCACCAGTATTCCGCTCGGTGACAGGGTTGTCGGGTGAAATTGCACGGCCTCCATGTTGCCAAGCGGCACGATGCCGGTGTCAAGAGCAATCGATGCTCCCGTGCCTTCGTTGATCGTCGCATTACTCGTGTACTGGCCATAAATGCGACCGTATCCGCCTGTAGCGATAACGGTCGCTTTGGCCATCACAGCGAACTGTGAGCCATTGCGAAGGTCCCTGACGACCGCCCCCACGCATCGACTGCCATCGTGAATCAGAGCAACCGCTTCGGTACGGTCTCGTACCGTAATCCCAAGGCGCACGACTTCGCTGTCGATTGCGTAAAGCGCTGCGTGTCCGGTACCAGCCGCCGCGTAACAGGCTCGCCACTTGGCAGTGCCGCCGAAGTCGCGCTGGCCAATCAGACCATCGTTCTCGAGCGCTTCGTCTATCTCAACCTCTTCGCCCTTGATGAAGTAGTGATTCTTGCCTCCCTTTACGCGCGACCATGGCACACCGAAATGTGCGAGTTCGCGCACTGCGACCGGCGCGTTGTCGGCGAAAATATTGGCGACTTCCTGATCCGCACCCCAGTCGGAGCCACGCACCGTGTCGAGGAAATGGACATCCGGACTATCGCCCTCTGCCTTGACGCAATTCGCCAACGCCGCCTGCATGCCGCCCTGTGCTGCACAACTGTGGCTGCGGCGCGGCGGTACCAGTGAGAGGATCAACGCTTCCTGGCCAGCTGCTGCCGCCTCTATCGCGCAACGTTCGCCGGCTAGCCCGCCGCCGATAACCAGTACATCCGTTGTCAGGAGCTTTTGCATCATGACCCGGCCCCTTCGAGCAGGAAGGCCAGCGGTGGATCCATCCAGCCTGCGAGTACAAACAACGTAATTGAACCGATCACCAGAATCGTCCAGAAAATTATCTGTTCGATCAGGTGCATCACCTTGCGCGACAGCCACAGATCGGCGCCCCATTTGATCGCGAGCCGATACAAGCCGACGCTGGCGTGAAATTCGACACACAGCAACAGGATCGCGTACGGCAGCCACAAACCTGCGGCAACACGTGCCATCGATGTAGACGACTCGATGCCCGCCATGTCACCAAACAGCGGGGTGAACACATCGAGAGCGAGCAGAATAAGGTGGAAGCTACCCAGCACCAGCATGACCATGCCTGTGCGTACCTGCCAGATCCAGAGCATCGACTCGAGGTGCGGACGGAACGGCGAATACGGTGTACGCGTTGCCACTTTTTCCCGACCCGAATTTCTGAGTCCCTTAGCGAGTTCGGCCAGACGCTTGCGTTCTTGAAGCTGCGACGGAATCTTGCGCGCCGCAAATACCGCATGCACCAGGAACAGAGAGAAAATCGCTATCACCGTTGGCTGGGCGATGAAATAGTCCTCGAGCATCGTCGCCATCCAGTCGAAGCCGCGTTCGCCGGTCAAGATCGAACCGACCAGCACAACGTGCCCCCACATAAATAGCGCCAACACCAGTCCGGTGCCACCACTAACTACCTCATTGATAAGCTGACGCCTTGAGGGGTTCGCAAGCATTTGATTCACTCTGGTTTCAGCACGGCCATGATGTCTGGATTTTCCTCTTCTTCAGCAAGCAGGACGTGGCAATTGTCGCAGTCGTCCGAGATCTGCTTCCTGTCCGCTGTTCGCATGCTGCGCCTGTGGCAACGGAAGCACCCATCCGATTGTTCGTGTCCGATATGGTTCGGATAGGTATCCCACCAGACATTCATGCCCGGAAAGACATTGACCGAAAAGATGTCGCCCAGCGCGTTTGCCGCCGCGTCAATTTCCTCGCCACTTTCGGTTGCAATGTCCGGGTAGTTGTCGGCATAGAAAGCCGTGAACCCGGCAGTGATCGCTTCTCGAGCCACCTCGTGAGATTCGTATTCGGCATTAATCACGCGCAGGCTTTCGCGTTTGACGAACGGCAGTGACCGATCGATCAGGCCGGTCTTGATAGCCCCATCGATTGCAGGTCCCGGCGATTCATAGATATGCGACGGCCGGTTATGGCAATCGACGCAGTCCATCGAACGCCAGACGCCGCCTTCCTCCGGCGCCTTGCGGTCTGAGTAGATAACCGCCTCATCGTCGCCATGAGCAAACTCCACCTCGTAGATTTCTTCACGGGTGTCGTCTGACCGGTAGCGAATCTTGACATCCGGATCGACATGCCAATGAATGCCGTGCGAACTGCTTCCGCTGGAGCCCCCGACCTTCAGCAGCAATGCCGTCGTTAATTCTGTACTCGCCTCGTCATCTTCAAAGTGATTAATCACCTTGAGCCTGTCACCGACAAACTTCGTCGGCCAATGGCATTGCTCGCAGGTTTCCCGTGCCGGGCGCAAATCATGCAGCGGCGTGGGCACCGGGCGCGGGTAGAGATCAAAGGCTACAGAGATGAGCTGCCACGCACCATCCAGCTTGGACTTAACGAACCAGTCTGCACCGGGGCCAATATGACAATCGGCGCACGCAACCCGCGAATGCGCCGACCTTGCATGGGCTGTGTGCTCGGGCTCCATGACCGAGTGGCAGGCGAGACCGCAAAATTCCACGGACTCCATGACATGTACGCCCTTGTAGGTCGCACCCGCGACAATGACGATATTGAACATCGTCGCAGCGACAAATATCAGCATCCAGCGGCGTGTCGATTGGATGTTCAGGTCGAACACTGGCAGTAGAGGCGTGTCTTCTCCTCCCTGCACGCGTCGCAGCCTGCGGCGATAAAGAACCGCGCCGACCGGAATCAGAATCAAGCCAATGGCAAAAATCATCGGCAGAATCAGGTACGTCAGTATTCCCAGGTATGGGCCGCCATCGAAGCCCCAAATTTCCATGCCGAACAGGCTCGCCATAAGTACCAGTGTAGCCACGGCGATTGCGGTACCAACCAGGCTGATGGCGTTATGAGTAATTGACGCAAAGAAGTTCTTGATCATGGTGTTCCTCAAGTTCCGATCAATGACCGGGGGATGCCTGATATTTATTGTCCTGGCAAGTCTGCCGTCAGTTCTCGCTTGAACGCTCTTATTGTCCCCAACTGAGCAACACTCAGAGTATTTTAGTTGGTCGTAGCGAGTGCGATATTAGACTACGTAGGAGCAGCACGGAAATCCGTATTTCTCGCAGTTTCAAGGTGTTGGGATATCGACGAATGGGGCCCATAATATGGCCAAGCGTTCCTAACGCCAGAACATTCTGGAACACCGGGCATCTCAGTGCACAAGTTCATCGCCAGCTTCACCCTTCTCCTTGCCTGTATGCCGCTCACATTACAAGCGAGCGACACCGAACAGGTAAATCCCTGCCTCGATTGCCACGAAACCGACCTCGCGCAATTCGAGCTTACGGTCCACGGCACGACGGAATGCCTCGACTGCCATGTCGGTGCCGACCAGCGCCGGCACAGGCGCGGACTCGATCCCGTCGACTGCGGATCCTGCCACGATGATGTAGTCGAGGAGCAATCCACTAGCGCGCACGGCGAGCTCGGCCCGCAGAAATTCCCTGACCCGATATTGCCGACCTGTGCGGATTGCCATGGCGAAACCCACACCATGACGTCGTACACCGATGAGTCATCCCCGGTTTCTTCATTATCCCAAGGTGAAACTTGCGGCGCATGTCATGGTAAGGAACCGCCGGCGGATCGAAACGTGGCGACTATTCGCCCGATCGCGGCCTACACGGCCAGCGTGCACGCGCAAGCCGTTCACGATCATGATCCGGGACCCGGTTGCAGCGACTGCCATTCGGCCCACTCGCCGTTGCCCGCCTCTGACCCGACCTCCTCTATTCATCGCATGAACGTGCCTGACACGTGCGGGGATTGCCACCGTAAGATCACCAGGCAGTTCGGTCGCAGCATTCACGGGATGGCAGCGGCCGCCGGCGTATACGAATCACCGGTGTGCACAGATTGTCATGGCGAGCATCGGATTTTAGCGATCGCGGCTCCAGGATCGCCCGTTTCGGCCAGCAACGTCCCGATCCAGGTTTGCGGTCCCTGCCACTCAGACCTCAAGCTCAGCGAAAAATACGGCCTGCCTGTGGACCAGGTTCCGTCCTATGGCGAGAGCTTCCACGGACTGGCCGCACGCGGCGGTTCACAGCGTGTCGCCAATTGCGCAAGCTGCCACGGCGTGCACAACATTCTGCCGTCGACCGACCCCGATTCACACACCCACACAGATAACCTGGCAGAGACCTGCGGACAATGCCATGCCGGAGCGGGAACCCGGTTTGCGATCGGTCCTGTACACACGATTGCCGACGAGACCTCCAACGTCGTCGCCTACTGGATCAGGAAAATCTACATTCCCCTGATTTGGGTCACCGTCATCGGCATGCTGCTGCACAACCTGCTCGACCTGGTCAAAAAGACGCGCACCTATTCGTTGTGGCGGCGCCGGGCTCCCGAGCAAAGCTCGATCAAGGAACGCATGTCTCGACCATTCCGGCTTGTGCACGCCTTGGCCGCCGTCAGTTTCTTCGTGCTCGTATACACGGGATTTGCATTGAAGTACCCGGAAAGCTGGTGGGCTGTATTACTGCAGTTCGGGGACAACGAGTTTCGCGGTCTGGTCCACCGTATCGCCGCAGTGGGTCTCATGGGAGCCTGCCTGATTCATTTCGGCCATCTCGCCATCAGCGCGCGCGCACGGGGTCAGATGGCATCGTTCCTGCCGAAGACCGCCGATTTCAGTGAGTTTGTCCACCGGACCAGCTACAACCTGGGGCTGCGTTCCGATCCGCCGGCCCCGGTGCGCGTCGGCTACGTTGAGAAGGTCGAATACTGGGCCGCGTTGTGGGGCACGTTCGTCACAGCGGTGACGGGACTAGTGTTGTGGTTCGAGAACCTTACACTGACATGGCTCCCGGGATGGGTTCCTGAGGCGGCTACCGTCCTGCATTTCCTCGAGGCAATCCTGGCGACGCTTGCAATCCTCATCTGGCATTTCTACTCCGTTATGCTCGACCCGGCGGTCTACCCGATGGATACGACCTGGTTTACCGGCAAGCCGCCTTTCTCAAGGGCAGAGGAACGCGGTGAGGTTGTCTATCAGGAGACTCCCGAAGAAGACACCTAGGTCAGGCACAGCAAGGTGCCTGGCCTACGTCGGGGCCACCCCGATGTAATGGCTGTTGACCAGGAAATGCACCCAGATACTCAGTGCGAAGCCGGCGGCAATCGCCGGCGTCCACTTCAGATGAGAAAAGAAGGTGTATTGACCTCGCGCCTGACCCATCAGGGCAACACCTGCGGCTGAACCGATAGAAAGCAGGCTGCCGCCGACGCCAGCTGTTAGCGTAACCAGCAACCATTGCGCAACATCCATTTCGGGGTACATCTGCAGTACCGCTACCATGACCGGAATGTTGTCCACGATCGCGGATGCGATACCAACCAGTATGTTGGCAACCGTCGCGCCGAGTTCCGAATAGGCGTAAACGGACAATTGATCCAGGTAGCCGATGAACCCAAGGCCACCAACGCACATGATCACACCGAAGAAGAACAACAGCGTGTCCCATTCGGCGCGCGCGATTTCTCGAAAGCTGTCAAACGCAGTGATCTCTCCATGTCGGCCACGAATCGGTCCATTTTCCATTTCAGCAGTGTGTGTGATTCGCAGGTAGTAGCCGAAGATCTGAAGATAGGCGAGTCCCGTCATCATGCCGAGAAATGGTGGGAGGTGAAGGAAGTTGTGAAAACTGACCGCCGTTGCAATCGTGCATCCGAAGAGAAACATCATTCTCTTGGCACCGCGCTGCATTTCGACAACCTCAGTCTCCGCCTGTGGGCTTGCTTTAGGCACCGCCAAAGACATGACGACTGCCGGCACCAGGTAGTTGACGACTGACGGAACAAACAGTGCGAAGAACGTCTGGAATTCCAATGTCCCCTTTTGCCAGACCATCAATGTCGTGATGTCCCCAAATGGACTGAATGCTCCGCCTGCGTTGGCCGCGACGACGATATTGACACAACCAATACTGACGAATTTCGGGCTCTCTTTTCCCACTGCGAGCAATACCGCACACATCACCAGTGCTGTCGTGAGGTTGTCAATTATGGGCGAGAGGAAAAAGGCGAGGATGCCGGTAATCCAGAATAGTTGTCGGTAGCTGAATTCATGGTTTACGAGCCACGACCGGAGCGCCGCGAACACGCGACGCTCACTCATCGCATTGACGTAGGTCATCGCTGTGAGCAGGAAGAGGAACAGCTCGGCAAACTCCGTCAGGAAATGTCGGACGGCCTCCTCCGTCGCATGTGAAATGGACGCAGTAGCGTACTGATAGGCGATGATTGCCCAGATCAGGCCGGCAGCAAGGATTACCGGCTTGGACTTTCTGAGGTGCGTGAATTCCTCGACGATGACCAGCAGGTAAGCCAGGACAAATATCAGGAGGGCGGTAGCGCCGACCCAGTGACCGGTTAAATCCAACATAAGCCCTGCCCCAATACGCCAAAGATGAAAGACCCTGGCCACATGGGCATGCAGCCGGGGTCGCTATCCAACAAACCCAACTCTACCCGGTACCAGCGATCAACGGTAGCCGAACAGCATCGAGTACACAATCAGGCCCAGCACCACCAGACCGAAGGTCAGCGCCAGCATGCCAAATATCCTCACGCCCTTGTCTTTGAACCTTGGGAACGCTCTGACGAGGTTATTCTCCAGCTCACCGGATTCCACCTGCTCTTCGTATTCGCCAGGCTTGTCGTATTTCAGCTCATCGACAGACAAACGCCCAGTAAATATCACGGGATCCATCGGGAACTTGTCGGGCCGGAAGTGGGTGTTAAAGAAGTGAATCGAGAAGATGAAACCCACTGCAAGCAGCGCTTCGTCACTGTGAATGATCGTAGCCACATTCACTGCCCAGCCCGGCACAATACGTGTGAAGATTTCGGGGAACCAGAGTACGAGTCCGGTCGTACCGATGATGATGATACCCCAGCCGACCGCGAAGTAATCGAACTTCTCCCAGTAGGTGTAGCGGCCGTAGTTGGGACGCTCGCCCATGCCAAAGAACCACTTGATCGACTGGATGAACTCCTTGAGATCACGGCCATTGAAAATAATCGAGTCCGGTCCGTTAATGATCTGCCACATGGTCTGCTTCGTCTTTCGCTTATAGCTGACAATGTCGTAGGTATGCAGAATGAAAACAATCAGCAGGCCGAACGCTCCAACGCGGTGCTGGAAGCCCATGCTGTCAAATCCGCCCAGGAAATTGGAAACCGCCTGTGCCCAGGGCATGTATGAGAATTTCAACGCCATGCCTGTCAACGCCAGCGTGAAGAAGCTGAGCATCATTATGATATGCATGGTGCGTTGGAGTCGGCTGAAACGGCGATAGAATTTCTGGTCTCTGCTCTGGCTCAACGCCTTGTGTGCTCGCCACTCTTCACGATTCAGCACGAGTCGGATCACCCAGGCGAACGAGTGCAGCAAGGCAAATGACAGTGTACCGACCAGCAACGCAGTCATGCCCCAGAACGACCAGAACAACCAAGGGTATTTTTCGCGATCGTGATGCGTCGCGTGTGTCAGGTAGCCCGCGAATTGCCGGTGAGAGCCCTCGTGGCACTGCCCACAGGTCTCGACGACATTATCCCTACTGAGCGTCGAATTGGGATCCGTTGGCGCAACGATGCCGTGAGTTCCATGGCAGTCGTAACACTTGGCGACGCCCTCACCACCCAGGCGCGAAACCTTGCCGTGGAATGTATCGAAAAATGTCTCCGTCTCGTCCTCATGACAACGGCCACACTGTTCCATCATCAGGTCGCGGAATCCAATCTGTTCGGTACGCATGATGGTGTGCGAGGAATGACAGTCTTCGCAGGTGGGTTTGTTTTCATCAGCGACCGGATCGTCCGTCCAGTGAACGCTCTCCCGGAACTGCTCCTCAATGCCATGATGGCATTGACCACAGGTACCCGCGATATTATTCGGGTTAATGTTGGAGTTCGGGCTGTCCGGCGGAAGTTCGTTATGTGCCCCGTGGCAATCGGCGCAAGTCGCTGTTACAACAAGACCGCTCTCAATCAATCCGCGGCCGTGCACGCTATCCTCATAGCTGCCGACTATGTCACCGACCTTCGCCTCTATCCGGCCGGCGGCCTGCTCGCCCACGCGATGACAGTCTCCACAGAGCGTCGGAACATTGAGCGCATAGGTCGGCGACGCCGGCGAATCCTGGCCAAGTGTCGCGTGCTTGGCGTGACAATCCTGACAGGAAGGCGCATCCGGATCTTCTTCGGCATGTAGGGTTCCGTGTGTACTGCCGCCGTACTCCAACACCTGCTCAGCATGGCAAATACTGCAATCTACCTGCGTCTGTATTGTTGAACACGCACGTTCTTCGGCGACGGTCACGTCCGTGTGGCATTGGGCACAAGAAGTGTCTGTATGCTTCGAGTTTTCGTAGGCTTCTTCATCGACGTACAGGCTGATGGTGTTGCCACCACGTTCCATCGACAGGTCAGGCTGACTGTGGCAGCTCAGGCAATCCTTGTCGGCCAGGCCGTCCGGGTAAAATACGTTACGAATCTTGTGCGGGGCGTGGCAGTCGACACAGGCAGGGATCTTGCCCGGATCTTCCGCCCACAAATGGCCCTCGATGACCTTGCGGTGCACGTTTTCGATCAGGCCGTGACATGCGGTACATGTCTCGCCGACATTGTCGGCGTGGATACTCGATTTCGGATCGGTATGCGGCAGGATGTCATGTGCGGTGTGGCAAGAGGTGCAAACAGCCGTGACGGTGAGGCCCTGCGAGAACAGACCTTCACCGTGAATACTCATCGAGTAATTCTCGAGGATGTTCTCCTGCGAAATCTCATGAGTTCGCGATACCGGAGCGCCCTCGCGGTGGCAGTTTCCGCAAAGCACCGGGATATTCATCACCGCGGTTGTCGCGTTGGCGCTGGAGGACGACAGGACGTCGTGCTTGCCGTGGCAGTCGCCACAGGTCGGGGCCATTGGATCGCCCTCGGCAGCTGCGGCACCGTGCAGGCTGTTGCCATGCGCTCTGGCCTGGCGTCTGTGGCACTCGCCACATTCGACGGGCTCCAGGTCTTCGGCGTGCCTGCGGCGTTTGCTTCCAGCGAGATCACCGTGGCAGTCCACGCACGCCTCGCCGGAGTGCACAGATCCCGCGATCATCGCAGCCGTAACATAGGCCGATATTTCCGTGTCTCCACGGTAGCTGGTCAGCTCAGGATCGTCGTGACACTTCAGGCACCTTTCATCTTCCTGGGCCAGAGCCGGGCTTCCCGCGAACCACAGGATCGCCGCAGCTGCCAATAAAATACGAGTAAGCCGTGTGGGCTGTGTCATTGTTTTTGAGTCCCTGATACCTGACGCTTTGCGTCTTAGTAAGCCAATAAGCGCTTGTTCGCTATCAGGGATTTCCGAGAGGGGTCTCTCGTTCTATTCAGGAAGCACTACTCGGCGTACAACGGACCGATGTCGATGTAGATCTTGTAGTGGGAGATCAGATCACCGCTGTACTCGAGGACATCCGTGAATGGCAATGTGACCTTTGAGTCGTCGTGCCGGTGATAGGTCACCTCACCTTCACAGATAACCGTATCGTCGCACTGAAACGTATTGGCGATTTCATGCGCAGAGCCCAGGATCGTCCCGAAGAAGCCATCAACGGCAGCCTGAATAGCATCACGGCCCTGCACGGGAAGTGCAGAGCCGAAACGGAATACGGAATCTTCGGTCAGGTAGGAAACGAATGCCGCGCCATCTTTCGCATCTATCGCGGCAAACATGCCGCCGGTATCACTACCGGCGGCATCAGGCTGACTCATTGCACACTACCGTAGTAGTGAACCAGTGCTTCTACGTCGTCTGCGGACAACGCGTCCATTTTCTCTTTCATTTTCTTCGGCTGTTCACGGGAGCCGTCCATGTATTGGGCGAACATGTTCCGCAGATAACCCATCTGCTGGCCACCCAGCATCCCGGCTTCGTCGTCAGCAAGCGTGCCGGCTTCGGAATGGCAGCGATCGCATTGGTCGTCGTGCAGGCCCTTGCCAGTAGCGGCCAGAGCGGCATCAAAGTCCTGAGTGGCTTTGACATAGGGCAGCGCGGCGTAAGCCGCTGCGAGCGCTTCGATATCATCCTCGCCAAGCTCGGCGGCAACCGCACACATCGTTGTTGCTGCGCGACTGGTGTCGCCTTGCCGATATTTCGATTCAGCGCAGGGACGTGCCTCATCCTGGTAAATAAAGAGCGCATCGATGTGGACAAACTCGGCCAGACCAGCGATCGTCGGAACGTCGCTCGATTGGCTGACCCCGTTGTCGCCGTGGCAGCCGTTGCAATCTTGCATCATCGCCTTGACGTCAGCGCTGGCAATACCGGGCAGACCCAGCATAAGTACTGAAAAAACAAAGATAAATTGGCGTTTCACTGCATTCTCCTATTGGCCCGGTCGGACCCGCAATTATTGTACATACATCGTAATATAAGTCTGCACGCGACATTCCGATAATCCATAGGTACATTTCGCGATTCAAGATTGGGTCTAATCATCATACAAGTTCATTAAGAACCACCGTTCCTGAATGCGCAATGAACGGGAAACAAAAGTTTCAGGCAAAACTGTTTCGAACCACACCATTCAACTCCATTAGTTCAGGCACTAATAACATTAAGGGGAATGACCATGAGACGATCATTCAGCCGCAATACACGATTGGCCGGACTGCTGCTCGCCAGCGCCCTGCTCTTTGCATGCGATAGCTCAACCGGGCCTGCCGGACCTGCCGGTCCTGCGGGTTCAAACGGAACTCCCGGCACACCAGGCCCATCGGGACCTCCGGGGACCTCAACAGGTCCTGCGATTCCGGTTACGTCAGCTGAGAAGATCAATGTCGAGATCCAGAACGTTGCTGTTCCGGCCGGCGGCGGCGCCCCTGTTGTAACGATGGTCCTGACTGATGGCCTTGGTTTCGGCCTCAGGGACCTCCCCGCCAATACGATCAGCTTCACGCTGGCGCAGTTGACGAATGGTCAGGATGGCGGATCCAGCGAATGGCAGTCCTACATCACTCGCGACAGTGCCGGCATTGTTGATGCTCAGGCCAGCACCGAGTCCGGCGCCGCCGGAACGTTCACGGACAACGGCGACGGCAGCTACACCTACACGTTCGCGCAGGACCTGACGGCCTACCCTGCCGGTCCGGCCTTTGACAGCACCAAGACACATCGCCTGGGTATCGAGATTCGGACGGTATACGTGCTTGGTGTTGCGATTCCTGCCAATAACGCGCCGTACGACTTTGTCCCGGCAGGCGGAGCACCGATCGATACACGTCTCATCGCGAACAACGCGACCTGTAATGCCTGCCACGACAATCTCGAGTTCCATGGGGATGCACGTTTCGATATCGAATACTGCGTGACCTGCCACAACCCGTACTCCATTGACGGCGACACGGTCAACGAGGCCTGGGGCGGCACCGTAGACATGAAACGAATGATCCACAAGATCCACTACGGCATAAACCTCGACGAGGGTTACTTCATTGTCGGGCATAACAACACCACGCATGACTACTCGAACGTCATATTCCCGCAGGATGTTCGAAACTGCTTGACCTGCCACCAGGAATCCGACGCCTCCTTGCCGCAAGCCAGCAACTGGCGCACGGTTCAGAATCGCGACTCCTGCGGCGCCTGCCATGACTGGATCGACTGGGATGGTTCCGAGAACGATCCGGCAACACTGCACCCCGGCGGCTTCACTTTCTTCGATGACACGGACTGCGTCGTTTGCCATGGCGAGAATGCCTCGGCGTTCAACGGACAATACGCCGTCGAGGTTGTGCACGAGATTCCTGAAGTGATCGCGGCAAGAGCGTTTGAGTTCGAAATCGTTTCGATCACAGACACCGACGTAGGTGACAACCCGGTTATCGACTACCGCGTTAACAACCCGGTCACGGGCGTTCCTTGGGATCTCCTGACCGCACCTGAATGGACCAATTGTGGTCCTGCAAGACTTGCAGTAGGAATCGCATGGGATACGGCGGATTATCACAACAACGGTACTGGCACTAACCCCGGACTTGGCATCTCAATAAGCGCCATACCGTGCAGCGGCGGCAATCCGCAACCGGTTGGTGGCGGTGTGTTCCGCGTGACCTCGCCTGTCCAGGTTCCGTCCAATGCCGGTGATTCGCTTGCTGTCACGATGGACGGACATCCAGCCGTCGATATTGGTGGTTCGATTGAGAGAATCGCTGTGACCAACATCGTCGCCTACGCGAAGATCGGCGCCGGCACGGCGACACCTCGTCGCAATGCTGTAGCGATCGAAAAGTGCCAAGACTGTCATCAGCAACTGTCGATGCATGGCAATAACCGCACGGACAGCATTGAAGTCTGCGTAACGTGCCACGCGCCGAACGCCACGGACATCAATCGACGTGGCGAACCTTGCATTACTGATCTCGGTACCGCTGACGACAACACTATCGATATGAAGGTCATGATTCATGCCCTGCACGCAGCCGACTTCACGAAGGAACCGTATGAGGCCTGTGGCTTCCGCTTCCCTTCTGGTGGCACAGCGCACACGTTCGACTTTGTCTATCCTGGACACCTGAACAACTGCGAAGGCTGCCACGTGGAAGACGGGTTCTACCCGGTGGATCCGACCGCGGTACTGGGCACGACGGTTTCCGCGAATGACCCGGCTGACGTAACAGACGACATCGTTGTCTCGCCGAACTCAGCTGTTTGCTCGTCATGCCACGTCAGCAACCTTGCCGCCAATCACATGATCCAGAACGGCGGTGACTTTGACGCAAGGAAGGATGCGGACAGCAACCTCGTGTCCTCCGGTTTCGAGACCTGCCAGCTCTGCCATGGACCGGGAGCATCTGCCGACGTTGGCGTTATGCACGGCGTTGGCGAGTTCCAGTTCAACTGATGTTCATGAAAATGACAGCAAGAAAATCCACGGTACTGGCGATGGCCCTCGTGGCCATCGCCTGCACCGGGGTCGTTGTAGCGCAAGCCGCTGACGAAGAGGCGACGCCTCCGAGTTACAGCAAGAAAGGCGCCGACACGTGCTTCCAGTGTCATGACGACCAGGCGGTTCTCGCAATATTTCGTACCAAGCATGCTGTTCCGCAAGACCCGAACTCCCCCTTCGGTCACGGACAGCTGCAATGCGAGGCCTGCCACGGTCCCGGTGGTGATCACGCGGGTCGGGTGAGACGCGGCCAGGAACGTCCACCGATTCCAGCTTTCGCCTCGAACTCGGCGACATCAATCAAGGAACAGAACGGTTACTGCGTCGACTGCCACCTGGGTGACACGGGATTCGCCTGGCACGGCAGCACCCATGATGACAACACGGTCGCGTGCTCTGACTGCCACACTATGCACATCGAGCGCGATCCGGTACTGGCGACATCGACGCAAGCCGAGGTTTGCTTCGACTGCCACCAACAACAACGTACACAGGCCATGAAGCCCTATGCGCATCCTGTGCGCCAGGGCAAGATGGCCTGCACAAGCTGCCACAACCCGCATGGCGATACGCCGGAAAGGTTGCTGGCACAAAGCACGGTGAATGGGACTTGCTACGACTGCCACGCCGAATTCCGCGGCCCGTTCCTTTGGGAACACGCACCGGCTGCAGAGGACTGCAACAATTGCCACAACCCGCACGGCTCGAACCAGCCGGGCATGTTGAGCATGCGAGCACCGATGCTGTGCCAGAGCTGCCATTCGCAGGATGGCCACCCGAGCCTGCCGCAGGACGAACGTGGCTTGCCAGGCAACACCCCCTCAAACCTGATGCTCGGACAATCGTGCCTGAATTGCCACGATCAGGTCCACGGATCGAATCATCCGTCCGGCTCGAAGCTGATGCGTTAGGAGATTGCAGCGATGTTGAAAAGAACAATGAGATCACGTCGCATGCTGGTCGCACCTTTGGTCCTGCTTGCGCCGACTATGGGCTTTGCGCAAGTGGACACGAGCGACTGGGAATGCGAATCCTGCCCGTTCGACCAGGGGTATCGCGCAGAGGTCGAGGCTGGTGTCACCAACGTTAGTGACGATGCCACTCGCTTTGGCAACTACACGGGCTATGACGAGAAAGGGACCCACGCCGACGTCAATGGCCAGGGCCGCTACGTCAAGGAAGGCTATCGTCTCGACTGGTACATCGAAGACCTGGGACTTGATTCGCGTGTTGTTGAATTTGGCACCGGCAAACAGGGCGTCTTCGATTTCCGCGTCGGCTACCGCGACCTGCCTTTCAGGCGCTTCGATACGGCGAGCACCGTATTCAACCCGTCCACCGGCGACACACTAACCCTGCCCTCCGGCTGGGTACCGGCGAGCACGACTGGCGGTATGACTCAGCTATCGTCGTCACTGCAGCAACGTCTTATCGGCACCGACCGGCAGATCGTCGACATTGGCGCGGACTGGCATGCCAGCGACGAATTCCTGGTGTTCGCGGATTTCCGGCGCCAGACCAGGGACGGCATCGATATCTCGAGTGCAGGCAGTTATACGCAGGCCGCGTTCCTGCCCCGCTGGATCGATTTTGAGACCGACCAGATCGATGCTGGCGTTCAATACCACTCGGATACCGTCAGTCTGACGCTCGGGTATTACGGTTCGTTTTTCACGAACCAGAATCCGTCGCTGACCTGGGAAACACCGTTCCTCACAGTTCCGGGCGCTACGTCACTGCGTACTGCTCGTGAACCCGATAATGAGTTCTCGCAAGTATCCCTGTCCGGCAAGTACCGCTTGCAAGCCTGGGACACGATTGTTGCTTTCCTGGTTGCAACGGGCCGCGGCGAGCAAAACCAGGCATTCCTGCCCTACACGATCAATCCGGATGTTCCGGTGGCTGGTTTGCCCCGCAGTACGCTCGACGGCCAGATCGATACGATCAACTATTCGTTTACCGTGACCTCAAGACCGTTTGAGAAGGCTCGCATCAAGTTTGGCTATCGCTACGACGAGCGTGACAACAAGACGCCGATTAGCGATTGGAGCCGCGTCATCGTCGATGCGATCCAATCAGGCGAAATTGAGCAGAATGTACCCTACAGCTACGACCGCGCACATCTTAACCTTAGCGGTGAGTACGCTTTCTCAAGAAAACTGAAACTGTCGGCCGGATACGAGCGCAAGGAATTCAATCGCGACTACCAGGAAGTTGCCGAGCAGATCACGGATCGTGGCTGGGGCCAGGTTCGATGGCGACCGAATGCCTGGCTCGACATCAGGGCCAAAGGCGGTGCGGAGCAGCGCGGCATAGATCGTTACAACGACTCGGTTGCGATCAGCATCGGGCAAAACCCGTTGATGCGCAAATACAATCTCGCGTATCGCTATCGGGAGTTTGGCGAAGTAGCAGCCTCAATTTCTCCGCTCGAATCTCCGTTGTCCTTCAGCGCCACCGTGTTGTTTGCGGATGACGACTACAAGGAATCCCTTGTTGGCCTGAACGGCAGCGAGGAAATGCGAGCTGCGGCGGATATCAGCTGGGCAGTAAATGACAGTGCATCCGTCTATGTAATGTATGGCTACGACATGATCGATGCGCACCAGACCGGTGCCGAGCAGTTCGGCTTCTGGGACTGGAGTGCGTTGCACAAAGATCGCTTCGATCATGTTGGTGTCGGGATGAGCTGGCGTCCGGCGGAAGGCGACTTTGATTTCGATTTCAGTTACAACCGGGCCGAAGGGCAGACGAGAATATCGCTCGACAGCCTGAGCGGCGGACCGAGCACGCTACCCGATCTCGAGTCGACAATGGACTCGGCGCGTGTCGAGGCAAGCTATAATTTCTCGGACCGCCTGGCGGGCACGTTCCACCTGCGCTATGAACGTTTCGAAACGAAAGACTGGGCATTAGTGTCGCAGACTACGTTGCCGACGATCCTGACCCTTGGCGCGCAGCCCTACGACTATGACGTTTACGCCGTTGGTATTGGCATTCGCTACCGCTTTGGAATTGACGAAATAACGCTGGCCGAATAACACACCCCCCATTCGACCAGCTATTGCTTGCCCGGTGCTTGTCACCGGGCAATTTTCGTTTGGTAAAGAAGGCCCCGGATTCGCAACAGTTTCTATCTGATATAGTGCCCGATTTCGCAGGAGCCAATCTCATGACGCAGGCCAAATCGGGCGATACAGTCCGTATTCATTACACGGGAACGCTGGACGACGGTACCCAGTTCGACAGCTCTGACGGCCGTGACCCGCTCGAGTTCACGCTCGGCGGCGGCCAGGTTATTCCTGGTTTCGACAGTGCAGTGGATGGCATGGCCGCGGGAGACAGCAAGTCCGTAACAATTCCGCCCGACGAGGCTTACGGCAAGCGCCACGAGCAACTCGTGCAGCAGGTTCCGAAAAGTGTGTTGCCAGAGGACATGGAGCCCACGGTGGGAATACAGCTGCAAAGTCAGGGCCCCGAGGGCCAGGTCATGAACCTGGTGGTAACGGAAGTCGAGGATGACTCCATCACCGTCGATGCGAATCACCCGCTTGCCGGACAAGCGCTTACGTTCACGATCGAACTCGTCGAAATCGTCTGAGCGCCATCTGAATGCATGAATTGTCGGTCTGCCTGTCCATCCTCGACCAGGTACGGTCGATCGCGGCAGAGCGTAACGCCGACCGCGTTCAGCGCATAGAACTCAGGATCGGCCCGTTGTCCGGTGTCGAGGCAGACCTGTTGCGCAGCGCCTGGCCACTGGCATCTGCCGGTACGATCGCAGTGGATGCGGATCTACTGATCGACGAAGCTGACATCGTCGTACGCTGTGGGACATGCAATGCCGAGACACCGGCAATTGCCAACCGGCTCGTATGCGGCGAGTGCGGCGACTTTCGCACAACAGTCATCAGCGGTGATGAAATGATCCTGCAGCGCGTGGAGCTTGAAACGGACTAGTCGTCGGCGCTCAACAGATACGTGGCAGCGGGTCGTCCTCGAGTTCTTCCAGAAAGCGCTCGCCACCAAGTGGCGTCTCAAGAATGACGCGCCGCTCGGCCGACGTTATACGTCCGATCCTCGCGGCGTCCCTGCCTGCGGGCAGGTTACGCCACACATCCAGCGCGGCTTCTGCCTGGTCTGGCGAGAGGATTGCAACGACGCGACCTTCGCACGCCAGGTAATAGGGGTCATACCCGAGCATTTCGCATACCGACTGCACGGGCTCGCGGACCGGTACGGTCGCTTCGAAGCGCACGCCAAGGCCCGTCGCTTTCAGTATTTCGTGGCCAATCGAGGCAATACCACCGCGAGTAGGGTCTCGCATGAAACGCAGGCCGTCGAGCGCGAGCAGTGGTTCTGTCAGTGACATGACAGGGCCGGCATCGGAGACGACATCGCCGCGCAATCCGAACTCCTCGCGTGCGAGCATCACAGCCGTGCCGTGGTCACCGACCGGTCCGCTAACAATCATGACGTCACCATCCTGGATCTTGTCCATCGACGGCTTCACCCCAGGCAGGCGAACGCCGACGCCTGTTGTCGCGAGGTAGATGCCACCTCCCTCGCCGCGCGGCACGACTTTCGTATCCCCTGCACTGATGCGAACGCCAGCTTCGACAGCGGCTTCGGCCAGGCTGCCGATAATACGTTCGAGTTGCTCGACCTCGAATCCTTCTTCGATAAATGCATTGAGTGTCAGGTACATCGGTTTCGCGCCGGATACGGCGAGATCGTTCGTCGTTCCGTGGATAGCCAGCGAGCCGATATCTCCACCTGGAAATTCGAGCGGCTGCACGGTGAACCCGTCGGTCGTGATCATGACTTCGCCGTCGCCGAGATCAATCTGTACGGCGTCAGCCTGCACATCAATTTCGCTTGCCGACAACGCCTTGGCAAACACGTCCTCGATGAGTTCGCGCATGAAGCGGCCGCCATTACCATGTGCCAGTGAAATGCGAGTGTCATCCATTTCCGTCATCCATTATTGTTCTGCTTCGCTTGCCGCGATTTCCGCCGCCTGACCAAAACTTAACGCCGCGTCGTTGCACGGCAACGATAGCGGCATATAAACACTGAACCCTGCTCCTTCGAGCATTGCAGTTGTCTGTTCGGCGAGCACCCGATTCTGGAATACACCACCGCACAGACCGACCTGCGCGATGTCGTGCCGTTCACGCAGAGCTTCCGCCTGCCCGAGGATGGCCCTGGCCAAACTGGCATGAAATAACTCTGCGCGTTGTGCCTGCTCGAGCGAATAGTCGGCAAGCATGCCGAGCAGTGGTTGCCAGTCCGTCCTGAGAACCCCGTCGTCACTTTCGGTCAACGGCAATTCCATTCCTTCTACTGGTCTGCGGCACAAAGCCTCGAGCATCATGGGACCCTGCGCCTCGAAACTCGCTTGGGGAAATTCGCAGATCATGGCCGCCGCGGCATCGAAAAGACGGCCGGCCGCACTCGTCACCGGGCAATTCAGGTCGTTATCCCAGGCCGCTCTTGCAATACCGTCTATATCTGGCGGCGCGGTCCAGTCACCGCCGCACTCCCAGTGCAATGCTGCCGCGCTACGCCAGGGCTCGCGTCCGGCCTTGTCACCGCCAGGCAGTCGGAATGTCCGCAAGCTCGCCAGTCGCGCCCAGTTGCCCGGGCGACCGTGGAGTGCTTCTCCGCCCCAGAGCGTTCCATCCCTGCCCAGCCCGACGCCATCCCAGGCGAACATCAGCCAGTCTCCCGGTCGGTTGATTTCTGCGGCAACCGCACTGGCATGCGCGTCGTGATGCCACACCGAAACGACGGGAAGGTCCTGACGCTGCGCCCATCGGTGCGTCGTATATCCCGGGTGCGCGTCACACACGATTCGGCTTGCACGCACGCCATAGAGCGACTGCAGGTCATGCGCGACCTGCTCGAATACATCCAGGCTACGAGGGCTATCCATCTCGCCAATGTGCGGCGAGACCACGACACGATTGTCCCAGCTCAGGGCCACCGTGCCTTTCATGTGCCCACCCACGGCCAGTAGCGGTTCACGCTGCCGGTACGGCAACTCGAGTTCGCAAGGGGCGCAGCCACGGCCAATGCGCAGCGGACGCATACTGCCGGCAATGCGCCGGTAAACCGGGTCATCGGCTGGCCGCACGATAGGCCGATTGTGCTGGAGGAAGGCGTCCGCAACTACCTGCAGGCGACGCGACGCTGTTTCATTATCGGTCAGGACGGGCTCGCCGCTGATATTGCCCGAGGTCGCAACAACGGGTCCGCCAAATGCGTCAAGAAGCAACTGGTGCAATGGGCTGTACGGAAGAAATACACCAATTTCGTCGAGCCCGGGCGCCACGTTTTCAGCGAGGGCGCAGTCGCTATTGCGCTCGGCCAGAACGATGGGCCGGATGGGTCCGGACGTAATCGCCGCCTCCTCTTTCGTGAACGAGACATAGCGTCGTGCAATGTCGAGACCATCGCTACCGGCCACCGGAAACATGACGGCGAGTGGTTTATCCGGGCGCCTTTTGCGTGTGCGCAATCGGCTGACCGCCCCTTCGTTCCTCGCATCGCAGACGAGGTGATACCCACCGATACCTTTGACCGCAACGATGTTGCCGGCACGAATCGCCGCTACAGCTTTCAACAGCGCCGCATCCGTGTCGTCGATCGAAGCACAACCTTGCTCTTCGTAAGAAAGCTGCGGTCCGCATTTTGCGCAGGCAACGGGTTCGGCGTGAAAACGCCGGTCGGCCGGGTTGAGATATTCTGCTTCGCAGTCAGGACACAGCGGAAAACCCGACATGCTCGTGTTCTTGCGGTCGTACGGCAGTGCCTCGATTAATGTGTAACGTGGCCCGCATTGCGTACAGTTTATGAATGGGTACGCGTAGCGTCTGTCCGACGAGTCCTGCAATTCTCGCTTGCAGTCGTCGCACATAAAATAATCGGGTGGCACGAAGATCTGCGCAGCAGAATCGGCCAGGCTGTCAATGATCTCGAACGCATCGCAGTCTGGCCTGGCAACTGATTCGACGTTCGTGATGGACGGTGAGGAAAGCGGTGGGGCATCGGCAATCAGGCGCTCGACGAATCGCTCGACTGCATCAAATGCACCTGCCGCAATAATCTCAACTTCGCCCAGCTGATTCTGGACGTGCCCGACAACGCCGTGCTGCAGCGCCAGGCGGTACACAAAGGGCCGAAAACCCACGCCCTGTACGTGGCCCCGCACGCGAATGCGCCTTGCGCTTGTCTCGCCAACGTCGGTGGCGAGTTCAGCCATTCGCGGCGTCCTTCTTGCGCCCTTCCCACTCGTTGTCGCGCTTGCCAGCCGACCACCAGATACGGCAGGCACCTTCGTCCGAGACCATGCACGGCCCGATCGGCTTGCGCGGCGTGCACGCAAGGCCGTAGAGCCTGCATTGATTTGGGTAGATCTTGCCGAGGACTACCTGGGCGCAGTCACACCCGGGTGGCATCTCACCGACCCTTTTCCTGGAGTCGTCGGCGTAGGATTTGAATCGCTGGCGCGCATCATGCGCGGCGTAAGCCTCGCGCAACGCGTAGCCCGATTTCGGAATTATGCCGATGCCGCGCCAGTTCGCATCCACGACGTCCATAACCTGGTCGACTTGTTTGCGTGCCTCGATGTTGCCGCCCGGCCTGACGACCTGCGGATAGCAGTTGTCGAGGAAATGGCGACGGTCGCGTATCTGGCGCATGACCGAGTACATTGCGGCGAGCAGCGAATCCGGCGTGAAACCCGCGATGGCGGCCGGGATGTCATGATCCTTGACGACGAATTCCCACTCCTCCGGCCCCATCACTGTGGACACGTGACCCGGGGCGATGAGGGCATCAAAACCAGGCGTACCCGAATCAAGCAGCATCGCGACGGCCGGCCACGTCAACCTGCCTGAGAGGAGCACCAGCAGGTTGTCGGGAGCACCTTCGGCCAGCATCGAGGCAACGGGCGCCGTTGTCGTCTCGAATCCTGCAGCAAAAAACACGACCACTCGCGAAGGGTCGTCGTTCGCAATGCGTACAGCCTCTGTCGGCGAAGCAATCGGTCGGATATCGGCGCCTGCGGCCCTGGCCTGTTCGAGAGAACGCGGCTCGCGTTTCGGAACATTTACCGGGACGCGCAGCATGTCGCCAAACGCGACCAGCGTGACGTCCTCATTGAGCGCGATTTGCATCGCCTCGTAGACATCCTCTTCCGGACAAATACAGACCGGGCAACCGGGACCCGGAACGAGTTCGACATTGTCCGGGATGACTGTACGCAAACCAGCGATCGAGATTGAGCGTTCGTGGCCGCCGCAAACATTCATGATGCGCAGGGGCGTATCGATACCGAGGCCCTGCAGTTCCAGAAGCCAGTCTGCGGCACGCTTCGCCATCAGCCAGCACCGACAGCAGTGTCCTGGGCCCGTACTGCGGCACGCTCAGCCCGCAGCCAATCGAGCCACTCCGTCATACCCTCACCCTTGCGAGCCGACATACTGATCAGGGGTGCCGTGCTGGCGAGTTGCCGCAGGCACTCTTCGGCATAAGTCGGGTCGAAATCACCCAGCACTTGCAGCAAATCACATTTGGTAATGAGCACGAGGTCCGCAGCACGAAACATCACCGGGTATTTGGCCGGCTTGTCGTGACCTTCAGGCGTCGACAGCAGCGTAACGTTCAGGTGTTGCCCGAGATCGAAACTTGCCGGGCAAACAAGGTTGCCGACGTTTTCAACGAAGACGATATCAACGTCGTCAATATCGAGATCGTGCAACGCCGTGTGCACCATGTGGGCATCGAGATGGCATGCACTGCCGGTACTGATCTGCACGGCGGGCACACCCTTCTTGCGAATGCGCTCGGCATCGTTTTCCGTTTCCAGGTCGCCTTCGATAACCGCTATTCTGAGCTCGCCTGCCAGCGCATCTGCGGTTGCCTCAAGCAGCGCCGTCTTGCCAGCCCCTGGCGATGACATCAGGTTAACGGCGAGCGCGTGGTGACGCGCGAAGTGCTCGCGATTGTGCGCCGCCTGGTGATCGTTCGCGTCGAGCAGGCCCTTGAGTACTTCGACTGACTCATGGCCGCCGGATGTTTTCTCGAGATGGCCGCCCGCCGCAACGAGATGTTCGTTACCGGGCGTTACGTTGCAACCACAGGTATCACACATGTCGGTCCCCCTTCAGGACGGGTCAAATCTTGGCTAGCACCTCGTCAAATAGAGCCCAGGAATCAGCCGCTTCCTGTTCGGATACTTTTTGTATAGCGTAGCCGACATGCACCAGGATGTGGTCCCCGAGTTCAACCGGCTCGTGTTGCAGCATGAACAGACTGACTTCACGTTCGATGCCCTTCGCTTCGCAAGTGCACTGATAGCCGTCAATTGCTGTTATTTTCATGGGTACGGCAAGGCACATACGGGTACTCCGGTATTGCATATCATGTAATGCTAATATATTTAAAAGGTACGCGCGACGGCAGCGTGGCAAGCACCGCCCCGATAAGTATAAACGCTTACGGCACACCAACAGGATCATGCTATGCGATTGATATCAGATAAGAAAATCAGGGGATTGCTCGCATTCCTCATGGCTGCTGCCATGTCGGGCACGGCGTATGCTGCGCCTGCAATAGTCGCAGCCTGCAAGTCCTGCCACGCGGAGGACGGCGCGGGCGTGGGCAAGGCCATTGTTCCGATCATCGCGGGTATGCCGGCCGTCCACATCGAAGAGGCTCTCTACGCGTACAAGGATGGCGCACGACAGTGCCTCGAGGAGCCTGTCATGTGTGACACGGCCAGGTTGCTTAGCGACGAGAACATCGCCGATCTGGCCGAGCACTACGGCGCACTACCGCGCAATTCCCTTGACGAGAGCTTTGATACCGAGCTTGCAGAAATCGGTGAAAAGGTACATAGCAAGCTCTGTTCCCGCTGCCACGTTCCGCCAAACCATCCCGACGTCGCGGACGTGTTGGGGCCGCCGCTGCACGGGCAGCGATCTGAATATCTCCGGTACGCGCTGGAGGCCTACCTGAGTGGCACGCGCGAGAACATCCTGTCCAATATGGAAGAGAAAATCGCACTGCTCGATGACGGCGATGTAGCGGTACTCGTCAACTACTACGCCAGTTACTGACGTAGAAGCATGTGGTAACGTCGCTGCGACTCTGAATAGGAAGCCTCCATGACGAACCGCCCTGCCCTGATTGCGTTTGCACTACTCACGATGTTTGCCGGCGTTGCGTCAGCAGACGTCACGTTGATCCATGCTGGAAAGCTGCTCGCTATACCGGGCAATGCCCCTTCTTCGAACATGACCGTAATTGTCGAAGACGATCGAATCACCGGAATTCAGGAAGGCTTCGTCGAAACAGAAGGTGCGACGGTCATCGACTTGCGTGACAAGTTCGTACTGCCAGGCCTGATGGACATGCACGTGCACCTCCAGGGGCAGCTCGGACCGAAGAATGACCGGGATGCGCTGAAGATGTCGGACCAGCTCATGCAAATGCGTAGCATCCACTACGCGATGAACACATTGAAAGCCGGATTCACCACCGTGCGTGACGTCGGCTCGTCGTCGCAAGAGATGTACGCAATGCGTGATGCGATCAATAACGGCTGGATCGATGGGCCACGCATCATTGCGGCCGGCGGTGTCGGTATTACGGGAGGCCACGCCGACGTCAGCGGCATGAGTCCTGACCTCATGGAGATGTTTACGTCGCCCAATGTGTGCGATGGCCCCTATGATTGCCGCCGCGCGACTCGCAACGTCATCAAGTATGGCGCGGACCTGGTCAAGATCACGTCAACCGGCGGTGTCATGACCGAACGCGCCACCGGCACCGGGCAACAAATGGAAATGGATGAGTTGCGCGAGGTGGTGCTTGCCGCCGAGCGCATGGGCCGCAAGGTCGCGTCACATGCACATCACGAGGATGGCATTGTTGCTGCGCTCGAGGCCGGAGTCGCCAGCATCGAACACGGCTCCTACACGGGGCCACGCGCGATCAAGTTGTTCAAGGAAACCGGCGCGTATCTCGTTCCCACTTTGCTTGCCGGGAAGACAGTGGCAACGCTGGCAGTCGAAGCAGACTTCATGGCGCCTGCGGTCAAGGAAAAAGCAATTCGCGTCGGCAACGACATGGCTGGCAACTTCGAGAAGGCGCACAAGGCAGGCGTCAATGTTGCCTACGGCACGGATAGCGGTATCTCGCCGCACGGCACCAATGCCCAGGAAGCCGTTCTCATGGTTGAGGCGGGCATGTCGGAAATGGATGTGATTATTGCAGCCACTATCAACGCAGCTGACCTGATCGACATGTCCGATTCCATCGGTACGATCGAGACTGGCAAATTTGCCGATCTCATTGCTGTTGACGATTCACCACTTGAGAACATCGAGGAACTGCTCGATGTCGACTTCGTCATGAAAGGTGGAAAAGTCTTCAAGCAGTGACATAAGGCTTTCCTTATCATTTAAATAAAGAATATTTAGTTTTATTTATTCTGGCAACTGCTAACTTGCTCGTCACTGTACCCGGACGCCCCTCCGGGTTCGCCCGACAAGAGGTAAGTCGCAGCCATGTCCAAACAATATCCGGTAGTCGCCGTCACCGGTTCGTCCGGCGCCGGCACCTCGACCGTCAAGACGGCCTTCGAACACATTTTCCGACGCCTCGATCTGTCAGCAAGCATCATTGAGGGTGACAGTTACCACAAGTTCGACCGCGCCGGGATGCGTGATGCAATCACCAGGGCCGGCGAGCGCGGCGAGAACATTTCCCACTTCGGTCCCGAAGCGAATCTGCTTTGCGAGCTCGGCCAGCTATTCAAGACCTACGGTGAGACGGGCACGGGGCAACGCCGCTTCTACGTTCACAACGAAGACGAAGCGAAGCTCCACGGCGTTCCTTCCGGCAAATTCACCGACTGGCAGGATCTGCCGACCGACACAGACATGCTCCTGTACGAGGGCCTGCACGGCGCGATAGTGACCGACGAGTGCGATGTCGCGAAGTTTGCAGACCTGCGGATTGGTGTTGTGCCTATCGTCAATCTCGAGTGGATCCAGAAGATACACAGGGACACCAGTCAACGCGGCTATGCGGAAACGGATGTCACGCAAACGATCCTTCGGCGCATGGAGGACTACGTCAATCACATTACGCCGCAGTTCTCGCGCACGGATATCAACTTCCAGCGCGTGCCAACCGTCGATACATCAAATCCTTTCATCGCGCGCGATATCCCGACGGCCGACGAGAGCTTTATTGTCATTCGTTTCCGGGACCCGGCGAATTTTGAGGTCGACTTTCCGTACCTGCTCTCGATGGTCAAGGACTCGTTCGTCTCGCGTCGCAACACGATAGTCGTTCCTGGCGGCAAGATGCTGCTCGCCATGGAACTGATCCTGATGCCAATCCTCAAGCGCATGGTCGATGCGAGCAGGACGGAAACGAGGTTGGTCGCATGATCGCGGGTGGGTACAGCGCCCTGGTCTTCGACCTTGACGGCACGCTCGCTGATACGGCAGCGGATATTCAGCAAGCACTGGCCCGCGCACTCGCGGCAGACGATCTGCCGCCCATCGATGTTGCTGCAACCCGCCTTATGATTGGAGGTGGGCCGACCATGCTGGTGAGACGCGCCCTGCACCGACTCGGCGTAGAGCCCGGATCTGGAATGACCGAGCGCCTGACAGCGGCGTTTCACTTCGAATACCTGCAACAGAAAAATCGGCTCAGCACGCTGTTTGAAGGTGTTGAGCAGTCACTGCGGGAACTGCATGCTGCTGGTATTCGGCTGGGACTCTGTAGCAACAAACCGGATGATCTGTGCCGCTTGCTCATCGAGAACCTGGGCATCGAAGCGTATTTCGACGAAGTTCTCGGGTCAGGATCCAACCTGCCCAGGAAACCAGACCCGGCGCCGCTGCTAAAAGTGATCCAGCGCCTGGGCGTCGGCACCGATGATGTGCTGTACGTCGGCGACAGCGAAACCGACGTGGTTACCGCCCGTAATGCCGGCATTCCCGTCGTTCTCGTCAGTTACGGCTACACGGCCCGTCCTGCCAGCCAACTCGGCGCTGATGCCGTGTACGACTCCATTGCCGAGCTCATGCGCTCGAGCATCGCGAGGATAGCCTAGCTTTCGAGCAGCTCAACAGCTTCGTTGGTCAGCAGCGACTTGAACTCTTCGGCAGCGAGTGACAGTCGCTTGCCCTTGTGAAGCACGACATACCAGTTGCGCTGAATTGGCAGGCCCTTGATCTTCAGCTCCACGAGTCGCCCCAACTGTAACTCCACTCGTACCGCGCCCCTTGGCAACAGACCCAGGCCAAGCTCGGCCTGAACGCCTTGTTTGACGCTCGACAAGCTGCCCATACCCATCCCCGTCGTCAGCTTGAGTTTCTGCTCCCTGAAGAAGCGTTCCATGGCGCCGCGGGTGCCGGAACCCGGCTCACGGGTGAGAAAAACCTCTTTTTCCAGCTCTTTGAGCGCGATGCGCTTGCGGGCCGCGAGGCGATGCTCCGGCGGGGCGACGATAATCAGCGGATTCTCCATGAACGCGATCGCTTCAACATGCGAATCCCTGGGCGGCTGCCCCATGATGGCCATGTCCACTTCGTTGTCGATGACCTGCCTGAGCACCGCTTTCTGGTTGGTCACATCCATACTGACGCTGACATCGGGAAATCGCTGGTGAAACGTCCCAAGCAATTTCGGGGCGAAGTAATTGGCGGATGAAATTGCTGCGATCTTCAGCCGCCCTCCTGCGAATCCCTTCAGCTTGTCGAGCACATCGTCCATTTCGTCGACCTGCTGCAAGATCGAGCGAGCGTAACGACATACTTCCTCGCCGGCCTCGGTCAGGTGGACCTGTTTGCCGAACTGTTCCGTCAGCGCAAGCCCGGCCTGTTGCTCGAGTTGCCGAATCTGCATCGACACAGCGGGCTGTGTCAGGTGCAACTCCTCGGCCGCTTTTGTATAGCTGAGGTTTCTTGCGACCGCAGAGAAACACTGCAATTGCCGTAACGTCAGATGCATAAGCTCACCTTATCTATTTGATAAAAATAATTGAATATCCTTATGATAGTTGATCCAGTAACGTGCCATCAAGCTAACCGCAAGGACGGAACTCATGGCACTTGACCAAACCAATCGCTACGTTGACCTGAACCTGAACGAAGATGAGCTGATCGCCGCCGGCGAACACGTGCTCGTCGCGTACCACATGAAGCCCAAACCGGGGTTTGGCAACTTCGTCGAGACGGCAGCTCATTTCGCGGCAGAGTCGTCCACCGGCACCAACGTTGAAGTTTCGACTACCGACGCGTTTACACGCGGTGTCGATGCACTTGTCTACGAAGTAGACGAAGCCAGGGAGCTCATGAAGCTTGCGTACCCTGTCGATCTGTTCGATCGCAACATCACTGACGGACGCGCCATGATCGCATCGTTCCTGACGCTCGCGATAGGCAACAACCAGGGCATGGGCGATGTCGAGTACGCCAAGATGCACGACTTCTTCTTCCCACCCGAGTACCTGCGCCTGTTCGATGGTCCGGCAACAACGATTTCAGATTTGTGGCGCGTCCTGGGGCGGCCGCACGTCGATGGCGGTTTCATCGTCGGAACGATCGTAAAGCCCAAACTGGGCTTGCGACCACGTCCATTCGCCGACGCTTGCTACGACTTCTGGCTCGGCGGCGACTTCATCAAGAACGACGAACCGCAGGGCAACCAGGTCTTCGCGCCGATGAAAGAAACCATCCCTCTCGTTGCCGACGCAATGAGACGTGCGCAAGACGAGACCGGTGAAGCGAAGCTGTTCTCAGCGAACATTACGGCCGATGACCCGTTCGAGATGATCGCCCGTGGAGAGTACATTCTCGAGACGTTTGGCAACCTTGCCGACCACGTCGCCTTCCTGGTTGATGGCTACGTCGCCGGTCCGACAGCAATTACAACGGCACGCCGACGCTTCCCGAACCAGTACCTGCACTATCATCGCGCCGGCCACGGCGCGGTCACGTCGCCGCAGACCCAACGTGGCTACACGGCGTTCGTTCACTGCAAGATGGCGCGCGTCCAGGGTTCCTCCGGTATTCACACCGGCACAATGAGCTTCGGCAAGATGGAAGGCGAAGCATCCGACCGTCTCACAGCCTACATGCTCGAACGTGACAGCGCGGACGGTCCGTACTTCCACCAGGAGTGGGAGGGAATGAACCCCACCACATCGATCATCTCCGGCGGCATGAATGCTCTGCGTATCCCTGGCTTCTTCGAGAACCTGGGTCACTCAAATGTCGTCATGACCGCTGGTGGCGGATCCTACGGACACATTGACGGCGCGGCCGCGGGTGCACGTTCGATGCGACAGGCGGAGCAGTGCTGGAAGGCCGGCGCCGACGTCATCGAATATGCCCGGGATCACCATGAACTGGCGCGGGCATTCGAGAGCTTCTCGAGTGATGCCGACATCCTGTTCCCGGGTTGGCGTCAGAAATTCGCCAAGAGCGCATAGCCACAACGCGCTAAGATACGCCGGACATGGCCAAGATGTCCCCCAGTACGCTGCGTATCGGCTATCGGTATCGACCAGCCCGGCTCGCCTCTGAATACGACGCTGTCGTCATCGGCTCCGGTATGGGCGGACTAACCACGGCCGCCCTCTTGAGTGAACTTGGCTGGAAAGTCTGTGTTCTCGAACAGCACTACACGGCCGGCGGATTCACGCATTCCTACGAACGCAACGGCTACGAGTGGGATGTTGGCGTTCACTACATAGGCGAGGTCGGCGCGCAGACCCGCTCACGCAAAATGTTCGACTTCCTGTCCGGCGGCGAGCTCAAGTGGGCGCCGATGGATCACGAATACGATCGCTTCTACGTTGGCGACAAGGTATTCAACGCTGTCGCGGGTAAGCAGGAGTTTCGCGACAACCTCGTTCGGCAATTCCCTGACGAAGCCAATGCGATTGACCGATACATGGCGCTTCTTGACCGCTCGGGTGATGCGCTCTCAGCGTTCGGCATGCGCCGCGTTCTTCATCCAGTCCTGCGTGCCTTGCTCAAACCCTGGCTGGCCTGGAAGATGCGTGGCGCGTTCAAGCGCACTACCTACGATGTACTGAGAGGACTCACTGACGATCCCGACCTGATTGCGGCGCTGTGTGGTCAGTGGGGCGACATGGGCATGCCGCCGAAGCGTTCACCGTTCATGGCACACGCAATGATCGCTCGCCACTACCTGTACGGCGGGTACTATCCGGTCGGCGGTTCCTGGCGTATCGCGGATACGATCATCCCCAGGATCCAGGCAGCTGGCGGCGAGGTGTTCACCTACGCGAAGGTCGAGCAGATTCTTGTGGAAAATGGCCGCGCCACGGGCGTCGTGATGCAGGACGGCCATCGCATCGAGTGCGACTGCGTAATTTCCTCAGCCGGCGTCGACAACACGTTTAATCATCTGCTTCCTGCCGACGTGGCCGAACAGAGTGGCTACATGCGACAGATGGAGAACGTGCAACCAAGTTCCGCTCACCTCGGTGTTTATATCGGGCTGAAAGAAACAGCCGAGGAGCTGGGCCTGCCCCGAACGAATTACTGGATATACCCGTCAAACGACTATGACGGTGCCACCGAAGCATTTGAGGACAACCCGGATGCTCCGTTCCCCGTCGTTTATATTTCGTTCCCGTCTGCCAAGGATCCCGACTACGCAAGCCGCCACCCTGGCACCGCGACGATTGAAATTGTCGCGCCAGCGCCCTACGAGTGGTTCGAGAAGTGGCGTGATACCACGTGGGGCAAGCGCGGTGATGACTACGAAAAATTCAAGAAGGCGCTGGGCGACCGGCTCATGGAGTACCTCTACGAGAAGGTCCCGCAGACTCGTGGGAAAGTCGACTACTTCGAAGTGTCGACACCATTGTCGACCAACTGGTTCGGTGGGTACCAGCAAGGAGAGCTGTACGGACTGGCGCACACCCGCCAGCGCATGAGGCAAAACTGGCTTCGCCCAAAAACAACAATCCCGGGGCTCTGGCTTACCGGCCAGGACGTCCTGACCTGCGGGGTTACCGGGGCAATGATGGCAGGGCTGGTCACGACCGTGAGCATGGTCGGAACACGCAAAATGGCACCGCTACTGAAGCGGGTCTATTCGTGAGACAAGCGGACGGTGACGCCGGGTTCGCCGTACCTTGAACGCAGCAGGTCTGTAGCAAGACAACAAAGCCCCGCATCCGCGGGGCTTTTTTTATCGCCGCAGATTGACGTGCGTGACCAGGACATCACAGCCGAAATGATCCAACGCCCTTGCGGCTGTACTGCCAACAATCCGTTGCTTGAGTTTTGATCGAGCGAGTGCACCCATGACGACGAGGCTTGCGCCTTGCTTATCCGCGAATGCCGGCAAGACCTCGTCGGGACGACCCGGCAGCATGTGGACCGAGCCCGTGGGCAGTTCACACATCTCGGCCAGCAATTTCAATGCCAAATCGTGCTCCACCCGAATTTTCTTGTTCAGTTCTTCAACCGGTAGTTTCCCCGGTTTGAAGGCCCACGTAGCCCTGGAGCCAATTTCATCGAGCGTCTGATACGTGTGCACAACCTTCAGCGTTGCTCCGTTAATCTCCGCGACTTCTCGCGCCCGCTCGATTATTCGTATGTCGAGGTGCGCCGGTTTGTCATTTGCATGCACCGGATCGACGGCGGCGACGATCACGGTCGGTTCTTTCCATTCCACTGGTTTTACAAACCAAAGGGGGTAGTCCATCTCGCGTATCAGGTCCCAGTCTGAACTTACCAACGATGCTCTCTCCGATGGCGTGTGGTAGTGAGTGCCCTTTACCACGTACATCGGCTTACGAGCTGCAGCGTCGCGACGAATCAGCTTCGCTACATGCCGATTGCTCGACCAACTCACTTCGACTCTGACACCGGATTTCTCAACAAGTGCCACCATCTCTGCCATCGCTTCTTGCTGCGAGGTACGAATGCTTTCAGCTACACGTTGAGACTCGAGGAGATAGACGTAGCTCTCCCCGAGAAAGTCGGTAATGGGATCGTTCACAAGCAGATGCAGATTACAGTCGTGTAACTTCGCCAACCAGGCGGCCCTTGCAACGACCTCTTGCGGATACTTGTCGAACTCGACGAAGCAGAGAATGTTGCGACTCATGGAATACCTCCACGCATCTGTACACACTTACCCTACCGCCCGGCTTGTCTTGTATCACTTCGTATATGTACGAATTGCTCCACTTCCGACGGGACCATCGTGTGACGATCGGGAAGTTCTCTAATCACGCGTGCCCAGCAATGGCGTCGGTGACGGCTAGATAAAGCATCCGCAAAGCTGTGACTGTCACCAACAGTCGGAACACCCTGCGAAACAGGGTCTCGGATATCCGATCGATCAGCAGTTTGCCGATCCAGGTTCCGGCAAATGCCGCAATTATCGAAAAAACAATCACTTGCGCATACGGCGTGTAGTCGAATCCATGCCACGCGTAGCCCGAAATCTTGAATATGGACATGCCCGTGAGACACGCCGCCATGGTCCCAACGACCTGCCTGCGCCCAAGTCCGGTGTGCAGGATGACCGCGTGCAATAGCGCGCCGTAGGCAAACAACGTCGACAGAAACGAGTGAATGAAACCGACGATCGCCCAAGGATGACGAATTCGGGGCCGCCAGCTGATGCCAGGTAGCCAGATCGCGATAAGCATGACGACGCCGATAGCGGCTGCGATCATGGTCTCCGGCAACTCGATGTAAATGCGTGCCGCGATTGCCACGGCGACGACGCTACCAACGAGAAACGGCCCGGCTATCCGCCAGTCGATGTGATGCCGAAATACGATCGCGCGCGACGATGTCGAACCGATAAGCAGCGTCGAGTGAATTGGCACGATCGCCGCAACCGGCAACACAGTACTCGTGACCGCAAGAACGATCATTGCGCCACCATTCGCAAACGCCGCATTGCAGACAGCCGCTAGAAAACTGCCCAATACAATCACGTATAATGTGTGACCAATTTCTCCTGACCCAGCCATCAAATCCATGTTTTCACCTGGTTTCCTCGGTACGCGTGCCAACGTACTGATTGACATAGTAACGCTCTCGTTCATCGCTATCCTGCCGCTGCTCGCCTTTCCCACGGCAAGCCTTGCACAAGACAATGGCAAGCCGCTGGTTGCCCCGTCGCTCCAGGCCGCGAAGCTCGAAATTGCACCGGTTGTTGACGGGCTCATTACGCAGGATGAAGCCTGGGCCAACACCACTCCCGCCACTGGTTTCCGCCAGGTACAACCCAACGACGGACAACCGGCCTCACAGCGAACCGAGGTTTACGTCGGCCATACGAACGACGCGTTATACGTGGCGGTCGTGGCCCATGACGATGATCCGTCCGGCATCATTGTCAGCGACAGCCGGCGCGACTCCAGTTTGAACGATACGGATGCCTTCCTGTTTATCATCGATGGCCTCCTCGATCGCCAGAATGGATACGTGTTCGGCACGAATGCTGCTGGTATTGAATACGATGGTCAGGTCATCAAGGAAGGCGCGGGCGATGACTTCGGCTCCGGTGGTGGCGCGTTCAACCTGAACTGGGACGGTACATGGACGGTTCGTTCACGGATTACTGAAGACGGCTGGAGCGCGGAATTCGAGATCCCATTTCACACGTTGCGCTACGGTCGCGGCGACGTGCAGGACTGGGGTATCAACTTCCAGCGCAACATTCGCCGCAACAACGAGATTGCATATTGGGCACCGCTTGAGCGCAACAGGAATCTGTACCGCGTATCCGAAGCCGGCACACTGACCGGGCTCGCGCCACCACCACAGCGTAACCTTCAGTTCACACCTTACGTGCTCGGCCAGTCTCAACGCGGTGGCACTCTGAGTGGCACTGAAACCAACACCGAATTCGGTTTCGACGTGAAATACGGCATCACGCCAAACCTGACGCTGGACCTGACCTACAACACCGACTTCGCCCAGGTCGAAGCCGACGAACAGCAGGTCAACCTGGATCGATTCAACCTGTTCTTCCCGGAGAAACGCCCATTCTTCCTTGAGAACGCCGGCCAGTTTTCTGTTGGTAATGGCGAAGAAGTCGAGATGTTCTTTAGCCGCCGCATCGGCATCGGTGACGGGGGCGCACGCATTCCCGTGGAAGGTGGTGCCCGATTGTCTGGCAAGCTTGGTCAGAGCACCAACATAGGCTTGATATACATGGGTACCGAGGCGGTCGACGGCATCGCGCCAGCGAACAGGTTCACCGTGGCTCGAATCAGCCAGGAATTGCCCAATCGTTCCGCCATCGGCGCAATTTTTGTAAGTCGTGACGGTGACGGCTCGTACCTGGTTCCATCGGCTGAGGATTCCAACAGGACCTATGCCGTCGACGGCCGCTGGGGCATTGGTGACAATGTGCTGCTGCAAGGTTGGGTCGCGAAGACGGACACGCCAACACGCGATGGCAGGGACGACGCATTTGGCCTGAAAGCGGACTACAACACCGTAAAGTGGGCGGCCAACGTTGCCTATGCGGAGGTCCGCGAAGACTTTAACCCGGAAGTGGGTTTCCTCTCGCGGACCGACTATCGCAAGACATCGGCGTTTCTTATGCGCCGCATCCGGCCAGACGAACTCTGGGGTCTCCTCGAGATTCGTCCGCATGTTTCATACAGTGGCTACTGGAAATTCGACGGGTTTCAGGAAACAGGCATCGTGCATATGGATGTGCACTGGGAGTTCAAAACCAGTAGTGAGTTTCACACCGGGTATAACCTGACCACCGCAGGCGTGACGTCGCCATTTGAGATCGTACCGGGCGTGGTCGTGCCATCTGGAACCTATGATCATGGTGAACTGGCGCTCTACTACACTACGAACAGCTCCAAGCCACTTAGTTTCAGCCTGCGCACGGTGGTCGGTGGCCAGTTCGGTGGCGACCGCGTTTCGATTTCGCCAACGCTCAACTACCGTATCGGTGAGACGTTCCGTTCGGAATTCTCGTTCAATTACAACGACTTCGACCTTCCGGTGCCGAACGGGGAATTCACCGCCAACCTCGCTCGCCTGAGACTGTCTTATTCGTTTACACCGAAGATGCAGTTGCAGGCGCTGGTGCAATACAACGATACGAGCGAGAGGCTCGGCACAAATATTCGCTTTTCCTGGCTACGCAGCGCGAACTCGGGGCTGTACCTGGTTTACAACGAGGTTGATGAACGGGGGATCGGCGGACTGCCGACAGGCCGCGAGTTCATTCTGAAATACAGCCACATTTTTGACGTCTTCAACTAGGCAGAACGTACCAAACAATGCCGAGGAAGTGGCAGACGCCACCGCCGAGTACGAATACATGCCAGACCGCGTGGTTGAACGGTATCCGATTGATCGCGTAGAAAATAGCACCCACTGAGTAGCAGATGCCGCCGGCGAACAGCCATGCCATACCATTCGGCCCGATGGCTTCGGCCATCTGCGGCGCGGCCACAACGATCAGCCAGCCCATCGCCAGGTAGCTGGCCAGGGCAATCTTCGGAAAGCGATGGCGGAACCAGAGTTTTTTGACGATACCAGCGGTCGCAAGCGCCCAGACCGCGCCGAACAACCACCAACCGGTGTTGGTGCGCATGGCAACGAGCAGAAATGGCGTATAGGTACCGGCGATCAGCAGGTAGATGGCGCAGTGATCAAGTAGTTTGAATATGTCGCGATGCTTCGATGCGTACAAGCCGTGGTAGACGGTCGACGCCAGGAACAGGCCGATAAGAGTTGCGCCATAGACAGAACTTGCGACGATGCGCCATGGGTCAGCCGCCGAGATCGAGAGATACAACATCCAGGACAGACCGGCGATACTGAGAACCACACCGACACCATGAGTCAGTGCATGAATGACCTCTTCGGTGACGCTGTATCCAGTAGCGGGCTTTTCCGGGTGCATACAGAACATCATACGCCAGCGGCGCGCCGGTACTTTAGATTTCGCGCCAGAATCCGTACACGGTAGAATGTCCGCCACCTCAACAAACATAAATTCGACATATGTCACGTATTCGCCTGTATTTGCCTGCCCTGGTTCTCCTCACAATCGCTGCGTGTGCTCCCACACCACCGTCCAGCGGCCCTGTCACGATCACCATGCTCGGTATGAATGACGTACACGGGGAACTCGCGGCTCGTGAAGATCGTGGCGGTCTCGTAACGATGTCGGCCTACGTCAGCGCCGCCAGGCAAGCGACAGCGCAAACCGGCGATGCGGTACTCGTTATCGATGCAGGCGACATGTGGCAAGGCACCATCGAGTCCAACCTGAACGAAGGTGCGGCAGTCGTTGAAGCCTACAACGCTATCGGCATCGCGGCCGCCGCGATCGGGAACCACGAGTTTGATTTTGGCCCGGTGGGTGACAAGCCGATTCCCGTCAATGAGAATGACGACGCTCGCGGTGCATTAAAGCAACGCATTCGTGAATCCAACTTTCCGGTTCTCGCAGCCAACCTGATCGACGATTCGACCGGCCGCCCCGTCGAGTGGGACAACGTCTCACCCTCCGTCGTGGTCGACGCCGGCGGCGTGAGCGTCGGGATCATTGGCGTCATGTCCGAGAACGCACTGGTCGCGACCATCCCGGCGAACACGGTCGGCCTCAGTGTCGCGCCACTGGTTGATACAATTTCGCGCGAAGCAATCGCCTTGCGAAAAGCGGGTGTCGACCTTGTCATCGTCTCAGCCCACGCCGGCGGCTTCTGTTCTGATTTCTCTGACCCAAAAGACCTGAGTTCCTGCCGGACGGATGCAGAAATAATGCGCGTCGCGAAGGGACTTGAGCCGGGTCTTGTCGACCACATTTTCGCCGGGCATGCTCATCAAGGTATCGCACATATCGTCAACGGGATATCGATCACCTCGGCATGGGCGAAAACCTATGCGTTCAGCCGCGTGGATTTTCAGCTTGATCGCGAATCACTCGAGATTCTGGATCGTCGTGTGCACCCACCGCAGCTCCTGGCGCCCGATACGCTGGCCGAGTACGAAGGCATCGCGCTGATCCCGATGCCCGAGGTGGAACGTATCGCGGCCGCTGCTGCTGCAAGCGCCGAAGCGCTCAAGCGGAAGCCGCTCGGCGTCACGCTGACCGCTCCGTTCGATCTGAAACCGGATATTGAATCGGCTATCGGCAACCTGATGACGGAGGCTACGCTGGACTCCTTCGACGCTGACATCGCGATTCACAACGTAATCGGCGGCATTCGCTCCGGCCTGCCGGCTGGCGAACTGACCTATGGTGCCGTGTACGAGATGTTCCCGTTCGATAACACCGTCAGTATTCACGAGCTAAGCGGCGAGGACCTTCGCCATATCATTGCAAGAAAGGCCCCTATCCATCGCAAAGCCGGATTTGCCGGCATGCGAGTTTTCGTCAGTTGTACCGATGATGGTATGGACGTAGTAATGCGCCTCAACGATGGTCGAGAGATTCAGGATGATGACCGTATTCGCGTTATCGCTAACGACTTCCTGGCCCTCGGCGGCGATGACATCTTCACGCCGGTGATACCGGAGGGCGGGTTCGAACTGCAAGGCGGCATGCCGCTGGTGCGCGATGCACTGGTCAAGTGGTTTGTGGAGCATCCCGGCACCCTCGATCCTGCGGATTTTCGCAGCCACGATGCCCGGAAGTGGAATGTACCTGACACGTTCCCGTCGACCTGCCAGATCCAGTAGATGACCCGACAATTGCTCATTCTCGCACCGCTGGTGCTGATCGCCATGCCTGTTCAGGCAAGCGACGAGCCGCTCGACGAGATCACGGTCCTCGCGACGCGCCGCCCGGCGACGGTCGAGGAAATCTCGACGGCCGTCACGACTGTCGATGGGGAGGATGTGACGGGTCACAAACTCACCACTGACGCGCTGGCCTCCCTCGTTGGCGTCAACCTGCAACAAACGACGCCCGGACAGGGCGCCGTGATTATCCGTGGCCTCAAGGGGTCAGCCGTATTGCACCTCGTCGACGGAATGCGACTCAGCAACGCAATGTTCCGCACGGCACCGACTCCATGGTTCGCGTTGGTCCCGGCATCCTCGGTCAAGCGCCTCGAGGTCGTGCGCGGCACGCCAGCATCGTTGTACGGCAGCGAGGCCGTAGGTGGCGTCGTTCAGTCGGTATCCCGATTGCCGGAATTCGATTCAGACGAAGTCGACTACGCGGGTGATGTCGTCGCAAGTTTCGATTCAGCCGAGCTGCAAAAGTCGCTGCGCGCGACAATTGACATGGGAACTCGTCACCTCGCCGCGTCATTCAGCGCGGAATACCTGCGAACCGGCGATCGGCGAGTTGGTGGCGGACAACGCATTGGTCCGAGTGGGTATGAGTCAAAAGCACTTCGCGCGGTTGTTCGTGGCATATCGGCGGACGAACGGTCATGGCTGCTGGACCTGCACTACCTGGAACAACCCGAAACACCCCGCATTGATGAACTCGTTGCCGGGTTCGGGCAGACCGAGCCATCGTCATCCGAGTTCCTGTTCGCCCCCAACCAGCGCCTGTTCGCTCATTTCCAGCACGATTACATCGCGTCATCCGGAATCGACTGGAAGATTGACGCGGCGTGGCAACGCATTGTTGACGACCGTATTACACGCGATCTGGGTGCGCCGGATCGGCGACTTGAGAATAATCGCAGCGATCTCTACGGATTGACGGTTAGCGCATCAGGCGAAATCGCTGGGCTGTGGTGGATCGCGGGTGTCGACATCTATCACGACGAAGTCAGCAGCAGTCGTTTCGGTCAGGACATCGCCAACGGTTCGATCACCGTGCTTGCACCCCGCTTTCCCGACGGCTCAACCGTGGGCCAGGCAGGATTGTTCGGCAACGTGCAATGGAGAGTCGCGGACCGGCACGCCGTGAGTGCCGGTATTCGCTACACCGATGTTCGCATCGACCTGCCCGACGGAACGACGATCAGCCCGGGCCGCCTGAGCGGCGACCTCGGCTGGGTCTATGATTTATCCGACACGTGGCAGCTTGTGGCTAACGCGGGTGCCGGCTTCAGGGCACCGAATGTCGCCGACCTCGGTACATTGGGCAATCGGCCGGGCAATCGTTTCAACATTCCAAATACGAGCCTCGACTCGGAAAGCGTAACCCACGGCGACTTTGGGCTACGCCATCGTTCAGATCGCTGGCGCTTCGAACTACTGTTGTTCTCACTGAGCTACACGGACCGTATTGTCTCGGTGTCCACGGGTGACGTCACCCCTGACGGCCGTGACGTCGTCCAGAGTGTGAATGCGGCTTCGTCATCGATTCGCGGCATTGAAGCGGGCATGAGTGTGGACCTGACTGACCGTGTCAGCGCAAATGCCGTGCTCAATTACACGCGCGGTGAACAGCGCACGGCGGCCGTCGAGGAGCCAGCCGATCGCGTACCACCGCTAAGCGGCCGGGTTTTTCTGAATGTTGCTCATGGAGAACGTTGGGACTTCGAGGCCTGGCTGGTCGTCGCCGCGAGCCAGGACCGCCTCAGCGATCGCGATGTGCGCGACATACGCATCAACCCGCTCGGAACGCCTGGCTGGGTATCCCTGGGGACCAGCGCCACCTGGGCCCATGCCGATTGGCAAGTCACGCTCGGTGTTGATAACGTGTTTGATCGACAATACCGGGTACATGGATCCGGAATCGACGCACCGGGGCGCAACGTATTCATGACCCTGCACCGTCGCTGGTGAGTCGTTCGAACGGGGAGAAAGTCGCGTGAGCAGAATAACAACAAGGCGCGTCGTCGCCACATTGATCATCGCAGCCGTGACGCTGCCGGTATTCGCACAGGACGACAAACCGCGCATGATTCCGGCGCCGGACCGCAGCGAAGGCGAAGGACCCTTTGAGCGCCTCATTATCAGAGGCGTTACGCTCATCGACGGCACCGGCGCGCCGCCGATCGGGCCAGTAGACATCGTGGTCGAAGGCAACCGCATCGCCGATGTGGTTGGCGTCGGTTACCCCGGCCTCGAAATCGATGAGGACGATCGCCCCGGCGATGCCACTCGCGAGATTGATGCGCACGGTGCGTACGTCATGCCGGGCATCGTTGATACGCATACACATACCGGCGGTTCCACAAAAGCTCCGGAGGCTGAGTACACCTACAAACTGTGGCTGGGGCACGGCATCACAACCGTTCGCGGCGTACCGAGCGGCGCGATGGAGTTTTCGCTCAGCGAGAAACAACGCAGTGCCAACAACGAGATCACGGCCCCGAGGATTTTCTCCTACCACACGATGGGGTCCGGCGAGCAATATCAGGATAAGAAAATCCGAACGCCCGATGATGCAAAAGAATGGGTCCGCTATGTCGCCAAAGCCGGTGCCGACGGTCTTAAGCTGGGCTCTCATCGTCCGGCAATCATGAAGGCATTGCTCGATGAAGCAGATGCTCGAAATCTCGGCTCAGTCGCCCATCTCGGGCAGATGGGTGTTGCGCAGATGAATGCACAGGATGCCGCTCGCCTCGGACTCGGCTCACTGACGCACTATTACGGCTTGTTCGAAGCCATGTACGAAAACAACGATGTCCAGCCATGGCCCGTTGACATGAACTACAACAACGAGCAACACCGATTCGGTCAGGTCGCTCGCCAATGGAATCTGATCGCCGGCCGCGGCTCCGACAAATGGAACGCACTGCTCGACGAATTTCTTGCGCTCGATTTCACGATCAACCCGACGATGACCATCTATTCGGCTGGCCGCGATGTCATGCGTGCGCGTAACGCCGACTGGCACGACATCTACACGCTGCCAGCACAGTGGGACTTTTTCACGCCGAACCGTGAAAGCCATGGCGCCTACTGGTTCTATTGGACTGCCGCGGACGAAATCGCGTGGCGGAACTTCTACAGCGTCTGGATGCAATTTCTGAACGACTACAAGAATCGCGGCGGCCGTGTGACAGTGGGCTCCGATTCGGGGTTCATTTACCAGCTCTACGGATTCGGTACGATTCTTGAGATGGAAATGCTACAGGAGGCGGGCTTCCATCCTCTCGAGGTCGTGCGTGCTGCGACGATGCACGGGGCCGAGGAGCTGATGATCCCGAGCGGCAAACCGATAGAATTCGGCGTCGTGCAAGAAGGCATGCTTGCGGACCTCATCATCGTCGATGCGAACCCCCTGGAGAACTTCAAAGTGCTGTACGGCACGGGTGCCGTCAAACTCGACGACTCCACGGGTGCGCCCGGTCGGGTCGGCGGAGTTACGTATACGATTAAGGACGGCATCGTTTACGATGCGAAGCAACTCCTGGCAGATGTGGCCGCGATGGTCGAAAAGCAGAAATCCGAGCTGGGCGAGCTGAAGAAATACTGAGAAAAGTCCGCGTTCACGTCGGCACCAGGAAGAGAATAATGTTGAAGCAACTCTCGGGCCTCGATTCCATGTTCCTCTACTCGGAGAACAGTCGAACGCCGCTCCATGTCAGCTCACTGCACATTTACGACCCGTCGACATCGCCCCGGGGGAAAGTTCGCTTCAAGGAAGTTCTGGCGACCTTTCATGATCGACTCGAACAAACCGGAGTTTTTCACCGCAAGGTGGTCGAAGTACCGTTCTCGCTCGATCACCCTTACTGGGTAGAAGACGAAGACTTCGACATCGAGTATCACGTACGCCATATCGCCCTGCCAAGACCCGGCGACTGGCGTCAACTCATGATCCAGATCTCTCGCCTGCAATCACACGAACTCGACAAGACACGGCCACTTTGGGAGGCCTACATTATCGAGGGTCTCGACAACGTCGGGAGACTGCCAAAAGGTTGCTTCGCCCTGTACATTAAAATGCACCATGCAACGATCGACGGCGTGTCAGGCGCCGCATTGCAAGCCGCTATTCATGACCTGGAGCCCCTGGCTCCTGCCGACGTTGATTTCGTACCGACCGTGCGTGATCTGTCTGGCTCCTCTCCCACCATGGTTCAGCTACTGGCGCGCAGCACAGTTAACAACCTGGCGAAATCGGCGAAGTTGTTCCTTGGTATAAGCAACGCGGTTCCGCGGTTGATCAAAGCGAAGATGGCCGCACAGGACAGCGATGATGTTGGCGTGCCCGCAACGGTCTTCAACCGGGAGCGCGTTACGGCGAACCGCGTCATTGAAGGACGCCAGTTTGACCTCGCGGACCTGAGAGCCATAGCTAAATCGCAACCAGACACAAAGATCAACGACGTGGCACTCGCGATTGTCAGCGGCGCGATGCGCAAATACCTCACTGCCAGAGACGATCTACCTGAACACTCACTGATCGCAGCATGTCCGGTCAATGTACGAACCGATCAGTCAGCGGATGCCGACAACATGGTCAGCATGATGAACACGCCGCTCTGCACGGACGTTGATGATCCAGTCAAACGCCTGCGAGCTATTGTTGACGGTTCAGGGGAAGCCAAGGAATTCACCAAGATTCTGGGCGCGGATACATTGACCCGGATTCCAATGAACATCCCCGCGTTTTTCGCGCGCGGCCTGATGCCCTCGCTAATGAACCTGGCAATGCGTCTTGATGCAGTCACGTTCAATACGATTGTCAGTAATGTGCCAGGCATCCAGCAACCGCTTTATTTCTGCGGCGCGCAAATGGTCAGCGTGTATGGGATGGGCCCGATCATTGACCAGGCCGGCCTGTTCCATGCCGTGTTTTCCTATGACGGCAAAATCACTTTCATGATCACGGCCTGCCGGGAAATGCTTCCGGATCCGGAATTCTATGCAGATTGCCTGCAGGCATCATTTGACGAACTGATGGTGGCGGCCTTGAAACCCGGCTAGGCAAGCTCCTCGTCGATCGTCGTCTCGATGGCCGAGCGAATCGGTCCCTCCATCAGCTTGAGCGCGAAACCCAGGCGTATATTGAGTTCTATGTTCTGCTCGTCGACCGTGAGCTGGCCGGTGACGCCATTGCCGCGAACATGCAGGGCATCGCCATTCCAGTTCGACCGTAGCGAGAACTGTTGCTGCAGGTCTGCCGCAATCCGGTCAGCGCGTTTGCGCGCTTCTTCCAGCCCCAGGTTGTGGCTTCTACGAATTCTCATTCCATGCGTTCCAATACGGTCGTGATTCTAGTGTGAACACCCTAATCCTAACAGCTAGGATTCAATCATCGAAAAGATCTTCCACAGGGATACATACCATGGCCGCCAAGAAATCGACCAGAAAACAAAAAGATAGCGAAAAACGGGTCAACGAGATTGCGGAGCAGCTTGAGCACGCGTTCATGGCTGGACTCGGCGCGCTCTCCGACGCGCAGAAGAAAGGCGCGAAGACGTTTGACTCGCTCGTCAAGGAAGGCGAGAAGTTCCGCAAGAAGACCACGTCGAAGACCGAAACGCTGATTGATGACGTACAGGACGCTATTCGCGACATGGCCGGCGATGCCCAATCAAAGGCAACTGGCCTGCTCGACCAGGTTCGCGACAAGTCCCGGCTGGACAAGCTGACCACCGCATTCGATTCACGTGTCGCGGATGCAATGGATCGCCTCAACGTTCCCAGCAAAAACGACATCGACGCAATCAACAAGAAGCTGAACAAGATTATCCGGCTTCTGAACGAAGACGGTAAGCCTGCGGCGAAGAAAGCAGCAACCCGCAAGCGGACCACCAAGAAACCCGCAGCTAAGAAGAAAGCTGCGAAAACAGTAAAGAAAACTACGAGTAGGAAGTGAGCCATGATCGACAAAGTTGAAGTTAAAGAAGTTGAAGTTAAAGCGCCTGTTGCCAAGAAAGCACCGGCCAGGAAGCCTGTTGCAAGGAAGCCTGTTGCCAGGAAAGCATCGGCCAAAAAGCCCGTTGCCAGGAAACCTGCTACCAGCAAAATCCGGAAAGAAATACAGGATGTAGAGAAAGAAGTCAGGAAAGAAGTTAGGAAGGAAGTTAAGAAAGTTGTTGCAAAGACAAAGACAGTCGTCGAGAAACTCGAAGACAGCGTAATCGCAGTTCCGTTCAAGGTGGCTAACAAGACCTTCCTCGCGAGCGTGGGCCTCTTCATGTTCGTCCAGAAAGAAGTCGACAAGAAGGTCAACGAATTCGACAAGACATTTAGCAAGTACGCCAAAGATGGTGAGAAAGCTGTCGACAAATGGGAAGACCAGGTCGAGGACTTCCGCAAAGACGTCGAGAAGAAGGTCGACGAAGCACGTGATCGCGTGCGTGACACGTTCAAGAAAGCTGCCTAAGAACCCCCCTGAAGCAGCTTCTCTCCTAAAGGCCACCCTCGGGTGGCCTTTTTTTATGGCCTGTTCTACGTGTTGTAGCGAGCGGCGAGTTCATCGATGTACGCCGTTGCTGATACTTCTGTGAACGGCCTCAGCGCGTTCAGGATCGAACCTGCGACACGCAACGCTGCATCGTCAGCGCTGCGTGGCTTTCCGGTCAGGTTGTCAAAACGTTCCGAAAACAGGGCGATCACGGCCAGATTCCTCGCAATGACCGGCGCGTCGTCGCCCCCCATCCGGAGCAAGTGGTTACCGGACAGCCCGCGCAGGTAGAGTTCGAAAACAGCGGCCAGTCCTTTGCCGAAGTGCCCGAGTACGCGCCCGACTTTGGGATATTTGTCCTCGAGTGACTCGAGATCCCTGAACAGGAATCGATAGGCTGCCGTGCACTCGAGCAAGAGGTGCAGGAATACCAGGAAGTCGTCGATCGTCACAATTTCGTGCTCGGGCGGCGTCAGGACGCGTTTCGCATCCGCCTGGAATTCATCGAGCAGTGCGTCGACGAGCTGACCTTTCTTGCGGAAATGGTAGTGCAGATTCCCAGGGCTAATATCCACCTCATCCGCGATTTCGTTCGTCGACGTATTGGGCTCTCCCCGCTCATTGAAGAGCAGCAGGCTGGCCACCAGGATTCGGTTGCGGGTATCGCCTCTCATGCACGTACGATGGGGCAAAATAGTCCCCGATTCAATGGAGGCCGTACCATTCGGGCGATAGGTAAAAGTCCTTACGAAAATTCCTGATCCAACGTATTGAGATTTCCACTCAATCGAGGAAGATACGCGTCTAGTTATTAGTACTTTCTAATGTGCTAATGCTGAGCAGACAGTCAAGAGCAAGAATAACAATGCGTATCGCATTTTCAGGCGCACAAGTGCCCGCTGCTCGAGCCCTGGTATTCACCGGGCCGGTTCTATTCCTGAACCTGCACGACACCCCTTTTATTCACAATCGTTGGGAGACACCACAATGACCAGAATGCATGGTTTTTTAACGCATACGTTTCTCCTGCTCGTCTTTGCCCTCGGACTTGGACTTGCAGGATGCGAAGGTAGCGATGGAGCTGCGGGAAGCAACGGCATTAGCGGTGCCGATGGCGCCGATGGTTCCGATGGGCAGGCTTGCTGGGACCTGAATAACAACGGCATTGGCGATCCTGACGAAGATATCAACGGCGACGGTGTCGTCGATGTGTATGACTGCAACGCCTATGCGAGCGGTGCCTACGAAATCGACCAGCTGCATGCAGGCTATTTCACACAGAACGCTTATGAAGGCACGAAATCGTGCCTGATCTGCCACGGCAAACTGGCTGACGAGTTCCTGACGACGGCCCACTTCAAGTGGGAAGGCGACGCTGCGAACATCGTAAATGCTGTTCCGGGCACAATTCACGGCAAGAACGACATCATCAACAACTTCTGCGTTGCCGTTCCGACCAACGAAGGCCGCTGCACGCAGTGTCATGCCGGCTATGGCTACGCGGACGGTACTTTCGACTTTGAGGATCCCGAAAATATCGACTGCCTCGTCTGCCACGACCAGACAACAACGTATGCGAAAGCACCGACGACGGCGGGACTGCCGGTTGCTGGTATCGACCTGGATGCGGTAGCACGAAGTGTCGCCATGCATGGCCCGACGATTGAAAACTGCATCGACTGCCATGCAAAAGCGGGCGGTGGTGACAACGTCAAACACGGCGACATCGCCATGGCACTCAGGGACACGACGCGTGAATACGATGTACACATGGGCACGGATGGCGGCGACATGGAATGCGTAGCCTGCCACACGGTCAAACGCGACGTCGACGATAAAATGCTGTCCCACGGTATTGGCGGCATGCCGTATCACTCTGTTGACGAAGGCGAAATGAGGCAGTGCACATTCTGCCATGACCGCAACATCGATCACGCTGGCACATCAGTGGAGCAGATCATCACGGGCGGTCAACACGATCGGCTTGCTTGCCAGGTTTGCCATATCCCGACATTTGCGCGTATGCAATCCACGAAAGTCGAGTGGTATTGGGAAGACGCCGGCCAGGACATCGCCGATGCTGATATTCCGCGCGATCCTGTTACCAATCGCCCGATGTATGACAAGAAGAAAGGCTCGTTCGTTTGGGAGACAAACGTCCGGCCAACGCTGCTTTTCCACAACGGCCAATGGAACAAGATGCTGGTAGGCGCCGACGATACTTACACCGGCGATCCTGACCCATCGAATCCGGTCTCTCTCGGCGCACCGGCAGCTGACTACACGGATGGGGACGCAATGATCTATCCGTTCAAGAAGATGATCGGCAACCAGATTGCTGACATTGCCAACAAGCGGATCATGGTACCGCACCTGTTTGGCTCGGCTGGCGGACCGAACCCCTATTGGGGCACGTACGACTGGGATCTCGCCCTGATCGATGGATCGAACGTCACGGGACAGCCGTACACCAGTGGAGATTCAGGATTCGTCGATACAGTCATGTACCTGACGGTCAACCACGAAGTCGCACCGAAAGAAGATGCCTGGGGCATGAACAACAATTGCGGCGACTGCCATATCGGAAGCCAGGTCGACTGGGCCGCCCTCGGCTGGGACGACGATCCGACGAATGGTGGACAAAGGATACCGCCACCATAACAACCCCCCTTGCCGCAATAAGAAAAATTACGGCAACTCAGAGGCGCCCGCAATGGGCGCCTCTTTTTGTTTCTGGTCCGTCGACAGGTGCCTGCTAAGATTGGGGGCATGTTTCCGCGGATTACAAAATTCATCGCGATGGCAGTCTCCTCGGCCTTGATACTATCGGCCTGCCTGCGGCTGCCACCCGTCGAAAACCCGATCCCTTTCGTCGGTGACGCTGACAAACTGGCGCACGGTAAGACACTCATCATCATGCTGCCGGGTATGGGCGATCGGGCCGAGACATTTGCCACTCAGAATTTTCTCGACATCGGCCAGGGACACAACTTCGACACGCTCGCGATAGATGCACATTTCGGCTATTACCGCGACGAATCGCTGGTCACTCGCCTGCACGAGGATATAGTCCTTCCCGCTCGCGAGCGGGGCTACGACACCATCTGGCTACTCGGCATTTCAATGGGCGGTTACGGCTCTTTGCTTTACACACAGGCGCACCCCGACAACGTCGACGGCCTGATCCTGCTCGCCCCCTACCTGGGCGGCGACGAAATTATCTCAGAGGTTCTTGCAGCCGATGATCTTCAGTCATGGGACCCCGGTGGCGAAGGCTATCCGGAGCACGAGGTGCGCGTCTGGCGGTGGCTGCAACAGGAGATGGCAGAACCAGGACGCAAGCCGATTATCCTCGGATACGGCAACTCGGATCGCCTGGCAGGTGCCTACGGCCCGTTACTTTCGGCACTGCAGTCGTCGCACGTCTACACCCGCGACGGCGGCCACAAATGGACGACATGGAAACCCCTGTGGTCCCGGATCGCTGCGGAACTCGAGCAATACAGATTGCCCTAGAGCGCGGTCTCACTGCCAAGCTCTGTCAGAACCTCGTGCCAGTAGTCGAGTGCCTTGTAGAATGACTTCACCGGAATACGCTCATTCAGGCCGTGAGCAAACATATCTTCCGGACGCATGAAGATCCCGCTCACGCCGTACGACGGCATACCGGCGATGCGGGTATGCTGGCTATCGGTCGCACCCGCTGACATGTGCGGCACCAGCGGCACGGAACCGTATTGATTGCGAGCCGCGTCTGCAACGGTGGCAGTGACATCTTCACGCAGGTCCGAAATCGGCCCCTCTACAGCATCGTAGGCGACATGAACTTCCAAATCCGGATTGTTAGCGACCCGAACCAGCTGTGCTCGTACCTCGGCTTCAGGGACGCCGGGAAAGATGCGGCAATTTACCGTGGCCGTCGCAGTCTGGGGCAAGGCGTTCTCAGCGTGTCCAGCCGTGAGCATGGTCGCGATGCAGGTTGTACGGGTATTACCCACTTCGGTCGGATGGGTTTCGAGTAACGCCTGGGCGCTCTCAGCCCCGGGGTTCTCCGCGTACTCACCCATCGCTTCGCCCAGGGGGCCCTCAACAAGCGTGGACATCTCACGGAAATACTCCCTGGTAACCTCGTTTACTCGCGACGGAAAACGATACGCCTCAATATTCTTGAGCACTGTAGCCAGTTCATAAATTGCGTTGTCGGCACGCGGCAGTGAGCTGTGCCCGCCGGGATTGCGGACCGTCAGTTCATAGGTCACATACGTTTTCTCGGCCGCCTGCAACAGGTAAGCGACCGATTCGTGGTCGTGGTCCTGGTAACCGCCACCCGCATCTGAATTGAGGACGAATTCCGCGTCCACGAGTTGGCGGTGTTCCCTGATGAGAAACTGGATCGTCTCCATCGTCGTTTCTTCGTCCCCGCTTAACGCAATGATGAGGTCACGCGTTGGCGTAAAGCCTTCACGTTGCAGGCGTAGAAACGTATTCGTCAGGGCTACAATGCCGGCCTTGTTGTCCGAAGTACCACGGCCGAAGAAGAACCCGTCTTCCTCGATCAGCGTGTAGGGATCGCGCTCCCAGTCGGACCGAATGGCATCGACGACATCCATGTGTGCCAACAACAAAATTGGCTTCTTCCCCGACAGGCCGTTGCCACGGAATCGAACAACCAGCGAGGCCACTTCTTCCCCTGCTGCCTCGGTGTACGGCAAAACGCTGACGTCTTCGCTGTCGAACCCGGCCTCGATAAACTGCTGCGCCAGGTAGTCGGCCATTTCAGGAACATTGCCATGACCGGCGGCCGTTCGCAGAGAGATTATGTGTCGAAATACCTCAAGTGCCTCTCTCTGGTAGTCCTTGTCGTACGCAGAACTACTTTCTTCTGCCAGGACAGATCCGGCGAAAAACAGGCAGACAACTGACGCGGTCATTCTGAACATGGAATCCCCTTTAGGATAGTATTGGGCGCCGCACTGGTTGGCTGCGCCAATTAGCGATAATAACAATAAATCGGAGAACCGCATGCGCCGTATCTTGATCTCGCTTCTAGCACTGTTCTTTTCCCAGGCCGCCCTGGCTGGTACCGTCCTGATCGAGAATGTCCGCATTTTTAACGGCGTAGACGCCCAACTCTCATCGGGCAATTTGCTGGTTGTGGACGGTGTAATCCAGACAATTTCCAGCGAGGCCATCGAAGCGCCTGAAGGGGCCACAATAGTCGCTGGCAACAATCGCATCCTGACGCCCGGGTTTATCGATCTGCACGTGCACCTTGGAATGCACTCCCCGCCTTCATTTGAGCGAGAACATGCGACGGCAGTCGGTGCGCGTTCAGTCGCAGCTGCAAAGTTCTTCCTGGACCATGGATTCACGACCATTCGGGACGCCGGCGGAACGCATCCGGATCTCGCCAGGGCGTTCAACTCCGGCGCCCTTTACGGGCCAAGGGTGTTCCCGTCGGGCGCCATCGTGTCGCAAACAGCGGGACATGGCGACTGGCGTATGCCGCATGAAGCAAATCCCGCTCATACCGGCGGCACGCCCTACATCACAGCGGACAACGCAGTGCTCGCCGACGGCGTCGACGCCACGCTCGTCGCTGTCCGCGAAAACCTGAAAAACGGCGCGACACAGATCAAGATCATGGGTGGTGGCGGCGTGATGTCCGACTATGATCCGATCCATACGCTGCAGCCCTCCCCGGCCGAGATTCGCGCCGCCGTCCAGGCTGCCGGCGACTGGGGCACATACGTTCTTGCCCATGCGTACACGAGCGAGGCAATAACACGCCTTGTCGAGAATGGTGTCAAATGCATCGAGCACGGGCTGCTCATCGACGACAAGACCGCGAAACTCGTGGCAGACAATGATGTTGTCATCAGCACGCAACTGGTCATCTTCCGTTCGCTGGTGGGCCTGGATAACCTGTCCGACGTGCAAAAAGAGAAGGCTCACCTGGTCCGCGCGGGCCAGGAAAACCTGATCAGGCTCATCAAGAAATATGACATAACGACCGGATTCTCGACCGATTTCATCTTCGGCATGTACCAGGGACTACCCCGAGAGTTCACGGAACGCGCCGAGTTCTGGTCCAACGCGGAAGTTCTTCGCCAGGCCACCTCAGAAAGCGCTGAGATCATCCGCATGGCCGGCAAACTGAACCGGCATGGCAACTTTGGCGAGATCCGTGAGGGTTGGGTTGCCGACCTCCTGATCCACGAGGGTGAATTGCTCGAAGATTTATCCCTTTTGGGCGACCCCCAAGCCAATCTGGCGCTTATAATGAAGGCTGGCGAGATTATAAAAAGCAAGCTCTAGCGCTCGCGGAATGCAGGTTCCGCTCACGCCAATATTCGGTGATAAACCGAAATATTCGCCCACAATTCAGTGCGCTAAGCTTGGCTCAAACAATACTGAGAGGACGAGTTCATGCCCTATTCTACTGCCGATATCCGTAACGTTTGCCTTGTCGGACCGAGCCACGCGGGAAAGACCCTGCTGACTGAGGCGCTGCTGCTTGCCGGCGGGAAGATCGCGGAAAAGGGCTCGATCGACAAAGGCACAACGGTTTCCGATTACACGCCTCGCGAAAAGGAAATCGGCCACTCGCAGTTCAATTCAGTGTGTCACCTCGATCACGAGGGCATACACATCAACCTGATCGACACACCGGGATACCGCGACTTTTACGGCCGCGCCAAGTCGGTGATGGCCGCGGCAGAGACGGCCGCTATCGTCATTAACGCCCAGGCAGGCGTCGAAATGGTGGCGCGCCGCATGATGAACGCTGCACACGAACAGCGCATGTGCCGCATGATCATCGTCAACCAGATTGACGCGGAAGGCGTAAATATCGAAAAGGTCTTCAGCGACATCCAGGACGCATTCGGAGCCGAGTGCCTGCCAATGAACCTGCCCTCGGCAGATGGCAAAAGCGTTGTCGACTGTTTCTTCCAGCCCGAAGGCGATGAAACAGCGTTTAGTTCTGTCAAGGAAGCGCATACCCAGATCGTTGACCAGGTTGTCGAGGTCGACGAGGAACTTATGGAGCTGTACCTCGAACAGGGGGAAGAACTCCAGCCCGAGCAATTGCACGACCCGTTCGAAAAAGCGCTGCGTGAAGAGCACCTCATACCCGTTTGCTTCGTCTCGGCCGAGACCGGCGTCGGCGTTCGTCAGCTGCTGCAGACCTTCGAACGCCTGATGCCCAATCCAACCGAAGGGAATCCACGTGTGTTCTTCAAGGGCGAAGGCACCGACGCAACCGAGGTCGACGTCAGACCCGATCCGTCACGGCATGCCATCGCCCACGTATTCATGGTCAACATCGACACATTCAAAGGCAGGCTGGCGTTGTTCCGCATCCACCAGGGCACTATCACAGCCGGAAACCAGTTGTATGTCGGCGATGCACGAAAACCGTTCAAGGCAACACAATTACTCAAGGTGAATGGCGACTCGCACTCGAAAGTCAAGACGGCCGTCCCCGGTGATATTTGCGCCGTCCCACGCGTAGATGAAGCCCACTACGACGCCGTGCTACACGATTCGCACGACGAGGATAATTTTCACCTCAAGCCGATCGAACTACCTCAGCCGATGTTCGGTCTGGCCATTAGGCCGAAGAATGACGCCGACGCCCAGAAGACATCTGATGCACTGCATGTGGCAGAAGCCGAGGATCCTTCAATCCACGTTGAGCACAACGCCTCACTCAACGAGGTCGTCCTGCGTGGACTTGGCGAACTTCACTTGTCCACGATTCTGCAGCAAATCGAGGACCGTTACGGTCTCGATATCGTGACCTCCCTGCCATCGATTGCCTACAAGGAAACGATCAGGGGTAAAGCCGACGGTCACCATCGCCACAAGAAGCAAACCGGCGGTGCCGGCCAGTTCGGAGAAGTATATCTGCGCATCGAGCCGCTGCCGCATGGTGCTGGCTTCGAGTTCAAAAGCGCAGTCGTCGGTGGAGCAATTCCGACCCAGTACATTCCGGCGGTTGAGTCAGGCGTTCGCCAGGTAATGAATGAGGGCGGGTTGCACGGCTACCCGATGCAGGACATCAAGGTCACCGTGTACGACGGCAAGCACCACGCCGTAGACTCGAAGGAAATCGCATTCGTTCAGGCGGGCAAGAAGGCCTTCATGGACGCTGTCGCTAAGGCGAAACCCATCGTTATGGAACCGATCGTGTACGTCGAGTTCACGATCCCGAGTGATTGCGTCGGCGGTGTTACCGGCGATCTCTCCGCCATGCGGGGCCTGATCAAGGGCACGGATGCGGCCCCTGACAATCGCCTGGTTGTGTCAGGAGAGGCTCCGCTGACTGAGTTGCAAGGCTACCACTCGCGCCTGAAGTCGCTGACCGGCGGCGATGGCAGCTTCACGATGGACTTCAGCCACTACGCCGAAGTGCCACCGAATGAGTTGAAACAAATGCAGGAAGACGCTGCGGCACGAGAAGCCTAGTAGGGCAGGCAATGAAAAGGGCGCCGCAAGGCGCCCTTAGATCTAGTAGCGTCCGTGCTGCTTGAAGATGTAGTTGGAGAGCTCGACAAACTCCGTGTTCATGCGGTGGACGATGCGGTGCGCAGATCGCGCAACGGCTCGCATGACCTTGTAAACAAGCTGCGGATTCGAGTCGACGATGCCTTCAAATGACTCGCGCCCCAGAGACAGAACGTGGGTTTCGCACAACGCCCGCAATCCGACCGTGTGAGGCGAGCCATCAATGAAACTCAGCTCACCAGCGAGCTCACCGTCCCGCAGCACTGCCAGGCTCGCGAAATCGTCTCCACCCGTGCGTTTCACGACCTCGAGTTTGCCCATCAGAATAACGTGCAGGGCATCGTCATTGGTGCCATCTTCAAACAGGAATTCACCATCGGCGAGTTCGCGCTCAATCATGAGCGTGCCCAGAATCCCGACCTCGCTGTCGGACAGCTCTGCGCCAAGGGAGGAATGCGTGATTAACCGTGCTATACCGTTCATGTTTCATACTATCCGCTGCGGAAAATACTGGGTCAATTGGGGTTAGCCACAGTACGGATCGAGGGCGATTATTGGACAATATCGCCATGAAAAACCTGACACAAAGTTACATGACCGGGGAAGGTTCCGGTCAGCTTCTGTACGAGACTATCGGTGACTGCTTCGACCGCATTGTCGAGCAAAACCCGGACAATCCGGCGCTGATTGTTCGCCACCAGGAGATCCGTTGGTCATACCGCGAATTCCAGGAACAGGTCGATCGGCTGGCAACTGGCCTGATCGCCCTCGGCATCGACCCAGGGGACCGCGTCGGCATCTGGGGACCGAATAGCTACGAGTGGGTCCTGACCCAGTTCGCGACCGCGAAGATCGGCGCGATCATGGTGTGTATCAATCCCGCGTATCGCCTGTTCGAACTCGAGTTCGTGCTCAACAAAGTTGAATGCAAGGCCATTATTTCTGCCGAGAAATTCAAGAACAGCGACTACCTCGGCATGTTGAATACACTCGCGCCCGAGATGGCCTCGTGTGAGCCCGGCTACCTGCGTTCAAAGAAACTGCCACATCTGACGACCGTCATTCGTATGGGTGATGAGCAATCGCCCGGCATGTTCAATTTCGAAGAAGTCTGCTCGTGGGGCAGTACGTCCGCTTACGAACGACTTGCCGAAATCGCCTGCGAACTCGGTCCTGACGATGCGATCAATATCCAGTTCACAAGCGGCACGACCGGCAGCCCGAAGGGTGCAACGCTGACACACTGCAACATCCTTAACAACGGCTACAACGCCGGTATGGGTATGCGATTCACGCCGGCAGACAAGCTCTGCATGCCGGTGCCGCTTTACCACTGCTTCGGCATGGTCCTCGGCGTACTTGCCTGTGTCTCTACGGGCGCGACGATCGTGCTGCCAAGTCCTGTCTACGACCCGGAATCGACATTGGCGGCAGTGCAGGAAGAACAATGCACAGCCTTGCATGGCGTCCCCACAATGTTTGTTACGGAACTCGACCATCCCGACTTCGCAACGTTCGATCTTTCGTCCCTGCACACAGGCATCATCGCGGGCGCGCCCTGCCCCGAGAAATTGATGCAGTGCATCATCGACGACATGCACATGGACAATGTGTTGATCGGCTATGGGCAGACGGAACTGAGCCCCGTCAATCACATGACGCTGCCCGACGACTCGCTCGAGAATCGAACACAGACCGTGGGGCGCCCGATTCCCTTTATCGAGGTCAAGATCGTCGATGAAAACGATCGCGTCCTCCCCATCGGCGAGCAGGGTGAGATCTGTACTCGCGGCTACTCAGTCATGAAAGGGTATTGGAACGACGATGACAAGACCGCCGAGACAATTATCGACGGCTGGCTGCATTCCGGCGACCTTGGCACGATGAATGAATTCGGCTACGTGCGCATCACCGGCCGCATCAAGGACATGATCATCCGGGGCGGCGAGAACATCTATCCCCGCGAAATCGAAGAGTTTCTTTACACACACCCGAAGATCAGTGAAGTCCAGGTGTTTGGCGTCGAGGATATGAAAATGGGCGAGGAAGTCTGTGCCTGGGTCCAGCTCATGGACGGCCAAACCGCTACTCAGGAAGACATTCGCGAATTCTGCAAAGGCCAGATATCACACTTCAAGATTCCACGTTACGTGCGCTTTGTCGACGAGTACCCAATGACCGTCACGGGCAAGATACGCAAGATCGAAATGCGCGCTATGATGGCGGATGACCTGAGGGGAGCTGCCTGACAGGAGACGAGCTACCGTGTTCACAAACCGCCTGAAGCAACTTGAATCAGCAATGGACTCAGCCTCCAGCTACGAAGAGTGGAAGCAAGCGGCAATCGAACACGATGAGGAGTCGGGCGCGGCGCGCTGGAAGCTTCTTGGCCAGTCGACCCGCTATGATTTCGTGTCGATTCGCGCCCGCCTGGATCATCTGCGTAACCTGCGCTCCCGGCACGATGACAAAGGACTGTTGTTCGCCCTGAACGAAGGCATCCACGGCAACATGGGTGGCATGGGAGCCTCGCCCCTCTATGGCAAGGCAAAGTTCGGCACCAAAAAACTCATCGACGACTACGTCGAGGAAATTGCTCTCGCGCTCGAGCATCTCGCGAGCCCCGAGGTCGATAGCATCATCTTCGCGGACAAGCTCGACTTCTTCCACCGGGCAAGCCACTGCTTCGGGCGCTCGGCGCTCATGATGAGCGGCTCGGGAACATTGCTCTACTTCCACCTTGGGGTCGCCAAGGCCCTTTGGCAGGAGCGCCTGTTACCCAACATTATTTCCGGATCGAGTGGTGGGGCACTTGTCGGCAGCATCATCTGCGCGAGTAGCGACGCTGAACTCAATGACCTGCTCGAGCCTAACGCACTCCCGGCGCTGGACGAGCCGTCCGGCCTCATCAGCCGAATCGTCTCCAACATCAAGACCGAGCAGATTACGCCCGACGACATCTGGGAGGTGCTGGAGGAGTTCCTGCCCGACTGCACATTCGAGGAATCACTCAAGCGTACCGGACGGCACATGAACGTCTCGGTCGCGCCGGCCGAAAACCACCAGAAGTCGCGATTGCTGAATGCCGATACGTCACCGAACGTATTCATGCGAGAGGCCGTGCTGGCATCGACCGCCATACCAGGCTTCTTCCCGTCCGTTGTCCTCATGGCAAAGAATGATCAGGGCGAACGGCAGGCTTATCATTCTTCGCGAAAATGGGTGGACGGCTCGCTCAGCGACGACTTGCCTGCCAAACGACTTGCGCGACTGTATGGCGTCAATCATTACATCGTGAGCCAGACCAATCCTTACGTCATTCCATTCATAGACACGACGAAACGCAAGTCGGACACGGTATCTGAGCTCAAGTACGCCCTGATCGATACAGCCCGGACCTGGATCAATGCGGGCGCAGTAATTCTCGAAAAACCGATCGGTGTGATCCCGGAAGTACAACGTCTCACCAGTTCGGCGCTTTCGATCATCAATCAGAGCTATGTCGGTGACATCACGATCTCCCCGCTCAAGAAATATCACAACCCGCTCAGGACATTGTCGTGGCGGACGCGAGAAGAGATCCGTGACCTCATGGATGCGGGTGAACGCGCCACGTGGCCACGCATCGAACGCATCCGCGTGCAGACGCGCATCAGCCGGACACTGGACCCCATCCTCCACAGGTTCGAGGAGCTTCATATCGAGGAGTTTGGCACTCCGCGCAAGGCCAGGAAGGCCGGTGGCTCGCCATCGTCGCGGAGAAAGGCGAGTTGAAGCACACAGACGGTTATTTCGAACTAAGACACTCCACCGCGAGAGGCACGAGCCGACTCTTCCGCCAGACCTGGCTGCCCCACACAGACGCCCGCGCAGCGGTACTCTTGGTCCATGGTCTCGGCGAACACAGCAGTCGCTACGAGCACGTCGCCGAACACCTGACGGAGCGTGGCTTCGCGGTGTATACGCTCGACCATTACGGGCACGGCAAATCCGATGGGCGCATGGGATATGTGGAACGGTTCAGCGTCTACCTCGATGGCGTGAGTGCGCTGCTAGGCAGGATCCAGACCGAACAGCCACTGCTGCCGCTGTTTCTTGTGGGTCACAGTATGGGTGGCCTGATCGCTGCAACGTTCCTGCTCGAGAACCAGGACGACTTCAAGGCCTGCGTGATGTCAGGGCCGGCATTGAAGACCGACCAGGCTCCGCCCGCACTGTTGCTGGCTCTGATTCGGCTGCTTTCGGCACTCGTGCCGACATTGCCCATGATCCGGCTCGATGCATCAGGCGTCAGCCGGGACCAGGCTGTTGTCGATGCCTACGTCAACGATCCCCTCGTGTTTCACGGCAAGCTCTCGGCGCGCCTGATAGCCGAACTGTCCGCAACAATGAACCACACTTTGTCTCGAGCGAACGAGGTTCGGATTCCCGTCATCTTCATGCATGGGGAAAAAGACCAGCTGACGGCGCCATCAGGTTCACAGGAGATGTTTGACAACGTGAGTTCCGACGACAAGACATTGAAAATATACCCTGGCCTGTTTCACGAAATCTTCAATGAGCCTGAAAAAGAAACAGTCCTCGCTGACATGAGTACCTGGCTGGAGGCACACCTTTGACAAGAGAAGTTTTTCGCGAAGACTCGTACGTCAGGGAATGCACGGCGACAGTAACCCAAAGCGCCGACAACTATGTGCGCACGGACAAAACCATTTTCTATCCGCTGGGTGGCGGACAGCCGGGCGACACAGGCACACTGACCTGGAGTGATGGAACGGCGGCTATTGTTGATACGCGCTACGTCGACGGCGACATCGCACATTTACTTGAGGAAGGCGCTGCACTTCCGCCGGTCGGCGTCGAAATCTCAATGGCGCTCGACTGGGAGCGCCGCTATCGGCACATGCGCATGCATACCGCGATGCACCTGCTTGGCTCGATACTCCATTACGGCGTAACAGGCGGCAACATCAGTGCCGAGAAGAGCCGCCTCGACTTCGACATGGAGGACACTGTCGACAAAGAGGCAGTAGGCACAGCGCTTGCCGAACTCGTCGCGGCTGACCACCCAATCAGTTGCCGTTGGATCTCCGAGGAAGAGCTCGACGAAAATCCGGACCTTGTTCGTACGATGTCCGTGCAACCACCGCGTGGCAAGGGTGCGATCCGCCTGCTGGAGATTGCTGGTGTCGACCTGCAGCCCTGTGGTGGTACGCACCTGCACTCGACCGGAGAGGTTGGTGCTGTCCGGATTGGCAAAGTGGAGAAGAAAGGCCGCCAGAATCGGCGTGTTAATATTCACCTCGACGATTGATCCCGGCGATCAAGAAGAAGCCCCACGAACAGGGCGCGAGGGCAAGCGGCAAATTGGATATCACCCGCAGGGACTTCATTAACGGTTTCGCGATGAGCGTCGCTGCCGGCAGTGCGTTATCGCCCCTGGAGCTCATGGCCATGTCGGGTCGACCGGCGCCCTATCCTCCGGCACTGACTGGTATGCGTGGTAGCCACGACGGATCCTTTGAAGTTGCTCACGCGCTTGCCATTGAGAACAAGACCTGGACGCGACCGGGCGAACTTACAGACAGGGAGTACGATCTTGTCGTCGTCGGCGGCGGTATTTCGGGACTCTCAGCCGCGTTCATGTTCCGGCAACAGGCCGGCCCCGATGCTCGAATACTCATTCTCGATAATCATGACGATTTCGGCGGGCACGCGAAACGCAACGAATTCACCATTGATGGCAAGACCGTCATTGGCTACGGAGGTAGCCAATCAATAGATTCACCTGGTTCGTACTCACCTCAGTCCAGGAAACTCATCCAGGACATCGGCATTGAGACGGACCGATTCTACGATTACTTCGACAAAGACTTCTTCCGGGACCGCGAACTCGGTCACGGCATCTATTTCAGTGCGGAGCAATACGGCAAGGACAGTATTCACCCTATCGTCGTGGCACCCTGGGAAAGCGAACTGGCGGCGGATCCCGAAGCCCTGATCAACGACTACCCCTTGTCGGTCGATGCAAAGCAGAGCTTCATCCGTCTTCTGCAAGGACCGCACAATCACCTGCCCGGCCTGACCGATGCAGAACGAGCTGGCTTGATGAGGCGCATCAGCTACTCGGACTTCCTGCGCAAGCACGCAGGCGTTCACGAGGAGGTCGTAACGTTGCTGCGAGACTACCCCAAGTCCCTGTGGGGATTCGGGTATGACGCACTATCGGCTCTCGAGGGCTATCGCCTGCAAATGCCCGGCACATGGCACATCTTCGAGAGCGACGATGTGATCGCACAGGAGGAGTCGGAGGAGCCATACATTTTTCATTTCCCCGATGGCAATGCCGGGATCACCCGCTCTCTCGTGCGGCGATTGATTCCCGACGCGCTCCCGGGCAACACAATGGAAGACCTGGTGACGACAACAGCCGACTACGGAAAGTTGGACAGATCATCGAACCGAACAAGAATTCGCCTGAACAGTACGGCGGTGGATGTTCGCCATGTAAACGACGATGGCGCTGTTGATGTCACGTACGTAACGAACGGCAGCGTCCACAGGGTGCGTGGCAGGCACGCGATTCTGGCTTGTTACAACCACGTGGTGCCGCACATCTGCGCGGAAGTGCCGTCAACGCAGATTGAAGCCATCCGCTCGGCGACCAAGGTGCCACTGGCCTACATCAATATCGCACTGCGCAACTGGCGGGCTTTCGAAAACGTCGGTTTCCATCGCTTCTATGTTCCGCGATCGAACCTCATGCATGCGTTCACCCTCGATTTCCCTGTTTCAATGGGAAACTATCGATATGCCCGATCCTCGAATGAGCCCGTGATCGTGCACGGCACGTACGCGCCGACGTTCCCGGACCAGGGCCTGACCGAACGCCAGCAACATTTGGCGGGGCGAGCCAAACTATATGAGCTCAGCTTCGACGATTTCGAGAACAGCATCGTGGGTACGATGAGCGGCGCACTAGGCTCCGGTGGTTTCGATGCCGATCGTGACATCGCGGCGATAACGGTCAATCGCTGGCCACACGGCTATACCTACGAATACAACGAACTCTACGATCCGCCGGAATGGAGCCCGACGAACGGGCCCCATTTGCAGGGTGCAGCGCAGATCGGGCGCATCTCGATTGCAAACTCCGATGCCTCGGCCTATGCCTATGTGAATGGCGCTATCGATGCCGCATATCGTGCAGTCACCGAACAGCTGAGTACCTGATCAGGCAATCGCCTCAGCCGCGGCACGCGCGGTCAGAATGCAACCGGACAGGAATGTCCCCTCAAGCGAACGGCGGCCGCTCGCACCACCACCGCCGAAGCCGGCCGCTTCGCCCACCGCGTATAGCCCGGGAATGGGCCTGCCCGCGTTGTCGAGCGCCCTGCTCGCAAGGTCCGTCTGGATGCCGCCGAGACTCTTGCGAGTAATCAGCCTGAGCTTCATCGCGATCAACGGGCCGTGATCCAGTAACGGCTTCGGCTTGCAGGTACGAAGACGATCCGAGCGCCACGCCCGTGCATGCACGATGCGGCGCAACTGATCATCGTTCCACTGACCCGGACCGCGGCGCACGTTATCGTCGAACGTGTTTATCGCGTGTTCAACGTTGTCGAATCTCACCAGATCGTCACCGTTTAGTGCATTCATTTGTTCGACGAGTTCTAAAAGCGTATCGGCGACAATAAAATGGTCGCTCTCTTCCTGCATTTGACGCACCAGTCGGTGATTGCCGAGCAGGGTTTCCTTCAGGAACGAGAACGTCCGACCGTCTCGTATGTGCGGATTGTGTTCGGCACCCGAAATCGCAAACTCGTTCGCCGCAATGCGCCAGTTCAGAATCTGCCATGAGTACGGCTTCTCCATCCCTGACAGGCGACCGCACATGTCGTGGGTATCGAACCCGGTTATCAGCGGCTCGGGCCCGATACGCGTACCCGTGTGGTCCAACCACAGCGCCGATTTGCACGGAATCAGACTCAGGCCGTGGCCATCAAACTGTGGCTTCGGGTGCGGGAGGCCGGCCGCGTAATTCCACATGTTCTCGAGATGCGTAACGGTGCCGCCGTGTTGCGCCACAACATCATGCATGTGGCCGTCACAGAAAGGATGCGAACCATTGAGTATGTCCGCCGGCGGGTTGCCCCAGTACCAGTTGTCCCGAACCTTCTGCAGGTTCCCGTTGATGCCACCAGTTGCAACGATCGTCTCATCACCCAGGAACTCTCGCTCCTCCCCACTGGCCTCGATCGTGCCGCGGCACCCTGCGATGCGGCCGCCGTCCTTAACCAGGTCATCCACCCGGCAGCCGAATACGTAGTGCAGTTTGCCGGTGTTCGGATGAGCCGCGAGCAGATCAACAAAGCGCTCAACCAGCCCGAGTCCCGTGCCCCACAGGATGTGGTAACGGGGTACGCTGTTGCCGGGCACGAAGTTCCCACGCTCGACCCAGTTGACGGCCGGCATGAATCGCAGCCCCTTCTCGCGTAGCCAGTGAAACACGCGGTCAGCGCTCTGCTCGACGTAGGCCTCGGCCCAGAGTTTTGGCCAGGCATCGTCCTTCGCGAATTCTGCGAAGGAACACCAGTCCGACAGCGCCAGTTCGGGTGTGTCCTTCACACCCATACGTTTTTGTATCGGCGTTCCCACGAGCGCCATGCCGCCGAATGCCGTGCGTGCCAGGCCCCCGACATTCTGGGCACTGTGGCGGTCGACGACCGTGACCGATTTGCCACGCTCGAGACACTCATGGGCAGCCACGAGCCCTGCGATCCCTGCGCCAACTATTACAACGTCGTTTTCTTGCCCAGACATACGCTAAATCCCGTACTTGTTTTTGTTTGGACGGTTGTCCAAACTGGACAGATCATCGATATTGACACTTCCGGGACGCCCCGACAATGAACATTCGCACACCGATTCTTCTGCTCACGGCCCTCCTGCTTCCCGGTCTCTCTGCGGCCGGCGATGTTGAATCCGGCAAGGCACTTTACGGCACCTGCGTAGCCTGTCACGGCGCGAATGGTGAAGGCAATCAGGCACTCAATGCTCCGGGCCTGGCCGGCCAGTCCGAGACTTATCTTGCTCGCCAGCTCTGGGATTTCAGAGACGGCAGGCGCGGCAAGGAACCTTGCGACACGACCGGTGCCCAGATGTTCGCGATGGCGGCAACGCTTCCTGATGGCGAGGCCATCGCCAATATTGCGGCCTATATTTCGGCTATGCCTGCAGTGCGACCCGCGGCGACAGTCGAAGGCGATGTCGTCAACGGCCAGAAGCTTTACACCAGCAAGTGCGGCGCCTGCCATGGTGGCCAGGGTTGGGGCAACGAGGCCCTGTTTACACCGCGCCTGACAGTTATCGGTGACTGGTACCTCCTTCGCCAGGTAGGAAAATTCAAGGAGAGCATGCGCGGCGCAAGCGAGGACTCGAAGTACGGCCAGCAAATGGCGATGATGGCCAAAGTGGTTTCCGAGCAGGAACTCAACGACATCGTCGCGTACCTGAACGAGCAATCAGATCAGCAATAGCGGGGCCCTGTAATGACGACATCGTGGAACGCATTCGCGACGGTCGATCCGTTCGCGGGCATGTCCGGCGACAAGCCGGGGAAACTACAGAATCTCGTCGGCGGCCATTGGGCTGACGTTTCGACATACCGCGACGACATTGTCGACCCGATGAATGGCGAGCGCTTCCTGAAAGTACCTGACACACAGGACATGGCACCGTTCATCGAGGGACTGGAAAGCTGTCCGAAGTCGGGGCTGCACAATCCGCTCAAAGACAATGATCGATACGTACATCTCGGTGGCGTTTGCGCACGTGCTGCCGCACTCCTCGCGACCCCGGACGTCGAGGAGTATTTCACCAAGCTCACACAGCGCGTCATGCCCAAGAGCTGGCAGCAGTGCCTCGCCGAGGTCCGTGTGACCCGTGTATTTCTCGAGAATTTTGCCGGCGACGGCGTGCGCTTTCTCGCACGCGGCTTCTCGAACCCGGGCGACCACCCTGGCCAGGAGTCACGCGGCTACCGCTGGCCATTCGGACCGGTCGTCGTCGTCGCGCCATTCAATTTTCCCATCGAGATTCCGGCGCTGCAGACATTGGGTGCCCTGTTTATGGGAAATCGCCCACTCGTCAAGGTCGACTCAAAGGTCAGCGCCGTATTCGAGCAGTTCGTTCGCCTGCTAATCCATTGTGGCCTCGATCCGTCGGATCTCGACGTCGTGCATTGCCGTGGCGGGAAGATGGGCGAACTCATAACCGAAGCAGCCGACACTATCCGGCTTGCACAGTTCACAGGATCAAGCACCGTCGCCGAGCGTGTGTCAGAAACACTCAACGGACGGGTGCGTCTCGAAGATGCGGGTTTTGACTGGAAGATCATTGGCCCCGATTTCGATGCGGACTGGCTCGACTACGTTGCCTGGCAGTGCGACGAGGACGCCTACAACGCGGCCGGCCAGAAATGTTCGGCACAGAGCGCCTTGTTTGTGCACGAGAACTGGGCGGACAAATTGTTGCCGATGCTCGGTGAACTTGCGTCGCGACGCAGTTTGGACGACCTGACGACCGGGCCCGTTCTTTCATGGACCAATGACCAGATCCGGACACACATCGACACGGTTCTCGCGGTCGACGGTACAGAACTTCTGTTTGGCGGCAAGCCGCTGACGGGCCACAGCATTCCGGAGTGCTTCGGTGCGTACGAGCCCACCGCGATTCGGGTGTCACTCAGCGCCATGCAAAGTGGTGATTTCGACTTGCTGTCAAAGGAACTGTTTGGCCCGTTCCAGATTGTCGTCACCTACGGCGACGGCGATCTCGATGCGGTTCTATCCATATTCGAACAGATGCAGAATCACCTGACAGCTGCGGTCGTCAGCGCAGACATCCGGTTCCAGAACAAGGTACTGGGCTCAACCGTGAACGGGACAACCTATGCCGGAATGCGCGCTCGCACGACCGGCGCGCCGCAGAATCACTGGTTCGGGCCGAGCGGTGATCCGCGCGGCGCTGGCATCGGCACGCCTGAAGCCATCCAGGTCACCTGGAGCGCTCATCGCGAGATTATTGCCGACCAGGGACCGAGACCTGAGGGATGGACTACTCCGCCAGTCAGATAGCCGGCAGGATAAGCAGGTCGCCGTCGATCCCGATGAATTTCTTGATGCGGTTCGCGCCTTTGCGAACAGCAGCCTGCAGATTGATGCTGCGCACTGTGCTGCACTCGCGCTCAGTCGCCCTGTTGTCCACCTCAACCTCGAGCGTAATGTCGTTGTTGCGGAACAGGAGTGAGCGGCGAACGTCGTGGCTCGACCAGCCGAGAAATTTGCGGGGATCCGCGAAGCTTGCCTTGGTGCCATCGGCCAGTACGGCGTGGCATTCGGCGTAGCGCATCGGGATAGCGACGCAGTATTCAACGACGTCGGCATGGCTTGCATCGCGCAAGGGAATCAGGTTGTCGAGAATCAGGGCCGTGTTTTCGAGCAGCTCGGCATCGCCTTGCGGCGCCCGGCACAGCTCGTTGGCTAAAATGCCCTCGTTGGTTTCCTTCGTATCCAGTGTCGCGTGTTGCATGGCAATCCCCTTGTAGGATCTGATTCGCAGGTTCTGCGTAGAGAACCCCTGCAACTGATACTACGAGAGTATTGCATGAAATTTTACAGAAAGAATTTCACACTGTTAATTTCACACACTCCGCTTTGACGCCTACGGCCAGATATCCCTCTGCAGGACGACGGTCGCAATGCGATGGATGGCCGATACCAGGGCCGCGTCACGCAACGTAGGTCCTTGTTTTTCCTTGTTAAGTCCGCCTTTATGGAGGGCCTGCAACCCGGTGTACCGATCGATTATTTCGTCGACTGCGCGGCACATTTTCGCTTTGAGCCGTTTTTCTACTTTTTCGAGACTCCACCGTTGGTTCTCGAGGTTCTGCACCCATTCAAAGTAGCTGACGACGACGCCACCGGCGTTGGCGAGAATGTCGGGGAGAACGACTACGTTTCGCTGCTGCAGGATTTCATCGGCTGCCGCCGTTAACGGCCCATTTGCGTCCTCGACAATCAGTTTCGCTTTGACGTTGTGCGCATTGTCGACGCGAATCTGACACTCGAGTGCTGCAGGAATCAGGACTGCACAGTCATAGGCCAGGACATCCTCGTTGCTGATTTTCGTCGAACCCGGATAGCCAACAACGCTGCCAGTCTCTTTCTTGTGCGCGAGGACGGCTCTCGGATCGAGGCCTTCGTCGTTGGCTGCGCCGCCGCGCGAATCGCTGACCGCGACGACCACGCCGCCGGCATCATGGAACAGACGAGCCGCGATCGAACCGACGTTGCCGTATCCCTGTACGGCAATACGGGCACCTTCGAGTGAATCGAGACCGGGGACGGCACCGCGTTTCAGCAATTGCTCGGTCGCATACCAGCTGCCCCGGGCCGTTGCCTCCTCTCTGCCATGCGAACCACCAATTTCGAGCGGCTTGCCTGTAACAACGGCGAGGTTGTTTTCGCCGGGATGCATCCGGTCGAACGTATCGTATATCCAGGCCATCGTCTGGGCGTTTGTGTAGACGTCCGGGGCCGGCACATCCGTATGCGGTCCGATATTGTCACCAAGCTCGACAACGAAACCGCGAGTGATCTTGCGCAGCTCTCTGCGACTCAATTTTTTCGGATCGCAGACCACGCCGCCTTTGCCGCCGCCGTACGGAATGTCTACAACGGCAGTCTTCCACGTCATGAACGCCGCGAGTGCCGTTACTTCGGCTTCCGTGACGTCCGGGTGGTAGCGAATGCCGCCCTTGCCGGGGCCGCGCACGTCGCTGTGCAACACGCGAAAGCCGTGGAATGTCCTTGTCGATCCATCGTCCATGTTGACCGGAAATCTAACGTGGATCGTGCGTTTCGGGTTGAGCAGGAAGTCGACAATCCCGTCCTTGATGCCGTCGACCCAGCTCAGTGCCCTTTCGAATTGCTGGGTAGCGTTGACGAACAGGTCAAGGCTCTCGGCGCTTCTGACAGGGGTATCCATAGTGCACCTTCCTGGCGAATAGGAGCTACCCGGATATCTTGATCCTTTTTGAAAGTCCCGGCGCTACGTAGATTCGCCTATTTCCCATATATAATCCCCCGACCGAAATCACCGACTCTCATCATGAAGAAGCCCGAATTACTGTCGCCTGCCGGCACGCTCAAGAATATGCGCTTCGCGTTCGCGTACGGTGCCGATGCTGTGTATGCGGGGCAGCCGCGCTACAGCCTGCGCGTGCGTAACAACCAGTTCAGCAAGGACGACATCCTCGCCCAGGGCATCGAGGAAGCACATGCGGCTGGCAAACTCTTCTTCCTCGCCAGCAACATCGCGCCACATAACAACAAACTGAAGAGTTACATCCGGGACCTTGAACCCATTATCGAGATGGGCCCTGACGCGCTGATCATGTCGGACCCCGGCCTGATCATGATGGTGCGCGAGACATTTCCCGATGTGCCGATTCACTTGTCAGTTCAATCGAATGTCGTCAATTACGCGGCCGTTAAATTCTGGCAGTCGATGGGACTAAGCCGCATCATCCTGTCGCGTGAGTTGTCACTCAAGGAAGTGAAACAGATCCGTGAAGAATGCCCGGACATGGAGCTCGAGGTTTTCGTACACGGTGCACTCTGTATCGCCTACTCCGGCCGCTGCCTGTTGTCCGGCTACATGTCCCATCGCGATTCGAACCAGGGTGCCTGCACGAATTCATGTCGCTGGAAATACAATACGCAGGAAGGGCGAGAAACCAGCACCGGAGACATAGTGCCGGTCATGGTAAACCCTGCAGAACTACCCGTCGCTCTGCTCGAAGAAGAAACACGCCCGGGTGAACTGATGCCGGCGTACGAAGACGAGCACGGTACCTACATCATGAATTCACGCGATCTGCGCGCCGTGCAGCACGTGAAAGAACTGGCCGAGATGGGCATCGACTCGCTCAAGATCGAGGGCCGTACCAAATCAGCGTATTACACCGCACGCACGACGCAGGTCTATCACCGTGCGATTGAGGATGCTGCCGCTGGCAACGAGTTCGACATGGGCATGATGGAAGAACTCGAAGGCCTGTCGAACCGCGGCTACACCGAAGGTTTCTACCGTCGCCATCCGCCGAAGGAATACCAGAACTACGAGCACGGCGCCTCGACATCGGACCGGCAGCAGCTGGTCGGTGAGATACTGGACATCAGTGACCAATGGTTGACCATCGACGTCAAGAACAAGTTTGAGCGTGGCGACCTGATGGAACTGGTAATGCCATCAGGAAACGTGACGTTCGAACTGAACGAACTTATTGGCAAGGATGGCAATGCCGCCGACGTCGCGCCGGGGTCCGGGCATGTCGTGCAGATCCCCGTGCCAGCCGAAGTCGACACGGGAGCCATTGACGAATTCGCCCTGCTCGTCCGCTACCTGCCTCGATGAGAATCAGTCAATCCGAATGATGATCTTGCCGCGAGCTCGCCCTGTCTCCGAGTAACGGATCGCGTCTGCGACCTCCTCCAGGGAAAACCGCTGGTCAATGACCGGTGTGACCTTGCCATCACTCATCAGGTCAGCGACAGCAACCAGGTCTTCGGGTGTCAGCTTCGCAAGCATCACCATGAGCTGCTGGCTCACAAAAGGCGAAACGAGCATCGCCTTGAGCGGATACACCAGGGGCGCAATCCAGTCGCCTTTTGACCCGCCGACTATAACCAGTCTGCCGTCGGGCTTCAGCACCCGTCGATTGGCTGACAAGGAGTGGTTGCCAACCATATCGACTATCAAGTCATATCGGTGTTCACTCTCGGTGTAGTTCTCTTGCTTGTAATCAAACACATGGTCGGCGCCCAGCGAGCGCACCATCTCAACATTGCGTGTACTGCACACGCCGTGGACCTTGGCGCCCATGGCTTTTGCGATCTGCACGGCGAACGTGCCAACGCCCCCAGATGCGCCGTTGATCAAGACGCTGTTCCCGGGCTGCAACTGCCCGGAGTCACGCAGTGCCTGCAGCGCCGTGAGCGCGGCTATCGGCACCGATGCCGCCTGCTCGAACGTCACCGGCTCCGGCATGTGGACGATGCCGCGATCCTCGGGCACCACAACAAACTCCGCAAATGCGCCGTTGCGAGCCCCGAACACTGCATCACCCGGCTTGAAGCGCGTGACGTCCTGACCAACAGCCGCAACCACACCCGCGAAATCGACACCCATGCGTGTTTCTGTTGGTTTGCCGAGGCCGGAACCGAGGCGCATGACGTACGGCGAACCACGCATGTAGTGCCAGTCGAGTGGATTGACGCCCGCCGCCCTGACCTTGACCAGAACCTCGTTGGCAGCAGGTTCGGGTTTCTCGACATCGGCAAACTCAACCACATCGGCTGAGCCATAGCATCGGTAGCGAATGGCCTTCATAGTCTCAGTACCACTGTCAATCGCTGGCACCGGCTCACAGGAAGAAGTGTGCCCGATGACCATGGCGAATGCGGTTACGGCGATCACCACCAGTCCGAGGAAGCCGCCCGCGATCTTGTAACGTAATTTCATACGCCAGAGCATAAACTGTTATGAAGGCCCGCGCCTCTTTGAGACGCGGGCCGGTGACAAAACTACTTCAGCACGTGAATGTTGTGCTTCTCGCAAATGTCGTGGAGCTGCTTCGGCCAAACCGTTGTGCTGACCTCACCCAGATGCGCTTTTCTGAGCAGCAACATCTGTAGACGTGACTGACCGATACCACCACCAATTGACAGTGGGACCTCATCATTGAGGATCATCTGGTGATACGGCTGCGACAGCTCGTCTTCGCGTTCAGCGATAGTCATCTGCTCGCGGAGCGTGTCTTTCGTCACGCGAACGCCCATCGAGGTCAATTCGTGCCGGCGTTTGGTGACATGGTTGTATACGAGGATGTCGCCGTTCAGGCCGTGCATGAGCTTGCCGTCTTTCTCGATCGTCGGCGTGACCCAGTCATCGTAGTCAGCGGCACGCATTTCGTGCGGGTAGCCATCTTCCAGTACCCAGCCGATGCCATAGATGAATACGGCACCGTATTCTTCGATGATCTTCGTCTCGCGATCTTTGCGCGGCAGATCAGGGTACTTCGCCAGGATTTCTTCGGCGTGAATAAAGTGCAGTTCCTCCGGAAGCGGCGGGAAACGCGGGTCCTTGAGCTCCGGATACTTGTCCATGACCATCTTTTCGGCGCCGACGAAGACCTTCCAGATCTTCTTCACGACATCGGTCAGATACTCGAGATTGCGGTCTTCTTCGTTGATGACCTGTTCCCAGTCCCACTGATCGACGTAGGCACTGTGATCGTGATCGAGGAAGTAGTCTTTCCGCACGGCGCGCATATCCGTGTTGATACCTTCATGGACGTCGCACTGGAACTGCTGCAGCGCCCAGCGTTTCCACTTGGTCGCAGCCTGCACGATCGATGTACGAATCGGGATATCAATCCCGAGACCACACGGGAATTCGACGGGCGTACGTGAGCCATCGCGATCCAGCATGTCGTTCATTCCGGATGATGCTTCGACGATCAGTGGCACCTGCACCAGCATCAGGTTCAGCTCTTTGGCGAGCCCTTTCTCGATGTACTCCTTAACGTCATAGATGGCCCGCTGCGTACGCTTGACGTCCAGCAGGGACTCGTAGTTCCGGGGAAGGACTTTCTCGACGGCCTCGTAGGTACTGATACCCGGGCCTGCCAGGTCTGCTCTCTTGTCCAGCATGATTCTGCCTCCAAAAGCTTTAGGGATTCATTGCCTGAAATGGCACGGCTATTAGATGCTTCGCGAGGCGCTACTTCTATCGTGGAAAATAGCAGTCAGCCGACAAGGTCACCGAGACTATTCAGGTTGCGGTGTGCCGCGATTGCAATGAGCAATTCGGCGGTGGCAATAGCGTCAACCAGGCAGTCATGGGCAGAGTATCGCGGCAGCGAATAGGCATCTCGAAGGTCTGACAGGCGCAGCGATGCAGAGGACTCGATGTGGTGATTTCGTCGATGGCGCCGGTGCTCCAATGCGAGTGTATCGACGACAGGAACAAGCAGGCTGGATCCATAGCGACGCATGCACATTCGGTCCAGCAAGATCTTGTCGAGGCCCGCGTGATGGACGAGCAGTGCGCGTCCCTTCAGTACTTGCACGACTTTATCGAGCGCCACCCCCCAATCGAGCCCCTCGCCAACTAAGGTATCAGTGAGCCCGTGAACAGATGCACTGTCTCCCACATCGCCGCTCGGCCGAACGATGAAACTCTCGGCGCTCGACAGGTCGACCCTGCCATTGCGAAGAATCACCCAGCCGACACTGAGCATATCCGCGGTCGCAGCATCGAGGCCTGTCGTCTCGATGTCCAGGCTGACGAACTCCGTATCCACGAACGGCGTCGCCGCGCGAGGTAGCTCACTCGCAAGCAGCGCATCGAATGGTGGGTCGAATTGTCTGTGGCCAAGAAACCATCGTCTGGCCCGCAACCAGGTGGAACTCATGGGAGGTGGAATCGATTCAGCAGTGCTGACTGGCTGACTCGAACCTGCGAGAAAGCGGATTTCAGATTCTGGCGCACCAGAGGAGAAAGTTCGTGCGGCGACAAATGATTGTCGGGCTTGTTGCCCGCCTGTAACTGCCGGCTCTGGTGCTCAATGCGCAGTTTTTCAATAAAATCCAGCGCGTCGATCAGGTTGGCCGCATCGGTTGCCGTGATTTCCTTCGCCTTGGCGGCCGCCAGTAAGCGATTGCGCGTACTGATTCGAAGTTCACCTGCGGCCAGTGAACGAATACGTGCGATCTCCACGATCGGCATGATGCCGTGCAGTTTCAGATCGAGCGTATTCTTGTGCTCGCCGGACTTCTCAAGGACAAATTGCCGAAAAAACCCGAGAGGCGGCTGGAAGCTCATCGCGTTCTTAGCCATTAGCGCCAGAAATATCTCATTCTTCCTGGCCTGTTTTCCAATACTCTCCTTTAGTTCATCTACAAGCACGACGTCTCCGGCGATGCAGCGCAGGTCGAAGAAAATATTCGCGTGCATTAGTGCCTTTTCCTCAGGCACCGTAATCCAGCGCTTGAAGTAATCCTTCCACTGGTCGAGGGGCTGTCGCCATTTGGGATTGGAGGCCATGACATCGCCCGGGCAGTACACATAGCCACACGCGTCCAGACCGTCGTTGACTACTTTGGCAATAGACGCAAAATACTCATCGTCGGCCTCAGTCGCGTCATTCGAAAGCAAGAGCGCATTGTCCTGATCACTCTTGGCCGACTGTTCGAACCTTCCCTGGGATCCGAGAGCCACCCACGCATAGCCACACGGTGGCGGACCGTAGGTGGCCTCTGCAATGCGCAATAACTGACGCGTCACTGTGTCCGTTATCATCGTGATGAATTTGCCGAGTTGCTCACCATTCGCATCCGACTCGATCTGGCCGATGATCAGGGCGGGCATGCGCTGACAGGCTTCCACTACCCCGTCGACCGATGTCTGCTTGCCAATATCGCTGACGAGGTACAGAGGATGCTCGGTCTCCAGCCGCATAAAGTCACCGCGGGAGACCATACCGATCAACTTGCCATCATCGACGATTGGCAGGTGATGAATATTCTTCTGCATCATGACCATGGCCGCTTCGAACGCGTGCGCATCGCCGTGCAGCGTCGCAGGTTCGCGGCTCATGATAGCGGTGACCGGGCCGTCTGTCGGCAAGCCGGCGGCGACAACCCTCTTGCGAATATCGCGATCCGTTACGATGCCAGTCACCTTGCCGGCTTGCGTAATCAGCATCGCAGACACTCGCTTGGCAATCATCTCCTGAGCGACTTCGCGAATAGTCATTCCCGCATCCACACTGACCGGATCACGTGACACCAGGCTCCTGACCGATACACCCGAAACGCCTCGAAACGTCTGCGGCGTGACCAACGTAGTGAGACGGTCGGACAGTGCGCGAATGAACAAGGTATCGAATTCAGGGCAGGAGCGGCGCGCGCGGGCGAAAGCCTTCGCACCGAGGTGGTAGACCAGTGTGTCCTCGATGGCGACGGAGTGATTTCTGACCGGTGCGCTGTTCATCAGCGACGGAAATCCGAAACAGTCGGTTTCAGCAAGGCGAGTCATCATCTCGCCGGTCTCATTGCGGAGCTCTACCGCCCCACTACGAACGATGTGCAGATGATGATTCTCACCGCCCGGCGTCAGAATATCGTCGCCCTTACGGTAATACGCTATCTCGATGTTCTTCGCACAATCCGCGAGTTGACGATCATCAAGATGGTCAAACCCGGGCAAGCCCCGCAGGAACTGTGCAATCTCGGGGATCTCTTTCATGGATTGATTCTGACACGCCGCGTGTCATGAGAAAACTGGCGGCACCGGATTCGGTACCGCCAGCTGTTTTCCCGGCAGGTGCTCCGGGGTGTAGAACCTAGAATGCGTACTTCGCGGAGACCATGAAGCGTGTGAAGTCGCCGTCCGTACCGCTCACGATCTCACGTTCACCAAAGATGAACTCGGCGCCGATATCCAGCTTCGGCAACACATTGTGAATGACGTTCACGTGGATGCTCGAAGCGGTGTCGTTAAGGCTGGCTGCCTGAAGGTCATCGTTGTAGTCATTGGACGTAGTGCCGTACATGATGTTCGAACGCCACTTGGAGTTCCACAGGTGCCGGTACGAAACGAACCAGGCAAGACTCTCAGCCGTCTCAATATTACCCGTCGTGGCGTCAATGTAGCCGTCCGGGACGAAACCGAGGCCGATATAACGACCAACGCCGTCACCAAAGGTGACCATCGCGCGCAAGTCATCGCCATTGCCTAGCACGAACTTGGACGAGACGCTGACGCCAAATCCCGTTTCGTCGGCCTGCGAGCCGGACCCGGTGTCCTGAATCTTCAGGCTGCGCATGAGGCCAGCCAGCTTAATGTAGCTGCCACCGTCCAGCTTGAACGTGTAGCGCCCGATCAGGTCAGGCATGGTGGAACGGTCCCGCGTGCCGCCCGAAACAAACGTCTGTGGGTTCTCGACGGCCAGTTCCAGGTTACCCGACGTGTAGCGGATCATTGACTGGCGAATGAAGGTTGTGGACTCTGCGGGACCAACGAAGTCGAGCGCCTCCGGCAGCGCACCCACGTCCTGGAATGTCGACCAGGTCTGGCCCAAGGTCCACTTGTTGTATTTCACGAACGCATGACGCAAGCGCGGGCTGTAGGAATTGGACACAACCTCGTTGCCATCGACATGGGTGAAGAAGTCCATCTCGACAAACGCAGTGATCTTGTCGCCACCGCCCGTCGTTGTATCAGCCCGGAAATTTAAGCGCGATTCTCTGGCCTGAAAATCAGCTGTCATGTCGCTGCTGCCCGTCCCATCACCGATCGGGATCTGAGGCGCGTAGTAAAACTGGCGCATCAGGCTGTTGCCGTCCGGCGTGCCGTCGCTGTAGTCCGAAAACATGCCGTCAAACTTGGCGTAACCACCGAACTTGTACGTTGTCGCGGAGCTTGATGGCGCGGGTGCAGGCGCGGCTTTTGCGGCAGGTGCTGGCGCGGCCTTCTTGTCGTCGACCAATTGTTTGAGCATCGCCTCAAGTTCAGCAACACGCGCTTCGAGAGCCGCGTTATCCGAGTCTTGTGCCAATGCCGGTCCACCTGCAGAAAGCAGCGCAAGTGTAACGCCGGCAGCGAGTGATTGTAGTTTTAACCTCGTCATTTTGTCCCCCAAGTGCGGAATACAGTAATAGGCACGGTGGATACTCGGCGACGAACTGCATCATGGCCATTAGCCAAAAGTCGAATACGGCCCGACGCTAGACGAAGGTCTAATGCAACGCATCCTGCATTCAGTTGCGGTAATCTTGATGTCGTGAAAAACCAAAGCACATTTATCGTCGCCGACGATCACCCCCTGTTTCGGGAAGCTCTAATTCACGCAATCGGCAATTGTGTCAGCGACGCCCACATTGTCGAAGCGGATAGCCTCGATACGCTGCAAACGGTAGTGGAAGCCCATCCCGAAGCGGACCTGCTGCTTCTTGACCTGAACATGCCCGGCGTCAGCGGTTTTTCAGCGCTCGCGTATATTCGTAGCAATCATGGATCGCTGCCCACCGTCATCGTATCTGCCATGGACGACCCCGCCGTTATTCTCCGCTCCATCCAGCACGGTGCCAGCGGGTTCATACCGAAATCATCGCCCATTGCGACGCTCGAGGAAGGTATTCGGGCGGTTCTCGACGGAGAGGTCTGGATACCCGATGGCATCGATCTCCAGGATGATCGACTGGACAGCGAAGAAGCGAAGATCGCGATGGCCCTGAGTTCCCTCACGCCACACCAGTTCCGTGTTCTGATGATGTTGGGTGAAGGACTGCTCAACAAGCAGATCGCGTTTCGACTCAGTGTCTCCGAAGCAACGATCAAGGCCCACGTCACGGCTGTCCTGCGCAAGATGGGTGTCAACAATCGCACGCAGGCCGTCCTGGCCGTGCAACAGCTGAGGATCAATGCTCCCTCGTTGCTGGAACCCGCTTCAGATGATGGGACGGCGGCTTAGAATCTGGCTAATCAGGGCTCGAAGCGCCGCCGGCTTGATCGGCTTATGTAGCAGCACATGCCCGGCCTCGCGAACGATTTTCGCCACTTCCGGCGTGTAATCTGCGGTAAGGATCACAGCCGGTATCTCCGCTCCTGCACTCTCGCGCAACGCCTCAATGACGTTGACACCGGTGATGCCTTCGCCAAGGTGATAATCCACCAATAACAGGGCGGGCATGCGAGCGTCTTCCTTTTGCAGCCGTTGCAGCAGTTCCAATGCCTGTCGTTCTGTATCGGCGATAGCGGGCTCTGCTCCCCACTTACTCAACAGGCCGTGCATGCCATCGAGGATGTCACGTTCGTTGTCGACGCAGATTATTACCTGTCCGTCGATCGACGACGACGCGCGCTGTTCAGCTGCTTGCGGCTGCGTCGCAGGCTCACTGTCACACGGTCTCCTGGGTACAACCACCTCAAAACAGCTGCCTTTCCCAAACTCCGAGCGGAGTGACACTTCGTGCCCGAGTAGTCGTGCAATACGGTCAACGATCGCGAGGCCAAGTCCCAGGCCCCGCTTGGTCTGTTCAGCGCCGTCAGACAGCCTGTGAAACTCCTCGAATACCGCCTTCTGGTCCCTGTCTGCGATACCAACACCCGTATCGATAACCTGAATCGCTATCTCGTCACCTCGACGTCGACACCCGACCAGCACGCCGCCTGCCCGCGTGTAACGTCGAGCATTGCTAACGAAGTTCTGCAGGATACGGCGCAACAGTGCCGGATCCGAAAATACACACAGCTCCGTTTTCGCAAATCTCAGGTTCAGGCCCTGCTCTGCAAACGTCTGTGCGAACTGACCCTGTAATACCTCAAACATATTCGCAACGCGAAACACCTCGGGCTTTGGCACCGGCGCTGCCGTATCAAGGCGAGAAATGTCGAGCAGCGCGCTCAGGAGGTCTTCAACGCCGAGAAGACCGCTCTCCACGCGAGCAACCAGCGTGCTCTGCTCGTCCGTCATTTCCCCACGATGCTCGTTCAGCAATGCGGCGAACAACTTGGCCGCATTGAGCGGCTGCAGCAAATCGTGAGCCGCGGCGGCGAGGAACTTTGTCTTCGACGTATTGGCATCTTCAGCCTCGGCTTTCGCGTTCTGCAATGCCAGCATCGTGTCCTCAAGCTCGGCGGTCCGATCCACGACCCGTTGTTCCAGAAGCTCCTTGGCCTCGACCAGTGCATTTTCGGCCAACTTGAACTCGGTGATGTCGCTGTAAGTCGTGACAAATCCGCCGTCCGGCATTGGTTTACCGTGAATTTCGATGACCTTGCCGTCGAGAAACCTGCTCTGGTACCGGTACTCGGACCCTTCACGCAGGTATTTGATGCGCTTGGCGACTTCCTGTTCGATATCGCCGTCTCCGAAAAGTCCTTGCTCGGCCTTGTACCGAATAAGGTCGGCAACAGACTCACCTACATGAACCATGTTTTCCGGGTACCCCATGAGTTCCACATAGCGGCTGTTCCAGCCGATGAGCCGCTGCGATGCGTCGACAGCGCTGACGCCCTGAGTAATGTTCTCGAGTGTCGCCTCTGTCAGTTGTCGATTGAACCGCACGGCCTGCGATGATTCATCAAGCAACAGCACAACGTCGCCGATCTCCGTACCCGTCTTGCGCAGCGCCGTCGTAATTACGACACGGGCCGACGCAGCACCAATCGCACCGGCCAGCAGACGCTCGGTGAATTGCAGCAAGCGCCGGTCGGCTTGCAGCGCAGGTGACACATCCAGCCCCTCGGTTTCGGCGAAGTCCTCGAACGACCGTTGCGCGTGCGCTTCGCCAAGGAAGCGGTCGGCAAGCGCGCGCAGGTCCGCGTTATTGATATCCGGGCCCGGCGCCGGCGTGCGCTCTTCCCCTCCGTACGCAATCGGGCTCGAAAACGCCCGCGCCTGGATCTTCTCGATCATCGATTGCCGCGTAAACAGCGAAATAACGACGAAGACGAATATGTTCCCCGTCAGCGACCACGCGACGCCGTGCGTCAACGGGTTCGACTGCACATCGAATAGCAGTGACTCCGGTCGCAACCACGCAATTGCAAACAGTCCGTTGTCGATGAAATCTGCGCTGAAAGCCCCTGATCGCGCCAACGTCGGCAGGAACAACGTGTAGGCCCACAACACGAACCCCGTCGAGAGGCCCGCCACTGCTCCTACTCGGGTGGAACGGGGCCAGTACAGGCCGAGTATGAGCAACGGCATGAACTGCGCGGCCGCCGCAAACGACAAGAGCCCGATACTGGCTAGAGCCGCCGATTCATCCGTCGCCAGGTAATAGAAATACGCGAGCACCGTGACGCCAACAATCGCCCCACGACGTACGTGAATCAGAAGCCGCGAGTAGTCGCTGCGTTCCGATAATCCAAGCATCTTTATGCGCAGCAACGCAGGCATAACGATCTCATTGCTGATCATCGTCGACAATGCGACACAGGCCACGATGACCATGCCGGTCGCTGCCGAAAATCCGCCGAGAAAGGCGAGTATCGTCAGCCAGTGGTTGCCATGCTCCATTGGCAGAGCGAGGACGAACGAGTCGCCGGAAAAGGCTCCTGACGGCAACATTTTGAGGCCAGCCAATGTAATCGGAACGATGAATATCGTGAACACGAGCAGGTAGAGGGGAAACGCCCAGCGCGCTGCGTGGATACTTGCCTCCTCGTGTGCCTCGACGATAGCTACGTGAAATTGTCGCGGCAGGCAGAAGATAGCTGCGCTCGCAATAATCAGCTGCGTCACGAACGTATCGGGAATGTGGTCGAGCTTGAACAGGTCATCGGCGCGCGTGGCCGCCTGCGAGACCGGAACATCGCCGTCACCAAGCAACAGGAGCGCGAAAACGCCAACCGCAACGAACGCGAGCAATTTGACGATCGATTCGAAGGCGATCGCAACCATCATGCCTTCGTGGTGTTCGGTCACATCGATCTTGCGTGTACCGAACAGGATTGCGAACACGGCTAGCGCAGTTGCCACCACCAGGGCCGTGTCGTATTCGGCGCCGCCCGACACCGAATAGTTGGAAACAATACTAAAACCGGCCACAACAGCCTTTAGCTGCAGGGCGATATAGGGAACCGATCCGATCGTCGCGATGATGGTGACCAGCGCGGCGAGGCCCTGCGCCTTGCCGTAGCGTGCCGCAATGAAGTCGGCGATCGAGGTCAGGTTCTGGCGCTTGCTGATCGTGACGATGCGGTTGATCATGGGCCAACCGAAGAAGATCACAAACATCGGGCCGAGATAAATAGGCAGGTAGCCCCAGCCACTCTGTGCCGCACTGCCGACGGCGCCGTAGAACGTCCACGACGTGCAATAAACGCCGAGTGTCAGACTGTAGACCAGTGAGCGACCAACGATGGAATAGCGGCTTTGCTCGACGTTGTCGCCCCAGTACGCGATGGCAAACAACAGCATCACGTAGCCGAGCGACAAGACCAGCAAGACCCACCAGTTGATCACGCGCACCCCCCCGTTTTTCTTATTATTCCAACAGTCTACTACTATCGTCGAATGCCCGCGACTGGGGGCGTTTGTTAGATTCATCGGCACAGAATCCATAAAAGCATCCGCAAACTAAGGGGGACGTATGTCTCAGAACGGCAGCTATTGGAACGCAAACCTCAAGGTTGTGGCATTTTGCCTCGCCATTTGGTTCGTCGTTTCCTACCTGTTCGGAATCATCCTGGTCGAACCGCTGAACACTATTCAGATTGGTGGTTACAAGCTGGGATTCTGGTTCGCACAGCAGGGATCCATCTACACGTTTATCGCGTTGATATTCTTCTATGCAAGATACATGGGCAAGCTCGATAAAGAGCACGATGTCCATGAAGACGACGAATAGGAGCTGGCCATGAGCTTACAAGCAATGACCTATCTGGTCGTCGGCGCAACATTCGCAATGTACATCGGCATTGCCATCTGGGCGCGAGCATCAACGACCAAAGACTTTTATGTTGCAGGCGGCAGTATTCATCCTATCGCCAACGGTATGGCAACAGCAGCTGACTGGATGTCGGCGGCATCGTTCATCTCCATGGCGGGCCTCATCGCCTTTATGGGCTACGGCGGATCCGTGTTCCTGATGGGCTGGACCGGTGGCTACGTGTTGCTCGCAATGCTGCTCGCACCGTATCTGCGCAAGTTCGGCAAGTTCACGGTTCCGGAGTTCATTGGCGATCGCTATTACTCGAAGGGCGCAAGAATCGTTGCCGTTATCTGCCTGATCATCGCATCGGTTACCTACGTAATCGGCCAGATGAAAGGTATCGGTGTGGCGTTCTCGCGTTTCCTCGAAGTGCCGTACGACATCGGCCTGTTGGTCGGTATGGCTATCGTATTCGTGTACGCAGTAATGGGCGGCATGAAGGGCATCACGTACACACAGATCGCACAATACTGCGTACTGATTCTTGCCTACACGATTCCCGCGATCTTCATCTCGATTAGCCTGACGGGGAATCCGATTCCGCAGCTGGGCCTTGGTTCGACGATGTCTGGCTCCGAAGTGTTCCTGCTTGACAAGCTGGACCAGGTGCTCCGAGACCTTGGCTTCCTTGAGTACACGACCAATGTGAGGCTAAGTCTCACCAATATGTTCATGTACACATTGTCGCTCATGATCGGTACAGCTGGTCTGCCACACGTCATCATTCGCTTCTTCACAGTGCCGAAGGTCAAGGACGCACGCAGTTCTGCCGGTTGGGCGCTGGTCTTCATCGCTATTCTCTACACCACAGCACCGTCCGTCGCCGCAATGGCACGCCTCAATCTGATCAACACGATTGAGCCGACTCCGGGCGAGTACATGGTCTACGAAGAGCGTCCTGACTGGGTCAAGAACTGGGAAGCAACTGGCCTGCTGGCATTTGAAGACAAGAATGGCGACGGTCGCATTCAGTATTCTGCGAATGCCGAGACCAACGAAATGGTCAAGATCGACCGCGACATCATGGTGCTGGCTAACCCGGAAATTGCGGGCCTGCCAAACTGGGTGATCGCGCTCGTTGCCGCAGGTGGCCTGGCCGCAGCATTATCCACCGCTGCCGGCCTGCTACTCGCCATATCCTCGGCAATATCGCATGACCTGCTAAAAGGCGTCTTCAGACCGGACATTACGGAGAAACAGGAACTCCTCGCAAGTCGCGTGGCGATGGCATTCGCGATCGTGCTTGCCGGATATCTGGGCTTTAATCCGCCAGATTTCGCCGCAGGTACGGTAGCCCTGGCATTTGGTTTGGCCGCGTCGTCTATCTTCCCTGCGCTGATGATGGGTATTTTCTACAAGCGCATGAACAAGGAAGGTGCGATTGCCGGCATGATTGTCGGTATCAGTGTCACGTTGCTCTATGTATTCCAGCACAAGGGCATCATGTTCATCGCGAGCACTTCGTACATGGGCGACATGTCGCCGAACTGGTTCTTCGGTATTGAGCCGAACGCGTTCGGTGCGGTTGGCGCGATGTTCAACTTTGCGGCAGCGTTGATTGTGTCGCGCATGACGGCGGCGCCTCCGGAGCATATCCAGCATCTCGTGGAAAACATTCGTGTTCCATCTGGAGCTGGAGCCGCAACCGGCCACTAGTTCTATGACACTGACTCAAAGGGGGGCGCTACGCCCCCCTTTTTTTTGCGTTAGGATGTAGACATGTTTAAGAACAAGCACGTCGTCATTGCCATGTTGGTGGCCCCCGTACTGTCCATCATGGCGTGGTTTGCGGTGGACTATTTCCTTTCCGAACGGCCGCACGCCGCGAAAGAAGGTGCCGCCTACTCCCTCATTGCCAAATCCAACTGTCGCTATGACAGCGGACAATGCGACATCGAAAACTCGGACTTCAAAATCAACATTCGCCCGATGTCGATTACTTCGAACAGCGTGCAGCTTCAATTGACCTCAGCATTTCCTTTGCAAAGCGCCACGCTGGGAGTCGTCAACAACGGGATACCATCCCCACCCACCGAAATGAACCCGACGACCGATGAGTCTTTGCGGTGGACAACGCGCATCGAACGACCGGTCCCTGATTCCACGACGATACGCGTTGCTGTTACGGCGGATGGCTCAACCTGGTACGCCGAGATTCCGACCGTATTTATAGTGCTAACCGATTGATTTATAATTGTTTTATTGACTAGTACTGTATATAATTACAGGTTCTCTCAACGACAAGGACCTGTCATGAAATCTGCTCCCGACCTGACTCCGATCGAAGATCTCGATCGCAACATCCTGAATCTTTGTACCCGCATCAACGTGGCGACCTACGAGCTTCTGTGCCTCGTCCGGGAGTTCGACGAGCGAGGCTTCCTCGAGTGGGGTTTGCAGAACTGCGCCGAGTGGCTCGCCTGGCGCTGCGACCTCAGCATGACGACCGCTCGGGAAAAGGTCCGCGTTGCTCACGCGCTGAAGACCCTGCCCTTGATCTCGGAAGCGTTCTCCCGCGAGTTGTCCTACGCCAAGGTCCGGTCCCTGACGCGAGTAACAAATCGCGACAACGAGGCCGCCCTTCTTGAATTTGCGTTGCGTACGACAGCGGCCAACGTCGCTCAACGCTGCCGGGAATTGCGCTGCGGCCTGGAAGCATCGATCGGGATGGCGGAGCGAGCCTTTGCGAATCGTTCCCTGAGAATCCGCCGTGATACTGAGCGGGGCATGATGACGATTACTGTGGAGCTACCGATGGATGCGGGAGAGCTTGCTGAGAAAGCCCTCGATAAGGCGCGCGACGACGAAGTGCTGAGCATCCCGGACCTCGCGGACACATCCTGGTCAACTCGCCAGGCGGACGCGTTCTTGAATCTCGTTAACGGGTACCTGTCCGGACGTGACGATGCAGCGATCGACAATCACCTCATCACCGTGCACGTAGAGCAGGCGGCATTAGTCGGTAATGAAGGGCGCGCAGGACTTCCGATCGAGTCGGTGAAGCGGCTGTGTTGCGACAGTCACGCAGTAGTGATCACAGAAGACAGCTGTGGCGAACCACTGAGCATCGGTCGCAAGTCGAGAATTATTCCGACAGCCATTTCGAGGGCAGTGCGCGCCAGGGACAACAACTGTTGTACGTTCCCTGGTTGCCGCAACCGACGCTTCCTCAACTGTCACCATGTTGAGCATTGGACGAACGGCGGTGAGACGTCACTGGACAACCTAATGCTGCTCTGCACGAAGCATCATGCGCTTGTGCACGAAGGCGGCTTTCGAATCGAGAAGGACTTTCGCGACAACTGGTTCTTCGTGCGTCCCGACGGCATTGCTGTTCCGGAACGTGGATATGTTTCCAGAGTGTACGAAGATCCTCCCGCGGGAGGATTATTGAGCGTCTCGGAAAAACGCGTTTCGGAACCGTTGGCGCCTGTTTATTTGCACTGACGGCGCTCTAAATCTATTCAATTCTGGCCTGATCCGACGTCCGCTCAAAGCGGAGAGCTGCCGCTTGGGTCGAACGTCTGCTTTTCCCGAAACCAGCCGTTCTGACGTCGACTTTCACAGAAACTGACAGTCTGCTTTCGGCCAGAAGCGGTCGCACTCATGATGCCCCTCAATTTACTTGTCTGGTCCGTTCTCAGATCTCTTGTACATATCGAGAGTGTCGACTGAGTCCCGCAGCAATAAGCCATCGACGTACTCGGCGAACCCACGGTGCAAGAAGCCCCTTCTCTGCCTCCAATAGCGATCCATACCGGGGAGATCCTGAACCGCTACAAGCGCGAAGGTTATGGAATCGCGGTAGTCGGCGTCCAGCGTTCCTTCTTCAACGAGCAAGTAGCTATTCTGAAATCCCAGCATTACTGCGTGGTGCATCATCATGAACTGAAATTCGTCGTCAGTAGAGAGTGGATCAGAGCTTGTCATTGCATTGAACCACAGGTCGCTGGCCTGCCTGTTGCTCCCCATTTCGAGATACCACGATTGCACAGCTACAGATGCATCATTTACTGCGGCTGATCTGGTTGCTTCTGCACTGTCTTTGACCTGAACCCCCACATAAGCAAGCGATACCACTATTGCGATCGCACCAATAATCTCGGCGACGTGGGACATTTCGGAGAGCTTCAATTTCATTGGAAGTTTTCCATGACTAGGAATTGTTATTCGATGACGGTAGACCCAATGTCCGCTTTGGGTCACAAGCAGCCGTTCACTACTCTAGCACCTGGGCGGCTGCTTTCGGACCGATACCAGACCCTCCATTCGTCTTTGGTCCAATGGATGCCGGAACTTCCCCTAGTTAAACTGGCGCGAATTGGAAACTCCACAGGGCTGCCATGACCAACTACGCTGATCAGCATCGCGCTTCTATTAATACTCCGGAAGAATTCTGGGCTCTTGCTGCTGAAGGCATCGACTGGGACAAGCGCTGGGATCACGTATTGGAGCAGAAAGACTCCTCGAACTATCGCTGGTTTTCCGGCGGGCGACTGAACACCTGCCACAATGCGCTTGATCGCCACGTACAGAACGGTCGCGCGGACCAGACGGCGATCATTTACGACAGCCCCGTCACCGATTCACAACGCAAATTCAGCTATGCCGAATTGCTGGCGGAGGTAGAGCTGTTCGCGGGCGTGCTGGCAGCAAATGGGGTCGGGAAAGGCGACCGGGTCATCGTATATATGCCGATGATTCCAGAGGCGATCATCGCGGTTCTTGCATGTGCCCGGCTCGGCGCTGTGCACTCAGTTGTTTTTGGTGGCTTCGCGGCCGCGGAGCTCGCGACCCGTATCGACGACGCCACACCAAAGATGATCGTCTCCGCATCATGCGGCGTCGAACCCTCGCGCCTGGTCGAGTACAAACCATTGCTTGACGAAGCGATTGAGCTTGCGAACCATAAGCTCGACCGCTGCATCGTGCTGCAAAGACCGCAGGTTCGAGCCACGCTCGTCGCGGACAGGGACATCGACTGGAACGATGCCATGGCAACTGCGGAGCCACACGGCTGCGTGATCGTCGATGCCAACGATCCACTCTACTTACTCTACACATCGGGCACGACCGGGCAGCCGAAAGGCATCATCAGGGACAACGGAGGCCACGCTGTTGCCCTCCACTGGTCGATGAAGAACATCTACGGCGTCGACCCGGGCGAGGTGTACTGGGCAGCCTCGGATATAGGGTGGGTTGTCGGCCATTCCTACATCATTTATGGGCCCCTCCTGCACGGCAACACCACGGTCCTGTTCGAAGGCAAACCAATTGGCACACCGGATGCGGGCGCATTCTGGCGCGTCGTTGCAGAACACAACGTTGCAGCGATGTTCACTGCACCGACGGCGTTTCGAGCAATCAGGCAGCAGGACCCCGATGGCAAGCTGATCGGGGACTACGATCTGACAAACCTGCGAACGCTATTTCTCGCCGGTGAACGCTGCGACCCCGACACACTGCACTGGGCAGAAGATAAACTGGGTGTCCCGGTAGTCGATCATTGGTGGCAGACCGAAACAGGATGGTCGATTGCCGCTAACTGCATGGGAATCGAACAGCTGCCAGTTAAGGCAGGTTCGGTCGGTCCCCCGGCGCCAGGTTGGGATGTGCGCGCACTGGATGCGGAGGGCAATGACGTCGAGCACGGTGACGTGGGCGCGATCGCGTGCAAACTGCCACTGCCTCCGGGCACGCTGACGGGCCTTTGGAATGCTGAATCTCGATTCCGGGAGTCGTACCTGACAGCGTTCCCGGGATATTACGAGACCGGCGACGCGGGCTACATAGACGATGACGGCTACATTCATGTCATGTCACGAACCGACGACGTCATTAACGTCGCCGGCCACCGCTTATCGACCGGGGCGATTGAGGAAGTACTCGCGGGACACAGCGACGTTGCCGAGTGCGCAGTGATTGGTGCGGCGGACAAGCTCAAAGGTCAGCTTCCGCTCGGGTTCCTGGTCCTGAAAGCCGGTGTTGATCGTGACCATAGCGAGATCGTTGCCGAAACGATCAAGATGGTGCGGAAACTGATCGGTCCGGTCGCGGTTTTCAAGAACGCGGTGGTGGTCGATCGTCTACCGAAAACACGATCGGGGAAGATCCTTCGGGCTACAATGCGAAAAATTGCTGACAGCAAGGAATACAAGGTTCCTGCGACGATTGAGGACCCGGCCGTTTTAGATGAGATTGGCGGCGCGCTGGTAGCGCTGGGATACGCTGGATAGTCCGCGGGCCTGCCCGACGTGTCAGCCCAATCGTGCGGCAATATTGACCATTGCCCGTTGCAAGGGCGTAAGGGCCTGAAGAAGATCCGGAACCAATCGGGTTAGCCCGCCGATGATTTCCTCTGCCAATCGATCTGCGTGCTTTAGATTCGCGCCGCGCTTCTGCAGCCAGCCCAAGTAGTTGAGGCCGCAGATCATCAGGAACGCCGGAATGTACGCGGCGTCTTCATCACTGAATTCGCGTTCCGTTCTGTATCCCTCAAGATAGGCAGCGACCAGGTCGTCGAAGAACGGTTGCATGATCTGCGGAAACAGGCCCGTCGCCATCTCGTAAAGATGCCAGCCGTAACCGCTGTCGTCGAAGTCTATTAGCGTCAGCCTGCCGTCAGTAACAATAATGTTGTCCGGCAGGAAGTCTGCATGGACCAGACCGAAATTTTCCTTCGTTTTGCCGAGTTGTTTCAGCATTCCCTTCAGAGCAACACGGGCTTTGAGAAGCTCTCGTCGCTGTTTTGGCGCGAGGGCCGGATGATCCCAGAATCGGCCCATACGGGGTTCCTCGCCCAGCAGTCCGTCTTCGTCCCAGGCATGGCGGACAAAACCCGCGGGGGGTTGCCAGGATGTCGCTTGCTTGTGGAGTCGTGCCGCTAACGCGCCTAGCCGACGGTAACGCTCGCACATCTCGACCTGCATACCTTTTTCGACACGGCCGAGGTTGTTGAACAAATCGCCGTCGATCCACTCGAGCAGCGAACACCGTCGCGTCTCTTCGTGATCCGAGATAACCGCAAACAAGTCGCCGTTCGATGCCGGAATCACGTCTGGCACGGGAAAACCGCCTTCCCGAAGAGCCCGCATCCATTTGAGCTCCGATAGCAACGCGTCATCGCTGTGCAGTCCTGCCTGATGCACGCGCAATGCGTAAGACCGGCCGTTGGCGGTTACCTTGAATACCGTATTCTCACGATGCTTGATGATCGTCAGGTCAGAATCGGCAATGCCCCAGTTTCGTAGCGCCCTCTTCGCGAGTTCGGCGATCTGTTCAAGGTGTGCTTCTTCCGGAACGTCGGTTCCACCGAGAATGTCGTTCATCGCACCGAGATACCAGATACAGGCGTCCTCGACGCGCTTCAGTACTTCGTCGCAATACGCGCTGTCTATCAGCAAGCCCGGCTTGAACTGCACGACCGACTCATCATAGCCGGCGACAATCGCCCAAATACCGCTCTCGTACAACGCACGCATCATGCCGAGACCCGTATTCGAATCTGTGAACTCAAGCCCCATGACCAGGCCTTGCTGCCGAATCCCCTTGAGAAACGGGAATCGTGCTGCCAACGACTCAAGCCCACCGCGCAGGAACTGCGCTTGCTCTCGAACGTTCGCGAGTGTCGCCGGATCGGAACAAATTTCGAGAGCCCGCAGGGCCACAAGGCAGCCGAGGTCGCTGCCGCCGAACGTCGAAACGTGCCCCCAACCGTTGTCCTCCAGCCAGGCACCGGCTCTCTCACTGAGAACGGCCGCTGACACCGGGTACAGACCGCCTGACAGACCTTTTCCTGTGATCAGGATATCGGGCTCCACACCCCAGTTGTCGACACCCCAGAGACAACCGGTGCGCCCCAACCCGGTTTGTACCTCGTCTGCGATGTAGAGCACGCCGTGTTGCTCGCACAGCGCCTTTACGCCGGGCAGGTAGTCGTCATTCGGGATCGGGAAGCCGCAAGTCGCCGGAATCGTCTCCATCAGGACGGCCGCAATACCACCCTGCTCGAGCGCTCGGCGCATCGCGCCGAGATCGTTGAACGGCACTTTGACAAATTCATCCGGGCGATCAGACAAAAAATATTTTGCCGTCTCATCATCCCCGGCCGCACCCGACAAGCCACTGCGCCCGTGAAATGCAGCGTCGACCGCGACTACTCGCTTGTGCCCCGTCGCCCAACGGGCAGATTTGATCGCAACGTCTACGGCTTCGGCGCCACCGCAGGTCAGGACGACATATCGCATCTGTCCCGGCGCCGCATCGACCAGCGCCTTTGCAAGCGCAGCTTTGGGTCCGGAACCAAAGTGATGATTACCGACATCCCACTCGGACAGGCCGTCGGCCAGGATCTTGACGAGCTCGGGGTTGCGGTGACCCAGACTGAAGGTCCCACCGTTGAGGTGAAGGTCGAGCAGTTCGCGCCCATCGACATCCCAATAACGGTAGCCCTCCCGGCGACCTGGAACGAAGTCGATTCCGCCCTCCAACAGGCGATCCACGCGACCCGGGTACAGGTATTTCCGGGTACGTTCAAGAATCTCCGACTTAGTCAGGCTCGCGGCCAGGTCCATCCCTCCGGCTCCATTGGGTTCATCGCTCAACGATACCGCAGATTCTGGCGCCCGAGCTCGGCGACTGAGCGCGCACCCATGAGTTTCATGCCACGCTCGATCTCGGTACGCAGGTTAGACAAGGCCTTCTCAACGCCGGCCTGCCCGCCGCCGCGAGCGCGTACAGATAAAGGCGACCACCCGAGCACGCCTTGGCACCCACCGACAGTGCTTTGAGCACATGCGTTCCGCGCTGGATTCCGCCGTCGCAGATGACGTCCACCTTGTCCCCGACTGCGTCGACAATTTCCGCAAGCTGGTCGAACGGCGAGCGCGCGAGCCGTCGAGCTGGCGGCCACCGTGATTCGACACCATGATTGCCGTGGCACCGATATCGCCGCACGTCGCGCATCGTCGACCGACATGATGCCTTTCAGGCAAAACTGCTTGCCCCAGTTCTTGCGAATCTCCTCCGCCGCTTTCCAGTCCATCGACTGGTCGAGCATCGTCGAAAAATAATCGGACACTGACAAGCTGATGTTCGTACCTTCATCGACGTAGTCTTTTAATTGTGACAACTCGAACTTCTCCCGGAACAGGAAGTTCATGGTCCAGCGCGGGTGTGCGGCAAAACTGAGGACGCTTTTCGGCGTCAGCCGTGGCGGTGACGTAAATCCGGTTATGAGGTCTCTTTCCCGGTTCCCACCGACGATCGTATCCACCGTCAGTGCAATAGCGTCGAAGTTCGCGTCTTTGCAGCGATCTATCATGCTGTTCGTCAGCCCCCTGTCCTTGTGATAGTAGAGCTGGAACATCTTCGGTGTACTGATTGCTGACCCAACGTCCTCGATGCTGGCCGTGCCCAGCGACGATATCCCGAACCAGGTGCCGTAGATTTCCGCCGCCCGCGCGACGGCGAATTCCCCCTCATGGTGAAATAGCCGCTGCAGTGCCGTCGGTGACAGGAACAACGGCATGTCGATCTTTTTGCCCATCACGGTAGTCGACATATCAACGTCCTCGACGCCCGCGAGCACGTTCGGAACAAGGTCGCAGTCGTCGTAGGCCTGAGTGTTGCGACGGTAAGTCACCTCGTCGTCGGCAGCCCCGTCGATGTAGTGAAAAATCGGGCCCGGCAGACGCTTTTTTGCCAGGCGGCGAAATTGCTGGTGGTTGTAACAGTCCTGGAGTTTCATTTCTCTATCGCTTCACGTTGTGCTGGTATGATTACGCTTGCGAGCCTCTGATACAACAACAACTATCGGCACATTAGAAGCGATCTAATTTGAGGGAACATCATGAGAGCCAAAATTCTGACTAGCCTGACGGCCGGCCTGCTAAGCCTATTCGCAGCGACCACGAGTTTTGCCGCGGACATCGACATTCCGTATACCGAGTTCACTCTGGACAATGGCCTGAGGGTTATCGTCCACGAGGATCACAAGGCGCCAATCGTCGCGGTCAATATCTGGTACCACGTCGGCTCCAAGAATGAAAAACCGGGCAAGACCGGTTTCGCTCACTTGTTCGAACACCTGATGTTCAACGGGTCGGAGAATTACAACGACGAGTTTTTCAAGCCTTTCGATCGCGTCGGCGCCACCGCTCAGAACGGCACAACCTGGCTCGATCGCACCAACTACTTCCAGAATGTGCCATCGACAGCACTCGACATGGCGCTGTGGATGGAGTCGGACCGCATGGGTCATATGCTCGGCGCTGTGACGCAGGAGCGACTCGATGAGCAACGCGGCGTCGTCCAGAATGAAAAGCGACAGGGCGACAACCAACCGTACGGTAAAGTCTACGAAATCCTGCAGAAAAACATATTCAGCTCGGATCACCCCTATTCCTGGGAAACGATCGGTTCGATGGACGATCTCAACGCAGCCTCCCTTGAGGATGTGATGGATTGGTTCAGGACTTACTACGGCCCGAACAACGCAGTGCTTGTCCTGGCGGGAGACATCACGCCCGACGTAGCACGTGAAAAGGTCGAACTCTATTTCGGCGATATTCCGCCGGGACCACCCATCACGAAATTCGATGTCTGGGCCCCGAAACTGCAGGCAGACAGCCGCGTCTCCACGCAGGACCGTGTGCCGCAGCCCCGTATCTTTAAATCATGGGTCGGCCCGGAATGGACCTCGGCCGATGCTGACCTGCTCACCATTGCAGGCGCCGTTCTTTCCAGTGGCAAGACATCGCGCCTTTACCAGCGTCTCGTCTACAAGGACCAGACTGCGACCTCGGTGGATGCAGCGCCGCAGTTCTTTGAAATTGCCGGCTTTCTCGGTGTCGACGCGACGGCCCAGCCGGGAGGCAATCTCGCAGACATCGAGGCGGCTATCGACGAGGAAATGACGCGGTTCCTAGAAGACGGGCCCACGCAACAAGAAGTTGACCGCGCCGTGACCCAGATTCGCGCCGAGCTAATTCGTGGCCTCGAGCAAATCGGCGGCTTCGGCGGCAAGGCACAGTTGCTCGCACGCAATGCGACCTATGCGGGTGACCCATCGTTCTACAAGACCTCGCTGCGTCGCCTGGAGGAAGCCACGCCAGGGGCCATTCGAGACGCGGCACGTCGCTGGCATTCTGCAGGCACCTTTACGCTCGAGGTTCATCCGTTCGCCGAAGCTTCGGCGAAGGCCGAAGGGGCGGATCGCAGTAGCGGACCGCCGATGCCAGACACCTTCCCCGAAGTCGATTTTGACAACTTCGAACGCGGATTCCTGAGCAATGGCATGGAATTGCTGGTTGCGAAACGCGATGCGATTCCCGTCGTTCAATTCAACCTGTTGCTCGACGCCGGCTACGCGGCTGACACATTTGCGAAGCTCGGCACGTCAAATCTCGTGATGGCGATGCTGGATGAAGGAACCAGGAAACGTAATTCCCTGGAAATCAGCGATGAACTGGCAATGCTTGGTGCAAACCTCACCGCAGGTGCGAACCTCGATCAGTCGACCGTCTCTTTGAGCAGCCTTAAGGAAAATCTCGACGAGTCCCTCGATCTTTTTGCCGACGTAGTATTGAATCCGGCGTTTCCCGAGACCGATCTTGTGCGCCTGAAGAAGCAGATTTCTGCAGGCATACAGTCGGAGCAAAATTCACCGTTTCAGCTGGCCCAGAGAATCGTGCCAGGATTGATCTACGGCAACGACCATGCTTACAACATGCCATTGACGGGCTCCGGAACAGAACAATCTGTCGCCAGTATCGTGCGCGATGACCTGGTGAGCTTCCACGACACGTGGTTCCGCCCGAACAACGCGACGCTGGTAGTTGTCGGCGATACATCGCTGGCCGAGATTCAGCCGAAGCTCGAGAAGCTGTTTGCCAAGTGGAGCGCGAAAAATGTCCCTCAAAAGAACATCGGCGATGTCGAGCTGAACGACACAGAGCAGGTGTATATTGTCGACCGACCCGATGCCGAGCAATCCCTGATTATCTCGGCGCATATCCTCCCACCGACCAACAACCCCGATGAATTTGCCATTCAGGCGATGAACGGAGTTCTTGGCGGTGCTTTTTCCGCACGCGTGAACATGAATCTGCGCGAGGATAAATCCTGGGCCTACGGTGCCTACACGTTCGTGTTGGGTGGCGCCGGCCCACGCCCCTATATTGGTTACGCGCCGGTGCAAACCGACAAGACGGCCCCGTCGATGGCTGAACTAAGGCGGGAACTCGTTGAGATTCGCTCCAGTCGACCGCCCGAAGAAGATGAGCTTGCGCGTGTCATGGATGAGAATACGCTCAGTCTTCCTGGAAACTGGGAGACAGCCGGGGCTGTCGCCAACTCGCTGGCGCGGATGGTGCGCTACGGATACGACGATGACTACTGGGACAAGTACGCCGATGCCATTCGTGGGCTCTCTCTTGGTGATGTGAGCGAGGCCGCCAGAAACTACGTACAACCCGACAAGCTTGTCTGGGTCGTCGTCGGTGATCGCGGCAAGATCGAGGAAGAGGTGCGGTCGCTCGAATTTGGCGAAATCACAATCCTGGATGTCGACGGCAAGCGAATAGAGGAATAGCGCGTTGGGCCGTTTGGGCGCTCGATTTACTCCAAATCGACGTCAATGCCCTGCTCTTCCAGCGTTGTACGCATCACGGCAAGCTGATTGTCGTAGCGCCGCCAGCGCCCGATCGATCGTGTGTGGGCAGGTTGCCGAACCTGCACCGCACTCGCGGTTGTCACTGCGCCATCCTGCTTGTGAAAATGCAGGCAAGCATCTTCCCAGGGCAACTCAAGGAACTCGATAAGCGCCCGGGCGTTGGGTTCAAGGTCACGAGCAGTTTCCTCATAGGAAATGTCGAAGAACCGATCACCAAATCGCTCACGCCATACCGCCATGAGGCGATAGTAGCGGGCATGATGGCGTGCCATCTCCGCCTGGTCATAGGAGTGCGGGTACGCGTCCGCGAACAGTTGCTTGAAACTCGCAAAACAGGCATCCATGGGATTGCGTCGCAGGTGAACAATCTTCGCATTTGGCAACGCTTTCAGAATCAGCGGCAGATAAAGATAGTTGGGCGGCAACTTGTCGACGAAACGCGGTAGCGTGCCACGCAGCTTTACGCAGGTCGCTATGTAGGCGTTGCCGAGCTTTGTTGCATCAACGCTCGCCGCGAGACCCGGCAGTTTCGGGGAATAACGTGTTGGCTCGCGGTAGTCCGCCAGCCTGCGCACAGCATTGCCGAGTTGTTTTAACTCGCCCGCGGAATGTACCTGTGAATGACTGGTGATAATTCTCTCCACCAGCGTTGTTCCCGTTCGGGGTTGTCCAATGACGAAGATCGGAGATGGGTCGTCATTCCCGCCTGGATTCTCGTCGAGCCACTCCTGCGTGAAGACGTCGCCGAACGCCTTGTACATCTCGGCTTCAGATTGCTCGTCAAATTCGAGCGTCGCACGGCGGGCTTTTGCACCGCGATCGAAAGCCTCGAATGCTGCATCCCAGTCTTCCAGGTCCTCGAGTTCTTTGCCAAGTCCGTAGCTGAGAAACGCCAGCCCGCGAGGGTTTCGTCCTTCTCGCTGCACCATTTTTTGCAGCTTGTCGATGTGATCCCGGTTCGTCGCCTTGCGTACGTTGGCAAGAAGCCAGTTTGCGTTCGGGTTTTCCGGTTGGCGGGCCAGTACCTTGCTCAGCACTGCCTCGGCCTCATCCAGTTCACCGAGAAACATGTGGCTATTGGCCAGGTTCACCAGGAACCCGATGTTCTCCGGCTCCTTTTGCACGGCTTTTTGGATCCACTCGGATGCCTCAGACTGATCACCCAGCAATCCGTGGACCGTCCCAATCAAATCAAGAACGACGGGATTGCCGTCACTGTGTTTCACTGCCTCGATCAGCGCCTTGTCCGCTCGCCCCGGCTGACCAGCATGTGTAAACAGCCTCGCCATGTGCGCCCATGCCGCACCGTGGTTTTTCTGCAGCTTCGTCACCGATCCGAATGCGCTGATTGCCATCCGATTCTGCTTGAGCTCTATAGCAATCAGGCCCACCAGGAAATGGGCTTCGACAAGATCCGGCTTGGCACCCAGTAGCCGCTTGCAGCATTCGGACGCCTCGTCCAGCTTGCCGGCGGCAAGCAGGGAAAATCCCTGGCGGAGCACATCCTGCATCCAGGGCGCGACCTTTTTTGTTGAGTTCTTGACCATTGCCTGACTGAATTCGCTGGTTCGTGGATCGATAATGACAATTCGGGTGGCCCCACGCTAGTATCGATCGATTCATGATCGACCTATCCGCCCACACCGGCTCATACTATGCGGCCTCGGTTAACGAAGTCACCGACTACCCGGTCCTTGAGGGCGCAAAGTCTGCAGATGTTTGTGTAGTCGGCGCCGGCTTCACTGGTGTCGCCACAGCGCTGACGCTGGCTGAGCGCGGTTACTCCGTGGCACTTGTCGAAGCCAACAGGATTGGGTGGGGCGCGTCCGGCAGGAATGGTGGGCAGATCATCAATGGCATTAGCGGCCTGGAGAAAATCCGAAAGAAACGCGGCGATGACATCGACGACATGATCTGGGACCTGAAGTGGCGCGGCAACGACATTATCTACGATCGCGTCGAAAAGTATGGGATCCAGTGCGACCTGAAGAGTGGCTTCCTGGAGGTTGCAACAAAGCCTCGCCAGCTGAGTTACTTCGACGAGTTCGTGGCCGAGAGGGAAAAACACAACTTTCCTTACAGGTACGAAGTCTGGGACAAAGAGGAGACTCGCTCACGGCTTGGAACCGACGCTTTTCACGGCGGTTTCATCTGCTACCGCGACGGCCACCTGCACCCACTGAATCTCTGCATCGGTGAAGCGCGCGCGGCCCACAATCTGGGTGTGCAAATATTTGAACAGTCACCTGTTACGGATATAGAGCATGGCGACCGCCCAAGAGTAAAAACAGCTGGCGGCTACGTCGAGGCCGACTCCGTAGTGCTGGCTGGCAACGCCTATAGCTTGCTCGAACCCAGGTACCTGTCGAACCTGGTCTTCCCGGCCGGCAGTTACATCATCGGTACCGAACCGTTATCTGAAGAAATCGTTAACGAGATCAATCCCCGGGACGTAGCAGTCTGCGATCTTAATGAGGTGGTCGACTACTATCGGCTCTCTGGCGACAAGCGGCTGCTCTACGGCGGCGCATGCAATTACTCCGGCCGGGACCCGGCCAGCATCAGGTCGTACATCATGCCGCGCTTGTTAAAGGTCTACCCCCAACTCAAGAACGTGCGGATCGACTTCGAATGGGGTGGCAAGATCGGTATTGTCCTGAATCGTATTCCGGCCGTCGGCCGAATAAACAAGAACGTCTACTACTGTCAGGGCTACTCGGGCCACGGCGTGGCTGCCACCCATGTTATGGGCGAAGTGATGTCCGATGCGATTGCCGGAACCATGGAACGATACGACCTGTTCGCCGACATGAAGCACTTTCGATTGCCGGGATCACAGTGGGTGGGCAACCAGATCATCGCTCTGGGCATGCTCTACCACAAGATGAAGGATCGACTACCGTGATCGACACGGGATCCCTGCATCTGCTCTCGCGGACGCGTCCTGAGGACGCAGCCGCAAGCTAAGCACGTGGACCGTTGAGCAGTGCCTCTCTGGTGAGATCAACGATCAGGTCGACTTCCTTTTCACCCAGGTCGAACACCGGCGTGTAACGCAAAGAGCGCGCGCCACCGTGAATGACCGCGAGGCCAATCTTTCGCAGATAGTCTTCGGTGCTGTCCTTACCGTAAATCTTGTAGCGATCGTCGAGCTCGCAGCTCAGCAATAGCCCGGTTCCCTGGGCGCTCTTAACTGCGCCATCGGTCTCATCGGTCAACGCGGTCATGCGCGCAAGGAGCTCACGCCCGCGTTTGCGAATATTTTCACGAAGTTCGGGCGTGACAGAGTCGAGCACCGCGACGGCAACGTCGAGGCTGCGCGGATTGGTCGTCATTGTGTTGCCGTAGATGCCGCTTTGATATGCCGCTGCAGCGTTTTCCGACAGCGCCAGCACGGACAAGGGAAACTGGCCAGCATTGAGCGCTTTCGAGTATGACTCTATGTCCGGTTCGTCCAGATTCTCAAATCCGGGATAGTCAATGACGGACAACACACCGTGGACTCGAAGGCCGGCCTGAATTGAATCGATAACAAACATTGTGCCGTGCTCACGCGTCAGCTCATGCGCGCGCTTGTAGAACTCCGGCCTGATAGCACGACCTGGATTGCCTTCACCCATGACCGGTTCCATCAGGAACGCTTCGATGAAGACGTTCTCCTCGTCGGCCCTGGCGAACACAGCCTCCAGTGCTTCGATGTTATTGGGCTCGACGGTCAGAAGGTAGTCGCTGCCGCTGAACGATGCGAGATGTGCTTTATAATTCTTGAGCGTTGAATCCGAGAAGCGTGCCGGCCGGTCAGTACGACCGTGGAAGCTGCCTTTCAGCGTCAAGCCGTGGACCTTTCGTCCTTCGTAGCGACAACCCGGATCCGTCAGTGTCTTCGTTTGGGCATCGGTAATCCGGGCGGCGACAGACATCGCCTCCGAACCGCTGTTCAGACACAGGAAACTCTCGTAAGGAAATCCGTCCGGGCGCGTATGCCCGATTTCTTTTCTCAGGTGCGTAACGAAATCAATCTTGTTGGCCGAAGCGGTCATTATGTTCGCCATCACGTGCGGCTGGTTCATGGCGTCCAGCACGGCAGCTGGCGCATGTCCCAATCCGAGCATCCCGTAGCCGCCGCAGTCGTAGATGACGGCACCTTTGAGCGTGATGACCCACGGCCCGGCTCCGCCGACGGCCACATACGGATTCACCGCGTCTTTCGCATAGAAATTCGTCAGCCCGGAGTGCGCCTGCAGGACCTGCTCTTTCTCATCCAGCGCGACAAAGTCTGCATGCGACTTCTGTAGCTCTAGAAATCGAGCGTAGCCGCGCTCGACGGCCTTGGCGAGGTCCGGGCGCTCGTCGAGAAACGCCAGTATGACCTCGTCCTTGAGACCCGTGGTCTGTGCGGCCCCGCCGCAATCCCGCATTTCCTGCAGGCAACCAAGGACTGATTTCGTATTGTGAAACTTAGCTGCGTGGGACATCGAAGCTATCCATGCAATGACAATCCGCGACTATATCAAATGGTTGAGCTGTAGTGACACCCTTTACCTGCGGCATACGCCAGCAAGGCGGCGACGCTGATTGCATCAGTGATTCCGCCCTCCATCGCCATCCGGATCGCCTCCTCGACCGGCACCTTCCGAACAGTCAGATCCTCGGTTTCTTCGAAATCGGTCTCACCTTGTTCCAAACCCTTCGCCAGAAAAACCACTCCGACTTCGTCGGTGATCGAATTGCTCGTGTGCAGCCGCAGGACCTCGGTCCATTCTGAGGCCGTCAGTCCTGTTTCCTCTCGCAGTTCTCTCTTCGCGGCTTCCAGTGGCGTTTCACTCCTCGGCGCGCCACCCATCGGCAGCTCCCACGAATATTCTTTCAGCGTGTATCGGCTCTGCCCAACCAACCAGGTATTGCCGTCCTCGTCCAAAGGCAGGATCGCCACAGCGACGTTCTTGAAATGGACATGACCGTACAGGTTATTGCCACCGCCGGGATTCACTACGTCATCTTCCCGAACCTGCATCCAGTCGTTTTCATACACGAGCGTTGAAGACAGTCTCTTCCACTTCATCACTGTTGTCTCCGTATCGATTGCCGTACCCGTCTGTACTCCGACGGTGACAAACCGGTTGAGCGGCGAAACTGCCGCGTAAAGGCACTTTGGTCGGCATAGCCGGCCTCCAGCGCAACGACCGCAATGGGCAAGTCAGTTTCGACAAGCACTCTGCTCGCATGACTGATACGCGTCTTGAGTACCCACTGCCCGGTCGTCAGGCCAAAAACCCGTTGCATGCGCCGGTCGAGCTGGTAAGTCGACATTCCGGCAATTCCAGCGAGCTCCCCAATTGCCGGACGTTGCGAGATGTTCTTTTCCGCGAATTGAATCGCCGCCGATATGTGCTCGAAATCATCCGAGGTCATATCCGGAAGTCGAAGGTCCCTGGATATACCAACGAGACCTGCAACCGCTCCATTGATCCCGAAGAGCGGCATCTTGGTCGTCAGGCACCAACCAACGTCTTTTGAGCGAACGGTATGCAGCTCAAGCTGATCGACAAGCTTCTGCCCTGTATTAAGAACAGACTGGTCCTGCGATTCATAGCCGCGACCCAGTGTCTTGCCGAGTACGTCGGACGGTCGACGACCCAGGAGCTCCGACTTGTTCCGCAAGCCACAGCGCTCCACTAGCGTCTGATTAGCGGAAACATAGCGACCGTCCAGGTCCTTGATGAAGAACACGGTATCGGGCAAGTGATCGAACACAGCTTCCGCCGCAAACGGTTCCGACAGCTGCTCAAAGAACTTTCTGAATGATGATCCACCCGGCATTCGCTTATTATGCCAAAATTTAAGTCTCGGGTTTCATCAATGCCAAGACAGCAGCCCTTGTTTTTCCTAATATCTGTGCAATTATCGCCTTCGGCATCCGGCATAAACACGATTCGGACTATCTTTGTATGAGTAACGGCAAAAGCGTATTTTCAGGCTGCATCCCCGCCCTCATGACGCCGTGCGACAAGAGCGGCACACCGGACTTCGATGCCCTCGCCTCAAAAGGCAAAGAACTGGTCGACATCGGCATGAACTCCGTCGTGTACTGCGGTTCGATGGGTGACTGGCCGTTGCTGACAGACGAGCAACGCATGGAAGGCGTCGAGAAACTCGTCGCAGCTGGCGTACCGGTCGTTGTCGGGACGGGCGCACAGAACACTCATCGTGCGGCCGCCCTCGCCCGCCATGCGACTGAGGCTGGCGCGGTTGGTCTCATGGTTATTCCGAGGGTCTTGTCGCGGGGCTCATCCGCTAATGCGCAGCAGATTCATTTTGCCGAAGTCCTCGACGCAGCCAACGGCCTCCCGTCCGTCATCTACAACAGCCCCTATTATGGTTATGAGACCAAAGCTGACCTGTTCTTCGAGTTGCGCAAGGCGCACAACAACCTCGTCGGCTTCAAGGAGTTCGGCGGAGCGGCCTCTCTTACCTATGCCGCAGAGAACATCACGAGTGGCGATCCCGAGCTGACGCTGATGATCGGCGTCGATACGCAGGTGGTGCACGGCTTTGTGCGTTGCGGCGCCAAAGGCGCCATCACAGGCGTTGGCAACGCGTTACCTAGAGAAGTTCTGCGATTAGCCGAACTGTGCGAGCGCGCAGCTGTTGGCGATCAGGAAGCCTATCGTCTTGCTACTGAACTGGACGAGGCCATGTCGGTGCTGTCGAGTTTCGATGAAGGCCCGGACCTTGTTTTGTACTACAAGCGCCTGATGGTGCTCGAGGGCAATCCCGAATACGAACACCAACTCAATGCGTCTGATCAGCTGTCAACATCGCAAAGAGCATTGCTCGAAGATGAATGGCGCGAGTTCCGGACGTGGTGGGACGGCTGGCCGGGCGCCCGTACCTGATGAGTTAATCGCATGCGAGTTATCGATTCCCACACCGAAGGCGAGCCAACGCGAGTCATCGTAGACGGCGGACCCGATCTCGGCAGCGGCACAATGCAGGAACGCCTCGCCCGATTCGCAGACGAGTTCGATCATGTTCGCAAGATGGTGATACTTGAGCCTCGTGGATCTGACGCTCTTGTCGGCGCGCTGTTGTGTGAGCCAACTCGTGATGACTGCGCCGCCGGCGTCCTCTTCTTCAACAACGCCGGCTACCTCGGCATGTGCGGTCATGGCTCGATTGGCACTGCGGTCACATTGGCCCATATGGGGAAAATATCTCCGGGCACTTCAAAACTCGAGACGCCCGTTGGCGTCATCTCCGTAAATCTCGTCGATCAGAATACCGTTACCGTCGAGAACGTCGCGAGCTATCGCTACAGGAAAGGCGTTGCGGTCGATGTTCCTGATCTCGGCAGCATCACCGGCGATATCGCCTGGGGCGGCAACTGGTTCTTTCTCGTCAGGGACACGCCTCTGCCGATCAACCTCGACAACGAACGTGCCCTGACGGACGCAGCTCTGAAGATCCAGAACGCGCTGCGACAGCAGGAAATAACAGGACGCGATGATGGTGAAATAGACCACATCGAGTTTTTCTCCGATGCACGCGCGCCTGATGCCGACAGTCGGAATTTCGTGCTGTGCCCGGGAGGCGCGTACGACCGGTCGCCGTGCGGAACCGGCACCAGCGCGAAACTCGCGTGCCTCGCGGATGACGGCGTACTTGCGCCAGACACGAACTGGGTGCAGGAGAGTGTTATCGACAGTCGCTTTGTTGCGCGATATACGCGAAACCAGCAAGGCGAGATCATCCCGAGTATCACGGGTCGCGCATTTATTTGTGCAGAAGCGACACTTGTTCAACAGCCAGGTGATCCGTTCGCCAATGGAATAAGTACGTGACGGACCGCGTTATCGTTGTTGGCGGTGGCCACATTGGAATCGCCTGCGCCCATTACCTGCAGCAGGATGGCCACGACGTCACCGTTGTCGACCAGGGCGAAATCGGTGGTGCGTGCTCGCGCGCCAATTGCGGCTTCATCGTGCCCAGTCACGTATTACCGCTCACGACGCCGGACGCACTCGGACAAGGTATTAGATCGGTCTTCCAGCCAAGAGCTGCGTTTCGCGTGAAGCCACAGCTTCGTGGGGCGCTCGTCCGCTGGATGTGGGAATTCAGTCGCCGTTGTACGTATCGACAAATGCTCGAGGCCAGCAAGACCTTGCATAGCCTCCTTGAGGCGTCAGCGGACGAATACGAGACTTTGCTCCGCAGCCCTGAACTCGATTGCGAATGGAAGACCAATGGGATGCTCTTTGTGTTTCGCTCCAGAGGAGCATTGGACGAATTCTCGAAAACCGACACCCTGCTGACCAGTGAGTACGGGCTGTCTGCGCGGCTGGTTCCTGGTGACGAGCTGTGCGATCTCGAACCCGCACTCCTTGATGATCTCGCCGGCGCCTACCTCTACGAAGGCGACAGCCACTTGAGGCCAGACAAACTGAACACCGCCTGGACGGCGTCGCTCAGGAAGCGCGGCGTCACGTTCATCGAAAACTGCCAGGTAGACTCCGTCAAGAGTACAAGGAACGGCATCACCGGCCTGGGTACTTCGCAAGGCAAGATGTCTGCCGACCACTACGTGTTCGCGGCAGGCGCATGGTCAAGCTCCTTCGCCGATGCGCTCGGTTGCGAGATTCCTGTCGAGCCCGGCAAAGGATACTCGGTGACCATGACCAGGCCCGAGGCAATGCCCGTCCATCCGATGTTGATGCCGGAAAAGCACATCGGCGTCACGCCGTTCGATGAGGGCTATCGAATCGCGTCGATGATGGAGTTCGCGGGCTTTGATGAGTCGCTGCCGTCCTTTCGAATCAAACAACTGCGAGACTCGGCGAGACCATTCCTCCGAACTCCGACCGGGCCGGAAGTTGAGGACACATGGTACGGCTGGCGGCCGATGACCTGGGACAGCCTGCCAATAATCGGTCGTGTGAAGCACCTGTCGAATGCCCTGCTCGCCACCGGCCACAACATGCTCGGCCTGAGCCTTGCTCCCGTAACCGGTAAGGCGATAGCGGATCTCGTGGCCGAACGTCCGACGCATATCCCGTTGGATGCCGTCTCTCCGGCACGCTTTTCCTGAGCCAACATTCCAGAATTATTAAGCAATTCAGTGTATTGGCCTAAGATGTGGCCAATTGCTGTTATCCTCAGGACGTCCAACAGTACGTCGGACGATTTTCGGAAACATAGCGTCACCTGACATGCCAACAACGTCGAAGACTCATTCCGTTTCAGTTCTTGCTGTCGTGCTCGCCGCCGGGCATTCGACACGATTTGATGGCGGAAAACTGACGCAGCCGCTCAACGGCAAACCACTGCTGCACTATTCACTGGCCGCGGCCCAAGCTGCGTTCCCGGGACGAGTCGTGCTCGTGGTTGGCCACGAATCGGGGTCAGTTACCGAATTCTCAGGCGACCTCGCTGACGTAGTTGTATTCAACCCGGACCATTCTCTCGGCCAGGGAAGCAGCCTGGCAATAGGCGTCAAGGCCTGCCGCGATGATGCCGATGCGATCGTGGTCATGCTGGCAGATCAGCCGCTGGTCAGAGAGGACACTCTCAAGGCACTCGTCAGTCGCTGGAACCAGGATGACGATCAGATTGTGGTATCCGATTACGGCGATGCCCAGGGGCCGCCGGTGCTATTCGGGAAGGGAAGCTACGATCAACTTTGCGGCTTGTCCGGCGACGCCGGGGCGAAAAACGTCATTCGTTCGGGCAAGTTCGACGTTGTGGCGATTGATATTGGCTCCCGGGGGCTCGATGTCGATACACCGCAGGATCTGCAGACGGCGAGTCAATTCCTGTCAGCGGAAAAATAGGCCTGCAGTTCAGCCGCGATCTCCAGCGCGATTGCTGCCGGCCCACGCCCCCCTATCTGGGTGCCCACAGGCGCGCGGAGTCTATCTTCGAACAACGCTGCTTTCTCTCCAAGATCGGCCAGTAAGCGATCACGTCTTTGCGGCGGTCCGATCAGTCCGATGAAATCAACCGAAGATTCAGCAAACACCCCCAGGTATTCCTTGTCCGATACCAGGTGGTGACTCATGATGATCGCAGCGTCGATTCTTCCCAGATCAACCAACTCGGCTACCTGCGCGGCTTCGGCGCAATGGACCGCATCCGCGTTCTTAACGGCCGCAGTCTCGATATAGGCGGGCCGGTGATCGAACACGATGACCTGCCAGCCGAGAATCTGCGCGAGACTGATGAGCGGTTCTGCGTCCTTACCGGCGCCCAGGATCAGGAGCCTGCGTGGCCGAAGTATCCTCGCCTGGGAATTTGACAGATCGATATCGACATATCCCTGCTTCGCAACCTGATCGATCCAGCCCGCGAGCGGCTCGTAATTGGCCTCTGGTGTGAGCGGCTGGATCAGCGCGTGCATCGTGCCCTCGCACCCGACACCCAAACCAAAGAGACCGTCGTCATCGTTGAGGTCGTACGTAACGACCGCCGGGGTTCCACCATCCAGTGATCGGGTAACGCGTTCCGCCAGGTCTCCCTCGAGACACCCGCCCGACAACATTCCTTGTGCGAGACGATCTTCGTCGACCAGCATTTGCATGCCGGCTTTGCTGTAGGTCGACCCCTCAGTCGAAAGAACCGAGATCAACGCCAGAGACTTCCCTGCGGCTACTCGCTCGCGAAAGAAGGCCAGAAAGGGTTGCGATAAATAGTGCTCAGTGCGGCTCAAGACTCTTCCAACATTTCCAGAAGACCCATGTTGTTGCGAAGGTCCCGGATTTGCAATAGCGTAGCGCCCTCTCCTGACGCCGGAACTGTAAGCCATGAACTCCATTCGTTTTTTGACATTGCTCGGATTTTTGTCTTGGGCTGCAGCAACTCACGCGGACACTCGCAACGAGGGCGACTCGCCAACTGTCGCTATCACGCCGGATGTTCTGCAATTGGTGTCCAACCTCGCCTCTGACTCCGACGTGAAGAATGCGCTCAAGAATATCGAGGACCAGGAAGCGCAGTTGATCGCAGATCTGATCGAACTCACAGAAATCCCCGCGCCGCCGTTTGGCGAGGACGAGCGTGGCGCCCGGTTTGCGGAAATGCTCATCGCGGCGGGACTGGCCGACGTGACCATAGACGACGTCGGCAATGTCATCGGAAGGCGTCCCGGTCGCACAGGCGACAGGGTCGTCGTGTACAGCGCACACCTCGACACGGTTTTTCCTGCCGAAACTGACGTTACCGTGCGTGTGGACGGTGACACGTATTTCGCGCCGGGGATTGGAGACAATACTCGAGGCCTCGTGGCAGTGCTTGGTGTCGTGCGCGCAATGCAGCATGCGAATCTTGAGACGGACGCCGACATCTTGTTCATCGGCAATGTCGGCGAAGAAGGACTTGGCGACCTGCGTGGCGCGAAGCACCTCTTTCGCGACGGCGGAGCGCAGATCGACAGCCTGATTGCGATTGACGGTGGCCGCACAGAACGTGTCGTCTACAGCGGGGTCGGATCGCACCGCTATCGCGTCACGTTCAAGGGCCCTGGCGGGCATTCCTGGGGAGCATTCGGTACGGCGAATCCGCACCACGCTCTTGGCCGGGCAATCTCGAAGTTTGTCGAGGGCGCGCCCGAGATTACGTCCACTGGCCCGAAGACCAGCTATAACGTTGGCCGAATGGGCGGTGGTACGTCTATTAATTCCGTGCCATTTGAGTCCTGGATGGAAGTCGATATGCGTTCTGGTGAGCAGTCCAGACTCGACGAGATCGACGCCGTTCTTCAGCGTGCTGTTCAACAGGCACTCCAGGACGAAAACGCCGCGCGTCTCGAAGGTCCAGAGTTGACGGTTGACGTGGTACGGGTCGGAACACGGCCGGCAGCACACGGCGACATAAACTCAAGACTTATGCAATCTGCCGCTGCGTCACTGGCTCTGTTCGGCCTTGAAATTGAACCCCGAACATCGTCGACCGATGCAAACCTGCCAATCTCAATGGGAATACCCGCCATTACGATGAGTCGTGGCGGCAAGAGCGAGGATTCACATTCGCCTGCCGAGTCCTGGCAGAACATAGACGGGCATGTAGGCATTCAGGCCGGTCTGCTCACACTACTTGCCGAAGCCGGATTTGTGCCCTCCGCAGAGTAATGCTCCGATCTACAGCGGCAGATAGATAACCGTGTTGGAGATCAGGATCATCACGAAGATGAGACAGGTAACCATTGGGCCCAGGTAGATTCTGCCGGTCATCCGAAAGAAATACCGGTTGAGGTACGGCAGGACGAACATCATCGGAACAACGCCGAAAAGTAAATTCACGTAGAGCCAACCGTCGGTCCAATAGACCATGCCTGTCACGGCAAAGGTCACGTATTGCACGATAACGATCAAGAGAAGACCTAGTGAATTAGCAACGCCGCCCAGGAGCATGCTGCGCCATTCCGGCTGACCCTCAAAGCGAATTGCCGAATTGGTGCGCAACGAACTGGACAGGAAGAAAACAAAGAAAAACGGAACGTACATTGCGAGCAATATCAGCAGTTCCGGCTGAAAGACACGCACGCCCATGAACAGGAAGCGGTAGTCGACGTGCAGGAAGTAGTACACCGTAAACAGGGTCAGGAAGAACCCCACGAATAGCATCAAGGCCAGGGCGAACGTCAATCCCAGCTCCCTTGCCGACGTACTGACTCCCCAGCGATAGGGTGCTACGCCATTGTGGCGACCAAAGTACCGGTAGCTCAGCCAGAACATCAGGAAACCGACAGTGCCATTGAGCACGGCCCAGAGCATGACAGCATTGTTCATGCGCTGCGGGAAGAACCACGTTAGTTGACGTGTCGACGCTGCGACGAACATCTTCTGGGACAATTCCGCCAGCGGGATGTAGGAGAAGCAGGCGATAAGCGCGCCAATGGCGAAGGTTGTCCAGAAGATCGTCCGCCCCCTGCCGGTCGGAGCCGGCAGTGGCCTCGGAACGGCATGGACAAGCTCCCGGAACATTTCAGTTCGGAGCAACAACTGCCCCATGGGCACGACGGCCACAAGCGCCGCAATTAGCGAGATAACGCCGAGTAGTTCTTTCCACTGCCAGGTTTGATCATAAGGAGACAATTCACTCTCCCAGTCGAACACTGTCTGGAAATACTCAATCTGATTCGCTGTTGCCTCCGCAATGTATGGTTGGAACGGATGTAGAACCCGCTCGTTATGCACGACTCGCAGCGTTCGTTGTTCCTTGTTTCCGTAATACTTGCCCAGCTCCACTTCCGATACGGCGAGTTCGGCTGGAAGCCCTGAGTTAACCGCACGCAGTGACTCAGGTGCCACTCGCATGTCGCCGTTCTGCAGCGCGTTGCGATAGGCGCCCTCGTCGTAGAACGCGTAGCTCACGCCCACATTGGACCGGACGTCTTCGAGGACATCGTCGGTTAGCGTCAGGACATAGCCCGACACGTACACCGAGTCGAGCTTGCTGGGCAACCCGGTGCGCTGCGCCTCCATCCCGAAATAGTTGGCGCCACGTATCGCCGCGTTGCCGCCCGCGGAATGACCGGTTGCCCCGATTCTCTGCTTGTCGATGTAGTTCAGATTGGCACTGCTTGCGGCATAGTCAACAAGCGCGAACATGCCATAGCCTTCGGTCGTCGCCGCACGACGACTAAGCGATGCACTCGAACTCCCTTGTGCGTAGGGATCGATCGATGCCGTAACGAAACCGCGGCGGGCCAGTTCCAGCGCGATGTTGGAGAGCGCTTCTTTGGAGCGCTGAAACCCGGGAACGACAACAATAAACGGTGCCGGCGCTTCGGCCGTCGCCGACCGCGGTTTGAACAGATCGGCAACAACCCACTGCCCGTTTTGCGCCGGAATCTTGATCGACTCGACTTGAACCTGACCGCCTGCCGTTTGTATTTGTGACGCCAGCCAGCTGGCGACGACAAGGACGATCAGGAGAGCGAATAGCAGTCTCCTGCTGTGTGGTAGTTGATCCACCTGCCCTCCGCTCAATCTGCCGAGACGTTTTGAGACAGCTCAAGCGCGCAGTACGCGGCACCGAGTAGTCCTGGCTCATCGTAGGTGATCAACCTCGTCGGTATGCGTTCCATCAAGGACCGGTGACGCCCCTTGCTTTCAAACGCATTCCTGAAACCGCTGATGTGCAGCATCTCCGGATAGCGTTTGACGATACCTCCGGCCAGGTAGACGCCATCGGTTGCACCGAGCACGAGAGCGATGTCTCCCGCAACCTGCCCAAGTATCTCGAAGAAGAGCTGCGTGGCATCCGCGGCTACAGGGTCCGTACCGTCGCCGGCAGCGGCAAAAATATCGGCAGCCGACAAGCGCGAGCGCGTCTCACCGCGAAGCACACTCAGCGCCCAGTAAATATTCTCTATTCCCGACCCAGATACGAGCCTCTCGACGCACACCCGCTCGAATTTCTCGCGCAGTACTTCGAGTAGTTCAATCTGGACCTTCGACTTGGGCGCAAACCCGATATGACCGCCCTCCCCGACCAGGGGAATCAGCTGCCCATTGCGTTTGCACAGGCCGCCGGTTCCGAGTCCGGTGCCTGGCCCCACAATCGCCACGTTAAAGGTCTCCATAGGCAACGCCTTCTGCGACACCTGGCCGACCGATTCGAGAAAGTCGTCTTCGATATACGGGATGGACCAGGCGATAGCCTCGAAGTCGTTCAGGAGCTTCACCCGATCAGTTTCGAGATCCTCACGCATTTCCTCGGCAGACAGGACCCAGTGATTGTTAGTCACTGATACGGATTCCTCGATGACGGGGCCGGCCGCCGCCAGGCAAACCGCTGCGGGAGCAGGGGCTGATACCGCCTCGAGATAGTGTCGAATAGCCGCAACGGACGTCTCGAAGTCAGCGCATTGCAACGTCATCGCACTGGCAAAGCCAACCTTGTCTGTGCTGGCAAGTGCGAATCGGGCATTCGTGCCGCCGATGTCGCCAATAAGAAGTGGGCCGTCGTTCATAGGCTACATGTTATACCGATCACCGCACCGATTTCTTGGCCAATCCTGGACAAAAAAAGAGGGCTTGCGCCCTCTTTTTCGTATCACCACTCAGGCCTGGAAGGAAGAACTGACAACGTTGTCAGCATAAACGCATACTAGGAGATGACAGCGCTGTCAATACGTATTACAATCTGATTGAATTCGGGCGCTTCGGTGCCTTGACGCTCGTGGAGTTGCAAAAAAAAATGCTGGATATCTCGACACATAACAATAAAGGGCAACGCGAAGACGTCACGGGCGAGTTCGTGACGATTCTGGGAGAGCGCTACTACGCAATCCGCAATGTCGACAAAATGGCGCCGTTTTTTGTCAGCGTCGTGTCGAATTCCGACCATTGGCTATTTGTCTCATCAACAGGCGGCCTGACTGCCGGGCGGGTGTCCCCGGAGACTGCGCTGTTCCCATACATCACGGTCGACAAGATTCACGAGAGCACTACCCATACAGGCAGCAAGACCGTGCTTCGTGTTGCCCTGAATGGGGAACAACACAAGTGGGAACCGTCCAAGAGTGAACACAGCGGGCGATACGATGTCACCCGTAATCTCTACAAGAATACGCTCGGCAACAAACTCTGTTTTGAAGAAATCAACCACGACCTGCAGCTGGCCTTTCGTTGCACCTGGCTTTCCAGTGATTCGTTCGGCTTTGTACGCCAATGTGAACTGCAGAACATCGGGAACGACACGGTGGACGTCGAATTGCTGGATGGCCTGCAGAACATCTTGCCAGCCGGCACGCCCCGCTTTGCGCAGACCAATACCAGCAATCTCGTCGATGCTTACAAATGGACCGAACTGGACCCGGATACCGGACTCGGTCTCTTCACTCTTTTTTCTGCTGTTTCTGATCGAGCCGAGCCCCGCGAATCTCTCAAGGCGAATACGGTCTTCTGCCTCGGGCTGGAAGGACACAAGCTCCTGATCTCGTCGGAGCAACTTAATGATTTCCGTGTCGGGGCCGCGGTGCAGCCGGAGTTTCACAAGCGCGGTATTCGCGGTGCCTATTTCGTTAACAAGACACTGAAACTCGCTCCACAGGCATCACAGTGTTGGCAAATCGTCGCGGACGTCGAGCAAAGCCAGAGCCAGGTTGTCAGCTTGCGCAAGCAGCTCGCCGATCCGCTCAGTGTCACCGAAGATGTCGCTCACTCGATCGAGCGCGGCTCGGACGAGCTCGCCCGAATTTTGGCGACCGCCGATAGTATTCAGTCGGTGGCCGAGGAGAATGTTGCAGTACATCACTATGCCAACGTGCTGTTCAATGTACTTCGCGGCGGGATTTTCGATGATCAGTACGATGTCTCTTCATGGGACTTTTCGTGCACGCTCGCGAACTTCAACCGCGACGTACATCAACGTCACCGTGAGATGCTCGGTTGCCTCCCGGACACCCTCACTATTGGTGAGCTGTTGGCCGCCGTTGAGGATCAGCACGACCCGCAACTTGAGCGCCTCTGCCACGAGTACCTGCCAATCAGGTTTGGCCGTCGCCATGGTGACCCCAGCCGCCCGTGGAACCAGTTCGCCATCCGGCTGAAGGATCGCGATGGCAATCGGCTACTTTCCTACGAAGGCAACTGGCGTGATATTTTCCAGAATTGGGAGGCACTTGCCTTCAGCTATCCGGAGTTCATCGAGAACATCATCGCCAAGTTTGTCAACGCGTCGACGATGGATGGCTACAATCCCTACCGCATTACCAAGGACGGTATCGACTGGGAAATCGAGGAACAGGACGATCCATGGAGCTATATCGGCTACTGGGGCGATCACCAGATTATTTACCTCCAGAAGTTCCTGGAGTTGTCCGGCAATTTCCATCCGGCACGGCTCAGCGAACTGTTGCATCAACCGCTATTCAGTTATGCGAACGTGCCATACCGGATTAAATCCTTCGGAGCGCTGCTGGAAGACCCAAAGAACACTGTCGAATTCGACGAGGCCCTGGCGGCACGGATTGAACACCGGGTCGCGAACATGGGTGCGGACGGCAAGCTGGTTCTTGATGCAAACGATCAGGTCTACCAGGTAAACCTGCTCGAGAAACTTCTCGTGCCACTGCTGAGCAAGCTGGGCAACCTGGTAATCGACGGCGGTATCTGGCTAAACACACAACGCCCCGAGTGGAACGACGCCAATAACGCCCTGGTTGGGCAGGGTTTGTCGATGGTGACGTTGTACTACATGCGTCGCTATGTCAGTTTTCTGAAGGGTCTTCTGTCGACCCAAACCCGGCCGGTCGAACTGTCCAACGAGGTTGGTCAGTGGCTTGCCGACACGGCGGCTGAACTGAGCAGAATCCAGCCGGTACTTGGCGGTGGCCCGGTCAGCGCGGCACAACGATACGAGACATTAACCAACCTCGGTCAGGCGGCGAGCCGCTACCGCGAGGCAGTTTACGCACAGGAGGCATTCTCCGGTAAGACCAGCCAGCCGATCGCTCCGATCGCGGAGATGTTGGACGATGCGTTGGCAGCAATCGATCACAGCACCGCAAACAACCGCCGTGACGATGGCCTGTATCACGCGTACAACCTGCTTGAACTGGAAGCGAGCGAAGTCACTGTCGATAACCTGTACCCGATGCTCGAGGGCCAGGTCGCCGCGCTCAGCACAGGCGCAATGGATGCAGAGGAAGCAGTCACCGTCCTCGAAGCACTGTTTGACAGCGACGTCTATCGACCGGACCAGCGAAGCTTCATGTTGTATCCCGACAGGAAACTACCGAGTTTCCTGGAAAAGAACCGCATCCCGGCTGAAGTGATAGAAGAAATCCCCTTATTGAAACGAATGCTCGCCGAGAGAGATGAGCGTCTTGTCCTGCTTGATGCTGAAGGGTGTTATCGCTTTAACGGGGATATCGTCAACGTTGGCAAGCTAAACGAGCAACTCGACAGGCTTTCTCCCGAATTCGGCGATGACATTGAGTCCGCGCGTGTGCGGCTGCAGCACTTGTACGAAACTGTTTTTGATCATCAGTCCTTCACGGGCCGTTCAGGCGGCATGTTCGGGTTCGAGGGCCTTGGCTGTATTTACTGGCACATGGTGTCCAAGCTGTTGTTGGCCGTTCAGGAAAACTACTTCGCGGCGCTGGATAGCGGCGCAAGCGTGGCGTCCTGCCAACGATTGGGGCAACTGTATTACCGCGTCCGAGACGGCATCGGCTTCAACAAGTCCCCAGGGGAGTATGGTGCCTTCCCAACGGATCCCTATTCCCATACGCCGAAGAATGTCGGCGCCCGGCAACCGGGCATGACGGGTCAGGTCAAGGAAGAGGTGTTGTCTCGTTTTGCCGAACTGGGAGTCAGGGTATGCGGTGGTGCTGTACGAGTTGAGCCGGCACTCCTCAGGGCACATGAATTCAAAACGAAACCTGGAGATTTCTGCTATCTCGACGTGGGTGGTGATTGGCAAAACCTGGAATTGCCCTCCGACAGCCTTGCCTTCACCTGGTGCCAGGTTCCTGTTGTCTACACGCTAAGCAACAAAGTCGAACCGGCGATTACGATCGATCGCGACGATGGTACGCAAGACACTGTTTCCGGGCTCGAATTGCCGGCCAAGGACAGCGCTGACTTGTTTGCGCGCAGCGGCCGCATCCGCCAACTATCTATCACCTTCGGTACAGACAAGCTGTTTGCCGAATAGAAAAATAAGAGACCTTTCATGTCAAATCACTACCAAAGAAAACTTTCTTTGGCCGGAGTCAACATCTCCGGCCTGTCTGCCAATGACCTTCGAAAGCTGGTGCGCGAAATCCTCAACGAGAAAATTCACGGTATCTCTTTCAGCCCGTATATCGAAGGACAGGGACCTGGAACCCAGCTTGGCGAGGCACAGATAAGGGAACGCCTTGCGTTCATCCAACCGTACGTGAATTGGGTCCGTTCCTTTTCGTGCACTGAAGGACACGAGATGATCCCTCGCATCGCCTCCGAAAACGGGCTCAAGACCATGGTCGGCGTCTGGCTGGACGACGACCATGAGCACAACGAGCTCGAACTGACGAATGCCATCGAAATTGCCAAAGCCGGACATGCCGACATCCTGGCTATCGGCAATGAGGTTCTTTTGCGCGGCGACCTGAGTGAGGATGAACTTCTGGACTACATGGCTCGGGCAAAACAGGCCGTGCCGGGAATTGACATTGGGTACGTCGACGCCTATTTCGAGTTCGCCGACCACCCGCGAGTCACGGCAGCCTGTGATGTACTGCTTGCCAACTGTTACCCGTTCTGGGAGGGCTGCCCCGCAGAACATGCGCTGCTATACATGAAAGACATGTACCACCGCGTGGTCAGTGTAGCGAACGGCAAACGCGTCATCATCAGCGAGACCGGCTGGCCGAACGTCGGCACGCCCGAAGAGGGCGCTGTGCCTTCGTTCGAGAACGCCATCAAGTACTTTGTGGACACCTACCAGTGGGCGGAACAGGACGGTATTGACGTCTTCTATTTCTCGTCATTTGATGAAACCTGGAAGGTGGGTGCCGAAGGCGACGTTGGCGCGTACTGGGGGCTCTGGGACAAGGACGGTAACGGCAAGTATGTCTAAGCTGGACATCGAACACGGCAACGCGATCTGTTACTCGGGCTATCGCGAGGGACAATCTCCCGGCTGTAAATACCCTTCGTATGAAGAGATTCACGAAGACCTCGTCATTTTGTCGAAGAACTGGAAGTACCTTCGTCTCTACGACTGCTCTCCCCACGCCGAGACCGTGCTGAGCGTCATTCACAGGGAACAGCTCGATTTTAAAGTCATGTTGGGCCTGGATGTCGCCGCTGAAATCAGCAACCCGCATTGTCCGTGGGGAGCAGATTTCAGCGAGGAAACATTAGCGGCAAACCGGGAGCACAACGGTGATGAAATACGAAGAGCAACTGCCCTGGCGAACCGTTACCCGAACATCGTGTTCTCGGTCTCTATAGGCAATGAGGCGAGCGTCGAATGGACTGATCACCTGGTGCCGGTCGATCGCCTCGTTGCGCATGTTCTCGAGCTCAAGGCAGCGATCACGCAACCAATAACTTTCTGCGAGAACTACGTGCCGTGGACGTACAAGCTGGAACCGCTGGCCGCCGAGCTCGATTTTATTTCTGTGCACACGTATCCCGCCTGGGAATTCCGGACGATGGAAGACGCGCTCGAATACACGAAACAGAATTACCACTCGGTTGTGGACCATTACCCGGATAAGCCGGTCGTGATCACCGAGGCAGGCTGGACAACAGCCTCGAACGGTCGCGGCATAGATCCCGGGAATGCATCCGAAGAATTACAGGCCACTTACTACGAACAACTGCTCGAATGGACAACGAAGGAGAAGATCCTCACGTTCGTGTTCGAAGCATTCGACGAACCCTGGAAAGGCTCGCCCAACCCACTGGAACCCGAGAAACACTGGGGACTGTTCAGGGTCGACCGCACACCGAAGCTGTCCATGGAATCGCTCTATGCCGAGCTGTTGCCCGAAGGCAGACAGCGCTGTCGAAAAGCGAACGATGATTCAGTAGTATCTACTGTCTAGGCGACTGGGGAACAAGTAACAATCATGGCCAGAGCAACAATATTCGATGTCGCCAAAGCGGCTAACGTATCCATCAAGACCGTATCACGTGTGGTTAACCGCGAGCCAAATGTCCGCGCGTCTACCCAGGAACGTGTCGAGAAATCGATCGCGGAGCTCAATTACCGACCTGACCAGTCGGCGCGAAATCTCGCAAGCCATCGCACTAACCTGATCGGTCTCATTTATGATGATCCCAGCGCCTATGAACTCCCCAGTGCGGGATATATCATCAGAATGCAACAAGGTGCCCTCAAGGCCTGTCGATCATCGCTATCCGAGCTTCTCATTTATCCCTGCAACTATCGTGACAAGGACGTTGGCGAACAGCTCAAGTCGCTGATAGAGGAGGCCCGACCGGCCGGCATCGTTTTGGCGGCGCCGCTGTCAAACATGCCCAAGATCGTTCGTGCGGTCGAGTCAACCGGCACTCCTTATGTTCGTATGTCCCCGGGCGCGAAAAATGGCAAGCGTCTTTCAGTTGCCACCAATGACCGGGATATTAGTGCCGAAATGACGCGCTACCTTGCGTCTCTTGGGCACAAGAGCATTGCTTTCATTACCGGACACACGAGCCACAAGGCAGTAGCCAATCGATTTGATGGCTACCAGGACGGACTGGAACAGAGTGGCCTGAAGTTCTCCGAGTCGCTCGTTGTTGCCGGCGACAATTCAATCGGTTCCGGTGAGGAGTGCGCGACCAGGCTACTCAGCCGAAAGCAGCCGCCTACCGCAATTTTTGCAGCCAACGATGACATGGCTGCCGGCGTAATTCGTGTCGCTGCACGGATGGGCATTGATGTGCCTGGCCAACTGTCGGTTGCTGGATGCGACGACATTACACTTGCGCAACAGATCACGCCGACGCTGACGACGATCAGGCAGCCACTTGCCGCTATGGCTGAGCACGCCGCCATGGCGCTCATCGACGGTAAGAGAAAGAGCACCGCAATGGGGGGCACGGAAGTTATCCCTGCGACGATCAAGATTCGCGAATCGACAGGACCGGCTCCCGAATAAGGGCCCGGCTCAGCGTATGAAGCGGATGCTGTCGAGGTAAACAGTAACCGGCGTGCGCCGCCCCTGCAGAGTTACGACGAATCCCGTCTTGAGGCTCGACAAGTCGACTTTCTTCAACGGTACGCGATATCGCTGCCACTCCTTTGTCAGGACGATACCGTCGACCTTGGCTTGTCCGGAATCCGGGTGCGCCCGATCGCTGCCAAGCAGGCCCACACCGAAACTGACTTTCTCACCACCGTTTTGCCCACGAGCCCACAACTCGAGCTCAGTCGCGCCGGTGAGGTCGAAACCTCCATCTTTGTCACCCCAGTTGTTGGCCGGGTGCTGCCAAACAACACCGGCCCACCCGAACTCACCTTCGTAGCGCAACCTGATGGAGGCGTGACCGTCGTGTGCGTTCTCCGCGAACTCACCATCGAGGCTCATCGCCTCCGTAGCCCCCATCCAGCCAGACGGTACCCACGGCATGTTCTCGAAACTGTCTTCATAGACACTGAAGGGAAACTGCGTTCGCGCCTCGCCTTTGACCAGCAGCGGCACATTGGCAGTCGCCGCGTTGCCAGCTTCATCGTAGGCATACAGAAATAGTCGGTAGGACCCCGGGTATTCAGGCATGCGTACTTGCGCGCCATCAGCGTCGCCTCCGAGTACCGCCGCTTCAATATCAGGAATCATGGGCCGGTAGTCGCCACCGGTGTTGTAGTCACCCGACTCCGGCCGCAGCGCCCAATGCACTCTGAGCGCACTGCCCTCCGGGTCGCTGATGCTGGCACGCACGCGTACGTCGTCACCTGGATCAAGCTGAGCCGGGCTATCAACAACCAGGGGCTTGATCGATGGCGCGAGATTCCCAGCCGGCTGACCCGTCCAAAGCTCGGTCATGACGTCAATAGCGGCGAGGCGCGAACCGTCTTGCAGGAACATGCCAAACCAGGTGGCTGTGGCTTCCATCTTGAAGCCCCAGTTGAAGACATACGAACCGAGCGCGACGCCAGGCGCACCGAGTACGGCGCCGTTGTAGCTGCTTCTGTAGAACTCCGCTTTCTCGGTGCTGGTTGGCTCGAGAACCGCACCCCACTCCGTCTTGCCCACCTCCCACGCACCGGGTGGCCCGAACTCAGTAACGACATAGGGCTTGCTGGCATCCCCGGCGCGAAGCCGTTCCAGTAGCGACGCTGCGCCACCGTATGAATTGATACCGTGAATATCGATTGCCGGGCTGTTCTTGTGCAGGCTCGCAATGCGCCCGCCACCAATCTCGGCGGTAACCGTCATGGTCGGATGGTTAGGGTCAATCTGCTTGACCATGGCGGCGATGTCGTTGACTGCTGCCCATATCGCAGGGTCGTCACCCGACTCAAAGCCTTCCATTTCGTTGCCAATCCCCCAAAGGAGAACTGCCGGGTGGTCCTTGTAGCGAAGCACGGCCTGGCGCGCATTCTCGAATTGCTCAGCAACCTGAGACTCGTCGGAGTAATCGAAGCCATGGCGCTCGTGGCCAAGCCAGATGCCAACCGTCACAGACAGACCGTGCGCGTGCGCTTCATCCAGCCGAGCGCCTATGTCATCTGCACCCCAGGTACGAATGGAATTGGCGCCCGCTTCTGCCAGCTCTTTAAGTGAGGCATCGCCGCCTGCGCCTCGAATGAAATACGGCTCGCCGCCGCGAAACAGCTGCCAGCCCTGCTCGGTCTGGCGCAGCTCCACGGGGATCGCTCCTGCCCAGGAGATCGCTGGCAGCAGGCAAGCTGCCAGCAGACTAATGTTCCGCTTAAGTGATTGCCTCATCCGATCAGGATGATATCTCAGCCACCGCCGACAAATACGAGTCCGTCGTTGAAATCAGGTGGTGTTGCCGGTCGATACGTATATCCCCACTCCGAAATGAGCGACAGGACGTTGAGAGGCGGCCCAGATACAAGCCGCGTATATCCTGTTGCTTCTGTCCGGTACAGGTCGTCAGCGACCAGCTCATTCAGTGTCGCGGAAAATGACACGCCACCACAACACTCAAAGAAAGTCACAGAACCGAAGAAGTTATCGAGGTTCGAGCGATAGGCCTTCAAAGCCTGCGTCTGGATAATCGGGTCGCTTGCCGCATCCCACAATTCGTGCAGTGCACGAGCCGTGTACCACTGGTTTTCACCTGATGGGAATCTCGCAAGCGCCGTCGCCCAGAGGTAGAACCGTGCTTTGGCGCCGGTTGGACCAGCCGGGATCCTGTTAGCCAGTTCAAACTTGGTCTCTGCATCGGGGTCATTGACGTTGAATTCACGGGTCGCAACAAAGAGAAACGGGTTTTCCGGATCATCGAGAACACAAGGTTCATCTTTGATCCCCACGTTCTCACAGGCCAGGTTCAACAGGGTATCGGTTGGCAACACGATCTCGTTAATCACTGTTCCATCGTCGCTGCTCGGGCCTTCACATCCGCTCGTGAGAAGGACAGCCAGCCCCAACAACATCATCAGACCCTTGCGTCCAGCCTGATGAGTCTCTTGTCGATATTGATTCTTCATAATTCTGGTTCCTAGCCTATTCATGCTCTGTTACTGGAACATGTACGTGAAATACAGGACGGTCAGGAACGAATAGTCGTTCATTCCGTCAAGATACTCGTTATCCGGCGAATTCTCGTCGAGCGTTCTGTAGAGCGCCCTGATTCCGACCTGGGTCGAACTGCCCTTCGTCGCAGCGCTTTGCTCGCCACGCCCATCAAGCAAGATCGAGTAATCGATCTTGTACTGCTCGGGGAATGTGACGTTGAACTGCCGGTAGAAATCGTACGGCCCCCATGCATCTTTCTTGTAGTAGCCGGAGATTATGTGTTTCCCGCCCAGGACGACCTTGCCATCCACTTCATAGAACCTGCGCGTACCGCCATTAGGGTCACCCGTGGACTGATCAAACCCGGTCGTGAGATTTGCAATGTATTTTGCGCCGCGCCTCGGGTTGAACACCATCCGACTCGAGACCTTCCAGACATCCTCTGCGGGCAAGCCAACACCGAAAGAAGCATTGGTTTTCGATGGCGCGAAGAAGAACAGGTTCGCGTCTGTCGCGGTCGGGTATTCCGTGTAATTGGCCCCGATGTTGAATGCGAACTTCGCATCCTCTCGCAGGTAGTTATCCCAATCGTAGAACGGCGTTGCACCCGTGGGGTCGTAAGTGACAAATAGCTCAGCCGACTTAGCCTCCCTGTTGCCCAGGACGGCGAACGGATCATCGTCACGGTTACGAGGATTCAGGCCCGGGATAAGCTCCCCGCCGGGACCGATTGACGGCAGGAGTGGCGGGTTCGCGTCAACCAGGTTATCGCGAACCAGGACTCTCGGGAAAATCATGATGTCCCCGAAGTTGATCATCATGCCCGCTTCGTACTCCCGCTTGTTGCCAAGTGCTGAATAGGGAAGACGTGACCCCAACTCCAGGAGCGCGTTACCGCCGTCAGCCACCAGGCCTGCGTGATTCATCGCCACGTAGGAGCGAGTGCCGAACAGGTCGAAGCTCAACTTGGCTTTGAAGCCCAGCGTGTCCTCTGTCCTGATCTTGTCGAGGACGATGTCCGTACCTTCCAGTCGCGTATACAGGTCATCGACTTTTTCGCCGGCTGACATGATGCCGCCCAACTCCAGAGAGGCGTTCTCCCAGAGCGGGGTCTTGACGTACAAGGTGGTCTGGCGAGATTGTCTCTCTGTTGCGCCAGTGGCGGATGAGGACTCACCCTGTCTGGCGATATCTTCCGAGTGAATAAACGTCCAGTCGAACCGGCCCAGCTTGGAGGTGTACCTGATCACGGCTTTAGGGTTGGCGCCCCAGTAAACTTCGGGTCCCGCTACGACCGTCAGCCCCGAAAACTTGCCTTTACCCTGGAATTCCACACCTTCCGGTGCTTTGGAGTTCCAGATGTCCATACCCGCCATATCCGTGGTTTCGTGAATAAGGCCGTAGAAATCACCTTCGTAGCCCCAGTGGAATCGAGGCGTGTGATAGAACGCTGTAAGGTCGACGTTGGTACCTTCGTAGGTCGCTTCGAAATCGTAAATCTCGACTCGCTCGCGATCCTTGATGTCATATCTGACTGTTTCAAACTGGCCATCATCGTTCTCTTGCAACCCTACTCCGATAGTGGGCAGGCCTCGCCGACCATAGGCAATTTCCAGGGGTTCCTTGTTTGCCACATTGCCAAGTATGTTCAGCGTGAACTGTCCCTGGACTTTGTCAGTCGGTTGAAACCCGAAGTCCAGAAAGACCATCTGGCCATCCGAGAACTCGGTGCCATCTTCGCCGCTCTCGGTGATGTCCTGCTCTATTCCCTGTAAGGCGAATTCGCCTTGAAGACTACCGCCCGTGAAACTCAGCCTTTGCTTGCTTTCCTTGCTTTCACTCTTGAGCTGGCGGACCTCACCCTTCAGGGCGTAGTAGTCCATATTCAATTCGTTAATGGACTTGTTGAACGCTGCTTTCTTGTGCGTATAGGGGTCCATGTGCCAGATCTCGGACAACACGTCGTACGCCGTCCTGGGCCTGGCAGTGTAAACACCGTCCGAGTTCGCAGTTCCGAGAGCGGTTATGCCAAACCACTCCTCGTTCATGTTGTTCTTGCCATCTGCCCAGTCAAACAAGTAGCCCTGGTTTGACCAGGATGCGTTGTTGTCCTGCGTATCAAGATTCTCTATCTGCAGGTATTTCCACCATTCGTCGCGCCACTCGAATACAAAGCCACCGACCGAGTTTCCTTCCTCCCCGTTTCCAGCCGCCTTGTTGTACATCTCCAGCCACTGGGCTTTGAGGATATCAGCCTGCGCTAACTGGTCTTCTTCGCGCTCGCGTGCATTGTATGCATCGCTGCCAAACTCGAAAAAGACGACGGGCATATCCAGCTTTTCATCTACATCTTTCCACAGACTGGTGAAGCCTTTGCCGCGGTAGGCGTTGCTACCCAACAGGTCCATGTCGACGCAATATTCGGCGATCAGGTCAATGTACTGAATATCACCATTGACGATCGTGAACAGGTGATTAGGGTCTATGGCCTTGCCGGCACGCATGACCTCGTTGAACAGGCTATACAGAAATCTCGCTTTTGCCGTGTTCTGCTCACCTTCCGGCAGATTCTCGATTTCGAAGCTGGACCATGAAAGCCCATAGTTGCTCTCGTTACCGAAAGCGAACATGAGGACACCCGGTGTGTTCTTGTACTGGTTGACGAACTCCAGCATGTCCTTCTTGAGCGTCGCGCGCGTGAGTTCATCGGAATAGTCAGTAAACGGAACCCACTTGCCACCGACTGTGTAACCGTATCGACCCATGAGCGGATTGATAACCGTCATGATGCCGTGTTCCTCGTACACATAAGTGACCCACTCCGGAGGCATCATCCCAAAGCTGCGAACGGTGTTGATGCCTGCCGCTTTCATCAGTCCGAAGTCGTAGTCGAGGACCTTGCGGATGAAATCGTCGGAGTTGCCCCAAAGATTGTAGGTGTAGTTCTCACCTCGCGGCGTGTAGCCCCAGACTACTCCCTTGATGTAGTAGTCATCGCCATTAACCTGGATCTTCCAACCACTGTCATCTTTGGACGTTGTGACTATGTCAGCCGCATAGGCCTGACTCGCCAACGACGCGCAGGCAATCAGACTGACTGTCAAAATGCGGCTGTAGTTACTCACGCACCTGAGGAAATTTAGACTCGACATAGCGACCACTCTTTATTTTCGAATTATGATTTATGAAGCATTTCTAAGATTCTGGAACTCACCTGAAGGTGATGTTGTCGAAGTAAACGACGTTGTCCTGCGTCCTCCCCCCAAGATCGAAATCAGGGAACACAATAATCTGATCAATGTCGATGGACTCGGTCAGGCCTATGTAGACGGAGAAGTCAAAAGTCAGCTCTTCCCATTGGTTGATCTGGGTATTGGCAACTTTGATTTCCGGCTGTGCGTCACCATCTGTTGATCGCGAACTTGATACCGACATCGCTGATAACCGTCTTGTAGACCACATTCGACCCCGACAAGCTCTAAGAGACGGCCTTCGACCAACCTGCGAGATCGCCTCACAGGCAATGATCAGGCACGACTGACAGCGTTGTCAATTATTTTCTGACAACGCTGTCAGCATCTATACGCCCTCATCCATTGGCATGAGGAAAAATGTGCAGGTTTTTGTGCGATGCAGCCGAGAGTGCTGTTCGACTGGTAGTAGGCTTATTGCTTGGGAATCAATATATTAGGCTCATACTGCGGAATATTCGAATGTGGACCAACGGCATCAAACCGTGACCTCGCGGGATACCTTCGTGGCTCGTCGGCCATAGGTGAAAAGCCCGCCCAAAAACGGGGAGCAGCAAGGATTCTGCGCCCCGCATACAGATTGAAGATGCCAGTCGCTCTATGTGGGCTGGCGACGATTGCCGAACCAAAGTAGCGGTTTGCGATCTCGCTTGATTTGAGGCTGTTTCATTCGCTCGTCCCGGATCCGATCGATCTCGTCCGCGGCGATGGCGGGCGCGGCGACGAACGGTGTAATTGCCGTCATGCCGCCCAGGCTAAATGTGAAAGCATCTCGTGCTGGTTTTGCTTTCTCGAACATGGTTGTTCTCCAGAGGTATTCATTCATTGTGGTTTGATCGAGCCACGTACACCGGGTCGATGCGCAAACGATAGGCGGGGACGGACTTGTCCACAAACGAAAAGGTTTCAGCCCTGGAGTTAGAAACGCTCAGGTAGGGTCGGCAAAGCTCTGCTGTATCCACTCTCTTAACTTGACGATGCTCGGGTCGTCTACCCTGTCCTTATTAATGGTCAGGTAATAGCTCATGTCAGCAACCAGATCCTGCTTGAGCAACCGCACGATACTTCCTTCATCGAACCACAGCTTCCCAACCGGCACTGGCACCAGTGCGGCACCGATGCCACGTTGCGCGGCTCGAACCACTGCGATCATCGAGTCCAGGCGAGTGACCTTGTTTCCTTTGGGAAGCTTGATGCCTGAAGAACGGGACCACTGTGCCCACGCTTTTGGCAGCGATTCATGCACGATGATCGGAAACTCGCTGACGATTTCTCCATTCCTGAGCTTCACGCTCTTCAGAAATTCCGGCGAGCCGGCAGGCACAAGGCGTAACGGGAACAACTCGCTCGACTCGATGGTGGTGGGCGGCGAGCGAAACAAACGGATCGACATATCTGCGTCGGCGGGATGCTTTTCCGACGACTCGTCACTCGTCCCGACCTGGATGTCGATCTGCGGATGCTGTGCGGTGAACTCACTCAGACGTGGAACAAAATATTCGCTGGCGAAAAATGGCTGTACCGAGATACGAATGGTCGTGCGAGCAATGCCTTTCTTGTGACGTGCGACAACTGCATCCACTTCCTCGATCAGTGGGCCGAGCTCCTGATAAAGAGATTTTCCAGCATCGGTGAGGCTCAGCTCGCGGCTATTGCGGTCGAAAAGCCGCTCGCCCATTTCCTGCTCGAGTCCCTTTACCTGGTGGCTAACAGCCGAGGACGTTATGAATAGTGTTTCGCCGGCGACACGAAAGCTCATGTGCTTTGCTGCAACACAGAACGTTCGCAATCCACGCAGCGATAATTTAGGCGTAGAGGCCACCGTCACTCACCTGCCATCTTCTGTGGGTAATGTCCTGAGCACGAGTTTCGGCGTGCGATCAACATTGAACAATCCCCAGTGTTTCTCCGCACCGAGCGGACTGTTCGGATCTCCTTTCCATGGTTCGTCGAACGCCTCGAAGAAGAACACGGTCGTATTGACGTCACTCGCCCATTCCATCAGCTCGCCGTAGTAACGCGCCTGATCAGCCTCGTTCGCCCGATCGCCGAACTCTATGGCAACGCTGGCCCAACCCGCTTCGAGAATAGCGATCGGTTTGCCAGGCAATGCTGCGTGTACGCGCTTTATGTTCTCCACCGTGTAGGCAAGTGCCTCATCGATTGTCTTCTCTTCCCACGCGGGATAGGTGTGAATTCCCAGGAAATCGACCTCAGCGGCCAGCGTCTCTCCGTCCTGTATCCACCATTCATAGTTGTCTGCGACCGTCACCGGTTGATCGATAGCGGCCTTTACTTGCTGCACGTAGGTGATTACGCGCTCCAAAGGCACCATGTGATCATTCCATGACACCAGCGCCTCATTGCCAACATTGGCGGCAACTACGATATTTTTGTATTCATTGGCGAGTTCGATGCCACGCTGCAGTTCGTTCGCATTGCTGCGGGCATTGGCTACGAGTTTGTGATCCGGTATTGGCACATCCAGCCACGCGCATCCCTCGTGGTTGCTGAATTCTGCCTCCAGCCACATCCCGAGCAACACTTTGATGGGAAGATCGTGTTTGCGGATCAGTTCGAGGGTGGCGCGAGAGTTCTCGCCTGAGTCGTAGAGGCGAACCAAATTGAAACCATAAGCGACCAGGATCTCGAGGTCCTCCAGAATCTCGTCAGCGCTCGGGTTTACCGCACCGGCGCCACGATCCGGATGCTGCCCTTCCCGAAAACCCGAGTAGGCGACCGCCACAACTTCTCCCGCCAGCAAGTCGCTCGGCGCCTGCTGATAGGTCGAGACAGTGGGCTGTGTCGGTTCACGGGGCGAGCGATCACATCCCGAGAGAACGACTGTGCCGATCAGGGCCACCATCCAGACTGTTTGCATACCTTGCTTCATTACTGCACTCCGGCGAATTGATCGCTATCGATGAGCCTGAATGAGGCGCACAGCTGCGTATCTGAACTTCCGCCAATCCATGCATGGAACTCACCCGGCTCGGTCATTCGTTTCATGTCGCGTCCATAGAAAGCCAGATCGTCCGTATGCAGCGTGAAGTCGACGGTCACCGTCTGCCCAGGCTCGAGATACACGCGCTGGTAACCCTTCAGTTCCTTGACGGGCCTTGTGATATTCGCCACAAGGTCGCGAGTGTAAAACTGCACCACTTCCTCCGCCGCGACATCACCTTTATTGGTCACATCGGCGCTAATAGTCACTGTCTCACCCATGGCAGTTTCATCAGCGCTGGTGCGGATGTTCTGATAGCCGAACCGGGTATAGGACAGGCCATGGCCAAATGGAAATAAGGGCGTAAAACAGGTATCGAGGTGAAATGCGCTCATGCCGAAAGACGTCTGTGGTGCGTAGGTATCGATATCGTCGATGTGCACGACATTGTCCGGCGATGGCGGCTTACCGCCATGTTTCTGGCTGTAGTAGATCGGGATCTGGCCAACCAACCGAGGAAATGTCGCCGGCAGCTTTCCGGATGGTGACTCAATACCGAACAGGAGATCCGCAATCGCCGGCCCACCCATCGACCCCGGGTGCCACGCGAACAAAATCGAATCCACCTGATCGACGATGTTTGTCAACGTCAGCGGCCTCCCTGCCAGAATAACAACGACCACCGGTGTGCCTGTTTCCCGAATGCGTCTGACGAGTTCTGCCTGGTCACCCGGCAAGTTGATGTCCGCCCTCGAATGCGCCTCCCCGGAAAGAATGGACTCTTCGCCCAGGAACAACACCGCTGCATCAGAATTGCGTGCAACCTCAACCGCTTCGTCGAATCCTGCGCTGACTTTGCTGCGCGAGTTCTCCATCGCGCGTACATAGCGAACGTCGAAATCCTTCCCGGCCAGCGTCCGGATTGCGTGCAAGGGCGTAACACTGAGACTCTCGTCACCATCGAAAATCCATGTCCCAAGCTGTTCGTAAGGCGCATCGGCCAAGGGCCCGATAACCGCAATCGAATCCAGCCCGCCCGCTGACAGAGGAAGCACACTGTGATCGTTTTTGAGCATGACAACACTTTGCGTTGCCGCTTTCTTTGCGACCTCAAGGGCCCGCGCATTCGCTATCGCCGGTAGTTCGTCGGGGTTCGTGTATGGATGCTCAAACAGCCCAAGGCGGAACTTGGCACGCAGTATGTTGGCGACAGCGGTATCGATCTGATGAATATCGATGCGACCTTCTTCTACGAGGGCGGCAAGGCTACTGCTGTACGCATCACCTGCCATCTCCATATCGACACCCGCGGTCACAGCTTCATAGGCTGACTCCTTATCATTCTCGGTCAGGCCATGAATCCGCAATTGACGCACAGAATCCCAGTCGCTAACGACGAAACCGTCGAAATGCCACTCACTACGCAAAACTTGCCGCAAGAGAAACTCGTTGCCAGTCGCCGGCACACCATTGAGATCGGAGAAGGATGTCATCAACGTCGTGACACCTGCGTCCACACACGCATTGAACGGACGCAGATAAACGTTGCGGAGTTTCGTTTCCGGGATGTTCGTCGTTGCATAGTCGCGACCGCTTTCGACGGCGCCGTAACCGGCAAAATGTTTGGCGCAAGCTGCGATGGAACCAGTCGCCGACAGATCCTCTCCCTGGAAACCCCTGACCATCGCAACGGCAAGGTCGCTTGCCAGCATGACGCACTCTCCAAGACTCTCGGCGATGCGGCCCCACCGCGCGTCACGCGATATGTCGACCATTGGCGCAAAGGTCCAGTTGACGCCGGTCGTCGCGGCCTCGAGAGCCGCCACGCGAGCACCCTCCTCCACGACTTCCGGGTTCCAGGTCGCGGCCTGACCCAGCGGAATAGGCATTACCGTTTTGAAGCCATGAATGACATCTCGACCTACCATTAGCGGTATTCCCAGGCGGCTTTCCTCAACAGCGATGCGCTGCAGCTCATTGACGATATTGACGTCAACGATGTTGAGTACCGAACCGATATGGCCGGCACGTAATCCTTCAGCGAGATAGTCCGGGGCATACCCTTCACTCGCATTGAGCTGGCACATCTGACCAATCTTCTCGGCCAACGTCATTTTCGTGAGCAACAACGTCACGCATTGCTCGATTTTCTCTTTACTAGTCATCTTTCGATCATTCAACAGGGTTGCCCCTCTAGAGGAGCCTACGGAGTGGCTTTCTAGCAATGTTTGACAGCGCTGTCAATTTGTTGGAGGATGGAAAGAATAACAACAATGACCCGTCGTGGGGCAGGGAACGATGGAATGAGTCACGCCACGCATTATCAAACAGCACCCGAAGACCGGATACCGTTCTACCAGAAGCTCATCTACGGCTCTGGCGCATTCGTGAACAACCTTCTCGCCGCGGCGATGGGCGGTATGGTCATTGTTCTCAATCTCGGTCTGGGCATGAACCCGGCACTCGTTGGACTACTCGGTGCGCTGCCCCGCTTGACCGATGCAATTACCGATCCGCTCATGGGTTACATCTCCGACAATACGGAATCGCGCTACGGACGTCGGCGGCCGTATATCTTTGTTGGCGCGATAGCGGTCGGCATCGTGTTCGCGTTGCTTTGGCAACTCCCTATGGGCAAGAGCGAAGCGTTCTACTTCTGGTACTTCCTCGGCGGCTCACTAATTTTCTATCTCGCCTACACGGTGTTCGCTACGCCGTGGGTAGCGCTGGGATACGAGCTGACGCCTGACTACCACGAACGCACTCGCCTGATGGGCACACAGAATTTCATCGGTCAGCTGGCTTATGTCGTCGCGCCGTATTTCCTGCTTATCATGCAGAGCAAGATGTTCTTTGATGACATGGTGGATGGCGCTGCCGGTCTGTCCATAGTCATCGCCCTTGTCGTCATTATTGTCGGCGTGCTGCCTGCCATTTTCCTGCGCGAGCGTTTCAAAGACATCGCTGAAGCAGAAGCACAGGAGAAAGACGCGGTCCCGGAGAGTGCTGAAAGCGTGATGCTGCGGAGCATCAAGGATTTCTTTAGTGGCTTCGTGACATCGCTCAAATTCAAGCCATTCCTCAAACTGTGCGCGGCGACATTCCTCGTGTTTAACGGATTCATGCTGATCGCGGCTTTCCAATCCTACGTCATAATCTATTACGTATTTGGCGGTGACACGGTTGAAGGCGCCGAGTTCGTTGGCCACGCAGGGGCGTTGGGAGCCGTGTCGGCGTTCTTTGTCATCGTATTCGTAACCTGGCTTGGCACCAAGATCGGCAAGCGTCGTGCATTCTTCGTCACGACCGGCGTTTCGATGCTCGGCTATCTGTTGAAGTGGGTCTGCTATAACCCTGACCTTCCCTGGCTGCTCTTGTTGCCCGCACCTCTCATGGCGTTCGGCCTTGGTGGCCTTTTCACACTAATGCCGTCGATGATTGCAGACGTTGTCGATGCCGATGAGCTGAATACCCACGAACGTCGGGAAGGCATGTATGGATCGATCTTCTGGTGGGTCGTTAAACTGGGCATGGCAGCAGCATTGGCCGCTGGCGGGTTCCTGCTAAACGCCACAGGATTCGACGTTGCTCTGGGTGGAGACCAGGCAGAACGCACGATATTCCTGATGCGAGTATTTGATGTTGGCGTACCGTTTGCCGCATCGGCCATCGCTATCTGGGCGATTGCCTCGTACACGATCACCGAAGAAAAGGCACACGAGGTGAGGACGCAACTCGAGGCACGCCGTGGAACCTAAGGCAACGCATCTTGATGTGGAGCCTCTGAGCTTTGTAGAGAAGCTGGGCTATGGCCTGGGCGACACCGCGTCCAACTTCTTCTTCCAGGTCTTCAATATCTTCCTGCTCTATTACTACACCGATATCTTCGGCCTATCGGCCGCTGCCGTGGGCACCATGTTCCTCGTGACGAAGATCGTGGACGCCGCGAGCGACCCGATTATGGGTCTGATCGCCGACCGCACCAATTCACGCTGGGGCAAGTTCCGTCCCTACCTGTTGTGGGCGGCCATTCCCTACGCGGTTTGTGGTTACGCGATGTTCGCCAGTCCGGACTTATCGGACTCCGGCAAGCTCATTTATGCCTATGCGACGTACACGCTGATGATGCTCGCGTACACCGCCATCAATGTTCCCTATTCGGCGCTAATGGGCGTGATCTCGCCGTCATCAATCGAGCGCACAAAGGTTGCCAGCTACCGTTTTATCTGCGCGTTTGCCGCGGCATGGCTAATTGGCACATTCGTAACTCCCCTCAAGAATATTCTGGGCGGAGGCGATGAAGTACTGGGTTTTCGACTGACAATGATGATCTTCGCGGTACTCTCGGTCGTATTATTCTGGATAACGTTTGCGACAACCAAAGAGCGCGTCAAGCCTGTTCAGACTGAGACGAACATCAGGTCCGACTTTCGTGCTCTTGTTACAAACGGCCCGTGGGTCGCACTATTCATTGCAGCGATTCTTACGCTAATGAACATTGCCGTGCGCAACGGCTCCCTCCTCTACTACTTCAAGTACTACGTCGGTGACGACGGAACACCACTCTTTCTCATCTTCGACAAGACGGCAGTATTCCTGTCAACGGGGTTGATGGCGATGATCGTGGGAATAGCGTTAACGAAGACTCTCAGCGAGTACTTTGAGAAACGGCATTTGATGATCGGCCTGTCCATCCTCAACGCCATATCGATGGCCGCCTTCTACATTATTCCGCCTGATCAATACTGGCTGATGGTCACAGTGAACTGCCTGGGCGCTTTTGTTATCGGACCAACCCCGGCACTGGTCTGGTCCATGTATGCCGATATTGCTGATTACGGGGAATGGAAAACCGGCCGACGGACGACAGGCCTCGTTTTCTCGACACTGCAATTTGCCCAGAAAATGGGACTTGCAGTCGGTGCAGGATTTGCCGGCATTGTCCTGGGGTGGTTCGGATTCGTCGCGAACGAGGTTCAGACGGCTGATTCACTGGCCGGCATTCGCTTCCTGTTCAGCATATTACCAGCGCTCCTCGCGCTAATGGGCACCGCTGCTATTTTCTTCTACCGCATCAATTCGGCGATGATCGAAAGATTCGAGAGGGAGCTGCTAGACCGCCGGTAGCCGATACTCAACTGGCTCGCCGCTGACTGGGCAGTGAAATGCCAACAGGTACGCCGTTAGTTGCAGGTCAACTCCATCCTGCTCGCCCGCTCCATACAAGCGGTCACCGATCACGGGATGGCCCAGCTCTTTGAGATGGCGACGAACCTGGTGCTTGCGCCCGGTCTCGATGCGCACATCGACAAGCGACTGGTCGCCGTCCGCATTCATTTCGACAAACGAGATCTCGCTGACTGCTTCTTTCCCGTCAATTGGCTGCTCTAGCCGAAGTAGATTCGATTGCGATGAGAAGTCGCCTGCCACCAGCGCCCGGTAGCGCTTCTCGACCGCCCGCTCGCGAAACAGTCCCGATAGTCTTGCCGCCATGCCCTTGGAATGCGCGACGAGAATAAGTCCGTTGGCCGCCCGGTCGAGGCGGTGAACCGTAAAGGCCGGACGCTCCGGTTGCAGATGCCTCTCGGCCCACCGAACCACGGTGCAATGGTCCCCCCATTTCGAACCCTGTGAGCGCAGGCCATACGGCTTGTTCCACACCGAGTAGTCACCCACGTCTGCTATCAACGCCGGCTCTGCCGGGGTTTCTGCCAGGATCTTTGCGTCGTAGTACAGGTGTACTTCATCGCCTGCTCGAAGCTTCCGTGTCGCGCGGCGCAGGCGCTGGGTGTTTTGCCCGCGGGTCATCCAAACTGCGCCCTGGGTCATGGCCCGTTTGATTCGCTGCTTTGAGAGTCCGGTCGCCCCTTGCAGAAGGTCGATCGGACTGTCTTCCGGTGATTCGATCACCACGTGAGTTTCGATGTGTTCGCTCATGATCGGGTCACTCGGCACGATGCGCCCTGCAAACTACTCGCAACGATCTTAGAAACTGATCATCCCGACACAAGCGTTTGGCGTAATCCAACTCGCGCTTTCCGCCCTTTGCTCGCAATATTCCGCGAAGCGATCGCTTCGCGTCCTTGTCCCATACCCCCGGCGCTGCTGCAGCAACAATCGGAGCGAGCGCACTGAATCCCTGCTTCTCATCGTTCGTCCAGGCGTCGAGAGACCTGATACCGGCATCGCTTGCCACTGACTTCATGACCAGGCTTGCTGATCCCCGCCTTGTTTTTCCACCGGCGCGTCCGAGTTCCCGGGACGCAAGCCCTGAACTCGTGCTTATCCATTCCTCATCGAAGAAGTCGCTCTGGCGGGCACCGGGCAAAGTCAGGTGCATATCGCAACTCGCGAGCTCCGCCAGCGTCTTGATCCCGCTTCGATAGCCCGGAGTTCGCCGCCGCTTCTCCACCTCTTTGAGTGCCAGCGCACGAATATGCGGTAGTACCGGGCGATAGCCCAGGTTGTAGTAGAACCAGAACGCCCCGCTTCGAAGCGCTTCACGATTGCCCTCACCGAACTGATAGGGATTGGCGACATAGCGTGTGCAGCCCACCAGCGAGTGGTAGACCCTCATTACCTGCACCCATAAGAACGAAGCCTCACTACCTCGATACTCATCGAAGATGTTCACGCCGGTATTAACTTGCTTGAAGGCCAGGCTTGACCCGCCGTAGCCAACCGGCACGCCGTTGGCGAGGATCAGGTAACCCATCGTGCACTCGAGCGGGAATCGATGGCCCGGCAATAAACCGAAAACGGCGACGTTAACCCCTTCGCCGACATCGGCCAGATAGACTTCATCAGGGTTGGCGAAATTAAAGTGATAGGTCTCGCGATACCTCGCGGCGAGAGATGCCATCGCGACATCGATCATAAGAGCCCCGCGTTGTTTTGACAGCTTCGATATCGATTTCACAAGGCGCCGGATTTCGCCCTTGACGTTCTTCGGGCGGGGTCGCATTCCGGCCTCGCGGGTCGCGATCTTCGCTTTGGGAAATACGTTCCGGGACTTCGAGAACCTGCTGCCCCTGAGGTCCCACACTAGCGGCACTTCGGCCACGTCATACAGTTCGCGCCAGATACTGTGGAATTGCTTCTGACCCAGCTGCGCCATGAGCCAGTCAAAGTCAGTGCCGCGAAAACCCCTGGATGCCAGCTCGACCCATTCCCTGGTGGTCGCATACCCGCTGTCGAAATACTCATCCTCGGAGGGCTGCAAAACCTGCCGCAACAAGTCGTCCAGTGGCTCGGTGTCGTCTACCTCGGACCAGTCGATGGAAACCGCACCGGGCGACGTTCGTGCCAGCCAGCGTGCGACTTCGAAGGAAAACGGGTACCGCAGTAGAGTTTCTTCAAAGTGCCGTAGGGACTCATGCGCCTCGTCCCATTCCGCGCGCGTTCGTGGAAATGCGCGGGAGAAACACAATCGACTGTGTTCTTTTTTCTTCGACATGTGCACCATCTTTGTCGTTCGGGATAGTCAGGGCAATAGGTAGTTCTCAGATGATTGCAATGCGTCCTTGCTACGCCGCAAATTGGCTGCGGCGGGCTCACCGATTGCCAATGCCAGCGCAACCTGCAAAGCGTCAAGAATCGCGAGGTGAACAAGCCGCGAGCTCATGGGCGTGTAGATATTCGTGTCTTCGTACGCATTGCAGGCGAATACAAACTGTGCCGATCTGGCTAGCCCCGAATTTCGCTCCGTGACTGCGACGACGGTGGCGCCATTGTTCACCGCCACATCTGCGGACTGGCACAACTCTGGTGACCGTCCGGTCTTGGAAATAATGACCAATACGTCGCCCGGCCCGACGATAGACGCGAGTTGTCGGATACTCGGCGTGTCAGTCAACGCGCTGCACGGAGTACCTAACCTGAATAACTTTTGACTGGCGTCACTGGCGACATGTCCCGATGCACCGAGGCCAGCGAACACAAATTGCCGAGCGCTGGTCATCGCGCCCACAACTTCGTCGAACGGCATTGTCGAGAGCTGCGTCCGCAGATCGATCAGTGACTGGATGGTTGAATCGATGACCTTGGCCGTGGCGTCCGACGTCGCGTCGTCGTCACTCACATCATGATGTACGAAGCTGTCCGGCCGACTTAAAGCCTCGGTCAGGCGAATCGTCAATTCACGGAACCCGCTCAGGCCCATGCGCCGACAGAAACGAATGACAGACGGTTCGCTGGTCGCACACTCTCTCGCCACCTGGGCCACCGTCGATTCGGTTGCCTGGCGTGGATGTGCCAGCACCCAGTCGGCGACCTGCCTTTCAGCCCGGCTGAGGCGGTCGGCGGACTGTCTAATCTGATCCAACATGTAGTAATACTACACCTTTTGTGTAGTGAATCATGAAATTAATATGCCTTTCTCCAGCAGGACTGTAGTAAAATTTCAGGCTTCAGGAGATCAAGAATGGCTAATTTTGTACCTGTCGATGAATTCGACCTGGTAATTTTCGGCGGCACCGGCGACCTCGCGCTGCGCAAGCTGTTGCCTGCCCTTTATCATCGGGTGAGCGACGGCCAGATTACGGGCGGCAGCCGCATCATTGCTGCAAGTCGTGGCGAACTCAGTCGCGACGACTATCTCTCAACCGTGGAGCAGGCGCTGCGCAGCAATCTACCGGACGGCGACTTCCACGACGAGCAATGGGCCGCATTACGTGACCGCATCCATTACGCACAGTGCGACGCTTTCGCCGCGGAAAACTGGAACGACCTTGTTAGCTTGCTCGATGACACGGGCAGCCGGGTTCGGGTCGCGTACCTGGCGACAGCGCCAAGCCTCTTTGGACCGATCGCCCAGGGGCTGAAACAAAACGAACTCATTACAGAGTCCAGTCGCATCGTCCTTGAAAAACCGCTGGGGCATGACTACGAGTCAGCCTGCACCATTAACGACCAGGTCGGTGAGTGCTTTTCCGAAAACCAGATTTATCGTATCGACCACTACCTGGGCAAGGAGACGGTACAGAATCTTCTCGCCTTGCGATTCGCGAATTCACTGTTCGAACCATTGTGGCGCCGTGGTTCTATTGACCATGTGCAGATTACCGTTGCCGAGGAACTCGGGGTCGGCGGTCGCGTTGAGTACTACGACAAGATCGGCGCCCTTCGAGACATGGTGCAGAACCACTTGATGCAGCTTGTCTGCCTCGTTGCGATGGAGGCTCCGTCAAGCTTGCATCACGATGCCGTTCGCGACGAGAAGATCAAGGTCCTGCGAGCGCTCCGGCCGATGTCCGATGACAAGCTGAAAACGCATACCGTACGTGGTCAATACACGGCCGGCGCAATAGATGGCAACACGGTCACCGGCTATGTCGACGAACTGGACGGGGCCGACAGCTCGACGGAGACATTTGTCGCGCTGAAACTCGAGATAGACAACTGGCGTTGGTCGAACGTGCCCTTCTATGTGCGTACTGGAAAACGCCTGCCGGCAAAACACTCTGAGATCGTAATCGAATTCCAGGACGTACCGCACTCGATCTTTCCAGAGCAAAGCTACGAGGTGCAGGCCAACCGCCTGACTATTCGATTACAGCCTGACGAGGGCGTGAGGCTTTCGCTGATGGCAAAAGAACCCGGCCCCGGTGGATTCGAACTGCGGCCCGTTTCATTGAACCTGAGCTTCGAGGAGACTTTCGGCATTCGATACCCGGATGCGTACGAACGTCTGCTCATGGAAGTTCTGCGCGGGAACCCTGCCCTCTTTATGCGTCGCGACGAAGTCGAGGCCGCCTGGCACTTCATCGATTCGATTATTGCAGGCTGGGAATCCTCCAAGCACAAAGTCGAATCCTACGTGGCCGGCTCCTGGGGACCGTCTGGATCATCCTCTCTCCTCGACCGTGACGGTCGCAACTGGCAACCGGAAGACTGACCTTGAATAACACCTTTGAAAATCGCGAAGCCGCCTCTGTTGCCGCCGCGAACCGAATCACCGACGCATTGCGCCGACGGCTTGACGCACAAAAGGCCGCTTCGCTCGTCGTCAGTGGCGGAACATCACCCGTCATGTGTTTTGCCGAGCTTTCGACGCAGGATATCGACTGGCAGCGCGTGGGTGTTTTGCCAAGCGACGACCGTTGTGTACCTGCTGATCACGAAGACAGCAACGAGAGGCTGATCCGCGAGAACCTGCTCGTCGGCAAAGCCGCCGCGGCTGACATGCTGCCCTACCATACGGCGGGAATGTCCGTCGAAGAGCGGTGCCATGAACTGAACCGCGATATCCGATTCGTGCCATTCCCGTTTGCCTGCTCCCTGCTTGGCATGGGCGCTGATGGGCACTTTGCATCGCTGTTTCCGGATGCGGACAACCTCGCAGATGGCCTCGACCTCGAATCGAGCACGCTGTGCCTGCCGGTCAAGACACAGGCCAGTCCCCATTTGCGAGTCAGTCTGACTTTGTCCGCACTTTCACGTAGCGATGAAATCGTGTTGCTGTTTTTCGGTGAGGATAAACGTGCTGTCTACGAAGATGCCATGAACGGCAACGATCAATTTCCGGTGACTCGACTGCTGATGCAGAAGCGGGCTCCGGTTCACACCTACTGGGCACCTTAAAATGCACCCGACCATCACTCAAGTTACTGAGCGTATCGCCAAGCGAAGCAAACCCGCCCGCGCAGCCTACCTGGCGCGTATTCACAAGGCATCCCACGACGGACCCGCTCGTGCGCAGGCGGCCTGCAGCAACCTGGCGCACGCGATGGCAGCCTCGTCTGCAATTGAAAAGCAGGCCATGGCGAACGGGCAAGCACCTAACATCGGCATTATCACGGCATACAACGACATGCTAAGTGCGCACCAGCCGTTCGAGACCTACCCGGCGCAGATCAAGCGTGCGGCCGCAGCGCACGGCGCAGTCGCACAGGTTGCGGGCGGCGTTCCTGCCATGTGCGACGGCGTTACGCAGGGACAGGAAGGCATGGACCTCTCCTTGTTCAGCCGCGACGTCATTGCGCTGTCCACTGCTGTTGCTTTGTCGCACGACGTATTCGATGCCGCAATTTTCCTCGGCATCTGCGACAAGATTGTGCCTGGCATGATGATCGGTGCACTGTCCTTCGGCCACCTGCCAATCATCTTCGCACCTGCTGGCCCGATGGTCTCCGGCCTGTCCAACAAGGACAAGGCGCTTATTCGCGAAGACTTCGCCGCCGGGCGGATTGACCGCAAGGAACTCCTTGAGGCCGAATCCGCCGCCTACCACGCACCGGGCACATGTACGTTTTACGGCACGGCTAACAGCAACCAGATGCTCATGGAGTTGATGGGGCTGCAGTTACCCGGCGGTTCCTTCGTCAATCCCGGAACACCATTGCGAGACAAACTCACGGACGAAGCCGTCCGGCGTGTTATAGGAAACACGGCTCTCGGCGATCGCTACATTCCTGTCGGCGAGATTGTCGATGAGAAGGCCATCGTCAACAGCATTGTTGGATTGCTGGCGACGGGAGGATCGACCAATCACACGATTCACCTGATCGCGATAGCAAAAGCAGCCGGCATAACAATCGACTGGGAAGATTTCTCCGAGCTGTCCACGGCAGTACCGCTAATTGCTCGCGTCTACCCGAACGGCTTGGCCGACGTAAACCACTTTCACGCCGCTGGCGGGATGGGACTCGTCATCAGGGAATTGCTACAAGCCGGGCGACTACATGACGACGTAAACACAATCCTGGGCAGAGGTCTGAACAAGTTCTGCGACGAGCCGTTTATTGAGGACGATGCACTCGCCTGGCGCGCCGGGCCCGAGATATCTCTCGACAGCGAAATAGTGGCAACGGTCGACAGGCCGTTCGATTCCGAAGGCGGATTGCGCCTCGTCAAAGGCAATGTAGGACGCGCTATCGTCAAGTTGTCCGCTGTCGCAGAAGATCATCATTCGATCACGGCACCGGCGAAGGTGTTCACATCGCAAGGTGATTTCAAACAGGCATTCAATAACAACGAGCTCGAGATGGATTTCGTGGCTGTGCTACCGCACCAGGGACCGTCGGCAATCGGAATGCCTGAGCTGCATAAGCTCACGCCCTACCTCGGATTGCTGCAAAACCGTGGCTTCAAGGTCGCACTGCTCACGGATGGCAGAATGTCAGGTGCATCGGGCAAGGTACTCTCCGCAATCCAGGTCACACCTGAGGCAGCAAGAGACGGTCTGATTGGCAGGATTCGTGATGGTGATGTCGTTACGATTGATTCCGCATCCGGCGAGTTACAGGTTTCGACGGAAGACGATATCGAAGCGCGCGATGCCACGCCCGACGAAATTGCGTCGCATCAGGCCGGCATCGGGCGTGAGCTTTTTCAAGCGTTTCGCGAACGGGCATCAAGTGCCGAGGAAGGAGCGAGCTTCTTCACTTCCTAGCTTCGATATACTCTTCCCAACGAATCGGGCGAGGGGAATATCAGTATGGCAGGAGTCGAAGGACGTGTGGCACTGGTAACCGGTGCAGGCCGAGGAATCGGACGTGTAACGGCGGAGCTACTGGCAGCGCGCGGTGCCCGTGTCATGTGCGTCGCTCGAAGCCGCAAGGAGCTGGAAGAGGTCGGGCTGGACCACGCGGTCGCAGACCTCGGCACCCCTCTGGGCTGCGCCCACGCAGTCGCGGAGACTGAAGAACGCCTTGGGCCTGTTGAGATTCTCGTCTGTAACCACGGCCTCGGTTCAGCTCACGAAAAGGTCATTTGGGAACAGACTCCCGAAGTATGGCGCGAATCCATGCGTATTAATCTGGACGGACCCTTCGAGCTTTCACGTCTTGTCGTGCGCGGCATGACGGAGCGTGGCTACGGACGAGTTGTGTACACGAGCTCCACTGCAGGACTGGTCGCTGAACACGCCGGGAGCGCTTACAACAGTTCCAAAAGCGGATTGCTGGGTCTGATGCGCTCTGTCGCAACGGATGCCGGTGCATTTGGTGTGACCTCGAACGCGGTATTGCCGGGCTGGGTCCGGACTGAAATGGCAGAACGATCAGCTCGCCAGGAGGCGAAAGATCGCGGCATTACATCAGACCAGGTGTGGAAGGAACGTGCCGCATTGTATCCGCCCGGACGCGTTGCGACGCCTCAGGAAGTTGCTGAGCTCATAGCATTCCTCGCGTCGGAGGAATCCAGCGGCGTCAGCGGGGAGGCGATCAGGGTCGCACTGGGGAGTACGTGGTGAGGAATGCCTCACCGAGGCTCGAGCCTGTCAGCGTGATTGAGTTCGTAGGGCGGCGGCTCGCCACCCGTCCCTTTGAGGTAGTGATCCATCCATCGCATCAGGCGCAATGAAAAATCGTACTGCGCGGCCGTGTTCTGGTTGCCGTGGACTTCGTCCGGATATATTACAAGTCGCACTGGCGTGTCGGTGCGTATCTTGACGAAGCGGTACATCTCAAGTGACTGGCTCGGGTGCACCCGCGGATCTTTATCGCCACCCATGATCAGTAGCGGTGTCTTCGTTTTGCCAGCGTGATAGATCGGGCTGCGTTCGAGCAACCACTGCCAGTCATCCCACGGCCACGCGAGCGCATGCACGTTATACATTTCGTAAGGTATGTCTCCCGTACCAAACTTGGAGATCTGATCGGAGATGCCCACGGAAGCCACGGCCGCCGCATACTCTTCGGTCAGGGCGCTGGCACTCCACATGCTTGCATAACCACCATACGATCCCCCGGTGATACCCACGCGCTTCGAATCGACCAGGCCTTCCTCAACCAGGTGGCGCTTGGCATCGACGAGATCGTTGAATTCCTCCTCGGCATAGTCGTGTTGATCGAGTTTGGAAAACTCGACGCCACGTCCGGTGCTGCCCCGATAATTCGGGTACACGACAGCGTAACCATTGCCAGCAAATACCTGCCCAGGTCGGCTGTAGCTCGTCATCCAGCCGTTGGAATAATTAGACTCGGGTCCTCCGTGCGCGATAACGATAAGTGGATTGCCGCCGCGCTCGCGCTCTGCTGGATGAATCAGGATTGCCTCAAGCTCGAGGCCATCACGGGCACGGTA
>CAVWAH010000010.1:0-120425 GCA_963752875.1 uncultured Gammaproteobacteria bacterium | reverse complement strand
CGCGTTGCTGTGCCCTGGTTATTACGGCAGCAAACTCGCCCTCGTTCGGGCGCGCTGCGCTTACCTGGTGTGTAATGCTCTCGGCGAATGCTGCGATGACGGACAGAATTGTGCCTTCCCGGGGTTTCGACAAGGCGTCGTGGGCGTACTCATTGCCCATCGCCACAGCCTTGCCGAAGGTGTACGTCGTAAACCTCGTGATCTCACCGGCCGAGTCGCTCAAGCCCTGGAAGAACTGCGCAAAAATGGCGCCCGAGTTGCCACGGGCACCATCGAGTAGCGCATCGGCAACGGCAGCGAGCAGGGTACCCAGGTGATGTTCGCCTGGCTTCGCAAGAACACCCAGCGCGGACCCCAGAGAGAGGCTCAGGTTGGTTCCTGTGTCGCTGTCGGCGACGGGAAAAACATTGATGCTATTCAGGAATTCCTGCTGCGCCATAACACGATGGATACCTGACGTTAGAGCCGCGGCAAGCGCGTCACCATCCAGGTGCTTGCCAATGCTTTGTGCCAAGACGTGCGTGCTCTAGTCGCGCGGCAACAGGAACGACGTGCCGTTGTGATTCAGCACGACGCCATCCGGCGTAATCTCTTCAACGATCGGACCTTCGGCGAGCCTCGAGCCCTCGTTGAGTTTGTTCATGTTGATGAAAACGAATCGATCCCCAGGTGATTCGCTATAGACATGAATATCGACATGCAATTCCGGAAGCGTGACCTTGCCGTCGGCGACGACCTGGTGAATGGTCGGCAATGCAGCGACATCGGCGGCGCGGCGTGTGCCAGTTGCTGCAGGTGCCGGCGTTGTTATTTGCGGTGAATCCACCGTAACGAGGCCCGGTTCTTCGCGAGGAGGCACATTCTGTTTGGCCTCGGCGACCTGCTCCGCAAAATCATCGTTCTTGACCGTCACCGTTTCGCTCGCGGTGGGCGTTGCGGCAGGTTTGGTATCGGGCCGGAACAGCAATCCGAGCAGCACGACCAGGTTAATGGCCAGCAGCACGCCCAGTATCCACAACCAACGCGGTGTCCTTTGCCGACCACTGCTCGTCGGTACGCCAGTGAATTCGGCCGACCCCTGTTGCTGGCGGTCCGATTCCGATTTCTTCAAGGCGTCAAGTATGAAAGACATTCCCTAGTCCTGTGCCAGTCGTGGTGCAGAAAGTCGCGGCGTCCCTTCAATCGCGAGCAATGAGTTGATGATGATTTGCGTCTGTTGTCCAGCGAGGCCGTCGACGTCGAGCCGGTGGTCGCGCTGAAATGTCTGCACGATCTGCTCCAGTTCTGCGTCGAACACGTCGGACTGCGGATTGGTGCTCGCATAGCGTCCGTCGATTGCCGTCAGGCTGTTGCGCAGCCACGCAACGTCCGTGCCTTGCGAGCCCCGTCCGAGGGAAACCTCAGATCCGGTCGGCGGTCGCCATAACAACATGAACTGGCCGAACCAGGCGTTGGTGATATCCGAGACAGCGTGCGTGACACGTACACCGCCAAGCGACAATTCGGCGTTGTCGCCGGTTATCCCGGTCAGGACGACTTCATGGCTGTTGCCGTCGTCATCGACGAGACTCAGGATTGCGGGTCGGTCCATCTGCCGCAGCCCACTCCACGAACCGCGCTGATAAAGACAGGTCAGGCCTGCATCATTGGCCTGCGCGCAACCGCTGCGACCGCCCGTGCGGTACTCGAGACCCCAGGTCTCGAATAACGCGGCCAGCGCGTAGTCGGTACGTGTGAGTTCACCAGCCATTTGCATCTGTTCATGCAGGGTTGGTCCGGCTTCGGGCTCATCCTGCACAACCGCTTCAATCACGGCCGGCTCAGGTTCAGGCGGCGTCTCGATCACAGGTTCCTGTGCCATAGCGACGGGCGGCGTCTGCAGTTGACGTTGCGCGACAGACCAGATGCTGGCTGCAATGATAGCGACACCAACCACGCCGGCCGCAACAGCAGCTCGACGCACCCAGGGAGACCGTTCGAGCTCGCCGTGAACCTCGGCGGCGGCTTGTCTTACCAGTCGCGGGTTCACGCGTCGCGACTCCTGTGCGTAGGCGCCGAGCAGCGCACGGTCGCAGATGACGTTTATGAGGCGGGGCACGCCCTGTGACAGGCGGAATACTTCTTTCTTTGCGCCTGCATCGAACACTTCACCCACCGCTCCGGCGACCTTGAGACGATGCTCGATGTAGCTTGACGATTCGTCGCGTGACAGGGGTTCGAGGTGATAGCGGCCGGTGATACGTTGCGCGAGTTGCCGCAGGTCATTGCGTGCCAGCAAGTCGCGTAATTCTTCCTGGCCGATCAGGATGATCTGCAGCAGTTTTTGTTTCGCGGTCTCGAGATTGGTCAGCAGACGCACCTGCTCGAGAACGGCGGGAGTCAGGTTTTGCGCCTCATCGACGACCAGGATCGTCCGGCGCCCCTCGGCGTGCGCCTTTAGAAGATGTCGGTTCAACGCATCCGTCAACGCCTTGACGCTACCCTTGTTGTGCAACACCTCGATATGCAGTTCTTCGCAAATCGTGGCAAGAAATTCGATAACCGACAGTTGCGGATTCAGGACCACCGCGACATCGGCGTTGTCCGGCATTTTGTTCAGCAGCAAGGAGCGGACCAGCGTTGTCTTGCCCGTGCCAACTTCGCCGGTCAGCTGGATGAAGCCGCCACTCTCGGTAACGCCATAGACGAGGTGCGCCAGCGCTTCTCCGTGGCGCTCACTCAAGAACAGATACCGCGGGTCAGGCGTTATCGAAAATGGCTTTTCGTTGAGTCCAAAAAAACTGGTGTACATAGTTCCTTGCCGCGTTCAGGCGGACCTCCGATTCTACCCTAGATGGCATCCGATCAGCGTCGGTCCAGCGTTCTTGCCCGTCCTACGACGTCGGAGCCGAAGCGATCCCGGATTTCGTCGACGGTTTTGTCAATGACAGTCTCTGTTTCGCCGCTCGCAAACAGGTCCGGTTGTTCGGCCGGCGCGAGGTCACTGCCGCCCACGCCGAGCAATCGGATACGCGCGCCCGGGTTGCGGCCCAGCCAGGTACCCAGCAGGTCGCGCGCGATGGCGTAGATCTGGTCTGTACCGTTCGCTGGCGGCTGCACCTTGCGTTGCCGCGTGTAGGTCTTGAAGTCAGGCTGGCGGATCTTGATCTGCAACGTGCCGGCCGCAAGGTCGGCTTTCCGGAGTCGTGCTGCGGTGCGTTCGGTCAGGCGCAGCAGTTCGCGCTCCATGTCCTCGCGCGTTGCCAGGTCAGTGTCGTAGGTCTCCTCCGCGCTGATCGATTTCTCGGCGCGCGACGGCACGACCGGCCGGTCATCGATACCGGACGCACGCTCGCGCGTCTTTTGCGTGTAGCGCCCGAAAATGGGGTCGAGAATGCGGTCTTCCGCCATGCGCAGGTCGCGTACTGTGCTGACACTTGTGCCGGAAAGGCGTTTCAGGGTTTCGCGGCCGATGCCGGGAATGACTGAGACAGGTAGCGGATCGAGCCGGCGTTCGTAGTTTTCGGGATATATGACAGTGAGACCATCGGGTTTGTCGAGGTCCGACGCGATTTTCGCAACAAGCTTGTTTTGCGCAACGCCGACCGAGGCAGTCAGCGATGTTTCATCGAGGATTCGTTTCTTGATGTCTGCAGCGATCTCGATCGGCGGTCCGAACAGGGAGACACTGGCTGTAACGTCGAGAAACGCCTCGTCGAGTGACAGGCCTTCAACCAACGGAGAGTAGCTGCGGAAGATCTCGAAGATTGTTTTCGAGACAGCCTTGTAGTGCGACATGCGCGGACGGACGCGCATCAGGTCCGGGCAGCGTCGGTACGCGTCGCGCATTGGCATGGCTGAGCGAATGCCAAACTTGCGCGCCTCGTAGCTGGCAGCCGCAACGACGCCGCGGTTGGTCGCGCCGCCGACCACGAGTGGTTTGCCGCGCAGTTCGGGGTTGTCGCGTTGTTCGACCGACGCGTAAAAAGCGTCCATATCAACATGCAGAATGCTGCGCGCTGAAGCGGTCATGGGCTTACTGGCCGCGCTCGACGATGTAGCGCGCCAGCCATTCGAGTGGCGCGGCCGACTTGCCGAAGGGCTCGAGATTGGCCAATGCACTTTGCGAGCAAGTTCGTCGCAGCGACTGCGTGAGGCATCCAGGCCGAACAACGCCGGGTAGGTGGCCTTGCCCAGCTTCTCAGTCCGACCCGGACGGTTTCCCGATCACGTCGGTTTCGCCCTCGACGTCGAGGATGTCGTCCTTGATCTGGAAGGCGACGCCGATCTTGCGTCCAAACGCATCGAGAGCCGCTGCACTGTCATCCGTCAAGATCATCTCGACAACAGGCAGGCCGAGACGACCGCGGCGTGAATCAATGCACCGGTCTTGAGGGCGTACATGTGTTCGAGTTCGTCCGCGGTCAGCGTCTGCCCTTCAGCGGCAAGGTCGATCGACTGGCCGCCCGTCATGCCGATCGAGCCACAGGCATCGGCTACCAGTTTGACCAGGGCAATCTGTGCGCTCGGCAGATGCATTCTCGACGCCGGCAAGAACGGCGAAACGCGAGGGGCTGCAGGGCATCCGCCGCGAGAATCGCAGTTGCCTCGTCGTACCGGATATGCACGGTTGGCTTGCCGCGGCGAAGGTCGTCATCGTCCATTGCCGGCAGATCGTCATGGACGAGCGAGAACGCATGAATCAGCTCAATAGCGACAGCGGGCGCATCGAGGCAGATTCGGGTCGACATCGAGGCTTTCACCGGTTGCATAAACGAGCAGCGGCCGAACGCGTTTGCCGCCGTTGAATACGGCATATCGCATCGCCTCGTGCAGTCGCTCAGGCGCCAGTGATGCCGGGGGCAATGCGCGATCCAGGCTTGCATCGACCCGCGCCTGGTAAGTCGCGATTCGGTCTTGAAAATTCTCGGGCAAAACGGTTCGTTCCTGCGTAATCGGGCCATGTAGCCTACACCGAAACGAGCCACTGTGCGCGGGCTCCACTGGGCTATAATTCGCGTCCTTTGGGGATACTTTGCAGGACCACGACGGCATGCAGGGAACGGCAATCGCACAGCCGAACATCGCGCTCATAAAGTACTGGGGCAAGCGTGACATCGAACGCAACCTGCCGGCCGTAGGTTCGATCTCGATTACGTTGCGCGAGCTTAATACGCGCATGCATGTCGAATTCGACGATACGCTGGCCGCGGACGTCCTGACTGTCAATGATGTGCCAGACACAAAGATGCTGCCACGCTTGTCTACCTGTCTTGACCGGGTCGCCGGACCGGACCGGCCTCGCGCCCGTATCGCCAGTACCTGCAATTTTCCAATCGCCGCCGGTCTCGCATCCTCAGCGTCTTCATTTGCAGCGCTAACCGTCGCAGCAGCCGAAGCCGCAGGCAAGTCGCTCAAGGTTGACGAATTGGCCAGCCTCGCTGGCCGTGCATCTGGTTCGGCGGCGCGCTCTTTGCTGGGTGGTTTTGTCGAACTCGTCAACGTCGGTGACGATATTGCTTGCCACACACTGTGTGATCCTGACGCCTGGCCGCTATCCGTCGTCGTTGCTATTACCGAGTCCGGACCCAAGGCGGTCGGCTCGACCGAAGCCATGGAAATTAGCCGGAAAACCTCGCCGTTTTACGCTAACTGGGTCGAGCAACAGGAGCAGGACCTCGACACGGCACGTGCAGCTATAGCGAATCGGGATATCGAAAAACTCGCGGTGATCGCCGAACACAACTGCCTGAAGATGCACTCGATCATGTGGGCCTCGCGACCGCCGATGGTCTACTGGAATGCGGCGACAATGCGCTGCCTGCAAACCGTGCGCAAGTTGCAGGGTCAGGGTGTCGGTGTGTTCTTCACGATTGACGCGGGACCGCAGGTCAAGGCTGTTTGCCTGCCTGAGCACGCCGCGACGGTTGAAGCCGCTTTGCGTGCGACAGACGGTGTTGCGGACATCATGATGACGGGGCTTGGTGAAGGTGCGCGCCTGGAGCATTGCGAATGACAGTGGTTGCCAGCGCACCAGGCAAGATAGTGCTGTCAGGCGAATACGCCGTGCTCGATGGTGAACCCGCTATCTGCCTGGCCGTGGATCGGCGAGCCGTGGTGACGGTAAGTCGTAGCCCCGATGATCAATGCCATGTGACGACGCCCGGTTTCTCCGGTGACGACCGGTTCGGGATAATCGATGCAGTGTGTGGTGGGTCTCGTCCGGCGAAGAACATAAGAATGGATACGCGCGCCTTTTCCGAGGAGGGCAACAAGACAGGCATCGGGTCGAGTGCGGCGTTGACCGTGGCGCTGGTTGCGGGCCTCAACGAGACTGAGGAAGTATTCGACGAGGCATTGCTCGCGCACCGGACGCTTCAGGGAGGTGCGGGTAGCGGTGTCGATATTGCGGCCGCTGTCCATGGTGGCCTGATCGAATATGAGATGCGGCAACAGGCGGTGAGATCCCTCGTCTGGCCTGAAGGTCTTGGCATGCGCGTACTCTGGACCGGAGTGCCAGCCAGTACCGAGGCAAAACTGGAGAAACTCGCTGGGCAAGCCACGCGCCCGTCGCGTTCGGCCTTGCTCTTGGCCGCGCCGCGAATGGCTGAGGCCTGGCGCTCTGGTGATGCTGACAGGATCATGACCGACTACCTTCCCTACATCGGCGTGCTGAGGCAATTCAGTGTTGACCATGATCTCGGCATATTCGATGCTGGCCACGATCAACTGACGGACGCAGCAATGCTCAGCAATCTCGTTTACAAGCCCGCTGGTGCCGGCGGTGGCGACATCGGTGTCCTGTTCGGCCGCAATGAGGCGGAACTCGATGCGTTTGTCGATCGCCACAACGATCAGATTCACAGTGTCCTGCCGTGTGCGCTGGATCCGGATGGTGTTCGAGTGGAGCGGCGATGAGCGATTCCCGCATTTCGGGCCTGTACAAACTCAGTGTTGCCGAGCGTGTCGCAAAGCTGAAGGAACTGGGTTGGCTGTCGGAGGCTGACGCGAGCCGCCTGGTTGATGGCCTTCACGTGCTCCCGCCACGTTCCGCTGATCGCATGATCGAAAATGTCATCGGTATTTTCGGCCTGCCATTGGCGATCGCTCCCAATTTCGTTGTCAATGGTCGCGAGCATATTGTGCCGCTGGTCGTGGAGGAGCCGTCTATCGTTGCGGGTCTCAGCAATGCTGCAGCCATGGCGCGAGGCGCAGGTGGCTTCGAGGTTGAGAGCAGCGGTTCATTGCTCACAGGGCAGATTCACATCACCGATGTTGTCGACACGGACCACGCGATTACTGCGCTGGAAAAGGCCAAACCCGCGTTGCTCGAATCGGCCAATAGTGTGCATCCGCGCTTGCTCGCCCGTGGTGGTGGTGTGAGCGATATCGAGACACGCCTGTTCGCGTTGCCCGACGGCCGCCCGCTGATCGCCCTGCACGTGCTTGTCGATACCTGCGATGCGATGGGTGCCAATCTCGTCAATTCGATCTGCGAGGCAATCGCGCCAGATGTCGCGGCTGCCTGCGAAGGGAAGGTCGCGCTTCGCATCCTTTCGAATCTTGCCGACCGTTCCCTGTACACCGCGCGCGCACGTTACACATTGCCCAATGACGTGCGCGACGCGATCGTGACGGCGAACGACATCGCACTTGTCGATCCATATCGTGCAGCGACGCATAACAAGGGTGTCATGAACGGCGTGGACGCCATTGCGATAGCGACGGGCAATGACTGGCGGGCCATCGAGGCGGGTGCGCACGCGTACGCCGCCGCATCCGGCCGCTATCGGGCGCTAACGCAATGGTCGGTCGCGGAAAATGGCGATCTGCTCGGCGAGATCAAGATACCGCTCAAGGTGGGTACCGTTGGCGGAACGCTGGCCAGCAACCCGGCTGCCGCTCTCGGGCTCGCGCTGACGGGCGCCTCGTCTGCGACTCAACTTGCGGAACTCATGGCGGCCGTCGGTCTCGCGCAGAACTTTGCCGCGCTGCGTGCATTGGCCACGAGCGGAATCCAGGCCGGCCACATGAAATTGCATGCACGCAGCGTCGCGGCAGCGGCCGGCGCGCCCGAGGAATTATTCGAGAATGTCGTTGCAATGCTGATCGAAAGTGGCGAAATCAAGGACTGGAAAGCTCGCGAAATTCTTGCAGAGCTGCGGGTTGACGCTACTGAGTCAGGTGAGCCATCAGGGATCGCTGCAGGGAAAGTAATTCTGCTTGGCGAACACGGTGTCGTTTATGGGCGGCATGCTCTCGCGCTGCCAATCCCGTCCGCGGTAGCGGTAACACTGACCGAATCAACCACGCTGGTGCACGACCTCCCCGGAGAGTTCGTAGGCCTGCTGCTCAGGGAACTGGGCATCGAAAACACCAACTGGCGAATCAGCGTCGATTCGCGCCTGCCATTCGGCAAGGGTCTTGGCTCGTCGGCCGCAATTGCAGTTGCCATCATCCGGGCCTTCAATGGGCGGCTTGATCTGGGTCTTGATGAACAACGGGTCAACGCTATCGCATTCGAAAGCGAGAAGCTGGCACACGGGACACCCTCCGGTATCGATAATACGTTGTCGACGTTTGCAGAGCCGATGTTGTTCTGCAACGACGGCGGACTGCAAATCACCCCGATCGAGATTGGTGAGGTGCCGCCGCTCGTTATCGCGTGGGGTGACAAGACCGGGAGGACGACTGAACAGGTGGCAGGAGTGCGGGAGCGCCGCGACGAGGCACCGGTTCACTTCGACGCCCTGTTCGACGAAATGGACAGACTGAGTCGACGGGGCGCGGAACTGCTCAAAACTGCCGACTGGCGTGAATTGGGGGCGCTCATGAATGTATGCCATGGCCTGCTCAACGCGATCGGCGTCTCGACGCCCGATCTCGAACGCATGGTAGCGATCGCGCGGCACACTGGTGCCGCAGGCGCGAAACTCACAGGCGCAGGTGGCGGAGGCTCAATCGTTGCGCTCTGTCCGGGCGGTGTCGGCCCGGTTGAGCAGGCCTTGCAGCAGGCCGGATACCAGACACTGGTTCCTGGCAAGCGGGAAGAGCAGTGAACGACCAACACAGAAGCGTTTCGTCGGAGTGCGAGGAACTCATTCTCGTCGATCGGGACGACAACGAAATCGGATTTATCTCCAAGGCGGATGCGCACGATGGTGGTGGAGTTCTACATCGTGCCTTTTCGCTATTTCTCTTTAACGAGGCAGGAAAATTGCTGCTGCAACAGCGCGCACCGGGTAAGCGCCTGTGGGGCGGCTACTGGTCAAACAGCTGCTGCAGTCACCCACGGCGTGGCGAGTCCATGGAGGTCGCGACCTCGCGACGCCTGCTGGAAGAGCTTAATTTCGAAGCCGAACTCGAACCGGTCTATCATTTCTGTTACGAGGCGAGGTTTGGCGAGGTGGGCTCCGAAAACGAGCTTTGCCACGTCTATCTCGGCAAGGCGAAAGAGGGCGTTCAACCGAACGGCAGCGAAATCGCGGCGATCCGTTTTGTTTCGGCGGATGAGCTTGCTGCCGAGCTGGCGGATAGCCCGGAACACTTCACGCCCTGGTTCAAACAGGAGTGGGGTGAGTTGCAGAAGAACTATCGCGAGCAGCTGGCACGCTATTGCAGCTTATATTGAAAGCGGGCGTATGACGGTCAGGCGATGTACTTGTAGTACTCAATTCCGATGTCGGCGAAATGACGTTCGTCCTGGTTGCCGACGCGCTCGATAACGAATTCATTGTTCGGTACGTAGTCGAGGTCAGTCGCACGACGCCCATCGTGCAAAGCCTTGTATTGCTCGAAGCTGAGGTCGACGGCAAACTGCATGGCGTCGCCAAAGCAGATCTTCTTTGTTGCTTCGCGCCAGCCTTCGGCCATGAAGAACGGGATCACCTCGGCGGCATCGCCACTACCGTAGCCAAGCGTCAGTATTTCTTCACCGACTTCGAGTGAATTTTCATCGAGCGCCTGTTCGAAACCGGCGGCCATCCACGCTGGCAGGGCTGCGGTGTAGAGATTGCCCAGGTCCAGCATTGTGTCGCTGCCGAGTCTCATCTTGTCGAGAATCTCGCGACGGAAGTGGCGCGATGCGCGGAACGCGCGCAGCGCTGCCATCGTCAACGGATAGGCCTCGTAACTGAGTTTCTCGGGGTTTGCGAGCGCCGCGATTTCGGGCTTGGCCAGCATTTCCTTGAGCATCAGCTCGACATCGATGCCGGCTTCGTAGCAGTAGGACGCCAATTCCGCGCGGTCCTCGCCGTTGCCGTAGCTCAGCGCAAACAGGTAGGAGACGGCCCAGCCGGTTTCGGGCATGCGCCGGTACGGGCGATGCATGAAGACATTGCGTAGCGACCGCAGGTACTGGCTCGGGTCGAGCTCGCGTTTCTCGTACATATCCTGCAGAGCGTGCAGCGTCTCGTCGATGTAGCAGGTCGTGGAGTACTTGCCGTTAAATACCGGGAAGTCCTGGATCTGGTGCGATTCGGAACGGTCCTGGCCGCAGAAGCGCAACATCGGCTTGCGGAAGTCCAGGATGCGGTAGTCGGAAGCCGAGCCCGAACCGACGAGATCGACCACTGCAAGTTGCGGGTCTTCCTCGAGCAACATCGCGACGGCGCCGGCGCCCTGGGTGGGTTCACCCGAGCTGCCGCGCGCGTACTCAGCAATATCGGCGCAGACGACGATAGCCTGTCCGCCCGCACCGTCGAGAGCAAGGTGACGAATGGCGCCCTTCATGCCGTAGACGCCGCCGAGGCAGGCGTGCTTGAACTCGGGCACTTCGCAGCTGCGCGAAATCGGCGGCTTGCCCCGCGCGACCAATGCCTCGTCGACCATACCCTTGATGATGATTGCGCCGGCCGAGTTGTCGGTGCTCGACTCGGTCCCGAAGCCAAGGAACTTGACGCGCGTCGGATCGACATCGTACTGGTCGATCAGGCGAATAACGGCATTGGCCGCCATCGTATAGACACTGTGATTCGGGCCGCGAACCCGGAAACTGCGCCCCACGACCTCACGGATCTTGGGCCACTGGTTGTCCGTCCAGTCGCACCAATCCTCAAGCCATACTCTGTACGGCGGGATATAGGCGGCCAGGCCACTGATTCCTATGGGTCGTTTGATGGTCGGTTCATTCATTATGAGAATTCGCTATAGCCCGGCGATTTTAGAGTGCCCGGCCGCGTCACTCAACACCTTATTCGACGTTAATCGTGATGATGTCCGAAATTAGAGGCGGATCGTGCGGGAAGTGCAGGTGGTCACCAAGCAGCATTTGCAGCGTATGTTCGCCCGGCGGCAGCGTGATTTCAGCCACCGTACTGCCGTCACCGAAATGAATATGATTCTCATCTTTCGGGATCGGCAGACCGAGATCGGGCAATCCCGTATCAATCAGAAGGTGGTGATGCCCTGAGTGTGGGGCGTCGTTGCCGGCAGGTACGACGGCCATGCCGTCGATGCCGAATACGATCGTGATCGGGTTGCTGACGGTCTCGCCGTCAGCCGGGCTGACAAAGAACAGGGTGGCTTCCTCAGCTGATGCGGTACGTGCAGGCATCGCAGGTGCTGGCTCAGCGGTGACCGCCGCGGTAACTGGCTCATCTGCGGCCTTGTCGCCGCATGCGGCCAGCGTTAGCAGGAGTAAGGCGGGCAATATTCTGGTTTTCATTCTTGTGCCTCCGGGTTCTTCCTAAACGGAAACGAGCGCGAATACGAGCGCGCCCAGCATGGTGACCATCGCACCGATAGAGTAGGCGACCACCAGCGTTATGTACTTGGTGAACGTAACGAAGTGTCCTTGTCCGTAGACGAGGCGCATGGCCTTGTAGAGATATATCGGAATGTAGAACGAGGCGATAACGATAATCAGGATGGAGATCGGGTCGGGTAGGTGCACGAGGCCGCTGAACCGGGCGAACAGGATCTGCAGCGTCAGGATGAGGAAGAAGAAAGCGTGGAAGTGTATGAAGAACAGCAAATGCTCGACGAAGTACCGCCGCGACAGGGGGTACAGTCCCTTGAGTACCATCGCCATGAATGGCAGCAAGACGATGAGCGCAATCGGGATATTGTCGAGCACAAGGTTCAGGAGCGTCTTGCCTTCGTCTGCGCCGATTCGCTCGCAGGTTGCCTCGAGGCGCTCCTTGGTCAGGCGCCGTTGCAGCCACTCGGGCAACTCGTCCTGGCCGCTGGTCGTGCACTCGCCGGTTTCCGGATCGATATGGAAATTAAATCCGCCTTCATCATCACCGTAAATCGTGATGGTCGCATCGCCACCGTCCTCCAAAGAGGCCGCGTCCTCCGCATCAATGATGCCTTCCGCAGCCAGCTCATCAAGGACCTCCTGAGCCTCGCTTCTGGCCGCCGCCTCTTTCTCGGCAACTTCCTCGGGTACCGGCTCGGGCTCAGGCTCGAACAGCAGGCTCAGGTCGTCCTGTGGATCGAAGAACGCAACAACGAAGAAGATGACGCTCAGCACCAGGTACATGCGGAAGGGCGGCATGTAGCGTGCGCGACGACCTTCGAGGTAGTCGCGCGTCAACCGGCCCGGTCGAATCAGCAGCGGGACCAGGGTGCGCCATAGCCGCGAATCGATTTCGAACAGGTCGCCGAACGCATCTTGCAGCAGTTCCCACAAGCTGATCAGGCGACTGCGCGCGCGCTGTCCGCAAGTGCCGCAATACTGCCCCTGCAGTTCCGCGCCGCAATTCAGGCAATTTGGGTGGTCGGGCCGCTGTTCGATATTTTTCGGCATCGATCAGGTTTTGGAGGTCTTCTTCTTGCTGGCCTTTTTGCGAGACGCTTTTTTCGCGGCCGGCTTCTTCTTGCTGGCAGCCTTCTTGCGCACCGGTGGTTTCGTTGCCTGCTCCGACGGCGTTGCGGGTCTGCTGTCAGCGGGCCGGTGCAAAAGTTCACCGGGTGCAAAGTCATCAACGTCGAGGAGTGCGGCCACTTTCTCGTGGAAGTCACGCAGGCTGTTCGCCTCGGCCTTGCTGATGACCTGGGCCGTCTCAGCTTCACCGATCTGCAGGCCGAGGTAGTCGGACTCGATCAGGCCTTCCTTGCTTGCCTGGCGTAGTCGTTTCGCGAGCGGCGCATGTTCCTTCGCGAGTTCCAGCGCCTCCTGCAGTTTGCCAAGCGGATTACCTGGCTCGAGCGTCGTGTAGGCATACGCGCTGAGACGCTCTCGCGATTCGCCCGGTGTCGTCATTAGCGCCACGATCTTCTGGCCCAATTCATCCGACGGTGTCTTGTAGGTTCGGCCGCGCGGGAAGATGAAAAAGCGCAGGAACCAGGCAACCCAGCGATTCGGGAAGTTCAGCAGGAACGCGTGCAGCGATTCCTGTGCCTGGTACATGAGCGTTCTCACAGACCACTCGACGAGCGGGAGGTCCGTCGCGCGGCGACCCTGATTCTCGAAATGCTTGAGCACGCAGGACGCCAGGTACATCGAACTGAGTACGTCACCAAGTCGAGCCGACAGCAGCTCACGCTTCTTCAGGGCGCCTCCGAGTGTCAGCATCGCGAAGTCGGACGCGAGTGCGAAAGCCGCGGTGTAACGATTAATGTTCTGGTAGTAACGGCGCGTCGGCGTGTTGAGTGGAACCCGGCTGAACTTGGCGTGCGTCAACGCAAGGAAGAGTGAGCGCGCAATGTTGCTGATGGCGTACCCGACGTGCCCGAACAGTGCGTCGTCGAATTCGATCAGGCCGCGATCGTGATCTTCGTCCCCCGCGGCCTGCAGTTCGCGAAGCACGAACGGGTGGCAGCGAATTGCGCCCTGGCCGTAAATGATCAGGCTGCGCGTCAGGATATTTGCGCCCTCTACGGTGATCGCGATCGGGGTCGCCATGTAGCTACGACCGAGGTAGTTGTTCGGGCCCATCATGACGCCCTTGCCGCCATGTACGTCCATTGCGTCGTTTGCGACTTTGCGGCCAAGTTCGGTGCAGTGATACTTGAGAATCGCGGACGGCACAGCCGGCTTTTCGCCCTGGTCGATGGCGCCAGATGTGATGGCGCAAGCCGAGTTCATTATGTAAGTGTGTCCGGCGATACGCGTGAGCGCTTCACCGACACCTTCGAAGTTCGAGATCGACGTATTGAATTGCTTGCGGATTGTCGCGTACGCGCCAGACGCATAACTCGCTGCCTGGCCGCCACCCGACGCTGTCGACGGTAGCGTGATCGCGCGGCCGACTGATAGCAGCTCGACAAGCATCTTCCAGCCTTTGCCGGCCATTTCCGGGCCACCGATGATGCAGTCGAGCGGGACGAAGACATCCTTACCCTTCGTTGGGCCGTTCATGAACGCGATCGACAGTGGATTGTGCCGGCGGCCGACCTCGACGCCGTCGATGTCTGTCGGGATAAGCGCGGCCGTGATGCCGTGCTCATTCTTGTCACCAATAAGGTGGTCGGGGTCGTAAAGCTTGAATGCAAGCCCGAGCACGGTCGCGACCGGCGCGAGCGTTATGTAGCGCTTGCTCCAATTGAGCTTGATGCCCGTGATCGTCTTGCCGTTCCATTTGCCCTTGCAGACAACGCCATTATCGATCAGGGCCGCGGCGTCGGAACCGGCTTGCGCCGACGTGAGCGCGAAACACGGGATTTCGGTGCCGGCGGCCAGGCCCGGGAGGTAACGGTCTTTTTGTTCCTCTGTGCCGTAGTGCAGGAGCAGCTCTGCCGGGCCAAGCGAGTTCGGGACGCCGACCGTGCTGGATGCGACCGCACTGCGACTTGCCAGCTTCTGGATTACGACCGAATTAGCATAGGCCGAGAACTCGAGTCCGCCGTACTGCTTGGGAATGATCATCGCGAAGAATTTCTTCTCGATAATGTAGTCCCAGACTTCCTTCGGCATGTCGCCGAGCTCGTGGTTGATCGCCCAGTCATCGATCATCCTGCAAAGTTCTTCACAGGGACCGTCAACGAATGCTTGTTCTTCCTCCGACAACTTCGGTGCCGGGTAGGACATCAGTTTGTCCCAGTCGGGCATTCCGGAGAACAGTTCGCCATCCCACCAGACGCTGCCGGCCTCAAGGGCCTCGCGTTCGGTATCCGACATCGAGGGCAGCATCTTGCGATAAACGCTAAGCAGGGGTTTGGTGATTTTCTCTCGTCGCACCTCAATGATGTTGGGCACAACCATCAGGCCGAACAGGGCCCACAGGATAATCAGCCACCACCAGGCGCCACTGCCGAACACCGTGTAGACAGCGAGGGTGACGCCCGTCGCGATCGTTGAAGTGCGCAGGTCGATTCGCTGGTACGCGAGAAAGATACCGCCACCGATAAACAGCAGCGCCCAAAACAAGCTAACGATCAGAGCGGACACAACGAAGACCTCTTTTTTTCAGAAACCACAACCGTGAAGACGGCTCCTCGTACTTTATAGGAGTTCCTCGATCGCGGCACGTTCCTCGCGAAGCTCAGTTTCGGTTTCATCCATGCGTGCGCGACTAAAGTCATCGATGGAAAGTCCCTGCACGATCTCGTAATCGCCGCCGCTGCAACGCACGGGGTAGGAGTAGATGATCCCGGGCTCGATGCCGTAGCTGCCGTCAGCCGAAACGGCCATGCTGACCCAGTCGCCAGCCGGGCTTCCAAGTGCCCAGTCGTGCATGTGATTGATTGCCGCCGACGCCGCGGAGGCAGCAGATGACGCGCCACGCGCCTTGATGATGGCGGCACCACGCTGCTGAACGACGGGAATGAACTCATCGGCGAGCCAGTCCTGGTCGACGAGGTCGCTGGCGTCTTTGCCACCGACCGTCGCGTTGCTCACGTCGGGATACTGTGTCGCCGAGTGGTTGCCCCAGATCGTCATGCAGTTGATGTCACTCACGTGGCTATCGGTCTTCGCGGCGAGCTGCGCCATCGCACGGTTGTGGTCGAGGCGTGTCATTGCAGTGAAGTTGTGCGGGTTCAGGTCAGGCGCATTCGACTGGGCGATCAGGGCGTTGGTGTTGGCCGGGTTGCCGACGACGAGCACCTTGATGTCGCGGCTGGCATGGTCGTTCATTGCCTTGCCCTGTACCGAAAAGATAGCGGCATTGGCTTCGAGCAGGTCCTTGCGTTCCATGCCCGGGCCGCGCGGACGGGCACCAACGAGCAGGGCGTAATCGCTGTTCTCGAATGCGGTGTTCGGGTCATCTGTGGCTACGATTCCGGCTAGCGTCGGAAACGCGCAATCGTGAAGCTCCATAACGACGCCCTGCAGGGCAGGTATCGCCGGTGGAATTTCGAGCAGCTGGAGAATGACTGGCTGGTCGTCGCCCAGCATTTGGCCTGAGGCGATACGGAAGGCGAGCTGGTAGCCGATCTGGCCGGCGGCTCCGGTGATTGTGACGCGAACGGGTGCTTTCATTGTTGGCTTCCTGGCAGGATGTTCAGTGGAAATCGGGTCGCGATTTTAGCACCGGCTGGCCCCGCTGACACTGCGGCAAACTACCTATCGACCTGCCTGGTCACGACCGGCTCGCGGAAATCCGGAAATTCGGTGAGCAACGATTCGAGCTCATGGCGGGCCGCGTCAGTTTGCCCCGCGTCACGCAAGGCGTTGACACACTCGTACCAGGTTTCGGCCGATACGCGCGCGTCCTCGTCGCAGTCGGTCGACTGTTCCTTCTTTTCTGCAAATGCGGCAACCGAGCGTGCTGGCTCGGATCGCATGCGCGCCTGTTCTTCAGCCTCACGCAGGAAGCTCATGTCGTCGGCCTCAGAATCCAGCGACACGGAAGCGTTTTCCACTGCAGTTGCATCAGCCGCCGCAGGTGCAGGCGCTGATTGGGCGGGGGGAGTGGCGACTTTCATCGTGGCCGGAGCGTCGGATCGCCTTTCGAGTCGCTGTCGTACAGCGCCTTCTTCCCTGGTCTTCGCAGCGGCCTCGTCGGCCATTGCGCGCTCCTCAAGCATCTCGGCGACGTCAGAATCGATCTGTGCTGCAGGTTCGTCGGGAAGCTGGGACATCTCGAGGACAAACGCCAGGCTCAGGGCGATAGTCGCGGCCCATGCGATAGGCCGAACCCACATGCGTGGAACCCAGTACCGTACCCGCACGTCGGCTGCGGCCATGGAGAGAATCTTGCGGTCGAGTTCCGGTGACGTACTTTCGGTGGAGAAATTGCGATAGGCCTCGGACACGCGTGGATCGTTGTCGTTTGCTTCATTCGTCATGATACTTCCGCCGGTTCATCGATGGCACTGCGCAGCTTGGTGACTGCATAACGCAGTCGGCTTTTCGCCGTCTCCCGGTTGCAGCCGGTTACGCTCGCGATCTGGTCCACATTGAGTCCACCTTCCTCCCTCAGGAGGAAAGCGTCGCGCTGTTCGTCAGGCAAGGTCGTCAGTGCAACCTCCAGCCGCTCGCGGGCCAGGCTGCGCTCGGTCACGAGTTCAAGCGTCTCACCTGAATCGCTGTGCAGCTCGGGCTCGAGGACCGTGTTGCCCGCATGACGTTTGTTGCGACGTATGTGGTCGATAAAACAGTTGTGAGCAACGCGATACAGAAACGTCGTGAATTTCGCCGTCGGACGGTAGCTTGCACGGGCCTTGACGATTTTCCCCCATACTTCCTGGAAGATGTCCTCGGCGGTGTCGCGGTGGCCGCACAGGCGCAAGAGGTAGCGATAGATGGCGTCCTTGTGGCGCCGATACAGGGTCTCGAACGCCGCGACGTCGCCATCCTGGTAGCGCAGCATCAGGGCACTGTCATCAGGCGTATGAGCCATGGTCGGAGCATAGGGCAGCACCGGCCTGGTGCATAGACCAGGTGTTGTTGCGACAACGATTTCTGCATTTGCGGCCATCCGGCTTCCTGTTTCCCTTTCCCCTATAAACGTCTCCTCATCGGTGGACGGGTTACGAATTTTCAATCAGGGGCTTGCAAATCGTTCTCATAGTGTTATAGTCAACTATAACACCAATTCACCATTACCCTGAACGGGGAGCCCGGACTGACCGGGAGATGAAAAATGAACAAATCATCACCATATATCAATGAAATTGTTAGCTTTATCGTCATGCTATTGATGCTGGTCGCGCTCGTTTCGGCCCAGGCCAACGAGCAGGCCTACAAACTGGCCTCTCTCGATGTTGCAGACGCTGAGGCCGTGGAAATCAGTCATTTCCGTCTCGAAGACGAGTAAAGTAGCGACGGAATTATTGCGCCGGTCCGTGTGACCGGCGCCTTTTCAAGCGCCTTGGCGCGATGTTGAACCCAGGAACCCGGAATTAATGGATCCGAAATGGAATGAAGACCAACCGATCTACCGCCAGCTGCGCGACCGCGTAGTGGCCATGATCCTGGAAGGCGTGCTCGGTGACGGGGATGCGTTGCCGTCGGTGCGCAACGTTGCGGCCGAATACCGGCTGAACCCCCTGACTGTGCTCAAGGGCTACCAGGAATTGGTCGACGAAAACCTGGTCGAGAAGAAGCGCGGGCGCGGAATGTTCGTCAATGAAGGTGCGCGCATCCAGTTGCTGAAAGATGAACGCGCACGATTTCTTGAAAAGGAATGGCCGAAAGTCATTGCGACCATTGGGCGACTCGGGCTCGATGCTGCCGAACTACTAAAAGAAGAACCCAACAAGGATGCAGGAGACGACAATGACTAGCCTCGTTAGCGCTCGCGGTGTTTCCAAGCACTTTGGCGAGGTGCGTGCCGTCGATAACGTCAATTTCGAAATCGAAAAGGGCAAAATTCTCGGCCTTATCGGTCCGAACGGGGCCGGCAAGACGACCTTGCTCAAGGCAGTACTCGGACTGACAGATTGTGAAGGCGATTTGTCGGTTCTCGGGCTGGACCCGTTCAAGCAGCGCAAGAAATTGATGCAGAACATCTGCTTCATCGCCGACGTTGCAGTATTGCCGCGCTGGATCAAAGTGTCCCAGCTGCTCGACTACGTTCAGGCGATTCACCCTAATTTTTCACGCTCGCGTGCCGACGAGCTGCTAAAGCAAACCAAGGTTCGGCCGGGGGCGAAGGTCAAGGAACTCTCGAAAGGCATGGTTACACAGTTGCATCTTTCGATAATCATGGCCATCGACGCAAAACTGTTGGTGCTCGACGAGCCGACACTGGGTCTCGACATCCTGTTCCGAAAGGAGTTCTACGGGAATCTCCTCAGCGACTATTTCGACGAGGAGCGGACTATCCTGATCACGACCCACCAGGTGGAAGAGATCGAGAATCTCTTGACCGACATCATGTTCATCAACGATGGCAAGATCCTGCTCGATTCGCCAATGGAGGCTTTGGGCGATAGCTATGTCGAACTTAAGACATCCGGCGAAGAAGCGATCAAGGCCCGCGGGCTACGGCCGATTGCCGAGACCGAGATGTTTGGTAAATCGGTCATGCTGTTCGAAGGCATTACTCGCGATCACCTCGAGGGCCTGGGAGAAATTCGAGTGCCGTCAGTCGCCGACCTCTTTGTAGCCAAGATCAAGGAGGCGCGCAGATGATTAATCACTACCTGGCATTGCTTAAACGCGAGCTCTGGGAACATCGTTCGATCTGGGTCACGCCGGCTGCGATCGCGAGTATCGTTACGCTGGGAACACTAACAGCACTGATGTTCGCTGGTGAATTTGCGCACGAACTCGATGTCGCCATCTTTGGTGCGCAGAACCTGGCCGGTGATACCGAGCGCAAGGCAGTATTGACTGCCTTTTTCGTCGGCTCGTCCTGGCTGTTCTTGCTCGGCCTGTCGATCCTGACCATTTTTTATGCGCTCGATTCGTTGTATGCGGAGCGAAAAGACAAGAGCATTCTGTTCTGGCGTTCGATGCCGGTAACCGATGCAGAGACCGTTATCTCGAAACTCGTCACTGCCCTGATCGTCATTCCGGCGGTTGCCATTGTCGCGATTGTCGCCACTCATATTGTCAACCTGATTGTGACCAGTCTCTGGGTATCGATGAAAGGTGGCGATGCCGGCATGCTCATTTGGGGTTCGGTGCCGCTGTTCGATAACTGGTTTGCCGCGATCGCGGTTATCTACTGCTTCGCAATCTGGATGTCACCATTCTTGGGCTGGTTCCTGTTCGTATCGGCCTACACAAAACGCGCACCATTGCTGATGGCGTTCCTCCCGCTCATTTTGATCCCAATGATCGAGGGTATTTTCATGCGCTCGGCACACTTCGCCGAAGCGGTATGGGGCCGGGGCGCGAAGATTCCGCTGTTCTCCGGGATGGACATCGAGACCTTCTTTGATGAGGACAAGATGCGCCTGAACGAGGAAATGGTCAGCCTCCTGTCGACGATCGATTTCGGGAAGTTCGTCACGAGCGTCGATACCTGGATCGGCATCATTGTATGCGGCTTGCTGACTACCGCTGCCATTTACGTCCGTCGCTTCCGCGACGAAAGTTGATCAGTTCGACTGGTTCATAGAGGGCTTGCTGCGGATATTGAATTTCCGCAGCTTGCCCCGGAACTGGTGGTAACTCAGTGTGAGCAGGTCTGCGGCCAGTCGTTGGTTGTAGCGTGCCTTTTCCAGGGCCGCCGTCAGAAGATCCACTTCCGTATCGATAAGGCGCTGCTTGAGGTCTGCCGGCAGCAGTGGCGCATTGCGCCGCGCCGCGACTTTACCCTTGGCCGATGGCGCCGCGGCGATTTTAAACGGCGAATCGAACGGATCGAGTGAAATATCACCGATGGCTTGTTCCGGATCAGTTGAGCGATAGACCGACCGCTCGATCGCAAACTTCAGTTCACGCACATTTCCAGACCACTTGTTCCTGAGTAGCGCTGACGTGGCTCGGGGAGTAAATCCAGGAAAGAAGCTCCACTTGAGTTCGCTGGCCATGTTGATCGCAAATGCGTGCGCAAGCGGGAGGATATCCTCAACGCGCTCTCGCAGTGGCGGTAGCGTGATGACATCGAATGCCAGGCGGTCGAGCAGGTCCTTACGAAAACGACCATCGTGGGCAAGCGTTTGCAGATCGGCGTTCGTCGAGCCGACAATCCTCACATCCACACGCAGCGTCTCGTGACCACCCACACGCTGAATCTCCCCATACTCGATCGCGCGCAGGATCTTCTCCTGCATGCGTAGCGAGATCGTCGCTAATTCATCGAGAATCAACGTGCCACCATCGGCCCTTTCGAAGTGCCCGATGTGAGTTTTCGCGGCGCCCGTAAACGCTCCCGCCTCGTGACCGAAGAGCTCGGATTCCAGGATCGATTCAGTGAGAGCCGCGCAATTTACCTTGACCATGTGCTGCTCCCAGCGCTCGGACAGGAAATGCAGGCGCGACGCGATCAGCTCCTTGCCGGTGCCGCGTTCACCCACCACGAGCACTGGCTTGGAGAGTGGCGCCGCGCGCGATACGTGCTCGAGCATTTCGAGGAACGCCGGGGCTTCGCCGATGATGGGTTGCGATTCTGGAGAGGTCGCCATTGGTCAATTAAGCCACAAGTTAGCGAAAAAGACGAATTACTAGGGAAACTCGCCAAAATGACGAGCTGTAATCAGAGCGATGTTTCGGCGATTACCTCATTAACTTCAATCACTTACGCGATCGACGATCAGTTGGCACGAATGCTGCAACTATACAGATAAGATTCACGCGACAAGAGGGCAAACCATGGGTATTTTCACGAGATTTAGTGACATCGTGAACTCCAATATCAACGCGATTCTCGACAAAGCCGAGGATCCCGAGAAGATCGTGCGGCTTATGATCCAGGAAATGGAAGACACGCTCGTCGAGGTACGTTCGGCGGCCGCTCGCTCGATTGCTGACAAGAAGGATCTCAATCGCAAGATCGAAACGCTCGACCGGGAACGGAGCGATTGGGAGGACAAAGCGGAGCTTGCGATGCGCAAAGGCCGCGAAGACCTGGCCAAAGCTGCGCTGGTTGAGAAATCGCGCGCCAATTCAGCGGTTGAGCTGTTGAAAGAAGACTATGTTGCCGTTGATGACGGGCTCGGAAAACTCAATGAAGATATCGCAAGGCTCGAGAGCAAACTCGACGACGCCAAGACCAGGCAGAAGTCTCTATTGGCCCGCCACAAGACAGCGAGTAGCCGTCTCGCGGCCCGCAAGAAGATTCACGATTACAAGATCGACGACGCGATGGTGCGGTTCGAAGCCTATACGCGGCGTATCGATGACGTCGAAGGTCGCGTCGAAGCCTACGACCTGGGATTGCCCAAAGACCTCAACCACGAATTCGCGGGCCTCGAGGCGGAAGAGTCGGTCAACAAGGAACTCAACGCACTGAAGGCGCGGGTTGCCGCGGAGAGAGCTGCGAGCACTGAGTAAGGGCACGTCATCCATTGCAAAAAATACGGAGGATAGGATGAGTCGAGACGCGTGGAATACTGACTTCGGCCCATTACGAGGCTTTTATCGTGATCGTGAGAACGGCTGGATATTCGGCGTCTGTGCAGGTATTGCCGACCGGTTCAATTTCAACGTCGGCACGGTTCGGGTCATTTCTGTAGTCAGTCTGCTGTTGTTTTTCTGGCTGACCGCCGCCATATATATTGGCCTGACCATGCTAATCAAGGAGAAGCCGTTGGTCTATTCGGGTCGCAGAGGTGAATACCAATTCTGGCGCAAGTATCGTCGGGACGGCTGGAGGCACTCATGACAACATTCGCAGGAACCTCGGGAGGACGCTTGTACCGTGATGCAGACCGCGCGATCCTTGGTGGCGTTTGCGCAGGGCTTGCGAGGTATCTGGGCTTCAACCTGAAAGTCACTCGTCTTCTGGCAGTCATAGCATTTCTCTGTGCGATGCCGTTCGCGGTTATCGGGTACCTGGCAGCGGTCTTCATCATTCCATCTTCGTCAACGACGACCTATGACGGAGCAACGTATGATGAGTTGCGCAAAGAGGAACTGCGCGAAGAGATTCGACGCGCCAAGCCGACCGTCAGCGAGGTACGCAAACGCTACGAATCAATGGACGAGCGACTTGCCAGGATAGAAAAGTATGTGACGTCGTCGCGGTATGAACTTGACGAAAAATTCCGCAGACTTTGATAATTAGAATAGGGACCAGGCAATGAATTCAACGCTATTTTTCGTCGTTTGCATCGTCGCAATCGTTTTCACGGCGCAGACCATTCAGAAGTATCTGAAAATGACGAATGAGAAAAAAGAAGACGATCCGGGGCTCGCGGAATCATTGGCACACATTGAGCGCCTGGAAGAACGTATCAAAGTGCTGGAGCGTATCGTTACTGAAAACAGGTTCGACCTCGGCACGGAGATCGACAAACTGAAATAGCAGCATCTGTTTCGCCCAAAAAAAAGCCCGTTCAGTTACGGGCTTTCTTGTATGCGGTTCTGACAGTTCCTAGCGGTTGCGATCCTTGTAGGCACGAACCTGCATATTGAATTCTTCCGCGACGAGGTTCATTTCCTCTACCGCCGCGTTGTACTTCTTGTTGAACATCTCCTCACGCTGGCGCTTGGCCTCTTCACTGACGCTACCACGCCCAAGAACGGCCGCTGCTTCTTCGCTTTCAATGCAGGACAAGTATTCTTCCATGGTAGCCATGTAGCTTTTGACGCCCTTTTGTCCGGCGATCATTGCGTCTTTGTTTGCCGTCGCGCCATCGGGCAAATCCACCCGTGCAGGGTAATCGCAGGCAATGGCACCTTGCGCCATAAAAAGTATGGCCACGTAGATGGCCGATTTCATATGTTTCTTCATGGGGTCTACTTTGTCGAGCCCTCGTCCGAGCAAGCGTGCGGCAGGGCAGGGCAGGTTAGTTTTAGTTTGCCAATTTAAGCATGTTGCCGGTTCGGAGTGAAGCCAGACATAACACCTTTGTAAATCAGATAGTTGCCGCGTCTACATTCGATTATCGCAGGCGGTGGCTGAACGAAATATGAACGACACCCCTACGCGAACAATGCGCGATAGGTATCTGTTCCTTCGGCCTGGGCCAGCTGCAACTCAAGATAGTTGTCCGCACTCATCGGGTCGCCGAACAACAATCCCTGAACGTAAGTGCAGCCGAGCGTCTGCAGGAAGTTGAGCTGTGCTTCTTCCTCGACACCCTCGGCAACAACATCCATGTTCATGTTGCGGCCCATCTGCACGATAGTGTCGACAATGGTCGCGTCGTCCGGGTTTGTGACGATGTGACGGACAAACGATTTATCGATCTTCAGTGTGCTGATCGGGAATTGCTGCAAGGCGCTCAGCGATGAGTAGCCCGTACCGAAATCATCGATCGCCAGGTGCAAGCCCAGCCCGTAAAGTTGGTCGAGTAACTTGATCGTGCGCTCGGGGTTTTCCATTAGAGTCGTTTCAGTAATCTCGAGTTCGAGAGACGTTGGCGACACTTCGTGGCTACGCAATATCGCACTTATCCGCCCGATGAAGTTACGCTGACGCAGCTGTTTGAGGGACAGATTTACCGAGACGCGACCCGGTGATCCGACACTGCGTTGCCAGATGCGAAAGTCCTCGCAAACCTTGTCGAGCACCCACTCACCGATTTCAATAATCAGGCTGGTCTCTTCGGCTATCGGTATGAAATCTGACGGAAGAATGAGGCCACGGTCCGGCAGTTCCCAACGCACGAGTGCTTCGGCACCAAATACTTCTCCGGTCTCGAGGTTGTATTTCGGCTGGTAGTGAACGAGCAGTTCGTCGCGTTCGAACGCACGCTTCAGCCTGCTCTTGGTCATGAGCCGTTCGACCGAGGCTTCGTTCATGGCCGGCACATAGAATGAAAACACATTGCCACCGGCTTTCTTGGCGCTGTACAGCGCGGCATCGGCGTTGCGAATCAGGTCGATCACATTGGGCGCGTCCTTGGGATAAAACGCGATGCCGAGACTCGCCGTCATGAAAACCTCATGCCCCTGGACGAAGAATGGGTCTGCGAGGCGGTTGAGCAGCTTCTGCGCTAACGCGCTTGTTTCCTGAAGACCGTCCTTGTCAGGCCCCAGGCTATGGATGATGACCGCAAACTCATCGCCGGCGAGCCTGCCTATTACCGAGTGTTCCGGTAGGGCAGTCGAAAGTCTCTCGGCGACTGTCTCGAGTGTCGTATCACCCGCGAGGTGACCGAATGTATCGTTGATCTCCTTGAAGTGATCAATGTCGATGTAGAAGAGGCAAAGTGGTTTGCCGGCCCTGCGGGCTCTGGCTATACCACGCTGCAGCAAATGCTGAAATTGCATTCGATTCGGGATCTTGGTCAGCGCGTCGATTCTCGCCAGGTAGCGAATGCGCTTCTCGGCGCGGCGTCGCTCAGTGATGTTCTGCGCTGCAAAGATCCTGTTGCTTTCCCCGTCGCCGCCATTGTCGATAATCGAGCAGGTGTAGGACACCGGAATTGTTTCGCCGTATTTACTCTGGAATATTGCCTCGCGAGGCAGACCCGACGGTGAATCGGTGGCCAGCGAGCGACTTTTCTTCGTATCAATTATGAAATCGATTGAGGTTCCGCGGAGTTCTTCTAATTCGTATCCCAGCAGGTGCGTGGTCGCAGTGTTGATGCTCTGAATCTGGCCGTCATCGCTGGTCACGATAACCGCTTCATTCATGCCGGAGAGAATACTGTCGACGTAGTCACGCGAGTGCGTCGTCGTACGCAACTTATCGCGCATATCATTGAACACGGCGGCGAGCGCTCCGAGCTCGTCACCGCGACCGGCTGGCAACGGTTCGCCGAAATCCGCATCACGGAACCTCTCGGCCTGCGCCTTGAGTGCACGAATTCGATTGGTCTGTCCGCGAACGAGCAACCAGACAACGGCGCCGCACAACAACAAGACGGCACCGGTTCCGCCACCGATCCAGAGGTAGCTGACACGGCGGCTTTCGCCTTCCTTGGTTTGCAGTTCTTCGGTGAAACTCGTCAGGTCAGACTGCATTGTCGTCAGCTCAAAGGACCCGGATATGTCCCCGATTTTCTGTTCGTCCCGAATGACGGGATACGTGATGAGCACTTGTTCTTTCAGCCAGGTTGTCTCCCTCGCGTATGGCACCTGTGGGTAATTGCCGGCGGACCAGGACTCGCCGGCCGAACTCGTGAAGCGAATGCCACCGAGTTCGGGATTAGCGGTCATCGCACGACTGAGGGTACTGCTCACGGCATTGGGTTCAACGGTTGCGTTGGCAGGTAACATATCGGCAATGGCATGCAAGTCGGCTCGCATGCGGCGCTCGAAACTGGCTTCAAGCAGGGCGCGATGTTCGTCAGAGCTGGTCGACACGATCTGGTTTGCCAGCCACCGATATTGTCCATAAAACATGGACAGCATGATCGCTGCGACAATGACGCCGAGCGTCGTCGCATACAATAGGAACCGCGGAATCCTGTTGCCGATCATGTCGTTTTATTATTCGGCTAGAAACACAGACGCCAGTTTAGCATCCCGGGGTGCACGGGAATTTTTGTTTTCCGATTCGGACTATTAAATACGGGCTGGCAAGCCCATTTGCGGCAGGTGAGGTCCCGAGCTAGTCGCCCGGATCGCGCTTCTCGACGAATCCAACGGGCTCCGGCTGCGCCGTCGTCTTCATAACGCCTTCCACAACGGCGCCCTCGGCGACGGCGATAGCCTCCCCCGTGACCGTTCCCGTAATGCGGGCGGATTCCGCAATTTCGACCTTGCCGTCCGCCACGATGTCGCCCTCGACATGACCCGAGATCACGATATTGTTAGCCTTGATCGTACCGTGCCAGTAGCCATCTCGCGCAAGGGTTACGGTCCCGTCGATTTCGCAATCGCCATCAATCTCGCCGCTGACCTGGTAATCGCCCTGGCCCGTAATGACGCCGGTGATCCTGCAGCCGGAGTTAATCAGTGTAGGTGCACCGGAGGCGCGGTCGCGAATGCGCCTGAGCTTGGAATCATTCATGCAGTGTCAGCTCCTGATGGAGGGGTGGTGATTAAGAGAGCGAATAGTACCCGTGAAGAGGCGTCGTGTTAATCGCGCTATTTCTTTTCCTTGTACCCGTAGCCGAGTGTTTCGATCGAAACGAGCACGCCGCCTTCAAATAACAGTCGCCGCATGAGCTTGCGGGGACCGAAGTTGTAGACGTATTCGGTGATCATCACTTCCTGGGAAAAGCCGTAGCCGGGGAAATGCCGTGTAGTCCACCCGCCACCATGGTTCCGCTGGATCGGGACGTTGACGTTACGCACAGTGCGCCCAATATGACGCATTGTTGTGGGTTCACCGCAGGCACGGAGGACCTGTGCTTCATGCATATCCTCGGTCACGATCTTGTTGCCACAGCGAAACGCATGCGCCGGCGTACTAAAGAGCGTCAGCGCCACGAAAAGCGCTGCAATGAAATAGGCGGGGCAAAGTCGTATGTTCATAGCCGTGACGAATTGTGCTGACCGAATCAGAGCATAGCAGAGCCGGCACGTACTAAGCTGGCCGGCCGGACGCGAACCGTCCGGTTATGGTAAAACTGCAAACCAGCTCAGGATGGTGGGCGGCGTCTGAAGGAATTGAATTGAAGCAGGGGTTTGAAAAACGACTTTCGGCTGTTGCCGCAGCCGGAAGTGAAAACGTGTACGGCGGACTGAAGGGGGTGGAGAAGGAATCGCTACGTGTCAATCCTGACGGTTTCCTGTCGCAAACGTCGCACCCGACCGGGCTCGGCTCGGCACTGACCAATCGATTCATCACCACCGATTTTTCCGAAGCACTTCTCGAATTCGTAACACCCGCGTTCGAAACGACCTGGGAAGCGCTGCGTTGCATCTGCGATATCCATCAGTTCACGTACGTCGCATCTCGGCGACGAAATGCTCTGGACGTCGAGCATGCCGTGCCGTATCCCGGCGGATCACGAAATTCCGCTGGCTCACTACGGCACCTCAAACGTCGGGCGCATGAAGACTATCTATCGCCGTGGACTGGGGCATCGCTACGGACGTCGGATGCAGGTCATCGCAGGCGTGCATTTCAATTACTCACTGCCGGCTGCGTTCTGGCCGGCATACCAGTCAATTCTGGGCGACGAGCAAGACGTTTCCGATTTTCGCTCCGACCATTACCTCGGCATGATCCGGAATTTCCGGCGCATGGGCTGGATCGTCCTGTACCTGTTCGGCTCTTCGCCGGCGGTCTGCAAGTCGTTCGCCGGCGGTGCGGCCAAGTTGCCGTCGCTAAATCCAGATACCTGGTTCGAACCGTATGCAACATCGCTGCGCATGAGCGATCTCGGCTACAGCAACCAAAACCAGTCACGCATCAATATCTCGCTGAACAGTCTCGACGAATACGTGCAGGACCTTAGCAACGCGATCTGTACGCCCGAACCTTCGTACGAAAAAATCGGTGTCAAAGTCGACGACGAATATCGGCAGTTGAATGCCAACCTGCTGCAGATCGAAAACGAGTATTACTCTCCTGTACGTCCCAAACGGGTTACACCTTCGGGCGAGCAGCCCACTGCGGCGTTGCGCCGCGACGGCATCGAGTACGTCGAGATCCGTTCACTCGACATCAACATGTTCGATCCGTCGGGGATCAATCAGAACACCATGCGCTTTATCGAGGCCTTTCTTATCTACTGTTTGCTCGAGGACAGTCCCAAGCTCGACGACGGCGCAATTGATGAGGTCAGCCGAAACCACACGGCAACGGCGAAACGGGGGCGCGATCCCGAATTCCGCCTGTTACGCAATGGCGAAGCAGTGACCGTGCGCGAGTGGGCAAACGAGATTCTGTCGAACGTGCTGGCAGTGGCCGAGGTCATTGACCGGCACGACAGCGACGACAGTTACTCCGACGCGGTTCGATCGATGCGTTCTTTCGTCGACAACCCTGAACTGACGCTGTCCGCTCGTATTATTACTGAGCTCGAGGACACGGGGAGCAGCTTCTTCGAATTCGCATCCGGGATGGCCAGGTGTCATCGTGATTACTTCGCTTCCATCGCGCCATTGCGCGAGGCCCGGAAAAAACAGCTGACGCTGGAGGCTGCTGCGTCGAATCAACGGCAAAAGGACATTGAGGCAGCCGACTCGATAACGCTCGATGAGTACCTTCAAAAGTACTTCAAGTCCTGTTGAGCGACTCAAGTCGCCGCACCACGCCCCATTCGTGTGCGGTCCGTCACAAAAAACCGCCGATTCTGTAGGCCGTTGCGCCCAATTTAACTAAACTCGCTGCATGTGCCCGATTTCGCGGGCATATCGACTACTGGTGGAATTGTCTTGCTGAGAACCTTTTTTGTTGGAATCCTGCTTGGGCTTGCGGCTGCGGCCGGTGCCTTGTACGCGTTTCCTGCTGTCGACCAGGAGCGCGAATCATCCATCGTGACGGTTGCCCCTAACGGCGGCAACGTCGAATCGTTCCATATCAACGTGCCCATGGATCGCATCATGATCGGTGCACCGGAACAGGTAAGTTCGCTACCCGAAGGTCTCAAATGGCCCGCGGACGAGATGCTGGGGGATGTGCGCGCAGAGATATTCAAGATTCGCAATGCTCGTGATTCGGTTGTCGGTGTTGCAGTACGAGCGGCCGCAAATAACGGCGACGAAGATGTCATCGACTGGGTTCTGCATTTGCCGGCTCGCGGGTCGATATTCGTCAATATGGATGCCGCGCCACGCGAGGGTGGTTACCGTCTTGGCGAGATTCGTTCGGGGTCGCGCGAGTTTGCTCGGCTTCACGGCTTCATGATGGAGCGTTGGGTTACCAACACGTCCGATGAGGAGGATGCGCCTTCTGGTCAGATCGAACTCATGGCGACATACGCCGGCGAGCTCGAGCCTCTGGAAGTGGAGGAGTCGTTCGAATGAAGTACGTCATCGCACTAATCCTCGGGCTTGTCACAGGCGCCACAATCTTCGTTGCCAGTTTGATATACAACCCGTTTATCGTGGATCGTGGCCTCTCTCCGCTGTCCGTGACCGATGCGGAAGTTATCACTCTGAATTTCTCAAATGCCCCGGCCGAGAGTGTCCTCTACACCAATGACGGCGAATCGCTGCAGCAACCTCACCCGGCCAGGGTCCTGCAACTTTGGGAGGCGCCAATTAGCAAGACGAGCGCCATGGCGACCGTTATACGCGATGCCCGAAACCAGGTGGCTGGCATCGGCATCAAGTTTTCGTCGGACTCCGAGAAAACCCGTTTGCTGCACGGTGAAGTGATTGCAGACAGTGTCTGGTACATATTCCTGCCTGAACACGGCAGCCTGTTCATCCAACAGACCGAGAACTACTGGCCGTTCGTCCGTGAGGTCGCGTTTCCGGCCTGGCGCAGTTCCGCAAACAACTGGCGTGGCAGCTGGATCGGCGACATGACGACAGGCCCTGGTGCGCTCGGTACGGCCGCAGTGAGTGGCGGATCAGGTCGGGTCGAAGGGCTGCAGATGAAAAGTGTGGAATCGCTATCCGTTCGCGCGTTCTCAGCCGATACGGGTCTGGTCGCATCTGAGGGCAGGCTGATTATCGAGATGCCCGAACTGCTCGACGAGTCACTCGACGAAGCCGTCACGCCCTGACGTCAGGTCGCCAAATCCTTTAATGGAGTCTCTGGATCCGCCAGTCTTTTTGCGGCCATCTCTGCGTGATCGGCTATTAGTTGTTTGGAGTGTACAAAGTCGCGCGGAGCATTGATCGCGTCGACGGCAATCAGTCTGCCATCCCGAAGATACAGGCAGGAGAACGAGCGCTCTGCCGGATTGCCGCGAATCACTACGTCGTCATATCCCTCAGACAGGCCGGCGATTTGTAATTTGAGGTCGTACTGATCGGACCAGAACCAGGGGACTTGAGCGTAGGAAACGTCCTGGCCGCAGATATTCGCTGCGGCGGTCTTGGCTTGTTCGACCGCGTTGTGAACAGACTCGAGTCGCAAGCGGCGGTCGTAGATCACGTTCGGATGCGACGTGCAGTCGCCCGCTGCATAAATATCCGGATCGCTGGTCAGGCAGTGGTCGTCGACAACAATGCCGTTATCGACATCAAGCCCGGCTGCGTTCGCGAGTTCGGTATTCGGCAGGATGCCGACGCCGATTACCACGAGGTCGGCAGGAATCTTCTCACCTTCAGATGTGGTGACGGACTTGACGCGCTTCTTGCCATTTAATGACGATATGCCCGTTGACAGACGAAACCTGACACCCTGGTTCGTGTGCTCTATCAGGTAAAAGTCGGAGATCTCAGGTGACACCACGCGGCTCATAACGCGGTCGGCCATTTCGACAACAGTCACGTTGAGTCCTGCCTGCTGTGCAACGGCCGCAACCTCGAGTCCGATATAACCGGCGCCAATGATCACGAGTTTGCGGCCCGCCTCCATGTCATCGCGAATGCCATCGACGTCTGCGATGTTACGCAAATAGTGGACACGCTTGAGATCCGTACCTTCGATGGGCAACTGTCGCACACGCGATCCGGTCGAGATCACAAGCTTGTCGTATGTTATGTCCTCGCCGTCTTCGATTTTCAGGCACCTCGCCTCGCGATCGATCGCCGCAATCGAGGTGCTGAGCTGCAATGTGATTGCCGGATCGTCGTAGAAGCTCTCAGGCTTTACGTACAGGCGTTCTGCACCTAGTTCGCCAGCAAGGTACTTCTTCGACAACGGCGGGCGTTGATAGGGCAGATACGGCTCATCACCGACCAGGACAATCTCCCCGTCAAACTTGTGCTGCCGCAGGCTGGCAACGACTTGTCCGGAGGCATGGCCGGCGCCTGCAATGACTACTCTCTCGGTCAAGAAAACTCCTTACACCGGAACCAGCGGCCACAAGATTGGCAGCAGAACCATGACGGTAATGAACACGACAATCGTCAGAGGAACGCCGACCTTGAGATAGTCGACGAACCGATAGCCACCCGGGCCCATGACAAGAATGTTGGCGGGATGTGAAATGGGACTCGTGAAGCTCGCTGATGCGGCCATCGCCACGGCCATCATCGCGGTCTCCGGAGCGACGCCAAGATCGGCCATTGCGGACAGGACGATCGGCGACATCAAGACGACGAGGGCGGCGGTTGGAATGATCATTGTCGCCATGGCGGTCAGGATGTAGAGCCCCATAATGACCGGCCAGGGTCCCGCATCTCCGAGCAGGTTCATCACCTGGCCCGCGAGATAGGTCGCTGCACCGGTCTCCTGCATGGCCGTACCGAGGGGCAACATGCCCGCGATCAGGAAAATTGCCCGCCAGTCGATGGAGCGATAGGCCTGTTCCATATTCAGGCACTTGGTCAGTACCATGATCGTGCCGCCGATAACGGCCGCGACCGAGATCGGTGCGTAGCCGAGCATGACGGATACCACGACACCAAGCATGATGGCGGCGGCGAGCGGTGCGCGGCCCGTATCAGGTGGTTCCTGGCCGAGGGGCGTCAGGATCAGGAAGTCCGAGTCGGTCGACAACAGTTGCAGTCGGTCGCGAGGGCCGAGTAGCAGCAGCGCATCACCGATCTGCAGTCGTTCGTCGGCGAGTTCCGTACCGACAGTCTCGCCCTCACGCCATATCCCGGCGAGTTCGATGCCATATCGTTCACGGAAGTTGAGCTCGCCCACGGTGACGCCCGCAAGCGAGCTTCGCGGATCCAGCGTGGCATCCATCAGTGTCAGGCGTTCTGACTCGAAGGCGGTCGCACTTGCCGGCACCTTGGTGTCGATCTCGATTTCCTGCAGTCCTCTTAAGACATCGAGGTCGGTGTGCTGCCCTTCGATCAGGAGCAGGTCGCCGCCAAGGAGGACCTCGTCGCCACGTGGCATGACCTCGAGCTCACCATCGCGGAAGACGGCCAGAACACGAAAATCGAATACGTCAGCCAGACGGCTCTTGGCGAGGGTTTCTTCGGCCAGGCCGCTGTGCTTGGGCAGGCGCACGACAAACATACGTTCGTCGGCGTGGTATTCCTCGGAGAGTTCCTCCTGCGAGTAAATATCGACCGACGTGAAGTCCGAGAATTTCTCGAGCTGGGCAATCGCCTCGACTTCGCCCTGGACGAGCACCTGGTCACCCGACTTTATCGGAACGTATGCGAGATTGGTCAGACGATACGAGCCGCGGCGCATGATCCCGACAACAGCGACATCGAAACGCGTTCGGAATGCCGCGTGGCGTACGAGCTCGGAAACCACGGGCGAGCTATCCGCGATTGTGACAGCTGCATACACGACTTTCGACGCAACCATCGACTTGAGCACCGGAGCCTCGCGCTCGATGACGAGGTCGGACCAGCGCCGCAACTCACGGAACTGGTCGACACGGCCCTGGACCAGCAATCCGTCACCGCCGCGCAGGACGGTTTGCCGACCCGGCAGGGTTTCGCTGCGGCCACTGCGGAACAACGACAGGATAATGAGCCCTGTGGACGACCCGATACGGGTCTCGGCGAGCGTCTTGCCGACAAGGATCGAGTCCGTCGGCACGCGCAGCATGAATGTCCTCTCCTGCAGCTTGTACCTTGCACGCAGGCTGCGCTGGCTGACGTGTTTGTCACGTGACGCTTTTCGCTTTGGCAGCAAGAAACGGCCGGCAAGCGCGACGAACAGGACGCCAATCACCATTACGGCACCGCCGAGTGGCGTGAAGTCGAACAGTTCGAACGGTGCGTAGCCGTTCAGCACCATCGACTCACTGATTAACAGGTTGGGCGGCGTGCCGATCAGGGTCATCAGGCCGCCGAGCAACGTTGAGTAGGCCAGCGGCATGAGCAATCGGGAAGCCGGGATGCGGGTGCGTCGCGCGACTTCGACGACGACCGGCAACATGAGTGCAGCAACGCCGATATTATTCATAAAGGCTGAGAGCACCGCGCCGGTCACCATGATGACCAGGATCATCGCGAACTCACGACGGCCGCCGAGGCGCATGACCTGCCGACCGATAATGTCTGCAATTCCGGTCCGCGTCAGGCCTTCGCTCAGGATGAACATGGCCCAGACGGTGATCACCGCGCTGTTGGAGAAGCCCGCGAATGCCTGGTTGGAATCGACGAGACCGGTTACTGCGAGGGTTCCGAGAACCAGTAACGCCACGAGGTCCATACGTATGACTTCGCTGATGAACAGGACCAGCGAAACACAGAGGATGGCGAGTACCAGTGCGATTTCGGGGGTCATTCAGTCATTCTTCAGAGGCGTTGCGACATCGCGTGTGGAGTTCAACACGTTTATACACGACCTGAGAGCCAAAATCGTCACGCGCATGCAACACGAGGGCAGCATGTGCAACACTGATCTCATGTCATCGGCAGAGAAGTACCGCCCGGTCCAGCGCAGTCGTCGCCGCGAGTTCGAGATTCGCGGTGCACAATACAGCGTTACCGAGTGGGGCGATCCGGGCGCGCCGTTGTTCGTGTTCCTGCACGGCTGGGCCGACACAGGCAGTACATTTCAGTTTGTTGTCGATGCATTGCAGGCCGATTGGCACATCGTGGCGCCCGACTGGCGCGGTTTCGGGCGTTCTACAGCCGCCGGAACGTCGTATTGGTTTCCCGACTACCTGGCCGATCTGCACGAGCTACTCAATATCTACACGCCCGAGCGTCCGGCACGATTGGTTGGCCACAGTATGGGTGCGAACGTGGCTGCGCTCTACGCCGGGACAATGCCGGAACGCGTGCAGGCTTTCGTGAACGTGGAAGGCTTTGGCCTCATGGACTCCGATCCCACGGACGCACCCGGGCGTTACCGCGAATGGCTCGAAGCGGCCGAGGCGAATTCGAAATTCTCGGTGTACCCGGATTTGCGGGCCCTTGCGACGCGCATTGCCAGGCGCAATCCGCATATGGACCCTGCGCATGCGGAGTTCGTAGCAGCACAGTGGGGCGTCGAGCTTGAGGACGGACGCGTGGGCCTGCGCGCCGACCCGCGGCACAAAATGCCGAATCCGGTCCTGTATCGGCGGGCAGAGGCCGAGGCCTGCTGGCGAGCGATTACGGCGGATGTGATTCTCGTGACAGGCGGGGCGAGCGACCATGCGCGGCACTTTGGTGCAGCCAAAGGGGTGCGCTGCCCCTGGGAAAGTACGGTAGCGATAGAAAAGGCCGGGCATATGCTGCATTTCGAGGCCCCGGCCGAACTTGCCGCTGAGATCGAGGCGTTTCTGAAGCAATACTTGTAAATACATCCAGTACTGTATAAAAATACAGACTTTTGCAGGGGTGTATGTTGTGCAGGTTGCCGAGCAGGAATTCGATCACCTGGGTCTCTTAAACCCGGCGCAACGGCTCGCTGCCGAGTATGGCGAACGCCGCGACACGGGTGGGTTTGGTGCCGGGCCATTGCTCGTTATCGCAGGTGCTGGCACCGGCAAGACAATGACGCTCGCACATCGCGTCGCTCACCTCATTATTGAAGGAGTCAGTCCCGAGCGCATCCTGTTGTTGACGTTTACGCGTCGCGCTGCCCAGGAAATGACACGTCGCGTCGAGAATATCGTTCATGCATCGACACGCCATGCATCGCCCTTGCCGTCAGGTGGACTGCCCTGGTCCGGCACCTTCCATTCCGTCGCGAACCGGTTGCTGCGGCGCTTCGCGCATAACCTCGGTCTGGATCCGGGCTTCTCAGTCCTTGATCGTGGCGATGCGGCGGACATGCTCGATGTCATTCGGCACGAACAGAAGCTGACGAAGGCATCGCGTCGTTTTCCGAAGAAGGACACCTGCCTCGCGATCTACTCCCGTTGCGTCAACGCACAGAAACCGCTGGCCGAAGTGCTCGACCAGACTTACCCGTGGTGTACCGACTGGGCGGACGAGCTCGGTGAATTGTTCCGCCACTACGTGCTTCGCAAACAGCAGAGCCAGTCGCTCGACTATGACGACCTGTTGCTTTACTGGAGCTATCTCGTTGCAGAGCCGGAGTTCGCCATGGAAATCGGTTCCTGGTTCGATCATGTGCTTGTCGATGAATACCAGGATACCAATCTCGTCCAGGCACAGATTCTGAATGCGCTCAAACCGGATGGGTGCGGTGTGACCGTAGTTGGCGATGATGCGCAATCGATCTACTCATTCCGGGCCGCCGAAGTCGAGAACATCCTCGGCTTCCCCGACCAGTACATGCCCACAGCCCAGGTGATTACACTTGAGCAGAACTACCGCTCGACGCAGTCGATCCTCGATACGGCCAACTGCCTGATCGCCGAGAGCGAACGGCAGTATCGAAAAAACCTCTTTTCTGAACGTGAGGATGGCAGTAAGCCCCGCTACGTTACGGTCGAGGACGGTGACGCCGAAGCCGAGTTCGTCGTTACGTCGATACTGGCCAACCGCGAGCTTGGCATGGAGCTCAAGGAACAAGCCGTATTGTTCCGTGGCTCGCACCATAGTGACCGACTCGAGCTCGAGCTTGTACGTCGCAATATTCCCTATGTGAAGTACGGTGGCCTCAAGTTCCTGGAAGCGGCGCATGTCAAAGACCTGTTGTCGGTGCTCAAGTGGGCCGAGAATCCGAAGAACGAAGTAGCGGCGTTTCGCGTACTCAAACTGTTGCCGGGCATGGGGCCATCGAATGCGGCCCGTTGTTTCGAGCATTTGGCCGTCAATGATCATCGTTTTGCCTCATTGCAGGAGTTTCGCTCACCGGCTGCCGCGGCGCAGGCGTGGCCTGGCTTTTGCGAATTGCTAACCTCGTTGTCGGGGGCAGAGGTCGGTGATCGTGGCTGGCAGGCCCAGTTAACGCAGGTTCGGCACTGGTACCAGCCGCATCTCGAGCGTATCTACGATGGCCTCGATACACGGGAGGCGGATCTTGAGCAGCTTGAGCAAATATCGGGTCGCTACCCGACCCGGGAACGCTTCCTGACCGAGTTGACGCTGGACCCGCCGAGCGCTGCGGGTGATCTGGCCGGTGATCCATTGCTCGATGAGGACTACCTGATCCTGTCGACGGTGCATTCGGCGAAGGGGCAGGAGTGGGAGTCGGTGTTCGTGCTCAATGTAACTGACGGGAACTTCCCATCAGAATTCGCGACAGGCAAGCCAGAGGCGATCGAGGAAGAACGTCGCTTGCTCTACGTCGCCATGACTCGGGCCAAGCAATCGCTGACGCTGATTTCGCCGCTACGCTTCCACGTAACACAGCAGCGCCGCGACGGTGACAGGCACGTCTACGGTGCGCGTAGCCGTTTCATGTCAGATCAATTGCTGGTGACGATGGACAATCGTTTCGCCGGTCGTCCGGAGAATGAAGGCGGTGCGTTCCGGGTACGTTCAGACAAACGAATCGACGTTGCGGCACGCATGCGACAGATGTGGTGAACCCTCTGCACAAAAAAGGCGGTGACAAAAGTCACCGCCAAACGGTACGAAACAAACAGCATAAGGGATAGTTAGTCTGTTACGTCGATCTCTTTCCTGATGATGCGCACCTCACGTCTTTCGTGAGCCTGCTCTTCTCCGCTCATTTCGCTGCCGTCGATGAACATGACATCCCCATCTTGGCCGGCTTCCTTGAGCGCAGCTTCAATCTTTGCGCGCGTTTCGTCGTCGATCTCGTCCCCTGAGATAATCGTTACGCCATCGGCGTTGTGCGTTTTGATCATATGCACTTTCTTGTGCTTCTTGATTATAACGTCCTCGGTTTCATGGCCGTCACGCATGATTTCGATTTCATGTTCGCCTACGGGGTCGCCGAGCATATGGGTGAGTTCAATCTTCTCGCCCTCGACGTCGAACTCCAGGCCGTCCTCGGTCCGAGTCACGACGACTTCCTGGCCACCTTTGTCCGTTAGCGTCTTGCTTTCGCCGACAGCGAGACTGTGCAAATCGATGTCAGAATCCTGGCTGTCGAACTCAATAACCCGATGGTCTGCCTTGTCGCCGTCAACGGCGATTTTGATATGCGTGCGGTGCTCCTCGCCGGCCAATGCCGCGGTCGCGATCAAGCAGCCCCAAAGGAATACGGTAAATGTTCGTAGTGTCACGTTTATCCCCTGCATTTTTGCGTTATTTACATTGATTTGATGCGTGTGCCCTGGAAATGGTTGCAAACAATATAGAAATAAGGAGAAGCCCCGCACTCTTTTGTCTTCGGGCGACTCAGCCCAAGAACAGCGTGTATGCGGGATTGTCGCTTTCTTCCCAGTGCGGGTAACCGAGTTCCGCCAGGTGTGCCTCGAGCTTGTCGGTTTCCTCCTGCGGGACGTCGATGCCGGCCAGGATGCGGCCGTAATCCGAACCGTGGTTGCGGTAGTGGAACAAGCTGATATTCCAGTCGATCCCGATTGCGTCCAGGAAGTCGAGCAGGGCGCCGGGCCGTTCGGGGAACTCGAAGCGAAACAGACGTTCGTTTCGAATGCCAGCCGATCGCCCGCCAACCATGTGACGGACGTGCAACTTGGCCATCTCATTGTCGCTCAGGTCTTCAACCGGAAATCCTTCTCCGCGCAGTTCATCGAGTAACTCGATGCGTTCGTCCATGCCCCCGCTGAGCTGCACGCCGACAAAGATGTGCGCCTTGCTGTCATCCGCGTAGCGGTAATTGAACTCGGTGATGCCGCGGCGGCCGATGGCCTCGCAGAACCGTCTGAAGCTGCCTGGCTGCTCCGGGATCTCGGCCGCCAGGATCATCTCGCTCATCTCGCCGATCGCGGCTCGTTCGGCGATATGCCGCAGTCGATCGAAATTGACGTTAGCGCCGCAGCTGATAGTAACGAAGGTCTGCCCTTGAAGATTATGCTCCGCGATGTATTTCTTGGCGCCGGCGACAGCCAGTCCGCCAGCTGGTTCTACGATCGAGCGCGTGTCTTCGAAAATGTCGCGGATTGCTGCGCAAGTCTGATCAGTATCCACCGTGACAATCTCGTCGACCAATTCCTGGCATAGGCGGAACGTCTCGTCGCCCACGCGCCGCACCGCAACACCGTCAGCGAAGATGCCAACGTGATCCAGTGTGACCGGCTCTCCGGCGTCGAGGGATTCTTTCATAGCAGCGGAATCGAGCGGTTCTACGCCGATGATCCGAATGTCAGGCTGCATCTGCTTGACCCAGACCGCGATGCCCGCAACAAGGCCACCGCCTCCAATCGGGACAAACAGCGCATCGATCTTCTCTTCCGCCTGTTCGAGAATTTCCACGCCGATCGTGCCCTGGCCTGCGATGACCTCAGGGTCATCGAACGGATGGATGAAAATCAGGCCTTCCTGATCCGCAAGCTTGAGCGCGTGGGCATAGGCGTCGTCGTAAGCGTCCCCACACAGAACAACCTCGCCGCCCATTGCGGCGACGGCCTCTGTTTTGATCGACGGGGTCGTAACAGGCATGACGATGACAGCGCGAATGCCTTTGCGGCGCGCGGCGAGTGCCACGCCCTGCGCATGGTTGCCGGCTGAGCTGCAGATAACGCCATGCCTGAGCTCCTCGTCGCTGAGTCCGGAAATCTTGTTGTACGCGCCTCGCAGCTTGAATGAGAACACGGGCTGCAGGTCTTCGCGTTTCATTAGAATCGTGTTGCCGAGGCGCGCCGACAGGTTCGCTGCGAGCTCCAGCGGCGTCCTCGTGGCGACGTCATAGACCTTCGCGTCGCGGATCAAATCCAGGTAATCAGAGGTGTTCATGCTGGGGTTATCGCACACCGCGTGGGTGTCCGCAAAGGTCCCGTCATGACCATTAGCTGTTGCGATGGTAATCATCGTGCGGGGCTTCCATAATAAGACTGTGAACAAATTGCTTATTACCAATGCACGCCTCGTGAACGAGGACTCGATTCGCGAAACGGATGTGCTGATCGCCGGCGACAGGATCGAGAAAATCGACTCCGGCATCGCCGCGCCCGATGGCGCCACAGTTATCGATGCGGGCGGCAAATACCTATTGCCGGGCATGATCGACGACCAGGTGCATTTCCGCGAGCCTGGCCTGACCACCAAGGGTGATCTCGCCACTGAGTCTGCCGCGGCGGTCGCGGGGGGCATCACGAGCTTTATGGATATGCCCAACGTCAATCCGCTGACAACGACACACGAGACGCTTGCCGACAAGTACGGTATGGCGTCGGGACGATGCACCGCGAACTACGGATTCTATTTCGGAGCAACCAACAACAATATCGAAGCGATCAAATCGTTACAGGTGGGTGATAGTTGCGGTATCAAGGCATTCCTCGGCGCTTCGACGGGCGACATGCTGGTTGACGACCCAAAGGCTATTGATCAGATTTTCAAGCATGCGCCTGTAATCGTCGTGACGCATTGCGAAGACTCGCCGATGATCTGGGCGAACGAGGAGAAAGCGCGCGCGGAGTTTGGTAACGATGTGCCATTTAGCGAACACCCGAAGATCCGTTCGGCCGAAGCATGCTACGCGTCGTCAAGCATGGCGATCGATCTTGCCAGGCGTCATGACGCGCTGCTGCAGGTGCTGCACCTGACCACAGCGAAAGAAATGGAGCTATTCGAGATAGCACCGCGTCTGCAGAAACGAATCACCGCCGAAGTGTGCGTTCACCATCTCTGGTTCGAAGACTCGCGATACGATGAGCTTGGCGCACGCATCAAATGTAATCCGGCGATCAAGCGAGCGGCGGACCGGGACGCGTTGATCCAGGCGTTGAACGAAGGTCGAATCGATATCATCGCGACCGATCACGCGCCGCATACAGCCGAAGAAAAAACCGGCACCTATTTCAACGCGCCCGCGGGATTGCCACTCGTGCAGCACGCGCTGCTCACACTGTTTGATCTCGTCAGAGACGGCAAGATCAGTGTGGAGCTGCTCGTCGACCGAGCTTGCCATGCCGCGGCGGATATTTTCGGCATCAGGGAACGTGGCTATGCCCGCGAGGGCTGGTTCGCCGATTTCGTCATTGTGGACAATGAAAAACCGTACCGGGTTGCACCGGACAATGTGCTTTATAAGTGCGGCTGGTCGCCGTTCGAAGGACATGAGTTTTCGGCCACGATCGACACTACGATAGTGAATGGCGATATCGTCTATCGCGATGGAAAGCTCACTGGCGCGGTCGCCGGGCGCAGGCTGGAATTCGCGCGTGCAAGATGAACGCTTCACGGCAGTTTACTTTCCGCTCGATCCCGCTATGCTAGCGCCCTTCAAATGAAGCCGACAGATACTTCCAATCCCGAGTATTTTCACAAGGTAGTGGACTGCCAGTTCGGCTGTCCCGCACATACTGACGTTCCTGCTTATATACGCATGATTGCCCAGGGGCAGTTTAGCGATGCGTATATGGAAAACCGCAAGTCGAATGTGTTTCCCGGGATTCTTGGCCGAGTCTGCGATCGTCCTTGCGAGCCTGTCTGCCGGCGAGGTCGCGTCGAAGACAAGCCGGTCGCGATTTGCCGACTCAAACGCGTAGCTGCAGACAACCGCGACGATATTGTCGATCGCCTGCCCAAGGCTCCTGACGAAAACAACGGTAAGAAGGTCGCGCTTATCGGGGCCGGCTGCGCGTCGCTCACCGTTGCCAACGACCTGCGTCCGCTGGGCTACGACGTGACAATCTTCGAGGCACTCGATACGACCGGCGGCCTGATGCGCACCAACATCCCGGCATTCCGTCTTCCACCCGATGTGCTCGATGAAGAAATCGGCTACATCCTCGACATGGGCGTTGATCTGAAGCTCAACCATCGAATCGACAGCATGAAAGAGCTGCTCGACGAGGGTTACGACGCGGTATTCGTCGGGACCGGCGCGCCCAAGGGCAAGAATCTCGAGCTGCCGGGTCGCTACGACTCGGACCGCATTCACATCGGTATCGAATGGCTCGAATCGGTCGCATTCGAGCACATCAAGGAAATCGGCAAACGCGTATTGATCATTGGCGTTGGCAATACGGCGATGGATTGCTGCCGCACGTCGCTGCGACTGGGCGCCGAAAACGTCAAGGTTATGGCACGCAAGCCGCGCGGGTTCTTCAAGGCTAGCGAGTGGGAACTCGAAGATGCCGAAGAAGAAAACGTCGAGATTATCGTCAATCACTCGCCGAAAGAGTTCGTCTACGAAGACGGCAAGCTTGTCGGTATGAGGTTCGACCTGATGGAATACCAGGTCGACGAGAGCGGCGGTATCGATCGTGGTACGTCGACCGGAGAGGTCGTCATTCCCTGCGACGATGTCGTACTGGCAATTGGCCAGGACAACGCCTTCCCATGGATCGAGCGTGACATCGGTATCGAATTTGACAAGTGGGAATGCCCGGTCGTTGATGAACAAACGATGATGTGCGCGCGCGACGGTGTTTTCTTTGGTGGCGACTCGGCATTTGGACCCAAGAATATTATCTGGGCCGTCGAGCACGGCCATCAGGCCGCTATCTCGATGCACAAACACTGTCAGGGTGAAGACATACGCGACCGCCTGCCAATGGGGCTTAACCTGTCGAGCCAGAAGATGGGCATGCATGAGTGGAGTTACTCGAACGACTACGACGGTGACGCAAGGACGCAAATGCGACACGTCGACCTAAGAGAACGCTTCAAGAACATCAAAATTGAAGTGGAGCTCGGCTTCGATGCAGAACAGGCAGCAAAAGAAGTAGAGCGCTGCCTGAACTGCGATATTCAAACCGTGTTCGCGGCGCCACTATGTATTGAATGCGATGCCTGTCTCGATATCTGTCCGGTAAATTGCCTGACGATTACGCACAATGGCGACGAAGACGATCTGCGTTCCAGGCTCAAGGCACCGGCGGAGAATGCCGATCAGGCGCTTTACGTGTCAGAAGGCCTGCCGCATACAGCACGTGTGATGGTCAAGGATGAAGACCTGTGTGTGCACTGCGGTTTATGCGCCGAGCGCTGTCCCACAGGCGCTTGGGACATGCAGAAATCGGAGATCCTCGTCCCCTACGCTGCTGATGAAGCAGCAGACGAACAGCCAAAGACCGCAGCAGGCGGCGCTGCGAAGTAAAGGGCTACCTTGGCAACAGTAAATGACGTCGTCATCAAGATAGCTACGGTCAACGGCACGGGATCCGCCAGCGCCAACGGCCTCCTGCGAAAAGCAATATTCCGCATGGGCGTGCCCGTCGCCGGCAAAAACTACTTTCCGTCTAACATCCAGGGTTTGCCCACGTGGTATGAGATTCGTGTGACCGGCGCCGGCTACCATGCGCGCGCCGATCGCGTAGACGTTATGGTCGCGATGAATGCCCAGACCTATGCTCGGGATATGGCAGATATTGCACCTGGCGGCTGGCTGATCTACGACTCGACCTGGCCGCGATCGTCGTTTCTGAATCGTGAGGACATCGTCGTTATCGGTGTGCCTCTTTCACGCATGTGCAATGAACACTTCGAGGGCGCGCGTGCGCGCATCCTGATGAAAAACATTGCGTACGTTGGCGTTCTGGCCGCGCTGCTCGATGTTGATCTTGAGATCATCAAGGGATTGCTCGAAGAGACATTTGCTTCAAAGCCGCACCTGATTGCGTCGAACATGGAAGCGATCCATCTCGGCTATGACTATGCCCGGGAGCACTTCCCATGTCCGCTACCGAAGCGTGTCGAGAAGATGGATGCGACAGAGGGCCACATTGTCATCGATGGCAACACCGCGGCAGGTCTCGGCGCGATGTACGCTGGTGCGACGGTTGGTGCCTGGTACCCCATCACACCATCAACATCATTGATGGATGCATTCCGCACGTTTTGCGCCCGCTATCGCGTTGAGCCGGAGACCGGTAAACGAACGTATTGCATTATCCAGGCTGAAGACGAACTGGCGGCGATCGGTATGGTGTTGGGTGCCAACTGGAACGGGGCTCGTTCGTTTACGTCGACAAGTGGTCCCGGTATTTCCCTGATGAGTGAGTTCATCGGGTTGGGGTACTACGCCGAGATCCCGGCAGTAATCTACAACGTGCAGCGCACGGGGCCGTCGACCGGCATGCCTACCCGGACGCAGCAATGCGACATCCTGACCTGTGCGTACGCGTCTCACGGTGACACGAAACACGTCTTGCTATTCCCGTCGGATCCGGCGGAGTGCTTCTACATGTCGCCAACGGCGTTTGATCTCGCGGATCGACTGCAAACACCCGTCATGGTGCTGAGCGATCTGGATATTGGCATGAACGACTGGATGGTTCCGGAACTTGAGTGGGATGAATCCTATGTACCCGATCGCGGCAAGGTGTACAGCGCCGAAGATCTGGAGAAGATGGACAATTTCTACCGCTACCTTGATGTTGACGGCGACGGCATAACCTACCGGACGTTGCCGGGTGTACACCCGAAAGGCGCCTACTTCACTCGCGGCTCTGGCCACAGCAAATATGGCGGCTATACCGAGGACTCGGACGAGTACCAGGAGGTCGTCGATCGGCTGCTGGTGAAATGGGAAACCGCACGAACGATGGTTCCCGAAGCCGAGATCCGCTACTCGAAATTCAACAAGGCGGCCATCCTGACGCTGGGCAGTACGGACGGCGCCTGCAAGGAAGCGCTTGATCTGCTTGCGGAGCAGAATGTTGGTTTGAATTACTGCCGGATCAAAGCGTTCCCGTTCACCGATGCGGTGCGCGAGTTTATTGATCAGCACGATGTTGTCTATGTTGTAGAACAGAATCGTGACGCGCAGTTACGTACTTTGCTGATTACGGATATCGATGCCGATCAGAACAAGCTCGTCTCGGTGCTGCACTATAATGGCATGCCAGTGCATGCGGCATTCGTTGTCGATCGCGTGCTTGAGGAAATCGCCAAGGGGCGCGCCGCACAGGCGGGGAGAGGCCAATGACGTATATTGCAAAACCGAGAATTGCTCATCCCAACCTGCCGAAAAACAATGTCGGCCTGACGACTCGGGACTACGAGGGCGCCGTATCGACGTTATGTGCTGGCTGCGGTCACGATTCGGTGACGGCCGCACTTATCCAGGCTGTATTCGAACTCGACCTTGAGCCCCACATGCTCGCCAAGATGAGTGGCATTGGTTGCTCGTCCAAGACGCCCGCTTATTTTGTAAGCCAGGCACACGGATTCAACTCCGTACATGGCCGCATGCCGTCTGTTACTACGGGAGCGAATGCCGCGAACCGTGACATGACGTACATCGGCGTTTCCGGCGACGGCGATTCGTTGTCGATCGGCGTTGGACAGTTCGTCCACGCAATTCGACGTAATCTGAACATGTGCTACCTGATCGAGAACAATGGTGTTTACGGGCTGACCAAGGGCCAGTTTTCCGCCACGGCGGATATCGGTAGCAAGCCAAAGAAAGGGATGCCCAACCAGCAGGAGCCGATCGACCCGGTGAGTTCTGCTCTTGCTCTTGGCGCGACCTATATCGCGCGTAGTTTTTCTGGCGATAAGGAGCAACTCGTGCCGCTGATCAAAGGCGCGATCATGCACAGTGGTTTCTCACTCGTTGATATTATTAGTCCCTGTGTGACGTTCAATGATCACGAGGGTTCGACCAAGAGTTACGCGCACACGCGCGAGTTCTATCGTCATGTTGCGAACATTGACTACGTCCATCCTACTGAAGAGATAAAAGCGTCTTACGCTGAGGGTGAGGCGATGCCGATACATTTACATGGCGGCGACACTATCGTGCTACGCAAGGTAGATCAGGGATACGATCCGACCAGTCGTGCCGATGCGTTCAAGTATTTGCGGGATTGCTTCAATGCCGGTGAAGTTATAACCGGCCTGCTATACGTCAAGGAAGACCGTGCCGAAATGCACGAGCTCATGAGCAATACGGAAACGCCGTTGTCACAGTTGCCTTACGAAGGCCTGCACCCCGGTAACGACGAGCTGCAGAAGCTGCAGAGCCGGTACCGCTAGGCAGATCCCGTGCGCCAGAGTGCCCAATAGCACCCATGCTACGGACTTGAGGGCTCGTTTGTTCATTGCTTGTCCCTGAACAGAAGGTATCGTGAGGCGGCGTAAAACTGTCGATTCGCTATCGTGATGAGCCTCCCCCCAATTTGTCTCTTCCGATCGAGATCCGGCATCAGCGACCGATATATCCGTTGCCAACCGTCTAAACAGTATTGGGGTTCCTCACAAGACAGTTGCGTTATTCAAATTGGAGTTTGACTGATGTTTCAGAAGCACATTACCAGGTACATGCTCATATTCGCCGCAATTTTCTCTTGCTCTTCAACAGTCTGCGCTGACGATCCGCAATAGGAGCTTGGCATACGTGCCAACGTCTTGTTGGGCGATGGGCTGCCCGCCAATGACATACTGGGTGCCGGTGCCATCGTTCGTTTTTACCGGACCGACGGGTGGATTATTGGCGCAACACTGGATTCCTACGAATATGATTTCGAGCATGTGGCGAGGATCCTGAGTATTGAGCAAGACCCAGGCGTCAAGTCAATTGATGCGGCCGCGAGTAATACTGTGGTCGGCGGTTTTGTCGGTCAACGTCACGGAAATGCCGACCGAGGATTCGACTGGTTCTGGACGGTGGGACTCGGTATCGGTTTTCCTGACGTCAAAGATCAGAGTGGCCCAACCGTGGGTGGCGGAACGTTCGACATCACGACGGATGCCAAGACTGAGTACCATTTGATGGGAACGCTTGGTACGTCATATCACTTCACACAGGCCTGGTCCGCCAGTTTTGCCGCCCGGCTAGAGCATCATTTCATGGACGTCACACTTACTGATCGAGTTAGTGGGGCGACCAGAAAGATCGATTCTCAGACACCAACGGGTGCATTCTTGAGTGTCAATTACAGATTCTAGAAATTGCTCGACCGCACTTGTTAAAAGCGGACATGGGCAGAGAGGTTTTTTTTGCCGGCAATTCGCAATTGTGGTGACTGCGTTGTTGCATTACACAGGTCCAGCGCCTACCGTCACAACCCCTCACATTTTCGGAGAGCGACTTGTCGAACCTGACCTTGGACAAGATTGAAGTCGAATTGCAGTTAATGAACGTCAATTTGGCCGAAGCGAACGACATCGCAATGCTGACAGCGTATTCATCAATGCCCGCTGATCTTGATGATGCCAGCAGGAAGGCCTTGCGGCGGCTCCGTGACAAGATGATGGAACGAGCGAAAACTCGCACCGATATCTAGGATCTATTGCCGCACCAGTTGATCGAACGGCTGCTTTCGGGAAAAGCAGCCGTTCGTTATCTCTCGACTAATTCCAGATTCGCTTCCACCATGGTTCCTTGACAGGATCGGGACGCACGCCCCCGGCAAATGGGATCTTCCCGCGTATATCGCCTATATCCCAACCAGTGAGATTGGCCAGCTGTTGTGCTTCACGTTCCTGACGTTCCCGAACACTGGCCTCGTACTGCGTCACATCGCAGCTTGCCTCACCTTTCCAGGGGCGCCGAATCACATAGCGACCCTGGTAGTTCGTACGGTCGCCGGTTTCCTGAAACATCAAGTCCTCAGGAAAATGCTCGGCGTCGTAGCGGACATGAAGTCGAGTAACGAAGACATTTTGTGCCTGAAGTTGCACAGACCGCTTTGCCTCCTGGCCGTTGTCGCCGACCCAGAACACGCCTAGCTGCCGTAGTTCCTTTGTGCTCAGCGGATCGGCGGCACAAGGATCACACCAACCCATGTCCCAGGCATACTCGAGAAATACCGCGCGCTCGTTTTCTTTTATCGTCTGCTTGTCGAACATGGCGCGGTAAAAGTCCGCGAACTCGCCATCGACAAATTCGGGTACTTCAACGTTGCTCGGCAATTTGACCGTGCGGTAATTGGTCGTCTCAACGCGGCCAGTTCGTGTCAGGGCGTAGACGTATAACTCCTGCTTGCCTTTAGCATTCAACGTGCCGAGGCGAATCGGGAGCATGAACTTGTTGCTCTCATACGCAACTTGCAGGGGGCGGAGGTATTGGTAACCAAGTTCGCTCTGCTTTTCGACGTTCACCTTGGCTACAAAGAAACGCATGTCCTGCTTGAGGTAGCTATCGACCACGCGCTCGGCACCGCGAGGGATCTTGTAGTCATTCTCAGTCAACCAACGAATCAATCCATTACTCTCTTGCGCCGACAAGATCAGGATGTCGTATTCGCCAACCGTGTATTGCGCCTCAATCGTAACGCCGCGTGACCTCGCCGAGCGCTTCATTTGCGTTGCAGTGGCAGGCACTGACGCATCGTTGCTTGCCATCTCCTGCCGCTCATACAGCGCGCAGGGATTACCGTCGTGATACTCGACGAGTCGCGGTGATGTGTACGCGTCGAGATGCTGGATGACGGCACGATCGCCGACGTTGATCTGTTCACGTTCGATCATTGTTGGAACGGGGATGACAACGGCGAAGTCCTGGACATCGCCTTCGAAATCGTTGGCCATCGTAATAACGGTCCTGTCGTCATCACGGACAAGCACAACTTGCGAGGCTTTGTTGAACAAGCTCGTGTCGGCACGTGCGACATAGAAGCCGCAGAAAGCCTGTGCGGTCGTCGTGACCATGATGGTCACACATGCTGTGACCAGGGTAATCATCAATCTCATGATTGAACTCCTTTAAGAGATGCGCTCGATCGAGCGCCGGGTTTTTCCCACCGGTAATGCGATCCCTGCAAAACGGCGTCGACTATCGGCACCAGCGGTGCAGACAGGATCAGCGCGAGAATCGGGCCATTGGGTTGATAAAAAATGAACTGGATCGTGAATGCGATTGCAGCCACGAGCGTTGCGTACAACGTACGGCCGAACGCCGTATCCGGGGTCGTCTTCGGATCGGAGATCATGAAGAACGCGAAGATGAGCAGGGCGCCATTTTGCAGCTGGTGTACAGGAATCGACAGCGGGTCTCCGAGCCAGATTGCACGTCCGAGCAGCAGCGCACCGTAAACACACAGGAATACGATCGTCGTCTCGGCACGTCTTGCGCGCGTCAAAACGAGAAACCCCAGGCAAGCCAGGCCGAATGCGCCGACAGCGGCGCTGCCCCATTGCCCGGACGATACCCACGCCTGGTCGCTAAGCAGCATCAGGGTTACGAGCGCTACGTTGGCCGGATTGAACACATGTTTGCCGCGTACGCGAATCAGGAATTTGCTGCCGACTGCGATGGCGGCCGCGGCCGCCGCCAGTCCAATCAATTCGGTCCGGAGCAACAGCGTTAGTGACAGTGACGTAATCAAGGCGCTTAACGGATCGAAACGCGGCAGCCCGACCAAGCGGGTACCGAGGTACTGCGTTGCCTGGGCCATCAGCATGATTGCGATGGCGTTCTGCCAGCGGATGCCGAAGTCCAGTACAACGATACCGATGGTCAGCAAGGTCGTCAGGACAGCAATTTGGTAGTAGCGCGGGTCGCGTAGTCGGGATAGCAGATTCATGCCCGTTGTTAACGGGCTCAGTCGTGGTTTGGGTCTAGAGTTCCTTGATGTGCTATAGTTATGTCAATAAAAACAAAGAGTTAAATTCTTGCATCCAATCCCTGTGCGGCACGCATCTAACGGGTGAAGACTGCCAAGGCAGACAATTTCACAAAGGAGACACGACTGTGCATGAAGAATGGATTGGCCTCGCGGCCGTATTGGGCCCCATAATCTTGATAGGACTTTTTTTCTGGTTGCGATTCAAGGCCCGCAGGGACATGCAAGACACGATTCGAACAGCGCTCGATAAAGGTCAGGATCTGACCCCTGAGCTGATCGACCGTCTCGGGCATCCGAAAGAACCCAAAGATAAAGACCTCCGATTGGCGGTAATCTGGCTCGCGCTTGCGGTTGGGCTGGCGCTCATTGGCGTCGCCGTTCCCGACCCGGATGCATTCAGAGGCACGCTGGCAGGCGCAGCATTTCCGTTCACGATCGGCATTGCTTACCTGATATTGCACAAGTTCACCGCTAGCGATTAGGTCTCGGGTAGGTCTCCTTGATCCACGGCGAAGATAATGAGCTTGTCGCGAGAGTACTGTCTGCACAGGACACTGCGGCTTTCGGCGAGTTGATCCGTCGTCACCAGTCACACGTGCGGAATTTTCTCCGCAAGCTGACCGGTGATATTTCGACGGCGGATGACCTTGCACAGGACTGCTTCATGCATGCATGGGACAAACTGCAGACCTTCTCGGGCCGTGGGTCATTTATTGGATGGTTGTTAAAGGTCGCTTACACGACGTTTCTGCAGTCAAAAAGGAAATCGAAACGTTATGCGGAAATTCTGGACCAGGTCGGGCACGCCAGCGAAGCGGAAGGACGAAGCTACGCGGTGCAGTCTGAAGAAGTCGGTGACCTTGACAGATTTCTCGCTGTGCTGACCGACGAGGAGCGGGCCATCATGGTTATGTCCTACGCCTGCGGTTTGTCGCACAGGGAAATAAGTGAAGCCACGGCGATGCCCGTGGGAACAGTGAAATCAGTGATATTTCGTGGTAAAGAAAAGATCAGGACGAGTTTTGACATCAAAGATCATCAACATGGCTGAACGAATCAAAGACAACGAAGACCGATTGCTCGAGTCTATGTTTACGTCAGAGCCTATTGCGGACAATGGTTTTAGCGAACAGATCGTTCGCCGAGTCAGGCGCAAGCTGTTCGTGCGACGACTGACGTTGCCGATTGCTGCTCTGATTGGCGGGACCCTCGCGTACAAGCCGCTAGCAGGGCTTGTCACTACGCTCTACCAGATCTTGTTGCAGTTGCCGGGCGACGTCGTAGGCTCGGCGGCAAGTAGCCTGCCCTCGATACAGCTTATTGTGACGGGTGGCTTGATTCTCGTCGCAGCTATTCTGTCAATAAATATGCTCGAGGACTGAGACCTTATCCGTTGTCATGCTCAGGGCGCTCGGTTACATTGCGCCCATGACTCTTCGCGACAAAGTTAACGCCCGACTACCGAATTGGGAACGCTGGTACCCCAGTCTGTTCGATGCTGCCAGCGATCTCGGCATCATCAAGGCCGAAGTCTGCGATCCCAACTCCCTGTTGCTGACACGCCGACACCAGAAGGTCAGGCAACGCGCAGAGGACGCGCACCGCGAAAAATGGGGCGGCAAGGAACAGGACTAAAGTATGCTTTATGACCTCAATGCCGTCCGGGCAAAGTTTCCGGCTCTGGCGATAACCGACAACGGCCGACGCCGTATCTACTTTGACAACCCGGCGGGCACCCAGGTACCTGCGACGGTTGCAGAAGCCATGTCCGACTGTCTGCTTACCAGCAGTGCCAATCTGGGTGGCAATTTCCCGACGTCACATGCGGCTGACGCAATCGTCGCGTCTGCGCGCGATGCGATGGCTGATCTACTCAACGCGCCGTCTGGCGATGAAATCGTGTTCGGCCAGAACATGACGACCATCACGTTGCACTTGTCGCGGTCGATTGGCCGCCTGTTTCGGCCCGGCGATGAGATCATTCTTTCGCGCATGGATCACGACGCCAACGTCTGGCCCTGGGTCCTTCTTGCCCGTGATCTTGAACTGGAAATAAAGTGGCTGCCGTTCGAGGCTTCGACATTCGAGTTTGACCTCACTGTGCTCGACGACTTGTTAACGGACCGTACGCGCCTTGTTTGTGTTGGTGGCGCGAGCAACCTGACTGGCACGATCAACGATGTGACGGAGATCTGTGCGAAGGCGCGGGCAGCCGGTGCACTGACGTTCATCGATGCCGTTCAGTCTGTGCCGCACGTCCGGACGGATGTTCAAGCTATCGGTTGCGACTTCCTCGTCTGTTCCCCGTACAAGTTCTTCGGCCCTCACCAGGGGGTTCTCTGGGCTCGCCGCGATGTCCTCGAACAACTCGAACCGTATAAGGTCAGGCCTGCATCGTCGAACATACCCTGGTGCTTCGAAACCGGCACACAAAGCCACGAGGGATTTGCCGGCATCACGGCCGCGATTGACTACTTCGCATGGATCGGGGAATCGATGGCAGGGGCGAGTGGGAGGCCGCAGGCACTGCGGGCTGCTATGGAGATGTTGTTCGATTACGAGAAGACGCTCGCTGGACATTTGATCGCAGGTCTTGAGGATATCGACGGCGTAACCGTTCAGGGAATTACGTCACAGGACGCGATGGATCGTCGTGTTCCGACTGTGTCGTTTACACACAGAACCGTCACTCCAGAAGTCATTGCCGCGTCGCTGGCGAAGGAAAACATCTTCGTTTGGCATGGTCACAACTACGCTATTGAAGTCGCGAAGACGTTGGGGATATTCGAGTCTGGCGGCGCTGTTCGTGTGGGCCCCGTCCACTACAATAGTACGATTGAAATTGACGAACTTCTTGCTGCACTGGGCCCAATACTGAGCTCCTGACACTGGGAAAGCCGCCTTGCGGCGGCCCTCGTAAACAAAGAAAGCCGCCTTGCGGCGGCTTTCCGTGGAATGTGTATTCGAAAAAGAGAGTCAGCGAAATGAGTAGCGGTGCTCCATCGTTCGCGTCAGACTCACAGGTTTTTCGAATACCTTTGTTATCCCACGAGACATGGATCACCTCCTTTTATTTGTTGGCCCGAGGCCAGTATCTCTTGAAAATCAATGAATTCCAAGCGGAAATATAAGTAACAAATATGCCTTCAACTTGACACATTTTGTGGGTTATTATTGTTGGCCAACCTCGGGATGCAGCCCGGCATAAATCATAAGAGAGAAAATAATGGCAATTGCAGATCTCAAGAACGTACTGAGAGTATTCGGTGGCTTTGACATCAGCGCAGACCAGGAAAACGCCCTGTTCGAAGAAGTCCTGCTCATGACATTGGCAAGAGCAGCCAATGCCGACGTTAGTATCCAGCACGTCGAAGTCGAGAGCATCCAGGCAATCCTGAAGAAACATACGGGTAAGGACTTCAGTGCGGCAGACGTCAGAGTCGCGGCACGTGAGGAACTTTATGCTGAGGCCACGCTCGTCAAATACCTGCGCGGCGCCGAGAAGAAACTCACTGAAGCGCATTGCTCGGAGATCGTGCAGGCGCTGACCGACGTGTTCCGCAGCGACTCGACAGTCAGTGCACTGGAGGTCGATTTCTTCAACAACGTTGTTGATGCGTTGAATGTTACGCCTGCCCAGATAGCAGGACTTGTCGCCGGCGACGTCTGACAGGCCGACACAAACATGGAAAGACGGGCCCGCAGGCCCGTTTTTTTTTGCCCGTCAGAGGGTGGGTTGCTGCCCGGGCTTCTGCCCCCTGCCGCGATAGACGACAAACAGGCCGGACGCCACGATGATGGTTGCGCCCAGAACTACCGACCCGTCAGGCACCTCATCCCAGATCAGGAAACCGGCAATCGCGCCACCCACCAGAGCAACGTATTCCAGCGGGGCGAGTATCGCCGGTGACACGGATCGGTAGCCATTCACGAATCCGATCCAGGCCACGACCGAGCAGGCCGCGGCAATAAACATCAGGAACCAGCCAATCCCATCGGGATCGATCCAGTTGTCACCGCTGATAAAGAAGCTGGAAAGAACTAACGGTCCTACGACGACATAAAACGAAAGTGAAAGCGTCGACTCGGTACCACTGAGTCGGCGGGCAGTAATGGCCTGGCTGGCGTAACAGAATGCGGCGACCAGAATGGCAACCGCCGCGAACGAAAATTCGCCGCGGCCCGGCCGCAGCATAACAAGCACACCGACGAAGCCTATAACGACAGCTGTCCAGCGCCGCCAGCCGACATCGTCGCCGAGGAATATCGCGGAGAGTGCCGTGACCATTAGCGGCGCCGTGTAGCCCAGCGTTAGCGCGTCAATCAATGGCATGTGGGCCACGCCATAGAAGAATCCGAACATGGCTCCTATCGCGAACAGGGACCTGACGATGTGCCAGCCGATTTCCTTCGTGCGCAGTTCGGCGAATCCGCCGAAGCGCTGCGCGACAACGAGCAAAATGACGATGGCAATGATGCTGCGGACCAGGATGAACTGAATGAGCGAATACGTTTGCAGCAATTGCTTGGCGCAAAGGTCGAGACCGAGCCCGCTCGTGACGCCGAGCATGAGCCAGGCAGCCGCCCTGAGTACGCGGTCATGTTCGTTGGCTGGATCCATCGTGGCAAATTAGCTTTGGGTGAACGCTGGCTGAACATGGTCGCATGCCCGTTATCGAATGCCCATATGGTTCAGCGCCGATTCAGTGTGTCGGGCGCTAAATGGAGTCGTACGCTGAGGAGAGGACTCCACTATGAAACACGTAACCCGCACAACTGTAATGATCACTCTGCTGTTGCTGACCGCAGTCGGTATGGCGGATGAAAACAACGAGCCCAGGCAAAGTATGACGTCACAGGGCAGCGATATCGCACGCGGCAGTGTCGGCGATGGTAATACGTCCTACGACGAATACGAGGCGCTGAATACCGACGGCTTGCGCAGCAAGAAAGGAACACGCTCGACGCAGCAAAAGACCGGTGTTGTCGTGTCGCAAGCAGCCGATCCAAACTTCTGGTTCTACGATGCTGATGTTGAGTTATTTTCGGACTTCGACCGGGATGGGTACTACTTCGGTATAGACCTTTGGTTCGATGCGGATACCAACTACGCAGTCGCCGACGTCTATGCTGTTATCTACCTGAGTTTTGAATACGGCCCCTGGAACGAGTACGCCGAGACGGATGACTTCACGTTGTTCGGCACCACGAGCACGGACGACTATGTCGTCGAAACAGAGTTGATATCTGGATACCCGACTGGCGACTACGACATCCTGATCGAGTTGTTCGACGCTTACGACGGTACTTACCTCGCGAGTTTCGGTCCGGATGACACGTCCGAACTGTCTTTGCTACCGCTCGAAGACTCGATGCGTGATGCAGTATCAGGCGGACAAACTCAGGTCGTCGTAAATTCAGGCGGAGGTGGGTCGATCGGCTGGCTCTTGCTTCTTGGACTCTTCGCCGTGCGCATGACCTTTCGGCCCCAGGCCGCGAGGCTGTCGAAGTAGACATACAGGGCTGGCACGACAAGCAGTGATACGACCGTCGAGAACGCCAGCCCGCCAATGATTGCCCTCGCCATCGGGTAGTACGGAGGACCGTCTCCCCCCACCTGTGTAGTGCCCATGGCGAGCGGTGCCAGCCCGACAATAGTCGTGGCTACGGTCATCAGGATTGGCCGCAGGCGATCCCGACCAGCAGTCACAATCGCTTGATTCCTGTGCATGCCTTCCTGGCGCAGGTTATTGATGTGATCGACGAGCACGATGCCGTTGTTTACGACGACACCAATCAGAATCATGATGCCGATCATTGCCATGAATGAGAACGTCGTTCCGGTAGCAGCAAAGAACAGGAACACGCCAAAAATCGAGAACACGATCGAGCCGAGGATGATCGAGAAGGGCAACAACAGTGATTCAAACAGAGCCGCCATGACGAGGAAAATACACGCAATGCCGAGGATAATATTCGTGGTCATCATGTCAGCCGTTTCGTCCTGACGCTCAAAGCCGCGGCCTTCCTTCCAGCTGTAACCCGGCGGCAGTTCGAGTTGATCCATCAGGCTGTTAACGCGCGGGCGCACGTCGTCGGCGCTGACGTCCTCTTCGAGATTCGCGTTGATAATGACCGCAGTTTGGCGATCGGTACGGCGAATCGTGGCAGGCGACCTGCCAACGTGCAGCGACGCAACGCTACCGAGGGTAATGCGCCGACCGCTACTGGTGTATAGCGGTAACTCAGCCAGCTGTTCGATGCTCTGCTTGTCGTCCTCGCGAAATGCGAGCCGGACCTGGACTTCGCCAGTCTTGCCACGGAATTCACGCAAATTCTGGCCGCGCATGGCTATCGCAACCGATTCCGCTATCTCGATCGTCGTCAGCCCGGCATTCGCGGCACGTGTTCGGTCGATGCTTACGCGCACCTCACGATCGCCTGATTCGGAATCGCTCTGCACGTCCTTCAGCCCCTCAACACTCTCAAGAGCACGAACGACGCCGACGGAGAGTTCGTTGAGAATCTGGGTCGAATCACCACTCAACTGAATCGAGAATCCCTCACCGCCACCTTGTTGCTCGAACTGGAAGCTCGGTTCTCCTATCGCTATTGCCGGCAGGTCTTTCTCGATTCGCTCGATAATTTCCTTCGTCGATAACGTGGCATCGTCCTCATCGGTAAGAAGAATCGTCGACTCGGCCCGGCCCTGGTCGTAATAGCTGTAGATCGAGCGGATATTGAATTCTTCCTGTCGCGAGTACAGGTACTCCTCGATAGTGTCGACATTGCGTTCGATGCGCTCAAGTGAGTGCTGTCCTTCGACGTGGTAAGGCATAAACAGGCGACGCCCAACGTCCTGCGGGAACATATCGAACTTCACGAGGTCCAGGGCCATCGGCAGTACCCCAAGTACGCAAATCAGGAAGATTCCCAGGGCGGTCCACCAGCGGTGCCCAATGACCCACTCGAGGCTGCGCACGTAGCGCTTGGTCAGGCGTGACATCCACCCGCCTTCTTTTGGAAGGGGTGGCACTTTGACTCGCGCCGCGAGCATCGGCACAAGCGTCTGGGCGATTAGCAGCGATGCCAGCAGTGCGACAATAATAGTAATTGCCACATGCGTTAAAAAGATTGTGATGTCAGCCTTCTCGCCAAAAATGATCGGGGCGAAAACGATAACCGTGGTCATGGTGCCTGCGATGACAGCCAGGCCAACTTCCTTGACGCCCTTGATCGTGGCGTCAAAAGCGCTGTCCTTGTGCTCAGATCGATATCGGAAAATGCTCTCGGTCACGACCACGGCATTATCGACAAGCATGCCAACAGCGAGCATCAGGCCCATCATCGACAGAATATTCAGCGTCAGACCCGCGAAATACAGGGCACCCAGCGTAATGAGCAAGCTGAACGGTACAGATGCCGTGACGATCAGTGTTGTCGTGACCTGGCGCAGGAACAGGTACAGCACGATTATGGCCAGCATGCCACCGAGCGCCCCGGCACCGAGCAGGTCGGACAGCGACTCGCGCACGCTGTCACCCTGGTTATCGAGTGCGAAGATATTGATGCCCTGCATCTGTGGCAATTTACTGATCTCGTCGACTTCCGCCATAACGCGATCGGTGACATCGACGAGATTCGATCCGGTGCTCTTGTTGATGGCAACGCCGATTGCGTAGTCACGATCCAGGTGTCGCCCGTAGTTGCGATCTGGTGTGCGGAGTTCGACGTCCGCCACGTCATGCAGGCGCAGGCCGGCTGCAGTGATGACCAGGTTGCGAATCTCATCGATAGACGCGAACTCGCCGCTGGGCCTAACGCTAAATCGTTCGCCGGACGCAGTAATTTTGCCGGCACTGACGGCAAAATTACTGCTTTGCAGCAGATTACTAATCGTCGCGATGTCGACGCCGTAGGCAGCAAGCATGTCAGGCTTGAGAAGAATGCGAATTTCGCGTTGGTCGACACCATGCAGGTCGACGCGCGATACACCCTCCAGTCGTTCGAGGCGGCGCTTCAATACCCGGTCAAGCAGGTCGTAGCTGTCGGACAGATCACGTTCGCTCGAAATTCGCAGTTGGAGGACAGGCTGGTCGCCAAGTGAACCGGTGAATACGAAGACGCGCCGGATGTCCTCAGGGAGCAAGTGTCGAATACCGTCAACCTTGGCGCGTGCTTCGATACCCTTGGCGCCCATGCTCTGGTCCCAGCCAAACTGCAGGAAGATCTGGGATTGCCCTTCGTCCGAACTCGAGAACATCTGTTCGACACCCGAGAGTGTCGCGAGCGCTTCCTCGACCGGTCTCGTGATTAGACGTTCGACCTCTTCAGGCGTCGATCCTGCGTAGGGGATCTGCACGAAAATGCCAGGAAACTCGATATCCGGGAATTTTTCGAGCGGCAGGAGGCGGGATGCGATGAGTCCTACCAGCGCCAGCGCGACGAATACGACGACAGTCGTTACCGGACGATGCAGTGCGACTTCTGTGTGTTTCATTGCGCCGCCGCGGCCTGTTCGTGAGTAGTGGCAGGCCAACGCTTGCGGTCCATCAGGGAGTACACGACCGGGATGACGACTAACGTCAATAACGTAGAAACGACGAGTCCCCCGATTACCGTGATTGCCATCGGCGTGCGGACTTCGGAACCTTCACCGAAGCCCATGGCCATTGGCAGCAATCCCAGTGCTGTCGTCAACGAGGTCATGAGGATGGGCCGCAAGCGGGCGCTGCCGGCTTCCATGATGGCGTCGACTCGTTCGACGCCCTGTGCGCGCAGCTGATTGATAAGGTCTACAAGTACGATCGCATTGTTGACGACGATACCCGCGAGCATGATGACGCCGATCAGCGCAACGATGTTGATGGTCGTCCCCGTGATAAACAGGGCGAGCACGGCACCGACGAGGGCGAGCGGAATCGTAAACAGGATGACGAAGGGGTGAATCAGTGATTCAAACTGCGATGCCATCACGAGGTAAACGAGGAAAATCGCCAATATCAGCGCGAATCGCATCGAGTCGAACGATTTCTCCATCTCTTCGCTCTGTCCCGAGACGATGGCGGCAACGCCATCCGGCATCGGTGTCCGGTTGACGATAGCGCCAGCTTCGGCGGCAGCTGCACCAAGATCGCCGTACGCGAGGTTGGCCGTAATGATGGCGACGCGTTCCTGCGCCACTCTACGAATCTCAGCCGGGCCCTGTGACACCCTGACATCGGCGACGGCTTCCAGCGTGACGGGCCGGTCTGAACTCGGATTCACGATCAGGCGCCGGATTTCCTCAATGCTCGACTCGCGTGTGTCTACGCTGCGGACGAGCACGTCAATCTTCTTGTCGCGCCACGTGTAGCGGGTCGCGAGCTCGCCGCGTACATTGGCGACGACGCGGTTCGCAATGTCACGAACGGTAAGCCCGAGTTTCGCAGCGCGCTCCTGGTCGAACACGATCTGAATTTCGGGATTGCCGTTCTCAACGGTGGTTTTGATGTCAGCGAATCGATCAGATGCCGACATCTCCGCGACGATCGTATCGCTGACTCGTGCCAGCGCATCAAGGTCAAAGCCCGAGATCTCGACCTGCAGCGGACTTGCGAAAGACAGCAGGGCGGGCCGGCTGAACTCATACTGCACACCAGGCAAGCGGGATAGTTCTCCGCGCATGACTTCCATCGCGTCGTTTTCAGCATTACGCCTCGCGCCAGGTGCCAGCCGAACGCTAAGCGTGCCCGTATTGTCTCCCGCGTCGACGGGATTTGCGTCGAGGCGGTTACCCGTTCCCGCGACAGAGTAGTTCAGTGCAATGGCGTCAATGCCAGCCGCTGCGCGTTGAGCCGTCTGGATCGCCCGGTCCGTTTCCGAAAGTGGCGCTCCCGGGGAAAGCCGCAGATCGACGTCAAATTCTCCCTGCGAAAATTGCGGGATCAATTCCGTGCCGAGGCGTGGAATGAGCAACATCGTGCCAGCGAATATCAGAACGGCGGCGAGGACAACACTCCAGCGGTGCCCGAGCGACCATCGCAGAAGGCCCGGGTAGATTGCGGCCACCGCCCCATAGAATTTTTGCAGTATCCACGTGGGTACCCAGAGCAGCGCCCAGAACAGTTTACGAATCGCAAAGAACACGAAACCAAACATTCGAACGACAAATGCAACCGCACGCGTGAACCAACCAGCGGGTTTCCCGTCTCCCCCGTCATCGTATCGGCTGCGTGCACCGAGCGACGCGAGCATCGGGATCAGCGTCAGTGCAACTATCAGTGAAAAAATCAGCGCAAACGTAACGGTCAGGGCCTGGTCACGGAACAGCTGACCGGCGACGCCGCTGATGAAAACCATCGGGAAGAAAACAGCAATCGTTGTAAGCGTTGCTGCGACTACAGCGGAACCGACTTCGGTCGTGCCGTTTTGCGCGGCTTCGAGAATACCTTCACCCTGTTCCTTCTTGCGAACGATGTTCTCGAGCACAACAATCGAATTGTCGACCAGCATGCCGACGGCCAGGGCAATTCCACCCAGCGACATGATGTTGAGTGAAATGTCATTCGTGTACATCAGCAGGAACGTACCGATGACCGAGACCGGTATCGCGATACCGACGATCATCGTTGCTCGCGCATCACGCAGGAATCCATATAGCACAAGAATCGCGATCAGCCCGCCAAGAATGGCGGCAATCCGAACGTTGTTGACAGCCGACGATATGAACGTCGATTGGTCGTAGATCTTCACGAGTTCGATATCGCCAGGCAGGTCTTCACGCAGCGCCTCGATGCGTTGTTCTATCCGCTTCGCGACCTGGACCGTATTGGCGTCACCTTCCTTGTAAACGGCGAGTTCGACAGACTCCTGACCGCGTACACGTGTGATGGCTTCGCGTTCCTTGTATCCGCGTTCGACGGTGGCTACGTCACGCAGATAAACGGGTCGTTCCGCAACGTAGGCGACAATCGCGTCGCGGAACTCGTCGACGCTCTTGAATTCGTTCAGAGTGCGTACGAGAAACCGCTGGTCGCCTTCCTCAAGGCGGCCGCCGGACAAATTGACGTTCTCGGCACGAATACGGCTGGCGATCTGATCGATACTGATACCCAGCTGTGACAGCTTCTGCTGATCAACACGAATCTGGATCTCGTCCTCGAGACCACCGCTGACCTTGACGGCCGCTGTACCTTCCTGCGCTTCGAGATCGGTCTTGATCCTGTCTTCGGCGAGGCGTCGCAAGGCTTTGAGTCGTGCTTCACCTGCGTCACCAGGGCTATCCGCGGATTCCTTGTAGAGCAGGCCCAGGCGAACAATCGGTTCGGATGACGGGTCGAAGCGCAACAGTAACGGGCGGCTCGCCTCGAGCGGCATGAACAACACGTCGAGTTTCTCGCGAACGTCCACGCCTGCGATATCCATATCGGTTCCCCACAGGAACTCGATGGTGACGTCAGATTGGCCGGAGCGAGATACCGAACGCACGAGACGCACATTGCGGACAACGCCGACGGCTTCCTCGATCGGCTTGGTGAGCAGGTTTTCGACCTCGACGGGTGCCGCGCCGGTCAGTTCAGTTCGTACTGTGACGGTGGGATAGGAAATATCCGGTAGCAAATTCAGCTTCAGCCGCGAGAGTGAGACCATGCCGAATAGCACGATGGCCACCATGAGCATTACGATCGTGACACGTCGCTGTGTCGCGATCTCGATCAGACGACGCATTAGTTAGCGTCCTCGGCAACGGCTTCCGGCGCTGGCGGCGCGTTAATGACGGTCACAGTGGCGTCAGGCTTGAGGCCGACCTGGCCGACGGTGATCACGTTATCGGTGTCGTCGAGTCCTTCGGCAATCTCGATCATGCCGTTTTCGCCGTAGCCGGTCTTCACTGCGCGTCGGACGGCCTTGTCGTCTTCGACGACGAATACGCTTTCGGTGCCCATCTCTTCGACAATGGCGCTACGGGGAATCTGCAAGACGTCCTCGTGACGGTCGTACACGATGCTCATGCGGCCGAACATACCGGGCTTGATGCGCCGCGATTCATCACGAATCTCAATCGTGATCTTGAATGTGCCTGTCGCGGGATCAACGATCGGGCTGATTCGCGTTACGGTTGCCAGAAATTCCTGATCGGCGACGGCGTCAATATTGATTGCAACGGGCTGCCCAGCCGCTATCTGTCGGTACTCGCGTTCAGGGATGTGCAGATAGGCTACCAGTGGATCGAGACTGGTTACGCGATACAGCGGCGCGTCAACACGAATGGTGTTGCCAAGCTTGATGTAGCGCTCCGAAATGACGCCAGAAATTGGCGCGCGGACATGTGTGTAATCGAGTTCGAGGCTGGCCAGGTTGTAGGACGCCTGCAGCGATTCGAGATCGTATTGGAGCTTCTCGTAGTCACCCTCAGAGAGGAGGCCTTTCTCGCGCAGGTCCTTGTTGCGTTCAAAGTCGCGCTGCATCTTCCTGAGACGGGCTCTGGATTCGTTGAGCTCAAGTCGCAGGCGGTCGCCATCGAGGCGCGCCAACACCTGGCCCTGTTCAACTTCGTCACCTTCTTCGACAAGGACTTCGCGTACCTCGCCTTCAACTTTGGCAATAACATCTGCCTCAGCGAATGCTTCGATTGGAGCAGTACCCGAGTAGACCGCGAGTACGTCACCGCGTGTAGGAGTGCTGGTTTCGACGGGAATGGGCGGGACCTCTTCGTCGTCGTCTTCCTGTGCCTGGTCGCCCTGCTGACAAGCGCTCAGCAGCAGCACGCAGGCAAACGCCGCCGAGCTAATGCGATGTAGCTTCATGAATCCTCCCTTATGCGTACGCGCCGGACTTGCGGTGCGTTAATCGCGAGTCGCGTCAGCCCGTGAAGCTGTTCGGAATTGTATTGCTGGCGAGAACCTTGCTGCCGTTCCTGAGACCCGAATGGCCAACGACAACGACAATGTCGTCTTCGCTTAGTCCGTCCAGGATTTCGACGTTGCCATCGGCTTCTATACCGACACTGACGATGCGACGTACAACCTCACCACCGTTTACCACGTAGACAGTGCTTGCCTCGTCTTCATCAAGCAGTGCTTCGGTCGGGATGACTAACGCGTCAGCATGCTTTTCATAGGCGATCGTGAAGCGCCCGAACATACCCGGGGCCAGGTCACCTTTGTCGTTGTTGATGATTGCCGTCGCACGGAACGTGCCGTTACGAGCATCGATAGTTGGGCTGATCCGCACGATCGTTGCAGGGAAGCCCGCGCCGGGCATCGAGGCAACTTCGATGTTGGCAGAGTGGCCGGTCGCGAACTTCGAAAGCTCGGACTGTGGAATTTGCAGGTAAGCGATCAATTCGCTGGTGTCAGTAACGCGGAATGCCACATCGTTGATGCTGAGATGCTGTCCCGGTTTGATTTCGCGCGCGGCAACAACACCGGAGATCGGCGCGCGAAGCTTTGAATACTCGTAGGTGAGTCTTGCGAGTTCGTAGGTTGCCCCGAGTGCCTCGAGATCGTACTGCAGGCTATCGAACATCGATGCGCTGATCAGTCCGCGCGCGTTCAGGTCGACATTACGCTCATATTCCTTACGAGCTTGCTTGAGATTTGCCTTGGCGGCCAGCATGGACAGCCGCAGACGTTCGCCATCGAGCCGCGCAAGAACCTGGCCTTCCTGAACCCAGTCGCCTTCCTCGACGAGCAGCTCGACGATCTCACCGGCGACCTTTGCTACCACCGGTGCGTCGGCGTCGGAAGCGATCGTCGCGGTGGCCGCGTAGGTTGCGTAGATATCTGTGCGGAACGGCTGGGCAACCTCAACGGGTACCGGCGTTGCGGCCAGAATGCCCTCTTCGTCGGAAACGCTTGCTTGTCCTACGCCACAGCCTGTCAGCAGGGCGGATCCCATGAGTGCCAGCGTTGTCATGATCGGTTTTGTCGTTTTCATGTTACCCGGACCATCTCTTTTAGTGTTGTAGTGAAGTATAACACTAGTTCGGTATAACGCAACCCGAGACTTCGCATTGTCGGGCCTTCGTCAGCACCCATATAAAATCAAAGAGTTACGTTCAAACCAGGGGCCGTTTCGGCCACTATTCGACTATTAGATGCGCGAGACACGGATTTGGATTGGTTAACGTCGAAAAAGTTCGCCGCCTCCCGGACCGGTCAGGATGAGATGGCGGCGGAATCGGCCGGTTTCAGTGTCCGGCGCTCTTTCAGGCGTTGCATCAGGTTCGCCTGGACCATGAGCAGGCTTGGCGTCAGTAACAGCGTCAGGATCGTTGCGAAGGCGAGACCGCCGGCAACCGACGAAGCCAGCTGCGTCCACCATTGAGAGCTGGGTGCGCCAATGGAGACGTTGCGGTCGATCAGGTTGATGTTGACCCCAAGGACCATCGGCATCAGGCCAACGATCGTCGTGACCGTCGTGAGCAGCACCGGACGCAAACGAATCGCGCAGGTACGCAATATCGCCTCGAACGGTTGCCCGCCACGATTCCGCAGTACGTTGTATGTATCGATGAACACGATGTTGTTATTGACCACGATGCCAGCCAATGTGATGACGCCAACACTCGACATGATGACACCGAACGGCTTGCCCATGAGCAGATGGCCGAGAAGCACGCCGCCTGTTGAGAAGAGGACCGCTGTGAGGATCAGGCCGGCCTGGTAAATGCTGTTGAATTGCGTGACAAGAATAATCGCCATAATCGCGAGCGCCATCATCATCGCGCGGGCGAGGAAATCCATGTCTTCCTGCTGGTCCTCGGTACTGCCTCGGAATGACCAGCTGACGCGCGAGTCCACGCCGAGATTCGGCACGTCCGCCTTCAGCTGGCGAACCACGTCGTCGACGAGAACGTGGGCTGCAACATCCGCGTCAATTGCGAGTGTGCGGCGCATATCGGTACGACGAATGGTGCCGACTTTCTGCGCCGGGACACGCTCTATGAACGTGCTTATTGGCACAAGGCCTTGTTGGGTCGGGATACGCAGCTCGTCGATCTGGGAGAGGTTGCGGCTGTCCTCGGGATAACGCACACGAATATCGATTTCGTCATCACTGTCGTCGGGGCGATACTCACCGATCTTGATACCGTTGGTTACGAGCTGCACCATCGCGCCCACGAGCGAAATATCAGCGCCGAATCGAGCAGCCTCTGCACGGTCGACCTTGATTTGCCATTCGATCCCGGGTAACGGGCGGCTGTCCTCAATATTCACGATGGAGTCGTTTGTCTCCATGTGTGCACGCACGTGGTCAAGTGCGTCATTGAGTTCAGCCGGGAAACGCGAAGAGAACTCTATGCGAATCGGTTTTCCGAGTGGAGGGCCAGAGTCAGGTTTGCGCGTCTCAATACGGATGCCCACAAGATCTTTCGTACGCTCGCGAATCTCGGCGAGAATTTCGTCGGCCGTCCGGCGCTTATCCCAGTGAATGTAGTTCAGCGTCAGCGAACCGATCTGGTCTTCGGCGCCCTGGTCACTGGTACCGGTTTTTGCGTACAGAAACTCTATTTCTGGCATGCCGAGCACGCGTTCTTCGACCTGGCGCACGAGAAAGTCCTGCTCATCGGTCGACAGGTCACCGCGTGCGCGGATATCGACCATGCCAAACGGTGCTTCGACTTCGGGGAAATACTCGATGCCCTTACCAAAGGCAAAAAACGCAACATAGACTGCGACCAGCAGTCCCGAGACGCCTACAACGCCGCGCCATGGGTGGCCCAGCGTCTTTTTGAGAAACTGGATGTACTTACCCGTCATGCCGGTTACTTCATCGAGATTGCCGGTCTCCGCAGCGGCCAGGTTACGTCGGGCTTCTTCCGTATTCGCTCCCGTGCGGCCAAAAATGGCGCCAAGCGTTGGTACGAAAATCAAAGCCATCGCCAGGGACGCCGCCAGTACGGCGATCAACGTAATCGGCAAGTACTTCATGAACTCGCCAGACACGCCCGGCCAGAACGCGAGGGGAACAAATGCGGCCAGCGTCGTGCAGGTCGACGCAATGATCGGCCATGACATGCGAATGGCCGCTCGCGAGTAGGCGTCGTGGCGCGAGTCGCCCTCGGCCATGCGGCGGTCGGCCATCTCGGTCACGACAATAGCACCATCCACCAGCATGCCGACGGCCATGATCAGGGCGAACAGGACCATCATGTTGATCGTGATGCCGAATGAGCCGATCAAGAGGATGCCCATCAGGAAGCTGCCTGGTATCGCTACGCCGACGAGCAGCGCCGACCGGATACCGAGAATGCCTATGATGACAACAAACACGAGTAGAACTGCTGCCAGCACGTTGTTCTGCAACTCTGAGAGCATGTCGTTGACATCATCTGACTTGTCCCGCGACGCGACGATCTCGATGCCAGGAGGCCAATAGGCGCGTTCCTCGTCTATCAGCGCGTTGATCTCGTCGATGGTATCGATGATGTTTGCACGCGAGCGCTGGATGACTTCGATAGCCAGTGCAGGCGTGCCGTTTAGCCGGGCAACGCTTTCGGCGTCCTTGTACGTACGACGCACCTGGGCGATATCTTTGAAGTGCACGACGCGTTCCCCGACTGCCTTGATCGGCATGTCGAGAATATCGTCGGCGCTCTCAAAAACGCCGGGCACTTTTACCGGGAAGCGACCTTCGCTGGAATGCAATGCGCCGGCCGCGACCAACCTGTTGTTGCGATTCACGAAGTTGATGATCTGCGCCTGGTCGAGTCCGTAGCTCTCCATCGCGAGCGGGTCGACGACGACTTCCATCAGCTCTTCCCGCGTTCCTACCAGGTTGACTTCCAGGACGCCGGGCAAGGCCTCGAGTTTTTCCTCCAGGTCCTTTGCAATCCTGGTCAGACTGCGTTCCGGAATATTACCCGCCAGGTTCAATACCAGCATCGGATCGAAGCGAGACATTTTCACTTCGTTGACCGTTGGTTCGTCGGTGTCGCCCGGTAATTTGGCCTGTGCAAGGTCGACTTTCTCCCGCACGTCCTGCAGCGCTTGCTTGGTGTCGATCCCTGCATCGAATTCGAGCTGTATGTTTGCACCGCCTTCGTACGCGTTCGCCGTCATCTCCTTGACGCCTTCGATGGAACGCAATTCCTGTTCCATGGGTCGCACGAGCAGCCGCTCGGAATCTTCGGGGGAAATACCGTCGTGCTTGATGCTCACGTAGACGACGGGAATCTCGATATCCGGTTCCGCCTCCTTGGGAATGGTTGCATACGCGACGACGCCGCCGATCAGGATTACCAGCAACGACAGCACGATCGTGCGCGAACGCAGCATTGCCAGTTCGATCAATTGCATCAGTCGGTGTCCTCAGCACCTTTGCTGGCTACCGCGGTCTCGACGTCACTTTCGGGGATTGTGTCCACTACGGCACCGCTGGATACGTATCCCTGGCCCACAGTAATTATCGTCGCGGTTTCGGGAAGGCCGGCGAGCCAAACACCCTCGTTCGACGACAAGGCGATATCGGCCACGATGAATTCGACCTCTCCAAGACCATTGATGATCTTGACGCCAACGTTGCCAGCATCATCGAGCGTCAGAAGCGACGGCGAGATGCGATGTGCAAGAACTTTCTCGGCGGGAATCCGCAATTCGGCTGTACCGCCGGCACGCAGGTTGCCGTCCGCGTTGTCGACTTCGAGCTCGACGACAAATGTACGTGTCGCTTCGTCGGCGACCGGCGCGACGTAGCGAATGCGGCCGTGCACAGTTTCGCCAGTGGCGAGCCTTGCTTCGGCCGTATCATCAACGTCTACAAATCGGGCATCGAACTCCGACAGGTTCGCGCTGACAATGATCGTACGATTGTCGACATAGGTTGCAACCGGGTCGCCACGTTTGACAAAGTCGCCAATCTCAACCATGCGGGCCTGCAACGCGCCGGCAAATGGTGCGCGAATCATCATGTAGTCGAGGTCGAGTTGTGCGCGCGTCAATTCCGCCCGAGCTGTTTCCAGTAACGCGATTGCTTCCTGGAGCTGCGCTTCCGATACATAGCTCGCGGACTTCAGGCGTGCCCTCGCATCATATTCGACTTCACGTTGTTTCACTGTTGCTGTGGCCTGGGCAAGTCGTGCCGAGCGATCTCGCTCATCCAGTCGAACGATCAATTTGCCACGTTCGAGATTCGCACCGCGTTCGGCGCCGATATGTTCGATGCGTCCGTCAGTCTCCGCAGCGAGTCGTACAATACGTGCCGGAGCTGTCTTGCCATTCACGACAATTGTGCGCATGACTTGTTCGGCCGATTGGGTGCGAACACGCACGGCATTTTTCGCAGCTGCTGACGTGGTGGCGGGCTCGCTCGCGACCTCGGAATCGTCGGCGCCACCGAAGGAACCTGACAATATCCATAACGTCACTACGATGATAATGCCAGCTGAAACGAACCAGGATTTGTGGCGATTGATATTGCCCTGTTGCATCGTTCGAATTCCTTGTTAACCGGTCGCGACTTTCGCGCCAGGCTCTTGTGTCATCAGGTGACGGTTCTCAGTGATGTAGGTTTGCATGGCCCCGGCAACGGCCTTGCCGAAGCCGAGGACAAACTTCATTCCCTCAGGCCATTCGGACATCTCTTCGTCTTCGAAGTGTCGGAACATCTCCTGGTAATGGGCAATGTCCTCGAGACGGTGGTCAAGCACTGTCTGGATATCCTGCGGGGGCATCAGATGGGCAAAACACATCGTCGCGAGAAACTCCGATCGAATCTTGTGACAGGGGCTTGGATTCTGGAGTGCCGTGAGCAGGAAACTTCGGCCTTCGTCCGTGATTTCGTAAACCTTGCGATCCGGCTTGCCTTCCTGCGGCACTTCTTCACAGTCGACGAGTCCGTTTTCTGACAGTGACGATAGCGCCGGGTAGATCGATCCGTAGCCGGCCGCAAAGAAATGGCCGAAAGAGGATTCGAACTGTTTTTTCAGGTCATATCCCGAGGCGGGGCCATCGGTCAGCATTCCAAGACAAACGGTTTTGACGTCCATGAACTTCACTTCCGGCAGCGAGAGCTACCTATATATCGGGGCGATGCATAATATCAGTTCGATATATAAAGTCCAGCGAAATGTGTAACAAATCGTTCCTAAAGTTCAGTTTTCTCGGAAAGCAGGGTGAACCGCGGCACCCCGCATCCGGGTTAGCTGAAACACTGTGCGAGGAACGGGTTCAAGAGGCGGTTCTGTGGATCCAGTTGTCGCCGAATCTTGCGGAAAAACTCGAGTCGGTTCGAGTACATCTGCGTGCCGTATTCTGCGCGCATGGAGCGCGATTGGTTGAACAGTGGCGTGCCGCCCCAGTTCTCCGCGAACTGCGCAAGATCAATGACGAAATCCTCCCAGCCCTTCTCCTGCGTTGAAGAAATCTGCAGTGCAATGAGTGGTTCATCAAAAGACGGCGACAACAATGCGGACGTGTCTTTGCTGACACGAAAACCGGCTGCGGGCAGATCGGTCCGGTAACCGGAAGTCTCAAGCGTATTACGGCAGAACTCTCCATAGGCCTTGATGACAACTGAGAAATCGGACGCCGGAAAGCACCACGTCGAATGCATCAGGTTACGGGGTTTGCGCTTGCGTCCTGTCGACGTGTTGTTGTTACCGTTCTTCACGAGGCGCGTATTGACGAGGTCGTGGGTAGCCGCACTGATGCTATCCATAAGGCGGTACTTGACCGAAGGAATCGGCACGACGCGATTCAGCGACTTGAAGACATGCGGTAGCACGGTGCTCTCGCCCCAGTCCTTGATCTTCCACGGTGGGGCATAGCTGTTTCCGGGGGACGTTTCGTAGCGACGCAGGTCGAGATAGATGCGATCCATGTAGGGCATTGCATAGAACTTCAGCCCGACATCACGTCCGGCGAGGCGATTAATCACGTCCGAGAAAGTGTCGAACGTCATTCTGCGATGACTGGCGGAGAACGTCGCTGCGGGTCGAACGTGCAACGTGACTTCATATATCACACCGAGCATGCCGTAGCTCAACCGGAACGCGTTCAACAGGTGCTGTTGCTGGTTCGACACCTTCATGAGCTGGCCGACCGACGTAACGACTTTCATGCTGACTACCTGCGTTGACAGGTACGCCGCCTGGCTGCCGATGCCGGGTCCCATGCAAGGTGAGGCAACGGCACCACCGACCGTGCGTTGCATCTGGTCATGATTCCCGACCAGCTCAAGCCCCTGTTCTGCAAGCGCAGCAACGAGCGTACCGAGCCGGACGCCGGCTTCGACCGTTACCGTGTGTTCGTAGTTATCGATGCCAACAATACGATCGAGGGCGGTCGTATCGACGATTGTCCCTGTTGAACAGCTGTTGCAGTCAGTCGATGCACTGCCGGACCCGCGCACACGTATCGGTGTTGTCACTTCGTTGGCAGGATCGAAACAGCGCATCAGGTCCGCGAGATTGGCGGGCGTGTAGGTTTTGGGCGGTAATTGCCGCCGTACGAAGCGGCCGGTGTCGCGAAATCTCGGGGAAGCCATCCATGTCTCCAGCGATATACAACTATTGCCAAAGACACATAGCCCCCATCGCGTTAGCCGATGAGGATTCGTGTTGGTAACCCCGCTGTCCTAGGTAATCCCTTAGACCGGAAGCTTTGCGACGCTGTCTTTCGACAGGTGTGCCTTTGTCAGACGAGCATCGATCGTTGCACATCCGGATGGGCGCTGCAACGAACCAGTTCCACCGCGAAGATTCTGTTAAATCGGGGCGACGCATATGGTCGTCCACTACATCAATTGTCTGCAGCCAACGTATAGTACGTCCGGATTATGGGAATGTTTTCGACATTGGTAGGTAGCCGTCTGCCGCCGAAGTACCAGCGCTTTTTCAAGCTTCCTGAGCGCGTCGAGTCCTGGAAGCCTGAAGATACGAGTAGCACGGTATTGGGCCAGGCAGTGGAGAGCTGGTTTGACTCGCGATCGCCAGGTTCCGGGTTATATCGGCTCGACTCCGGTCAGGATGCGCTGGGAGCACGTGTTGGTCTGATCGAACGCGCGGAAAAGACGATCGACATTCAAAGCTACCTGATTAAGGACGACATCAGCGGCAACCTGATTGCCTTGCAACTTGCCGCGGCGGCGGATCGGGGTGTTCGCGTCCGTCTGCTGATGGACGATGCGTTGACTGACGAGGTTGATTCGGGCCTGTTATCGCTCGACGAGCACGACAACATCGGGGTCCGTGTTTTCAACCCGTTTCCGCGGCGGCGATCGCGATTGATTAGTCTTCTCGCCAATTTCAATATCCTGAATCGTCGAATGCACAACAAGTCCTTCACGGTCGATAATCAGGTAACGATCGTAGGTGGCCGCAACCTGGCGGATGAATACTACCGGTCAGGAGGCGAAGCTGAGTTTATTGACGAGGACCTGTTAGCCATCGGTACGGTCGTCGACGATGTATCAGATGGCTTTGACGAATACTGGAATTCGCCCGAAGCAATTCCAATGGCCGCATTCGACAAGATGGTGGCTCATGGTCGTGTTGCCGAGTCGGTTGAGGAAGCACGAAAGTACGTCGCCAGGCACAGCGACACAGCCTTCCTGAAGGGATTGAATACCAGCCTGGTCGATGACTTCGTCGCCGGGCGACTGGAGCTTGTCGCCGCCGAGGCGGAAGTGGTACAGGATCATCCTGACAAGGTCCGTAACCTGATTCGGCGCCGTACGAGCGCGACGGTCGCCTATCTGCAAAAGATGGTGTCCGTCGCGAATGAAGAGCTCATCGTAATCTCGCCCTATTTTGTTCCCCAGAGGCAGGGCGTCGATTTTTTCGGAGCGCTTGTAAAGAAGGGTGTGCGCGTTGTCATCATCAGCAATTCGCTGGCATCGACGAATCACTCCAGCGTGCATGCGGTTTACGCCAGGTACCGAAAACCATTATTGCGGCAGGGTGTTGAATTGTACGAACTCCGGCCTCGATTCGAGGCGATGGAAACCGAGACGAAACTCACCTTGCATTCAAAGGTCGCGGCCGTGGACAGGACGAGGATGTTTGTTGGATCGTTCAACCTCGATCCACGCTCGCTGTACCTGAATACAGAAATGGGTATGGGTGCGAAGTCGCAGGAGTTAGCCGGAGCGATGGCACGCAGTATTCTCGACACCCTGCCGGATTTTGCCTACAAGCTTCGTTTATCCCGCAAAGGGCGGCTTCAATGGCTGCTGCAGACGGCCGGGGTGGAAGAGATAATCACCACTGAGCCGCAAACCAGTCTCTGGCGTCGTTTCCTGACAAAGCTGATGAGCCTTTTGCCCATCGAGGGGCAGATGTAGTCAGGTGCCACTATTTTCCCGGGGCCCGACGTGGTGAACCATCACCTGCTGCTTGCCTGTTTTTTTCTCCTCGTCGCTGCATGCGGGCGGCCGGGAAAACCAGCCGGATTCCTGTAGAACCAACGCCCGCGAATGCATGTCAGAACCTCCTGTAGTTGCAGAGCCAAGTTACTATAAACTGCCGGCCTGTCCCGGCAGGAATTCCCGAAGGAATAGTAGTGAAACGTTACGAGCATCGATCTTGATTTCGATTCGCAAAATTTGTGTGTTGGCACTATTGCTCGTCGCCGGTGCAGCAGCGGCAGACGATCTGCAATATGCCGTCTCGGGTGTCGGCGATCCCCTGCGCGAAAATGTGCTTCGCCATGTCGAAACGCTGCAGCTGGGCCGGCAGGCACGTCTGGCCGACAAGGACCTGGCAGACGTTATTGCCGATACGGAAAAGCGTGCGCGTGCAGCTCTGCGCCCCTATGGTTACTACAATCCGGAGGTCAAAGGCCGCATTAAGCAGAGTGGTGCGGATGCGTACCTGCTGACAATCAGTATCCATCTCGGCCAGCCAATCGTTGTCGAGGCCGCGAACATCGAAATCGTCGGGGAAGGCGGCCATGTTCGGGCACTCCAGGAATGGCGTAACAGCTGGCCTTTGAAGCCCGGCGCAGTGCTGAACCAGGTCACTTGGGAAGACCGGAAGCGGTATGCCCTGGAAACGGCGGAGGAATACGGATTCCTGAGTGCCGAGTTCTCGGAGCATGCGCTGGAACTCGACCTCGAGCGCAATGTAGCGACACTCAACCTCACGCTGAATACCGGGCCACAGTTCGCCTTTGGTGATATCGATTTTGGCGAACATATTCTCAAGCCGGGCATACTCGAATTCATGCCGAGGTTTCAGCGAGGCGAGCCCTACAGTAGTCTGCTGCTCGACAAATTCCGCATGGACCTGTGGAAGACCGGTTATTTTTCCAACGTCGATGTTGTCGAAATCGAGCGCGCCGAGAGCACACCACCGTCTGTTGATTTGCGCGTGGACCTTGAAACGCTGCATAAGAATTCCTACCAGGGTTCGCTGGGCATTGGTACCGATACAGGACTGCGTCTGCAGGCGCAGTGGAGCCGCAACCCGATGTCGCGAAATGGCGATCGGCTTGAGCTGGGTATCGGTTGGCAGGAAGCCGATGATGAGTTATCGCTGCGTGGCAACTATCGTCTGCCGCGACGCACACGGAACCGGGAATACTGGACCCTTGAATTATTCCATAAATTCGAGAATCTCGATCTGGAAGTAAAGCGGCGGCCCGAGGATGAGAAATTCATCACTATCGCTCACGGCAATATCAACGAATTTAATGTGCGTGCTGGCCGGCTGAAGATCCGCAATCGCAAGTCAGGCGACCAACAGCTCTTCGCGACTCCCTTTGTGCAATACCTCAACAGCTCACGACAATTCGTTCCGTTTGCGAATGTTTCGTTCCCGCAGATTGCACCTGGAGATGGCAAGTTCCTGACAGGAACCGATAACGCGATTTCGGTCGGAATCAACGCGGACCTCGTGGCTGCAGAGGGTAAAGCCTGGGAGACGGCAGGGCGTCGCGATCAGGCGTGGATATTTGCGGGCGACAACACGATTGCTTCCTCCCATGAATTTGCGCAGGTCTATATCGGCACGCACCGAATCTATCGCAAGGGAGAGCGGTGGAAGTTCCTGCTGCGCGGGGAAGTGGGCTATACCAAAGCGATAGTCGACCGCGTGGGCATTAGCCTCGGTGGGGAAGACCTTGAGCTTTCCATTACGCGCCTGCCCAACTTCTACCGTTTCAAAGCTGGCGGTAGCCAGAGTGTGCGTGGCTATGGCTTCGAGGAGTTAAGCGACAACGATGTCGGCTCCAACAATATCCTGACGGCGAGTGCAGAAGTCGAATTTCTTGTCCTGGAAAACTGGTCGGCGGCTGCGTTCTTCGATATCGGTAATGCATTCAACGACTGGGACCAACGCGAACTTCGCAAGGGTGCGGGCTTTGGTGTTCGCTGGTACTCGATCGCCGGACCGATTCGTGTAGACGTCGCAAGAGCGCTGGACATCACTGGGAAGCCCTGGCGACTTCACTTCACGATTGGGACGCCGTTACTTTGAAACTGCGTACTCTGTTGTTGTTGCTTTTCGTCGCCACGATCACTCTCGGTGGGAGTGCGTGGTACTGGCTGTTGCATACCAACTCCGGTGCTGCGTGGGTTTGGGCTCAGGCGGAGTCGCAGACCGACGGTGCGCTCACTTCGCTGCCGCCGAAAGGTGATCTGTCCAGCGGGCTTGTTGTGCACGATTTGACCTATGCGGCCGACAACCTTGAAGTCACCGCCGCAAAAGTCAGCCTGGCACTCGATATTGATTTCCTGCCCTTTGCAGTCGAGATTGCCTCAGCCCGAGTCGAACGCGCCCGCGTGGCAGTCGGCGACGCGCCGCAAGCGCAGGAAGAGCCAGCCGACATCCCCGCAATGTTACGGAAGTTGCAGCTCGCATTTCCGATTCGCGTGTCGAGCCTGGTAGTCGATGGCCTGGTCCTCGAAACGCCGGATTTTGACCACACAATCGCGTTGCTCGAACTCAAGGCTAAATGGCAAGAAGCAATCGAGATTGAAGAGCTACGCATCGATGGCGAAGACATCATCATTGTGGCCAATGGGTCATTCGAACTGGCTGGCGATCTGGCGCACATTGGAAACGTCAGTGTGCGACTGGAGCCGGGGCTGACGGGACAAACAGAGGCGATAGAAGTTGACCTGCACAGTGAGGGTGATCCCGATCGGCTCGGCCTGCAAATCAGTGTGGCGAACTCCGACGCAACAGCCAAGGGTGAGATTCGCAGACTTTTCGAGCAACCTGAGTGGGACGTCGAAATTTTTGTGCAGCATTACCTGTGGCCGCTGGAGGAAAGTGAGGAACACATCGGGTTTAGCGACTTCACCGTGCGCTCGGTGGGGAGTCTCGGCGCGTATTCGCTCTTCGCTACTGGCGATATCCAGGTGCCGGGCATGCAGCCGTTGTCGATCGCAGTCGAAGGTGACGGCGGCCGGGACAGTTTCACTGCCTCGATGCTGCGGGCGGCAGGAGCTGATCTGGACGTGGCCGGGACGGCGAGGATTGAGTGGGCGACGGAACCTCTCCTCGAAGCCAGTCTCGCGATTGCGCGCGTGGATCCGCAGCTTCTTATGCCAGCCTGGCCGGATGGGTATCCGCTGCGCGGCAATATGACGGCCAGGCTGGACGAGCAGCGGATAACGATTGGCAACTCGCAGCTGGAGATACCGCGCACAGGCGCCGTGCTGCATCTGGACGCCGATATCGATCGGGACAGCGGCAATGTGCAAGGAGCACTGCATTGGGAAAGCCTGCGCTGGCCGCTGGATGGAGATTCGTTCGATGTGAAAAGCGACCTGGGTGACATCCGGATAGACGGCACACTCGATGCCTGGTCCGTGGATGGCATGATCGAACTGGGTACTCAAGCCATGTCCGAAGGCAGGTTCCAGATCGATGGCGATGGCGACCGGGACGGCGCGAAAGCTGGCATCCTCGAGGCGAGGGTGCTGGGTGGGACACTCGCCGGGGAGCTTGAGTATTCGTGGCGAGGTGCGCAGCCTTGGCGAGGCCGACTCGACGTAGTGACGATTGACACCGGGTCGCTTATTGCCGGCTGGCCGGGTGAGGTATCGGGACACGTTGCGGCGAGTGGCACTCGCCAGCCGCAGACGCTTTCGGCTGAACTCAGGGGCGTCGCGGGGACGCTGCGCGGCGCTCCCCTGCAGGCGAGTGGTGGTTTTGTTCGGGCAGGCGAAAAATTCGTCGCCGATGAGCTGTCCATAATGCACGGCACCTCAATGTTCGAGCTGGACGGTGGCCTCGATGAAGATGGCGGTCTGTCATTCGATGTCACGAGTGCAGATGTCGGCGACTACGTCGACGACCTGGCGGGTGACATCAAGGCGCACGGTGTCGTTCGCACGTCAGAAGACAAGCCCTTCCTGTCGCTCGACCTTGAATCGGACGAACTGCGGTTCCGTCAAATAGTGCTAAGTGAACTGCGAATCAAGGATCTGCGCGAGCCGGGCGAGGTCGCTGGAATGCGCCTGGGGGTGGCCAGTATCCGGGCCGGGCACCGAGAATTCAGCGAAGTGGATGCCAGCGTGGCGGTTACGATGGAACGGCAATCGGTGACGATTTCAGCCGTACACCTGAACGGCAAACTGTCCACGTCGCTTGAAGGCGCTCTGGAAGATTGGAGCGCTCCCATGACGTCCGGCTGGCGTGGAACGATCAAGACAGTCGAGATAGCGCCGGACGACCAACACGTGGCGCAACTTCTTTCGCCAGCACCACTGTTCGTATCGGCGGAGCGGGTCGAACTGGAGGAGCTATGCCTCGGCCCCGATGTAGACTCAAGTTTCTGCGCCGCCGGAAACTGGGCGGCGGGTGGTGCATATTCTGCATCGGCCCGATTCACGAACGTCCCCGTGGACCTGCTGGACTACGTGGCTGTTACCGGGCTCATCTTCGACCAGGTTGTGAATGGCGAAGCACAGTGGTCGTATCGCCCGGCCAGCGGCCCCAGCGGTTTTGGCCAACTATCAACCTCGCCCGGTCGTATCGTGAGCGCCGACAACCCGCAACTTTCGCTTGCCACGGGCGGAGGTGTGCTTAATTTCGAAATAGTCGATAACGCGCTACTGAGCGGCACGCTCGGGCTGCCGTTACCAGGCACCGGCAGTATCAATGGCCATATTCAATTGCATGATCTTGGCAACCTGGAGAACAGCGGTATCGGCGGAGGGTTCGTGGCAGATGTATCGGAGATTGCAATCTTGTCTCAGCTCTTTCCTGCCATTGATGCGGCGACTGGTCGCTTACATGCAGACATGATTGTTACAGGTTCAATAGAGGAGCCGGTACTCAAGGGGATACTGACGATTGCCGACGGCAGCCTGGCGTACGACCCGCTTGGGCTGTTTCTGGAGGACCTCAACCTGACCGGAACGATGGTGGAGAACTACCGCATCGACATCGAAGGCGAGTTTCGCTCCGGTGACGGTCGAGGCAACATCGTGGCGCAAGCTGATTACAGGAACATCGAGGAACCTAGCGTGCGTATCGCTCTGAAGGGTGAGCGGCTGGCATTGGTCAGCGTTGAAGACGTGCGCATCGCCGCCGATCCGGACATAGATATAGTGATCAGGCCGGAAGCGTTGTCGATCAACGGGAAGATCCATGTCGCCGAGGCGCTGGTGCAGCCCGTCAATCTGTCAGCGTCCCGGATCAATGAAAGCCCGGACGTCGTGATCGTGGCTGGTGAATTGCCCGATCAGCCCGAAACCAAACAGGGTAATGGCTTTCGCTACTCCGGTGTGCTGGACGTCTCGCTTGGCGATAACGTCGTCGTCGATATCGATCTGGCGCGAGCGACTGTCACGGGCAAGACCCGGTTCGAATGGCATGGCGGACCGATGCCCGTCGCCAATGGTCGATACGACATCGCCGGAACGATCGCGGCATTCGGGCAAGTACTCGATATCGCTGAAGGATCAGTGCGATTTCCCGACGTGCCGGCCGACAACCCCCTCCTGAGGATTCGTGCAGAACGAGAGATTTACGGCAATACCCAGATCAAACGTGCCGGAGTGCTTGTCGACGGACCGCTAAAGCGACCAGTCATAGAGGCATATTCGCAGCCTGCGACGACCGAAGAGCGGGCTCTGACACTACTCGTAACCGGCAGCGATTTCGATTACGAACAAGGGGTTGGCGCGATCGACTTCGGTACCTACATAGCTCCACGCCTGTTTGTTAGCTATGGTGTTGGTGTATTCGAACGCGAGAACATCGTCAGTGCGCGCTTCGATTTGTCCAGGAGATTTGGTATTAAAGCCTCATCCGGCAGCAAAGAGTCGGGTGTGGATTTCAATTATCGTTTTGAGAATTAGATCATGAGATGGAAGGGCGGAAGACGTAGCACGAATATTGAAGACCGGCGCGGCGCGCGAGCGCCAAAGCTGATTGGCGGAGGCGTCGGGACGATAGTCCTCGTGCTCGTCGCGATGTATTTCGGCGTTGACCCGACACCGTTACTGCAGACGATGCAGGGCAGTGGCAGTGCGTCCACTTCCGGCACACAGCCGACAGCCGAAGACCTGAAGAACGATCCGCTGGCCGACATGGTGTCCGTTGTCGTTGCCGACACCGAAGACGTCTGGACCGAGATTTTTGTGGCGCAGGGTCGTCGCTACCAGGCTCCGACGCTTGTCATGTTTACTGGTACGACACGTTCAGCTTGTGGTACGGGTCAGGCGGCGATGGGCCCATTCTATTGTCCGGCTGACCAGAAGGCCTACATCGATCTCAGTTTCTATGACCAGATGCGTACGCGCTTCAGGGCGCCCGGCGACTTCGCACAGGCGTACGTGATCGCGCACGAGATTGGTCATCATGTGCAAAACTTGCTGGGTATATCAGGACAAGTTCACAAAATGAAACAACAGATGGGCGAGGCCGAGGCCAATGCGTTGTCAGTTCGCCTTGAGCTGCAGGCAGATTGCCTGGCGGGAGTCTGGGCGATTCGCGCGGACAAAGCGCGCGATATCCTGGAGAGCGGCGATGTTGAGGAAGCGCTGAATGCAGCGAGCGCGATCGGTGACGATACGCTGCAGCGTCAGAGTCGCGGCACGATTGTTCCCGAATCATTCACGCATGGCACGTCGGCACAACGCCAGCGCTGGTTCCGCCAGGGTCTCGGTAGTGGCGACCCTGATTCCTGCGATACGTTCAGCACCGAAAGCATTTGATCGAGGATACGGCAGCGCGAGCACGGCAGGCGGCTGAACGCATTGCCGGCCACGTTCGTTGCACCACGCTGCAACGATCGGCGTCGTTCAGCGACGACCTCGACGCCGAGGTTTATTTCAAACTTGAGAATGCGCAAACAACCGGTTCGTTCAAGCTGCGCGGTGCGACGAATCGGCTCCTTACATTGAGCGATGAACAACGCGCAGTGGGTTGTGTCGCAGCATCGAGTGGCAATCACGGAGCGGCTGTGGCCTGTGCCATGCAGAAGCTGGGTGTCTCCGGAATTATCTTTGTCCCCGAGCAGACATCATTGGCGAAGGTCGGGAAGATCAAGAGCTATGGCGGTGATGTGCGTTTTTTCGGTACCGATGGCCTCGATACTGAACAACACGCGCGCGAATTCGCTGAGTCGCAGGGCATGTTCTACCTCTCGCCGTATAACGATGAGGAAGTTATCGCCGGGCAGGGAAGTTGTGGCGTCGAAATTGCAGCTGAACTGCCAGATGTCGAGGCCGTGTTCGTCGCCGTAGGTGGTGGCGGACTCATTGGTGGCGCAGGAAGCGTGCTCAAGTCACACAATCCCGAAATTCGCATCTACGGTTGCCAGCCGCTGGCTTCCCCGGTCATGGCGCGCTCAATTGAGGCAGGTGAAATTGTCGACATGCCCAGCGAGCCGACCTTGTCTGATGGTACGGCGGGCGGTATCGAGGCGGACGCGGTGACTTTTTCGCTGAACCAGGCGGTCGTCGACGACTGGGTCGTCGTAGACGAGAAATGCATCGCCGATGCTATGCGCCTCTACATGGATGAAGAAGACGATGTCATCGAGGGCGCTGCTGGCGTAGCGGTTGCCGGTCTGCTCGAGAAACGCGACGAACTAGTCGGCAAGAAAGTTGTCGTTGTTATTTGTGGCGGAAACGTTAGCGACAACATACTGGATGGTGTGAAGGACCGAGACTGATGCGACGATACCTGCTCCTTGCCATGGCCTTGCTACTACCGTCGACGGTATGTGCGCAAGGAACGGCATTCGTGAACGTGAACATAGTGCCGATGACATCCGAGACCGTCATCGAGCAACAGACTGTCGTGATCGCCAATGGACGTATCGAGGCGATAGGTCCGGTCGATGAGGTGCCGATACCCGAGGACGCCAGGGTTATCGACGGGACCGATCGTTACCTGATGCCAGGTCTTGCCGAAATGCATGCTCATGTGCCGGACGCCGAATCGCCGAACCTGGATCGCGACTTCAGCCTGTATGTTGCCAACGGCGTTACGACGGTTCGCGGCATGCTCGGCCGCCCGTCGCACCTTGCGTTGCGGCAGGATTTGCTGGACGACAAAGCATTTGGCCCTCGTTTGTTTACGTCTGGTCCGTCGTTGAGCGGTCGTTCCGTGACCGGGGCTGCGCACGCAATGCAAATGGTCGAGGAGCAGCACGCGGCGGGGTACGATTTCATCAAGGTGCACCCCGGGCTCAGCTCAGGAGAGTTCGATACGCTTGCTGAGACAGCAAACGCCCTCGGCATGCCGTACGCCGGCCATGTGCCGGTAGCTGCTGGCGTCATGCACGCGCTCGAACTCGACATGGCCACGATCGACCATCTCGATGGTTACTTCGCGGCCCTGTTGCCGGCAGCCAGTCATGGGTCCGGCGGCTATGGTGGGTTCTTCGATGTCATGCTGGCGGATGAACTCGACACAGACCGCATCATCGAAATCGCCCGCGCGACAGCAGAAGCGGGTACCTGGAACGTACCGACCCAGGTGCTCGTCGAATTGCGCGTGGACGAGAAGCCCGTCTCCGAGCTGCGTAATCGGCCGGAAATGCGCTACATGCCGGAAGCAACGGTGCAGCGTTGGGCAGACGCCAAGACCCAGACCCTGCTGGAAAGTGACTTCAACCCCGAGGTCGCAGCACTGGCGATCGAATTGCGCCGCAAGCTGATTCTCGAATTGCATCGCGCCGGCGCCGGATTGCTGCTTGGCTCGGATTCACCGCAGGTGTTCAACGTGCCGGGCTTCGCGACGCATCGTGAGCTCGACGCATTGGTCGCTGCCGGGCTCACGCCATTCGAAGCATTGCGAACCGGCACGGTCGCAGTCGATGAGTTCCTTGGCAGCAATACAGGCATCGTGGCGGTCGGTCGCGAGGCAGATCTCGTCCTGGTCGATGCCAATCCGCTCGTCGATGTTCACAACAGCCGCCGTATCCACGGTGTGATGGTGCGTGGGCAGTGGCATTCCGCGGCGTCGTTGGCCAGCCGCCTTGATGCCTACCTTGGTGACGGGAGCGGTAGCGTCAGCTATTCCGACGTCCGCGGGATGGTCGAACAGGACGGGCAGGCTGCATCTGGTAAACTTCCCCTAAAACAGGCAGGCAAAAGAGGCAAAGGGGAAGTGGAATGAAGCTAGTGCAACAACTGCTCGACAGGAAAGGCACGGAGATCATTTCGATCGTCCAGGATGCCTCGGTCTTCGATGCGATCAAGCTCATGGCCGACCGCGCAGTCGGGTCGCTGCTGGTCATGGATGGTAGCGATCTCAAGGGCATCGTCACGGAACGCGACTACGCACGCAAGGTCATCGTCAAGGGACGTTCATCGGAATCCACCGAGGTTCGTGAGATCATGTCGACCGACATCGTTACGGCGACGACCCAGCAGACCGTCAATGAATGCATGACGGTGATGACCGAAAGACGCATTCGTCACTTGCCTGTCGTGATGGACGGCGAGGTCATCGGGCTGATCTCTATCGGTGATCTCGTGCAGGCCATCATTTCGGACCAGCAAGAAGAAATCGAACAACTGGGGCAGTACATTCGCGGCTGAGCCGCCTGGAGTTGAACATGGCTAAGAGTTCCGACTATGACCCCAAGGTCATGCGGCTTTTTGATGGCTATGTGCACGGGCAGATGACCCGTCGCGAGTTTCTCGACCGGGTTGCGACAATGACGACATCGAGTGTCGCGGCCGCGGCCATCCTGACCAGCCTGAGTCCCGATTACGCGCTCGCGGAGCAGGTCGACCCGAACGACAAATCCATCCTGACGTCCTACAAGAAGTACGGCTCACCCAACGGCGCTGGTGTCATGCAGGGCTACTACGCTCGTCCAGCCGTTATTCAGCATAAATTGCCTGCTGTTGTGGTTATTCACGAGAACCGCGGCCTGAATCCCTACATTGAAGATGTTGCGCGCCGGCTCGCAGTTGCCGGCTTCATCGCATTCGCACCGGATGCGCTGACTCCGTTAGGTGGTTACCCGGGCAACGATGACGAGGGCCGTGCAATGCAACGGCAGCGTGACCGTGCGGAAATGGTCGAGGATTTCGTTGCGGCAGTCGAGTTTCTTGGGAGACATCCGGACTGCACGGGCAAGGTTGGTGCTGTTGGCTTCTGTTTTGGCGGTGGCATGTCTATGCGTCTTGCTGTACGCCTGCCCGATCTTGCTGCGGCAGTCGCGTTCTACGGGCGCCATCCCGACCCGCAGGAGGCGGCGGCCATCGAGGCGCCACTCATGTTGCATCACGCAGCCCTCGACGAGCGGGTCAATGCAGGTTGGCCTGATTTCGAGGTCGCGCTCAAGGCGGCTGACAGGGACTACGTCAATCATGAATACGATGACGCGGACCATGGCTTCCACAATGACACGACGCCCCGCTACTCTGAAGCCGCGGCGGAACTGGCATGGCAACGGACGTTGGAGTTTTTTACCGCGAACCTGATGTGAACACCAAGTACATCAGTCTCTGGTACGTACTTGCCCTGGTCGTCCTGTTGTTGACCTGGTCGCCTCTTGCGGCACAGGAGGAATCGAAAACCGTTATCGGGCCACGCAACGCGTATCTGGCAGATGGCGGCGATGCGCTGATCGCCGGCGACGGCGAAGATGGGGTCCGCCTGACGCTGCGTGGGCTCCAGTTCGCACAAGGCGCTCGCGAGAAGAAAATTGCTCACGCCAACCTGTGTGCCGGCTATGTCATGATCGACAAGTCACTCACCGCACTCGAACACTGCAACTGGGTACTCGAGCGCGACCCGTATCACTGGCGCACATACAATAACCGCGCGCTCGCATACCTCAGCCTGGGGCGCTACGAGGATTCGGAGGCCGATATTGCACGCGGGCAGGAGCTGCAACCCAGGTCGAGCAAACTGAAGATCGCGAAAGGAATGTTGCTGGATGAAATGGAGCCGGTGACCGAGAACATCGAGATCGACGAGCGGCGCAGCGCAATGGAAGAAAATATGGAAGATAGCGATGAGACAGACTCTGTCGAGTAGTCTCGCCATCGCAGCTGCGTTCCTGTTATCCGCCGCTGCAGCTGAGGACAATGTCGAACAAGTCGATTCCGGAACGGATCGCTTGCCGTTGCTTACTATTATTCCCGACTATCCGAACATCGCTCGCCGAGATCGTATTGAAGGTGAGGTCCAGGTTTGCTTCGATATCTCGCGAGATGGCTACCCGCAGCGTATCGCCGTTCGCAAGAGCAGCAATCGCCTGTTCGAAAAACCCGCCAGGAAGGCTGTGCGAAAATCCACCTGGATCCCGTTGAAACGAGATGAAGAATCATCCGGCATCAAGGCTTGCCGGACGTTTCGATTCTCACTGGTGCCCGTGGAAGAAGATCCGGATCAGTCCTGAAGCAAGCCCAGCATACGGGTAGTCGCTTCTTCGAGCGTCGTCCCAAAGCTGATCAGCCCATCATCGTGGCCGGCCAGTACGGCGACGCCTGATTCGCGTAAGCCCTCCATCCGGTAGAGCCGGTCGAGTTCTCGGGCCATGTCAGGAGTGCCGTAGGCGATCTCTGGATCGGTAGTCGGCAGCTTACCGAGATAGTGCCGCCATAGATCCGCGCTGTGCGCGTGCACGATCGCGCCGATGGCATCGCCCAGTGCATATATCGATGCGTGCGTCATGGCTTCCGACGATGCCTGAATCGGTCCGCTGCACCTGACGATGTTGGCGCGAATGTCGCAGTCCGTGACCAGCGAATAATTGCTTTCATCGGTGACCGGTAGATGGCCGGTCTGAGTGCCGCTGATCAGGAACAGTCCGCCCGTGCCTCGCCGCACGCTGATATTGCCGTAGCCAATGCCATGCTCTGTGTATTCGCCGATCAGCTGCGCCTCGTACAATGGTCTGCGCCAGCGTTCGAGGTCTCTCGCGGCCATCACATGTGTCGCAGGACCGGGCGTCCAGTGGCTTTCGTACTTGATATAGCCTTCGTCGAGGGTCATGTGTCCGCCATCTCAGGGAATAGCCCCAGCAGTCCGTCTTCGGATGCGTCGCAAATGCCGCGCTCGGTAATCAGGCCAGTAACAAGCCGAGCCGGCGTAACGTCGAACGCAAAATTGCTGATCGGCGTGTCGTTGGCCGTCGTCCTGACGCGCGTGGGTTGTCCGTCGAGCAACCCGTAGATGTGGCTGACTTCTTCCGGATCCCGTTCCTCAATCGGGATTTCCCTGAGGCCGTCGCGGCTGTTCCAGTCAATCGTTGTAGAAGGCAATGCAATGTAAAACGGAATGCCGTTGTCGTGTGCGGCGAGCGCCTTGAGGTAGGTGCCGATCTTGTTCGCCACATCGCCACAACGGGTCGTGCGATCGGTGCCCGTGATTACGATATCGACCTTGCCGTGTTGCATGAGATGGCCGCCGGCATTATCCACGATCAGCGTATGAGGCACGCCGCTCTCGGCCAGCTCCCAGGCTGTGAGTTGCGAGCCCTGGTTGCGGGGACGTGTCTCGTCGACCCAGACGTGCACGTCTATGCCTTGTTGCTGCGCGAAATAGACCGGGGCCGTTGCCGTACCGTAATTGATTGTTGCGAGCGATCCGGCATTGCAGTGCGTCAATACGTTGACGGTATCGCCGGATTTTCTTTTCGAAATTTCCTCGAGCAAGGCAACACCGTGTCTGCCGATACCGCGGCTGATCTCGACATCCTCATCACAGACAGCTTGAGCGTCCCTGCGGATAGTCTCGACAAGATCATCGCCCGGGTTTGTCTCGATCAGAGCCAGAATTCGTTCAATCGCCCAGCGCAGGTTCACTGCGGTCGGTCTCGAATTCGACAATCGATCGGCCGCATCGCGCACTCCGGCTACTGTCGGTTTCTCCAGCGCTGCCAGGTACAGACCCCAGGCGGCGGTCGCGCCGATCAATGGGGCGCCTCGCACGAGCATGTCCGCGATAGCCGTGTCGGCGTCCTGCCACGTATGCAGGTCATGCACGCGGTACTCATGCGGCAGCAAGCGTTGATCGATGATCTGTACTACGGACGGATCATCGGGCTTTAGCCAAATGGTTCGAAAATTTTCTGCTGTCACGATACGGTATCTTGTTAATTCTGCTCTAGACACGGAGATTGCTGCATGGGACCACTTGCAGGCAAGAAAATAATTGAAATTGCCGGACTTGGCCCTGGCCCGGTTTGCGGAATGTTACTCGCCGACATGGGCGCCGAGGTTGTGCTGATCGATCGCCTCGCCGCGACGAATTCCAGTGCACTCGAACTTGCCAATGCGGCAATCATGAACCGGGGCAAGAGGTCGATTGCCGTGGATCTCAAGCAGGAAGGCGGCAGGGAGATTGTGTTGCGCCTGCTCGAAAGCGCCGACGGCCTGATCGAGGGCTTTCGCCCGGGTGTCATGGAGCGCCTGGGCCTGGGCCCCGAGCCGTGTCATGAAACAAACCCACGACTCGTTTACGGGCGTATGACGGGCTGGGGCCAGGACGGCCCGTTATCGAAGGTCGCCGGGCACGACATCAATTACGTCGCATTGTCGGGTGCGCTTTGGTACGGCGGTCGCTCTGACTCGCCACCAACCGTGCCGCCGACCCTTGTTGGCGATATGGGCGGCGGCGCGATGTTGCTCACGGTCGGAATGCTGGCCGCCATGATAAATGCGCAGGAGACCGGGTTGGGTCAGGTTGTCGATGCGGCAATGACAGATGGGTCAGCGCTCTCCACAACCCTCTTGTACGCATTGTTCCAGTGTGGGAAATGGACGCCCAATCGCCAGGACAACTTCCTGGACGGAGCATCCCACTGGTACGACACGTACGAGTGTGCCGACGGAAAATTCGTCTCAATTGGATCCATCGAGCCGGACTTCTACGCGATCTTGCTGCAGAAACTCGGGCTGCAGGACGATCCGGATTTTGCTCATCAATATGACAAAGAACGCTGGCCGGAGCTAAAACGCCGATTCGTAGAAATTTTCAGAACGAAAAGCCGCGATGAGTGGTGTGCGCTAATGGAGGGGAGCGACGTGTGCTTCGCTCCGGTGCTCAATTTTGCCGAGGCGCCCGAGCACCCCCACAACCTGGCACGAGACGTCTACACGAAAGTTGACGGCGTCACCCAGCCAGCGCCGGCACCTCGCTTTAGCGGGACACCATCGGAAATCGCTTCCGCAGCGCCGGCCAGCGGTCAGCACACAATCGACGTACTGGCCGCGGCGGGCTATTCCAAAGAAGAGCTCGCCATTTTGCGTGAGAAGGGCGTTATCTAGCCCTCGAGGCCTGCCGCAAGCCTTGCTGACCGCAGCGTGTTGAACATCAGCATCGTGATGGTCATGGGACCGACGCCGCCCGGTACGGGCGTTACCGCGCCGGCGACCGTGCACACATCGTCGTAATCGACGTCGCCGGTCAGCTTTGACTTCATCTCACCGTCGATCTCTTTTTCAACACGGTTTATGCCGACGTCGATAACGACAGCGCCCGGTTTGACCCAGTCCGCTTTCACCATGTCGGCACGGCCGACAGCGGCGATCACGATATCTGCGTTGCGAACAACGCCCGGAAGGTCTTTTGTGCGGCTGTGCGTCATCGTTACCGTGGCATTGCGCTGTAACAGCAGGGCTCCCATCGGCTTGCCGACGATATTGGACCGGCCGATGACCACGGCATTCAGCCCGGAAAAATCGCTGCCGAGTTCGTCTTCTATCATCATGATGCAGCCCGCAGGAGTGCAGGGAACGAAGGCGTCAGCTGTATGGCCGGCGGTTAGCTTGCCAATATTGACGAAGTGGAAGCCGTCGACGTCCTTCGATGGCAAGATGGCCTGCGTGATCGTCTGTTCATCGAGATGGCCGGGCAACGGCAGCTGGACCAGGATGCCGTGGATGGCGTCATCGCTGTTCAAATCGTCGATCAGCTTGAGGACATCGTTCTGAGGCGTGTCCTCTGCGATCGTGTGCTGCACGGAGTGGAAGCCACAGGCTTCGGCGCGGCGCTTCTTGTTGCGTACGTAGACCTGGCTTGCCGGGTCCTCGCCAATAATTACGACTGCGAGGCCGGGCTTTATGCCGTGGTCAGCGAGCAGCGCAGCGGTTTGTTCCGTGATGGACTCGGCGAGTTGCTCGGCTTTTGCCTTGCCGTCAATACGTTTAGCGGTCATCGAAATCGTTCCATGCATAGAGGAAAACGGGCCGTAGGGTAACGCCTAGGCGGACTCGTTGCTACTTGGGGAAACCCGTAACAGCCGATCCGCGGCCCTTCAGCCTCATGAGGCCTCGCAATATGATGGCCGCCGCCGATGCAGCCAACAGGTGTTTCGCTGAATGGCCGCTCAGCAGTCCGATGCTCGCGAATAGCTCGTCGTCATAGTATTCCGCAAGCTTTGCCAGGAAGTAGAGAAATGCAGCCAGGGCCAAATAGAATCCGAAGCCCCCGCGGCTCTGTCCAGCAAGCACGATTAGCGGAATCAGCAGCATCGGCAAGAACTGGATGAGTATGTAAGGACGAAGGTCGCCGGCACCCAGTTGCTCGGTGTGAATCCAGTAGAAAACCGAGGCTGCGCCGGTCACAAGCAAAGGTAGCAACAGCCGGTTCGCGAACTGTGGGGATCGGTACTCACCGATAATGACAGCGAAGAGCCCCATGTAGGCGACGCTCATTGCCAGGCGATCCCAGAACAGTGAGTCGTTCGAAGGGTCGAGGTGATACCAGCCCGATCCCAGTGCCGTTAACAATATGCCTGCAAAGAAAGTCAGCCATGCCGGAAACGTCGGTTCGGCACGCAGCTCGAAGGCGGTCCTGACACCCAGGCCGCCAACGATCAGGAAGGGCAGATTCGAAACGATATTCCAGAAATTGCCGACCCCGAGAATCGGGCGCGAATCCGCGAACGCATGGTAGGCAGGGTCCTGGGAAACCGGTCCGGAAAAGAACGCCGTCGCAATGATGGTCGGTAACGCGATCAGAATGAAGAGAAAACCAAGGCGGAAACTGTTCACTATTCGGATTCGCCGCCGGCAGGCACGAACAAGCCGTCATTGGAAGCCGCGACGGCAGCCAGTGCTTTTTCAGGTGTCATGCGTTTGGTCATGGCTTTGGGCTAGAATGCAAACGTCCGATAAGAGCATAGTCAATGAAAGCAATCTTCCGGCATCTTCGAGGCGTCATTGTACTCGGCGGTTTCACGCTTAATACCATGTTTTGGTTCGTGCCGATACTTATCCTGGCCTTCATCAAGTTGTTGGTTCCTGTAGCGGGGGTTCGGCGCAGTATCACGCGTATTCTCATGTTTTTCGGTGAAACCTGGGTGGGCATCAACTCGGTGATGCTTGCCGGTATCGGTTCCATCGACTGGCGTGCGTCGGGCCTTGAGAACCTGCGCCGCAATGAGTGGTACCTCGTACTGTCCAATCACCAGACATGGGTCGACATTCTTGTCCTGCAAAAAACTCTCAACCGGCGCATACCGTTCCTGAAGTTCTTCATCAAACAGCAGCTGATCTGGTTCCCGATGCTCGGTGTGGCCTGGTGGGCGTTGGACATGCCGTTCATGAAACGCTACTCGCCGAAGTACCTGGCCAAAAATCCGCACATGAAGGGGAGGGACCTCGAGAAAACGCGCCACGCCTGCGAAAAGTTTCGTCATACACCGACATCGGTCATCAATTTTGTGGAGGGCACGCGCTTTAGCGTCGAAAAGCGCGATGCGCGCAATTCGCCGTACAGGCACTTGTTACCGCCGCGCGCCGGGGGCTTCGCCGTCGCAATCTCGTCGATGGGCGAATTATTCGGCTCGATGCTCGATGTAACGCTCGTTTACCCCGATGGCCCGGCGAAATTCTGGGATATGTGCTGCGGTGACCACGTGAAGGTGCTCGTGGATGTGCGCGAACGTCCGATCGAGGAGTGGCTTACGACAGGCGACTACCAGAACGATCGGCAATTTCGTCGTCGCGTACACGCCTGGCTCGGTGAGATTTGGCAAGACAAGGACGACCTGATACAACAGACTCTTGCTATACGAGAGTTTCATGACTGAAAGCCGCCAATACGACACGGTCGCCTTCGATGTTCGCGACAACGCAACGATGTTGTTCTTCGCGAAAACGAGCGACGTCGGTGACATCAATGACTACCTGTTACTGATGCGTACGATCGAAGAGGATTTCGATCAGTCCATTTATATCGAAATCAACGAGCAGCAGTTCGGCGGCCATAACCTGATCCGGGAAGCGGCACTGACAGGAAATATCCTGACACTGAGGCTGTTTGAACCAGCCGAGGAACTGGGTGGCATCAGCGATATCGTTCTAACCTGGTTGGACACGACTGAAAACGTCGATAGCATCGAGCAGGGCGCATTCCGCGTCCTTGGGGATACGCTGGTCGGCGGCAACGCCTGACGGCCTGGTGGCAGAAACCGAGTTCACTTTGTACATCGTGCGTTGCGCGGATGGCGCGCTGTACACGGGGATTGCTGCCGATGTCCACAAGCGCCTGACCGAGCACGAGTCGGGTTCGCGCGGTGCGAAGTACCTGCGCGGCAAAGGGCCGCTGCAAATCGTGTTTTCGGAAGTCGTCGGCAACCGCGCAAAGGCGTCGCGGCTTGAATATCGAGTCAAGAAACTGAGTCGAACGAAGAAGCTGGACCTGATCGACGGCCGGAGCCGGCTCGACGACCTGCGTTCCGATCAGGTACTGGAAGACGGTTGTGCATAGAGAGCGATCGGTTTGCCGAACTCGGGCAGATAGATTCTCGTGTCCTGGTCCCACTTTTCCCGAAACGTGTTGAACCATCGCGCAGTTTTCTCAAGATCGCCGAACGCTCTTGGTCCTGGCACGATGACGCCAAACGGTTTTGTGTAGTCGTCAAAGTGAATCGGGAACACGCTACTGGCACCCGTGGCCGTCACGAATTCTTGCCAGTATTGTTCGGCATAGTCTTCGTCGAGTGTCGTCAGTCCACCGACGCCGAGCATGACGACGTCAGCGGACACGTTGTCGATTAGTCCCTCGACGAAACCGGCGCTACCCTGCACCAGCGCAGTACCCTGCGGATGTTCGATGACGATTGTGTAGCTTCCACCTTCGCGCCATGCACTGATGGGTTGCGGCAATTCGAGAGGTTCATCGATAGTGCCCGGCAAGGGCAGGTTGCCGCGCCAGCCGATTGGTGCGTGCCGGGATGGCAGAATTCGTACCTTGAACTCCCCAAACTCATATACCTCGGTCTCGTCGGATATGACGATCTGGTCGTCTTGTACGCCAGCTCCGCGCGCAATATTGGCCGTTGATTCTGACCCCAGGACGGACGCACTCGTACGCTTGGCGATCGCGCCGATGTCCATTGCGTGATCAAAGTGCGAGTGCACCGGGATAATCGCAGCGATGCGCTGCATGCGGTACTCATGGAGTGCGAAATTGATCGCCGCCGCGTCGTTGACGACAGCGCGAGCCAGTATCGTGTCTGCGAGAGACGGGCGTGAAAAGAAACCGTCGATCAGGATTTGCGTTTCGCCATCGTCGAACAACAGGGTCGTTACTCCAAGCCATGTTGCCGTGACGGAGGCGGGGTTCTCCGTTGCTTCGGGCGGCGCGAGCCAGCCTGTCGCGTCAAGCGATGGGCGGTCCTGCCAGAGCCAGACACTGCCCATCGCCGTAACGACCAGCACGGCTGCAATGACAATCGCCGCCCAGGTTGCCCGCTGCCTCCACATAACTATTGTCCTACAGCCATCCTGGCGAGGTGGCCCGTCAGCGGCGCAAGGTAATTACCCAGCGCGTAGCCAAGCAGGGCCAGCAGGATCGACGCGGGCACGAGATTCGGTCGGTGGTGTGCCGCGACAATGGGTGCCGATGCGGCGGCACCGATGTTCGCGGCCGACGCGATTGCGACACTGTGAATGTCGACGCGGAATATCCATGCACCTGCGAGCATGAAAAGGCCGTGAATGAATATCCAGATGAACGCGCCGAGTACGAACACTGGTGCATCACCCAGACCGCTTACTTCTGCGCGCGCCCCCATGCCGGCAACGAACACGTAGACGAGTGCCGTGCCGATTGCAGTCGAGTTCGGCAGCCGCGACACCGGGGTTGTTGAGAGGATTAGCGCAATCGTAGTCACGAGTAGAATGCGCGTCGTGGTTTCGGAAAAGATATTTGCAAGGTCCGGCGACGCGGCGGCGACCCAGCCGGCGATGGCAGGTGCCGCACCGTGTCCGATCGCGGTTATGCCAATCACGACGGCCGCGAGATACAGGTATTGCTGCATGGTCGGTGCGTGGTCGTCTTCGACATGAAGCTCGGCTGCGGCATCCATTGCGGCCAGGCGGTCCGCCGGCACGCGCGCCCACTTGTTGAACTTGTCCGCGTAATCCCGGGACATGAGCAACAACGGTAGCCATACAATGTAGATGACATTGTCAGCAACGATCGCCAGGGTGAACTGTGATTCAGAAGCTCCAAGTATCTCCTTTGCGGCGAGCATATTGGCAGTTCCGCCGATCCAGCTGCCGGCTAGTGTGCCGACGCCTTTCCAGGAGTCTTCAGGCAGCCAGCCATGGACCAGGACATAGGAAACGACACCGCCGACCATTACGCCGGCGGTACCCATGAGCATGACGAGCACGCCTTTGCCCATGACCTTGACGATCGCCGGCACATTGACCTTGATCAGCATGAGCACGATGAAGACCGGCAACGCGTATTGGCTCAACCCCGTATAGATGATGGACTTGTTTGGAATAAGCGTATGGCCGCCTACCGCCAGGTTGCTGAGGAATACCGGCGTGGCATAGATAAACAGCAATGGCGGTATGTAACTGAACAGTTTGGCTTGTGTAACCTGGGCCAGCAGGAAGAAGAACGCGGCCACCGCGCACAAAACGGCGAGTACACCAATCGGGGAGTTGATCAGGACGTTTTCCATGCACTAAGCCTCGGGCCGGATTTGGCGACCGAGTATAAAGCATCGGCCTCATCAAGGCCTGCGAATAGGGTTCAGCCGAAGCTGATCTGCGCGGAGAAGTCCTTGCGCGTATCGGCGTCGCGCAATACTGCAGAATTGACGGTCAGCCAGACGGCGTCCCAGTCTTCGATCTTGCTCGGACCGAAAACGTGTTTGGCGACGTAGCTTCCGAGATCGCGAACGTGGATAACATTCCTGGGTGGTGCTGACGTGAATTCGACCGAACCTGTGAAAATAACGAGATTCTCGACAGGTACGTCTGGCACGATTTTCTGCATCGCACGTGTACGGCCTTCGTTCTGGATCAGGGGGTTCAGGAAGCGTCGGCGATGCACGCCGTCGACGTTAGTCCACTGTGCTTCGTCCTCGCCGCCGAACACGATGCCGTTGAAGTGTTTGGTCTGGATGCACAGGATGCCGCCAGCCGTCAGGATCGCATGATCTATCTTTGCGAGACCGCCGTAGGCGCCGGGTAGTATTGCGTCGTGCATGACATCTTTGCTGCGTTTGGCCAGTGCTGTTCGAATCCTGAGTTGCCCTATTCTGCCCGTGACATAGCGGGTCACGTGATTAGCGGCTGAGCGGAAGACGAGCGTCAGCAAAAGGGCGCCAGCGATGGTGAACAGGAACATGGCGGGTCCGACGCTTGTGATACCGGTGTGCACCCCGCCGTCAGCCGCGAGTGTTGGCACCGCGACGAGCGGCGTGCTGGTGATGATTCTTCGGACTGGTTTCAACATAAGACACAGGGTAGTCCTTAACACGCTCGTAGTGCGCCTAGTAGGTCACATTTTTTCATTTTATCTACGTGTGTTTTTTCCTGGGTACGCCAGGAAAAAGCCGAGTATATGCAGGCAGCTCGTGCCGATATGCCAGCCACGGTGCTATGCTGAGTACTCGCAAAACGCCGGGGCACGGTCCGATGCCGAAAGGCCTTATTTTTCTTCTCGTCATGATTGCAGTGATCATCGTCTACACGATCGCGAAGGTCGTCAATTTGAACCGCCTGAGTGAACAGCAATGGGAGCAGGCCGACAAGGGGAAGATCAAGGAGTGGGACGACGACGAGTGGGAGTAGTGGGTCGCCCTGATTTTCGATTACACTACGCCAATCCGGAATAATACAGGTCGATCGAATGTTCAGAGTCAGGCTTGGCAAGACAGGACTACTGGGGGCGCTACTCACCAGTTTCCTGCTAATGACCGCATGTGAAAAAAGCACTGACGCGATATCCGAGGCGGACAAGGCCGCAGGTCGTGAGAACGTCGAGGCAATGTCGCGCGAGCACGCAGAGGATTCAACCGATCCCAGCCCCGCTGCCGACATAGCGCCTACGCGTGCTGTCATATCCGACCCGAGAATGGCCTATGCCGAGGTCGGTGACGAGCTGGTTTACGGTTATTTCGCGGCTCCTTCTGACGTCTTTGAGCCATTGCCTGCAATTATCGTGATTCACGAATGGTGGGGCCTGAATGACAACGTCAGAGCCATGGCGGACCGGCTCGCGGGTGAGGGCTACATGGTGCTTGCCATTGATCTCTACAGTGGCAAGACAGCAGATTCGCCGGCCGGTGCCCGTGCACTGATGCTCCAGATCGTCGAGGATCCGGATCCTGCCAGGGAGAATATTCGCGCCGCCTACGAGTTTCTGACGACAGCCGGCGCCCCGCGGATCGGCTCGTTGGGTTGGTGCTTTGGCGGCGGCTGGTCGCTCAATACCGCACAGTTATTTCCGGATGACCTGGATGCGACCGTCATCTACTACGGTCAGGTGACCGATGACGAGGAAAAATTGCGTCCAATCAATACACCGATTCTCGGCTTGTTTGCCGCGGATGATTCGGGCATCAAGGTCGAGTCAGTTGAGGCATTCGGGGCAGCTCTCAAACGGCTGCGTAAGGTCCATGAGATTCATGTCTACCCGGGGGTTGGCCACGCATTCGCTAATCCGACGGGCAGAAACTACGACGCGAAGGCAGCAACCGACGCCTGGACCAAGACGCTGGAATTCCTGGGTCGTCACCTGTCCAGCGACGAATCCTGATCACTGGCGCTCGGATCGCGAGCACAGCTTAGTCGTACGCTCAAGGGCGCGTTGGCGTAGTGCACTGTCACACCCGTCTCGGTTTCACATTGCAAAGAGGCATGTACGGTCGCGAAACCGGGTATGAAAAGTTCATCCTCTGTATCGTGATTATCCTCGACACAAAAGCGGTTGCTGGCGGCCATCGCCAACTGGCGCGCAGGTACAGTCAACGACGCTTCTGCCGCACGCTGACCTGCAAGTTGATCACGGTCCTGCGTTAAAAATGTGTCGGCCACACTTAAAGTCACTGAGACGGGTTCACCTTTGCAGTGGATGGCTGCGCGCAGTTGAAATGTGAACGACGGGAGCTTGATCAGACGCTCCTGAGCGTGTCGGGGCGTCACCTCTGCCCCGGTTTCCTGGGCGGCGACAACGATCTCACTGTCAGCGATTACCGGCGAAACGACGGTTGTAGCGGCAAACAGCGCTAGAATAGGAACTCTGCCTGTCATCATGGACCTAAGGCTACGGCAAGCCGCTTCAAAAACGAAGGACAAAGACGGTGATCAAACGAGTTTTTCACGTCACATACAAGATGGCCAGACGTATCGTCGTCGCCGTTGTTGGTGTAACTGTGTTGATTATCGGTATCGTGATGATCGTGACGCCAGGTCCGGCGCTCGTGCTCATACCGGTCGGCCTTGCGATATTGGGTATCGAGTTCGCGTGGGCACGCCTATGGTTGAAACGGGCGCGTGAAGCGATCAGCAATCGCAACTCCAACAAATTCAATGATCGGGCAGAGGAACACCGAAGCAGGGTCCTGGACGAGTAACTAAAAAAAAGGCGCCGGAGAACCGGCGCCTTTGAAGTAAACGGCAGGGGGGTGCCGCCGGACCTTCCTGGTCCTATATCACCGGAGTCCGTCCGGCTTAATTCCCGGCGCAACCAGCCAGAAAGTCAGGGGGAGAGAGATCTGACTGGCACGCGACCGGTGGGGGTCTCTTTGCGGGCGTTACTTCTCGCCGGCAATTAACGTAGATGTGCGGTCTTCGAACTGGTTATCAAGATCAATCCAGTTCTCGAGGGCCAGCGATGCAACGGCCCTGGAGGCGGATTCAACATTGGCCATTTCGGCACCCTTTAAAGTATCGTCCGCAACGTTGTTAGTCGCTTCGGGCGTGGTTGTGACATCGGCGGTTTCCTCTGCGAGGGCATTCTCTGCGGCAAACGAAACGCCAATCAAAACGATTACTGCGCCCATGAGCGCGAGTCCGTTTTCAATATTTCTGGCTTTCATCATCGTGTCCTTAAATTAGATTCAGTATTGCATCGGTCTCACGACCGTCTCTAATCCCTCTATTGCACAAGCCGTGCCAACTTTGAAAAGTGTTAAAAACCAACAGCTTAGGCATTTTCCAGCTCTTACGGAATTTCGTAAATTACGAAAAATCGTAAGACTATTCACGAAATGTCGTATATGATGCGCGGATGATTACCCAGGACGACTACGAATGGCTGTTTCGCAAGGCGCCCGTCATGACGACGTCGATCGCCGAGGATGGTTCGTACCTGGACATCAACGACGCGATGCTGGAGAGGCTCGGCTACGAACTTGAGGACATGGTCGGGCACAAGCCCGAGAAATTCGCGACCGCGGAGACAGCTGATCGCATCATGGGTGAACTGCGCCCGGCACTCCGACGGCGCGGAAAGCTCGAAAACAAACCCGTCAGCCTGGTCACCGCAACGGGCGAAGTTGTCGACTGCATTACGAACGCGTTCGTTGAGTTCGATCAGGAGGGCGAGTTCCTGCGTACGGTGGCGATGTACTCGGAGATCTCCGACGAGGCGCGTGCCAATTTCAAATACCGGAACCTGTACCGCTCGACGCCGGCAATGCTGCACACAGTTGATGGCGATGGCTTGATTATTACTGTCACCGATCACTGGTTGAGCAAGCTCGGGTTTTCCAGAGAGGACGTACTCGGGCGGCCGATTACCGACTTCATGAGTGTCGCTGACCAGAAGAAATACGAAGATGGACGGCTCAAGAACCTGATCGCGGAGGGCGAGTTCAACAACCTGGAGCGACAGATGGTCGCAAAGGATGGCACGACGATTGATCTGATCATGTCTGCGATTTCCCGCCGAGACGAAGACGGCGATGTGGACCGCATGCTCGTTGCATCCAAAGACGTCACCGAGCGCAATCGTGCGGAGAGCGAGTTACGACGTACGCTGGTGGAGAACTCGCGCCTACGGGAAGAGCTGGAACGCGAGCGTGACTACTTGCGCGAAGAAGTTAACGTCGCCCTGAATTTCGGACGAATCGTCGGAACAAGTCAGTCTTTGCGACGCATGCTTAAGCGTGTGGAGGCCGTGGCGGAAACGCCGGCCAGCGTGCTCATCGAAGGTGAGTCGGGCGTCGGCAAGGAGCTGGTTGCTCGTGCAATTCATGCGCGGAGTCCACGTGCCGACGGGCCACTGGTCAAGGTCAATTGCGCGTCTATTCCGAAAGAGCTGTTCGAGAGCGAGTTCTTCGGCCATATGCGAGGCGCATTCACGGGTGCGCATCGCGATCGCATCGGCCGATTTCAGCTGGCCGATGGCGGTACGATTTTTCTCGATGAGATCGGCGAGATACCAATGGAGTTACAGGGCAAGTTACTGCGCGTTCTCCAGGAGAGCGAGTTTGAACGTGTAGGCGATGATGTAACTCGCTCGGTTGATGTTCGCGTGATTGCTGCAACGAACCGGAATCTTGAACAGCTGATCGTCGACGGCGAGTTTCGTGAAGACCTCTTTTACCGCTTGAGCGTATTTCCGGTCGAAGTGCCTCCGCTTCGCGAGCGAGGCGACGACGTTGTGCAACTCGCACAACATTTCCTCGAACAGACATGCAAAGACTTTGGTCGGGAGATGCTCACATTGACGCGCGCGCAAGCTGCAAACCTGAAGGCCTACAGTTGGCCCGGCAATGTGCGCGAGCTGAAGAATGTGATAGAGCGTGCTGTGATTCTTTCCCCGAAAAAGGTCCTGCGCCTGGACCTGTCAATGCCCGGTTTCAGTCCCGAAGAGACTGCCGCAGATTCTGTCGCGCCATCGGCTGACGACGTGCTTACTGAAAAAGAGATGCGTGACTACCAGAAGCGCAACACAGTCAAGGCGCTCGAGGAGGCGAACTGGAAAGTGTCTGGCAAAGGCGGCGCTGCCGAGTTGCTGGGTGTGCGTCCCACAACGCTGGCTGATCGTATTCGCACGTACAAGATAAAGCGGCCGACGCGATGAGGCGCGCCACATTCAATCGACTGGTCATGGTCGCGATATTTTCATCGCTCGTTTATGCCCTGTATGCACTACCGATTGCCGGGCCGGTCGAGGCACTCGAGGCCTGGGCACAGGCGAATCCGCTTGCGGGCGGCGTCGTGTATGTCGTGTGCGTTATCGCGGCAACCGTGCTGTTTGTGCCCGGGTCCGGATCGATGATGATCGCCGGTTACCTGTTTGGCTTCGGCATGGGAACCCTGGTATCGGCAGCTGCCATCGCGCTGGGCGCGCAGTGCGCGTTCCTCGCAGGGCGCCTCGTAGCTCGTGATTGGGTAGCGGCAAAAGTGGCGGCAAATCCCCGTCTCACAGCGATCGAGGCAGGTCTCAGGGAAGAGGCCTTTCTGATCGTCGTTCTTACGCGCCTGTCACTGGTCATTCCTTTCAATCTACTCAACTATGCCTACGGGATCACTGCAGTGCGTGGCAGCGTGCATTTCCTGGCGACAGCCGTCGGTATGCTGATTCCCGTCGCCCTGTACGTGTATCTCGGAACGTTGGCACACGATATCGGACAGATTCTGTCAGGTACTGCGACGCCGACGACGATGGGTTACTGGATAGCGGGCGCGGGGGTCATCGCGATAGTCGTGCTCACCTGGGTTATGCATCGAGCTGCGAGCCGCGCACTCGAACGTCACCTGCCTTCTATGGAATCGGATAATGCCTGATCGCTCGCACGGTGCCTTCTTTCTGTTTCTGGTGTTACTGGTGTCATTCGCCGTTGCAGCAGACAACGAGCCGCTACCGGCAGGTGTGCGCAGCGTGCTTGATCTGCGGCAGGTTCCACAGGAATCGCTGAGCGTATATATCGAAGATGTAGCAACAGGCGAAGTGGTTCTCGAATGGTTGGCTGGCGAGCCGCGCAACCCTGCGTCGACGATGAAGTTACTCACGACGCTTGTGGCCCTCGACACGCTGGGGCCGGCGTATCGGTGGAAGACCGACATTCACGCGCTCGGTGAGGTGAAAGGCGGACGCCTTGATGGTGACTTGCTGTTGAAGGGATACGGTGACCCGTTCCTCGTCACTGAGCGTGTTTGGCAGATGCTGCGCAACATCCGACGAACTGGCATCGAAAAAATTACGGGCGATCTGTTGCTCGACGACAGTTTCTTCGATATTGGCGAATACGATCCCGCGGCTTTCGATCGGCAACCATTGCGCGCCTACAACGTCGCGCCCAACGCACTACTGACGAATTTCAAAGTCGTGCGTTACTGGTTTGAGCCGAACGGGCAGTCGGTCACAGTGCGCGTGGATCCGGAGCTCGAGAATTTGCGCGTCAGGAATCAGCTTACTGTGACGCCGGGGAGCTGTCGTGGATACCAGCGCGGCATCACGGTCTCCGGGAGTGGCAGCGACGACGAAGTGACCTTTTCCGGCAAATTCCCGAGCGGCTGCCGGCTCTACGCCATGGACAGGGCCGTCCTGTCGCACAACGAATTCACGTATGGCCTGTTTCGTTCGCTCTGGTCCGAGTCAGGCGGCAGTATTGACGGAACCTGGCGGAATACCATTGCACCCGAGGATGCGGAGCCACTGCTGTCTTTCGAGTCGCCGCCGTTGTTCGAGATGATCGCGAGTGTTAATAAACACAGTAACAACGTGATGGCGAGGCAGGTCTTGTACACGCTATCCGCCGAGGTGCTGGGTCCGCCGGGCACTGAGTCAGGTGGGCGCGAGGTTATCGCAAAGTGGCTTAGCGACAATGGTCTGGAGTCCTGCCAACTCGCCATCGAGAACGGCGCAGGTCTGTCGCGCGAGTCCCGCATCACGGCCACTGACATGGCCGCATTGTTGCGCTTTGCATGGAAGAAGCCCTACATGCCTGAGTACCTTGCATCCATGTCGCTGACCGGACTCGATGGCACGCTGTCGCGCCGCTTTCGCGGCAGTGAACTCGTCGGCAAGGCACACCTCAAGACCGGTTCACTCGATCACGTCACCGCCATAGCGGGCTACGTCCAGGCTCGATCGGGGCGTCGCTTTACGATCGTGGTAATGCAAAATTTTGAAGACATTCATCGCGGGCCGGGTGAGGAAGTACAGGAGGCGTTGCTGCGCTGGCTTTACGAGCAGTAGTTCACAATTGAACATATTGTCATGGTGTACACTCGCGGCGTGCTTTGGAGATCGACTATGCGTCTGATTATCGGGTTTCTTGCGTTGCTGCCGTTGATGGCGGTCGCGGATACGGCCTACGTTACTGACAACCTCAGGCTTGGTCTGCATACCGCAGAAAACACGAGTGATCGTCCGTTTCGCACACTTGAGAGCGGGCAACCGATGGAAGTCCTGTTGCGCGCAGGAAATTACGCGAACGTACGCCTGCCCGACGGTACCGAAGGCTGGGTCAAGACCGGCTACCTGGTCGACGAAAAGCCCGCGAAGCTGATCGTTGCAGAGACGATGGCCGAACGCGACGCGCTGGCTGAGGAGCTCGCAGGCGCGAAAGCGGCCTTCGCGGAACCTGCAGCGACAATCGAGAAGCTCCAGGGCGAGGCAACAGATCTCAAGTCACAGCTTGATAGCGCGCAGTCGCAAATCAAGGAATTGAAAGACGAAAACGCATCGATTCAGGGTATGAAAGAACGCTACCGTGGCAGCGTGCCACTGACCTGGGTTGGTGGTGCGATCGTCGTGTGTCTGATCGCCGGTCTTCTCGGTGGTCTCTGGTGGTCCGACCGCAGCAGTCGCAAACGTCACGGTGGTATCCGCATCTACTGAGTGATCAGGCCGCGACGGTTACCTCGTCGGCGCAGCCCCCACGCATCGGTATATCAATGTCCTGAAAGATCTCGTCGATCCGGGTCTGGTTTGTGGCTCGTTGTACGTCGTCGATCTGCTTCGCGGTGAGATGCGACGCGAACAGTTGTATGAAGTCGAGCATGTATCGCCGCAAAACCGTGTCCTGCCTGTAACCGATCCAGGTCATACTTTGTGGAAACAACCCGTCGGCGTTTATGACTTGCAGGTCTTTTCGGTCAGAACAATCTGCGGCCATGCTAGCGACAATTCCGACGCCGAGCCCCATACGTACGTAGGTTTTGATGACGTCTGCATCGCGTGCGGTGAACGCAACCTCAGGCTCGAGTCCTTCATTGGCGAATGCCGTCTTCAGGGATGATTCGCCCGCGAAACTGAATACGTAGGTTACCAGCGGAAATTTCGCAAGGTCCTGCAGGGTCAGTTTTCGGTCCAGCTTGGCGAGTTCATGCTCTCTTGGAACAATGATCGAACGATTCCAGCTATAGCCCGGAATGAGCAGGAGCTTGGAGAACATGTCTCGCGAGCCCGTTGCGATTGCGAAGTCGATGCGATTCGCATTGACCATGTCGGCGATCTGCTCCGACGTACCCTGGTGCAGATTCAGGCCCACTTTGGGAAAGCGCTTGCGAAACTCGGCGATGATCTCCGGCAGTACATAGCGTGCCTGGGTATGGGTCGTAGCGATCGAAAGTGATCCTTCTTCCTCTTCGAAAGCATCCGACGCCAGGGTCCGGATATTGTCGACCTCTTTCATAATTACTCGCGCTCGCTCGATCACGCGTTCGCCGGCGGGTGTGATTCCGCCGAGACTCTTGCCCTTACGTTCGAATAACAGGATTCCCAGCTCTTCTTCGAGCAATTTGAGTTGCTTGCTGACTCCCGGTTGCGACGTGTACAGGCGTTCGGCCGCAGCCGTAATATTCAGGCCGTTGTCGACTATCGCGAGCAAATATTTCAGTTGTTGGAGTTTCATCCGATCCTTCGCATGAGCGTTCTTTATCTGACCGCGCCGAGGCTATTCAGTTTCAAAGACGTGCCTTGGCACATCAGCAGGGCATCAGGTTTCTGAAGGTACACTTATAACCACAGGCTATAAAGGAATCAAGCACCCCAGCGCAGGATCTCAGGAATTGTGCTAAACACAATGAAAGGTCTGATAACAAGGATAAGGAAATGATCTACAACAATATTCTGGAAACCATTGGCAACACTCCCATCGTCCGACTGAATCGCATGGGTCCCGCTCATGTGGATATGTACGTCAAGGTTGAGTCGTTTAATCCCATGGCATCGGTCAAGGACCGCCTTGCTTTCGCGATCATCAATGATGCGGAGCAGAAAGGTACGCTGAAGCCTGGGCAGACCGTTATCGAAGCGACCTCGGGTAATACCGGCATTGCGCTCGCGATGGTTTGCGCGGCCAAAGGCTATCCGTTTGTTGCCGTCATGGCCGATTCCTTCTCCGTCGAGCGTCGCCAGGTGATGCGGGGTCTCGGCGCGAAAGTCGTCCTTACGCCGGCGGCCGAACGCGGTACCGGTATGGTCAGGAAGACCGAAGAACTGGCCGAACAGCACGGCTGGTTCCTTGCGCGCCAGTTCGAGAACCCGGCGAACCCCGAATACCATCGCAATACGACTGGCCCCGAGATCCTCATGGATTTCGCCGGCAAGCGTCTTGACTACTGGGTCACGGGCTACGGGACGGGTGGCACGATGACAGGTGCGGGTGAGGTGCTCAAAGCAGCGCGCCCGGATCTCAAGGTCGTCGCAACAGAACCTGCCGCTGCAGCCTTGCTGGCGGGAGCCGAATGGGCTCCTCACAAGATTCAGGGCTGGACGCCGGACTTTATTCCCGACGTGCTGAGTCGAGACGTGTACGACGAGTTACGTTCGGTCTCCGACGATCGTGCTATTGAGGTGTCACGCGAACTGGCGGCGAAAGAGGGCATCTTCACCGGGATATCCTCGGGTGCCACGCTTGCGACGGCACTGGACGTCGCAGACGAGGCTTCAAAGGGTTCGGTCATCCTCGCGATGCTGCCCGATACCGGTGAGCGCTACCTGAGCACGCCGCTGTTTGAGGGCGTCGTCGTGGGCTCGGACGATGAGTGGCTGTCGGGTCTGTAGAAGACCCTATGCGCATTTGGCCAACAAGGACCGTAATTAGCTGAATCAACACGGTATTTTGGTTGCAGCTGAGACTCATGTCACAGCTTGGCTGCCGTGTGGCTGGCATCGTGGGCATCTTGATTGGGCCCCAGCCGCTCGGAGCCACTGTGACAGCAGACTTGCACAACCTGACAGCCAAGAAAAACCTCGGCAAGGCAGCCGGATTGCTGCATTCGCTCGTGCCCCGCGCGCAGGTTTTTTGTTATTACGACCGGGCGCGCGATTGCGTCTGGAGCAGTGACGCCGCTGAAGATTACGAAATCGACAGTTTCGTCGCTGAACTTCCTGACGAGATAATCACTGATCTGGGCAAGGACGACGAAGTCCTGCGTCGGACGTTGTCGTCTGGCCGGACCGTGCTGGTGCTGCCCGTACACGGCGATAACCAGGCCCGTCTGGGAATTCTCGTTGCGCTATTCTCGAAGAACGCTGGTAAGTCAGCCTCGTTCAACCCGAGCCTCCTGAAGAAAATTCTGGAACCCGCTGTTGAACTCATTGGCGAAGGGCTGACTATCGGCAGCAAGCTCGAGGAGGCGGAAGGCCAAGCGGCCATTGCCGAGAAAGAGCTTGAACTCGTCTACAAGGTTGACGAAAAGATTCACGGTGCAAAGACGCGGCACACGAGTCTCGCGCAACTCGTTGGCCAAAGTGGCCGCCACCTTGGCATCAACTACAGCGTGTTGTTAATTCCATCCAAGCGCATTCGTATCAGCGCGACGCATTCCAGCTGGAAATCTGTCAAGCGCAAGGTGCTCGATCGTTATCTTGTAGAACAGCTCCTGCCAAAACTCGAAGGTCAACGAAAGCCGGCGGTCTTCCAGATTCCAGCTATTGAGGGATCCGAAGACGCGGCCGAGCACGGGTACCAGGCTTTGCTTAGTCCGCTGCTCGACAGTCAGGGCAATGTCGAGGGTATCCTCGCGCAATTGGGCCGCGTTGACCGCAGCGAATTCACACGCAGTGACCGGCGCTTCATGTCTCACATCGTCCGCAAGGTGGAATACGTCATCGAGCAGTCGTTTGACGGAATGACGGGCCTGATGAACCGTTCCGGCTTCGAAGCACAGCTGCACGAATCGTGGAAAGCCCTGAAGTCCCATTCGGATGCACATCAGCTTATTTACTTCGACCTCGATAGCCTGCAGCTCGTCAACGACACGTTTGGCCGCGAGGCGGGCGACGAAGTCATCTTGCGATTCGCCCGAATGCTCGAGGAAGACCTGCCAAAAAGCGGCGTGATATCCCGTCTCACGGGCGACGACTTCTGCATGTTGCTGACGCATTCGGACACAGATACCGCTCTCGAATACGCAACGCGTATTCGCGAAAAAGGTGAAGCACTTCGTTATCTGGAAGGCGACAGGTCGCTGCAGATTACGATGAGCATCGGCATCGCCGCATTCGCACGTGACAGTGGTGACGAGGGTAACGCATTGACGACCGCACGCATGGCCTGCGAAGCCGCCAAGGACTATGGCCGCGACCGGGTAGAGGTCTACGATGAACATAACAAGAGCATTGTTCGACGGTACGACGACATGCAACTCGTTGCCGAGATTCAAAAGGCTCTTGACACCGACGAATTCGAATTGCTGGGCCAACCTATATCCTGTCTGACAGGCAAGACTGACAATCCACGCTTCGAAATATTGCTTCGCATGGCAGGTCCCGATGGCGAAATAGTCCCCGCAAAGGCGCTGTTCTCGGCTGCGGAACGTTATCGCATGATGCCGCAGATTGATCGCTGGGTTGTTTCGACCACTATTGCCAAGCTGGCCGAGTTTCGCGAATACGTTGTGGCTGAGGATGCTGTATTCGCGATCAATCTCTCAGGCCAAACGCTCGGTGATGACGATATTCTCAAATTCATCGAGGAGGAGATCGAAAATAGTGGAATACCGACGTCATCCTTGTGCTTCGAGATAACCGAGTCAGCAGCCGTCTCATTTTTTGGCAAAGCGCAGGGGTTCATCGATCGGCTTCGGGAGCTCGGTTGCAGCATTTCTCTTGACGATTTTGGCACGGGTCTGAGCTCGTTCGCCTATCTCAAGAACTTCAATGTCGACACATTAAAAATTGACGGTGGTTTCATTCATGACATCACCGAAAACCGTATATCGGAATCGATGGTTGCGGCAATTACGCAGGTCGCCAAGGTGATGAAACTTCAAACGGTGGCCGAATACGTTGAGAACGAAGAAACACGTACGCTGGTCTCAGACCTGGGTGTCGATTACGCCCAGGGGCACCTGATCGGCAAACCGGTTGCTCTCGAATCCGTGTTGTCAGGCCTTGGTGACTTGAAGAAATCGTCTTCGGGCTAGCCTTTTCGATAGACTGCTCCCCATGGGAAGCCGAGTTGTCACATTGCCTGCGGAGCTGCAGGCGCCCGTCGAGAATTGGCTTGAACGATATGGCGGGGACGGGCACGTCGACGCGCTGGCCAGGCTGGTTGGCTGCAGTGAATTCGCGGGCACAGTCGTGCTGCGAGAAAAAGAATGGTTCCTCCAGAACGTGTCGGCATTTAACGAGCCACCCGATCCGGACTTGCTGGAGACGTTCGTTGGGAATGGCGACGCGATTCAGTCGCGGCTTCGCCGGTTTCGCAATCGCTACATGTTGCACGTCCTTTGGCGCGAGGTTTTTGGACTGGCTGACCTTGACGAGACGCTCTCGTCGCTGTCGACACTGGCGGATCGCATGCTCGACATTGCGACGCGCCATGCCGAGAAATCCCTGGAGCCCCGTTTCGGTGTTGTGCGGAATGCGGGGGGCAAAAAAATTCCGATGGTCATTCTCGGGATGGGAAAGCTTGGTGGTCTCGAGCTGAATTTCTCGTCAGATATCGACATCATTTTTCTCTATTCCGAAAGCGGTGAAACGGACGGTCCAAAATGCGTGAGCGCGCAGGAATATTTCGGTCGCTTGTCGCGCCAGGTTATCTCGCTGCTCGATGAAATGACCGTCGATGGCTTTGTATTCCGAATCGACACACGCCTGCGCCCGTTCGGCGATAGCGGGCCACCCGTGGTCAGTTTTGGCGCGCTCGAGTCCTACCTCCTGCACCACGGTCGCGACTGGGAGCGATATGCGTACGTCAAGGCACGCGTCGTTGGCCCGCAGCCTGGCGACGACATCGTCGAGGATCTGCATCGCAACCTGATACAGCCATTCGTGTATCGACGGTACATTGACTTCGGCGTGTTTGAGTCGCTACGAGAGATGCACGCGATGATTGCCGCCGAAGTGAAAAAACGAGAACTGCGGGACAATGTCAAGCTTGGGCCAGGTGGCATCCGCGAAGCAGAATTCGTCGTACAGTCACTGCAACTGGTGCGCGGCGGCAGTGAGCCGGCGTTGCAGTCGCGCGAATTGCAGAAGGTGCTGCCGTTGCTGGTTGGCCGTCGTGGTTTATCGGCCGAGGGGGCCGACGAGCTTCGAGACGCATATCGCTACATGCGCCGCCTTGAGAATTTCATCCAGGCTATGCGCGACCGACAGACGCATGACCTGCCAGCCGATGAAACAGATCGGACGCGTCTTTGCCTGGCGATGAATCACGGCAATTGGGGCGAGCTGCGCGCCGAATTTGAAACGCACCGGTCTGCAATCTCCGCCCAGTTTGAACATGTCGCATTTCGCGAGCGCGGCGAGGATACACCTTTCCAGAAGCGTGTCGAGCAGGCATGGGAGTCCGGAGGCAACGAGGAGGCCTGGGCCGACATGCTCACCGCCGAGGGTTACGGTGAAGCCGCCGGTATTGCGCACCAGCTGGCGAGCTTTGCCAACGATACGGTGACACGCCAGATAGGTGCGTCCGCGCGCGATCGCCTGCAACGCTTTATTCCGCAACTGGTCCAGGAGATTGCGAAATCGGAACGACCGTTGCAGGCGCTGACGCGCTCGTTGTCGATCGTTGAGCGTATCCTCAGGCGAAGCGCTTACCTTGCCCTGCTCAACGAAAACCAGGGGGCGCTTGCTCGCCTGGTCGATCTTTGTGCCCGCAGCCATTACATCGCGGAACAGATCGCTCGCTACCCGGTCCTGCTCGATGAGTTGCTTGACCCACGGCTGTATTCCGAGGCTGTAACACGAGCGGATCTTTCGGCCGAACTGCAGCAGCGTCTGGCCGGGGAAGACGAGGACAGCGAGGGGCGCATGCAGATCATTGGACAATTCCAGCGCTCGACGATGTTCCGCATTGCCGTCGCGGACTTCAATGACAAGGTCCCGATCATGAAAGTCAGCGACGGGCTTACGTGGCTGGCCGAGACCGTCCTCGAAGAAGCGCTACGAGTCGCCTGGACTGATCTGGTTGAGCGTCACGGTGCGCCTCGGTACACGATCAATGGCGTCGAACGGGAAGCTGGCTTCGGCATCATCGCCTACGGCAAGCTGGGTGGGCTGGAGCTGTCCTACGGTTCCGATCTCGATATCGTTTTTCTGCACGACTCCAGTGGCAGCAAGCAGGTAACTGATGGCCGCAAGCCGCTCGACAACGCCTTGTTCTTCAGTCGCCTGGTACGTCGACTTGTACACTTCCTGACTACCCAGACGGGGTCGGGGCAGCTGTATGACGTCGACACGCGTTTGCGGCCTGATGGTCACAAGGGACTCCTGGTGACAAGCGCCGACGCGTTCGAGCGGTACCAGGAGGACAACGCATGGACGTGGGAACACCAGGCTCTGTTGCGCGCGCGTGCCGTAGCGGGAAGCGCCGAGGTTGCTGACGAATTTGAACGCATCCGGCGTGAGACCCTGACCAGACGGGTGCGGCGTGACAAACTGCGTGACGATGTCATCTCGATGCGGCAGCGCATGCGCAAGGAGCTCGACCGCAGCGACGATGACACATTCGATCTCAAACATGGGCGTGGCGGTGTCGGCGATGTCGAATTCCTCGTGCAGTATCTTGTGCTCGACCAGGCGGGGACGCATCCTGACGTCATTTTTTACTCGGACAACATTCGACAACTTGATGCGCTGACTGCTGAAGGTTGCCTGGAGCAGTCCGTTGGTGACGCACTGCAGGATGCCTACCGTGCCTATCGCCTGCGCCAGCACCACCTTGTTCTCGACGACCAGCCGCCGCTGGTTGGGCAGGGCGAGTTCACGGAACAACGTGCGTTTGTCGCCAAAACATGGGACGAGTGGCTGGCTTGAGCTTATAATTCCGGGTCCGGCCATTCGGACTACGAGAGGAAGCACGTGGCATCCACAGCAGGCACCGTCGACCAGAACCTGATTCCGGCAAATGCGCAGAACAAGTACGGCGTGCGTCCGAAGGACTTGCCCCTCAGTTGTCCGATGCCGGGAATGTATCTTTGGAATTCGCACCCGAAGGTGTTTATTCCGATCGAAGAGACGGGTGAAGCCAAGTGCCCTTACTGCGGCGCCCAATACCAGATGATGGATAACGCGGAATGAGTGTATGTATGTCGTAACCGGCGGTGCTGGATTTATCGGTAGCAACCTGGTCCGCGCGCTCGCGGATCGAGGTCATGACGACATCATCGTTGTCGATGACCTGGAGGACGGCCACAAGTTCGTCAATTTCTCGGACCTGCCAATTGCCGACTATCTGGACAAGGATGATTTCCTGGAGCGGCTGGCCACAGATGCCGTGTTCGCAAAAAGCCTGAAGGCCATTTTTCATCTGGGCGCCTGCTCGGCGACCACCGAGTGGGATGGCCGTTACATGATGAAAAATAACTACAGCTATTCTCAGACACTGTTACACCACTGCCTCGAGTACAAGACGCCGTATATTTACGCATCGTCGGCCGCGGTCTACGGCGGCTCGAAAGACTTCATCGAGGATCCGCTGTTCGAGCATCCGCTCAACGTCTACGGTTATTCGAAGCTGCAGTTCGATCGCTACGTGCGACGTATAGCTGCCACGCCCGACAGCCAGGTAGTCGGTCTACGCTACTTCAACGTCTACGGACCGCACGAGCAGCACAAGGGCTCGATGGCGAGCGTGGCGTTCCATTTCAACAACCAGATTCAGGACGATGGTGAAGCGCGCCTGTTTGCCGGCACTGAGGGCTACGGCGATGGCGAGCAGCTGCGCGACTTCGTGTATGTCGGCGATGTTTGTAACGTTAACCTCTGGTTCCTCGACAACCCGGGCGTCTCGGGAATCTACAACACGGGATCCGGGCGTGCGCAGAGTTTCAACGATGTGGCTAATGCCGTAATCAAGTTCCATGGCAAGGGCAAGATTCGCTACATTCCATTCCCCGATCACCTGAAAGGCGCATACCAGAGCTACACGCAAGCCGACCTGACGCAGCTTCGCCAGTGCGGCTGTGACGTAGAATTCCGGCCTGTGGAAGAGGGTGTGCCGGCTTACCTGGACCAGCTTTGCGGACCGCAGCAACACTGATCGTCGGACCATCCTGGGTCGGTGACATGGTCATGGCCCAGTCCCTGTTCAAGGTCCTCAAGACCCGTGAACCGGAGCGCGACCTCGACGTGCTCGCACCCGAGTGGTCATTGCCGATCGTCGCGCGTATGCCCGAGATTCGAAGCGGCATTGGGTCAGAAACGGGGCACGGCGAAGTCGGGATAGCGACACGCCGGCGCATTGCGACAAGTCTCGGTGACGCCGCGTATGACCGCGCAATCGTCATGCCACGCTCGTTCAAATCCGCGCTGATTCCGTGGTTCGCGAAAATTCCGGTGCGCACGGGCTTTCGTGGCGAATCGCGTTTCCTGCTCGTCAACGACGTGCGTCCTTTCGACAGCAACGTGCTGGACCAGACGGTCAAGCGTTTCGTTGCGCTCGGTCTGGACAAGGACGAGTCCCTGCCGACCGTAATGCCCGATCCTGCACTGACGATTTCGGTAGAGAACCAGGCGCGGGCGATACGCGATCTGGGCATCAGCACTGACCGGCCTGTTATCGCAATGATGCCCGGCGCGGAATATGGCCCGGCAAAGTGCTGGCCGCACGAGTACTTCACAGCGTTGGCGGCCACTCTCGATGAGGCGGGCTACGCCGTCTGGATCCTTGGGTCCTCGAAAGACGAGCACGCCGGAAACGTGATCGCGGACGGTAGCCGGGCTGTGAACCTGTGCGGAAGAACGTCGCTCGAGGACGTGATCGATCTATTGGCTGCCTGCGATCAAGCCGTCTCAAATGACTCCGGCCTCATGCATATTGCGGCCGCCGTGGGAATCCACGTACATGGCATTTATGGTTCATCGTCGCCGAAATTCACTCCCCCACTCGCGAAAAGTCGTGATATTCACGAAATGGGTCTGGAGTGTAGCCCCTGTTTTGCGCGGGAGTGCCCGTTGGGGCATCTTGACTGCCTGACGGGCCTCAAGCCACAGCGCATCTTCGAGAAAATTGTTAGAAAAAGCTCCTAAAAGTCTCGATCATTAAAGAAAAGGTCAACTTTTTGCAGTGCGTCATCGACCGTAACAAGGTCCATCGCATCGGGTTCGCGGACTCGCTGTCCCCATGCAATATCGGCGACGTTCTTGTCAAGAAAGCGTCTTATCGCGTCAGGATAGCGGTTGATCGTGAAGTTCCTGGATAAATACGGGCCTGTTCGGTCAGGATTTGACGTCGCATACAGTCCGATCACGGTGGTGCCGAATGCCGTAGCCATGTGCGCCGGGCCCGAGTCAGGACAGATAACGAGGTCGGCCGCCTGGATCAGTGCCGCGAGTTGCTTGAGCGAGGACTGACCCACGAGATTCCTGGCGTCGCTGTCCGACGCCAGGGCCGCACCGTATTCCAGTTCGGGCGCTGAAGGCCCGCCGGTCAATACGATGCGGGCGTCGTATTGTGATTCGAGGTGCTCGATCGTCGCCGCGTAGTTTCGAACGTCCCAGTTACGGTAGTTCCTGGCGCGCTGACTGGAGCACGGGCTGATGACAACCAATGGCCGGTCGTCGTCGGTATAGTCCCGGGCGAATTCTCGGTCTTTGTCGGACAACGGAATGTCCCAGCGCAGCGGCCGTTCCGCTGCGCCAATTGCCGTCGCGAACGACATCATTGCTTCCATCGCGTGCTCGCCGTGCGACGCGTCAATGCGCCGATTGGTGAACAGCCATTGGAAATCCCTCGCACGTGCCTTGTCGAAACCGAGGCGGATCTTCGCGGGTATCGAGTGAATCAGCAGATTGGCACGCATCGATGCGTGCATACACAACGCGATGTCGAAATGTTTGCCGCGTAATGCCGCGCGCACATCCCTATACGCTTTGCGACCGCGGGATTTGTCGAAAACGACAAAGTCGATGTCGGGAATACCTGACATGAGTGATGCTTCGGTCTTGCCGATTATCCAGCTGATGCGCGTGTCAGGCCAGTTATCCTGCATGCGCCGGATGACGGCGAGGGCGTGGCACGTGTCTCCAATTGCCGAGAGACGCATGACGCAAATGTGCTCAGGCTTCGATTGCAGGTCCAAATCAGGCAATATCAGTCCACTATTACTTTGGGGAACGGGTCCGTTGACCGAAACCGTCGAGAAGACCGCGACCGGCGCCATCCTATACGATAAGGCCATCATCAACCAGATTTCGGCGGAGCGGTTCACGCCGCGGGGCTGGTTGCATGCTGAGTTGCTGACGGGCGCGTTGCGCTCAGGTGGGCGTGGAAGCACGATGTTTGTCGGCAATGTGCCTCGCCAGTTTGTGCTGCGGCATTATATGCGCGGCGGGCTCGTCGGAAAGCTGGTCCGCGACACCTATATTTTTTCCGGTGCTGACAAGACACGGTCGTTCATGGAATGGCGCCTGCTCGACAAACTTGCGTCGAACAACATGCGCGTACCGAGGCCGGCGGCTGCTCGCTACACTCAACACGGTACCTTCTACACGGCCGACCTTATTACGGTCCGCGTGCCGGATATCGTGCCACTCTCGCAGTTCATTGCTGACCAGGACCCCGGCGAGGCCTTCTGGAATTCGGTCGGCGAGGCGATCTACGAGTTCCATCAGGCCGGCGTATATCATGCCGACATGAATGCCTACAACGTGCAGATCGACAGCGATGGTCTGCTGTGGATGCTCGACTTCGACAAGGGCAGACTAAGAGCGCCGGGGACCTGGCAGCAGAAAACGCTCAGCCGTCTGCATCGCTCACTAAAGAAAATAGTGGGGCTCGATCCAAAACTGCATTTCCGTGCGGTGAACTGGGAGCAGCTGCTCGAAGGTTACTTCAACGCGTCCAGGTTGGCGTAGACGTCGGGATAGTCATCCGGCAGATCCTTGAATTTGCGGTGAATCCAGAAGTACTGCTCCGGGCAGGTGCGAATATAGTCCTCGAGAGTCGTGATGTAGCGCTTGGTGTCCACGACAGGATCGTCACTCGGAAAGTCGTCGAACGCCGGTAACAATACGAGCTCGTAAGTAGAATCTTCAAGTCGGCGCGGGAAGAACGGAACAACCAGCGCGTCGCCAAGTCTCGCGAGCGTCGACGTCGACGTTGCGTGCATTGCCGGCACACCAAAAAAATCGATAACCGCGGATCCCTTGCGGTTGTAGCTTTGGTCCGGGGCGTACCAGACGGCGCGGTTCTTGCGCAGGCTGCGCACCATTTTCTTGATATCGCGTTTTTCGATTGTCGTGTCGGCGGAAACCTCGCGCCCGCTGCGCTGCAATTCCGTCATGAATTCGCTGCGATTCTTGCGGAAGACAGCGTCAAAGGGTGGTATGGCGTCTGCAAGCACCCGGCCTGATATTTCGAGCGTCGTGAAATGAGCGCTGAGCAAGATCACACCCTTGCCTGTCGCCAGCGCATCGAGAACGTGTTCGGCACCGACCAGTTTCGTAATCGATTTCAGGTGTCGTGTACTTGCCCATCGTCCCAGGCCCATTTCAATAAATGACATGCCCAGCGCCTTGAAGTGTTTGTACGCCAGGTCGTCACGTTGTTCGGGAGACAGGTCGGGGAAACACAGCTCGATGTTGCGTCGTACGATGGCAACCCGCGATCCACCTATCAGATGAGCAAGTCGGCCGAGCATTCGGCCGATAGCAAGCGCCGCACGGTGTGGCAACAGGCATAGAAGACGCAGGAGTCCCATAGCGAACCATACGGGCCAGTAGCGTGGTGCCCGGTAACTGGACAGAGGTTTGCGATCGCCGCTCATGCGTTCTTATTGTAAGGGTGGGGCCGTGATTTTACTCGGACATACCGTCTACGTAACCACCGGTGCTCGGTTTCTGAGCGAGATCGGGTGGCGCTTCTTCTTCCATGATGGCCTCGTCGGCCTGGATGCCAACGTGGAAGGCCGCGAATCCCGGCATGACAACCTGGTTGCGCGCCATGCCAATAATACGGCCTGAGTAGGGGGAACGCAGTTCGGTGCTTACATTGCTCATCGGGTCCGTAATTGTGCCGAGCAGATCACCTTTGCGCACTGTGCTGCCGAGGCTGACGTCGGCAAGCAGAATGCCGCCGTTGTCGGCGCGCACCCATGACGAACGATAATACACAGGCTCCGGGTCTCCCCACAGACTCCTCTTCTTGACCATTCCGAGCGTGGTGAGGAGGGTCTCGATGCCCTTCACGCCGTGCTTCACTTCGGCAAGTTCGAGCTGGGAAGGACCGCCGGCTTCCACCGTCACGGCCGGAATGCCCGCCATGGTTGCGGCGTGGCGTAAGGTGCCCACCGTTGGTTCGCTATGCAATACGACCATCGAACCGAACCCGAGCGTCAGGGTAACGACATCGGGATTGCGGAGATCTGCGCGAATCTGTGGCAGGTTTGCGCGTTCAAATGAGCCCGTATGCAAATCGACGAGCGCATCGCAGTGAGCCACAACATCGGTAAACAACGCATGCGCGATGCGCGCGGCTGCGCTGCCGTTCGGGTTGCCTGGGAAGTATCGATTCAGGTCGCGACGATCGGGCAGGTAGCGCGAGCCGCGACGGAATCCCTGTACGTTAACGATCGGCACGCCAATAACTGCGCCTGACAACCTGGACGGATCGATGTCGTGCAAGACACGGCGAACCATCTCGATACCATTGAGTTCATCCCCGTGCACGGCGGCCATGAGGCACAACGTCGGTCCCGGGAGATCGCCGTTGACGACGAGCACCGGCGTTGATACCGGTACACCCTCGAAGAGTTCGGTTGCGGACCATGCTAACCGTTGAGCCGATCCTGGGAGGATCTCGGCATCCAGCAATAGCAATGGCCTGGCCTGGCCTTCGGCCGTCGTGACCGCGTCCGCCAGTGGCACGTCATGCTCGTGTGCCGGTACGGCATCAACAAGATCTTCGGCGGCTGCGGAGGTTTCGCTGGAACGAGCGTCTTCCTCGCCGGTCGTATCCTGAAGCAGGTCAACACCGTTGCCCGAGGGTTCGACCGAGGTCTCTCCGGCGTACGCGGGGCCCGACACAAAAATCAGGCACGCGAGGGCAAGCACGCTGAAAATGCTGCGGGATAAGTCAGATTGTCGGCAAAATGCTCTCATACCATGCTCAAAATACGGCAAAATGGCGATCTTTTCCGTGAACTAATCAATAATTTACGATTGAAACCTGAACTAATATAAATGACAAGCTTTCGCTGCATATTACTTTTCGCCGGAATTCTGGCTGCCACGCCGCACGCTGCGGCCGAGACATTTCCGCAACCGGCCGAATTGCAGCCGGATGTGGATTTCTGGGTATCGATCTTTACGACATACTCAACCGACGAAGGCGTGCTGCACGACAATCGCAACCTGGCCGTTATCTACGATCGCCTGGACATGCCCGCGAAGCTGTCGAGGCGCGAACGCAACCGCCGTGTCGATGCACGTCGCAAGCAGCTGCAGACTGTGCTGAGGTCCCTGGCCTCGGGAAAACGCAGCAACCTGAGTGACGAAGAAACCCGCGTTTTGGCCCTGTGGCCTGTCGATGTGAGCAAGGACACGCTGAGCGCCGCGGTCAAGCGCATGCGCTACCAGCAGGGTTTGAGCGATCGCTTCAGGAGCGGACTCGAACGTTCGGGTCGATGGCGGGCCTATGTCAATGAACAGCTCACGGCGCTCGGCGTACCCATCGATATTGCGGCGCTGCCACATGTCGAGTCGTCGTATAACCCTGGCGCGAGATCCCATGTTGGCGCGTCGGGTATCTGGCAATTTACGCGCAGTACGGGACGTCGATATATGCGCGTCGATCACGTTGTCGATGAACGCAATGATCCGTTCGCCGCAACGCGAGCGGCAGGACGGCTCCTGGCCTACAATTACTCGATCACAGGCAACTGGCCGATGGCCATCACGGCGTACAACCACGGACTTGCGGGCGTACGTCGCGCGATGCGGCAATACGGCGATGAGGCGTATGTCGAGATTCTTCGCAAATACAATGGCCGCACGTTCGGTTTTGCGTCACGTAATTTCTACGTAGCATTTCTCGCAGCCCGCGAAGTCGACCAGAACGTCGACAGGTACTTCCCCGGAGTTGTGCCGGAAAAACCGACCGACTACGCGACAGTGAATCTGGCGACCTACGTTTCTGTCTCCGGATTGAGCGAGTCGATCGGCGTATCACCGGCGACGATCGCAAAGCACAACCCGGGGCTGCAGGCGACAATCTGGCAGGGGAGCAAGTACCTGCCCAAGGGCTACGAACTGCGCTTGCCGACGGCGGCGACCAACGGGTCGTTAGCATCGTTGGTTGCGGGACTGCCTGACGATGTGACATTCGCCAGGCAATTGCCTGATATGTTCCATACCGTTGCGCGCGGCGATACGCTGTCCCAGATCGCGGATGCTTATGACACGCGGGTGTCGACTCTGGTCGCATTGAACCAGTTGAGCAGCAGTCACCGGATTCGTGCGGGACAGCGCCTGCGCTTGCCGGCCGCCGGACCCCTGCCGACGGGTCCTGAACCGGCGCAGCCCGCGGTTGTCGAGGCGGCCGTCGTCGCGAGTATCGCGGCGGCAGAACAACAGACCAAAGTCGAGGAGATGACGCCTGGCGCCATGGCAGACGATCTCGCGGCGTCACTGCCGGGCACGATTCAAACGGCACTGCTGTCTGATCCGAGCGACTATACAGTCGCGGCAGACGGCACAATCGAAGTACAACCCCTCGAGACGCTCGGTCACTACGGCGACTGGCTCGAAATCAAGACGCAACGGCTGCGCGATCTCAATGGTCTCGCTTTCCGTGCACCCGTGGCTGTCGGTGACCGAATCCGACTGGACCTCGGCACGATAGGCGCCGACGTTTTTGAGGCACGACGCATTGCCTACCAGCGCGCGCAGCAGGACAGCTTCTTCCGCCAGCACGTCATTACCGGAGTGAGCGAGCACACGATCAAGCGTGGTGAATCCATCTGGATTATCGCGTTGCGCCAGTACAAGGTGCCCGTGTGGTTGTTCCGCCAATACAACCCGGCGCTCGACATGCACAAAATACGGCCGGGTATCAAAGTTCAGATTCCCATCCTGACCGATGCAGGCAATGGCTAATGGAGGAGCGCAACAAATTCCTCGTGGTGCGTTTGCTGCCCGTCCTGCTAGTGGCCGTGGCCGCAGCGTTCTGGTTTGCCGACGTTCAACAAGGCGGCCCTTCAGGCGGACGGTGGGTAGCACGCAACCTGGCGCCGTTGTTGGCCCTGGTCTTGCTGTCCTGGCTGACCCTGTACCGGGGAGAGGGTCGATGGTCGGGGGCCGGAATGCGTATGCCCCTCGGGATCCTGGGTTTTGCGATACCGACCTTCGGACTGACCGCCTACCTGCACTACGCGTACTCGATCAACCTGAATGACATGTTCAGTGATGCAGAGTACCCGGACCGCGTTTTTCGCTACCTGCCTGCGTACACGTTCGTGGCTGGTGGCATAGGATTCGCGATTGGCTGGATCGCCGGCCGCAATGTGTAGTGTGATATGGGCCTTATGTAGGGCGGGCGAGATTTGCTAGGCTTGCGATTATTCAAAGGGAAATAACTGAACGTATGAGAATACTTGCGAGATCACTGGGAGTTGCACTCGTCATACTGCTCGTTCCAGGCCTGATGCAGGCCAGCGAGTTTCCTGTGGCAGACCGGGTCATTATCGAAAAGGCCGCGCGCCAGTTGCACCTCGTGCTGGAAGGCGAGGTTTTTCGAACGTTCAAGATCGCGCTCGGGATTCGACCCGAAGGTGACAAGACGCGGGAAGGCGATTTCAAAACGCCGGAAGGCAGATACATGCTCGACATGCGGAATCCGAATAGCGACTTTTTCCTGTCAATTCACGTTTCCTACCCAAACTTGTCCGATCGCCGCCAGGCAAACGTTCTGGGCGTCAGTCCCGGTGGCTCTATCATGATTCACGGCCAGCCCAATGTTCCGACCCACTCGGAGGAGTTTTACCGGACGCAGGACTGGACCAACGGCTGCATCGCCGTATCCAATTCAGACATGATCGATATCTGGCTCATGACTGGCGACAACACGCCGATCGAAATCAAGCCCTGAATGTCCGACAAATTCATTGATGCCGAGGTCTGGCCCGAAGGCAGCCTCGAAGTACTGTCCCAATTCGAAGTTGACCAGCTGCAGAGCAGTGGCTCCGGTGGGCTCTATCCGCTCTTGCGTCGTTGCATGTTGGCGGTCCTGAATGCCGACAGCGATTCAGACGATGCCCGAGAGTTGCTCGACACCTACAAGGACTTCGAGGTGGGCTTCATTCGCCAGGACCGCGGCCTCAAGGTCACTCTGAAGAGCGCGCCGCCCGAGGCGTTTGTCGACGGCAAGATGATTCGGGGTACACGTGAACTCCTGTCGGCCGTCTTGCGAGATATTGTCTTTACGCGCAACGAGGTTGTCGACAGTGGACGCTTCGACTTGTCGGCATCGGACGGCATCACGAACGCCGTTTTCCACATCGTACGCAATGCTCGGCTGCTGAAGGTCCCCGCGAGCGTCAATCTCGTGGTGTGCTGGGGCGGTCACGCGATCAGTCGCGAGGAATATGACTACTCGAAAGAGATCGGTTATGAACTTGGCCTTCGCGGCCTGAACGTCTGTACCGGATGTGGGTCGGGTGCCATGAAAGGCCCGATGAAAGGGGCGACGATCGGTCACGCCAAGCAGCGTATTCGTGGCGGGCGCTACGTCGGTATTACCGAGCCCGGCATTATCGCGGCCGAGTCACCGAACCCGATTGTGAATGCGCTGGTCATCATGCCGGACATGGAGAAACGCCTCGAAGCATTCGTGCGACTGGGGCACGGCATCGTCGTATTCCCGGGAGGCGTCGGTACTGTCGAGGAAATTCTGTACCTGCTCGGCGTCCTGCTGCATCCGGACAACAAAGGGCATCCGTTCCCGATGATCATGACCGGGCCCGCTTCGGCCGAGCCCTATTTTCGAAAGATCGATGAATTTGTTGCGGCGACCCTGGGGCCAGACGCGCAGAGCCGTTACCAGATCATCATCAACGATCCACGTGAGGTTGCGCGACAGATGAACGCGAGCCTCGACGACGTACTCGCGTTTCGTAACGAGCATGGTGATGCCTACTATTTCAACTGGCGGCTGAAGATAGCCGAAGATTTTCAGTATCCTTTTGTCGCTACGCACGCCAGCATGCGCGACCTTGAGATAGGCGAAGACCTCGCCGTTCACGAACTTGCGGCCAACTTGCGTCGCGTGTTCTCGGGCATCGTATCGGGCAACGTACGCGAGGATACGGCAGCGACAATAGAGCGTGAAGGTCCGTTCGAAATAGACGGATCGCGACGAATCATGAATCTGCTCGACGAACTGTTGAGTAGTTTTGTTGCCCAGCATCGCATGAAGATTTCACGTGGCGACTACGACCCCTGCTACGTGATTAAGTAAAAACGACACCTAACCAACTGTTTTAAAAGAGAAAAATAGGAGTGCGCATTGTGATGCAGTTCCTGTGAATCTGGCACTCTAAGACTTAACATTTGCTCAACGGATTGACTGAGCAAACTTATGCCAGACAGTAAACACCTAAAGTGGGACGGAAGCTCCGGTAAGGATGCCGAGCAGGATCCCAAAGCGGTCGACGCCAAACTCGATGCGCACGAGCCCGCGGCCAATGATGCGGACGGCTGGCAACAGTATCGTCGCTGGATTTCGAAAGCACCGACGCCTCGCGGCCGTCGCTCCGGCATTGATCCATCTTTGTATTCCTGGAAAGGCTATCGTGACTGGACTGACCAGGTTCGCCGCGATTGGGCGAAAGAGTCCATCGATGACAAGGACTGAATCAAGAAACTATTGTAAAAACGCCGGCATTATGCCGGCGTTTTTTTTTGCCCAAACCGGCGAAGTACGTCGCCTTAAGACTGTGAACGATGCCCACGATCAAGGCGGAACTACGTCTGGTTTCTGAGCATTTTCAGGCTTCGTTCAGGTTGGGTGGAGCAAGCTGTGACCGGCCTCACAGAGACAGTCTTACGGCAGTCCTATAGTCGACCTCACTGAAGACCAACTACGTTTTAGAGTATGTCAAACAAACATCAAAAAACGGAATCACCGATCGATGCGCTGAAGAGCGAGTCCGCGCGCCAGCGCTGGGAGCTTTTTCATCGCGCAATCGCGCACGCCAAGGAATCGAATAACGCAGCCTTGCACGAAGCCGACGCCCAAAGCGGCGACGGAGAGTGCTCCGGACCGCTGCTGACGATAGCGCGGTAATTGTTGACATGGAATTCCTGCTGCAATATCTCGACGATCTGGACGACCTCTATGGGTCGTTCGGCCTTGTCTGGGAGAGGTTGCGCAGGGCAATAATCAAGACCGCCTCACTTGGCATGGTCCTGGCCGTTGCGGCTGGAGGTATCGGGCTCGCCCTTCTGCATCCGCCGATTGCGATGGCCACGTCCACCATGTTATTCGTCATTCTCCTGTATCGCTCTGTGACGGTCCCGTCAGGTAAGTGGGCACAGGTCAGCTAGCTACTATCAAATTGGCCCGTCTCCGGGCTTGAAATTGCCGTACCCGCCCTTATCGTGTCTGACTTTGGTCAGGAGAAAACCGGCGTGGCCGACAAGCGAGAGACACTAGGTTTCCAAACCGAAGTTCGTCAGCTGTTGAAGCTGATGATTCATTCCCTCTACAGCAACAAGGAAATATTCCTTCGTGAGCTAATCTCGAATGCCTCCGATGCGGCAGACAAGCTGCGCTTTGAGGCGCTCGCACAACCCGATCTGCTCGGTGAGGACGAGTTGTCGATTCGAATCGAGGTCGACAAGGAGAATCGTCAGATTTCCCTGAGCGACAACGGTATCGGCATGTCGCGCGAAGAACTGATCGACAACCTCGGAACAATCGCGCGCTCAGGCACAGCAGAATTTCTCGAGCAGATGACGGGCGACCAGCAGCACGATGCGCGGCTGATCGGCCAGTTTGGCGTAGGTTTCTACTCAGCCTTCATTGTTGCGGACAAGGTCACCGTCGATACACGGCGGGCCGGGTCGAACCAGGCTGTGCGCTGGGAATCGGACGGTGAGGGCGAATTCACGATCGAGGACATCGAGCGCGAAGAGCGTGGGACCTGCGTGACATTGCACCTCAAAGAAGACGAAAGTGAGTTCGCGGAGGCGTTCCGCATCGAATCACTGATTCGCAAGTACTCGGATCACATCGGCTTCCCTGTGTCGTTACATGCTGCAGGTGAAGATGAAACCAAGGTGGTCAATTCCGCGACCGCACTCTGGACGCGACCGCGCACAGACGTGTCCGACGACGAGTACAGGGAATTCTACAAGTACCTGTCGCATGATTTCGCCGACCCGCTGATCTGGAGTCACAACCGCGTCGAAGGCAAGCGTGAATACACGAGCCTGCTCTACATTCCGGCGGCCGCGCCATTCGATCTCTGGAACCGGGAGGCGCCGCGGGGCCTGAAACTCTATGTACAGCGCGTCTTCATCATGGACGATGCCGAGCAGTTTCTGCCGCTCTATCTCCGCTTTGTTAAAGGTGTCGTGGACTCGTCAGACCTGCCGCTCAACGTGTCGCGCGAGCTGTTGCAGCAAAACCCGGACCTCACGGCGATGCGCAGTGCGCTGACAAAGCGCGCGCTCGACATGCTCGGCAAACTCGTGAGTGGGGACGATTACGGCAAGTTCTGGGCCGAGTTCGGCCAGGTTCTCAAGGAGGGCCTCGTCGAGGACATTGCCAACAAGGATAAGCTGGCGAAGCTGCTGCGCTTTGCGTCGACTGACTCGGGCGCAGACGTCCAGGATCAATCTCTCGACGCTTACGTTTCACGTGCAAAGGGCGATCAGGACAAGATCTACTACATTCTCGCTGAGAACTACGCGACGGCTGTGGCCAGTCCACATCTTGAGCAGCTGCGGGAACGTGGTATCGAAGTGCTGTTGCTAACGGATCGCATTGACCCGTGGGTTGTCGAAGGAATCGGCGAGTACGAAGGAAAGCAACTCGTCGACATCGGGCGTTCTGCGCTGGACCTGCCGGATGGTGACGGCTCGGTCAGCCAGGAAGTGATGAACGAGGAGCACAAGTCCTTGCTCAAGAAGATCAAGCGCGTGCTGCGCGATCGTGTTGAGGCCGTGAATGTCAGCCGGCGGCTGGTCGATTCGCCCGCCTGCGTTGTCGCGGGTGACGAGGACCTCAATCCACAGTTGCGGCGCATGC
>CAVWAH010000009.1:0-75523 GCA_963752875.1 uncultured Gammaproteobacteria bacterium | reverse complement strand
CGGCGGCGGTCTTCGATCTTGGAATCAGCAAAGGCGAAGGTGTGCTCTCAGGCAAGAAGGTCGTCATTACTGCGGGACCAACACGCGAACCCATCGACCCGGTGCGTTACATCTCGAATCGCAGCTCAGGAAAGATGGGTTACGCGATGGCTCGAGCCGCGAATGCCCAGGGCGCCGAGGTCATCCTGATCAGCGGCCCGGTAAATCTCCCCGCTCCACCCGGCGTCGAAATGCGCAATGTACTAAGTGCCCAGGACATGTACGAGGCGACGCATGACTGCATCGAGGACGCTGATATATTCGTAGCCGCGGCTGCAGTTGCGGACTATCGGCCTGCCGATCTTAAAGAGCAGAAGATCAAGAAGAACGACGAGTCGATGAACATCGAACTTGTGCGCTGTCCGGATGTTCTGGCATCAGTTGCGGCGCTTGATGCCGGGCCCTTCACGGTCGGATTTGCCGCGGAGACGGAAAAAGTCGACGACTACGCACGCTCGAAACTCGAGAAGAAGAACCTCGACATGATTGTCGCAAACCGCGTCGGCAACGACTGCGGCTTCGATACTGACGACAATACTGTCAATGCTATCTGGTCCGATGGTGAGCGCCGCTTTCCAACAACCAGGAAATCGGAACTGGCACGCGAGCTCATTGAACTCATCGCACAACACTTCTATGCTGCCCGCGGTACCGATACACAGCCCAGGCTGACGATCGTCTCGAACATCGACTGAACAACTCGAATAGGACACTAGATGCGATCTATTGAACTGAAGATCCTCGACCCACGCGTCGGGGACTCAATCCCTTTGCCCCACTACGCGACGGATGGCTCGGCTGGCCTCGACATGCGTGCGTGCATCGACGAAATCCTGACAGTCGGTCCGGGCGAAACGGTGCTGGTACCAACGGGCCTCGCAATTCACGTAGCGGACCCCGCGCTCGCAGCGGTGCTGTTGCCGCGCTCGGGGCTGGGACATAAACACGGACTCGTACTCGGGAACCTGACCGGCCTGATCGATTCGGATTACCAGGGACAGGTGTTTATTTCGTGCTGGAATCGCGGCAGCAACGCATATGAAGTCCAGCCCGGCGAACGCATTGCACAAATGGTCTTCGTCCCGGTCGAGCAGGTCGAATTCAAAGTAGTGGAGGAGTTTGACACCAGCGACAGAGGCGCTGGTGGATTCGGTCACTCGGGAACGGCCTGAGGCCTAGCTGATACCCTTCAAGATCTTGAAGCGCGCGATGTCACCGTCGAAGCGTTCAATAATCTGTTTTTCGTCATTTTCGTACTTCCGCAGGTTGCGCTGATGGCGACCGATTGTGAGCTTGGTCTTGCGGAGGTCGTCGGCAAGTTTTTCGTCAATCATCGGGGCATTGCTGTCAGTGCTGTACGGCTGGTAGCGGGAGGCTTCGCCGCGTAGTTTTTGCATCCGGGCCTCGAGATTTCGCAGGTACAGCTCCGTAACACGCGACTGGGCCTGGAAGAGCTCCACGCGCCGGTCACGGTGCATGACGATTTCCTCGACGGACAAATACGTGGCCAGCAAGGCGCGATCGGCTCGCAGCTGTAGCTCCTGGGCGACCCGCAGCTCATTTTCGATGCGTTCACGCTCGATTTGCTCGGGGGTCTTCTTGCCTTCGAGATTCTCGACCGTGACGCCATGCTCGTTGAGAACCTCTTTGGGTCGCTCGGCGTACTCGGCGGGAATACTGTCACCGTAGTAGACGTTGCCTTCGTCGTCCTCCCAGCGGAAGACCTTCTGCTCGTCCCGGGCAAAAGCCGAGGAGCAAAGGGAGACAAGCGCAACTGTGATGATCAATTTCCGCATAGCTCGAATATGCCAGTAAATTTGCACAGGGGACCGGGACTGGTTCTCGTTATCGCAGCTTAATCCGCTTTTCGCACGCTGTAAAATTGGCTCGATTGCTCAAAATCCAGTGGTTTACGAGATTACGCCGTATTGCTTGCGATAGGCCAGCACCGGCTCCAGATATTGCTCGTACTCGCTTGATTCTTCGAGAATATCGATCAAATCGTCGAGTTGTACGATGCTTATGACCGGGATGCCGAGTGATTGTTTCAGCTCCTGAACGGCCGAAAACGCACCCTGGCCACGTTCCTGGCGGTCCAGCGAGATACAGAGACCCGCAATTACAGCACCTGCTCCCGAGATGATCTGGTAGGCCTCGCGCACCGCGGTGCCGGCTGTGATGACGTCGTCGACGATCAGCACGTCGCCTGACAACGGCGCGCCGACAACGCTGCCACCTTCGCCATGGGCTTTGGCTTCCTTCCTGTTAAACGAGTACGGCACATCGATGTCGTGGTGCTCTGCCAGTGATGACGCGGCGAGAGCAGCCAACGGAATTCCCTTGTAGGCGGGTCCGAAAATCATGTCGAAACGAACGCCGGATTCTGCAATGGCTGCCGCATAGTAGCGCCCAAGCTTGGCGGCGGCGTAACCCGTATTGAAGAGGCCAGCATTGAAAAAGTAAGGGCTGACTCGTCCTGATTTCAACGTGAATTCGCCGAAACGAAGTACACCGAGTTCGAGTGCGAGTTCGATGAACTCTCTCTTGTAACCACGCATGCGATGGGTCTTCTGTATGATTGCCGCGACGGATCGGAGTATGACACAGGAGACTGGACTTGTTTCGCGTTATCAGCCTGAATGCAAATGGCATTCGGGCGGCAGCCCGTAAGGGTTTTTTCGAGTGGATGGCACAGCAGAATGCCGACGCTATCTGCATCCAGGAAACCAAGGCACAGGTGCATCAGCTGACCGACGAGACCTTCTCGCCAGCGGGCTACCACTGTTACTACGAAGACGCCGAAAAAAAAGGCTATAGCGGCACCGCCATATATTCTCGTCACAAGCCGAAAAAAGTCATTCACGGATACGGCGACGCCGAATTCGACAACGAGGGTCGCTATCTCGAAGTGCAGCTTGGCGGTATCAGCATCGTGTCGCTGTACCTGCCTTCAGGTTCGTCGAAAGAGGAACGACAGATTGCCAAGTATCGCTGCATGGACTCGTTTACCGAGCACCTGAAGAAGCTGCAGCGCCGTCGTTCCGAGTACGTTATTTGCGGCGACTGGAACATCGTGCACAAAGAAGCGGACATCAGGAACTGGAAGCAAAACCAGAAGAACTCGGGCTGTTTGCCCCAAGAGCGCGCCTGGCTGGACAAAGTGTTCGGTGAGTATCGGTACACGGACGCTTTCAGAACGCTTGAACAGGAAGAACATCAGTACACATGGTGGTCGAATCGCGGGCGCGCATGGGACAACAATGTCGGATGGCGTATTGACTACCAGGTCATTACGCCCGGCCTCAAAGACAAGGTCCTGCATACCGACATCTACAGAGAGCAGCGCTTTTCCGACCATGCCCCGCTGATCATGGACTACGATTGGACGCATGACGAATAACTCGCTCAAGGAAGCGATTCTCAACAGGCGCATGCTTATCTGCATGTTCACGGGCTTTACGTCCGGCCTGCCCCTGTATTTATTGATCCAGCTTGTGCCCGCCTGGTTGCGGGCCGAGGGCGTGGGCCTCGCCGAAATAGGCTTCTTCGCACTGATAGGATTTCCCTATACCTGGAAGTTCATCTGGTCGCCGGTTATGGACCGCTTTACGCTGCCTTTCCTCGGGCATCGACGCGGCTGGATGTTGCTTACACAGTTGGCCTTGCTGGTATCCATCGGCGTGATGGGGTTCATCAAGCCCGATCTGTCTATATGGGCGGTCGCCTATCTCGCAGCGACGGTTGCGTTTTTTAGCGCAAGTCAGGACATCGTCCTCGACGCATATCGACGTGAGCTACTTCCGGATGCTGAGCTCGGCCTCGGCAATGCGATTCACGTACAGACATATCGGCTGGCCGGGTTGGTACCCGGTTCGCTCGCGCTGATCCTCTCTGATCATCTGCCATGGCACACGGTTTTTGCCGTGGTTGCCATGTTCATGCTGGTTGGCATCGTCCTTACATTTGTCATAGACGAGGCAATCACCAACCCGACCCCGCCCAAAACGATGCGTCAGGCTATCGTCGAACCGTTTCGCGAATTTTTGGACCGCAAGGGTCTCCAGACAGCAGCGTTGATTCTTGCATTCCTGTTCCTCTACAAACTCGGCGACAGCATGGCCACGGCCCTGCAAACGCCATTCTTCATAGACATGGGGTTTAGTCGCACGGAAATCGGCTCGGTCGCGAAGTTTGCCGCGTTGGTTGCGAGTATTTTCGGCGGTCTTTTTGGCGGCATCGTCATGATCAAGCTGGGCATCAATCGCGCGCTCTGGATTTTCGGTGTCGTGCAGGTTGTGAGCATTCTTGGTTTTGCACTGCTCTCGGTCGTGGGTAACAACCTGTGGATGTTGGGCGCGGCGAACGCGTTCGAGTATCTCGGTGTCGGGCTCGGTACGGCGGCGTTTGTTGCATTTATCGCGCGCACCACTAACCCGTCATTCGCTGCCACGCAATTCGCGTTGTTCACAGCATTGGCAGCGGTGCCAAGGACATTGGCTAACGCGGTCACGGGAGTCATTGTCGAGCAAGTCGGTTGGACGCAGTTCTTCTTGCTGTGCACGGTGCTTGCAGTGCCCGGTATGCTGTTGTTGTTCAAGGTCGCGCCGTGGAATGAGGCGCAGCCGTGAGTGAACAAGAGATCGCTGTAGGTCGCGTTGACGAACTGGACGACCCGAGTTGTCGTGAATTTGAGATTGGCGATGGTGACTGGCCGTTTCGCGGCTTTGTGGTGCGCAAGGGTGACGACGTGTTTGCATACCAGAATTTCTGCGCACACGTGGGGCACCCGCTCAACTGGTCGCCGGACAAGTTCCTGACAAAAGACAAGTCGGCCCTGATCTGTGCATCGCATGGCGCGACGTATGAAATCGAAACCGGCTATTGCTATGCAGGTCCGGGCAATGGCCGCAGCTTGCGAAAAGTAGATGTCGCGGTCAGGGATGGAGTCGTCTACGTGACGGGCCCAACGAGCATGTAGTTACAGTTTGTCGAGGAAGGCGAGTGGGTCGTGATAGCCGTTCGGCATCTCCGACCCTTTCTTGCTGACGAAATCTTCGGGGTCCATATCCACCGAGCCCGACCAATCCTCGGGCGCACTCACTTCCACGAGCAGCAACTCAGGCCAGCGGTCGATGTCGACCTCATCGATAGTGCCGTCGAACTGCTGAATCTCTACTGTCGCATCGTCCTCGTCAGTAGCTACCACCTCGAACAGCGTCCCATTGGGTCTGCGGAACCACTGACCGATCACGGGGTACTGGATGGCCATTTTCTGTGCCTCGTCAGGTTTTCTAGCCTCTCTATCTAGTTATAGGTCATGTTCGGCCAATCGCAAGTAACTATTCGTTATTTGTGTTCCTTTTGAAACACCAGTCAAAAATTCGGTGTCCTTTTCGCAAGCCGCGACGTTCAAACTTGGTGCGCGGGCGGTCGAACGGACGGCCGCCGTCGTGTTCGCGTCGTTCAATGCACGTGAAACGATCCGATTGGGAAAGAACCTCGTCGATGTGCTCCGCGTAGTTAGCCCAGTCCGTCGCGATATTGAGCGTGCCACCGTCCGCAAGCCGGTCAGCAACGAGGTTGAGGAACCCGGGCTGGAGGATGCGCCGTTTGTGGTGCCGCTTTTTTGGCCAGGGGTCTGGAAAATAGAGATTCACGCGGGTTAACGAACCCGGTTGGATCTGATTCGTCAGTACTTCGATCCCGTCGTGCGCAACTACCTTCAAATTGCGAATTCCAGCTTCCTCTGCCTTAAGCAGGCAATGCCCTACGCCCGGGTCATGTACTTCGATTCCGAGAAAGTCCCAATCGGGATTGGCTGCCGCCTGCTCCACCAGGGTTTCGCCATTGCCGAACCCAATCTCGAGCACTGTCGGCGCGCTGCGCCCGAACAGCTCGTCGAAATCCATTGAAGTATCGTCGTACTGAACACCGAACTCCGGCCAAAGCTCATCCAGCGCGCGCTGTTGCGAAGGTGTAATCCGGCCGGCACGGCGCACGAAGCTGCGAATCGTACGGTGGGCAGCAGTGTCTTTCAGGTCGGTTGTCATTGGCGCTTACGGGTTCTCAGGAAAAATGATGGGACTGGCCAGTTCGGGTCGGCAACCTGTTACATCAGCATAAAAGTCACGGCAAAAACCCAGGTCGGTCGACGGATCGCCGGTCAGTTTGAGTCGCGGTCCGATCCCTACGCGCTTCGCCTTGTAGTCAATAAAGCCGAGGTAGACAGGAACATCGGCACCGAGGGCAATTCGATAGAAGCCCGTCTTCCAGCCAGGCATTTTCCGGCGCGTGCCCTCGGGCGCAAGACCGAAGTAGAACGACTCCTCGTTCTTGAACATCTCGATAGCCTTATCGACTGCGGAGCCGGCACGACCTCGGTCCAGCGCCACGCCGCCCAGCGCGCGCAACAAGGTGCCCAGCGGAAACCAGAACACCGAATGTTTGGCGAAGAATTTCACGTCAAGGCCGACAGCGACTTTGTAAACCAGCGCCCAGAAAGCGTCCCAGTTTGATGTGTGGGGTGACGCAATGAGGACGGCTCTGGGCTCATCCGGGCCAGTGCCGACCGCTGTCCAGCCCCCCAACCAGAGAATAAAACGTGCAAGGCGTGCAAGCATCCTAGTTCTCCACCGCCTCGCCCTGATTGCGCGGCAGGAGTAATCGAAAAAGAAACGGCAAAACAGCGAGTGTCACGAACAGGCAACCGGCGAGCGCGAACGCTGCTTGTGAACCGAAGTAGACCAGGCTCGGGCTGCGCGCGAATACGAAGGCGGCAAAGGCAGTAGCCGAAGTGACAAATGTTATGACGATGGCCAGGCCGGTCTCTGCAAATACTTCCGCCAGTTCTCCCCGATGCCGTTGCCACGATGAGAGAAGGTGTACGCCTCCATCGACACCCACGCCCAGGACGAGCGGCGCAATGGCGACCGTGGCTACCGAAGCGGCGATACCGAGCAGGCCCATCGTGCCCAGGAGCCACGCCAGTGCGAGTGACAACGGCAACACCACCAGAAAGGGCTTTAGCAGGCTGCGCGTGCCAATCGCCAGCACAAAAAGTATTGCGATGACGGCCATGGGCAGGACGGTGCGTACATCCGCGTAGACAAGTTCATTAATACGTTCGTTCATAACCGGGCCGCCACTGATTTCCCATGGCCCCAAGCCGGATTCTTCGATCCATTGCTGCAGTGCGAGTATTGTCGCGCGATAGTTGCGGCGGACAAACGTATTTTCGATGGGGTGAACCTGCAGCAACCCGGGCACGTCGGGGACGGCGCGCAGACTGCCAATCGCGTTCGGGCGATCGATTTCCGCCAGCAGCTCAATGGCGTGATCAGGATGATCAAATCGCAACAGGATCGGGGAGCTGCTTAGTCCGTGCTCCTCCGCGATACGCTCCTGCAAATGCAGCGATGCGAGGTCCCCACTCTCAAGCAGGCGATTGTCGTCCATCGATTCGAGTCGCAATACGCCGGCCAGCGAAGCGGCGCCAGCCAGCAGGAATACCGTCGTGACAAGCCCGGCATGACCTCGCAACCACGGAGCCAGGCGGCGGATAGGACGATCGAACATCGCATTCCGTGTAAGCCAGTTTCTCGGCGTGAGCAAGAGGATTGCCGGCAACAGCGAGACACAAGCCAGGTAAACGCCCAGCGTAACGAGCGCACCCGACCAGCCGAGATCCGCGAGCCCCCGCAGTCCTGCTGTCGTGAGCGCAAGAAACGTAACGGCCGTTGTCAGCGTCGCGAGAGTAATCGGGCCAAGCAGTCGTCGCCATGCGAGCAAAACTGCCTCATTACGTTCCAGTTGGTTCCCGGCGAGGGAATATCGGACTGACTGGATCATGTGAATACAATGATCGATGCCGATGCCGATCAGCAGAGTCGGGACGGTTGCCGCCAGCAAGGTAAGTTCACCGCGGATTACGGAGTAGGCGGCAATACCCCATGCGATACCGGCGAAAACGGGTACGAGCATCAGCAGTGCCAGCCAACCGATTCGGTAGACAAACGCGAACAACAAACTGACGAGGACTGCCGCAATAGCCAGCGCCACCTTGATGTCCTCGTTTAGCTGCGACTGCATGTCCTGCACAATTGCCGGTGTGCCGGTAAGGCCGCAGTCTGCACCTGCATCGTCGAGCGTCGCTTTGACGGCTACCAGTATTGGCTGCGTCTCGTGCCAGTCGGCAGGATCGACCGTCAACGAAAAGCCGTATACGGACGATGTGCCGACGCGGACATAGGTGCGTGAGTGGTCACGAATACTCTCGAGGGCCGACAGTTCGGCGACGGTATCCTGGTCGAGTGGGCTGCCCGGTTCGCAGACGACAAGCAGTTCTTCAAGCCCGGGTGTTACCGCGGCCAGCGATTCGAATTTAATAACAACAGGATCATCGTGGCCGAGCAATCCATAGATGTCGCCCTCGATCCTGAGGTCGGAGATCAGGATCGCTGACAGCAGGGTCAGCAACGCTCCAAGAGCGAGTGCGCTACGTGTCGGCCACTCGCGAATAGCGCGCAGGCCGATCATTGACCGGCGTTTTCCAGCCGCCGGACTCGCAGGTCACCCGCGATATGCTTCAGAAGCTGGATCTTTCCGACGGTGCCAAGTACGAGCACCAGGTGCACGAACCAGAACTGTTCCCCGAATACGATTAATACGGGCAGCAGCGAGCAAAACAGGGCCATTGCCCACCGACCGAATTCGAAATGCGGAACCTGCAAGTCCGGGTGACGCACTCTCATCGAGATCAGGTAGATCTCGATGGCGACCAGGATCGGAACATAGGGCAGCCAGTAATTCGGGAAGAACGATGGGAACAGCATCCAGATCCAGACCAGCGTCATAACCGAAAACAGGACGTCAGCCTTGCCATCGAAGTCGGTATCTTTTTCAGGAGGAGTCGCGCGCCGGGCAAACATGCCATCAAACAGGTCGGTGAGTGCAGCGGCGATGTACAGCCAGAAGACCCACCACGTAAGCTCGTACGAGGCGAGAATCGTTATCGGAATCGCGCTCCAGATACGCGCCCACGTCAGACGGTCGGCGATCGTTCTTGCTGTTCTCTTATCCATTAGCCGGCCCAAGGTTACCGCAACGTCGTCTCGAATGGAGCCCGTCTCGACAAACGGCGTATACTTTCCCGGAACAACAATACGCAGATAAACGCTTATGTCCCGCCTGACCTCACGTACCTTTCCCCTGGCCGCACTGCTTTTGGTCGCATTCTCCATCGTCGTTGGATGTTCTGATCCAACCGGACGTGGTGCATCCATCCCGGCTCCGACAACGGATGAAGCCCCACAGCGCCATGCCTATCACAGCGATCTCGAGAACACGGTGATTCTCGCGATGCGACGCGGTATGGACGACACAGACCTGATGCACCAGATCGACTCGGTTGCGCGGCGCCATGGCCTGGCTGACTGGGCCTCCGACGAAGAGACTTTTGCGGCAATCGGCGCCGGCCTTCAACAGGCCGACGTATCCAGCGAAATGGCCGAATCGGTAGCGCAGCTCGTCAGTAGTGGTGATGCGGCTCGCCGCGATCTTGTGTTGCAGGCATACGGTAGCTAGCGTCCGGTGGCACGACTTCGCCTAGGCTCCGGATGGATGAAGCGCCAGCCATGGTTCTGGCCCATCAAGTTGTTTCTGAAACGGGTCAGCGGCAAGGAGCTCTGGCTGAAGCCGGAGCTCCAGGTGGATGTGCGGCAAAGCGATAGCTGGAAATACATCCCGGAAATGCTGAATGACAAATCGATCGTCTATTCGCTCGGCGTTGGCGATCTGATCGACTTCGACCTGGATCTGATAAACGACCACAACCTGACCGTTCACGCCTTCGATCCGACCCCGTTCGCAGAAGAGTGGGTCGCCGCGCAATCACTGCCGGAAGAGTTCGTATTCCACCCCTGGGCCGCGTCGGGCGAGGATGGCAGTCTGCGCCTGTATCGTCGCGTTAGCACGCGAGGCAAGGCCTCAGAAGTCATGTGGACGGCCGGAAGTGATGCCGGTGACGCTGACGATTTCATCGACGCGCCTGCGTATACGATCCGCACGATAATGGAGAAGCTCGGCCATGCGGACGTTGATCTTCTGAAGATAGATGTCGAAGGCGCTGAGTACGACATTCTCGACGGCCTGCAGAACGTCACGAGCCTGCCGAAGCAGCTGCTCGTCGAGTATCACCACCGTTTCCCGGGTATTGGCAAGCGGCGTACCAAAGAGAGTATCGCCGCACTGCGTGAACTCGGTTATCGAATCTTCGCGATCTCCGAGACGGGTCGCGAGATCTGCTTTATCTTTTCGGCGAAACGTACATCGTGATATCCGTTGTCACGACGATGTCGGGGAGCGTTCACGGGCGTGCGATATATGCGGCAACCGCTCCTGCGCTCAGCAGCGTCCAGCCCAGCCACGGAATGGCACCGAGCGTCATGACCAGCGCGCCTGAGACAATGCTGCTGCCTGCCGCCGTCAGCCAGTAACGCTGTCGGCGCTGTTCGGCGAGCTGTTTGTGAATTTCCTTCAGCTCGGGTGACTGCAGATTGAAACGGATGCGACCCTCGGCAACTTGTTCGCCAAGATGATTCAGGATGGCGGGCAGCTCACGTAGCGCGTCGCGGAGCTGCGGCAGGTTTTCACGGACGTCTTTCAACATCGCGCGCCCACCGACCTGCTCGTCCATCCATCGCTTGAGTACCGGGTGCGCCGTCTTCCACAGGTCAAGCTGCGGGTAAAGCTGGCGCCCAAGACCTTCGATGTTGAAGAGCGTCTTGTGCAGCAGGATCATCTGCGGCTGGATCTCGACATCGAAGCGCTGCGCGACGCGGAACAGGCGCATCAACACTTGTGCGAATGAAATCTCGGCGAGTGGCTTGTTGAAGATCGGCTCGCACACGGTTCGGACGGCTGCCTCGAGCTGATCGATGCGCGTACCAGGCGGTACCCAGCCAGAATCAAGGTGCAGCTTTGCGATTCGGTTGTAGTTGCGGTCAAAAAACGCGAGGAAGTTCTCGGCAAGGTAGCGCTGATCTTCGGGACTCAGCGTTCCGACGATACCGAAGTCGCATGCGGCGTACTTGGGTCTCTCGGGATCCGTGTGGAGTACGAATATGTTGCCCGGGTGCATGTCTGCGTGGAAGAAGTTGTGGCGGAAGACCTGCGTAAAGAAAATCTCCACGCCATTCTCAGCCAGGACCTGGATGTTGGTGCCCGCTTCGCGCAGCGTATCCATATCACTGATCGGTGTGCCGAAGATGCGTTCCTGTACCAGTACTTCGGGGCGACAATAGTCCCAGTAAATCTCGGGTACATACAGCATGTCCGAGCCCTGGAAATTACGTTTGAGCTGCGCCGTATTGGCGGCCTCTCGCATCAGGTCAAGTTCGTCGAGGATCGTGTGTTCGTATTCGTCGACAATCTCGAGCGGCTTCAGTCGCCTGCCATGCTCCCAATAGCGATCAGCCAGTCCGGCGAGCATGCGTAGCACACCAAGGTCGCGTTCGATCTGTTCGAGGACGCCCGGCCGCAGCACTTTGACGATGACTTCTGTGCCGGCTTTGAGCTTCGCGGTATGTACTTGCGCAATCGATGCTGCAGCGAGGGGCTCCACATCGAAACGCTCGAACACGCTCTCGACAGGTTCGCCGTAGGCACCGTTAATGATTTCAATCGCCTGCTCGGCCGGGAATGGTGGCACCGCATCCTGCAGCTTGGCGAGTTCATCGGCGATATCGGGTGGCAGCAGATCCCGTCGCGTCGATATCGCCTGGCCAAACTTGACGAAGATGGGTCCAAGCTCTTCGAGAGCCAGGCGAATGCGTTCACCGAGCGGCGCTGAACTGTCACGGCGGCGCGGCGCCAGGTAGAAAAGGAAGCGCAGCGGGCGGAACAAGTGCGTTTCCTTGATGATGTCGTCGAGCCCGTACTTCACGAGTACGCGCTGAATTGCGAGCATGCGGAACAGGGTATGGCGGCGAGCCATGTCAGCTCTCACCCTGCAGGTGCTTCACACGCGCTTCGAGGCGATCAACGTCATCGCGCAACGTGCTCACACTGTCTGAGAAACGATCGACTTCGTAGCGACTCGGAAGGTCGCGGCTTTCTTCCTGCAGGTATTCGCGAATATTTGCGCCCATGGTTGAACGGGCACCTCGGCCCCAGTTGCCAACGCCGCGCGCGAATTCACCGAGTCGATGTGCGACGACGTCACCTACGACGCCCGAGAGCTCCTCTTCGATATCGGGCCTCGCGAATGCCAGCAGTTTCTGGAAATCCCCGGCGACGTGCGGATCGCCCGTCAACTCGAGCGAACCACCGCGCAAGGCACTGGTCCCTGATGCGCCCGCCATACTTGCCAGTGTCAGCAATGAACCACTGATGAGAACGTCTGGTTCAGCGTCGCAGTCAGTCGTAACTTCGAGATTGTCTTCATTGACGACAAACCACGCGGTCAGTGCCGTATTACGTACGCGTACGGCGACGATCGTGCCCGCGAGCTTCTTGCAGAGTTCGCGAGCGGGCGTTGTTGCGCGGATGTTGCGATTAAGTACGCTGGCGACCGGGCGTAATGCTGCTTCGAGCGGATTCATGACTTCAGATCCGGTAGCCGATATGCAACGCGACAATACCGGCCGCGAGGTTGTGATAGCGGCAGCGCTCAAAACCCGCGTCTTCCATCATCGACTTGAGTGTTTCCTGGTTCGGGTGCATGCGAATCGACTCGGCCAGGTACTGATAGCTATCGGGATCGTCGGCGACCAGTTTGCCGAGTGTCGGCAGCACCTTGAACGAGTACAGGTCGTAGGCGGGCTTGATCGCTTTGCTGGGTTCGGAGAACTCGAGGATCATGGCCTTGCCACCCGACTTCAGCGTACCGAACATCGAGCGAAGTGCCGCATCTTTATCGGTGACGTTGCGAAGTCCGAATGCCATCGTGATGCAATCAAAAGTGCCATCGGCAAATGGCAGGCTCTGTGCGTCGACCTGGGTGATCGAGAGATTACCTGCGATACCCGCATCGACGAGACGGGTGCGCCCTTGCTTGAGCATTGCGGCGTTGATGTCAGCGAGCACTACATGGCCTTCCGGGCCGACCTTCTTCGAAAACTTGCGCGCAAGATCGCCGGTGCCGCCGGCAAGGTCGAGAATCGTATCGCCAGGTCGTACTGCAGCCTGGTCAATGGTGAAGCGCTTCCACAGGCGATGCATGCCGGCCGACATCAGGTCGTTCATGACATCGTAGCGGCTGGCCACGGAGTCGAACACGCCACGTACCATGCTCGCCTTGTCCTCTGCAGCGACGGACTGGTATCCGAAATGGGTCGTGTTGTCGGAGTCCTGCTTGGCCATTGTAGCTCGGGGTCAGTTACCTATTTCCAGAAGGTGACTCTAACGGCTTGCGGCCCTGGGCGAAATAGGAAATAGGGTACCAGTTACCTTATTTCCAGCGAGGATCTGTGGATAGCCGTATTTGCCACAGGAATTAAGGTAACTGGTACCTTATTTCCTACAGGATGTACCTACTCAGGTCCTCGTCGCGTGATAGCTCGGCCAGATGATCGTCGACGTAAGCCGCGTCAATCGTGAGTTTCAGCCCGCTCTTGTCAGAGGCCTCGAACGATACTGTCTCAAGCAGGCGCTCCATCACCGTGTGAAGTCGGCGCGCGCCGATGTTCTCGGTGTTCTCGTTAACGTGGTACGCGATTTCCGCGATGCGACGGACGCCACACTTGGCAAAATCCAGTTCAACTTCCTCGGTATTGAGCAGCGCGCAGTACTGGGACGTGAGCGACGCGTCGGGTTCGGTCAGGATTCGCACGAAGTCTTCTGTCGTTAGTGACTTGAGCTCCACACGAATCGGCAAGCGACCCTGCATTTCGGGGATCAGGTCCGAGGGCTTCGAAATGTGAAACGCCCCCGACGCGATAAACAGGATGTGGTCTGTCTTGACCATGCCGTACTTGGTGTTGACCGTAGATCCTTCGACGAGTGGCAGCAGGTCACGTTGCACGCCTTCGCGTGACACATCGGCACCCTGTGTTCCCGAGCTCCGGGCAACCTTGTCGATTTCGTCGAGGAACACGATGCCGTGCTGCTCGACTGCATCAAGCGCCTGGGTCTTTAACTCCTCCTCGTCCACCATCTTGGCGGCTTCCTCGTCCGTCAGAAGGCGGAGTGCCTCCCTGACCTTGAGTTTGCGGGTCTTTGAATGACTGCCGCCCAGGTTCTGGAACATGCCCTGCAGCTGGCTGGTCATTTCCTCCATCCCTGGAGGCGCCATGATCTCGACGCCGACCGGCATAGCCTGGATATCAATCTCGATTTCCTTGTCGTCGAGCTTGCCTTCGCGCAGCATCTTGCGGAATTTCTGGCGCGTGTCGGAATCGGCCGGTTTGGCCTCGGCTTCCTGTGTGAAGCCGGCGTTGCGGGACGGCGGCGGAAGCAGTGCATCGAGGATTCGTTCCTCGGCCGAGTCTTCTGCACGGAACCGCACCTTGGACATGGCGTCTTCGCGGATCATCTTGATCGCCACATCCATGAGATCACGAATGATGCTGTCGACCTCGCGGCCGACGTAACCAACTTCGGTGAACTTGGTGGCTTCTACCTTGATGAATGGCGCTTTGGCGAGACGCGCCAGGCGGCGCGAAATCTCGGTCTTGCCGACGCCTGTCGGCCCGATCATCAGGATATTTTTTGGCGTGATTTCACTGCGCAGGGGTTCGTCAACCTGAACCCGGCGCCAGCGATTGCGCAATGCGATCGCAACTGAGCGTTTGGCCTCGTCCTGGCCGACGATGTGCTTGTCCAGTTCCTGGACGATTTCACGGGGAGTCATTTGTGACATTGTCAGAGTTCTTCGATGGTGATGTGCTGGTTCGTATACACGCAGATCTCGCCGGCGATACCGAGCGCCTTCTCGACGACGTCGCGTGCTTCGAGGTCTGTGTTGTTCAGGAGCGCGAGCGCGGCAGCCTGTGCGTAGGGTCCGCCCGAGCCAATAGCCATGAGGTCATTCTCGGGCTCAATTACATCGCCGTTACCCGTAACAACGAACGACTTCTCGTTGTCGGCAACGCAGAGCAGGGCTTCGAGCCGCCGCAGGCGCCGATCCGTACGCCAGTCTTTCGCCAGCTCGATGGCCGCTCGCGTCAGGTTGCCGTATTGCTCGAGTTTGGCCTCGAACAGTTCAAACAGCGTGAACGCGTCAGCCGTTCCACCTGCAAACCCCGCGATTACGCGGCCGTCGGCCAGGGGCCGCACCTTGCGGGCGTTGCCCTTCATGATCGTGTTGCCCATGCTGACCTGGCCGTCGCCAGCTATGGCTACCTTGCCATTGCGGCGGACCGAGACAATGGTCGTCCCTCGAAATTGTTCCATCGTGTTTTCCTGCTGTTGGGCCCGTTATTTAGTCTTTCTTGCGGGCGCGTGGATGGGTCTGGTCGTAAATTTGGGCGAGATGCTGGAAATCAAGGTGCGTATACACCTGGGTCGTCGAGATATTGGCGTGTCCCAGCAATTCCTGGACCCCGCGCAGGTCGTGGCTCGACTCGAGTAGGTGGGTGGCGAACGAGTGACGGAACAGGTGGGGGTAGACGTTGGCGTCGATGCCTTGCTGCTTCGCCCAGTGTTTGACCCTGGACTGCACGGAACGTTTGCTGATGCGGCTGCCGCGATTGCTGACGAACAGCGCTTCCTCATCCGCGTTTGCCAGGTCGACACGCGTAATCGCCCATTGCCGCAGGGCTTTGAGCGCCTGCCGCCCGACGGGGACGATACGATCCTTGTTGCCCTTGCCCGTCACGCGAACGGTCGCATCGTGCATGTCCACATCGCCCAGACTGAGGTCGGTCAGCTCGGCCAGGCGCAATCCCGATGAATACAGGAGCTCGAGTATGGCCCGGTCGCGATCCACGATCGCCCCATCGCCAGAAATATCGAGCAGACGGGCCATGCGGTCTGCGTCGAGGTTGCCGGGCAGGCGTTTCTTGCCCTTGGGTGCCGATACCGAGGTAACCGGGCTCTTCTTTACCTCACCCTCGCGAATCAGGTAACGATAGAACGTGCGTGCTGCTGATAAGCGGCGCTGGATGCTCCTCGCACTCAGTCCCTTACGAAAACACGATGCCGAGTACGCCCGGACGTGCTCACTATCGAGGTCTTTCCAACGGCCGACCCCGGATTGTTCACACCAGGCAGCGAGCGTCTCGAGGTCTCGACGGTAGTTCTTGCAGGTCAGCGGCGACAGTCGGCGCTCGAACTCGAGGTGCCGGATGAAGCGATCGATCCAGCCAGCGTCGTTCACGGGGTCAGGTTCACAGGATCAGGTTGCTAGAAACGCTTCAGGGATCCCGCAACGAGGTCACCCAGGCGGGTCAGGAAATCGATGCTCATGCCCGGATGGAAGCGGTCGCTATCGACGCTCCCGACAGCGAGGAAGCCGAGCTCAGCGCCGTCTCCAAGCGGGACCAGGGCGGCTGAGCCAATTTCGTCCGCATCGCCGTGGAACAGGAATTCGCGTTGCGAATCGCGAATCTTGCCGCAGCGGGCGCTGGTGCCCCCCAGGAATGTGCCAAAGGGCTTGAGCGCCGGGTCGTCTCTCCTGATGACCCGGAAGAATCGCCGTCCATCGATGTCCTCGAAGGCCTCAGCGTCACCGAACAGCACGAGAACGGCGTGGTCGGCATCGAATCCCGAGCGCATGGCCTCCTCGATCGCCGCAATGGTCTTGTGCAGGTCGTCCGCGGCGAGCAATTGCAGCGTGAGTTCATGAATCTTCGCGGCCAGCAGGTCGTTGGCACGCGCCACCTCGATGAGCTCCCTGAGTTGGCGCTCGAGTTTGAGGTCTTTTTGCCGCAGCACGGAAACCTGCCGTTCCACCAGGGATACGGCGCCGCCGCTGGCATGCGGGAGGTTGAGTGAGCTGAGTAGCGTCGAGTGGCGTTCGAAAAAATCGGGATGGGCGGCCAGGTAGGTGTGAACCGACTGCTCCGATAACTCTTCCTCGACGAATTCCGCTTTGGCTTGCGTGCTCATAAATCCATGATTCCTTTAGAAATATACTCGGCGTTTCCCGTCAGCCATACCGGCTCCGAACCACCGCGCCAGCTTACCACGACTTGGCCGCCGGGCAGTCGCACGTTGACGTCGTCGTCGAGCAGCCCGAGAACCTGTGCGGTAACAACAGCGGCGCAGGCGCCTGTGCCGCAGGCCTGGGTCTCGCCGACACCCCGTTCGAACACCCGCAGGTCCATGTTGCTCCGGTCGCGAATGCGAGCGAAGCCAACATTGGTGCGTTGCCCAAAGCGTTCGTGCCGTTCGATCAGTGGTCCAAGTTGGTTGACAGGCGCCTTGTCCACATCGTCGACGTGCAGGACACAGTGTGGATTACCCATGGATACTGCGCAGATTCCGAATTGCTCGTCGCCCACGGCGAGTTCGTAGCGCTCGGCCTGCGCGTCTGCTACGAACGGTATGCGCGCGGGCTCGAATTCAGGCGTTCCCATGCTGACAGCGACGAGCCCGTCGTCATCGACGCGAGCCTCGATCGGACCCGCCGGGCTGTCTAATGTAAACGCCTGTGGATGGCCACTTTGATTCGCAAGAACAGCAGCAACGCAGCGAACGCCGTTGCCACACTGCTCAACCTCGGAGCCATCGGCATTGAAAATGCGGTAACAGGCAGCGAAGGCAGGATCGCTGGACGCGTATACCCACATCAGCTGGTCAAACCCGGGTCCCGTCGTTTCATTTCCGAGCTCTCGAAGTCGTTCCGGAGACGGCGGCGTAACGTTGGCGTTACGTTGATCGACGACGAGAATCTTGTTTCCCGTGCCGTGCATTTTTGTGTAAGCAACTTTCATGGACTTTTTCGGTTGGCGTCTGTAGTTTACATAAACCTGAAATCGATCGGACTATAACGATCGACCGGGTTCGATAAAACGATAACCAATCAAACAACATTGCCCTGGAGAGGAACATGCGGCACATAATGGTTATGAATGCGAAGGGTGGTTGCGGGAAAAGCACCCTGGCTACAAACATAGCATCTTACTTTGCAAACGAAGGCGCCACCGTCGCGCTGGCCGATTACGATCCGCAGAGATCGGGCCTGGACTGGTTGGAGCGGCGCCCATCAAATCGCCCGGAGATCCATGGTGTCGCGGGCTTCGATGGCGGACTGCGCCATGCGCCGCGCAACGCCGATATCGTGGTTATTGATGCGCCCGCGCGGTCCCACGGCAAGGAACTCACGGAGCTCGTGAAGCACGCTGAGACGATCGTCGTGCCCGTTTTGCCATCAACGATCGATATGCAGGCAACAACGACGTTCCTCGGCGAACTCCGAAGCGTGGGCAAGATCGAGCGCAAGCAGGCCAAGTTCGGCCTCGTTGCGAACCGTGTGCGCGATAACACGTTGATCTTCGACGACCTCGACGAGTACCTGACGAACGCCAAGGCACCTTACATTGCTGCGTTGCGTGAGGCGCAGAACTACGTGCGTGCTTACACTCGCGGTCTCGGCATCTTTGAGTTGCCGGAATATCTCGCATGGCCCGATTGGGATGAGTGGGAGCCGCTGATGTCCTGGCTCAAGAGCAAGAGAAGCCAGCCGTAGCGTAGCTACAGGCTGGCAGCGATGCCGTCCTCAGGATTTGAATAGCGCGGGGTGACGCCAAGCACCTCGCGCATTTTCGTCGTGTCCACGACGCGTGATGATGCCAGGAACGCAAGCCGCATCGGCGAGAACTCTTTCTCGGCCTGCGCGCGGCTGATCCTGCGCGGCTCAGGCAGGTTTGCCTGGCGTGCAACCTCCTCGGCAAACCAGGTCGAGCTGCGGTGGTCGCCGTCGCCGATGTTATAAATGCCGGCTGGAGCGTCATCAGACAGCGCAGCGATACAGCAGGTCGCTAAATCGTCAACATGAATGCGGTTACCCGGGTTGGCCTCATCCTCTTCGATGAAAGCCTCGCCACTGTTGATACGATCAACACCCAGTCGTCCTGGTCCATAGATACCGGGGACCCGTAACACCACGAGGTCGCAATCCGTCCGAGTTGCCCATGCGGACAGGCGGTTCTCGGCGGCGACACGAGGTTTTGACATCCGACTGCCCGGATTGACCGGCGAGTCCTCGGTGACGACAGCACCGTCGCAATCCCCGTACACGCCCGTCGTGCTGATGTAGACAAAACGTTTGGGCGCCGGTGACAGGCAGGCAAGGAACCGCCGCAGGCGGTCGTCGTCGTCCCCATCGGGCGGGCAGGTATAGAGAACGGCATAGCTCGCAGGTAAATCAAATACGGTTGAATGCAGGTCGTCGAAATCGACGATCTGCACGGACCTGTCGGTGTCAATCGGCGATCGGTTCGCGCCAGCCACCTCATTGGCCGGCAACCGCTCGAGTACACGGCGGCCCGTGTATCCGGTTCCCGCGACGATCGTGAACACGGCTTATTCTGCGTTGTCGTGTGTAATAGCCGGCAACGGTTTCGCAGCAACCATACCGAGGCCATCCCGATACGCATCAGCCGCTGCGTCAGCTTCACCCATTTGCGCAAGCAGGGCCCCGTATTCCTGGTAGGCCTCGGGCGTTGGCCGCATGCTGATGACCGTCTCCAGGTAGCTGCGAGCTTTGCCCCATAGCTCGTTGCGCAGGCACAGTCGTGCTGCCGCGAGCAACAGGTCGGTATCTTCGCCATGGTTCTTGAGCCAGCCCTCGGCGCGTTTGAGTTGTTTTGTCGTATCGGTTGCCTCGACGAGACCGTAGAGCCGAACCAACGGCGCACGCCAGTTTGCCTTGAGTGCCGCTGCGAGTTCTTTCTCGGCGCGATCATGCAGGCCGACCCGCATCAGGCCCTGGTAGTACGCCTCGCGCAACGTGACATCAGACCTCAGCTTGCGAACGACGGTTTTCCACGACTGATCCAGCACTTCTGCATCGGCCGCCTTGTCGAGCGCTTCCTTGTGCACGCGTACGGTCCACATCTCGAGTGTTTCCGGTTTGATCTGCGTGCTCTTGCGAAGCCGTGGCAGGATCTCGGCCAGCGCGTCCCAATCCTCGAGCTTGAAGTAGAGCCGACCCATAAGCGCCAGGGCGTGTACATGGTCCCTGGAGTCTTCTTCGAGTCGGCGCAGCGTTGCCAGGGCCTGTTCGTTCTGCCCCCGATCGAGCTGGAACTCGGCCTGTGTCAGCAACACGGCGTTCGCTGCTTCGGGCGTTTCCTTGTAAGCAAGCCGCAGCCACTCGTCGCGACGGTCGTCGCGTCCCTGCAAATGTGCTGCGCGAGCTGCCTGCAGGTAGTTGAACAACGGTGAATCGCTGGTGCTCGCCGAGCGGCCGAGCATCTTCTCACCACGAGCCAGGTTGCCCTCGGCGACGGCGATCATGCCTTTCGTCAGCTTCTGGCCGGAACGTGCGGAACGGTATCGGCCTGCCGCCTCGCCCAGGCGGCGCGGCGCGACAATGATCTTGCGAATCAACCAGACAGCCAGGACCAGGCCAACGGCCAACAGGGCAAGCACGGGCACTGACATCTCGACGACATAGCCGCGGAAATTGATGACGACGTAGCCGGGATCCGCGAGCAGGAAGTGCGCGCCAAAGGCACTGACGAACAGGACTGCGACGATGATAATGCCGAATTTCACTGCGCGCTCTCGTTCAAAGTGCGGAATTGTCGCAGCAAGCGCAGCGACTCGGAAATATCAGGTGTTGCCGTGGTGAACACATGCCCCCGGATCTCAGCGATCGTTTCCAGCGCACCGGTGACTGACGCGCTTTCAGCATCGAAATAGTCGGTCAGGAGCACACCCGTGTCGTCCAGCGTCTGCTCGAATATCGCCTGCTCGCCACGCAGCAGCGCGAGGCGGGCGGACTGCAGCTGCAGCGCAATGTTGTTGCGCAGGAAAAACTCAGCGTCGGGTGATAATTGCACAAGCTTCGCACGCTCCGGCGGCGTGACTTTGACGAGGCCCGACATCGCGCTCTTCACCGATGCCCAGGCCCGGGCTGGGCCGCTGAGTTCGGGGCCATTTTCCGAAGCTTCCTCGTCCGCCTCCGCTGTGCTGGCCAATGGCAATGACTCAACAACACGCGCGAGGCTCGCGAGCGTCAGTGATGCGCCCTCGATGTCCGGTTTCTCCATGACGTCGAGTGTCGCGAGCTCATCGGAAATCGCGCGGCGCACGTCGGTCAAAGCCGGGTTCGCGAGTTGAACGATGCGTTCGTCGGCCATCTTGAGGGCGAGGGATGCGAGGTGCGGGTTGTTGGCGAGTTGCAGCTGCGCGTTCGCGATCTGCATGTAGTACTCGGATTCAGCCAGAATCCAGGCGTCGAGCGCGCCTTCCGACACGCCGGCAAGAGAGGCAACAGAACTTTCGAGTGTAGACATGCGCGCGGGTAGTGAGCTCAACAGGCGGATGCGCTCATCCAGGTCACGGCGAAGCGCGCTGATCTGGCGTCGATGCCCGGGTCTCTTTCACCGAGTTCTGCAACCTGGGCTTCGAGGTCGGCCAGTGACTGCGCCGAATTCGCGATACGGCCATCGAGCCGCGCGACGCTGTCATCGGTTGATGTATCACCGGCGCTCTGCCAGTCCTGCCACGCCAGGTAACCAGACGCAGCAAGCGCGATCAGGGCCACGAGGAACGCAAGCCAGGCGACTGAGTTGCCCGAACGTTCGCGCTTCGGTTTCTTAGCCTCAGACGGTTTCGCGTCAGGTTCTACAACCGCGGGTTCTTCAACAGGTGCTTCCTGTTCGATATCTTTCTCACTCATGGTGCAATTCCAGAGTCGGTAGCTTGTATTGCGATTATTGCTCGGACTATCTCGTCGGCGCTCGGCCCTGGTGCAAGGATCGGGCGGGATGCGGGATAGCGGTCCAGAGCCTCTTTTAACACACGACCAGCCGGCGTCACCAGTGGTGTTGCTTCAAGTTGCGCGGCGCACCACGCAGGCAGGATTTTCGCCAGGTTACGAAGCGACTGGACGCTCATGACTGTAACGACATTGATTTCGCCCTGGCGCCATCGAGATTCGAGGTCGGTCAGCGTTTCCGGCCCGACGTCGGGCGTGCGACGCTCGTAGACAGACAGGTATTCGACCGTGGCGCCGCGCTCGCTAAGCTCCTCGGCCAGTAGCTCCCGGCCGCTCTTGCCGCGAATAATGCGCACGCGTTGGCCCGCGACATCTTGCAGAGCTGCTGCGGCGAGCAGGTGCTCGCTGTCGTAGCCGCTGGATGGCTGGATATCGACTACTCGGCCGGCCGCCCTGACGGCACTTGCTGTCGCCGGGCCGATGACGGCGATCTTGCCGCCCTCCGTGTACTTGATGCCGTATTCGACCGCATTGCGGCTAATAAATATGACAATGTCCGGCTTTTCCATTTCCGCCGCGCGCTTGCGCACGTCGATTTCATCGAATGGAACGATTTCCATGACGGGGAAGCAGTAGGCGCGACCGCCGTGCCGTTCTATGGCGTTAACGAGTTCAATCGCCTGCGTGCGCGGGCGCGTGACGAGTACGCCAACGCCATGCAGCGGGCGATCAGCCATTTGTGGCTCCGGCAGCTTCGAGCATCTCGGCGGCGCCACTGTCGAGCAGTCGCCGGGCCAGCTGTTCGCCGAGCTGCTCGGCATTTCTGGCACTACCGTTGATACTGTCGCGAATGAACTCGCTGCCATCAGGCATCGCGACCAGCGCTGTAACGGTCAGCGCATCGCCGTCGATTGTCGCAAACGTCGCGACGGGTGACTGGCAGTTCGCCTCCAGAACTCTGGCGATCGCCCGTTCCGCCAGCGTCGTCTGGACCGATGTGCCGTGATTCAGTTTCGCAAGCACAGCGCGCAGTTCGGTTGCGTTCTCAAGGCACTCGATGCCGACAACGCCCTGGGCCGCGGCTGGCAGCATTTGATCCGGCAAGAACTGCTGGCTGATGCGCTCGTCAAATTGCAGGCGCTCGAGACCGGCCGCCGCGAGGATGATCGCGTCGTAGTCACCGTTGTCGAGTTTTGCCAGTCGCGTGTTGACGTTGCCACGCAGCGGTTCGACACGCAGGTCCGGGCGCATCATCTTGAGTTGTGCCTGGCGCCGCAGGCTTGAGCTTCCAATGAGAGCGCCGTCGGGCAAGTCCGCCAGCTGCTCGCCTTTGGGCGACACGAGTGCGTCAGCATGGTTTGCGCGCTTGAGCATGGCGGCGAGGCAGAAACCCTCAGGCATCTCAGCGGGCACGTCTTTCATGGAGTGGACGGCGATATCGGCGTCTCCGCACTGCATCGCGACTTCGAGCTCCTTAATGAACAGGCCCTTGCCACCGATCTTCTGCAGGCTACGGTCGAGAATCTCGTCACCACGCGTGGATAACGGCACGAGCTCGACGCTGTCGATTTCCGGCATGTCGTTGAGCAGGGTGGCAACGTGCTCGGCCTGCCACAGGGCGAGGGCAGATTTTCTTGTTGCTATGCGGATCTTCATGATTTTCTTAAACGGCGCTTCACTTCGGCGACATGCCGGCGGCTGATTATCAGCTCTTTGTCGTCGACTTGCGAGTCGTCGCGCAAGACAATCTGGCTCTTGCCCTCGGTATTTTTCTCGATTCGGTCGATGCGATCGGCCGCAACCAGCGCACTGCGATGAATGCGCACAAAACGGTCGCCGAATTCGGATTCCAGAGACTTGAGTGAATCGTCTATGAGGTCCTGGCCGTTGTCGTGGTCAACCGCAACGTACTTCTGGTCTGCGATGAAAGAAGTAATCGTGTCCACGGGGATCAATTTGAGCTCCCCGTGAGCGTGCGCGCAAACGTGTTTTCGACGGACATCGAGCTTCGCCTCGGCCGCCGCCTCGCTCAGCGTGTTGGTCGCGAATCGTGAGGCCTGCTCGAGCGCACCGGTCAGGCGCGAGCGTCGCACGGGTTTAAGTACATAGCCGATGGCACGCGCCTCAAACGCGTCGATTGCGTACTCGTCGTAAGCGGTCGTGAACACGATGGCGGGTGCGCGGTCCATGGCATTCAGGTGATGTGCCGTTTCGATGCCCTCCATGCCGGGCATGCGAATGTCGAGTAACACGATATCCGGCAAGAGGTCGCTGGCGAGTGCCAGTGCTTCGAGGCCGTTGGCGGCTTCGCCAACAACCTTGTAGTCGTCTTCGTCTTCGAGGATCTGGCGGAGGCGGTCGCGTGCGGGCTTCTCGTCGTCGACGACCAGCACGTTCAGGACTGTCACAGTGCGTCCTCGTCAAGCGGGTAGCGCAGCGTGACGGTGTAACTGTCGTCACTGTCGTCAATATCCACAGAGGCCCGACTGCCGTAAGCGAGTTCGAATCGCTGCCGAATGTTGGCCATCGCCATCTTGTTGCCATCCTTGTTCCGCGCCTTGCCCGGAGCAACCGGGTTTGACACCGATATCTGCACGTACCGGCCATCACGCTTGCCGGATACCGTGACATCACCGCCATCGGGGAGCAACTCGATGCCATGGTAGATCGCGTTCTCGATCAGCGGCTGGATCGTCAGGCTCGGAATGCGGGCTCGCATAGGCAGTTCGTCAATCTTCCATCGAACCCTGAGGCGATCCCCGAGACGCAGTTTTTCAATGCGGTGATAGATCGCCGCAACTTCCAGCTCTTCCTTGATACTCGTGCGGTTGCGCGTGCTCGAGAGACTCGCGCGAAGCAGGTCAGACAGATCCTCAACGGCTTCCTCGGCCTGGTGCGGGTCCGAGCGTATCAGTGACGCAATCGTGTTCATGCTGTTGAAAAGGAAGTGCGGTCGTATCAGCGCCTGCAGGGCACTGATGCGTGACTGTGCTTCAAGTACGATACTCCGACGCCACTCGCTCGATACGTACAGGTAGCGCATCGATAGCGCGATAAAGATCGAGCTGATCGCAAACGTGCGCAGGATGAATTCCGAGTGCGTGTCGTCGATGATCGCGACGCCGGCGAAGCGCCACATGAGCTGCCATGAGAGTTCGGCGACGATAAGACACATGATCTCGAGGACCACAAAACTAATCACGAAGGCCCGGGTCTTACCGGCGCTCTCGAGGCGCGAGCGCAGCTGACACATGACAGCGGTTCCGAGCAGGGCAAGCCACAGGACGAAGAACGAAATCTTCGAAAGCTGGATCAGGAATTGTCCCTGGGGTTCATGCGCGGCGAGCGTGAGGACAATGGCGACCAGCTCGGCGACCAGCAGGACAACAAACAGCGTACCTGCCGCGCAAAAGTCGGGCAGGTAAACCTGGGTGTCTTCGCTTGATGAGTCGGGTGCTGCGGTCAAGCGCGCGCTCCTTCAACGTGTGCGGGTATTGTAGCGCCCGCGGGCGCGCGCCGCTCGGACGCAGTGCTGCTTTAAGAGCAGAACTCGGAGATCTGTTCCTCGGCTTTCTGGCGAGCTTCCTGGCGCTGTGCATCATCGAGGTACACACGTTCGCCGTTTTCGTCGGTTCGATACAGGCGGCGGGACTGCAGGTATGACTCCAGGCGTGCCCGGGAGCGCTCGCACTTTTGCTTACGAGCTTCGTCGGCGGCCGCGTTGTCGGCAGCTTCCTCGCGCGCCGCAGCAGCTACAGACTCCGCTTCCCGGCGTGATGTCTGGGCATCGACACGCGTCTGGACCCGCTTCTGGACAGCACTGCCGTCGGTCCGGCGATACGTGATATCCAGGCGTTCCTCACTTGCAGCGCCACTCGGACGGTCTTCGTAATGGACGTTGCCGTTCTCGTCGGTCCACTTGTAGATTTCGTTCGCCATAGCGCCACCGGCAATGGTCATCGCCATTACCGCGCATGAGAGCACAATCCGTTTGCCTTTCATCGTCATCCTTCCCGGCACCAAATGCCTTCCATAACGAGCTGAACCTCATGATATTAGACCACGACAGCGCTGAAGTTGGTGTGAACGTGGTCACAGCAGATTGTGGACTTTTGCCCGACCGGACAAGGAATGGCGGGGTTGTGGGTGGTGCCGAATCGCCGTTATGGCAAATCCGGCACCACACCCGCGGGGTTTACTCGGCCGAGGTGAACTCGGGGTAGGCCTCGAGGCCACATTCGCTGATATCGACGCCCTCGTACTCTTCTTCCTCGGAGACCCGAATGCCGACAGTCTTCTTGAGAATGAACCAGACGACAAAACTGGCGATGAACACCCAGGCGAAGATCGAGACTATGCCCTTGAGCTGGGCCAGCAACGACGCTTCTTCGTTGGTGATGCAAACGGCGAGCAGACCCCAGATGCCCACGACACCGTGCACGGAGATCGCACCAACCGGATCATCGATGCGCAGCTTGTCGAGCGAGATAATCGAGGCAATGACGAGCAAGCCACCAACGGCACCAATCAATGTTGCGACAATTGGCTCCGGCGTGAGCGGTTCGGCCGTAATCGCCACGAGACCCGCGAGAGCGCCGTTCAGCGCCATGGTGAGATCAGCCTTTCCGAACCAGAAGCGGGAAAGGAGCAGGGCGAACACCAGTCCACCGGCCGCGGCCATATTCGTATTGACGAACACCAATGCGACTGAGTTTGCCTCGCTCACATCGGAGACCTTGAGCTCGGAACCGCCGTTGAAGCCGAACCAGCCAAGCCACAGAATCAAGGTACCCAGAGCAGCAAGTGGCAGGTTGCTGCCAGGTATGGCGTTGATCTGTCCATTGGCGCCGTACTTGCCCTTGCGCGCGCCCAGCAAGAGCACGCCCGCAAGTGCTGCGGCTGCACCGCAAAGATGTACGACGCCCGAGCCGGCAAAGTCGAGAAATCCGGCCTGCTCAAGGAACCCACCGCCCCATTTCCAGAAACCCTGGACGGGATAAATGAAGCCCGTCAGCACGACGGAGAAAGCGAAGAACGACCAGAGCTTCATACGTTCGGCGACGGCGCCCGACACGATCGACATTGCGGTCGCAACGAAAACGACCTGGAAGAAGAAGTCCGACAGGTTCGAGTAATAGGTATCGCCACCGCTGGCCAGTACATCAGCTGCCGCGTTATCGCTCGAGCTGAGCAGGCCGCTGCCGAGAGTCGACAAGCTTTGGAACACGCCTCCTTCGAACCCACCCGGGTACATGATCGAGTACCCACAGAGCATGTACATGATGCATGCGATTGAATAGAGGCCGACGTTCTTCGTCAGGATCTCGGCCGTGTTCTTGGCACGTACGAGGCCTGCTTCGAGCATCGTGAAGCCCGCTGCCATCCACATGACGAGCGCACCCATGACGAGAAAATAGAAAGTGTCCAGCGCATAGGACAGTTCAGTGACCTGCGCCGCTACTTGAGTTGTATCCACGTTAGTTGCTCCCAGTGCTTAAACGGCTTCGGGACCGGTTTCACCGGTACGAATGCGAATGGCCTCTGCGAGGTCCGTGACGAAAATCTTGCCGTCGCCGATCTTTCCTGTGCGTGCCGTGTTGGCGATCGCCTCGATAACCTGCTCGCTAATCTCGTCGGCGACTGCGAGCTCGATTTTTGCCTTGGGCAGAAAATCGACGACGTACTCAGCGCCACGATAGAGTTCCGTGTGACCGCGCTGGCGCCCGAAGCCCTTGACCTCGGTTACCGTGATGCCCTGGATGCCGATATCGGCAACGGCTTCGCGGACGTCATCCAGCTTGAACGGCTTGATGATTGCCGTGATCATTTTCATGTCTGTTCCCCTTACCTGATGTCGAAAGACTTGCCGATCGTGAAAACAAGCGACTCATCATTCGAACCGATGAGATCTTTGTTGGCGAAGATGGCGGCCAGGCCGACGTCGAGGTCGGCGACGGTTGTGCCGTAGCCAAGTTCGAAGTACTCGCCGTCAAAATCCTGGGAGAAGCCGGCGTACTTGCCGTAAAAGCCGTCCTTCTCAAGTGTCAGCGAGTAGAAGGTGTAGTCCTGGGTCGGACCACTGAAGTTCTTGTACTCACCGATAGCGAGGTCTACTGCCAGGATGCCGAAGCCGCCACCAAGATTGATCTCCTGGTAGGTGTCGTCGAAGTCGCCCGTGTAGAAGTAGCCTGTGACACCGATGCTGTAGCTAAAGTCACCGGCCTCGCCGCCGTAGCCACCGTAGACGTCGACCTCAAGACCGTCCCTGACGTCAGCAGCCCAGGTACCGGCGTAGAAACCGTTCTTCTCGTAGTCGAGACCGCCACTTGCGGACGTGGGGGCCTGGAATATGCCGCGGTAGTGGTAGTCGCTGGCGAACCCGAGGTTGGCCGAGAGATCTGCCTGGGCACTGCTGGCGAGTAGCAGCAGGGCCAGGCCGGTTCTTACAGATTTCATCTTGATTGCTCCAAAAAAATTGAATGAATTAGTGTCGATGGCGTTGCCCCCTATAGAGCAGGTTCCGTGCCAGATTCGGGATCTGTTGAAATTTCAAGAGCTTGGGAAAACCGCGTGTTTTGGCTCGCACCGCGTTGGTGCACGTGAATCCGCCCATGCCCTGTTGTGGGTCTCCCGTTTCGGGTCATTGCCTCGGAAAATGCGGCTGGTCTTTTGCCAGTGCGTCAGGTATCAAATCGCTATGACTAACGAATCCATTGAGAACATCGCCCGGAAGCTGGCGGAAGCCGTTCCCCAGGGCCTGAAATCCGTGCGCGAGGATCTTGAGAGTAATTTCCGCTCGGTCCTGAGTGCCTCGCTGGCGAAGCTCGATCTTGTGACACGCGAGGAGTTCGAGGTACAGGAAGCCGTGCTGGCGAAAACGCGGGACAAGCTCGAAGCGTTGGAAGCGCGGCTGGCGGAGCTGGAGAAGGACTAACCGTTTGTAGGCCAGGGAGGGCCGATGAATCTCGCGATACTGCGGTGCCGTGCCCAGTACGGCACGGAGGCGCCCCCGGTCACAATCGAAGTATTCCTTTCGGGCGGCCTGCCGGCGTTCACGATTGTCGGGATGCCGGAAACGGCCGTGCGCGAGAGCAAGGACCGCGTGCGAGGCGCCCTCATGAGTTCCGGTTTCGAGTTTCCGCAGCAGCGCATCACGATCAGCCTCGGCCCGGCCGAGATGCGCAAGACGGGTGGGCGCTACGATCTCGCCATAGCGCTCGGCATACTCGCCGCACGCAAACAGTTCCCCGTAGCCGCACTGGCAGACGTTGAATGCTACGGCGAGCTCGCACTGAGCGGCGAGCTTCGCCCTGTATCGGGTTTGCTCCCAGCGGTGATTAAGGCGCACGGCGCCGGCTGCCGCGTCATCGTGCCTCGTGAGAATGCGGCCGAGGCGGCGCTTGCGGGTGCCGTTGTGATCGGCGCATCGACATTGCTCGAAGTGACGGCGCATCTTGCGGGTCGCGACCCGATTGAGCGCCAACCGGTCGCCGACATTCCCAGGGTGAATTCTCAATGCGCCGACCTCGCGGACGTAAGAGGACAGCAACATGCGAAGCGCGCGCTTGAGATTGCCGCGGCGGGAAACCACAACCTGTTGTTCGTCGGTCCACCCGGCACGGGGAAGAGCATGCTGGCGCGGCGCATGCCCGGGCTGCTTCCCCAAATGTCCGAAGCGGAGTCGCTCGAAACGGCTGCTGTTAGATCGATCGCCGGTACGCAGATCATGGCTACCGAGTGGCGCAAGCGACCGTTTCGGGCACCACACCACACGGCTTCAGCCGCGGCGCTGGTCGGTGGCGGTCGGGTCCTTGGCCCGGGAGAGATTTCTCGTGCGCACAACGGCGTGTTGTTCCTGGACGAGTTGCCCGAGTTCCACCGCAATGTGCTGGAAGCGTTGCGTGAGCCGATGGAGACAGGCTCGATCACGATCGCGCGCGCCGGACAGCACGCCGAATACCCGGCCCGCTTCCAGTTGATCGCGGCCATGAATCCCTGCCCCTGCGGGTACCTTGGTGACAGTCAGTCGGACTGCCGCTGCAGTGGCGATCGCGTCGTCACCTATCGCAACAAGGTGTCGGGGCCGCTGCTCGACCGGATCGATCTGCATGTCGAGGTATTGAGGCCGCCAACCGATGTGCTCAGGGGTGCGGGCCCCGACTGCGAATGCAGCGAGTCTGTTGCCCGCCGAGTTGCGAAAGCCTGGCAACTCCAGATGAAGCGCTCTGGTGTTGCGAACGCCAGGCTGGACGGTGAAACGCTCGAGAGCGCCTGCGCACTGGACGACGCCTGCTGGTCGTTGCTCGAAAAAGCGGCAGAGCGCTTCAACCTGTCGGCACGAGCGCATCAGCGCGTATTACGAGTCTCACGGACCATCGCGGATCTCGCCGGCGCAAAAAAAATAGCGCCACCGCATGTTGCGGAAGCGCTATCTCTCAGGTGTCTGGATCGGCGGCTGTGAAGCCGTCGTACCCTTAGGACGACTCGCCAACCATGTAGTCGACGGCGTCCTGAACTTCCTGGTCGGACAGATCAACCCGGCCACCCTTCGGCAGCATCGGTGTCATGGCGTCGCCGGAAAAGCCGTTGATAGCATGGTCATAAAGAACATCGTTGCCCTGCGCAATTCGGTCTGCCCATTCGGCCGTATCGCCGACAATCGGCGCGCCGCCGACGCCGGTGCTGTGGCACGCGAGGCAAGCTGTGTTGTAGACCTGCGGACCCGTCAAAGCAGCGGCAACCGGCTCAGGTTCAGCGGTCACTTCGACAACCGGGGCAGAGGCCTCCTGCTCCTCGCCGGGCAGGTAAACCTGACCGACCGGGCCTATGCGCTCGGCGACGGCAGCCTGGTACTCATCGGCATCGCGCGTGTAAACACCCTGCGTCAGATCGGACATTTTCATGGCAAGCACGAGGATCGCCAGTGCGATCGCGGCAAGCACGCCGATTACGAGGGAATACATGTCAAAAAATTTCTGATCCCGACTCAACTTACTGCTCCGGAGCTTGAATTAAAGAGGTTCAGCCGGACAGAGCGTCCGGCTGAGGCGGGCGATTATATAACAAGAGCGCGCGCGGTAGTGCAGTCTCGAATGAGATAGATAAACGAATCATGGCACGCAGCCATCTGGCTTCTTTCGCAACACCCGGCCTGGCAGGGTAGGTTGTAATTCAGGATCGAGAGTGATCACTCCGTTGACCAGGAGAGCGTCGACACCGCGGGATAGCGCGACAGGGTTCGCATAGTCGGCCACGGGCATGAACCGCTCGGAATCGATAACAGCGATATCGGCGTAGTAGCCCTCGCGGAGGTACCCGCGATCGCAGAGGCCGACTGCATCCGCCACCTGTCCGGAGCTGCGGTGAACGAATCGTTCGACGGTCATCAGGTCACGATCGACGACGAAATCACGCCAGGCCTTCGGGTACGTTGCAAAGAGGCGCGGGTGTCCCGACGAGCCGTCCGAACCCGTCATGACCCAGGGGCGACGGGCAAGGCGGTCAATGTCGTCCTGGTTCATGACGAACGAGGCAATAGAGGGGTCGCCATCAATCACGACCTGGATAGCCGCAGTTAACGGGTCTGTCTCCAGGGCCCTCGCGATTTCGGTGAGCGTCTTGCCGGCGTAAGGACTCTTTGCGTGCGTGACCAGCATCGCGTCGGGGCCGCCCCGAAGATCGAGGTTAGTGTCCATCTCGAGGCGAATACCGGGGCCGAGTTCCGGGTCGTCCAAGCGCTCGAGCATCTTTTCTTTTGAGTCGGCCATTACCCAGCGGGGGATCAGCGCATTGCTGAAGCGAGTGCCCGAGGCGAGCCACGGATACTGGTTCGCTGTTATCTCCAGGCCGGCTTCCCGGGCAGCTTCGACCAATGTGATGATGTCCTCGCTCTTACCCCAGGAATCTTTGCCAAGCGCCTTGATGTGCGAGATATGAACCGGTACGCCGCTCGCACGGGCAATATCAATTGCTTCCTCGACGGCCGCGAGGAGCCCGGCAGCGTGACTGCTCTCGGAGCGCAAGTGCGTGTCATAGATGCCGCCATGCGCAGCAGCGACTTTCGCCAACTCGACGACCTCGCTGGTTTCGGCATAACTTCCGGGGGCGTAGAAAAGACCGGTGGAAAGACCGAACGCCCCGGCCTTCATTTCCTCGGATAACAAGGCACGCATAGCGTCCAGATCAACGGATGAGGCTGGCTTGTCTGCCATTCCCATAACCGCGTTGCGCAGGTCACCGTGACCGGCGAAGAACGCCAGGTTTGTGCCAATGCCCTGGCTCTCAAGTACCGACAGGCGTTGTGCGCGGTCCGGGACACCGTCACCGTCGTTGCCGACGAATACCGTCGTGACGCCCTGGTGCAGATAATGTGGGTTGCGGCCGTCTTTGGTCAGCCTGCCCAGCTCATGCGTATGCGGATCAATGAATCCCGGGACCACCATCTTGCCTGCGGCATCAATAACGCGCAGGGCATGCGCGTCCGGTGCAGCGCTGGTTGAGACAACACGGTCTCCCGAGATACCGATGTTGGCCGGTCGTCCGGGTTGCAGGGAGCCGTCATAGACGAGGCCATTAATAATCAGGACATCGAATGTCTCAGCGGGCGGGTTCGAGGAGCATGCGCCCAATGCCAACAGCACCCATGCCAGGCTGAGTCGCGTGCTAATAGTCCTGCTCCAGCATGAGTCGCATGAGTTCTTCGGCAAAAACCGCGGCCGCACTGATCGTCAGCTCGCGATCTGTTTCGTCGCCAACCTCAAACGTCGATGCCGGAATACCATAGCGGCGATATATGTAGTTCTTCGAGACGCCGGGCTTTTCGGTGTCGTGTTCTTCATTGGTGAACTCGTAGCCCGTTTCCCGAGCCGCAACCCGGTCCAGCCAGATCTTCGTGAAGCGAGGGGGATCAGTCTCATTGGCTTCGTCCTGCGTGTAGAGCAGGTTACGTTTCGTTGAATGAAAGTCGAGAAAGACCCTGATCTTCTTGTCTTCGCTATCCAGCTTGTCGAGCAAGTCACTGACCAGCCGTGTTTCGGGCTGTTTGAAAGGTCCCCAGTCCCTGTTGAGGTCTGTTCCGCCAAGGTTGTGGCGCCAGTTGCCGCCGAGGATCCCATCCGGGTTCAGCATGGGGATGGCGACAATGTGGAAGCGCTCCCTGAATCGCCCCGCCAGTTCGGTATCCGCGAGCAGCGTTTCGTAGAAAGAGAAGAACGCGAAAGCACCTGATACCTCGGGTGGATGCTGCCGGGCGACCAGGAAGAGTACATCCTTCGAGTCGTTGTTGATTTGCAGCACGTGAATTGGCTGGTTTCGCAGTGAGCGACCGAGCACACCGAGTTCGGGTATCGACGTGGCGGCTTGTTCCTTCGCCCACTTACGGTAAACCGCGGGAAGGACCAGCTCTTGTGCGGAAACCCAGGTGGGACCGCCAGACAATGCAACGTCGAAAGTTGCGACCGTACCGTCATCGGAGACCTGCACGCTCTCGGCGGGAACAGGCGACCAGCGCAGACCGTCAGTGCTGAATTTGGGTATGTAGCGATGATGCCCGCCGCTGTACTTCAGTGTGACAGTCGCCGTCGTTGCGCCTGTGGGTTGAAGTTTGAATGAGAACCAGGGGCTGTCGTTGATATAGCCGCTGTCCTCGGGAAGAATTGCCAGCCTGACATGTGTATCTGACAGAACGGTACAACTGCCACGACGCGCACCGGCAAAACCGTCGATCACGGAAAACCCATCCGCGACACACGGCGTCCCCGCACGCACGGTCTGCAATTGTGGAGCGCAGCTCGACAGCAGGGCCGCGAGCAGTGAAACGGCAGCAAGGTGCCGGAACGTTAAGTTCATCAAGACCTCTTCAGATTGATTGCGTCACAGCATGTGCTACGTCATACCCTGAAGCACAGGCCAGCGTCCAGCCGAGCATCCCGTGACCAGTGTTCAGGTAGAGCCCATCGATGTTCGTTTTGCCGACATGCGGGCGTCCATCTGGCGTCATCGGGCGAAAGCCGCCCCATGGCTTCTGCTCATCGGCATCATAGTCGGCAGCCAGTGGCGCGAAATTGCGCGCCACGGTAACCAGCGCTGCGATTCGCTTCGTATCATCGTCGGTTTTGAAGCCACCAAAATCTGCGAACCCGGCAATTCGAATGCGGCCACCGATACGACTGAAGACAATTTTCCTGCCAAGCGCCGTTACGCTGACATTCGGCGAGGCTTCTCCGGGCGGGAGCGTCACGCTATAGCCACGGACCGGGTATATGTGTGGATTGATACCAACGGAGCGAAGCAATGCGCCGCTCCAGGCGCCGGTGCAAACAACAACTGAGTCCGCCTCAATGGTGTCATCCGAAAGTTCGACGGCACGTACACCGCGCCCGACACGCGATAGCCGTTCGACTTCTGTGCCCAGCCTGAATATCACGTCGTTCGATTCTTCGAGCAATGTCCTCATGCCAACCGCAAACAGGTAGGGGTCTGCTACCTCGTCGCTGCGTGAGTACACGGCCGCGACAAATTCTTCGGACAGGTGTGTGAGTGCGGGCTCGATCGCCAGTGCCTCGTTCGCAGTAACGATTTGGGTCTCACAGCCATGACGACTCTTTATCGCGGCATTGGCTGTGGCGGCTTCCACTTCATCACGTGACGTCAGCAACACCAGTTTTCCGGCTGTCTTGCTCGAAAATTCGAACGGCACCGCTTCGCGTAACTCGTGCATGAGCTGCGCTGATCGCGTTGCGATCTGCAGCACCGCCAGGGTGTTCTCTTTGGCTCGCTTGTTTGTGCACTGGGACAGGAACTGCAAACCCCACGGGATCAGGCCAGGCTCGGGCCGCACCTGGTATGCATTATCTCGACCGGTCAGCACGCCCGGTATCTTGCCGATGAATGATGGCCTGGCGAGTGCATCGGTGAAGCTGTAGGAGAGTTGACCGGCGTTCGCAAAACTGGCACCGGCGGCCACATCATTCTCACGGTCCACTACGGTCACCTGGCAGCCCAATTGTGACAGGTAGTACGCGGTCGTCAGACCGACCACACCCGCTCCAATAACGACGACGTGCATGTCACTTCCCTTTCCAAGAGGCGATCCATACTAGTCAGCGCATCGGCAATTGCTCAAATACTCTTTGTTTGTGTGCCCATAACCGGGATTTATGGAGGGCGTTACGGCCCGAGAAAGTCGTTGAGCGTCTTTGTGAGGTGCTGGATGAACTTATTGGCGATGATAGACAGCGGCGCTGCGGCCAGGTGCAAAACCTTGATGTCAAATCTCAGTTCGGGTTGCAGAGAGAGGATCTGGATGTTGTCCTGGCTGCCCGACAGCGCGGTCACTTCATCGGCAATCGTAACGCCGGCACCCCAGCCGACCAGGGCTTTTGCCACGTGGTAGGTCTCACACCAGGTGACAATGTTCAGGTCTGACGCACCGGTACTGAGGTAGGTAGAGAGGGAGCGGCCGAGCGGTCCCCGGCTATTTAGTCCAATGAAAGCGTGGCCACGAAGATCTTCGATCGACAGCGTGGACCTGCCATTGAAATCAGTGTTTTTTGGCGCCAACACAACGAATCGACTGCTCGCGATTTCCTGTGCATCAATCGCCGGCACCGCAATCGGATCGAAGGCAAGACCTATATCGATTCTGGATTCGATCAACGCGTCGTGCATCTCGTCAAGGTGAAGAGTGTCGATCTCGAAGATGGCGTCCCGGTTTTGCGACCGAAACGAGGCGACCGCTCGTGGCAGAACCTCAAGTCCGAAGGCGGGCGTACTGGCGATACGGATATGACCCGAGTTGCCGGCCTTGAGATTCTCGGCAACATGCCGGAGGCGATCGATGTCGTCGTATACCGCCGAAACATGCGAAAAAAGACGGTGGGCCTCCGGCGTCGGCGTGAGCTTGCCTTTGCTGCGATCGAATAGCAGGTAGCCCAGCTGCTGTTCCGCGTGCGCCAGAACCTTGGAGATCGAGGGCTGCGATACATTCAGCATCGCGGCAGCACCTGTCATGGATCCACAGGAATAAACAGCGTGGAAGACCTCGATTTGTCTGAGCCGCATGCTGCCAGTATAACCTTGGGCTATGACGGGCGGTCACAGAATACCCGTGACAGGTATTTTTCACTGGTTCTGGATTTTCTTCCTCTATAGACTGAGGTAATAGGGTGTCGAAGTGATGGTATTGGCCGCACTCCGGGCGCCTTGCTAGCTTTGTCGAATGTCTCAATTGAAGAAGACATCTATTTCAACCAGGGGGAAGTTCATGTATTTCCAAAGTCTTAAGGGCGGTTCTCGCCTTAGCGTTATTGCTGCTGCCTGTGCGTTTGCACTGACGGTTGGCCCCGGAGCCGCGATGGCCCAGGACGGAGAGGACGAAGAAATCGAAGAGATCGTCGTCGTTGGTTCCCAGATCAGGGGCGCGAATATTACTGACGCCCTGGCCGTGACGGTTCTCAGTGCGGAAGAAATCGAGATCATGGGTGTCGATTCCGGTGACGAACTGATGCAACTTATCCCGGAGAACGGACAGAACTTCTTCAATGAGGCGGAGAATATCAGCGGCGGTGTGAATTCGGCGCGTGGCGATATTGGCGCGTTCAATCTGCGTAACCTGGGAACGGGTAATACGCTGGTGCTTCTGAACGGCCGCCGACTGGTCAATGCGGCGAGCTACCAGACCGAGGAGGTCGGTGGCAGCTTCGTGCCGGTTAATACTGTGAATTCACAGACTATCCCTGTTTGGGGCATTGAGCGACTCGAAGTCCTGCGTGACGGCGCTTCGGCAATTTACGGCGCGGACGCGGTCGCCGGCGTTGTTAACACCGTGCTGAAGACGGACTTTGAAGGATTCAGTGTCCGGGCGCGCTACACAGCCTTCGACAACGTGCCAAAGAACAACAAGACGCTGACCCTGGAATGGGGCAAGAACTTCAACGGCGGCGCGACCAATATCTCTGTATTTGCCAACTACTATGATCGTGGACGTGTCAGAGCGACAGATGATCCCAAGTGGGGATCGTCAGTCTTGAACGACCTGTTGCCCGAAGGATCTCCATGGGCCGATAGTTCTGGCTTTAGAGACCAGAACAGCGCCAATGGTCTGTACGGCCAGTTCGATATGCGGGGCGCGAGTAGCGAATATGGCCTCAACGATAGCGGCTTGATGCTGGTCGACAACGCAGGTGATCTGCAGCTGTTCCCGATCGGCCACCCGCAGTGCGAATACATGGTGAACGAGTATGTTTGCGGCAATGCGGACAATGGCGGCGTTTGGCGCAATAATCTGAACCTCGTGCGAGACATCGCCTCTGACCTGCAGCGCGCAAGTGTGTTTGTCTCCCTGAACCACGAGTTCGAAGGTGGTCTTGAAAGCTTCACCGAGATATTGGGCTACCAATCGGAGACCAACCTGTCTCGCCACGGTTCTTATCCAAGCCAGTTCGATTTCGTGGTGGCAGCCGAAAACTACTGGAATCCCCTTGGGCCTTGCGGATCGCCGAATCGCTGGACTGACCTGATCGGTGAAGATGCGGCGACCTGCGGAACGGTTGTGCCCGCTGAGGGTGTCGCGTGGGATATGGAGCTTTATCGTTTCGACGAGGCGCCACGAATCATCGAAAACAACGGAGACACCTACAGGGTATTACAGGGTTTCCGCGGCACCATGGGTGAGTGGGACTGGGAGTCTGCAGTGTCATGGGCGCGGGCGACCAAGGAAGACATCACCTATAACCGTGTATCCAATACGTTGATGCAGGAAGCCCTGAATGATCCGACGTCGGCGGCCTACAACCCGTTCAGCGGTGGCGTGAATTCCAATATCGAACGCGCCCGAGTGGCCGTTCGACGCGACAACGAAACCGAGTTAAAGACGTTCGACGCCAAGTTCTCAAACGCCGAGCTGTTCCAAATGCCGGCTGGTCCGGTTGGTTTACTGGCGGGTGTCGAGTGGCGTGAGGAGTCCTTTGTAGACGATCGCGATCCGCGTCTTGACGGGACCATTGCAGCAGTTGCCGAAGACGGCACAACCTTCCCGTTCGTTTCGGACGTCGTTAATTCAAGTCCGTCATCGGACAGCAGCGGCAAGCGCCAGGTCACGTCGGTACTTGGTGAGTTGCAGGTGCCGGTTTTCGAAACCCTGGACGTGCAGCTCGCGCTGCGTTACGAGGACTTTGACGACATCGGCAAGTCGGCGACGGTAGGCAAGGTTGCCTTCGGCTGGCGCCCGGTCGAAGATATTCTGATTCGCGGTTCCTGGTCGCAGGCGTACCGTGTGCCGAACCTCGTGACCGTAAACGAAGGACAGGTCGCCAGGGTGAACACAAGGAATGACTACGCTTGTCTCTATGCCGCGGAGAATGGCGGTGACCCCGATCAGGATATTCTCGATTGCAGAAACTCCACGCAGAGAATTGCCTCCGGTAGCGAGTTGCTTGTGCCAGAGGAGTCCGACAATACCTCGATCGGTTTTGCGCTCACGCCGACGGATGGCATGACCGTCACTTTCGACTACTGGTCGATCGAGAAAGACAAGACCATCGGCCTGTTTGGCGAAGAAAATCACACGGCACTCGACTTGTTATATCGCCTTGAGAATGGTGGCGTGAATTGTGACAGCTCGAGCTTCAATACAGCTGTGAACAGAGACACGTTGGACCCGGTCGACGATCTTGATGTAATTGGCGTCTACCAGGCGGCCGGTATCTGTCCTGCGGGTGATGTGATCAATATTTTTGATCGCTATACCAACCTGGATACGCGAACGGTGAAAGGGTTCGACATCGGCATTTACTACAACTTCGATACGTCAATTGGCGACTTCAGGTTCTCTTACAATGGTTCGCGCCTGCAAAAATATGAGCAGGATGCCGGCGGTGACGCGGCAATACTGGTCGCTGCGAAGGAAGATGGCACGCTGCCTGCCGACGTTCCGGTTAGCGGTTTTGCAGACCTCATACAGATGGATGGCAACCAGAGAGAGAAGCACACGATGCGCTTCTCCTGGCGCAAGGAAGCCTTCGGCGCGTCGGTCTCTGCATACAAGATCGGCAGGTTCTACATTGATAGGCGGACGCTCTCTGATGGCACGCAGTATTGGGTACCTTCGATGACGACGTTTGACGCCACGTTCGACTACACAACCGAATTGGCTGGCTCGGACACACGCTTCAGGCTTGGCCTGAAGAACTTCGCTGATGAGCGCGCGCCGCTCACGGACGACCGTTTCGGGTATAAATCTGATGCGCATTCCGACTATGGACGTTACTACTATGTCGACGTGAGGATGCAGTTCTGATTGCAGCGCTTACTGAAGAACAAAAAGGGGGCATTGCCCCCTTTTTGCTAACTGTCTTACTGCTGTTTGCGGGGTCAGTGGCACTAGCAGGTGAGGTAGGTAGAGAGGGCCCACCGGAAAAAGTTCTGTTCGTCGGCAACAGCTTCACCTATTACAACAACAGCCTCCACAGCCACTATCGCAAACTAGCTCGAGCCGCAGGGGTATTCTCTGACGACGACTCGCGGGCGCGCATCATGACTATCTCTGGCGGGCACTTGCCTGAGCATACCGGTGGTTTCGAGCGCATGGTGGCGTCCGACGACTGGGATGTGGTCATTATGCAGGGACACAGCCTCGGGCCGATCACTGAGGAGACGGCAGGCCCATTCAGAGATGCTGCCCGAGAGTTTGCCGGCATCGCGCGTGCACACGGTGTCAGGCCCGTGTTTTTCATGACCTGGGCCTACACGGGTAAGCCCGAAATGATGGCTGAGCTTGATCGCGCCTACACCGATATTGGCAAGGAACTCGGTGCGGAGGTCGTACCCGTTGGCCTCGCCTTTGCGAAAGTGAAGGCAGAACGACCAAACCTGGCACTTCGTATCGATGACGCGCGTCATCCATCCTTGGCCGGCACGTACCTGGCCGCCTGCACATTTTTCGCTGCACTTCATGGCCAGTCGCCGCAAGGCATCGCCTACGATGCCGGGCTGGGTGAAGAGACAGCAACCTACTTGCAGCAGGCCGCATGGGAGACCGTGCAAGCCTACGAGTAGCTGAAAACCCGAATGTGCGTGGTCTCGCACACATGCCAAAGTCGAAGACGGTAGAATCTTCGAGGTATGAGGTTTCTCAAAACAACCTGCTTATGTCTCATCCTGCTGGCACACAGTGTCGACGCGCAGGAGCACAATGCATATACCGGCAGTGTCGGGTCGCGTGTCGAATTGTTCGAACACGAGGACCTTAACTACCGCCTGGACCTTGGAGCGGAGGCCTATACGTTCATCGACTTCTCGAAGCAGGTACCCGAGGCCAGTTTTGCCGCAATACGATTCAAACCCAACGCATTCTCACTGGTCGTTGTCGAAGACATAGGTCTTGGGGTGACGGCGGAGCAGTACGCCGAGGTCGTGCAGAGCGCGATGGAGGACCAGCTAAGCATCGAAGTTGATGGCGAATACAAAGGCTACGCAGATATTGGCGTGCGTGATGAGCGTGGCATGGAGATATTCCAGAAGAAGATCTACGCAGACGTTAGTTCCATACCAATTACCTACGTTATTTCGACATACGTCGACGGACCGCGCGCGTACCAGCTACTCACGTTCGCATCCGACGAGCCTGACGAAGTCGTCCAGGCCGAGGCCGATGTGCTGCTGGCTGCATTTTCCATTATCGACGCCGACAAGAACCAGCATGTAGTGGTCGAGACATCCGATGTCAAAGACTATCGTTCCACGACTTTCGGCTATCGATTTCGTGCACAAGATCGCGGCTGGTACGCGTGGACCGACCTGGCCGAAACCAACGAAGGCGCTGATTTTGGCGCGCTCGCCGCCCGAGGTTATGGTGCCGTTGTGATGCCGGCGTGCTGGGTCGGGGCGCGACCGACGGACAACGCGATCTATCGCGTGATGATGCAGCAGTTCGGCGAAGACTATCCATCTGACTTCATAACCGAAGAAGTCGACATCGAAAAGGACGGCGCGACTGGCAAGTTGTTTATTGGTACTGAAGAGGCCGAAGGTGAGCCGTATCTCTATTACCAGTGGATCGTCACCAACGAACAGTGTTCGTACACGCTCGCCGCCTGGGGTGCGAAAGGTGCACGGACGGTAAGGCCGGACCTCGAAAAAGTCTGGAAGGACTTTGAGGTCGTCGGCTCGGCTACGGCGTCGAACGGCCATTACACGGACCAGGGTGAGCGCAGCGTCAACGCATACCTGATCAATGCGCTCGGCCTGCACTACTACGAAGCGCGCAGTTTCCGCGATGCGTTCACCTACTTCGAGCAGGCCAATGAACTTGTCTCCGACGATGAGGCCTACATCATCAATGCACTGCGTGCACTCGTGGAAATTGACGCATTTGGCGAAGCCGCTGATTGGATCGAGCCGCGCATGGCGCCGTTCGCGGATAATCGGCCGGTGCAGAGTTGGGACGCCTGGCTTGCATACCAGACAGACAATCCCGAGAAGGCGCTTCGTATTTACGACACGCTTTTCGATTCGGACTATCGTGACAAGGACGATTTCTCGGCCTACATGGATCTGCTCGCCGACGCGGGCCGTTGGGACGACCTCGATCGCGAATTCGCGAGTTACACGAAGGGCGAGGTAGACGATGCAACGCAGATGCTGCACGTCCAGTTGCTGACGCGTCGCGAGCGCTTCGAGGAGGCGCTGGTCGTTCTCGACAAAATGACGAAAGGGAGGCCCTTCAATGCTGACCTCGCCTATGAGCGCATGTCGATTCTGGACCAGATGGGTAAGCCGGCCGATATCCTGCGAGTCGCGGATGAGCTGATCGCGGCAGGCTATCGTTCCCTGCAGAGCTACTATTTCAAGGGCGATGCCGAGTACCAGCTGCGCTCCTACCGCACCGCTCGCGAGTCTTTCGAAGAGGCACTCAAATTCTCGCCGGCAAACGCGAGCATCAAGGAATACCTGGAGGCCATCGACCACATGCTGGGCGAGGGTGACACGTCGACAATCAGCCAGGAGATAGAGGCTGTGGCGATGCCACGCAAAGCTCAGCGCATATTCGATGCGACTGACCTCGGTACGACGACCAACGAGTACGGCGCCGTGTTCGTGGCGCGAATCGCAGGGTACGAATTTGACGGCAGCGATATCTTGCGCGAAAGCACCTATCGCAAGATTCGGGTCCTGGACGACAATGGCATCACCCAGTTCAGCACGCTCGAGTTTGATTTCGACCCGGGCTTCGAACAGCTGTACGTGAACAGCCTTGTTGTTCGCGACCCGCAAGGGGAGATCGTTGCCGAGGGCGATCTCAATACGTATTACCTCACGAACAGCGAGACCGGCTACGAGGCCAGTACCGAAAAAACCGTGCACCTGCCGGTCCCAAGCCTTGCCCCGGGCGTCGTAATCGAAGTGGTTGTCACCAAGCGCACTTCGGTCGAGGATGGCACGTTTCCGCTGGAAACCGCGTATCTGGCCAGCGACCGGCCGATCGAATACAGCGCAGTCTTTATCAATGGCCAGCACGATCGACTCAAGTTCAAACTGAGCGGCGTGCAGCCGCCCCACAAGGATGGCAGGGCACTGGTCTTCGATGTGCAAAGTCCCGTGCCATTTCGTTGGGAGCCGTTGCAGCCGTACTACGACCAGATTCTGCCCTGGGTGCAGCTTGGCACAGTGAGTGAGAGCTGGACCGCAGCTGGCGAAGAGTACCTGGGGAAAATCGAGGACAAGCTGGATATCAGCACGGTCACAGACCGCGCGACGCGACTTGTGGAAGGTGTGGATAGCAGGGCACGCAAGATCGAGATTCTGAGTGCCTGGGTACAGGACGAAATTCGCTACGAGGCCATTGAATTCGGGCGCCGTGCGTACATTCCAAAAACCGCGCGCGAGACGATGCGGGATCGTTATGGCGACTGCAAAGACCACGCGGTTCTTCTCTATTCATTACTCGAGGCCGCGGGAATCGATGCGTCGCTGGCGCTCGTGAATCTCAGTCAGCAGGTTTTGCCCGGGCTGCCCAATACGGACCAGTTCAATCACATGATTGTCGTGGTCGAAACTGAGGAGGGCCTTGTCTTCGTCGATTCGACCGACAAGGATCTGCGACTCGGCCAGCTTGCCCCGCGATCGATGGCTGGTAATTTCGCGCTGGCACTCGGTGCCACGCCGGACCTGATCCATATTCCGGACTACGAGTCAGAACTGACGGGCATCAATGTCGAACGCACCGTCGAGCCTCGTGATGATGGCTACATTGACGTGACCGAAACGGCGCGTTTCACTGGCTACCAGGCAGCAGACCTGAGGGGGCAGCTGCGCATTATAGAGACATCGGAAATGCTGGCTTCGTTGCAGCGTTGGGTTGCGACACGATATTCAGACGCGGAACTAACGGAGTATTTCGTCGATAACATTTTTGACGCGGGATACGACCTGTTGATCGAGATACGCTATACGCTGCCGGTCGATACCGACGGTAGTTTCGAAGTCCCCGGTTTTCTCGAAGCGTACTACCTCGAATTTGATCGCGTGGCGGACCGGCGCTTCCCGTTCGAGCATTTCTTCCCGCTGCGCGTTAGCGCAGTCACATCGGTTAAGGTCCCGTCGGGACTACGCGTTGATGAGGTATCAAACAAACCGGATCGAGGCGAATCGAAATTTGGAAACTGGCACCGCCAGGTTAACCGGGACAACGGCAACTGGGAGATTCGTTTCGACTATGTCGCATCCGACGATCGATTCGAACCTGAAGACTATCGTGACTTCGCGGAATTCCAGCGCCAGGCGATCGACGCGATCGAGCAACCGCTCGTTATCCAATAGAAAACGGGGACGGCAATCAATACCGTCCCCGCTTGTTGGATCAGCCCTTGCCTGGTAGGACCAGGGTTCAGAAAGACCAGGTAACTTCAGCACCTACAACGCGACCCTTCGCGAGTGGCGAGAATGTGCCACCCAGCGGGACCGGTCCAAGTACGGATGGCAACTGCGTATCGCCGCCCCACTTGACCTCGTCCGTCAGGTTCTTGCCGTATATGCCGACGACCCATGCGCCACTGTTCGATGCAAATGACACGCCGGCGTCAACGATCTTCTGTTCCGGGACGTAAGCCGTGTTGGCCTCGTTCCACGCAACCTGGTCGCGATGCCCGTAGCTGGCGCGAGCCGTCATGTATCCCCAGCTTCCCAGCTCAACATCCCAGTTGATGCCGGCGCTGTATGTCAGCTCGGGCGCCCGTTTCAACGCGAGGTCCAGGTCCGCATTATCGATGGAGCCATCGCCGTTCAGGTCGAACAGGACTTTCTTATATTTGGCATCGATCGCACCGACGGTCGCGGTAATCACGAAATTCTCGGTAATGCTGAAGACGCCGTCGAGTTCAATACCCGTGATCTCGGCGTCAGCCGTGTTCTTGATAACCTGAACGACGCCGGATACCGGGTCAGCAGAGTTAATGTCGGCCTGCAGATCAGAGATCTTGTTGTAGAAAATTGCGCCGTTGATTCGGCCGCCTTCGAAGTCGCTCTTCCAGCCAAATTCGAAGTTGTCGACAGTCTCTTCGTCAAACGGTCCGGGCGGATTGTTGACGACGTCACCAGCCGTATTACGCAGGTTATATCCACCGGAACGGAAGCCGCGCGTCCAGTGCGCGTAGAGGTTGGTGTCATCCGAGATTGCCATCGTCGCACCGAACTTCGGTGACACGTTGGTCCAACTCTTCTTGTCAACGAAGTCGTACACGCAGGTGCCCTGGAGAACGTCGCACGGATTGTTTGTATTGAACGGCAAGGTCGCAATCTGTGCGTCCTTTTCTTCCCGCGTGTAACGGAGCCCGGCACTGACAGTCAGCGTATCGGATACGTCATAGTCGAGAGCCGCGAATGCGCCAAGCGTTTCGACACCGTACAGGCCGCCACCGTCTTGCGTGAGCGCGCCACCAAGCAGGAAGCGTGACTCTGCATACTCCAGGTCATTCTTGAAGTAGTAGAGGCCCATGGTCAGGTTGGCGTTATCACCGATCATGCCGTTGTAGCGCAGCTCGTTACTGATCTGCTCGGCATTGCTGCCGAACCCCCCGTGGAACCACGGGGCTGGTTGCGCGTCGATATCGGAAAGCGCAGTGCCCTTGTAGTCACGCCAGCCGAAGATGTTGGTGATCGTGCCGGTATCGCTGACACTCCAGTCGATCTCTGTCGAGAAGAAGTGCGTTTCGTTCGTCTGGAAGCCTTCCTCATCAATCGAGAAGCTGAACGTACCCGGGTCATGGCTGACAGGTACGCCAGTAACGCCGGAGCCGTTGGTATGGCTCTGCGAAGACGGCCCGTCACCTTCGATGTCGCTGAATTCGTAGCGAGCAACGATTTCAACGTTGTCAGTCGGGTTCCAGACAATTACCGGACGAACCATGACTTGCTTGATCGCACCATGATCGTTGCCGGTCGCCTGGTTCTTGAACCATCCCTCGTCATCGTTGTAGTACGCAGTAATCCTCGCTGCAAAGTTGTCGGAGAGTGAGCCGCCAACCGAGCCCATCAGATAACTGTTATTGCCACCGTCACCACCACCATCGACGGCCGCACGAATCTTGCCTCCAAACTCCCCGCCCGGTTTCTTGGTGTTGAGCAGGACCGCTCCGCCGGTTACGTTCCGACCGAACAGGATTCCCTGGGGACCGCGGAGCACCTCGATGCTCTCAAGATCGAATACATCGAAAATAATGCCGTTGTTGAGGCCCATATAGACGCCGTCGACGAAGACACCGACAGTGGGGTCAATCGACGGAATCGATGCTGTGATGCCAAGACCGCGAATCGAGAAGTTGGCCACGCCCTTGGTGGTACCAACATCGTCCAGCGATACGTTCGGCAGGCCGGTCGCGAGACTCGTGAGATCGCGAATATGCAGGGCATCGATCTGTTCGGAACTCAGTGCCGATACGGACAGCGGCGCGTCCTGCATGCTTTCCTCGCGTTTGCGAGCGGTGACGAGGATCTCCTCGAGCAGCGCGCTCGCGCCACCTCGGCGGCCATCCTCATCCTGTGCGGCGGCAGGCAATGCGGTCGCCGCCAAAGCCATCGTGGCCAACGCGACCAGCGGCTTGTTGAGTGAATACTTCATTTGTGTCCCCCTGTCGGAAAAATACATCCGGTAAGCTCTTGAACTACCAGAGTCTTATTAATATTAGTGGATGCAACGCAACAGTTATAACCGGTAGCCAACCGCGATACCAGCGTAACGCTGCAACACTAAAGCAAACACTAAATTATGGACTTCTAATATAATATTGCCTATATTAGTGCTGGATGAACGCCAACTCGAGCAAGACGCACCCCGCCAGCGACATGGAGATGTACGCATCAGATGCCGCGGGCCTGATGAAGGCGCTTGGAAATGAGAGCCGCTTGATGATTCTGTGCGTGCTGGCCGAAGGTGAACGCTCGGTTAGCGACCTCAACACGATCGTGCCGCTGAGCCAGTCTGCGCTCTCGCAGCAACTGGCGCGACTACGCCAGCAGGGGCTTGTGAAGACTCGGCGCGAATCCCAAACCATTTTCTATTCACTAGCCGATGGGCCCGCCGACAGGGTGATTACCCTGCTACACGACATCTACTGCGGCACCTCGGACTGCACCCCCAGGGAATAATCCAATGAGTTCAAATTTCGGATTCGGCAAGATTGTCGAAGAGTCGTTTGACGATGCTATTGAGAAAGTAACGGCCGAACTGGAGAAAGAAGGTTTCGGCGTCCTGTCCGATATCGATGTTGCTGCCAAGATGAAGGCGAAGCTCGACAAGGACATGCCGCGTTACCGGATTCTGGGTGCCTGCAACCCGGCGCTCGCCTACCAGGCCATATCGGCTGTCGAAGACATAGGGCTACTGCTGCCGTGCAATGTGCTCGTACGCGAGGATGCCGACGACAAGGTTCATGTCGATTTCATGGATCCGGAAAGCGTGCTATCGCTGGTCGAACATCCGGGGGTCGCGCCGCTGGCCAGCGACGTTAAGGCCCGCCTGCAACGTGTGATGGAAGGGCTCTAGAGAGCCACTACCAGCAGTCGTCCGACGCGCCGGTCTTTCCCTTCGCCGCGGCGTGCGTGACAGACAGGCTACCGCAGTATGTATCCCGGGAAAGCTGCCCATGCAGCGGGGCGGCCGTGGCCGTCCAGGTTGTCGCCGTGACATTGGAAAGCGACAGTGAGTAAACCGCCTCGGAATCGCCGACAACCGTCGACGCGCCGTCATCGCCAACAATGTACGGGTCCGCGGGAAATCCAAGGTTCGTCATGTCGGCCGCGAAGCTCTTATTGTCCATAAAAAATTGCTGCTGGCGATCCGCTACCTGCAATAGCACATTTTGCGCGACCGTGCGCTTGGCCTTGATGACGTAACGCTGGTACGACGGAAAGGCAAATGCAGAAATAATGGCGATGATTGCGACGACAACCATCAGTTCGATCAACGATAGACCGCGCTGCTTGCCAGCGGGTTTGGTGAGTGAGTTATCCATTGTTCTTATAAGTCCTCATCTTCGGCCAGGTACCAGAAGGTACGCCAGCGAGTAGTCGCGTTGACGTCGTCGATCTGTAGATCGGGGCGCAAGATTTTGTTCGGCGGTACCGACACCACCTCGGCGGGGATACCCAATGAGGATAGCTCGACGCTGCGGTCGTTCTTCGTGGTCGGTTGGTCCGGGTTGTTCGGGTCATCGTCACTTGAGTCGTAGTTCATTACCGACGTCGCGTCCTGCAACGAGACGGCGTACAGACGACCGGCGCCCTCGCTCGGCGCACAGGCTGTCGCACCGGCTCCGGATTGCGGAAGATACGATGTGAAGAACACCTTGCCCACGATGGTAAGCGGAGTCGCGAGCACTTTCTCGCCCGGCTCCTCAAGCATCAGGCGCCAGCCTTTGCTCAGGTCGATCGTGCAGGGGCTACTGGATTGCAGGCAATTGCTCGTGACGTCACCCAGGTCCAAAAGCTGGATGTTCTCCTCGACACCACTGCCCGGTGCCGTATGCCGATCTTTGAGCATGAACGTGAAGTTGACGGCGGTGCCGCCCTTGTCGAGCGGATTCGCGCGGTTGCCTGAACCGATCACGACGCCGTCGAACATGCCGTTGGTGTCCTTGCTCGGCACGAGGTCCGGGCGATGGAAGAAACGACGATCCGAGGCCATGCCCGCAGCGCCGCCACCATGTCGACCCAGCGATGCGAGCAGCGTGAGTTTCCACTCCGAGATATCCGGGCCCTGAAGGTCAGCACGCCAGACGTTACCACCGGTATCGCCTACCACCAGGCGGTCGGTAAAGCCGTCGCCATCAGTATCACCGGCAGCGATTGCCGACGGAATGCTGTCGAGCAGTTGCGGATGCTCAAACACGTTGCCTGACCCGCTCGAACCACGCCGCGCTTTCCACACGAGCGCGCCTGTCTCGGCATCGACGACGTAGATTGCGTTGCCTTCAGAGTCATTTGTGCCAACAACACCGCGGATATCTTTGTTCAGGTCGTAGCCACCCGCAAATATCACGACGGGCCTCGGGCCGCTCGGCGAGTTGACCAGGCCAACACGCGGATTCGAGAATGTGTAACCAAGCTCGGCAAAGTCGCCGCCTTTGTCGATCGTCCACATCAGATCGGGGCTCTCGGGGTTGGTCACGTCAAAGGCGTAGTACGCTTTTCCGCCGCGGCGCATGCCAACGTAGAGATAAACCTTGTCGCCGTCGCTCGCGACAATCGAGCCGTCGTAATTGCGGTCCTGCATGTATGCAACAGGAGCGCCATCAACGGTGTACGGATGCTGCATGCCCGTGCCATTTGCCCGTAGTGTTTTCTGCGCTTCCATGGCCCTGCGAGGCATGAATGCCCAGACTTCTTCACCGCTCTCCGCGCCGCTCGTGCGAGTGTTGCGGATCATTCGGAGCATGCCGTCATTCGATGCAACAGCCAGGTAAATGGCGGGGTTGTCCGGATAGGTATAGCCGCCCATCGAACCGTAGTTAATGGGTAAAGGACGCGAATGCAATGCGTCGCCGAAGATCCAGTCTCGTGGTTCGTTTGTCTCAAGATCGCCATCGAGGTCGTCGATATCGAGTCCACGGGAGAAAGCGATGAGTTCCTCGGCCTCGGCCACGGTTGCGACGTCGTAGTCCGATTGCAGGTTGGCGGCGGTTGTCGGGTCGACGTTCAGGTTGGCCAGTGCAGACGATGTTCGGTCATAGAAAATTTTGCGGCCGCCAAGCCCGTTCGCTTCCTGTGGACTGCCGGAAAGGAATCCCGGTATACGTTGGCCGGCGCCACCGCGAGCGACAACGCGACCGTCGCGCCCCGCAACTTCGCCGGAATCGAGGTCTGGTGCCGGCAATGCCGCAGAATTCGTCCAGCTTGTTAATGCGTCGAAGCGGATACGACCATCAGCTGCAATGGCAGGTGTGCCTCTTGCGTCCACTAGCGCGGCGTCGGCCGTAGAATCATTCGCGCCAGTCAGCTTGAGCTTCTTGACGTTGCCTACCCACGAAGGACGAGCCTGCCCATCCACCTGGAAAAGCGCGATGTAGACGTTGTCGGTAATCTCGGCACGATTGAAGACGTTCACAGGAACGGATGCCGCAACGAACGTCGTGCTCACACTCAGGATCTGTTTGAAGATTTCCTGCAGTGTCGCGACGAGTTCGTCAGGGTTCTCGGACAATGCCAGTGGTACGCCAGTACCGCCTGCACGTGCATATCCCTTCGTAGTGGTGTTGATTTTCTTGCTATCGACGACGAAATAAGAAATGACATTCTGCTTGTCGTCGATGTCTGGAACCGATCCATAACTACCGTTAGCAAGGTCGGCGTCATTCAGGTACTGGATGACATCGGGGAATTCTCTTTGCGATGAGCCGAAGCCACCCGATGAAACCGAGTCCTCAATGGCGTCATCCGAATCGTCATCCTGGTTGGAAACCAGGAACATGAAGTTGACCGAGTAGATCTTCGAGCATGCACCGGTCGGGCTGATCGGGCTCACATAGTTTGGCTTCGTTTTAGGGCCCTGCTCGATGCTCGTATCCCAGGATATCGCCGGGTCGTCGACGTCGAGGTTGATCTTAATATCAGAGGCGTAGTCGCCGTAACCATTGTGTGCGTTGTAGACGCCCTGGCCGGTCAGGTAGCGGAAGAACTCGAAGAACAGCTCCTTGCCTTGGTAAGCATGACTCAAGTTGCCGCCGGGTGTTGGCATAGAGTCGACCAGGGTGTGGAATCGCGCCTTGGCGCCATTCGCGTCGCCTTTATAGAACGACTCGAAACCCATCGCGATGTAGCCACCGTTACTGCATCGGGTTCGCCCAAAACCCTCACACCTATTATTGTTATCGTGGTTCAACATCAGCCCCACTCGGATGCCCTCGAGCGGGTCGAATACCTTTCGCAACGCTCCTTTCAGGACGTCGAAGAAGGTGTAAGACCCCTGCACGGGCATATAGCCTTCATTAATAAGCGTGTCGCAATCGCTGCCATTACAGGCCGTGGAGCCGAGGTTTGGCCGGTAGTCCAGCGAGAACATGACCATGGGCTCGCTGCCCGCTGGCAGACCGGCGCCCGGATTCATGTAGACGTCCGTGTCGTCAGCACGGGCGGAGCCAATCACCAGGATCAGCGAAGCCAGCGCCGTTGTAATGGATGCTTTCAGGAATTTGGTATACATACCGGTATCTCTACTCAATGTTCAGACTATTGCTTCGGCACGAGAACGAGGACACCTTCGGTGACCTGCTCGTGGCCAAGGCCTTCGTCAACACGGTCATACGTCGTCACCACTCGGAACGACGCGCTACTGAACTTGTCGATGCTGGTTTCCACGACGCGGGGCGGCGGCCGAAAAATCGTACCGATCCGTTCAACGCGCGCCTGGATATGGTCGTTGGCCACAGCGCTCGCAAGCACCGGATCGTTAACAGGAAGGTCGTTGCGATTGCATCCCGTTTCACCGGCAGTGCATGCGGTGTAACCCGGGGATCCCACGACCGGTGTTGACGCCGGGCTCGCAACGATTGCATCGGCCAACGCTTGCGCGGCCTGTTCGGCGGTTACGCGAGATTCTTCGTTTTGTGCCATGAACAAGCCAATGTTGCTCGAACGCATCGAGGAAATCGTAAACAAGGTGATGGCCACGAGGAACATCAGTGCGACGACGAGAATCGCGCCGCCCTGTCTTTGTTTCAATGTCGTGTGGTTTCTCATTTTAGAAGCCCATCATGTTCATGCTACGAATGTTCTGGATCGACACGCTGGTAGAGAACACTCTGCGGTGGAAGCTATCACCCGGAACCAGGTCCGGTGCGTTGCTAATCGAATACGTCTTGGAGTTGACGTAGCGCGTGTCGATCTCAGTCGTCCGCGCGATAAGGAAGATGCGAGCGGTGACCACGGACTGGATCTGCGCCAGCGATGGGCCGGTCATCCACACATTGGGTTGACCGTTCTCTGATGTGTCGATGCCATACTCGATCTGCAGGTTTTCAATACCCGTGGCCAGGCACTCGGTCGTCATACCCGGACCGGCGCCGCGAAGGACCTTGCGGCACAACGTCGGAATGTTGTCTCCCGGCGCGTTAGCAAACTGGCGAATGTAGTAAATGGTGGGTCGAAAAACCCAATCGGCGCGAGGTACTGCTACAACGACTGGCGGTGCAGTCGGTGCAACGCCGCTGAACAAAACGCCAACTGTTCCGTTCGTCCGCAAGTAAGCGCTGTCAGCGGACAAGACATTCGCCTCCGCACCGGCCACGCGCTTGATTGAGACGACATCAGTACCATCTTGCAGCTCGCCGCCGATAAAGCACGAGTGTGCGGCCGCTGCAGTGGCATTCGTCGCATTGTCGATGGCCATAAGTGACAGGCTGTTACCGGTGCCTGCTTCGGTTGCGCGGTACATCCAGTTGGCCTGGCCGGCAGGGCCGCAGTCCTGCCCGATCGTAAGTCCGCCGTCGTAGGAAACGGAGCTGGGAACATGCAGGTCGGCATAGTGTCCGGCCATGCTGAGATCGAACGCGATTTCGCGAAGTGCGTGGCGTGCGTCATCCTGCATGCGCCCGATGTTTTCGTCCTGCTTGAAGCTGTAACTGTTGTTGACGAACACGGCAATGATCGCACCGGCCAGAGACATCGACAGCAACATCGCGATCATCAACTCTACAACGGAGAAGCCAGCCTGGTATTTTTTGTGGATTATCGTCATCAGTGTCGCACTTAAATTGTTGGATCGATGAAGGTCGGAACCTGCATGATGCGGCGGAATACATTCCCGGCGCCGTAGTTGCCGCCGGCTGTGCCGCACGCGCTGGCATTGCCGTTACTCAAGGATGCAGATCCGCGCCACGCGATCGTGACAGTATAAATTCCGGCAATTCCGCCAGCGGGGCCGACAAGGCAAAGCGTTGGCTGAACGAGTCCACCGGCACCAGTGTTGCCGCTCATTTCAAAGTTGCCGTCGAGCATTTGCTCCCAGAACCAGAGGTCGTGCGTCGCTTTCTGTGCGGAGTTGCAGACCGATGCGCCCGAGCAATTCGGGGCTGGTTCGCCGCCGCGGGCGCCACCGCCCAACTCACCGGCGGCGAGATAAACACCTATCGCGTCACCATTGACACGCATGTCTTCGAGCATGCCGTTGGCGATCTGTGATGCCGATGTCCGCTGTAGCGACTCGAAGTTTGCTTGCTTGGACACTGTTTGCAGGCCGGCGACGGCAAGCAGGCCGACGCTGAATACGATCAGCGCGATCAGCAATTCGATCAGGGAGAATCCACGTTGCATGTTTATATTCGACATGGCGGGTCCCTAGGGGCAGCCCGGAACGCTGCCATCGGCAAGCGTCTTGCTGAGTCGTGGTCGGCCGGACAGGTCCAGGATCATGACTTTGGCGTGGCTGGCGCCACGGCCGTCGCAGACAGTGAACGATCCTGAGCTGCCATTCAGCGATGCGTTCATCACGCGACCATTGGGCCGGTACATCAGGAATGCGCCGAATTCGCCAGACTGAATGGTCAGTCCGTCGATCTCACCCGATGACGCGATGATCGTTTCATCGTTGTCGACATTACGATCACTGTCAGGGTCCCCGAAAACAATCCAGCCGGAGTTCCAGCCTGTGACCTCGCAATTAGTGCCGCCAGAGCTTGGGCAGATTGTCACGCGAGAGTTGGTCGTGACCGCAGTGCTGCGCGCCTGGTGAATCGAGGAAACGAAATCGTTGATCGCGCCGGTCTGGCGAGCGTTGGATACGAAGATATCGAGCGCAGGTACAGCCATGGACAGCAACAGGCCCGTAAGGCCTACCGCTATCATTAGCTCGATCAACGTGAATCCATTCTCTCGTCGCATTACATAATTCCTGCTCTTGCATTGCCGTGGTTTCGGGTTTTTCGGGTGTCACGAATTACCGACAGCCACGACGTAATCCTAATATCTATGCGGCCTGCCGGATGAGACGCAGGTCGGGTTTGGCACAATCTTGAGCGCTTCGAGGTGCGTTTTTGTGAACTGTGCACGCAGTTATGTCGGCTCTGCGGCCAAAAAGTAAAACCACGAAATATCCGATCGCCCGATTCGGTTTTGTGACTTCAGTCAAGGGATTTCCTGTGAATTGCGACCATACTGCTGCCTCACAGGAGCGCCATATGAAGAAGTTCTTTGCAGTGTTGGTTCTGGTTGTGGGCTTTTCCGCCGCGGCGCAGGCCGATGTGTGGAAATGGGTTGATGCCCATGGCGACACGCATTTCGTCGACACGATGACATCGATCTATACCTGGGTCGATGAGCGTGGCGACGTGCATTACGCGGATACGCCGGATCATGAAGATGCCGTGTCGGTAGAGCTGGTGTGGGTTTCTAGCGGTTCGCTCGACAAGCTGAAGGACGGCGATGACGAATCCGGATCGGGCTATGCACATCCCGGCGAAACGCCCGAGGAACGGGCGGAACGTGAGAAGGCTGAGGCGTATTACTGCAAGCGGGCGACCGAGATCTACGACTCCTACGTCAACGCACCGCGCTTGTACAAGACGAATGAGAGCGGCGAGCGCGAGTACCTGAACAAGGCGGACGCGGCGAAGACTATCGCCGAAACACGCGCGCAGAAAGACGATCTCTGCAAGTAATTGGCAACGAATTGTGAGGCATTGAGATGTATCTACACACCACCCTCTACGAGAGAGCACCGCATTTCTGGATTTTTATCGGCGTTCTGCTGGTGATTATCGGAATCTATCTTGGTGTTGAGGTCAGCAGCACATTCCTCGTCACAGGCGTCGCGCTCGGCCTCGCCTCGTGCGCGTGGGGTGTTCGTATCCTGACGCGCCGTGCACGTCGGTCAAGCGATGAGAGCATCGCGACGTCGACAGTATCTGGTGACTAAGAAAGACTCCTAAAGGGCATCTGTGGGTATGGCCATCGTTAAGGCCGGATCGGCTGTTGCGGCAGCCAGATAGCCATGTGCACGTGGCATCACATGAGCACAGTAAAAGCGAAGGTTCGCGATTTTCTCCGTCAGGAACGGAGTGTTGCCGTCGGCTGCACGCGCCGCCAGCGTCGCTTTCGCGAGCGTCGCGCCGCCTAGCACCACTCCTGCGAGCATCATCATATTGACTGACGCTGTTCCCGCGGTGGTCGGATCCGATGCTGCATTGTCGAGCAGCCAGGTAACGCCCTGTTCGAGTAGCTCAAGCCCCATTCGTAAGCTCTCGCAGACAGACTGCGTTTCTGTGACCTGCTCGAGTGCATCGCAGACCTCGCGAAGCTCACTGATAAACGACCGGATCTCGGCACCCTCGTCGGCGAGAATCTTTCGCCCAACGAAGTCGCCGGCCTGGATGCCTGTCGTACCTTCGTAGATCGTCAGGATCCTGGCATCACGGAAATGCTGTGCCGCGCCGGTTTCCTCGGAGTAGCCCATTCCGCCGTGTACCTGGATGCCGAGCGAAGTTATGTCTTGAGCCGTTTCGGTGATCCAGCCTTTGACCACTGGCGTCAACAATGAGAGGCGTTTATCGGCCGCTTTGCGAACGTCGTCGCTCGTTCCCTGTTGCAAGGTGTCGACCAGTGATGCGGCAGAGTATGCGAGTGCGCGCATAGCCTCTGTCTGCGAGCGCATCAGCATCAACATGCGGCGTACATCGGCATGCTCGACGATCGGTGCGCGCCCTTTGTGCCCCGGCACGCGGCCCTGAACACGGTCGTTGGCATACTCAAGGGCCTGTTGATAGGCGCGTTCGCTGATCGCGACGCCCTGCAGACCAACCTCCATCCGGGCCTGGTTCATCATTGTGAACATGGCCGCGAGGCCCTTGTTCTCCGCGCCAACCAAATACGCGAGCGCTCCGCCTTTGTCACCGAAATTCAGCACACATGTCGGGCTGCCGTGGATGCCCAGTTTGTGTTCGACCGATGTCGCCCAAACGTCGTTGCGTTCGCCGGGCTCACCGTTTTCATCGAGGATGAACTTTGGCACGAGGAAAAGCGAAATACCGCGAACGCCTTCCGGCGCGCCATCGATTCTTGCCAGCACCATGTGAATGATGTTCTCGGAACATTCGTGATCACCGCAGGTAATGAAGATCTTCGTGCCGAAAATTCGATACGCGTCTCCATCGGGAGTGGCACGTGCCGATACGGCGGCCAGATCCGAGCCGGCCTGGGCTTCGGTCAGGACCATGGTCGCGGCCCATTCACCGGAGGTCAGCTTGGGTAAATAGGCCTGCTTGAGCGCATCGTTGGCATGCGTTTCAATTGCATGAGTCGCGTCGCGCGTGAGCATTGAGAGCAACGAGAACGCCATGTTTGCGCTTTGCCACATTTCTGATGTGGCGAACGCAACCGTGGCCGGCAGTCCCATACCGTCATACTCGGGCGAGCCGCCGACGGCGAGCCAGCCATTCTCGACCATCTGCTGATTAACATCGCAGAAGCTGGCCGGGACATGGACCTTTCCGTCTTCGATGCGGACTCCTTCCGTGTCACCAGGGACATTGGTCGGGCCGACGACGTCACGAGCAAAACGGCCCGCTTCCTCGAGGACCTGGTCGACATCGTCGATCTCGAACCCTTCGTAAGCCTCCAGCTTAAGCGTCTCGCCGAGGTCCGCCGCATGCCGTAAACAAAATCTGATGTCATCCAATGGGGGGTTATAGTCGGTCACTGCTATTCTCTCCGAACAAAATCGTGTGGCCTCGAGGGCCGTAGTCAACCTAGCCCTCTAGGGTAACGGATAAAATCGAGCGCGGAACTACCGCATCACGGGTAATTTGCATCCAATGAGGCTCCCACAGACATCACTTCGCCATGAATAAGTATTTGTACGGCACGCTTGCCGAAGGACAGCGACGCACCTGGGCATGGGCTGTCCCGGTTCTCGTTCTTGTGTTCATGATCAGTGGCCAGATCCTGGCCCTGCTCCCCGCGAAATTCCTGGGGCTCATAACACGCGACAATGTCGAGACCTACCCGCACGTGTTGTATCTCATCATCGGGGCATTCGCGATGGTGGCGCTAATTTTCGTGCTCTGGATTCGACTGTTCGAACGCCGGCCACTGTCGAGCGCAGGGCTGGCGTTTCGTGGTGACAAGCTGGAGGACTACATCCGGGGATTCGCGTACGGATTGTTGATGGCCGCGTCGGTCGTGGGCGTTGTGTGGATGCTCGGCGGATATGTCATCGAGTCAGAAACGGGTCTCGGCGCAGCAGACCTCGTACCGATAATCGTCCTGATGTTCGCTTTCATACTGCAGTCTGGTACTGAGGAGTTCGTTTTCCGCGGCTGGATGATGGGCAGGCTCGCCGAACGCTGGGGACTTTGGGTTGGTGTTATCGGCAATTCGGTCCTGTTCTCGCTGATGCACGTCGATAGCGATCGCCTGCTTGAGCTTGGTGCCAGCGGTATCGCCATTTTTGTTTTTGGCACGATGTTGTTCTCCATTTTCCTGAGCCTGCTCGCGATACGGGAGAAATCGGTCTGGGGTGCAGCGGCATGGCATGCCGCATGGAACTGGATGTTCATCACCTGGTTCGGATTACCCACGACGGGCATCGAGCTGGGTCTGGCTCCGCTTGCTGCCGACCTGATGCCGACGCCCGATGCGGCGGTGTGGCTAACCGGTGGGACGGAAGGACCCGAGGGCAGCTTCATGACGCCCATGGTGTTGGCGGCAGGATGCCTCGTGCTTTTCGCCGTTAGCGCAGGAGTTCGTGGTCGTCGGGAAGCTGGTGCGTAACCCACATCGCGAGGCGGTGCCGGATCTTGGGCAGTGAGTCTTGCCCATTGGGTAAGGGAGCGATTGCTTTGTCATGAAGGAGCAGGCGATAGGCGTACTGGACCTTGAGGTCGTGTGAATCGGTCGCCTCGAACTCGACGACGCCGCGCTTCACCGCGTCCTCGAGAATCATATCCAGTGCAATTTTGAGCAGTTCTTTTTCGTTTTTGAGTTTCTTTGCCATTTCCGTTCCGAACCGGGCCACCGATCCGTAGAATACAGCAGCACAGATTCAATGGCATGGATGGTTACGCGATGAGAAAGCTCTTCGGACTCATGGTCTTGTTGCTAATGGCAACGACGGCATCGGCACAGAAGGCGCCTGCCTACGACGATTTGTTGGCGTTGTTTGCAGATTGGCGGGCTTTTGAGTCGCCACCATTACTGAACGGTGCGCCCGACTACACCGGTGGACAATTTGCTGCACGGCATGACGACTTCCTGGCATTGCGGGAACGCCTTAAAGCCTTTGAGATCGCCGACTGGTCCGTACCACAGCAGGTGGACTGGCATCTCGTACGTGCCGAGATGAATGGCTACGACTTCAATGTGCGCATCCTCCAGCCCTGGGCGCGAGACCCCGCGTTCTATAACACGGTATGGACTTACCGCAGTGATGTGCCAGCGCATGAGGGACCAATCCACCATGCGTTGGTGGAGCTCTGGACGTACGAGTTCCCGTTGAGCAAGACAGGCGAAGAGCGTCTGGCTGAAGAGCTGACGGTCATCCCACCATTGATGAAGCAGGCGCAGAAGAACCTCACCGGCGACGCCAAAGAGCTGTGGATCGCTGGAATTCGGGACATGCGAGCACAAAGCGCAACTCTGCGTGAATTGAAGGCCACGGTGGGAGAGTCTGCAAGCGACGCGCTGCAAAAGGCGATTGACGAGTCGATTGTAGCGACCGACGAGCTCGTGGCGTGGCTGGAAGACGAGGCGGAATCAAAGACCGGCCCATCCGGAATCGGCAAGGACAACTACACGTGGTATTTGCAGAATGTGCACCTGGTGCCGATGACGTGGGAAGACGAGGTTCGCCTGATGAAGCGCGAGCTCGCACGTGCCTGGTCGATGCTCAAACTCGAAGAACAGCGCAATCGTGATCTGCCGCCCATGGTTGCCGCGAGCACACCGGAAGAGTACGACGCGCTGGCTGAGGATGCGGTTAAGCGCATCATGAAATTCCTGGATGAGAAAGAGATTGTCACAATCGCCGACTACATGGAGCCGGTGCTTCGCGAGCATATGGGTTCGTTCGTGCCGGAAGAGCGGCGGCATTTTTTCTGGATCGGGGCACACTACGACCCGGCCCCGCTGTTCACGCATTTCTACCACTGGTTCGAGCTTGCGCGCATGGACACCGAGCCGCACCAGAGCCCGGTTCGGCAGGGGGCGCTGTTGTACAACATCTTCGACAGTCGTAACGAAGGCACCGCAACAGCCGTTGAAGAGATCTTCATGCATGCGGGTCTCTACGACGACAGTCCGCGTTCCCGTGAGATCGTGTGGATCATGCTGGCACAGCGGGCGGCACGCGGCTTGGGATCTCTCTACGCACACGCGAACGAAATGACGATGGAAGAAGCCGGCACGGTGCATTCGGAGGGGACGCCGCGCGGCTGGATGAAGACCGAAAAAGAACTGGTCCTCTTCGAGCAGCATTTGTACATGCGCCAGCCGGGCTATGGCACCAGCTATGTCACCGGCAAGTACCTGCTGGATGAAGCCCTGAAAGACTATGCACGCCAGGTCGAGCAGCGTGGTGAGGAATTTCAGCTAAGGGAATTCTTCGACAGGCTCAATGCCATCGACAGTATTCCCATATCGCTGGCCAGCTGGGAGCTGACCAGCCTGGACGACTAGCGTTTCGAGCTACATGCCGCACCGGATTAGCCCGGTGCGGCATTCGTGCATTATCAAGGTTTTGCGTTGCGCTTCATCCAGGAGTTCATGACGCCCGTGCTGCAACCGAACTTGCTATGGCCCTTTCCAAGTCCCATTGCCGCAATAATCTGCTGGCAAGAACAGCCGGCTGTATCACTGGTCGTGTAGCTGCGCTTAGGTCCTTTTCCTTTTCCTTTTGGCGAGCTGGTGTCGAACGCAAAATCGCTGTCCATCAAGGCCCAGCGATTCGTGCCCAGGCCATTGCTCGGTGCACCTTCGGGTATTGACGTGGCCGGGCAGGCATCGAGGCTATCGAATACACCGTCACTATCCCGGTCCTTGGTCAGGAAGAGAACAAGACCGTCATGGTCCGAGGATGCGAGCGGCGATGAATCGTCGTTGATCAGGTCCTCTGCAGCGTCGATGTTGCCTCGGCCATATTCGAGACCGCGCAGCGACATATCGAGTGCCGAACTGGACAGAGCATGGTCGAGAATCTGCGCATTGCCCCTGAAGATGAAGGAGTAGCGTTCGTCCATCTCAACCCAGGCCGAGTTATTGATCAGGTCAGGTTCAACCAGATCAGGCCCGGACAGCATGTTGTCGGCCGGAACGACATTGCCGGAAATCTGACCCATTACGTCGACATAGCCATCGGAGAACTGGAAGGCATTGAAGTCACCTGTGACGATAAGGTGCGTATCGGGATCAGAAGACTGAATGTCCTGGATCACTGCTGCGACAGACTGTGCTTGTTGCAGTCTCTTCTCGCGAACCCTTTCTCCGTCGCTCGCGCTATCGATGCCGCCGAGCGAGCGATTGTGGACTACGATGATTGCAACCGGGAAATTGGATCCACCTTCGATGTTTCGACCCTCCAGCAACAGCGGCGGTCTGTCATGTAGCGGCGCGATCTCGCCTTCGAAGATCTGGAGTTCGTCCTTGGCCAATTGCGTCACCGTATCGACTTCAATCGTGTCGCGGACAAGGAAGCCAACATCGATCGTGCCAACGTCGTTGCCCTCCTCAAGATAGGCTGTGTAGTTCGCTGTTGGATCTAACGCTGCGATGTCGCCGGCGAGATCCTGAAGCACTTCCAGTTTCTCTACTTCCTGCACGCCCAGGACATCCGGAGAGCCGAGGACGTTCACGATGTAGTCCGCCAGCTTGGTGCGACGAACCTGGTACTCGGCGGTATCGACAACACTGTCGTTTCGTTCCCGGTCAATCACATCGAAGTCCATCGGATCGTCGATGTCATCGAACAGGCGATAAACATTCAGGCTACCCACCGTGAATTCAGCGCGATCACGATCTCTGACTGCGGTGGGGATTGTCGCCGGCGTAACGTTCAATGACGTCGGCCACAGTTCGTAGCCGCCAAACTCGAAGCCGAGAACGCCCACGGCGTCGAAATGCGAGCCCGCCGGAATGATCAGGTTATCCAGGCCAAGCTTGTTCGGGTCGAGCTCGAAGACTTCCGGATTGCCGTCCCAGACAGGTAGTCCAATCTCACCCGGGAATTCGATACCCGGTTCGCGGAATGTCCGGGAAGATGCGGCGGTAATGTGTACTTCCGCGATCGGATCAGAACCGAACTCCTGGTTAGGCCCGGTGACGGTGCCGTTCGTGATCGAGATCAACATGCCCTCGTAGCACTCGAACTCCATAGAGCAGCTGGGTGCCGTGGGATCGGGTGACGGAGTTGCGGCGTCAAATATGACAGGATCCGGCACCGGTCCCGCGGCAACGACGGTGACCACGGGATCTTCTGTGAACTCGGTGAAAGCGAAGAACTCGTCAATCGTTCCCAGGACATCGACGTAATCACCAACGTTGACCGTTGGAGCGCCGTCCTGGAATACGAATATTCCATCCGACGTGTTGACGTCACCGTCAGCGCGATCCGGCGGTGTCTGCATGAAGAAGCCGTTCGGTGCCAGCGCTGTTACAGCGTTGTTCCTTGATTCTACGATGTCACCGTCATATGCGCTTGCTGCGCCATCGCCCTGGATTTCGTATATTTCGAGCACTTCCGGCGGCGGTGGCGGTGGCGGCTCAACAGGCTCAAACCCTTCCGCGATGACGATGTTCTGGAATGCGAATGCTTCCGTGCCGCCATTGGTGTCGGCCGTCAGCGTCAACACGAGTTCGGTGCCTGTACCGACAAGCGGCGTCGAGAACGTCGCCAGTACATTGCTGAGAATGACGTCCTGCATGGTCATTGGGTCGTTGAGCGGCCTCGTCGTTCCGCTGGCCAGCGTGTACGTAAACGATGCGGACTCATCGACGGCGTTTTGGAACGCAATCATCGATGCACCGCCGTCGATACTGTACGACCAGGTGAATACATCGCTGGATTCGAAATCGCCCATGGCGCCCATGTCGATAAGCAATCCGAGGTCGGTGCCGCCGGATATGTCGAAGGACCAACTCGCGGAAACCGGACCGCTGGTGTCATTATTTACCGTGTCGGTGACGCCAAAGAACTCGTCGAGGTTGTTGTCGTCGATGATGCCAAGGGTGTCCCCGGGGAACGTCACGAGACTGTCATCGAGTACTGAAAACGGAATGGTCGCGGAAACGCCCCGTTGATATTTCTGGAAGCCATCACCCGCAGATGAAAAGGCGTTTTCAAAGGGGTTGTTCGTGCTGTTCAGGTTCTGAGATGCACTTCCGACCATATCGAAGGCCAAAACGTCCAACGGCAACCCGCCTTCATTAATGACGATATTCTGGAAGGCGAATGCTTCGGTTCCGCCATTGGTCTGAACAGTGAGTGTCAGCGTCAATTCGGACCCGGTGCCCGCTATCAGCGTACTTACCGTGCGCAATACGTTGTCCAGGATCTCATCCTGGATGGTCATGGGGTCATTAAGCGTCGACATTGTCCCACTAGCGAGAGTGTAAGTGTGCGCGGCGGCTTCGTCGGTCTCGCCGGCAAATGCGGTCATTGTCGGTCCGCCATCGATGCTGTAGGTCCACTCAAAGGAATCGCTGGATTCGAAATCACCCATCGCGCCCATGTCGATCGACAAAGCCAGATCGGTGGCGCCGCTCACATCAAATACCCAGGTCGCACTTACCGGGCCGCTGTTCTGAGGGTTCTCCGTATCAGTCGCGCCGAAAAACTCGTCGAGGTTGTTGTCATCGACGATGCCCAGGGTGTCCCCCGGAAACGTTGCGAGACTATCGTCAAGAACCGAGAACGGAATGGATGAGGACACTCCTCGCTGGTACTTCTGGAAGCCATCGCCAGCAGACGCAAACGCGCCATTGTATGGGTTGGAATAACTCAACAGGTTCTGGCTGGGACCGCCTGTCATATCCGAGGCGACGACCTGGGCGTTAGCGTTGTATGAGGTAGTTGTCAGAAGAAACAGGGCAACAGATATCGAGGTGAAGCGCGCATTCATATTGAACTCCCATTACGTGCGCCCCCAGCGGCTGGTCCAGGGTGGTGAGAAGTTGGGGGGCGTGTTATTTATTTGTTGTTTTCGTGCGAAAATTATAGCTGAATCCCAGGTGCCGCGTAGCATTGTCGTGCAATTTCACATAACGCGTTGTACGTTGTGTTTTCCGGAAACTTACTGCATATCAGGAAAAGCAATGATCAAGAAAATACTCAAATGGATCGGCCTTTCGTTGTTGGTCATTGTCATCCTGGGCAGCTCGTTTGCCGCGCACGAGTGGTATGCGGACAAACCGTTCATGTTCCGGGCGTATCTCGATCGCCAGATGCTCAAATTCGCCTTCGACGACCCGGAGGTACTGACGTCGCTTGGATTCCTTGAGTCGATGGGCATCAATGGCCATAACGCGCATCTCAGCGACGTTCATCCGGACAGGACGACCGAATTCTTCGCTGATATGAAGGCATTCGGTGACGGTCTGCTGCAATACGATGACGAGGACCTTGATGCTGACGAGCGGCTCTCCAAGGAAATCGTGTTGTACCTGACCAATTTCGTCGCCGATGCAGAACCGTTTCGCTATCACACGTATCCGGCCAACCAGATGGGGGGGATCCAGAGCGCGTTCCCGAGTTTCATGGACTCAAGCCACCAGGTTAATTCCGTCGAGGATGCGGAGAATTATCTCTCACGCATGAGCGAGCTGCCTCGCAAGTACGAACAGCACCTGCTCGGTCTGAAGATTCGCGAAGGCGAGGGAATCATCCCGCCGCGCTTTGTAGTCGATCGTGTCCTCGTGCAAATGCGAGATTTCGTGGCGACGCCGGCACAGGAGAACATTCTGTACACGTCGCTGGCCAAAAAAATGAGCGAAGCGGAAGACATTGATGAAGCCGAGGCCGAAGACATTCTGGCGCAGGTAGAAACGTCGATAAACGAGACCGTGTATCCAGCTTACGATACGTTCATCAACTACTTCAGCGAGTTGGAAGCTAAAGCCGGCGAAGACGACGGCTACTGGCACTTACCGGACGGGCCGGCGGCATACAAGCTGGCGTTGCGATTCTTCACGACGACAAACTACACCGCCGACGAGATCCATCAGACCGGCTTGTCCGAGGTCGCACGAATCCAGGCCGAGATGCTGGAGATATTTGCGGCGGAAGGCATAGATGTATCGCAAGGCTACACGGAGGCGATGGACGCCTATTCCTCGTTGCCCGAGTTCTACTACGAAGATAGCGACGAAGGGCGGGCGCAGATACTTGAGGACTACCAGACGATGCTGGATGAGTTTGACGCCAGCCTGGATGCAGCTTTCAATATTCGTCCTAAGGCTGGTATGGAAGTCCTGCGCGTTCCCGAGTTCAGGGAGGAGACGGCGCCGGGTGCTTACTATCAACAACCGGCCATTGATGGAACCCGACCAGGACGCTTCTACGCGAACCTGTATGACATCAAGGCGACGCCGAAATTCGGCATGCGGACGCTTGCCGTTCACGAAGGTATTCCTGGCCATCACTTCCAGATTGCCATCGCGATGGAGCTGGAGGGGATGCCGCTGATTCGTCGCTTCGGACCGTTCGTAGCGTACGTTGAGGGCTGGGCGTTGTACGCGGAACGTGTCGCGTGGGAGCAGGGATTATTGCCAACACCGGCAGACAACATAGGCCGATTGACCGCCGAGCTGTTCAGGGCTGTACGCCTGGTCGTTGACACGGGAATCCATCACCAACGCTGGACACGCGAGGAAGCAATCGACTACATGCTCGTGAACACCGGTATGGCTGAGAGCGATGTGATCTCCGAGATTGAGCGCTACATCGTTAGTCCGGGGCAGGCAACCGCCTATAAAGTCGGCATGATGAAGATCCTGGAACTACGCCAGAAATCGATGGACGCACTGGGTGACAAGTTCGATCTTCGTGCCTTTCACGACGTGGTGCTTAAGAATGGCGCCGTGCCGCTCGATATTCTGGAACAAATCGTAGACGAGTACATCGCTGGTCACTCATCTTAATCGGCGCGGGCGGTCGTCTCAGCGTCGTGTTTGAGACGCATAACCAGTTCGCGACTGACGTACAGCAGATCACTCACTTTGAGCACGAGTGAGCTTTCGTACTTGTCGAGTTGGCCGTCGGCGTACGCGATGGTCCAAAGCAATCGTACGACTTTCGCCTTTTCGTCATGACTCAGATGCTCATGCAGGAGTTCTGTGAACTCGTGTATGGAGACCAGTTCGTCAGCTTTGGCGTTCGCAGCATTGATGAGGTCGGCAGCATCTTGTGTGCCCAGGCCAAAATGCTCTTTGATCAGGCCCAACATTCGATCGAACTCGGTCTCATCGAAGCAGGAATCAACCAGGGCGACATCGACCATAAGTACCGCGGTCGCCAACCGTACCGCTGCGTCGCGATCATCGGCCTCAATATCTGCGGCAGAAATTTGACCTACAAGTTTTTCATACAGACTTTTGAACATTTCCGGAGCTTCCTGGCTATTCTGATTGATCTGGCTACTGTCGAATTGTCGCTTACGCGGTAGAATGGCGCCCCCATAATGCGCCCGCAGCTCAGCTGGATAAAGTACTACTCGATGAAGATTTCGCGAAAAGCACGCTTCCTCGCACTGTTGCTCGGCGTAATGGTCTTGAGCAGTCACGCTCAGGAGGCCGATGACACTGCGCCGCCAGCAGCACCGGACCTGCAATCTCTGGAGTCGAACTGGTGGAGCTACTTCGAGGGACCCAGGGATGATGTCGAATTGCGCATCAATAGCTTCCTGGACGATATCGGCGAAGAAGTTGCGAGATTGCAGGTGCCCAATGAGGCGGTAGGACGGTCTGTCCTTGAAGCCGTAAAGGACAACCTTGGTGCATACCACGCGTTGCTCGCGGAAGATGAGCTGGAACTGCTTGAGCTGCCTCCACCCAAACTCAGCCATTCCCTCGACGATCTCTTACGCCTCGCCGCCATATCACGTGGTGCACACGAATTTGCAGAGCAAGAGCACCTTGAGGTTGAGCGCGAACAGCGCATATTGGATGGCGCCACCAGGCGACGAGACCTCGCGTTCAAAGACTATGTCGCCGCAGCATCCGGTGACGCACGATTGGTTGCGGCGCTAAAGCTGATCCAGACGCGATCAGCTCTCGCTATCGCGGTACGACGATTGGAGTTGTTGACTCAAAGTTACGAGCGAGCGAATGCACACGCCGGAGCAACCGCCGAACGCGTTGTTCTGGCCGGCGAAAGTCTGGCAACGACAGCTGAGGATACAAATCTCGAAGACCTGGTAGAGCGCGTCGCCAACGAAGAGGTGGCGGTCGCCAAGGCACAGGAAGATCTGCGCTCTGCAGAACTTGTGGCAACAGGCCTCGATCTTGATACGGGGCAAGGTCGATCGCAACAGCGCCTGATGCAGCAAAAGCTGGTCGACGCAGAAGTTATTCTGGCGCTCGGCGAGGTTGTGCTGGCGCAGACTCAGGCACGACGCTGGTGGACCGAACTGCAACTGGATGCAGATCCCGAACCTGGATGTCTTGCAGGAACAGGCATTCGCATGGTCGGAACTTGTTCGCAGCGTTGAGCAAGGCGTTCCAGGCTGGCAGCGAGCTACTCAGGACGAGTTACTTTCTGTGCAAACGGTGGATCGCGACGGGATAGATCGCAAATCGGGTCGACTCCTGGACCAACGCCTTGGGACTGCGCAACAAACGCTGACCCGAATCGGTGAGCTCGATGCTGCCGTAGCAGATTTCCAATTACTTAGACTGGCTGTGGACGGAGCTGTCGCTGAGTACTCAGGCGCGTTTAACTCCTGGCTGACAGGCGTGAGCCGGCAGGCAAAGACCGCCTACATGCGTGTCGTCGGCCTGGCCGATGTCACGTTGTTTTCCGTCGGAGAAGCCCCGGTTACGGGTCGGGACATTTTCAGAGTCCTGATGATTTTCATCGTCGCGTTCCTACTTTCGCGAGGCATTCGCTTTGCGATCAAGCGCTTCAGTGACAGGGAGCCCGGCGGTACACAGGCGTCGTTGTATACGGTCGGTCGCCTGACGCACTACGCAATTATCGTCATCGCGTTGTTTGTTGCCCTGTCTTCCATCGGCCTGGACTTCAGCAATCTCGCACTGGTAGCAGGTGCCCTTAGTGTTGGCATCGGTTTTGGCTTGCAGTCTATTGTCAGCAACTTTGTATCCGGCCTGATTATTCTGTTTGAGCATACGTTGCGTGTCGGCGATTACATCGAGCTCGACAATGGGCTCACGGGTACAGTGAAGGCCATCAATGTTCGTAGCACCCTCATCAACACGAACGACAACATCGACATTGTCGTGCCTAACTCCGAGTTCGTGACAGCACGTCTCACCAACTGGACTCTTGGTGAGAGGGTATTGCGAGTTCGCATTCCCTTCGGTGTGGCATATGGCAGCGACAAAGAATTGGTGCGAAAAGCCGCGCTCGAGGCGGCTGAAGAAGTGCAGTACACGCTCAAACATACTAAAGGCCGTGAGCCCGATATCTGGCTTGTGGACTTCGGCGACAGCAGCCTGAATTTTCTCATGACGGTTTGGGTCAATCGGCAGGGCGCACGACGTCCAACCAGAACGCGGGCCGCATATCTCTGGGCGCTCGAGACGAAACTCAGCGAGTATGGGATCGAGATTCCGTTCCCACAGCGTGACTTGCACGTGCGGTCGGGCTGGCCTCCGGAGCGCAAGGAATTACCAGAGGAAGACGAACAAGAACAGCCTAGGTAGATAGTTGACGCTGAAACTCCTGTTCCGCGTCATGTTTCAGTCTCATGACGCGCCCTCTGCTGACATACAGGAGGTCGCTGATCTTGAGCACCAGCGAGTCCTCGTACTTATCGAGCCGGCCGTCGGCAAATGCGATTTTCCAGAGCAGCCCGACGATTCGGGCTTTCTCGTTTTCGTCGAGATGCTTGTGCAGCATCTCGGTGAATTCATACGCGGAAATGAGGTCTTCGGCCTTGTCGCTTGCGAGGTTCACCAGTTCGGCGGCTTCTTGAGGCGTCAGACCAAAGTGGGCTTCGATCAGGTGCAGGATGCGATCGAATTCACTTTCCTCGAATACGTGGTCGGCACGCGCCACATCAAGCATTAGGACTGCCGTGGCCATCCGCAATGCTGCCGCTCGCTCTTCGGCGCTGACCGGGACCGCATCAGGTGATGAGATCGTTTCAACTACTTGGATGAACAACCGTCTGATCATGCCGGCGCCTCTTGAATTAATTCAGTCTGAGCGGGTTATGATCGGGTTAGCCGCGAGAAGTTTCAACTGGCCGCTTGCGATGCACCTGCGCACTGTACTGATGTCGAACGCGCGGCCCAGACAATACGCCCGCAGCTCAGCTGGATAGAGTATTGCCCACCGAAGGCAGTAGTGCTTTCCCGCTGATACCCTAAGAGGTGCGAGGGCATCTATACTCACCCTCTCGAATATCGGGAGATAGCCCATGTATAACTTTCGCCATTTGCCTGTCATTGTTGTTTTGTTTCTATGCGGTTGTTCGAGCATAGATGGCATCTATACGCCAGCGTGTATTGCTTACGAGGGCGACGAGATCGAACTTGTCGACGGTAGGTTCACGTGGCGACGATTCACGGATCAGCGGCAAGTCGACGAACAGGGTGAGCTTGTCGATCCGTTTCCCGGGTACCCGAAAACCGGTCGCTATGCCTATCATGATGCGCAACTCGACTTGACGCCCGACGGCGGAGCATCACTCGTGAGTTTCTATGTGCAGCAAGATACGCAGGGCATGTACATGTTGACGACAGACGAGAACAGGCAGTTCAAGGACGATGGGCGAATGCCGGAGTGCGCGTTGCGCCGCGCAAAGTAACGCAGGCGCTACGAGTTGCGAATTTGAGAACTGGCGCACACTATTTGTGTCAATGTCGCGGATTGGAGACCGAATAAGTATTGCAGTGGCACCGCCTGGTTTGCTTAGCTAAGTATTCAGCAAATCTCGATGTTTGCGTGCCTCAATGAATACTACAAACTTACGATTCGGAGTCTTGTTATTTGCCCTTGTCATGATGCCTGCGACAGGCATGGCGGAGGGCGTTCACATTGAGCACAGCGAACCGCTACAGCAATTCGAGCTGCAGCGTGGTGTGCCGAATGAATCGGTTCGCTTCAATGCGTTCGGCAAGCACTTCGACGTTCGTCTCGCGCCCAACCAAAATATTCTTAGTCTCCCGGTACGTGAACGCCTTGCCCACGGCGTCGGGGTCTATCGTGGAGAAATAGAGGGCATGCCGGGATCGTGGGTGCGCCTGGTTGTTGCTGACGGTACTCCACGTGGCCTGTTGTGGGACGGCAATGTGATGTACGCAATTGAAGCCGGCGAAGGTGCGTCAAGCGCACCGCACATGTTCCGTCTGGACGATCTGAAGATTCCACCCGGCACAATGACCTGTGCGCAGACAGAGGAGCAGATGACGGCGAGCGACTTGCTTGGCACCGTAGCGAAAAAGGTGCGGCCAATTGTGGCGGAAGCTGCTGGCGCCGAGTCCAATCTCGACATCGCCGTTATCGCCGACTTTGAATTCGCAAGCGCCAAGGGTGGCGATGCCGAGACAGCGCTTGTGACGCGCATAAACAACGTTGATGGCATATTCAGCGAGCAACTCGGCGTACAAATCAACCTCGCACGCACCGATGTATTTGCGTCGTCGAATGACCCGTTTACGGACGAAAGCGACTCGGGACGGCTCCTTGGCGAACTAACCAGTTACCGCAACGCTAATGCAACTCAGAGCGCCAATGGTCTTACGCATTTGTTTACGGGTCGCGACCTCGATGGTTCGACAGTGGGCATTGCCTATACCAGTGCGATTTGCAGCCGGCGCTACGGTGCAGGGCTGACCCAGGGCACACACTCCGTAAGTCTCGACAGCCTGATAGCGGCACACGAGATCGGCCACAACTTCGGCGCTCCCCATGACGGTACGTCCAATTCGGCATGCGAAGGCACGTCACAGGATTACCTGATGGCACCGCGCCTCAATAGCAGCGACACGTTTTCAGCGTGCAGCATTGTGCAAATGCAGGACGACGTCAATCGAGCGTCGTGCGTCACTGCGTTGCCAACCCTGGATGTTGAAGTAGTCGCAAATCAGCCAGGTGGCTCATTGCTGGGCGACTCCGATACGGCCACGTTTGTCGTCAATAGCGTTGGAACCGAAGATGCTACCGGTGTCGAGTTTGAGGTTTCCATACCATCGAACGTCACACTGGACAGCATAACGTCCAGCATTGGCAATTGCTCGAACGGTGGCGGAAGCGCGACTTGTTCGATCGGGTCGATCGGTGCGGGATCCAGTGCCACCGTTGATCTGGCTGTGACATCTTCGGCGCCTGGCGATGCCAGGTTCTCGGCAACTGTCACAGCGACAAGCGACAATAATAGTGGCAACAACGCCGCAACACTGACGATGGCTATCGAGCCGGCAGTCGATGTGCTGGCGAGAGCCGCGGCGACCAGCGTCGCGCGCGACCAGGGCGCGACGACGCGCGTCACAATCGAAAACAATTCGTCAATCGCGGCAACAACTGTTGAGGTTACCGTCAGTCCGAGTTCCGGCCTACGCATCGATAGTGCGAACTGGACGCCGGGAAGCTGCGTGGTAGCAGGGGGCATTGCGACCTGTGAGGCGTCCAGCCTGGCCGTGCAGTCAAGCAACACCATTAATGTGCAACTGACGGGTCTGGTCGAGGGCAGTGAGAGTTACAGTGTCAGCGTATCGGCGGCCGAAACCGATCGCGACGCCAGCAATAATAGTGCACAAGGGCAGGTAACGGTGGGCGAACCGCAGTCGGACAGTGGTGGCGGCGCGTTCGGGTTGCTGGAAATGATCGCCTTATTCTTGCTCTTATTTGCACGACGATTGCGATAACCGTGCAATTGCAACACCCCGGTTTACGGTGTAGGCTGGGACCATGACATCGTCAAATCGTCAAATGAAACCAGAGGCCAGCTTTGTGTTGGGCAAGGCGGTCCTGCGCGCCGCCGAACACATGGGTCTGTCCCGGGCCGAACTTGGGCAAGCGATTGGCAGGGACCGTTCCAGTATTTCACGGTCGGGCGTTGATCCGGACAGCAAGGCCGGTGAGCTTGCGACGTTGCTGATCCGGTGCTTTCGTTCGCTGGCCGTCCTTGTGGATGACAATGAGCCTCAGATTCGTGAATGGCTGGTGACTCCGAACAGCCATACCGGCGGCGTGCCCATGCGGCAGCTGCAGAGCGTGGCCGGCCTCGTAGCGGTCTGCGAGTACCTGGACGCACTACGTGGCAAAGTATGACGAGACTTTTTGGCGCCGGGTGTCGGGCCGTGCAAAAACTGGCCCGCTCATGGGGACGCTGCGAAGGATCGTCGAAAACCAGGAGCAGAAAGTCACCCTGTCACTGACCGATAGTCTTGCCGAGCACGACATTCTCGAAAGCCTCCTGGAGGCTTCCAAGCCGATCTCGATCGCCCATCCCCGCCTCGAGAAACTCGACTATCTCCTGCGTTCGCCCTGGCGTTACCCGCCACTGCCGTGGGGATCACGATTTGGCCGCCGCTTCGAGCCGAGTCTTTTCTATGGGGCACTCAGCAAAGCTGCCCTGTTCGCAGAAGCCGCGTACTACCGATTGGTATTCCTGGAGGGAATGCAGAAGCCGTTCAAGGATCGGGTCATCAGCCAATTCACGGTATTCGAGGCGATGTACCGGACAGAGGATGGCCTGGATTTGTCGGTAGCACCGTTCGCGAAGTACGAGGATGTGTTGCGCCACAAGTCGAATTACCAGCCCTGCCAGGCTTTGGGCAGTGTGTTGCGGGAGCGCGGTGCCCAGGCAATTGTCTATCTTTCGGCCCGGGCTACCGAAAGCGAATCAAATATCGCCTTGTTTTCGCCGTCGGCACTGCGCTCGCGAAAACACAAGAACGCCCGACATGGACTGTGCGAAACGCGGCCGGACGAAGTCACGTTTCGCCTGGGCGACGAGCAGTACGAGTTTCCGCGTGTAGTCTTCCTGGACGGCGGCGTGTTGCCACTGCCCGCATGAGGATCTCATAGCAAAGGGCATCATCTTTGCCGTAGAATGGCCAGCCACAAAGCGCCCGTAGCTCAGCTGGATAGAGTACTGCCCTCCGAAGGCAGGGGTCACAGGTTCGAATCCTGTCGGGCGCGCCAAAAACACAAAGGGTCCCCTTGCGGGGCCCTTTTTGTTTTTCGGCTTCCCAACAGTAGTTCGAACCTTAGGTTCGATCCGAGCGCGACACAGTCGCGCGACAGGCGGAGGAGCGTAGCGACGACGAGGTGGCGTAGCCACCGTCCAATCCTGTCGGGCGCGCCATATTTTTCAAATGGTTACGCGGCATTCGCCAGTCGGTGAATTGCCGCGGTGCCCATCTGGTGCCCAAACGGTGCCCATTTCTGTACCGGTGAGCGGCGAGTCCTGACCCTTTCTTCGCACTAAGCTTGAGCGGCTGCTCTTCTCGAAACCGGCCGCCCGAATGTCTGCTTTAGGGAAGTGCTGACCGGCTGCAATCGGCCAGAAGGAGCCATTCAAGGGCTAATGCTCATCAGCCACGAATCGACGATAGGTTTTGGTAAATACCAAACAATCGATGAACCCTCATGCGCCCGCGATCGGGTCGAGTTTCCTCTGCGAGAACTACGGCCTCAGACTTCTCGTGGACCAGCCTACATGGGGCTCGCAAACTGTCAGCTTTCGTTAAGCTTACGAAGTTCGGCGAGGATCTCGTGCGAATTGTCGGCCATGTCCACAGTCGCATTGATGAGTTGGGCGCCGGCTAGCGCCAATACACCAAGAACTATCGCAGATGTCGTCACTTGAAAGTTAAGACTCAAACTATCGTTGAAATACGAAAGAACGAATCCAAGAGCCCCAACTACAATCCATAGCCAACCGAGAAATGTGCTGATGTTGGCAACAAGCCTTGCTTTGGCGTACCGCGTCCCTTCCATTCTCGCTCCTTCCGCGGTCCTCACTTTAGTGATCAAAGATTAGGAACCAAAAGTTTTAATGTCTGCTTTGGGTCAGCAGCAGTCGTTCAGTAGTTTACCACCTGAATGGCTGCTTACGGCCAGTAGCGGCCGGTCGATGCTACAGGTCCCTAATGTTGGTTTGCCCTTTGAGTTGCCTTCGCGAAGGCTTCCAAACAATTAGATACACAAGGGCTGGCAGCATTCCAACATATGCCAGAATACACGTACCGTAAAGAACATAGACAGTCACTTGAGCTGAAATCGGATTTGCCGGTTTGCCGCCAGCGAAGCCCAAGATCATCTGAACCAAGTAGAAATACGATACCAAGACTGTCATCAGACATACGCCAACGATTACTAAACCCTTCCCAGCGAGCCGCAGCTCTCCTCGCAAAGCTTGCCAGAAGACAATTGCGAGGGCGACGATGGTGGGTGACCAGAGTAATAGAGGGATTTCCCTGGCATTTTGTACGAATTCCCAAAAGCTCACACTGATACTCTCCCGTCTTCCCCGTGCCAGTAGGCTCATTGTACCTCAAGGAAAAAGAGCGACGGCTAACAGGCTGTAGGCAGTCATTCGTTCATCTTCCTATGGGCGTCAGCTTACGGCCAAGAGCAGTCGTTCGTCACTGGGTATATTCTCCAGATTCGTCATTCTAGCGCTTGGATTTTCGCGCCAAGATAACGCCCCATACTGACGCAACCAGCGCGAGTATCCCGAATGTCACGATAGCAATCTTGCTCCCTGCCTCTTTGTACCAAATGAGAACTAATAGGGCTGAGACAACCAATGCCATTTGGAGATAACCACTAGGTGTAACTTTTGGAGATTCTTTGCTCGCAGGATTGTTCCGTGTCAGCAGCCAGCGCATCGGAAAGAATAGGGCGACGCCAACAACGAAAAAACCGAGTAGCAAGATAAGGACAGTCGCAAGTTCGGACATTTGCATCTCAATGATTTGAACGACCGCTTTGGGTCAGCAGCAGTCGTTCGCTAGTTTGTCACCCCACCGGCTGGTTCCGGCCAGAAGCGGCCGCTCATTCATCCCTGTACTTTGCACTGAGGCCTGGACTTAAGAGGACTCGTTAGACGTCAACCACGCGACGGCTTCATCACGCGTTTCGAAGGGTTGAATTCTCCAACCTCGGTTATTGCAGACGTCGTCGTAAAACTGCGCTACGCTTCTCACTGCTGGAACCCTTGGCCACACCAATGCGAGACGGTTCACTTTGTTAAACCCGCTCTCCTCGTATTGGCGCGGCAGGTCAAAAATATCGGTGACTGATGGGGCCGATGCCAAGTCGAATGCATCAATGAGCATGGCATACACGTCATGCTCGTTCTGAAGAATAATGCCCTCGTCAGTGCTTTTTCGAAGGTCCTCTCCTGACAATTCTCCTGTATACACAAGCTCGATGGCCCGAAGAGCGGTATTGTATTTGAGGTCATAGGGCATGACAGGTCACCGATGTTGGCTAGCGTCCGCTTTGGGTCATTTCCAGACGCTCAAGATACACGAAAATCAGCATTTGAGCGTCTGGTCTTGAGTGCAAGGCGGCCAGTGACCGCCGACCGAAAGCAGCAATTTGTGAGTGGCGAGTTTTGGGGAGACCCAGGGGAGCGCGGGCGACAAGTCTTGGCCGGTTCTCGCCATTGGGTGATTGGGCAATTCGTATGACCCCTAGTCTCCGAAGGCAGGGGTCTCAGGTTCGAACCGAGGAGGCCGTAGGCCGACGACAGGCCGACCGCAGGGAGGCCCATCCTGTCGTGCGCGCCAATTTTGCTAGCTCTTGTGTTTCGCCAGCAGGGCCCGTACATCGTGGGCGATATTATTGTCTACCAGATCAAGGGCGTCTTCGAAGCTCTGGGCAAAAGCACCGCCGTGGGCGTTCGCTGCATCGTAGGCAAGTGTGATATCCGAAGGGCGTGTCTCGAGCAGAACTTGAAACAGTTGCTCGGCCTGGCTAAGGTCTTTCGACGCCTTGGCAGCGAGCGCAGCAGGTCTTTTCTGGCTGACTACGCACTTGTGTATCGCATATCGACCTGGCGCCGGGACGTTGATCATGATCCCGTGCTCGTAAAGTAAGACTGCGGGCTGGAGATCACCCAACAGATAGTCTAGATAGCGCAGGGGCGAGGCGAATGTTCCAAAGTCAGAGAGGTGAACGGGCCTCGCAGTTTCACGGCCCTTCATTGGCGCGAGAACGTCGACAATAAAATCTCTGCCTCTGATCTTGAATGACGTGGACGGTTGTTTGCGGTTCAGCGCCGGAACTTCGAAGAATCCCATGCCGCTGTCCAGAATTATCTGGCGCAGGTTAATAGGCGATCGAGGCCTTGGCAACGCCAGTTCATAATGGTTGTCGACGGCAAGATCGATGTCCTGTGTTCCGGCATCGCTGGCCCACGTGACGCTCAGCATGTTCGCATAGGCCCTGAATGCCATGGTTCCCACGAGAGCCGCACCAGCAAGAAATACGCCGTTGCGTTCAAGCAGGGAAATTACTTTCCCTTCATCCTTGTTGACGGTTGTCATTCCACCGCCGATGAGCATTCCGACAAGTCGTTGCCTTAATTCGCGATCGTCGGTATTGGATTCCCAAAGCGCCTTTTCGTCATCGATTCGGTCGAGCAACTCGGTTGTTTCCTCACCCAGATAATGTTCTCTCCGAGTGCTGCCAAGACTTATATACAAGTACCAATATCGTTTGTTGTTGATCTGTTTATATTTGAAAGAGACATTGGAGCCGTCGGAAATAGGCTGCACACAGTTTTGCATCAGTTCGCTATATTGAACTGACAGGCTATTGGGGAGGTATTTGATGTCATCCATGCGCATAGTATACCGCAATTAATAAATATTGCGGTATAGTTTTATCTCTTTGAAATATCTCCGATAATCAGTTTTTTATAATACAGAAAGCACGATTATTGACTCGTATACGAACAATTATATACCGCGCCTTAAATAAACAGCGGTATACCTTTCTCACCGCTTGAGATAATCACACAATTGACCCCTGTACTCCGAAGGCAG
>CAVWAH010000008.1:0-63692 GCA_963752875.1 uncultured Gammaproteobacteria bacterium | reverse complement strand
GTCGCCATGCAAGGCAACAGCAGCAATATTCTGCGCTACCAGGTAGGTGGCAACTTCCGCACAGTCGACCTTAGTGTTGCAGAAGACGAGATTGAGCTCTCCGCCCCATGCACGCAATGCACGAACCAGTTCGGCGTTTCGATTTTCCCTCGTTACGCTGCACCAGCTTTGCGTGATTTGCGCGGGTTGTTCGTCGTCGGTGACATCGACTATTACAGGATTTCGTTGGACGCGCCTGCTCACCGCCGCAATGCTCTTCGGGTAAGTGGCACTGAACAAAAGCGTTTGTCGATCCTTCGGCAAGAATTCGAGAATCGCATCCAGTTCGTCAGCGAATCCCATATCCAGCATGCGATCCGCCTCATCGAAAACGAGAGTCTTCAGCTCCGCGAGTTCACCGTCTCTTTTGCGGAAGTGTTTCAGAACTCGTCCTGGCGTACCCACAATAATGTGGGGGCTGTGTTGCAATGATGCGAGCTGTGGCCTAAGCGGCACGCCACCGCACAACGTCAGTATTTTTATATTCGCAATTCCGCGAGCAAGTCGACGAATTTCTTTTGAAACCTGGTCAGCCAGCTCTCGAGTCGGGCACAACACCAGCGCCTGTGACCGAAAGAACGCGGCATCCACTTTATTCAGGAGACCGAGGCCGAAAGCTGCGGTTTTTCCACTGCCCGTCTTTGCGCGGGCCAGTACGTCCGAACCGCCGATCAAATGCGGCAGCGTCTTGGCTTGCACGAGCGTCATATCCGTATAGCCGATGTCAGCAAGATTGCTGAGCAATGCAGGCTTAAGATCGAGAGTGCTGAATTGGGTAGGGGCAGACATCGAGGGATAGTACTCGCTGCACGCTCACAGCAGTACTTCATTTCGTTCGCAATCTGTCTCAGGTCGTCTTCGCCATGGCTTCGAGCACCGCGCATGATCATGCGCAACTGGACTGATGGCGGCCTCGATGCGCCGATCGCGGTCCTCCGCCGGCGTGTTGAGCAACGCGATCCCGGTCGTGAACAAAATGGCGACTGCGGAATTCGCGGCGAGTCGCGGATGACTCAGCGGTACGCCTCTTTGCTGCGCATCCCAAACCAGGAAGTCCGCGAGGTCACTCGACATCGTTACAAACAGCTTCTCCGCCGCTTTGCGAAATGCTGACTCCCGGGCCATGCTCTCCTGCAGGATCATTCGCGACATGCCCTGGTTGGCAAAGATGTAGTCGAATAGCGTCTCTACCGAGGCCCTGATCACAGACCGGCCTTCCGATGCCTGTTCGCGAACACGGTGCATCAGGGTCAGGAGGCCCGCGCCGTGTTCCTCGATGAGCGCCAGGCCCAGTCCTTCCATATCGTGGAAGTGACGGTAGAACGACGTCGGAGCGATGCCGGCGAGTTTGGCGACCTCCCGCAGGCTCAGCGTATCGAAACTTCGGCCTGAGGCGAGCTCGGCGGCCGCCGCGTCCATGAGCTTCTGCCGGGTTTCCTCTTTTTGCTGTTTTCTCGAGAACTTCAAGCGTCCTTCCAGCGCCGATCCTTGTGAGCCGGATTGCATCTAGCAAAGTGGTACAGTTGTGCGTACAAATGTACGCTGAAATTAGAAGAGAACCGGTATGACGACCTATAAAGCACCGTTGCGCGACATGCAGTTTGTAATGCAGGACCTGCTGAACTTCGAGAAGCACTACCAGTCATTGCCCGACTGCGACGAGGTCAACCAGGAGCTGATCGACGCCATTCTTGAGCGAGGCCAGCAAATTCTCCGAAGAAATCGTGGCCCCTCTCAACGCCGTGGGCGACGAGGACGGCTGCCAGATGCTGGAAGACGGCGAGGTCAGGACCCCACCCGGATTCAAGGAGGCCTACGAACAGTACGTCGACGCCGGCTGGCCGGCGTTGGACCAGCCCGCCAGGTACGGCGGCCAGGACCTGCCCATGTCCATCGGTATACCCATTCGCGAGATGAATGGCACAGCCAACTGGTCCTGGAGTATGTACCCCGGCCTTTCCCATGGCGCGATGGAGACCATTGACGAACACGGCTCCGACGAGCAGAAGGCGATGTTCATGGAGCCGCTGGTCAGCGGTCGCTGGACCGGCACCATGTGCCTGACCGAGGCGCATTGCGGCACGGACCTTGGCCTCTTGAAGTGCAAAGCCGAGCAAGCTGCGGACGGCACCTATCGCATTACCGGATCGAAACTATTTGTTTCGTCAGGCGAACACGACCTCGCTGAAAACATCGTGCACATCGTACTGGCGCGCCTACCCGACTCACCGCCAGGTACGAAGGGCATATCGCTGTTCATCGTGCCCAAGTTCATTGCCAACGAAGACGGCTCGATCGGCGAACGCAACAACGTCACTTGCGGCGCCCTCGAACGCAAGATGGGCATTCACGGTAACTCGACGTGCCTGTTGAACTTCGACGGCGCAACCGGGTACCTGGTCGGAGAAGCAAACAAGGGCCTGAGCCACATGTTCACCTTCATGAACTTCGCCCGAATCGGCACCGGTTTACAGGGGCTCGCGCATTCAGAACTCGCTTTCCAGAACTCCCTCGCCTACTCGCAGGGATCGCCTGCAGATGCGCTCCCTGACGGGCCCTAAGAATCCCGATGGTCCCGCGGATCCGATCATCGTGCACCCCGACGTACGTCGCATGTTGCTGACGCAGAAAGCGTTCGCCGAAGGTGGCCGCGCGTTGATCTATTTCGCCAGCACCCAGGGCGACATCCTGACCAAGTCCAGTGACGAGGAAGCCCGCAGGCTCGCCAACGACGTCCTCGGTTTCCTGACGCCGATCATCAAGGCCTTTCTCACCGAGACCGGTTTCGAAAGTGCGAACCTGGGGATGCAGTGTTTTGGCGGGCACGGCTATATCAGTGAGTGGGGCGTGGAACAGAATGTGCGCGACGCCAGGATCGCCACGCTCTATGAAGGCACGACGGGCATCCAGGCACTGGACCTGCTCGGCAGGAAAGTGCTCGGTACCCGCGGCAAGGCACTGGACCCGGTAACGACCTTCATCCTGGATTTCTGCAAGCAGTCCCGCGGGCGGAAGGAAATGCGACCCTTCCTGAAGACGCTGGTCCGGCTCACCAAGCAGTGGAAGTCGCTGACCCGGAAGATCGGTTTTGCCGCCATGCGCAACCGCGATGCGGTAGGTGCCGCCTCGGTCGACTACATCATGTTTTCAGGCTACCTGTTGCTTGGCGTTGCCTGGGCCGCCAGTGCGCGAGCCGCGTACAGGAGGCTCGAGCAAGGCACGACGGAAGAAGCGTTCTACCGCGCGAAAATTCGGACTGCGGAATTCTATTTCGCCAAGATACTGCCGCGGACGACGTCTCTACTGGAAACGATGTCGACGGGTCCTGACCCACTCATGAAGATGGACGAAAACCAGTTCATATTCTAGGCGGACTGATCAATAACTGAAGAGGACTGAAATGATTTACTCGGGAAAGGCGATAACCGTCCAGGCAATTGACGATGGAATCGCGGAACTTTGCTTCGACCTGCAGGATGATTCGGTCAACAAGTTCAATGCGCTGACGCTCAACGAGCTGAAAGAGGCAACTGCGGCAATTGCAGCCGATACATCGCTCAAAGGTGTAATAGTCACCAGCGGTAAGCCAGTTTTCATCGTGGGCGCGGATATCACGGAGTTCGGCACGCAATTTGGCGGCAGCGAAGACGAGATAGCAGACAAGATTCTCAGTATTAACTTCGACATCTTCAATGCCTTTGAGGATCTGCCAATACCCACAGTGGCCGCCATTAACGGTATCGCCCTGGGTGGCGGATTCGAGATGGGGCTTGTCTGCGACTACCGGGTCATGTCGGAAGCCGCGCGGGTCGGGCTACCGGAAACCAAGCTGGGCATCATTCCAGGTTATGGCGGCACCACGCGCCTGCCGCGCCTGATTGGCGCGGACAACGCGATCGAATGGATTGCTTCGGGCAAGGAACAGAAGGCAGACCAGGCGCTGCATTGCGGTGCTGTCGATGCGGTCGTTTCACCCGAGTTACTGCGCGAGGCTGCCGTGTCTCTCGTGCAACAGTGCATTGACGGCAAGCTCGACTACCAGGCGAAGCGGCGGGAAAAACAGGAACCGCTGAAGCTGAATGAGATCGAGGCCACGATGGTCTTCGAAACCTCCAAGGCGTTTGTTGCTGGTCAGGCCGGACCGCACTATCCGGCGCCGGTAACGGCTATCAAGGTCATGCAAAAAGCGGCTGGGATGAGTCGGGACGACGCACTGCGCGAAGAAGCCAGGGGCATCGCCAAGATGGCCGGTACGCTCGCAGCGAAAAACCTGATCGGTCTGTTTCTCAGTGACCAGGTGCTTTCCAGGAGCAGCAAGAGTCTGGCGAAGAAGGCCGCGAAAGTGGAACGGGCTGCGGTACTCGGTGCGGGAATCATGGGTGGCGGAATCGCTTACCAGTCCGCGCTGAAAGGCACGCCAATCATCATGAAGGACATCGCGCAGGCCGGTATCGATCTTGGCCTGGCGGAAGCCAGCAAATTACTGTCCAAGCAGGTTGAACGTGGACGGATGTCTGCCGCCGAAATGGCGGGCGTCCTCAACAAGATTCAGCCGTCCCTCAGCTATGACGGTTTCGACAACGTGGATGTTGTCGTCGAGGCCGTCGTGGAAAACCCGAAGGTCAAGCACGCCGTCTTGACGGAGACCGAAGCGCAAATTCGTAATGACGCGATTCTTGCATCCAATACGTCGACCATTTCGATCACACATCTCGCCGAGCCCTTGAAGCGACCCGAGAACTTCTGCGGCATGCACTTTTTCAACCCGGTGCACAGGATGCCGCTCGTCGAAGTCATTCGCGGGGAAAAGACGGGAGAGGAAGCCATCGCCAGGACCGTAGCCTACGCACTGGCCATGGGCAAAAAACCAATCGTCGTCAACGATTGCCCGGGCTTCCTTGTGAATCGCATCCTGCTGCCTTATTTCGGCGCTTTCATGGGCCTGGTAAAACGCGGCGTCGATTTCACACAGATCGACCGCGCGATGGAGCGCTTTGGCTGGCCAATGGGGCCGGCCTATCTGAGTGACGTCGTGGGCATCGATACGGGTGTGCACGCCGGCGCCGTCATGGCGGAGGGTTTCCCCGACCGCATGAAGTACGACTTCAAGACCTGCCACGACGTGATGTTCGAGAATGAGCGCTTTGGCCAGAAAAACGGACGAGGATACTACGCGTACGAGGCTGACAAGAAAGGTCGTCCGAAGAAGATACTGGACGACGAGGTTGCGGCACTTCTCGCGCCGGTCATCGACGGCCAGGAGACGCTCAGCGATGAAGAGATCGTTGACTCGATGATGATCCCCATGTGCCTCGAGGCAGTACGTTGTTTCGAGGACGGGATCGCAGCGTCCGCTACTGACGTCGACCTGTCCCTGATTTACGGAATCGGCTTTCCGCCATTCCGGGGCGGCGCGCTTCACTACATTGACGACTTTGGTATCGAAAACTTCGTGGCCAGGGCCGACGAGCTTGCGGCGGCAGTGGGGCCGCTGAAAGCCATGTACCTACCCACTGAAAAACTGCGTGAGATGGCCGCCAGTGGCGACACATTCTTCGGAACAGCAGCGAGCGGGAGAAAGTAGATGAGCCTGAATCCGAGAGATGCAGTAATCGTAGATTTTGCACGTACCCCGATGGGGCGATCCAAAAACGGTTGTTTCCGCCACACTCGCGCGGACGACATGTCAGCGGCGTTGATCAACGGCCTGTTCGCGCGCAACCCCGAACTTGACCCTGCAGAAGTGGAAGATGTGCTGTGGGGCTGCGTCATGCAGACCCTCGAACAGGGCATGAACGTTGCGCGCATGATCGCGGTAATGTCAGTCCTGCCACACGAGGTGCCCGCCCAGACGGTCAATCGCCTGTGCGGCTCATCCATGTCGGCATTGCATACCGCAGCGCAGGCCATTATGACGGGGAATGGCGACATGTTCGTGGTTGGTGGTGTTGAACACCTGGGTCACATCGACATGATGCACGGCATCGATATAAACCCGGCCCTGTCGAAACACGTGGCCAAAGCGGCGGGCGCGATGGGGCTGACCGCCGAGTTGCTGGGCAAGATGCACGGCATCACCCGCGAAGCACAGGACGAGTTCTCTGCGCGTTCACACCGACTCGCCCACGAGGCAACCGTGGCAGGAAGATTCGCCGAGGAAATCATCCCGATTGAAGGCCATGACGCCAACGGCTTCAAAGTGTTGGTGGAACAGGATGAGACCATACGCCCGGACACGACGGTCGAAGGTCTTGCTCAGCTACGGCCGGTATTCGATCCAAAAAATGGAACGGTTACAGCGGGCAGTTCCTCGCAAATAACCGACGGTGCATCCTGCATGATCGTCATGGCGGCCGAGCGTGCAGAGGAATTGGGTGTGAAGCCGCTGGCACGGATTCGCGCGATGGCCGTCGCCGGGGTCGACCCGTCCATCATGGGCTATGGGCCGGTGCCCGCGACGCACAAAGCGCTGAAGCGTGCCGGGTTGAGCATGTCCGACATTGATCACGTGGAACTGAACGAGGCCTTTGCAGCACAGGCATTGCCCGTGCTGAAGGACCTGGAGTCTGCTGGACGTTATGGACGAGAAGGTCAACCTCAACGGCGGTGCCATTGCGCTTGGGCATCCGTTCGGCTGCTCCGGGGCCCGCATCACCGGTACCTTGCTGAACGTCATGCGACAGAACGAAGGCACGTTAGGCGTTGCCACGATGTGTGTCGGACTGGGACAGGGCATTACTACGGTGATTGAGCGTCTGTAGTTACGTTGACAACAACCGGCTGTAAGTGTGCAGAAATAGTCCGGGATGCTGCGTCCAGTATCTCGGATTGTAAGTAAAAGCCTCAATATAACGGCTGTACTTACTCATATATCGTTTAGAGTGCGCGGCAGTTCGACTCTCGAAAAGCGATCATAAGAAAATGAAGACAAACACAACGCTGGCTGTTCTGTTGGTCCTGTTCTGTTCCGTTGTTATCGCCCAAGATCGCGCGACCTATCTGCCACCCACATCCACCGGCGTGGTCGTGCCCGACCGAAGCGTGACGCTGGCGGCGAAAATCGTCGGCAGGGTAACGGCGGTCAACGTCGAAGAAGGTGATCTGGTTAATGCCGGCGACATTCTCATTGCCATCGCGGATGCAGAACTCCGTGCCAATCTGTCCGCCTCGCAAGCCCGATTGAGGATGGAGGAACTCAACTCTGCGCATCAGGAGAAATTAGCCGAACGCATTAGGAGCTTGCGCGAGCAAGGCACCGTGTCTGCGGAAAACCTGGACGACGCCAACTTCAAGGTGGCGGCCGCCAAAGAAACCGTGGCCAGCGCGAAAGCAGAAGTCGCCCGGGCCAGAGCCATGCTCGACGAATCCAGGATCCGGGCACCGTTTGCCGGCGTCATTATCCGTAAGAACGTAGAAACCGGTGACGTCACCGCCCCAGGAGAACCGCTGCTCGTGATGGAGGATCACAGCACGCTAAAGTTTCGGACGGGCGTAAAAGAACAAGACGTCGCCCGGATCGAGAAAGGCCAGACCATCACAGTGACAATCGATGCGCTCGATGACCTGGCGCTTCGCGCCATCGTGACCAAGATTATTCCGTCCGGTGACGTGTCCACCCACGAGTTCGTGGTCGAGGCAACCCTCCCGGAGCAGGACAAGCTCTTCCCCGGCATGTTCGGCAAGGCGGAATTCACGCGCTAGGCGTCACCGCTGATGAAAAACGCCATCCGCTTTTTCGCCAACCAGCCGACGCTCGCCTACGTTCTGACTTTTCTCATCGTGTTCCTCGGCGTGAGCGCATTGACCGTCATTCAGCGTGATAACTTCCCGAGTGTGGATCTCCTTGAGATGACGGTGACGACACGTTATCCGGGCGCGTCGCCAGAGGACGTCGAGCTCAACGTGACTAACGAGATAGAGGAGGAGCTCAAGGAAGTCGACGGCATCGACAGATACACGTCCTTCTCGATGGAGAACATCTCGATAGTCCATATCTGGATCGATCGGGAGATGCGCGACAAAGAAAAAGTGAAGACGGACATTCGGGACGCGGTCTCCCGCGCCTCCAATTTGCCCGTCGAAGTCGATGAAGATCCTGTCGTTGAGGAAATAACGACGTCGACCGCCATTCCGGTGATCGAAGTCGGTTTAACCGGCGATGTGCCCTACTCCTTGCTGCGCGCCGTGGCACGTCGTGCCGAGAGGGCGCTGGAGGCAGTGCCGGGCGTGCGCAGCGTCACGAAGTACGGCTACCTGGACCGGGAGATCAAGGTCGAGATCGAGCAGGACGCGCTTGAACGCTACCAGATCGCATCCCACGAGATTGTCAGTGCCATCCAAAACCGTAACATACGTGCAACTGGCGGATCCTTTGAGTCTTATACGAGTGAAAAGAATATTGTCACGTTGGCGGAGTTCACGGATCCAATGGAGGCCGCCGAAGTCATCGTGCGTATCAGCGAAGGTGGTTCGACAATTCGCGTGAAGGACCTCGCGGTGCTGCGCGATGATTTTGAGCCGGCCAAAGTCCTGTCTCGAGTCAACGGTGCACCGGCGATTTCATTTGTCGTTTACAAGAAAGAGTCGTCCGACATTATTCGCACCGTGGAGGCCGTCAAGCGGCTTGTCGAAGAGAGTCGGCATCAACTGCCGGACGGTGTCAGCATCGAATACTCCAACGACAAGTCGAGACTCGTCACCAACCGCCTCAACGTCGTCGCTTCCAACGGGTTAATCGGTCTGGCCCTCGTGATGCTGATGCTCACTCTATTCCTCAACTGGCACACCGCGTTTTGGGTGGCGCTGAGTATCCCGGTGGTCTTGCTCGGCACCCTGTTTATGCTGCCGATTTTCGGCGCTTTTCTCGACACGATTGCCATGGGTGCGATGATTCTTGTGATCGGTATCGTCGTCGATGACGGCATCGTGGTGGCGGAGAACATTTGGCGGTTTCGAGAGATGGGCAAGACGCCGCTGAGCGCCGCCGTGGATGGCACTTACGCGGTTGCGAAACCGGTCATCACAACGGTCGTCACAACGGCGTTGGCGTTCATGCCGATGTTCTACATGACCGGCATGCTGGGCGATTTTATCTTCGTGATACCGCTGGTCGTCGTGCTTGCGCTAGCGATATCTCTGCTGGATACGCTGTTCATAATGCCGGCACACCTGATTTCCCGATCCCGAGGCGAGGGCGAAACGAAACACATGCAGACGAGCAGCTGGTTCGTGCGGTTTCGGCGGGACTTTGGAGTTTTCCTGCACAAACTACTACCGAAGCGCTATGCCGTCATAGGTGTGTTCCTCGCGCTTATGGTTGCTGCATTCCTGTACGCAGCGAAGTTCATGGATTTTGTATTGTTTCCGACGCAATCGGCCGATGAGTTCCACATTCTGGTCGAGCTTCCCAGCGGTGCCTCACTGGAACTGACCGCAGAGAAACTGCAGGAGGTCGAGGCACTCGTCGCCGCACTGCCGGACGAAGAACTGGACTCGTACACGTCGCGTGTCGGCACACACGGTTTTCACAATCTTGGCGAAAACGAGAACTGGGCAATCGTGGGCGTGTATCTGACAGCCTTCGCACAGCGCGACCGCAACGCCGATGAAATCGTCGAGACCCTGCGGTCGCAAACCGGGCGGCTCGATGGTTTTGACACCTTCACCTACATCATCGACAGCGGCGGCCCGCCGGTCGGTCGCCCGGTCGAGCTACGCATCATCGGCAGTGATGACGCGCAACGCCTGGCATTGGCGAACGTCATCGCAGCCAAACTCCAACAAGTCGACGGCGTCAGCGACATCGAACGCGATGACAAAGCCGGCAAGGAGCAAATCGTCGTTGACCTCGATTACGTTCGGCTCGCGGAGCGGAATCTGAGCGTTGCGGACGTAGCGAAAAACCTGCGGCTCGCCTACGACGGCGAGATCGTGACCTCGGTACGCTACGGCGACGAGGATGTCGACTTTCGCGTTATTCTCGAGGAAGAGGCGCGCGGCTCAGCCGAGGTACTCGGCAAGCTCATCATCCCGAATCGCGATGGCCGCTTCGTCGAATTGCAGGAGGTAGCCGATTTCAGGTTGGGCGCCGGGCCGTCGAATTTCTATCACTTCGATAACGAACGGGCCATCACGGTGACTGCCAATATCGACAAGGAAAAGACGACGTCGTTGCTGGCCACCAATGCGGTGCTGGATTCCATCGACCTGCAGCAGGACTGGCCGACCTTGCGCATCGTGACCGGCGGTGAAGCCGAGGAAACACAGAAATCGATGGGCAGCCTTGTCGTGGCGTTCGCCATCGCGGCAGTGGGTATCTACCTGGTTCTGCTATTGTTATTCAACTCACTGATACAGCCGCTGCTCGTCATGTTCGCCCTGCCTTTCGGGCTCATTGGTGTCATCCTCGCGTTCGCCCTACACGGCCAGGCGGTCGGATTCCTTGCGATGCTCGGTGTTATCGGGCTGGTCGGCATTGTCGTCAACGACTCGCTGATACTCGTCAATCTCGTGAACCGCACGCGCGAATCCGCGGCCGACGCCCTTTCGAAAGACATCATCGTCGATGCGACCAAGAATCGCTTGCGCCCTATCCTGCTCACATCAGTGACCACTGTTGCAGGGCTTTTGCCGATGGCCTACGGCATCGGTGGCTCCGACCCATTCTCTGCGCCGATGGCTCTCGCGATGGGTTACGGCATCCTGTTCGCCACGCCCCTGACCCTGATTTTGTTACCCTGCCTGTTGCTTGTACAGGATGACATGAAAAGGTTGGCACGCAGGGTATTCGTCAGCGTAGCCCCTAAGCTCGGATTGAGAGCGTCTTAGGCGACCGCTTCATCCAGACACCCAAAATAAAAAAGGGCCCCACAAGGGGACCCATTCTTATTTGGCGCGCCCGGAGAGATTCGAACTCCCGACCGCTCGGTTCGTAGCCGAGTACTCTATCCAGCTGAGCTACGGGCGCATTGTCCGTTCCTGAGGGGGAGCCCCTCAAGGGCCGCACATAGTACTGATCGGAATCCCTCAGGTAAAGCGGTTTTCGAGAGTGTCGGCCACTATCTATTGTCTGCCCCTCGCTTCGGTGATCTGATACCAATATGGGCTTCAGGATTGGGCTATTGGCGGCGCTACTCTTCGCATCTGGCTGCGCGAGCCCCCTAGTACTGGACGACGATGGCGCACTCGTCGTGATCCCGCACCAGGTCGGGACTCAGGGGCACATCATCGTCCAAGTGATGATCAACGATCAGGGGCCATTCAAATTTGTGCTGGATACCGGCGCGAGCATTTCAGTCGTATTCGATCGGACCCGTGAAAAAGCCGGTCTCGATGTTCTTGTCGGCGAACGGGTCATGGTTCACGGAATGGTCGGCATTGGCGAATTCCCTATCATGATAGTCAATCATCTCAAAGTCGGAGGAGAGTCCTGGCTTGACGCACGCGTGGCCTCCTTTCCGGTTAGCGATGAAATCTCCGCTGAGCTCGACGGAATCCTGGGCGTCGACTTCCTGGGGAAATACGCGGTCAGTGTCTCTGCAAAGGACCAGGTGGTTCGCCTGTATCCTCCGCGACTTGTAAGCGAAAGGACTTATCCCGGCTGGACTTCTGTTCCAATGCGGCAGCTTAGTATCGGTAGTGGCGACGCATCCGCGTATACGGTCAATCTGCATATCAACGGGATTACGATTCCGGCGCTGCTGGATCTCGGCGCCGGGGTCAACCTGATGAACTGGCATGCAGCACACGCAATTCGCATAAAGCCCAAGCGGGGTAACAGGAGAAAGCTGTTCGGGGTGGTTGATGGTATACCGATCATTGCCGACCTCGACGTCGAAAAACTCAGGATCGAGAATCTCCATTGGCGCAACAGGAATTTCCTGATCTCGGAATTCGCGATTTTCAAAGTCCTGGATCTGGAGCATCAGCCGGTCGCTATCGTCGGACCGGGTCTGTTCAAGGAGCGGGACTTCGTGATCGATTTTGTACAGAGTCGGCTGCTGATTGGGGCGCGCAACTGAAAAGATCTCCTGCTAGTCGGCCCGAATAAGTAGCAGGCTTTTCTCAATCAACTCGAGCCTTGGGGATCGTACCGGAAACGTCGCATACGCTTGCCTGGTAAATACCGGCGCTTCGGCCACTTCATGAAGCAGACCTAGCTCCACATCTCTTTCGACCATGCGTCGCGGCAAATAGGCGTTGCCACCGATGGAGTTTATGTATTCGAGTGCCATCTTTGCATGAGACACACGGGTCATCGACTCCGGCGCATCCGGAAAGGTACGGCGGTGATCAAGTGCGAAAGACAGCCCCCAGTCCACGTAGACGTAGCCTTGCTCAAGCGCTATGTCCACATGCAAGCCTTGATTGCTGGACACGAGCATAAATTCAATGGTCGCAATTTCCTGAATCTGCATAATATCGAGTTGCGCAGGCTCCAACATGATCGCAACATCGAGCGTGCCGTCAATAAGCTTCCGTGTCAGGAAGTCGGGACTCTGAGTCTCGGCGATAATAGCCAGGTCCGTGTAGTTGCGTCTCAGATCATGGAGCCAGCGCTGCAACAGCACATCCCACAATCGCAAACTGCCCCCAATGACCAATTGCTCGCTTGCCCCGGCTAGTGAGACATCCTGCCGGGCGGCCCGCCACGATGCGATTAGCTTCTCAGAATGTCGTACAAGTCGACCGCCCTCCGGCGTCAATCGCATTTCCCGGCGGCTGCGCTCAAATAAAACGACTCCCAGTTGCTGCTCCAGTGACTTCAAGCGACTACTGACTGCCGCCTGCGTCACAAAGAGAGCCTCAGAAGCGCGGCCAAAATGGCGCGTCCGATTGAGTTCCAGGAACGTTCGAAGCAATTCCAGATCCATACGTGTCTTATAAAAAATATTTATCAAAATAGCAAATATTTTTAGTTTGATTGATAACTGGAATGTGCCTATCGTGCTTTCAGCCTGTCAGCATTCCGTCGGAATTGGCTTGGCATTTGCTGCGGTTGAAAGAACCGACGTATTGACGTCGTACTGCGACCAAAAGTAGGTATTCAATCGGCTGGTACCGACCAGGCACCGATCCAAGGCAGAGAATATTGATATGTCACCGCAAACAAATGGAACAGCAAAAACTGCGAAGAAGGCGCCGATCAGCAGTAAGTCGATTTCGTCAAAAGCGGCTTACTCCAGAAGTGCTGGCAAGAAACTGGCGGAAGCCAAAGCAAAACTCGAAGGCATAAACGCGAAGATCAGAAATGCGGTTGCGACCGGAAAAATCGATGGAACCGAGCAGCTATGGCGCGCGCAACAGGCGGTGGTATTGAATCTCGAAACTGCACAGGCACAACTGTCCCGCCTGCGAAAATCTGATGAGGAAAGTTGGGAGGATCGAAAAAAGGACGTGGAGGATTCGTGGGAGCACTTGTCCCGCTCAATCAAAAGCCTCGCCGACAGGTTTTCAGACGGGCTGTCGATGTTCCGCATATTGAGAACTCAGGATGATCACAAGAAAACATAGCCGCAATTTTGTCAAATTCATGATCGCAGCGAGCATTTATCTCGTTGCGACGGTCACCGCGATGGCGGCCGAGGATGAATTTGGCGCATGGACGATTGTCAGCGCCTCAGATGCATTCGAGTCAGACAGCGGACCAAGCCGTTGGCTCTATACCGTCGATGCGCAGGCCCGCTACTTCGATTTGGGCAGTGGGGCCAACCAGTACCTGCTGCGGCCCGGTATCGGCTACTCGATAAGTGACAACATGACCGTTTGGGCGGGGTACGCAAGGCTTCGCGCGCGCAGTAAGTCCGGCAACGTGGTTGACGAGAATCGTTTCTGGCAACAACTCGCGTGGACCGCGGGGCATTGGGCTGGTGGCAAGGTCACCATGAGAACGAGAATTGAACAGCGCTCGGTCAGTGCCGGCGACGATGTCCGACTCGTTTTGCGGTTTCAAACGAAATACGTGAGGAAACTTGGCGGGAACGGCGAAACCAGCCTGATCATCGGCCTCGAACCGTTTGTCGATCTCAACGATACGGACTGGGGCGGTGATTCCGGCTTTGGGCAGAATCGCACCTACGTGGGATTCGGTCGACGACTGTCAGAAAACCTATCCATGGAGGCGGGCTACATGAATCAGTTCATTTGGATCGATGGTGGCGAAGACCGCGTGAATCACCTGGCCACGCTACATTTTAAAATAGATTTCTAAGGGCTATGTAACGGCATGACGAACCTGAATCAAGATCGGGCCAGGAACGGCAGACATCAGCAATGGTGCTCGCGTATTGCTGCGGGATTGCTGGCGTGCGCCCTTTTCCCCTGTGTCTCGTTCGCGAGCCAGATCACATGGGAAGGTGGCGTGACAGCGGTCTACCAGGCTGCAGACGACGATCAGGTTGATGCCGAACTTGCGGCATCTGCGGACCTCTTCATTACGGTTCCTCGAAACACGGGAGAGTGGCTGATCTACATCGAGGCTAGCACCTCCCCTGATGAAGACGGTATTTCCGCGCTCTATCCGACAGCGAACGCCGACGCCGGCTCAGTGCTGAACAAAGACGGTGATGGCGGCGTTCAGATTTCAGAGCTCAATTACACGTTTCATATAAAGGACGAGCGCACATTGATGATCGGGCTAATCAACCCGTCGGCCTGGCTTGACAGAAGTACGATTGCGAATGATGAAAACCAGCAGTATCTGAATGGGAGTTTCAAGAATAACGCGACCATTGAGTTTCCAGACTACACTCTAGGGGGTGTATTTCGCTGGACAGGATCCGAAGCCCGACCGGAAGTGTCTTTGGTCATCGCGAGCTCAGATGGCAAGGCCGATGTGCCTGATCGTTCGTATCAGGACCTGCTGCAGCTCACATCTGACCAACGCGGTGCGTTCTTGGGCATCGATGTTGGTTGGCACCGCGAGAAAACGTCGACGCGTCTGGGTACGTGGCTACGGACCGATGATCATGTCGTTGCCGACAGTCCGGATGAAACCGATATAAACTATGGGGTCTACGGTGTCTTGGATTGGCGCAGCGGCGTCAACGCGATGAATATTCGATTAGGCTTAGCCAATGAAGATGTATCGGTCGCCACGCGATTCGCCGCGATAGCCTACGAGCGTCAGACGCGCTTGGGCCAGCTCGGCATCGGCGTCGCCAAAACCGTCATTTCTGATTTCTTTCGCCAGGATGGCCTGAATAGTACGTCAGCCGCTGAGTTGTTCTTTCGTATCCCTGTTGCCGCTGAAAGTGGGCATGTTACGCCATCTATTCAATACGTGGAGAACCCGGGGTTTGATACATCAGGTTTGACTGTGGGTTCCTCCGCTATTGTCGCCGGCGTGAGATTTCACTGGACATTTTGAGCCACCAAGGATTCCAGAATGAAGCAACCTGAGAAGTTACTAACACTTGGTTGGCGCGAGTGGGTAAGCCTGCCAGATCTTGGCATCGAAGCAATTAAAGCCAAGGTGGACACCGGGGCTCGGACGTCCGCGATCCATGCATTTGAGCTAAATACTTTTTCGGACAATGGTCGTGACAAAGTCGAATTTCGAATTCACCCTTTGCAGAAGGACGAGGCTACGGTCGTGACTTGTATCGCGGATGTTCTGGACCAACGAGTCGTCACTGATTCCGGCGGACACAAGGAAGAACGCTTTGTCATTTCGACAATGCTAAGCATCGGAAGTCACTCATGGCCGATCGAAGCAACGCTAACGGCACGCGACAATATGCTTTTTCGCATGCTCCTGGGTCGTACGGCCCTAAGGGGACAAGCGCAGGTCAATCCGGCGCGATCCTATGTCATCGGCAAGAAACGGCGAACCAAAAAGGTGTAGACGGTTGTGGTAGCAAATAAATCTTTGAAGATAGGCGAGCACGTCATAAATCCTGGAATGCGGATAAATGTGAGCCTGCCCGTAGCCGACCTTTATACGGGGACCTCTCTGAGTATGCCCGTCAAGGTCATTTGCGGCCGGAAAGCCGGCCCTGTGCTATTCGTGTCCGCCGCAATTCATGGCGATGAACTGAATGGTGTTGAAATAATTCGTCGCTTGCTGAAACGCAAGATTCTCCACTCCCTTCGTGGCACCCTTATCGCCGTACCGATAGTCAACGTTCATGGATTTCTCGACCAATCACGTTACCTGCCGGACAGGCGAGACTTGAATCGATCATTCCCCGGAAGTTCGAAAGGGTCGATCGCTGCTCGATTGGCCAATTTGTTCACCAAACAAATAGTCGCCAAGGCAGATTACGGTATCGATTTGCATACCGGTGCTATCAACCGAACCAATCTGCCACAGATTCGAGCAAATCTTGACGACGCAAGTACGCTCGATGTAGCCAGAGCATTTGGCGTTCCTGTGATGATTAATTCCGATATTCGTGACGGCTCGCTGCGCGGATACGCTTCGGAGCGAGGTTTACCTGTCCTGATCTACGAGGCGGGTGAGGCACTTCGATTCGATGAGATAGCAATTCGTGGTGGCATTCGCGGCATCCTGAATGTCATGCGTCACATCGGCATGCTGCCGAGGAGCAAAAGCGTCAAGCAGATTACTCCCGTCATCGCAAAGTCAACATCATGGGTTCGAGCGCCGGCAAGTGGGATAGTTAGCGGCAAAGTAAAGCTGGGTGGCAGCGTACTCAAAGGACAAAAACTGGCATCCGTGAGCGACCCACTTGGTGATGCAGAGCAAGACGTAATCGCACCTTTCGATGGGATCGTCATTGGGCGAAGCGTTCTTCCTTTGGCACATGAGGGCGACGCGCTGGTCAATTTGGGAGCATTCAAAGACGTCGCCGTAGCGCAAGGTCGTGTTGAGACGTTTGCTGATGTACATGACATTGGACCCGGCTCGAACCTAATCGAATCGGCGACTTAATTACACCGAATTTACCGAGGACCTAACGATGAAAATAGGCATACTCTCAACCAACAAGAATCTCTATTCGACCAAACGTCTCGTAGAGGCCGGTTTGGAACGCGGGCATGATATGCCCGTCATTAACCACAAGCGCTGCTACATGAATATCACTAGTCACAAACCGAGTATTCACCTCGACGGCGAATCTATTACAGGAGTTGACGCGATCATTCCGCGAATCGGCGCATCGATTTCCTTTTATGGCACCGCCGTCGTCCGCCAGTTCGAGATGATGGGTGTTTATTCGGTCAACGAGTCAGTCGCGATTAGTCGATCTCGAGACAAGTTGCGTGCGTCACAACTCATGGCGCGAAGAGGTATCGGCCTGCCCGTCACGGGGTTCGCTAATTCGCCGGATGACACCGACGACCTGATCAAGATCGCCGGTGGCGCGCCTGTCGTGATCAAGTTATTGGAGGGGACCCAAGGTGTTGGCGTAGTTCTCGCAGAGACCAAGAAAGCCGCGGAAAGTGTTATCGAGGCGTTTCGAGGCCTCAAGGCCAATTTCATGGTGCAGGAGTTTATTGCTGAAGCTGGCGGCGCCGACATTCGGTGCTTTGTCGTTGGCGACAAAGTTGTTGCCGCGATGAAGAGGCAAGGTAAGGAAGGCGAATTTCGTTCCAACCTGCACCGCGGCGGATCCGCGACTTTGATCAAGCTGACTCCCGAAGAGCGCTCGACGGCCGTACGCTCGGCCAAAGTGATGGGTCTGAACGTTGCCGGCGTCGATTTGCTCCGCTCAAATCATGGACCGGTTGTTATGGAGGTTAACTCGAGTCCTGGCCTTGAAGGTATTGAGAAAGCGACGAACAAGAACGTCGCCGGGATGGTCATCGAGTTCATCGAGAAGAATGCTAAACAGGGCAAGACCCGCACCCGCGGCAAAGGTTAGTGCGCTCGTTAGACGTCCGGAATTGGAGTTTTAGAAGACGATGTTAGAACAACTCAGAGAAACCTGGGACTACGTACTGGCGACAGCGCCAAGTGGTCAGGCTGTCACGATTGGTCAAATTGTGTCGGTCGTCTTGCTACTGTTCTTCGGATATTTTGGCAGCAAATTCCTTGGTTTTCTTCTCGGCCGGCGGCTTGCGACAACCAAACTGCGCCCAGACGTTATTCATATATTGAAAAAGATAGCGTTCTTCGCCCTCATTGTTCTCGTCGTCATAACGGCGCTCGGTTTGCTCGGGATTCCATTGACTGCGTTCGCGTTTGCGACTGGCGCCATCGCGATCGGTGTCGGTTTTGGTGCGCAGAATATTATCAATAACTTTATCAGCGGCTGGATCCTGATGGCCGAACGTCCTATCCGGATCGATGACTTTATCGAGATAGATGACACGTACGGAGCCGTGGAGAGTATTGGTAATCGCTCGACGCGCATTCGTCGAACAGACGGTGTGCATCTGTTGGTTCCAAATAGCTTGTTACTGGAGCGCACGGTCGTCAACTGGACACTTATTGATCGAGAGGTTCGTACAATTGTCAGGGTGGGCGTCGAGTACGGCTCGCCCGTAAAGAAAGTTGCAGAATTGATCCTGCAGGCCGTGACGGAGCAAAAGGACGTCAAAACAGAGCCCCATCCGAGCGTCGTGTTCGAAGATTTCGGGGACAGTTCACTCGTCTTCGATGCCTATTTTTGGTGTGACGTTGGTGGGGAAAAGTTCTTGCGCGAAATACGAAGCGCCATACGATTTCGCATCGATGAATTATTCGAGGAAAACGGCATTGTGATCGCATTTCCGCAACGCGACGTTCACCTCGATGCCAAAACTCCGCTCGCAATCCGCCTCATGTCGTCCGACGACACTGGCAAAACTCAGAGCCCCGACTAAGAGATCCGAAGATGGAAAACGTGGAATATTCGTTGGTTGCGATTGTCGTGTTACTTGCCGCAAACGCATTTTTCGTTGCGGCAGAGTTCGCGCTGGTAAAAGTCCGTGGCTATCAGTTGGATCAAGCGGTTGTGGGACATCGGCGCGGCGCGGCTCTTAGCGTACGAATGCACCGAAACCTGGACGCTTATCTGGCCGCGTGTCAGTTGGGAATCACGATGGCGTCCCTTGGCCTGGGTTGGGTGGGTGAGCCCGCGGTTGCTGCGATTCTTGAGCCCGTTCTTTCCAAAGTTGGCGTAACTGGTCCGGCCCTGCATACCGTCTCATTTGCTATTGGATTCTTGATCTTTTCGTCATTGCACATTGTGGTTGGTGAGCAGGTGCCAAAGACCTATGCGATTAGGAAGCCGACGCCTGTCACGTTGTCGCTCGCCTATCCGTTGCACTGGTTCTACTTGCTGGTCTTTCCGTTGAACTGGTTGCTGGATCGTGCGAATGGCGGCATTCTCAGGCTCTTGGGTGTTCGCGGTGGGCCGCATCACGAGATTATCTCTGAAGACGAAATCAGTGCGATTGTTGACAAGTCAGAAGCTCATGGAGAGATAGAGGAAAAGACGGCCGATATCATCCGAAAAGCGTTTCGCTTTGATGATCAACTCGTCCGAGAAGTCATGGTGCCGTGGGTTAGCGTCGACAGGCTGTACATCAATTCGACAGCGGACGAAAACAAGGCGGTAGTCTTGGAAACGCTTCATAGTCGGTTCCCGGTCGAGGATGCGACAGGCGATATCGTTGGAGTCCTCAATACAAAAGATCTGACCACAGCCATCCTTGAAGAGGACGGTGACGTATGGCGGTCACTGGAAAGCCGATGCCGACCGGCGTTGGTCGTTCCCGAAACCTTGCTGATTTCGCTTTTGTTGGAGCAGATGCGGTCGACGCGTACCCACATGGCGATCGTCGTTGATGAACATGGAACTTATATCGGCGTCGCGACACTAGAAGATATGCTTGAAGAGATTGTCGGAGAAATACAAGACGAATGGGATACGGGTGAGGCCGATGTACAAATCGAGGCCGTCGGCGCTGGTTGGAGAGTCAGTGGGCGACTTCCATTGCCGGTGCTGGAAAATGTAACCGGCGCAACATTCGCGCCAACTCGAAATGTCACCACCGTTGGCGGACTTCTCATGGAGCGGATACAGCGGGTCCCGCAGCAAGGTGATCAGTTCAGAGAGGCAGGGTTCACTTTTCGTGTTGAAAAGATGGACGGGCGCCTGGTGAAGTCAATCCTCGTTTCGCGTCGGCGAAAAGGGGAGCGAGACACTGCGTCCGCAACCGGCGACGTCAAGGAAACACGATGAAAGAGCCAAGTGAAGGATTCTTGCATACCTGTGTTTTGAATCGCCACGGTGGCGCCGAGGAAATTGATCTACCGGCGATGCAGCGGTGGTCAAAAGAACAAGGCGTGCTTTGGGTTCACATGGACGTTAACGACAAGGCGTCTCGAATCTGGTTATCGGATGTCAGCGGTGTCGAGGAGCATATCGTTGACGGGCTCCTTGCCGAAGAGACGAGACCGGGTTCTCACGCCACAGATCAAGGATTACTGGTCGTGTTACGTGGCGTCAACACCGATCCCGGAGAGGATCCGGAAGACATGGTTTCGCTGCGGGTCTGGATCGAGCCCGACCGAATTATCACCACCAGAAGACGCCGTGTGTTGTCTGCCCAGGATATAAGAGCTTCTCTAGAGAGTGGCAAAGGACCCAATTCATCTGGTGAGTTCCTCGCCGCGCTCGTGGAGCGGCTTGCTGATCGAATAGGCGATTTCGTTGACAGCATCGAGGAACGGCTCGGTGACGCGGAAAGTAGCGTAGCCACTCAGGATCCGGCAACATTTCGCCGAGGCCTTGGTACGTTGCGACGTCAAATGGCGTCGGTACGTCGTTTTCTGGCGCCGCAACGCGATGCGCTGGACCGTCTGTACCGCCAACCGGGAACGTGGTTATCGAATACCGAAACGCGTTATTTGCGAGAAGAGGCTGATCGCATCACGCGCTACCTGGAAGACCTCGACCTTGCACGTGAGCGGGCCGTCGTGCTTCAGGAAGAGTTCCTTGGCCAGCTTGCTCAGGAACAGAATGCCCGGATGTACGTGTTGTCTGTCGTTGCTGCAATATTTCTCCCACTAACCTTCATCACCGGGCTGCTGGGGATGAACGTAGGCGGATTACCGGGTCTGGAAAGCCCTATTGGTTTCCATAGCTCTGTCGTGACTATGCTCGGTGCTGCTGTTGTGCTCTTCGTCTTCTTTCGGTGGAAAAAGTGGCTTTAGACATATGATGTGGAGGTTCGTATCATTGGTGGCCGATACTCAGTCCTGAATATCGATCAAATTCATCTTCGTTGTAGTCGGCATATTCGTTTTCACTATGGTCAATGGACCTGTGGTCGATGGACCGACCGTAGTCGTCAATATGCCAGCTGTCTTGTCGTGCGCGTCGACGGCGTTTGTGGTCCGCTATTTGCTGATCCTGACGCAGCATTTCATCGACCATATGACGGATTGCTCCAACGTTGTCGTAATCAAAACCATCGATTTCGTCAAACTCGCCGTAGTAGCCATTGAGCGGACGCATTTTCCTTACTCCTCTATTGAAGGGTTGAGCGTGAAAACTTTGGCCAGTCCCACGTGGAAACGACTTGCCTACCTGGTTCTTCGGCCAAAGGAGAAAACAGGTTTTCGTAAGCCCGTCGGAAAATCTTCCAGACAACTTCTAGTTCTTTGTTGTCCCGGGGCAGAAAGATGAGAACCTGGTCCAGAATGAGCTTTCCCCATCCATGCGACGCAACCTGGTGTTTTGCCCATGGATCGAGGCCACCTACCAACACGCCGTTACAGTTAAGGCTGCAAAGCAACGTTGGCGGCTGGGGTTTTCGTCGTCGATCAGCGCAGTCGCGTTTGAGATACACATCAACCTGGCGTGGCAGGGTATCGTCGCGGCGTTCAACCGCCTCAATACCTTGCAGGTCGGCAATTCGATCGATGAGGACCAGCCGTACGGGGATTCCAGTCGCAAGGGTCTTCTTCGAACGAATTCTCGTCGGAAGTATGAAACGATCCCGTCTGTGTGAAGTTATTGCCATGTTCCAGGTCCGCAGTGAGAATAAGTGGGCCTTTGAGCGAAGTATCTGCCAAAATACTTCCATGTCAAGTAGTTTTATATCAAAATATTATTATTGAGCAAACGTATGAAAAGAGACGTAGTCGATGACATTCTTGATCAGTGGTCCGAAGAACGGCCAGAGCTTGATACAGCCAGCTTGGGCGTAGTAATCAGGGTCATGTCTCTGCACCGGGCGTTTCTGCGACAAGCCGCCGACGCTCTGGAACCACTGGATCTGGAGCTGTTTGAGTACGACGTCTTGTCCGCACTGCGCCGACAAGGCAGGCCCTATGCGCTCCCGGCAACAGGTTTGGCCGCCGAAACCGGGCTGAGTAGTGGGGCAATGACCAACCGTATCGACAAGCTGGAAGCCAGGGGAATGGTTCGGAGACGCCCCGACAAAAGTGATCGCCGAGGCGTAGTCGTTTCACTGACTCCAGCGGGTAGGCGCGTTATTGATGATGCCATTCAGTCGCGACTGGATGCCGCCGACAATAGCCTCCAGGGCATAGATTCGAAAGAGCGCAATGAACTTGCCTCGTTACTCAAAAAGGTCCGACTGGCTGGATCGGTCAAAGACGAGGGCTAGACCAAAAGATCGGGGTCAGTTTCCTAATTAACACAGCAATTAGGAAACTGACCCCGATCTATTTGTTAGGTGGCGGAGAGAGAGGGATTCGAACCCTCGAAGGGGTTTTAGCCCTTACTCCCTTAGCAGGGGAGCGCTTTCGACCACTCAGCCATCTCTCCGTCGATAGGTCCCGCACAACGAGGGGTTGCGCGGGGCGCACATATTACTGTTCGAGTTACTTGGGGTAAAGCGCTTTTGACACTCGCCGGACCTACTCAGGATCGGGGCTCTCTTTAAAGGCCTTTTCGCTCTGAATTCGCTCGTAGATCTCTTCCCGGTGCACTGCGACGTCTTTGGGTGCATTGATCCCGATACGGACCTGATTTCCCTTGACCCCCAGGACGGTGATCGTGATATCGCTCCCGATCATGACCGTCTCTCCAGCGCGTCGCGTCAGAATCAGCATAGCTTCCTACTCCTGCCTGGCGGGGCTCCTGCCCCGTTCTTTTTACGCGTCGTACTTCCTAAACTGTTGTAATACTAGCCGATTTTGGCAATGGATGCCCATTTACGGCGTTTTGGCGCGTCGTCGGAATTAGACCGATTGCTCAGGAGAGTTGTTCCGCCACCCAGCCAGAGACGGATTCGAGGGCTGAATCGAGCTTCGACGGGTCGTTGCCGCCTGCCTGGGCGAAGTCAGGACGACCACCACCCTTGCCGCCTACTTGCTCGGCAACCAGCTTGATCAGGTCGCCCGCGCGGAGCTTGTCTGTGTTGTTTTTCGTCACGCCGGCGGCCAGGTGGACTTTCCCGTCGTCCACTGAACCCAGCACGACCACTGCGTTTTGCAGCTTGTCCTTGAGCTTGTCCACGGCATCGCGCAGCATCTTGGCGTCGGCCCCGTCCATGCGGGTTGCCAGCACCTTGATGCCTGCGACCTCTTCAACCGCATCGGAGTGATCCGTCGTTTGGCCAGTCGCCAGCGCCTGTTTCGCCGCCGCGAGTTCCTTCTCGAGATCCTTGCTGCGCTTCAAAAGCTGCTCGACCCTGGTTGCCGCCTGATCGGGCGTGCTGCGAAGCATCCCCGACAGATCATGCAATGTGCGCTGGTTGGCATCGATCCAGTCCATCGCACCCTTGCCGGTCACAGCCTCGATACGGCGGACACCGGACGCGACGCCACCTTCGTGAGTAACCTTGAATGCACCGATGTCGCCCGTGCGCTCGACGTGCGTGCCACCACAAAGTTCAACGGAGAAATCACCCAGACGCAGCACGCGAACCTTGTCGCCGTACTTCTCACCGAACAGTGCCATGGCACCAGATTCGATAGCGTCGACGTAGGTCATCAGATTTGTGTCGGCGGCAACGTTCTTGCGAATCTCGGCGTTCACAAGATCTTCGATCGTCTGCAGTTGCTCTGCTGTTACGCCTTCGTAATGTGAGAAATCGAACCGCAGCCGGTCGGGAGCGACCAGCGAGCCCTTCTGAGTTACATGGTCGCCCAGAACTCGCCTGAGCGCCGCATGCATGAGATGGGTTGCCGTGTGATTCAGCCGGATAGCCTGGCGACGATCCGCATCGACAACCGCCTCAAGTGTCTCACCAACCTTGAGTACACCTTGCTCCACCGAGCCGAAGTGCACATTGGCATCACCGCTCTTTTGCGTGTCATCCACGCGGAATAATTTGCCGTCGGTAACAAGGATACCTTGGTCGCCAATCTGGCCGCCGGACTCCGCATAGAAAGGTGTTGAGGCCAGGACGACAGCGCCTTCGTCACCATCGCCCAGCTGCTCGACAGCCTTACCATCTTTGAATAGAGCGACAATTTCGCACGCGGCTTCCGTACCTTCGTAGCCCAGGAACTCCGTCGTCCCATCAACCTTCAGCGTGTCTCCACCTGCCGCTCCAAACTTGCTGGATGCACGGGCGCGCTCACGCTGCCCTTCCATCGCTTTCTCGAAGCCTTTTTCGTCGACGGATAAGCCACGTTCACGAGCAATGTCGGCCGTGAGATCGACCGGAAAACCGTAGGTGTCATAGAGCTTGAATACGACGTCACCCGACAACTGCTTGCCGTCGAGGTCCGCGATCGCAGCCTCGAGAATCTCCATACCCTGGTCCAGCGTTTCGGCGAAACGGGTTTCTTCTTTGGCGAGCACCTTCTCGACGTGTGCTTGTGCTTTTGCCAGTTCCGGATATGCACCGCCCATTTCTTTTGCTAGCGGCTCAACGAGTTTGTGGAAGAACAAGCCATCCATGCCGAGCTTCTTGCCGTGACGAATTGCGCGGCGAATGATGCGGCGAAGTACGTAGCCCCTCCCCTCGTTACCTGGCAGTACGCCGTCAACGATCAGGAAGGAACAGGCACGAATGTGATCGGCAATTACGTTCAGCGAATTCGAGCCATCGTTATCAACACCCAATACGTCGGCCGTCGCCTGAATCAGGTTGGCGAACAGGTCGATCTGGTAGTTGCTGTGCACCTGTTGCATAACCGCCGCGATGCGCTCGAGGCCCATACCTGTGTCGACCGATGGTTTCGGCAACGGGGTCATGGTTCCATCGGATGAGCGATCGAACTGCATGAATACGAGATTCCAGACCTCGACGTAGCGATCGCCATCTTCATCCGGCGAGCCCGGTGGACCACCTGGGACCTTCTCACCGTGGTCAAAGAAAATCTCGCTGCAAGGGCCGCAGGGACCTGTGTCGCCCATCGCCCAGAAATTGTCTTTTGCACCGAGACGCGAGAAGCGATTCGGATCGACCTTCATTTCATTGAGCCAGATGTCGGCCGCTTCGTCATCGTCCTCGAAGACGGTTACCCAGAGGCGATCCTCGGGCAGATCCAGCGTCTTTGTCAGGAAGTCCCAGGCATATTGAATAGCTTCGCGCTTGAAGTAGTCGCCGAAACTGAAGTTGCCCAGCATTTCGAAGAATGTGTGATGCCGCGCCGTGTAGCCCACATTCTCAAGATCGTTGTGTTTGCCACCCGCGCGCACACAGCGTTGCGAAGAGGCCGCGGTCGAGTAATTGCGCTTGTCATCGCCAAGGAAGACATCCTTGAACTGCACCATGCCAGCATTGGTGAAGAGCAGCGTCGGATCATTGCCCGGCACCAGCGGAGAGCTCGCGACGACCTCGTGGCCGTGCTCGTGGAAAAAATCCAGGAATGCCTGGCGGAGCTCATTGCTCGTCATGGTTTTCATCGGGCGTATGTTAGCGGTTAAAACGCCGATTGAATATGCTCTTGCTCGAATCCACGGTACTGGAGAAAGCGCATCTGGCGGGCCTTTTCCTTGAAGTCTGACGGCAGGTCCGGACCGAACTTCTTGATGCGTTGTTCACGCGCCAGTGCTCGCCAGTCGGCGTCCGCTTCCTCAAGCGCGATCTCTACGGTCGAGTCGTTGATACCTTTCTGCCCAAGATCCAGGCGGATGCGGACCGGGCCCTTGCCTTGATTGATACGGGACTGGACGAAGGCCTCGGTGAAGCGGTCATCGCTTTGCAGGCCATCCCCGGTGAGTTGGGTCACCGCCTGGGCAGCAACCTCACGCTCGAAACCCTTGTCAGCCAGTTTGCGGATGAGTTCCGTCTGCCCGTATTCACGGCGGGCCAGGAAATCCATTGCCTTCTTGCGAGCCTCTTTCGGACAGGAAAACGGGTCGCCAGCAAGCTGCCTCCCGCGCTCGTCGGCCTCGGAGAGAAGATCGCTGATTTCTTCGCGAACTGGCTTCATGGCCACCAGCAAGCTGCCTCCTACGCTTCGGCAGCCTCTTCGGCCGCATCCCCGGCAATGTCGATAACGTCGGCCTTGGTCGGAAGCAGCTTCGCACGGATCTTGCCTTCGATCTCTTCGGCCATCGGCGTGTTGTTCCTCAGGAACTCACGAACGTTTTCCTTGCCCTGACCAATGCGATCGTCGCCATAGCTGTACCAGGAGCCGGCCTTGTCAACGATGCCATGCTGGACGCCAAGATCGATGATCTCACCCATACGCGAAATGCCTTCGCCGTAGAGAATCTCGAACTCGGCCTGTTTAAACGGCGGAGATACCTTGTTCTTGACGACTTTGACGCGCGTCTGGTTACCGATGACCTCGTCGCCTTTCTTGATGGCGCCGATACGGCGAATGTCGAGGCGAACCGATGAGTAAAACTTGAGTGCGTTGCCGCCCGTCGTTGTTTCGGGGCTGCCGAACATGACGCCGATCTTCATACGAATCTGGTTGATGAAGACGACCATCGTGTTGGAACGTTGGATGTTAGCAGTGAGTTTTCTGAGCGCCTGCGACATGAGCCTTGCTTGCAGACCCATGTGTGAATCGCCCATCTCACCTTCGATCTCTGCCTTCGGTGTCAGAGCTGCAACCGAGTCGATGATGACGATGTCGACAGCGCCGGAACGGACGAGCATGTCGGTGATTTCGAGGGCCTGCTCACCCGTATCAGGCTGCGATACGAGGAGTTCATCGACGTTAACGCCGAGCTTCCCGGCATAGTTCGGGTCGAGCGCGTGTTCAGCATCCACGAACGCGGCCGTGCCACCGAGTTTTTGTGCCTCGGCGATGACCTGCAACGTGAGCGTCGTCTTACCCGACGACTCCGGGCCGTAGATCTCGACGACGCGGCCTCTCGGCAGTCCGCCGATGCCCAGAGCAACGTCCAGACCGATCGAACCTGTCGAAATGGACTCGATGTCTTTGATCGTCCCACCGTCTCCCATACGCATAACCGACCCCTTGCCGAACTGTTTTTCGATCTGGCCGAGTGCCTGTGCGAGTGCTTTTTTGCGATTGTCATCCATTATTTTGGTCCGTATTTGGGCGCCAGGAGGCGAATTCAAAGATACTGTGGATTTGCACAGTATTATTTCACGAAGGCCGCGTCAATAGTAGCTTTCAGGAGGCCCATTTGTGGGCGATTTGGACAGATTCTCGAAACAAGCTCTAAGCTACTGTTTAAGCGGCACGTAGCTGACCCCACTTGGCCCCGATACCGACTCGACGAGCTCAAAGCCGGACCAATCGATGATGGTCCGTTGCGCAATACGCTCTGTCGTGAAAGCGCGGGCATTGCGCGCGACGGTGATATGCGGCCGGTAGGTTCGGTCCTCCGGCTTGAGCCCAAGTTCGATCATCAGACCATTCAATGAGTCGACAAGCGTCTGCAGTTCAGGCGGCACCGTTGCCGCGCTAAGGCTGGCGACTCTCGGCCGGGGCCAGTACTCGAGTCGATCGAAATTGAGGCGAAACGGTTCGACATGAATTTCCGCGGCACGTTCAAGCAGGAACGGCACTCGATCCTCCGGAAACGCTCCGATGAATGCGAGCGTGACGTGCCAGTTCCGACGCTCAACGGCCTTGCCCTCGACCGTCTTCGCAACCGAGGTGATCACCTCACGCAAGCGCTCACGTTGCCGGTGGTCGGGCCACAGTGCGAAGAACAAGCGCTTCGTATTCACGACTCGATGCGCTCCAGGATCCCCTGCAGGGCGTGGGCGACAGTCAGCTCTCGTACGAGATCGCGGTCGCCGGAAAATCGTTCACAGCTCGTGTCGATGTGTGTTTTTGCTCCGTTCCGGACAGCCCAGGCGAACCAGACCGTACCGACGGGTTTTTCCTCAGTGCCACCATCGGGGCCCGCAACACCACTCACTGCGACCGCCATATCCGCACCGCTGAGATTGAGCGCTCCCCTGGCCATTTCCTCGACCACGGGCTCGCTAACTGCGCCGTGTTCGTCGAGCGTCTGGTTCTGGACACCGAGAATCGATTCTTTCGCGCCGTTCGAATAGCTCACGACACCGTAGGCGAAGACAGCTGAACTCCCCGGGATATCGGTAATGCTCTTGGCGATCCAGCCGCCGGTACAGGACTCCGCGGTGGAAACGGCTTTGCCGGCACCGGCCAGGTCGGTGACAACGGCCTCGGCCAGTTTCTGCAACGATTCGTAATCAGCCATTCAGTAACGACTCATAAAGGGCAACATGCTTGTCCGCCATCGTATCGATCGAGAACTCGTTTTGCATCCGCTGCCTGCCGGCCTCGGCCATCGCGGCGCGAGTCTGGTCGTCGTCCATCAGAGTGGCCATTGCCGCACGGAGTGAATCAGCGTCTTCGGGCGGAACGAGCAAGCCTGTTTCACCGTGACGGACCGACTCTTTCATGCCGCCAGCATCGCACCCTACTACAGGGACTCCTGCCGCCGCCGCCTTGAGCGCAGCCACACCCAGACCCTCAGCGGATACCGGGTGCACGAAAAGATCGAAGCACCCAACAAACGTATCGAGATCATCCCTGTACCCGGCAAACCGCACGACCTCGCCAAGCCCCAGCGACGCCGCCTGCGCACGTAGCTGATTGTTCAGGTAGCCCTCGCCGAAAATGATCAGGCGAAACGACGGGTGCGTCAGCATGAGCTCGCTCACCGCCTGCAGCAGGAAACGATGGCCCTTACGTGGAATCAGCTGGCCTGCGGTCGCCATTGTGAAGACGCCGTCGTCGATGCCGAACTCCCGCCGAAACGCCTCGCAATTCGGTTCTTCTGCAAAAGCTCCGGCATCCACGGCGCTACGAATAACGACAATTTTCTCCTCGTTGATATCGTGCTGCCGCAAGACATCGGCGATCGCTTCCGAGATCGCGATGACTTTGCGAAACGGGCGGTATCTCAGTCCTGCCATGATGCGCATTTCTGTATTGTCGACGCGCCTTGAAACGACGGCTGGGACGTCGGCCACACTGGCCGCCAACCCTCCCAGCAGGTCGGCACCTCTGCGACTGTGGCAATGGACGAGATCGGGAGCCTGGTCTTTCAGGAACTGCGCCAGTCGATACGCGAATGGCAAATCGAGATCGCCTGCGCAAAAGAGGTTCTGCACGCGGATTCCCGCCTCCCGGGCCACCGGATCGATCCCGGAATCGGGCGGGCAAACGAGGATATTCTCGTGCCCGCGCTCACGTAACGCATTGATCAGGTAGATAACCTGCTGTGGCCCGCCCAAAAAATGGCGCCCGGTTTCGACATGCAATACTTTCATGAGTTCGGGGTCAGTTTCTTATCTCTGGATTGAGGTCAGTTTACTAATGCTGGGAGCAGATTGGTAAACTGTTCCTTCTTCTCGCAGTAGAGATAGGAAACTGACCCCGAACTCATGAAAGCCGAAGTCTCCGCCGTCCACACCCCGATGATGCGTCAATATCTCGCCATCAAGGCCGAGTATCCGGACATGCTCGTGTTCTACCGGATGGGCGACTTCTATGAACTTTTCTACGATGACGCCAAACGCGCGGCCTCATTACTCGACATCACGCTGACGGCGCGCGGCAAATCGGGTGGCAACCCGATTCCGATGGCTGGCGTCCCGTACCACGCTGTAGAAGGCTATCTTGCCAAGCTCGTGCGCAAAGGCGAGTCGGTTGCGATCTGCGAACAGGTTGGCGACCCCGCGACGAGCAAGGGTCCGGTCGAGCGCAAAGTCATGCGCGTGGTCACCCCTGGCACGCTCACCGACGAAGCTCTGTTGTCTGCCGATCGTGACAATGTCGTGGCGTCGGTATTCGCGCATGGCGAGATCTACGGCATCGCGTGGCTCGACTTGTCAGCCGGGCGTTTCCGCCTTAGCGAAGCGCCCGACCTCGAAGCCGTGCAGGGCGAAGTGGAACGCCTGCGACCCGCAGAACTTATCGTCGATGAAGACAACCCGCTCGACGGTACATTCAGCGAACACATCCGGATTACGCGCCGCCCACCCTGGCATTTCGAGTTAGACAGTGCGACGCGTCTGCTCTGCGGACAGTTCGGCACGCGAGACCTGTCGGGCTTCGGGTGCGAAGAATTCCCGCGTGGCATTGCCGCAGCGGGCGCCCTTCTCCAGTACGTAACGGATACGCAAAAGGCGGCGTTGCCGCACCTGCAATCGATTCGCGTCGAAGTTCGCGACGATGCGGTGGTGATGGACGGCCCTACACGTCGCAATCTCGAGCTTGAGACGTCACTCAGTGGTCATCATCAGCACACGCTTGCCGGCGTCATGGATCATTGCCAGACAGCGATGGGCAGTCGGCTGTTGCGCCGATGGATCCAGAGACCGCTGCGCAACGCGGCCGTCCTGAAAGCACGTTACCAGGCGCTCGACGCCATAATGACGAGCGGACAAGCAGAGCCGCTGCAGGCGCAGCTCAATGGCATTGGTGACGTCGAACGTATCCTGGCGCGTATTGCGCTGCGATCCGCACGCCCGCGCGACCTGCGACAGCTGTGCGAGGCACTGTCGCGCCTCCCCGCTTTGCAGCTACTGCTCGCCGGCATTGATTCGCCATTGCTCACCGAGCTCTCGGAGCAAGTCGGGGAACACAGGGAACCGTATCGCTTGCTCGACAAAGCGATCATCGACAGTCCACCCATGCTTATCCGCGACGGCGGGGTTATCGCGGCCGGTTACGACGACGAACTCGACGATCTGCGGGCCATCGCCGAGAACGCTGACCAGTATCTCGTCGATCTCGAGCTTCGCGAACGCGAGCGCACCGGGATCACGACGCTCAAGCTCGGCTACAACCGCGTCCACGGTTACTACATCGAGATCAGCAAGATGCAGGCGGACAAGGCGCCGGTCGAATACGTTCGCCGCCAGACCCTGAAATCAGCCGAACGCTACATCACGCCCGAACTCAAGGAGTTCGAAGACAAGGTCCTCGGTGCTCGTGAACGATCCTTAGGTCGTGAAAAGTATCTGTACGAGCAATTGCTCGACAAGCTGCATCTCATCCTTGGGGAACTGCAGCTCTCCGCTGCGGGTCTGGCCGAGCTCGATGTGCTCGCGTGTTTCGCCGAGCGCGCACAGGTACTCGGCCTGACGCAGCCCGAAATCAGCGACACGCCTTGCATAGAAATCGAGGGCGGCCGCCACCTCGTCGTTGAACAGGTAATCGATACGCCGTTCATCGCGAACGACGTGTCTCTGGACGAGGAAAAGCGCCTGCTGGTCATCACCGGCCCGAACATGGGCGGTAAGTCGACGTACATGAGGCAAACCGCGCTCATCGTGATTCTCGCCCACGTCGGCAGCTTCGTTCCGGCCGACAAGCTGCGCATCGGCCCAATCGATCGCATCTTCACGCGTATCGGCGCCTCCGATGACCTGGCAGGCGGACGTTCGACGTTTATGGTCGAGATGACGGAGACGGCGACGATCCTGAACAACGCGACAGAGCAGAGCCTCGTCCTCATGGATGAGATCGGCCGCGGCACGAGCACGTTCGATGGTCTGTCACTTGCCTGGGCTGCAGCCCACCACATGGGTGAGAAGGCGAAGGCGTTCACGTTGTTCGCGACGCACTATTTCGAGCTCACAGCACTCGCACAGGAACTGACGGGTTGCGGCAACGTACACCTCGATGCCACCGAACATGAAGGCCAGCTCGTGTTTTTGCACTCGGTGAAGCCGGGACCCGCTAACCAAAGCTATGGTTTGCAGGTGGCGTCTTTGGCCGGTGTTCCGGGCGACGTGATCAAGCGAGCACGCAGCTATCTCAAGATACTTGAGTCCCAACAAGCAGCGCAGGCTGCCAACCCGCAGGCGCAACTCGACTTCACGGTTGAGGAACTGCCAGCGGACGACCCGATACGTGAAGCGGTCGACGCACTAGACCCGGATGCGATGACGCCCCGGGACGCGCTACAGGCAATCTACGAGCTGAAGAAACTCAATGACTAAGAAACTCGCATCGCTATTTCTGATTTTTCTCCTCGGCGCGTGCTCGACCGACGCGCCTGGCGTAGATGAACTCGCCCAGGAGTATCTGTACCTCGAGCTATCGATGGGCTTGCACGATGGTGGCCATGTCGACGCCTACTTCGGCCCGGAAGAACTCAAGGCAGCGGCTGAAGAAACCGCGCTGAGTCTCGACCAGATTCTCACTGCATCGCAAGATCTGTCGGCGCGACTTTCTGCGATCGCCGCTGGCACGGATAAACAACTGGCAATGCGTATAGACGGTCTCGTTGCGCGGCTGAATGCGCTCAATACCCGCATCGCCATCAATAAGGGCGACCTGCCGACATTTGACGATGAATCCCTCGCGCTGTTCGGTTCGCGGGCTCCACAGTACGATGCTGCCCATTTCGAGGGCATTCTCGAGAAGATCGACGCCCTGCTTCCCGGCGACGAGACTCTCAGCAAACGTGTCGAAGCGTTTAACAACCAATTCGTTGTCGCACCGGACAAACTGCCCGCCGTGTTCGAAGCCGCGATGGCCGAGTGCCGCAAGCGCACGCTGGAGCACATCGATTTGCCAGAGGGTGAGTCGTTCACGATTGAATACGTCAACGATAAACCCTGGTCGGGCTATAACTGGTACCAGGGCGACTCCGTCAGCCTGATCCAGGTGAATACGGACTTTCCGATCTACATCAGTCGTGCGGTGGATCTCGGCTGCCACGAGGGCTACCCGGGCCATCACACGTTTAATGCGCTTCTCGAGAAGAACCTCGTTAACGATGAAGGCTGGATCGAGTTCTCGTTGTACCCGTTGTTCAGCCCGCAGTCGCTGATTGCCGAAGGCAGTGGCAACTACGGTATTGATCTGGCATTCCCTGGCGAAGAACGTATTGAGTTTGAAAAGAACGTGTTGTTCCCGCTCGCCGATCTCGATGCTGCGAACGCAGACCTTTACTATGAAGTTGGCGCGTTAATAGCCCAGCTCGATTTCGCGGGCAATGAGGCGGCTCGAGGCTATCTTAACGGTGAGATGACGCGAGACGAAGCAGCAGAGTGGTTGCAAGCGTACGCAATGACACCTGCCGACAAGTCATTGCAGCGGACCCGGTTCTTCGATGCGTATCGCAGCTACGTCATCAACTACAACCATGGCAAAGCCATGGTTACGGACTACGTCGAGCGAGATAGTGCCGATGCGGATGAGCGCTGGGCACGCTTCGAGAAGATGCTCTCGTCACCCATGTTGCCCGCTGACCTGCTGTAATCAGGTACCAGTTACCTTATTAGCTTACCTTCCCAGTGACCTGGCTCGTGCAAGGGCCTCGGTGAGATTGAGTTCTGCCGCCAACTCATCCATGCGAGGATCGTTGCGAATGGTGGCATCCACGTTCGGGAACCAGGTTACGAACCACGGGTACCAGGGCAATCTGACTTCCTTCGCGATAGCCAGCCAATGGAATACCTCGTCGGAATCTCCAAGCGCTGCATGCAGTCGTATCAGAGCGATTACGTTGCGCGGCGCCTTTTCGACCCCCTCAAGAAACTCGCGTGCCTCCTGTTCGCGACCGGCCATCGCCAGGACAATGCCGTACTCGGCGCCCCACGCCGGGTCTCCGCTAATCGGCTCCAATACTGCCAATGCACTTTCGAAATCACCCTGCGAGGCAATACTCAGCCCCTTCACTCGAACGGCATTCGCATTTGTTGGATTCAGCTCAATGCCGATATCCGCAATACGCACAGCTTCATCCAGCTGGCCGTCGTTCCGATACTGCGAGGCCAGGTTTCCTTGCATAAATGAGCTGAGCGGGTCCAACTCCACCGTACGGACGCCGAGTGGTATGGCCTTGTCGGAATGCTGCCAAAGCTCCATCAGCCACGCGTAGTGGTAGACGGCGCCGACAAGATTAGGATTCAGCTCGAGGGCGCGTTGAAGTTGTGCTTCGGCGGCATCGAAATCCCACTCGTAATACATTTCGTGCATGCCGAGCGCCATATAAATTTCGCCGATTGAATCATCCATCTCCAACGCGCGCTCCGCGGCGAGCCTGGATGCCGGGTACATTCCTTCTGGAAACGGGCTGTGCCCGAGCACTGCATACCCAAACGCCAGCGCGGCGTAAACCCTGGCGTCTGCTTTGCCCTCATCCTCGATTGTCTCGAGAATTTTGATGCCGCGGCGGCGAACTCCGATTATCGGACTGGTTAAGCAGATACATGCCACGCAGGTACTTGTCATAGATTTCCGGATCGACGGATTCGGATACCGTGAGCCTGTTCTCCTCCTCATCCGTGAGTCGCACGTTCACAGCGCGCGCAACTGACTTGGCTATCTCGCCCTGCAGCGTGAGCATGCTCGTGAATTCCCGCTCATAGTTCGCCGCCCAGACCTGCACGTCAGTTGCAGCGTCGACAAGCTGAATGAGAACTCTCACACGACCCCCTTCCCGTGTCACCGATCCTTCAATAATATTCCGGACGCCAAGTGACCTGCCGATCTGTGGCATGGCCAGCGACCGGTCGAGTCGGGTAGTAGACGTTCGCGACACGACGCGCAGCGCGCTGATCTTGGAGAGGTTCGTAATAAGGGCGTCGTGAATCCCTGCCGAAAAATACTCCTGGTCGTCATCACCCGACAAGTTATCGAAAGGCAACACCGCGATGCCATTGGGGTCATAAGGCCCAACCAGTTCTTCAGCCTGACGGGCTTGATCGAAAAGGCCGGCCGCGAATACGGCTACAACGATGGCGAGCGCCCCGATGATGGCGTAATCGGGTACTCGCATCTGGAGGTTTTGTTCCGAATCGTCATCAGATGGAAGGGTGCGGCGTATGCCTTCCACCGTCACGTCGTAGTACCAACCGAAAACGAGGGCGACAGGGAAGCCAACGAGTGCGGCGACCCAGAAGAAGCGCAGAAGACTGTCAGGAAGACTCAGTGACGCCAGTGCGAGATCGGCGACCTGCAGCAAGACCCAGGCCCCGACGACATAGAGTCCCGCGGTGCGAAATACGCGCCGCCGCCTCGCCTCAGCTATAAATCCCGAAAGCTTCCCCAAAATACTCTCCCACTGAGGAGAGTATAGACCCGAATCCTACTCGGCGCGGGGTGCGCGCAGGCGAATACCCGTCTCTTTGAGCTGCTCGGCCGACACTTCGCCCGGCGCATTGGTCAGCGGGCAGCTGGCTGTCTGCGTCTTCGGGAACGCGATCACGTCGCGAATGCTTTCGGCGCCAGCCATGAGCATGACCATACGATCCAGGCCGAAGGCGACACCGCCGTGCGGTGGGCAACCGTACTGCAACGCTTTCAGCAGGAAGCCGAATTTCTCTTCCGCCTCTTCGTCGCTGATATCCAGTAACTCGAATACTGCGGCCTGCATGTCCTGGTCATGGATACGAATCGAACCACCGCCTATTTCCGAGCCATTCAGGACCATGTCGTAGGCGCGTGACAGTGCCTGCCCCGGATCGGCCTTGAGTGCTTCGACGTCGTCGATCGATGGCGCGGTGAATGGGTGGTGCAGCGACGTCCAGCGCTTGCCCGTCGCGTCTTTCTCGAACATCGGAAAATCAACAACCCAAAGTGGTGCCCAGCCATCAGCAACGAGGCCGCGGTCTTCGCCGACCTTGCTGCGCAGCGCGCCCAACGCATCGTTGACGACGTTAGCTTTGTCCGCGCCGAAGAAGATCAGGTCACCGGACTTCGCACCCGTGCGCTCGAGAATGCTATTCACGACATCGTCAGGCATGAACTTGAGGATCGGCGACTGCAGGCCCTCGGCGCCAGCATCGATGTCATTGACCTTGATGTAGGCAAGGCCACGCGCGCCGAAACGGGACACATACTTGGTGTAGTCGTCGATGATCTTGCGACTCATCTCGGCACCGCCCGGCACGCACAGTGCCGCTACGCGTCCCTCGGGATCGGCGGCAGGTCCAGCGAACACCTTGAAATCGACCGATGCCATCAGGTCCGCGACTTCGATGAGTTCAAGATCGATGCGCAGGTCCGGCTTGTCCGAACCAAAGCGCTGCATGGCCTCGGCATAGCTCATCCGCGGGAATGGGTTCGGCAGTTCGACGTCCAGCGTTGCCTTGAAGACGAAACGCACGAGCTCTTCCGTCGTGTTCGTGACAGCCGCTTCGTCGACAAAACTCATTTCGATATCGAGCTGTGTGAATTCAGGCTGGCGATCAGCACGCAGGTCTTCATCGCGGAAACAACGAACGATCTGGTAGTAACGATCAAGCCCCGACATCATCAGGAGCTGCTTGAAGATCTGTGGCGACTGCGGCAATGCAAAGAAGCGGCCCGGGTTCGTGCGGCTTGGCACGATGTAGTCACGGGCGCCCTCCGGTGTCGCACGCGTCAGCATCGGTGTCTCGACGTCAATGAATCCGTTGCCGTCGAGGAAGCTACGCATCGCGGCTGTTACCTTGTGGCGCAGCATCAGGTTACCCAGCATGTTCTCGCGACGCAGGTCGAGGTAGCGGTATTTCAGGCGAATGTCTTCGTTGGCCTGCTCGTCGTGGTGGAACGGCGGTGTCTCGGACTTGTTCAGCGTCTCGAGCTCATGCGCGAGGACTTCAACCCCACCCGTGCGCATGTTCGGGTTCACGGTGCCGTCGGGGCGCGGGCGAACGAGGCCCTTCACCTTGAGGACGTACTCGGAACGGATACGCTCGGCGTCGGCAAATATCTCCGGGCGATCGGGGTCAAAAACGACCTGTAGCAGACCCTCTCGATCTCGAAGATCGATGAAGATTACGCCGCCGTGGTCGCGCCGCCGGTGGACCCAGCCGCAAACCTCGATTTCCTGCCCAACGAGAGATTCGTCGATCTCTCCGCAATAGTGAGTACGCATCGTGATGCCTAGGGAAAACCCTGAAAAAAGGAGGCGGAATGGTACGGCTTGGGGGGCCGAGTATCAAGCTATTCCACGGGCCCCAGGTACTTGTCCAGCCAGTTCAGCGTCTCGCCTTTGACGACGGCCGGGGACACAAAATGGCCGGTCGGCTCCACCACGTGCTCTTTGTGGTCGGAGGGCGTCCCAAGCCGATCGAAAAACGGTTTGGAGGATGTTTCGAAGCGGAAATCCGTGTCGTAGCGGCCGCTGAAGTGCAGGACCGGATCGCCGACGCGAGGCAGGAAGTTAACGACGTCAATGTCCGGATGAACGTCAGGATTGATTCCCGCCTGGTTCAGGACCGCGGCCTTTATCCGATCTTCGACAGCCAAGACAATTGCGCCGACCCGACCGCCCCAGCTGAACCCTGAATAGCCAAGGTTTTCGATCTCCATATCCGGGCGCGTCTCGAGATAGTCGATGACCCTGCGGAACTCACGCACCTCCTCGATCGCGAGGTCGCGCCCACTTTGCGTGCTCCAGTCCGGCCAGGTCGGCGAGCGCCGCTCGAACATTCCTTTCAGGACGGGCATAACGACAGCGCGCCCATTGCGTGGCAGGAAATCCAGTTGAAATCGGGTTTGATCAACAGAGTCGAAAACGTAGCCTGAGGCGCCTGGCCAATACATGACTGCCGAGTGTCGCGAGCTCTCGCGCTTCGGCAGGTATAGATAGACAGGGATTCGATCCTTGCCATCGGACGTGTCAATGGTTACTCGCTGTCGAAACCAATAGCGAAATTCGACGGTTTCCTCTATGACAGCATTGAGTTCACTGTGGTCGTAGTCGAAGTTACTCAGTTGGGCGGCAAACACTTCATCCGAAACGGGATCAGGTATCGGTCTGGGCTCGGGTGCAGTGACAGGTTCTCGAGCCAGACTGACCAGCCGACCTTCGTCCCTGGTCGCAGCCAGTCGAATTCCGTTTCGCAAGGATCGATCCATCGGAGCCAACGTGTGGGGAATGGATACGCTGTTCTCGATCATGTACGCGGCGTCATCCCAGGCACCACCCACGATGACTCGCTGCCTGCCCGGCGCCGCATTGGAGCACCACTCTCGAACATTTCCCAGCATGTCGTAGGTGCCGGTCCAACCGATGCCGGCATGTTCGCCGACCGCTGCGACCTTCTCTCCCTCGACGTTGCTCGCCGGTAGCTCCCAGGCCAGTATCGCTACGGCAAAAGCGCGCCGCCAATGATGAACGGTCGGCAGTTCGTAGCCTGCGAAACGCGCGTAGGCCGCGGCCTCGTACCAGCTAACGCCAGAAACGGGATAGTCATCCTCACCATCGGCGTAGGTACCCCCGACCCACGCAGCTGGCCCCGGGCGCCCGGCGGTGTCGACAAACCACGACATCGCCTCGTCGAACGTCAGTCCGCCTGATTCGCTTACGAACTCATGCTGCCACAAGTCTCGACGCCGGTAGCCTCCCGCGTCGACAAATTCCTGGTACTGACTGTTGGTGACCTCAAATCGACCCATAAAGAAATCGCGGAATTTATGTACTTCGCCGTCGAGCAATGCGGTCCACCCGGGCACCCGCACGAAGCCAGTCGGCAACGACTCATTCGTTTCGAGCACATATTTTTCAGGGTTCACACTTAGAAACCCGGCTTCTGGCTCGTCCTCCAGCGGCAGATCTACGGCGAATCGAATACCACCGCCGATTGCGCGCGACAGCGGCAAGTATCCGTCGGACTCAATCCGCAGCAGCGACGCGCCATACGGAACGTGAATATCATGTAGCGGCGTCCGCCCCAGCTCCTGCCATTTTAAATCCGGCCGATCGTACGCGCGACGAAAAATGGTCGCCCCCGACGGTACCGACTGAATCGACGTATTCCAGCCGATTGATTTCCAGATCTCTGCCATGACCGGATCGCCCGGGGTGATGGACTCGACCTTCAGCGCTATCGCATAGGCCGCCTCCGCGTCGCCGTTCTCCAGCAGTGCTTCGATATCCGGGATTGCCGTCTTATTGACCCAGCGAACATCCTTGCCCGAGTACCACCAGCCGCCTGCCACCAGGCCGACGGCGATGAGCAGTATCGAGATCGCAATCGGGCCCTTGCCGGATTCTCCGCCCTCGCCCTGCACGCCATCTGGCGTGACATCGAATGCCCACGACAGGATCAGTGCGGGAACAAAACCAACCACGAGTATCAGGAATACGAGTTTCGGTGCCCAGTCAGGCAGCTCAAGGATATCGGTGAGCAGGTCGGCTACCTGCAACAGCACCCACGAGGAAACGATATAGGCAACGGCAACTCGCAGCACCTTGCGTCGCTTCAATTCAGAAAAGAAATTCCCCATCTCGGGCCCGTCTTGTTGTTATCGGCCCAAAGATACCACGGAGTTCCTATTGCTCAGGAATGTCGAACGGTAGGTCGCGTGTCTTGTCCTTGCGCCAGGTGGGCACCACCACGCCGAGGGAGATGATCATCTTCAGCGCCTCATCGACATCCATATCGAGAACCGTGGCGTCACTTCTCGGCAACATGACGACATACCCCGAGGTCGGGTTTGGTGTGGTCGGGACGAAGCAGCAGATAACGTCCTCGCCCGTGCGCCCCTGCACTTCCCCAAGTTCTGACGATGTCTGGAATGCCAGGCTGTAGATCCCCTTGCGTGGGTACTCGATCAACAGCACCTTCTTGAAGGACTCATTCGAATCCGAGAATACGACCTCGGCAAAATTCTTTGCACCGCCGTAAATCGTCCGCACGATCGGGATGCGGTCCAGGAGCGACTCCCAACCGCCGACGACGTAGCGACCAACAAAGTTCGCGGCGAGCATGCCCGTGATAAACAGCACAATAAATGTCAGGATGACGCCGAGCCCCGGGATGTGAAACCCGAGCAACTCGTCCGGCCGGTACTGCTGCGGCAGGATCGCCAGCGTCTTGTCCATGAGATTGACTGCAAAGCGCAGCAGGACAAAGGTCACCGCAAGTGGCGCCCAGACGAGTATCCCCGCCACGAGGTAGCGACGCAGCCGTTTCATGAAGGGACTCTTCAAGCCGAGTCAGCCTTGCTGTCCGACTTCTTGTCGGACTTCGCCGCCGTATCCTTCGGCTTGCTATCGGACTTCGATTCGCCATGCAGATTACGCTTGTTGCCGGTCTTGAAATCGGTCTCGTACCAGCCCTGCCCCTTCAGCCGAAACTTGGGCGCAGACAACTCCTTCTGCAGCGATGCTTCGCCGCAGTCAGGGCAATGGACAAGCGGGTCGTCGCTCATCTTTTGCAAGACATCGAAACGATGCTCGCAGCTTTTACAAACGTATCCGTAGATCGGCATCGGTCTCTCTCAATTTGGCCGGCTATTGTAAACAAGTCGCCGGCAAGTCGCCTCCCACAAATCAGGCCGCGTTACGAAAATCCAGCTGGTCATCGGCCACGCCTACCTCTATAACGTCGCCGGGCTTGAATTTGCCCTGCAGAATCTCCTGCGCGAGCGGGTTCTCGACCTGCTGCTGGATCGCGCGCTTGAGTGGTCGCGCACCATACACCGGATCAAATCCTGCGTCAGCCAGCTTATCGCGCGCCGCATCCGACAAGTGGATGCCGATATCCCGATCCGCCAGCCTGTCCTGCAAGTAGGTGAGCTGGATATCGACGATCTTGCGAATGTGCTTGCGGCTCAGTGGGTGGAACACAACGAGATCATCGATCCGATTTATGAACTCGGGCCGGAAATGACCGCCAACGACATCCATGATCGCGTTCTTCATGGCATCGTAGTTCTCCTCGCCCGCCATCTCCTGGATCAGCTGCGAACCAAGATTCGACGTCATGACGATGACGGAATTGCGAAAATCAACGGTGCGTCCCTGACCGTCGGTCAGGCGGCCGTCGTCGAGCACCTGCAACAGCACGTTGAATACATCCGGGTGCGCTTTCTCGACTTCATCGAGCAGGATCACCGAGTAAGGCCGGCGACGCACAGCTTCAGTCAGGTAACCGCCCTCCTCGTAGCCCACGTAGCCCGGAGGCGCGCCGATCAGACGTGCCACGGAGTGTTTCTCCATGAACTCGGACATATCGAGGCGCACCATGGCCTCGTCCGTATCAAACAGAAAATCGGCCAGCGCCTTCGTAAGCTCAGTCTTACCAACACCGGTCGGGCCAAGGAACAGAAATGAGCCGATCGGGCGACGCGGATCGGACAGCCCGGCACGCGAACGTCGGATCGCATTTGCAACGACCGTAACCGCCTCGTCCTGGCCAACGACGCGCTTCTGTACAACAGATTCCATCTGGAGCAGTTTTTCTTTCTCGCCCTCAAGCATCTTGCTGACAGGAATACCGGTCCACATGGATACGATTTCGGCGACCTCTTCCTCGGTCACGTTGTTGCGCAGCAGAGTCTTTTCGCTGGTCTCGGCCTGCATCGCACCTTCAAGCTGTTTCTCAAGCTCCGGTATGCGTCCGTATTGCAGCTCGGACATGCGCGCAAGGTCATTCGCACGATGCGCCGTTTCGAGTTCGAGGCGTGCACGCTCGAGTTCTTCCTTGATATGCGTCGCGCCCTGCATGGCCGCTTTCTCAGCTTTCCAGATTTCTTCAAAATCCGAAAATTCTTTCTCCAGCCCGGCCAGCTGGTCCTCGATATCGCTCAGCCGCTTGATCGATGCGTCGTCGGACTCTTTCTTGAGCGCTTCGCGTTCGATCTTGAGCTGGATAATGCGGCGTTCGAGTTTGTCCATCGCCTCGGGCTTCGAATCTATCTCGATGCGAATGCGCGAAGCCGATTCGTCGATCAGGTCAATGGCCTTGTCAGGCAAGAACCGGTCACTGATATAGCGATGCGACAAGGTTGCGGCGGCAACGATCGCCGGGTCCGTGATCTCGACGCCGTGGTGCACCTCGTAGCGTTCCTTGAGGCCACGCAGGATCGCGATCGTGTCTTCGACTGTCGGTTCCTGAATAAGCACTTTCTGGAAGCGACGCTCAAGTGCGGCGTCTTTTTCGACGTACTTGCGATACTCGTCGAGCGTCGTTGCACCGACGCAGTGCAGTTCACCGCGAGCCAGGGCGGGCTTAAGCATGTTGCCCGCGTCCATAGACCCTTCAGCCTTGCCTGCGCCGACCATCGTGTGCAGTTCATCGATAAACAGGATGATCTGGCCTTCCTGCTTGGAGAGATCGTTCAGCAAACCTTTGAGACGCTCTTCGAATTCACCACGGAACTTCGTGCCCGCTATCAACGAACCCATGTCCAGCGACAGGATACGTTTGCCGCGAAGACCTTCGGGCACTTCGTTGTTAACGATCCGCTGCGCCAGACCCTCGATGATCGCGGTCTTGCCGACACCCGGCTCACCGATGAGCACCGGATTATTCTTGGTGCGTCGCTGCAGGATCTGGATCGTGCGTCGAATCTCATCGTCGCGGCCGATGATCGGGTCGAGCTTGCCCTGCTCCGCACGCTCGGTAACGTCGATCGTGAACTTCTCAAGTGCCTGACGCGTGTCTTCGGCGTTGGGGTCATTGACCTGTGCGCCGCCACGCAGATCGTCGATCGCCTTCTCGATGGCGCCATGTACGGCACCGGCCTGTTCCATCACGGCTTTGAGCGGCGATTTATCCTCCATCGCCGCGAGCACGAACAGCTCGCTGGAGATGTACTGATCGTCGCGCTTCTGGGCGAGCTTGTCGGTGACGTTGAACAGCTTGGACAGCTCCTGTCCGATGTGAACCTCGCCGGCGGCGCCTTCAACTTTCGGCAGGCGGTCAATGCCATCGCCCAGCTGCGAGCGCAGCAGGTTGACGTTGACGCCCGATTTTGTGAGCAAGCCGCGCACGGCGCCGCCCTGCTGGTCGAGCAATGCGACCATCACATGGACGGGTTCAATGAACTGGTGATCCTGGCCCACGGCCAGGGACTGCGCATCGGCGAGCGCCATTTGGAATTTACTGGTCAGTTTGTCAATTCGCATGCGTTTGTCCCCCGTGGCCTTCACGGCCCGAATTCTAAAGATGACCGTTACATTGCGTCCTGACGCGCTATTTCAAGGCTACAAACGACACCATCCGGCCTGTTTCCTGATCCCGTCGGTAGGAGTAGAAGCGCTCGGAATCAGCGAAAGTACACCAGGCGCCGCCATATATGGCCTCCACACCGGATGCGGCGAGGCGTTGTCGGGCCAGCCCATACAGGTCGGCCTGCCAGCGGCCGCTGGCATTGGCCTCGAAACAAGCCTCCGCTGCCGCGCTGTCGGCAAGAAACTTATCACGCACTTCACCGCCAACCTCGAAATTTAGCTGGGAGATGGCAGGTCCTATCCACACCAACAGATTGTCGGCTTCCGAGCGCATGGCAGCCACCGTATTCTCAAGTACACCTGCGGCCAGGCCCCGCCAACCTGCGTGAGCTGCTGCGACTTCGGTGCCATCTGCCGAGCAAAACAGCACCGGCAGGCAATCCGCGGTCCGCACGACACAGACATGTGCCGCGTCGCGGCTCACGGATGCATCGGCATCCGGCGGCGCTGTGAAGCTGCCCGCCAATACCACGTCCGCACCATGCACCTGGTTAAGCCAGCGCGCTTCTCCTGAAATCGGGACCGAGTGAATATCGCCCGTACGCAATGTAGTGCCCGCAACGATATTTCCCGGTGCAGGCCAGTCGGCCCTGATCCAGTTCTCGCTCACTTGCCATCGCTCGACACGTCTCGGCGCATAACATCGAGCAGCGTCTCGAAATCGGCCGGAGGGGGAACCTCCAGCTCGACCATTTCACCGCTCGTCGGGTGCCGAAAGGCGAGGCGTGTCGCATGCAGTGCCTGCCGCTTGAAGCCCCTGAGCGCTTCGATGAGCGGCTCGCTCGCGCCAGCGGGCAAGGCCAGCCGGCCGCCGTAGGTCTGGTCGCCAACCAGCGCGTGCCTGCGCCAGGCAAAATGCACGCGAATCTGGTGGGTACGGCCTGTCTCGAGCTTCACCCTTATATAGGTGAAGGCGCGGAAGCGCTCCAGCACCGTAAAATGCGTAACCGCCTGTTTGCCGTTCTGCTGAACGCTCATGCGCTTGCGATCGCCTGGATGGCGACCAATAGGTTGATCGATCTTGCCGCCACCCGTCAGTACGCCATTGCAGATGGCGAGGTAGTTCCTGGATATTTGTCGATCCGCCAGCTGCCGCACCAGCCCCGTGTGGGCCGTCAGAGTCTTCGCGACGAGCAGCAACCCGGTGGTGTCCTTGTCGATTCGGTGGATGATCCCGGCCCGCGGAACCTCCTCGAGCTTGGGTGCGTGGTGCAGCAGCCCGTTCATGAGCGTACCGCCCGGATTCCCGGCACCTGGATGGACGACGAGTCCAACGGGCTTGTTGACGACCAGGAGGTCGTCGTCCTCGTACACAACATCCAGCGTGATTGGCTCCGGCGCGGCACGAACCTCGCTTTCCGACTGCGGCTCGAGACTGATCATCTCGCCGCCCGCCACGGCATCCCGCGGACGTTTGGAGCCGCCATCAATCGTGATCGCCCCGGCCAGCAGCCACTCTTTTAGCCGGCTCCTCGAATACTCGGGAAACATCCGGGCCAGTGCCTGGTCCAAACGCAGACCAGCCAACTCCTCGGGAACGGCTATTATTTGTTTTTTGGAGTTCATGACTACGGCGGAGTTTACGGTATACTCGCCGACCTTGAACGCCCCGACCGCCAGAATTATGAGAATTGATCTACGCCTTTTCCGTCTGCTTCTGATCGCTATCCTGCCGATGGCGCTGTTCGCCTGTGCCGGTAACGATGAAGTGAACAGTGAGGTACAGAACATCACCGAAGCCTACGAAGCGGCCCAAAAGTCCGTCAAGAGCGGCAACTACCGTCGTGGCATCCAGGTTTTCGAAGCTATCCAGTCGCGCTATCCGTTCAGTGAAATTTCCCGTCAGATCCAGCTTGAGCTCATGTACGCCTACTACAAGAGTGGACAGAGAGAACAGGCGGCTGAGGCGGCCGACACGTTCATGCGCGAAAACCCGATTCATCCGCGCGTCGACTATGCCCTATACATCAAGGGCCTCGCCTACTTCGAAGGCGCACCTGGTCTTCTCGAGCGCATGTTCAAGAAGGACGTTTCGCAACGTCCGCCGAAAGATATCCATCTCGCTTACACCAGCCTGCGCCGCCTCGTCGAACGATTCCCGGCCAGCCAGTACGCAGCGGATGCCGAACAACGCATGATCGCGATCAAGAATCGTCTTGCCGATTATGAAAATCACGTCGCGGATTACTACTTGCGGCGCGGGGCCTACATTGCCGCCCTGAATCGCGCGAAGGGCTCGCTGGAACAGTACAACGGCGCAGCTGGTAATGCCCTGTCGCTGCAGATCATGGCGCAGGCCTACGACGAGCTCGGCATGACCGACCTGGCCGCCGACACTCGCAGCGTTCTGGCGACTAATTTCCCCGGCGAAAGCTAACCACTAAGGTGACAGTTACCCTACCTCGGGGACAGTCACCCTATTTCCAGACCAATTTCCACCACTAGTTAAGGTGACTGTCCCCTAATTGAGGTGACTGTCACTGGGGGAACTTGTATCCCGACGTAATCGGGTAACGCCAGTCACGCCCGAATGCCCGACTACTGATACGTACTCCCGGCGGCGCCTGGCGACGCTTGTATTCGTTGCGCTTGACCATCTCCAGGATTCGAATCACGACGTCACGATCGAATCCTTTTTCTGTGATCTCCGCGACCGACAGGTCATCTTCAATGAACGCCGCGAGAATCGGATCGAGAATGTCATAGTCGGGCAGCGAGTCGGTGTCTTTCTGGTCCGGTCGTAGTTCGGCCGATGGTGGGCGTGATATGACCCGCTCGGGGATGGCATCGCCCAGCGTATTGCGATAGCGCGCAAGTTCAAACACCAGCGACTTGCTGCAGTCCTTAATTGGTGCGAATCCGCCGGCCATATCGCCGTACAACGTCGCGTAGCCGACCGCCATTTCACTCTTGTTGCCTGTCGTCAGCAGCATGCGACCGGTCTTGTTCGAAATCGCCATGAGTAGCAGCCCACGGCAGCGCGCCTGGATGTTCTCCTCCGTCGCATCCGGCTCCGTGTCGCCGAGCACCGGCTGTAGTTGCTCGATCGTCGCCTCGTACATTGGCTCAATCGGGATGACGTCATACTGGATACCGAACGTTGCGGCCTGTGCAGCCGAGTCTTCCTGGCTCATTGTCGACGTATACCGGAACGGCATCTGGACCGCGCGCACGCGATCTGCACCGATGGCGTCACAAGCGATTGCCATCACCAGTGCGGAGTCGATTCCTCCCGACAGTCCGACTATCACGCCGGGAAACCCGTGATTGCCTACGTAGTCGTGCGTACCCATGACTAACGCCCGGTAAACCGTCGCAACCCTGTCTTCTGTCTTTGCAACAGGGCCTTGCCCGGGCCTGACGCCTCTGGCCGTGCCCTCAAGCACGATTGTGTGCATGCTCTCCTCGAAGGACTGCGCCCGGTATGTAATTTCACCTTCCGCATCCATCACGAACGAACCGCCGTCGAAGACGAGTTCATCCTGACCGCCAACATGATTGACATAGACAACCGGTATACCCGTTTCGGCCACGCGAGAGCGCACGACCCCTTCGCGGGTTTCCTGCGTGCGCACTTCGAATGGGGACCCGTTGATGACGAGCACACATTCTGCACCGGCGGCACGGCACGCGCCGATCGGGCCGGGGCTCCACACGTCTTCGCAAATGCTTAGCCCGATGCGAACACCGTTGAGACTAAATACCGCAGAGTCCTTGCCAGCCGTGAAATATCGCTCTTCATCGAAGACAGCGTAGTTTGGCAACAGCTGCTTGCGGTAGTGCGCGAGGATCTTGCCGTCCTGCAGAACGGCGCAAGCGTTGTAGATGTGGTCGTCGTCGTACTCGGGAAAGCCCAACAGGATCGCTATGCCAAAAACCTGGTCGCGAATCTCGGCGACGGCAGCCTCGACATCGAGTCGGAGACCGGCATGGAAGAGCAGATCCTCCGGCGGATACCCACAGATACTGAGTTCCGGAAAAATGACAATGTCAGCGCCTTCAACATCACGCGCACGCTGCGCGTAGTCGATGATCTTCGCCGTGTTGCCTGCGACATCGCCAACGACGAGGTCGATCTGGGCGAGCGCAGCTTTGACGGCGTCTGTCATCGTTCATCCAGCAGCTCAGGCGCCGATGATCTCCTGCATCTTCGATCCAAGCTCGGCCGGTGAACGCACTGTCGCAACGTCCGCGGCGTCAAGCGCCTTGAACTTGTCCTCGGCCGTGCCTTTGCCCCCGGCGATGATGGCGCCGGCATGGCCCATGCGCTTGCCTGGAGGCGCTGTAACGCCCGCTATGTAGGCAACGACAGGTTTCGAGACATTGCTCTGGATGAACTCGGCGGCGTCCTCTTCATCCGTGCCACCGATTTCCCCGACCATGATGATGCCGTCGGTGTCAGGATCTGCTTCAAAGAGCTCGAGGCAATCGATGAAATTCATGCCGCGAACCGCGTCGCCGCCAATACCAATGCACGTTGTCTGGCCAAGACCGTTGGTCGTGGTCTGGTAGACCGCTTCGTAAGTCAGCGTGCCGGAACGGGAAACTACGCCGATTCGACCAGGCTGGTGGATGAATCCCGGCATGATGCCGATTTTGCATTCGCCCGGCGTGATAATGCCCGGGCAGTTCGGCCCGATCAGGCGGCAGCCATAGTCTTTCAGGGCCGACTTGACCTTAACCATATCGTTGACCGGAATGCCTTCGGTGATGCAGACGATCAACTCGATGCCGGCATCAGCGGCCTCGAGGATTGCGTCTGCTGCGAACGGAGGCGGCACATAAATCATGCTAACGTCGGCACCCGCTTCTGCAACCGCGTCGCGAACTGTGTTGTACACCGGCACACCCAGATGTTCCTCGCCACCACGCCCGGGCGTTACGCCGGCAACGACCTGCGTGCCATATTCGATGCACTGCTCGGTGTGAAAAGATCCCTGGTTGCCCGTAATGCCCTGGCAAACGACCTTGCTGTTCTTGTTAACCAATACGCTCATTGATAAGTCCCGTTACGCTGCCGATGCGACAACTTTCTTCGCGGCGTCCGTCAAGTCTTCCGCCGCAATAATATCCAGGCCACTGTTTGCCAGCAGCTCGCGTCCCTTGTCCACATTGGTGCCCTCAAGGCGCACCACAACCGGCACGCTGACACCCACTTCCTTCACGGCACTGATGATGCCTTCAGCAATCAGATCGCAGCGAACGATGCCGCCGAAGATGTTGACGAGAATCGCTTCGACACTGTCGTTCGACAGAATCAGCTTGAATGCCGCCGCAACCTTCTCAGCGGTCGCGCCACCACCAACGTCGAGGAAGTTTGCTGGTTCACCACCGTGCAACTTGATCAGATCCATAGTGGCCATGGCGAGACCGGCGCCGTTCACCATGCAGGCGATGTTGCCGTCGAGCGATACGTAGTTGAGGTCATGCTCGGCTGCCTTGCGCTCGGCCTCGTCTTCCTGCGACGGGTCGCGCAGTTCGGCAATCGCCTTCTGGCGGAACAGAGCGCTGCCATCGATGTTGATCTTGCCGTCCAGCGCAACGATATCGCCGGCTTTGGTCGTAATCAGCGGGTTCACTTCAATCAGGCTCGCGTCCGAGTCCAAATACAGCTGGTACAGCTTCTTGATGAGATCGCCAAACTGCCGCATCTGCTTCTTGTCAAGTTCGAGGCCAAAGGCCAACTGGCGAGCCTGGTAGTCCTGCAATCCAGCGTCCGGCGCGATGGCAACTGAGAATATTTTCTCCGGCGTTTCCGCAGCGACTTTCTCAATGTCCATACCGCCGGCAGCCGATGCAATAAACGAAACGCGGCTGACTTCGCGATCAACTAGCATGCTGAGGTATAACTCGCGCTCGATATCCGAGCCTTGCTCAATGTAAACCGTGTTGACTGGCAGCCCCTCAGGCCCCGTCTGATGCGTCACGAGAATCGTGCCCAGCATCTTGTCGGTGTACTCGCGGACTTCGTCCATTGTGCGTGCCAACTTAACGCCGCCCGCCTTGCCACGCCCACCAGCATGAACCTGTGCCTTGACGACCCAGAGGTCGCCGCCGAGTTCCTGTGCTGCTTTTACCGCATCGTTCGGCGTGTCCGCAGGGATGCCACGCGGCACAGGAATGCCGTAGTCAGCGAATAATCGCTTCGATTGATATTCGTGAAGATTCATTGATTTATTAGTCTGCTTGGAGTCGGAAGGGGATTTTCGCGATTGCCGCGAAAAAGACGCCGTATTTTGTAGGTTTGCGCCACCCATGTCCATATTCGGTCTACAATTCGCCGATGAATCAGGCACAGACTGACGGCCCACTGAGACGGACCTTCCGCGGCAGCCGGGACGCGCTGATACAAAAAGCGGTCGATGAACCGGAGTTGGGCTGGCGAGTGCTGATCACGCTCAACGCGTTCCGCCTGTTGATCTCAACGACTCTGCTGCTGCTATTCGCCGTTAGCTCTGAGCCGCGATTCTTTGGCGACACCCAGCCGACGCTATTCGCAGCCAGTGCCGCCGGTTATCTCGTATTCGCAGCCCTGTCCGCAATATCCTTGCGTCAGCAGTGGGTCCCGAAGAATGCGCTTGCGATCACGCAGCTGGTTGTCGACATAGTCGCAATCACGATGCTCATGCATGCGAGTGGCGGCATTGCGAGTGGTCTTGGCGGCCTGCTGGTTATCTTCATCGGGGCGGCCAGCCTTGTTATTCCGATTACTGTGTCGGCCACGCTTGCTGCACTCGCAACGTTCGCCATCCTCGGCGAGCAGCTCTACACACAGTTGACCAGCCTGTCTGTCGCCTCGAATTACCCGGCGGCGGGCATCCTTAGCGGGATTATCTTCGCGATGGCCCTCGCCGCCCAGCCGCTTGCCAAACGAATCCAGGCCACCGAGGCACTGGCGCGCCAGTTCGGCGTGGACCTCAAGAACCTGTCCGAACTCAATGAGTACATAGTCCAGCACCTGCGCGAAAGCATTGTGGTTCTGGATCGCCATGACGCTATTCGCCTGATCAACAGTTCAGCGTCTCAGCTTCTCGACGTCGTGGAGGCACCACCAGGCACTCCGCTGGCGAGCACGTCGGAGCCGCTGGCCGACTATGTCCGCCGATGGCGCGACGACCTGTCACTCCCGTCTCATCCGGAGTTGACGCTAATCACCGAGGGCGACAACGTCCGCGTTACGGCCCACCTCGCCCCGCTCGGTAAGGACGGGCAGCGTGCCGGACCGATCCTCGTTTTCCTTGAGGACGTCAGTCACATAAATGCGCGCGTGCAGCAATCGAAGCTGGCTTCCCTGGGTCGGCTCAGCGCCAGCATCGCGCACGAGATTCGCAATCCGGTTGGCGCGATGAGTCATGCCGCGCAACTGCTGGGTGAATCACCAGGACTCGGCGAGGACGATCAGCGCCTGACCGAGATCATTCGGACGCACTCGAGCCGCGTCAGTCACATCATCGATAACGTGCTGCGGTTGTCGCGCCGGGATTCAAGCCGGCCGGAACGTCTCGCAGTCAAATCGTGGCTCGAGGACTTTGCCGACGAATTCGCGCGAACGCTCGAACTTCAGGAAGGTGAGCTTACGATCAAGGACCTGCCTGACGAACTTGCGGTGCGCATGGATCGCGGCCATCTGCGACAAGTGCTCTGGAACCTGTGCGATAACGCGGTCAAGTATGCGAGTGAGACCGGCGGCATCATGGTGGAAATCCAGGGTGGGCGCATGCAGGGCCAGGGCCGCCCCTATATAGAGGTGCTCGATTGCGGACTGGGCGTCGAAAAGGCGACGGCTGACAAGATATTCGAACCCTTCTTTACGGCGCGCTCGGGCGGCACCGGGCTGGGACTGTACATCTCGCGCGAGCTTTGCGAACTTAACCGCGCGACACTACTTTACCTTGACCGCCCCGGCGGAGGCAGTATCTTTCGTATCGTATTTGCCGATCCGGACCGCTGGGACAAACAGGACACCCAATGAACCAACCGCTGGCGCTGGTCATCGATGACGAGCCCGATATCTGCGAGCTACTAACGCTCACGCTTGGCCGCATGGACGTACGGACAGAAACCGCGATGGACGTAGCCGGCGCCAAGGCTCTGCTGGGCAAGCACCACTTCGATATCTGCCTGACCGACATGCGCCTGCCCGACGGCGATGGGCTGGAGCTCGTTGAGTGGATGCAATCGAACGCATCGGGCGTACCGGTTGCCGTCATCACTGCGCACGGCAACGTCGAGACGGCCGTACAGGCTCTCAAGCTCGGCGCTTTCGATTTCATTTCCAAGCCGCTGGACCTTGGCAACCTGCGCACCATCGTCGAGAACGCGCTTCGGGTTCGAGCGCCGGGCGAGACGGGCGGCTCGAAGCTGCTCGGCGAATCGAAGCGCATGTACGACCTCAGGGAGATGATCAGCAAGGTGGCGCAGTCGCAGGCGCCTGTGCACATCTCGGGTGAGTCGGGCACCGGCAAGGAACTCGTTGCCCGCATGATCCACGACAGCGGGCCGCGCGCCGAAGCGCCCTTTGTGCCGGTCAACTGTGGCGCGATTCCGGCCGAGCTCATGGAAAGCGAATTCTTCGGCCACCGCAAGGGCGCTTCACCGGCGCCGTCAGCGACAAGGCCGGTCTCGTGCAGTGCGCCGGGACGGCACGCTGTTCCTGGACGAAATCGCCGACCTGCCGCTCGCCATGCAGGTCAAGCTGCTGCGCGTCATCCAGGAAAAGAAGGTGCGCCCGGTCGGCGCTTCGAAGGAAGAAAGCGTCGACGTACGGATTCTCTCCGCGACGCACAAGAACCTGTCGCAGATGGTCGCCGACGGCGAATTCCGCGAGGACCTCTATTACCGGATCAACGTCATCGAACTGCACGTGCCGGCTTTGCGCGAGCGTGGTGACGACATCCTGTTATTGGCGGATCACATCCTCGGGCGCCTGAGTGCATCGGTGACGCTGCTGACGACGCGCGCGATGCTCTCTTGAACTACGCGTTCCCGGGCAATGTGCGGGAACTCGAAAACATGCTCGAGCGCGCCGTCACGCTGTGCACGGGTGGCAGATTTCGGTCGACGATCTGCACACGCGTATGCCTTCGGATACGATGGCACACGACCTGCCCCGCGAGCAAACTCGGCGAGCAGGTTGAGGATGTGCAGCGCCAGGTCATCGTCGATGCACTTGAGAAGACACGCTATAACAAGACCGCTGCTGCCAAGCTCCTGGGCCTGTCATTCCGGCAATTGCGCTACCGCATCAAGAAACTCGGCATCGAGTAGTAGATCGGGGTCAGTTACCGAACTCGGGCGAGTTCGGTAACTGACCCCGATCTACTGACAATTATTGTCACTTTGTGACATGAAAGCGACATTGACTCGTCGCATTGTCACTTTTCGCCGACGGGGCTTGAGTAATATCTAGGCCTGAAACTCACTTTTAATCAATAACTTGACGTGCGTCACGAAAAATTGGCACGGCGTTTGCTTTACTCCGTGTACAGGCGATTTCGCCGTTTTATTAGACACTCTAAATTTTCGGAGACGAACAAATGAAGAAGCAACAAGGTTTTACACTTATCGAACTCATGATCGTTGTTGCGATCATCGGCATCCTGGCTGCCATCGCTATTCCTGCTTACCAGGACTACACGATCCGCGCACAGGTTTCTGAGGGTTTGAACCTCGCTGGCGGTGCTAAAGCTGCTGTATCTGAGTACACGATGGACCGCGGTACGTTCCCGACAACCAACCTGCTGGCTGGTATTGCACAGCCTGGTGAGATCACCGGCAAGTACGTTACGCTGGTAACGGTTGCGAGTGGTGTTGTAACGGTTACCTACGGTAACGAAGCACACGCCCTGTTGGCTACTAACACGCTCGCACTGACGCCTACGACCAACGCCGGTTCGGTTGAGTGGGATTGCGCAGGTGGTGGTATTGCTCCGAGGCATCTGCCGGCCGCTTGCCGCTAAGATTTTAGCTGGAGCTTTTCGCTTCAAGCAGAAGTCAGAAAAGCCCCGGTTCGCCGGGGCTTTTTTTTCACCTGAAACAGGGCTAGTCCGATGGAAAACGTGAATTACATCACAGTCCGTAGATCAACAACCACAATCACTCGTAGCCCGATGGCGACTTGCGGTACCATGTTCCAGGTGCGCGACAAGAGCGAGTTTATGAAGACCAGACAAACAGGTTTTACGCTGATCGAACTAATGATCGTCGTAGCTATCATTGGCATCCTTGCATCACTGGCGGTCTCCTCCTACCAGACGTACACGATTCGAGCCCAGGTTTCGGAAGGCATCAATATGGCTGCCGGCGCCAAGGCCCCTGTAATTGACGCTTTCAACAATGACGGCGAACCACCGGCAGGTCGTACCGAAGCCGGCATGAGTCTGCTAGCGACGGATTCACGGGGCAAATACGTTGCTTCTGTGAACATCACCGAAGGACGCGTTGATGTGGCATACGGCAACGATGCCCATGCCGATATCATCGGCCAGACAGTATCATTCACGCCCTATGCGTCTGGCAGCGGCAGCATCATCTGGCGCTGCGGAAACGCTCCCGCGCCTGCTGGTGCCGCATTGCTCACCGGTGGCGGCGTAACGTCGGCCCACCTGGCAGCCACCGTCGAGAATCGCTATCTGCCCTCCAGCTGCCGCAACTAAGACATTCTTGTGGCCGGGAAGAGCCCCTCAACCCGCGAAAAAGTGCCGGAAACGGCGTTTTACTTAATCAAATTCCGTAACTGTGAACAGCAGCACAAAATCCAGTTGAATCGGTAACTTGGATCAGTGAGACTGTAACGCTCATATATTTGCGATAGCTTGGGATTTCATGGCAGCAACAGCTTCACAATCCAATCTTGCAGGCCTTCCACGGCGCCTCGTGCAGGACGGCATTGTCTCCGAAGAACAGCTTCAGGAGGCCACTGAGGCGGCCAAGAAGGAGCGCCTGCCACTGATCGCCTATCTCGTCGGCGAAGAGCTTGCCGATGCCAGAGCGGTCGCTGTCGCCGCCTCACACGAATTTGGCGTACCGCTGCTGGACCTCGACGCCGTCGACGTCGATCTCGACGTCATTCGGGCCGTCGACCAGAAACTGATCACCAAACACCGTGTGCTACCGCTTGTTAAGCGCGGTAAGCGCCTGTTCCTCGGCATTTCGGATCCGACGAACCTGCAAGCCATCGATGACATCAAGTTCGCGACCACGCTGAGCATTGATCCGGTCGTCGTCGAACAGGACAAACTCGAAGACCGCATCAACAAGGCCATCGAAGCCGTCGACACCAGCATGAGCGGCCTCGATGACGACGATTTTGATCTCGAAAACCTCGACATCGGTGGCGAAGAGCAGGAAGACGAGATCCAGAAGGACGACATCGAAGACGCACCGGTCGTCCGTTTCGTCAACAAAGTACTTCTCGATGCTATCAAGCGCGGTGCCTCTGACGTTCACTTCGAGCCGTATGAGAAGATTTTCCGGGTTCGGACACGTCTTGATGGCGTCTTGAGCGAAGTTGCAATGCCGCCGGTCGCTCTGGCTAACAAGGTCTGCGCACGTCTCAAGGTCATGTCGCGCATGGACATCGCCGAACGCCGCGTGCCACAGGACGGCCGTATCAAGATGCGCCTGAGCAAGAACCGGGCGATCGACTTTCGTGTTAACACCTGCCCTACGCTGTTTGGCGAGAAGATCGTATTGCGTATTCTCGACCCGTCGAGCGCCAAGCTCGGCATCGAGATGCTCGGTTACGAAGACCACCAGCGCGTACTCTACGAGAAGCACCTGGCCAAGCCGTACGGCATGATCCTCGTCACAGGCCCGACAGGTTCAGGTAAGACAGTTTCGCTCTACACAGGGCTCAACATCCTCAATACCGAGGACCGCAACATCTCGACCGCCGAGGACCCCGCGGAAATCAACCTGCCGGGCATCAACCAGGTCAACGTCAACCCGAAAGTCGGCCTGACCTTCGCCTCAGCGCTCAAAGCGTTCCTGCGTCAGGATCCCGACGTGATCATGGTGGGTGAGATTCGTGACCTCGAGACGGCCGAGATTGCGATCAAGGCCGCACAGACCGGTCACCTTGTGTTGTCCACGCTGCATACGAACGACGCGCCGAAGACGCTGACCCGTATGGTCGACATGGGGGTCATGCCCTACGCGATCGCAACGTCGGTCAGCCTGATCATCGCGCAGCGCCTCGCGCGACGCCTCTGCGATAACTGCAAGGAAGTCCGGGATATTCCCCGGGAGGCCCTGGAGAAGGAAGGCTTCACCGCCGAGGAACTCGACCAGGGCGTCACGATTTTCGGCCCCAAGGAAAAGGGCTGCAAACAGTGCAACGACGGCTACAAGGGTCGCCTCGGCATCTTCCAGGTCATGGAAGTGTCCGAGACGATGGGCCGCATCATCATGGAAGGCGGCAACGCGATGCAGATCGCAGAACAGGCGGCGCAAGAGGGAGTCATCGATTTGCGTCAGGCCGGATTGAACAAAGTCAAGGACGGGGTTACCAGCCTTGAAGAGGTCAACCGGGTTACAATTGAGTAATTAAATCAGGCATTTACCGATTTACGGACAGAAAACATGGCTAACGCAGCAGTAATAGGCAACACCCCGTTCCTTTGGGAAGGAACGGACCGAAATGGCAATAAGGTCAAGGGCAAGAGCCTTGCCAGTAACGAGGCCACCGTGCGCGCCGACTTGCGGCGCCAGGGTGTCGTCCCGACCCGTATTCGCAAACAGAGCAAAGGCCTGTTTTCGGGTGGCGGAAAAATTACACCGCCGATATTGCGCTCTTTAGCCGCCAGCTCGCCACGATGCTCGCCGCCGGTATCCCGCTTGTGCAGGCCTTTGAAATCGTCGGTAACGGCCACGAAAACGCGGCCATGCAGAAACTCATCCTGGCGATCAAGGCCGACGTAGAGGGCGGTAGCGCGCTCGCCGAAGCGCTCGCCAAGCATCCGCTGTATTTCGATGACCTGTTCGTCAACCTCGTTGAGGCTGGTGAGCAGGCCGGTGCCCTTGAGTCGCTGCTGGACAAAATCGCGACCTACAAGGAAAAGACCGAAGCGATCAAGAAGAAGATCAAGAAGGCCCTGACCTACCCGGCGGCCGTACTCGTCGTCGCATTCGTCGTAACAACGATTCTCCTGATTTTCGTTATTCCGTCATTCGAAGACCTGTTCCGGGGCTTCGGAGCCGACCTGCCGACGTTCACACGCATGGTTATCGACCTGTCCGCGTTCGTCCGAACCCAGGGCGTGTACCTGGCGACCCTGATTGGTGGCTCTGTCGCCGCATTCCTGTACTTCAAGAAGCGGTCACGCAAAATGCGCCACTTCCTTGACCGCCTGATGCTCAAAATGCCGATTATCGGTCCGATCCTGCAGAAAGCAGCCATCGCGCGTTACGCACGTACTCTGTCGACGATGTTCGCCGCCGGTGTACCGCTCGTCGAGGCTATGGAGTCTGTGGCTGGCGCCACGGGCAACATCGTCTACGAGGAGGCCGTGCTCACGATGCGTGATGAGGTTGCTACCGGTCAACGCCTGCAGCAGGCCATGGAGAACACCGACCTGTTCCCGAACATGGTTATCCAGATGATCGCCGTGGGCGAGGAATCCGGCTCACTTGACGAGATGTCCGCAAAGGTTGCCGACTTCTTCGAAGACGACGTCGACAATGCTGTCGACAACCTGTCCAGCTTGCTCGAGCCGATGATCATGGCGATCCTTGGTGTGCTTGTTGGTGGCCTCGTTGTCGCCATGTACCTGCCTATCTTCAAGCTGGGCGCGGTCGTCTAGGCACGCACGAAATTGCAAAAATACGGCGTTCGGAGGAGACTCCGAGCGCCGTTTTCATTTACGCTCGGGGAACTTGGGAAAGGCCCGATGGAGTTAGTCAATGCTTGAATTGTTCGCGGAATCGCCAATGCTGTTCGTGGCTGTTGTGTTTGCATTTTGTCTCGTCATTGGCAGCTTTCTCAATGTCGTTATTCACCGGCTCCCTATTATGATGGAGCGCGAGTGGCGTGAGCAGGCGGCCGAACTCGTAAGTAATCCGCCGGAAAAGGAATTGCCCGAACACCGCTTCGATCTCGTTGTGCCCCGCTCCAGGTGCCCGTCCTGCGGCACGACGATCAAAGCGTGGCAGAACATTCCCGTCGTCAGCTACCTGCTCCTCGGCGGCAAGTGCTCGAAGTGCCGAGAGTCGATTTCGGCACGCTACCCCCTGGTCGAATTGATGGCCGCCGTTCTCGCGGCCCTGTGTGCGTGGCGCTTCGGTGTTGGCTGGGAAGCCGTCATGGCGATCGTCATGACACTTACCCTCGTGCCGATCGCCATGATCGACGCGGACACCCAGCTGATCCCGGATTCCATCGTCCTGCCGCTCATGTGGGTCGGTTTGGCTATGAGCCTGTACCACCCGATGGCCGGTGCCGAAACGCTGTTCATTTTGCCGCGCGATGCGATCGTCGGCGCAATGGCGGGTTACCTGAGCCTGTGGACCATTTACCAACTGTTCAAGCTCGTAACAGGCAAGGAAGGCATGGGTTACGGTGACTTCAAATTGTTGGCGGCGCTGGGCGCCTGGCTCGGCTGGCAGCAACTGCCAATGATCATCCTGATGTCAGCCGTCGTTGGCGCCATCGTGGGCATCGCCCTGATGGCATTCCACAAGCACGAACGCAGTGTGCCCATTCCATTTGGCCCGTACCTGGCCGCAGCCGGCTGGATCACGATGCTTTGGGGTGAGACGATCAGGAACACGTATCTTGATTTGCTGCTCTGAGTGACGCGACCGACCGAACAAAACGCATTACGTATCGGCCTGACCGGTGGCATCGCCAGCGGCAAGTCCGCCGTCGCCAATATATTCTCCGAACTTGGCGTTCCCGTCATCGACACCGATGTCATCGCGCGCGACATGGTGCAACCCGGACAACCCGCGCTCGACGAGATTCGAGATCGTTTCGGCGAGAACATGATCGACGCGGCTGGCAATCTCGATCGTGCCGCGATGCGCAAAGAGGTTTTCTCGGATGAGGACGCGCGCCTCGATCTCGAAGCCATATTGCATCCACGCATCGGCACTGAAGTTCGGTGCCAGGCCGATGCTGCTGGCAGCGCATACCAGATTATCGTCGTGCCTCTGCTGGTTGGATCGCCGCTGGCGCAATTCGTCGATCGCATCCTCGTCGTAGACTGTGAGGAAGACACACAGATTCAGCGCTTGCTTGAGCGGGACGCGGAATCAATCGAGCAAGCGAGACGCATACTCGCCGCACAGGCCAGCCGCGAAGATCGTCTGGCCATTGCAGACGACGTGATCAACAACGATCACAGCCTTGGGCACCTGCGTGATCAGGTCATCGATCTTGACCAGAGCTATCGCCGCCTTGCGCGACGCTAGTCGGTCCTTGTACCCATCTCCGCGCGCACTGTCGCGCGGAACTCACGAATATCCTCTTCAGTAACTTTGACTCCCAGGCGTACACCTCGGGTGGCAACGTCAAGATGCTCCAGTGCCTTGTCAGACAGCACCATGGCTTCGTCCAGGTAACCCTCGGTAGCCATCAGTGCCGCCATCGACATGGCGCTACCCGCATCGGGTTGCGCCGCCAGGGATGCGTGAAACTGCCGGGCCGCTTCACCACGCGCACCGGTCTTTGCGTCAACATAGCCGACCAGGTAGTGAATGTGTGACAGCGGCAAGGGCTCTCCCTCAGCATTGAGGGGGTTCACAAGCATGTTGGCGAACAACGGCCGTAGCTGCTCAAGTTTGACGGCCGGACAGCGCTCCTCAGCAAGTGCCTGCACCAGGCTTGAGTAAATAGTCAGAAAGCGAGTGTCGTAAAGCTTTGGTGATAATACGGCGGACGCAGCCTCGAGCTCGGTCGGTTCCAACAGGCGGAGGTTGCAGCGAATGATAAGGCGATTAACGACCAATAACGGGCTGTTCGTCCGTATGTTCTCATTGGCTCGATCGAGGACCTGCAGGGACTGTTCGTACTGACCATGATTAAACAGATTAATCGCGTATTCAGACTGGGCACGCGCCGAGGTAGGCGCTTTTTGCGCTGACGCCGCGACCATCTGGTCATAGTCAGACCAGATGGTTGCCGAGAATCGTGTGAAACCAGTCAGGGCAAGCAGTAGGACGCAAGCCAATATCGCCGCCATCCGCCCGTCGACTTTGTCGCGCAGCAAGACGATCAAAGGCAGGAACAGGAATGCCACGGCCATGTAGTTGCGGTGCTCAAAGTACATTTCGAGATTCAGGGTCGTCGACTCGAGCAGGTGGTTCACATAGAAAAACAGGATACCGAAGGCCAGCAAAGGCAATTGGCGGCGCTTGACGACAGCAAGCGCGATAAGCCCGGCGTGCAACAGGAAACCGATCGCCGTTGAAACCGGGGCGAACAGCCCGGTCGATTTGACGACGTGATCCTGGAACACGCCCGTTGTATAGAGCTTCGGCAGGAACCAGTGCTGCAGGTAGTCGGCAATGACACGCGGTTGTGTCAGGGCACGCTCGAAGAGGCTGAAATCCCGTGACGGCCTGATTGAGAGAAAGTCTGCGCTTAGGAATCTGTAGGCCAGGTAGGCAATAATAAATGCAGACGGCAGTGCGAGAAATACAATCGCCCAACGCCGATCAAGCCTCGGCAATTCAGTACCCCGGCTCGCGATGATTGTGAGTTCGACAACACCGATCATAACCGGCAACAACACACCGTTTTCCTTGGACAGGGTTGCGAGAATCATGAAGAAACCCAACGACAAGGTCATCAGGAAATAGCCTTTCTTCGCATTGGTCGCGAGAAGCGATCGGCTGCGCAGATACGAAATGATACCGGCGACCGAGAACAACATCGCTAGCTGGGCCATTCGTTGAGTAGCGTACAGCGTCGTTGATACAAGAAAAGGATGCAGCATCCAGGCGGCGACCGAGATGAGCGCAAGCCAGGCAGCCGTTTTCCTTTCGAAGCTGAGCAGCACCAGCAGCTGGCGCGTCAGCACGCCGAGAAGAGCTCCATTGAGCAGGTGAATGATGAGGTTGGTCCGCTTGAATGGAAACGCGTCGGTAGGCCAACTGTTACCGTCGATCAGAAAGGTCAGCAAAGCGAGTGGCCTTCCTGTCGGGCCAGCCGTACCTCCGAAGACGAAGGCGTTAAATGTCTCCCAGTTATGGACGCTACCGAAATTTCCCAGCTGACCGATTGACGTAAAGTCGTCCAGCATGAAAGGACCGTACAGACCTGGCCAGTAGGCGACCACTGTGCCCACACAAACGACGACCCAGGCCATTGCTCTCGCGAGCAACCCGAGACGCTCGGTCCGACCTGTGTCTGCAATACTCATCAAATTGCGTATCCTATTGAAAACATTGAGGTGCATTCTAGCCCGGCCGCCCGTTTTCCCGGTAGTACAACCGTCACACAACAACCACTGTCATTTGCCACCTGCCCCTTCGTAGCGCAAAATAGCCGGATGGCAAAACCGGCCAGCAAAATCGCCCCACAAACATCTGCTGCTGTCATGAACTACGAACAGCCGCTGTCCGAACGTATGCGTACGTTCCTGCGGCTCGAGTTCCTTTACCAGCAGATGCTGTACAACAGCGAGCGTGAGGCCGACTGGGCCACTCGTGCGACGATATCCACTCTTCTCGAGGTCCTGGCCATCCTGTCGCGCGGCGATGTGCGCAGTGACGTGCACAAAGAACTCGACCACCAGCTCGACATTCTGCAACGCTTTCAGAGTCAGCCCGGCGTCGATGGCGGCCGACTCGACACGCTGGTCCACAACCTGGCGACCAGCCGCGATGAACTGAGCGGAATCGGTACATCGTTCCTGCAACCGCTCAAGGACTGCGACTTTCTGAATGCCATCAAGCATCGAAGCGCGATTCCCGGTGGAACCTGCGAGTTCGATTTGCCGGAATACAGCCACTGGTTGCGGCAGCCGTTTGCCCGACGGCAACAGGACATGGAAGTCTGGTTGGCATCGATTCGGCCTGTTTGCGACGCGGTAACTGAACTACTTTGGCTAATTCGCGAAAGCGCTCAGCCGAGCGAAAAAATGGCCATCAATGGCATGTATCAGCACAACATGCAGAAAGACGGAAATTGCCGCTTGTTACGTGTCAGCCTCGCCGGTGGCAATTCACTTTTCCCGGAAATCAGCGGCAGCCAGCACCGATTCACGGTGCGTTTTCTCGAGTGGTCGACGATCGACAGCCGCGCTGTGCAAACGGGACACGACGTTCCCTTTCAGCTGTCTGTTTGCTAGTGGTTCAGCTGTAGCGCTTCAATAACCGGCACATCGGCCGGTAACAACTCATCCGCATCAAGCCGCTCCCGCGGCACCCAACGCAACGCCTGGCCTTCGCGACCGACCGGTTCGCTATTCCAGCCACTGACGATGAAGAACTCGATCCTGACGATGCGATCGTCGTACTCATGACGCAGGTTCATGAACGACGCACAGGTAGTTACTTCGATGCCCAGTTCTTCGGCCAGCTCGCGCGACAACGCTTGTAGCGACGTTTCGCCGGACGCGATCTTGCCGCCCGGAAACTCCCACATGCCGTGAAACGGACCACCACCCAGGCGCTCGGCGATGAGAATGCGGCCGTCAGGATCGCAGAGGATCCCTGCAGCGACGTTGTAGTGATTCATCGCGGCTGCGATCTCAGCTGAGACTTCCGTGGCACTGTTTGAATTTCTTGCCGGAGCCACACGGACACGGCTCATTACGTCCTACCTTGCGGCCATCGCGGACGAAAGGCGTATGTTGCTCGGCGTCCGCGGCTTTGCTCTCGGATGGACTACCCAGCGCCGACGCTTCGGCGTGCTGGAATTTCATCTGTTCGTCTTTTCGGCGACGCGCTTCCAGTTCGGACAGGTCTTCTTCGCCCTGGATGCGAATACGAGAAAGAATGCTGACAGAATCGTGCTTCACCTGCTCGATCATCTCACCGAACATCTCAAACCCTTCACGCTTGTATTCCTGCTTGGGGTTCTTCTGCGCGTAGGAACGCAGACCGACTCCCTGGCGCAAGTGGTCCATAGCCGCCAGGTGTTCTTTCCAGTGGAAATCGAGCTGGCGCAGCATGATCTGTTTCTCAACGCCGCGCATGAGATCCGCACCAATGTCACTGACCTTCTTGCTGTAGGCCTTGCCAACTTCGTCGATGCAGCGATCGGCAATGGCCTCTGCCGTCAGCGTCGGTTCTTCACGAGTCCAGCGTGACACATCCGCGCGCACACCAAACTCTGCCTCAAGCGCATTGCTCAGGGCATCGGCATCCCACAGCTCATCGAGGCTGCCAGGCGGAATATGCTGATGCGCGGTCCCTTCGACGACTTCGTCGCGAATCGCGGCGATCGATTCCTCGATCTCGTCCGCTTCCATGAGATCGTTCCGCATGACGTAAACAACCTTGCGCTGGTCGTTTGCAACATCGTCATACTCAAGCAGATTCTTACGAATATCGAAGTTGTGCGCCTCGACCTTGCGTTGCGCGCGCTCGATCTGGCGTGTCAGCAGCCTGCTCTCAATCGCTTCGCCTTCACGCATGCCAGCTCGCGACAACAGGTTCTTGGTCCGCTCCGGATCACCGAAGATCCGCATGAGCGTGTCTTCCATGGACAGGTAGAAGCGGGATGAACCGGGATCGCCCTGACGTCCTGAACGGCCCCGGAGCTGGTTATCAATACGGCGTGACTCGTGCCGCTCGGTGCCCACGATGTGCAAACCGCCTGCCTCGAGGACCGTATTGTGACGTTCCTGCCAGCCAGCATGGACCGCAGCCTCGTCGTCGCCCTCCGCCATCCTGGCGAGATCGGCGTCGAGGCTGCCACCCAGCACGATATCGGTGCCACGGCCCGCCATGTTCGTGGCGATAGTGATCGCGCCGGGACGGCCCGCATTCTGCACAATCAGTGCTTCGCGTTCGTGCTGCTTCGCGTTCAACACCTCATGCTTGATCTTCTGGTCCTTGAGGTGTGTCGACAGCAGCTCGGACGCCTCGATAGAGGTTGTGCCAACCAGTACGGGCTGGCCACGCTCGCTGCAATCGACAATGTCCTCGACGATAGCCTCGAACTTGTCCTTCTCTGTCAGGTACACGAGATCCGCCTGGTCGTCGCGAATCATCGGCTTGTCCGTCGGTATGACGACGACTTCGAGGCCGTAGATCGACTGGAATTCGAACGCTTCAGTATCGGCAGTACCGGTCATACCGGACAGGTTGTTATACAGCCGGAAGAAGTTCTGGAATGTGATCGACGCGACGGTCTGATTTTCCTGCCGGATCGACACACCTTCCTTCGCCTCGACGGCCTGGTGCAAGCCATCGCCCCACCGACGTCCCGGCATGGTGCGGCCAGTGAACTCGTCAACGATGACAACTTCACCGTCTTTGATGATGTACTCGACATCACGATTG
>CAVWAH010000007.1:0-10295 GCA_963752875.1 uncultured Gammaproteobacteria bacterium | reverse complement strand
TGGTCTCAGCTCGTCGGCAAGAAGCGCTGGAGGATGGCAATTTCCTGATGATCACGTTCGGCGCCAACTGGTGCCTGGATTGCCGAACGCTGCACCACCATCTACAGAGTGATGACGTAAGAGAGTACACCGACGGCCTGTTTTATTTCGTAAATGTCGACGTAGGCAAATTCAACAGTAACCAGGATGTTTGCGATCGACCTTGGTGTCGATCTGACCAGAGGTATTCCGGTTGCCATTTTTTACGACCCCGAGGGGCGGGTCATTGGCACGACGAATGACGGACAGCTTGAGCCCGCGCGGTACTACACGTCGAAGCAGATACTCAAGTTCGTGGGCGTTGCCGAAAAGTCGTTGATTTCGGCACCTGACTCGGTACAGTAATTGCCTAAACTCAGAGGCTCCAACCCCGTGCGCCGACCCACGCTCACCAAACTCCTTCTCCTCTCCCTCCTCGCCCTCGCCGCCTGCCAACCGGCCGCCGAGGTAGCAGAGCCAGACTCCACGACGGTAACCCTGCTGTTCACCAATGACGTCGAAAGCGCCTACGACCCGATCCCGGCGTTCTGGCTCGACGACATCGACATGATCGGCGGCATCGCCGAAATGACGACGCTGATCGAGACCATTCGTGCACTCCGAGCCGAACGTCTTCCTGTTCGATTCGGGCGACATCTTCACCGGCGCCCTGGCCAAGCTGACCGAGGGCACGGCTCGCGTTCGAGCTCATGATCACGATGGGCTACGACGCCATGGCCATCGGCAACCACGAATTCGAATACGGCCACGAGAGTTTTCGCGTGGCAGAAGAACCGTGCACCGTTTCCGGTGCTGGGCGCGAACTTCTTCTACAAGGACACCGACCACCCGTACGCACAGGCGCACGCCATTATCGAGCGCGACGGCATTCGCATCGGTGTCATCGGCATCATGGGCCAGGACGCGGCGACAGCCATCATCCCGTCGCATATCGCACCGCTCGACGTGCGCGACCCGGCCGCGGCGGTCCGAACGTCGGTTGACGAACTGCGCGACCAGGTCGACCTCATCGTGCTGCTGACGCACCAGGGCAAGACGGCGCCGATGCAGACCGATGCCGAGACGCGATCCGCGCCTGCAGCGTGACATCGATGCCGACATCGCGCTCGCCGGTGCGGTCGCGGGCATCGATGTGCTGTTCGCCGGCCACGCCGACGCGGGCACGCCAGAGCCGGTCGTGCACCCGGATACCGGCACGCTGATCATGCAGACCTATGGGCAGGCCACGCACCTTGGCTACCTGCAGCTGACGCTGGACGGTCAGAGCGGCGCCATCAAGGCACATACGACGGCAAGCTAATCCCCGTTGAGTCAGCTAAATTGCAGCCCGACGCGCGAATACTGGCCAAGCTCACGCGCTACCGCGGCGACTACCCGGAGCTCATGGCCAGGGTCGGCAGGACCGAAGCGCCGCTGATCCGGCGCTACATCGACGAATCCGACATCGGCAACCTGTTCGCCGATATCTTCGTCGCGACAAGTGGAGCCGACATCGCGTTCGTGCACAGCGGCGGCCTGCGCAAGGACATGCCGGCCGGCGATATCCTGCTGGTCGACATCCTCGATGCCTACCCGTTTGTCGACGACCTGAACGTCAAGGAAATGAGCGGCGACCAGATTCGCCGCGCGCTGGAGCAGTCCTTCACGCTCGAACGTGGTTTGTTACAAGTCTCGGGGCTCAGCGTGACATACGACTTAACACTAGCCGAAGGCGAACGACTGATTTCTCTGCAACGCAACGGCGTTGCGGTTGCCGACGATGATCTTCTGTTGGTCGCCGCGCCGGGTTTTCTCGCCGAAGGCGGCGACTTGTACATCGTGTTCGCCGAGTCAGACGCCATTCGCAACGCAGGCAAAGTGTCCGACGCCGCAGTCGCGTATTTCGCAGACCACGACGTCGTTGCCGTGCCTTCAAGGGGACGCCAGGTAGACATCGGACGCTAGAATTCGAGGCAGGTACCTCGGATATCCCTTAGTCGGGCTTGTTACGAATAACCTCGCCGTCGTCTATCACCTCGACATCCCATTGCTCGCCATCAATGAAGGTCTCTATCGCATAGAAAGCACGTGTTCTTGCGTATTTCGACCTTCACCTCTTTTATGACGCCCGTTGGATGAAGGTCATACACGACGTCCGCGCGGAATCTCCGGCATTTGTTCTTCGGTAATCTCGAACTCGACGTATCGCTCGGACTTTAACTTCGGCACGTGCTTGTACAACTCCAAACCGTCGTCGTAGATCATGCCAATTTTCGGGGCGTATCGCTTGTAGGATTCATCGTCCGGTTCCAGTGGCGATGACTCGGTAATAACCAGACAATTGCGGAGCGTACCCCTCGGCGTTTCGACGGTAGCACCGATGTCAAAGATCTCCGCGCGATCCATCGCTGCGCCCGGAGCGTATTCCATATAGTATTTCATGCCGACTACAGGATTGGCTGGCATATACAACCCTGGCTTCGCATCGTCCTTGCCCAGCCCGCCACTCGCCGGCGTGATTAATAACTTCGCCGTCTTTGTAGTAGTCGACATCCTCACCGAAATAGAACACGTCCTTCGTCTCCTCGGCCATCGCAAAGAAATTTCGGGATATTTCGGCGAGTTCTCCATCCTCGTATTCGCGCTCCTCGATCACGCGGGTTTCGACGCCGTCGACCATCTCCGTTTCATCGAGCACGGAGATGACGACGAGTTCGGAGCCGTCCGATTCGAGATTTCCCAATACAACAAACCGGCCGGGTTTCAGACTCCAGTAACGGTTCTCGCCCTTCGCCGTCATCGTATAGCTATCAATTGGGAAGCTGTCTTGCCAGCCGTTGCTCATCCGCCGAGTCAGCGAATGCAGGAACGACGAAAAATATCGCCGTAAGCAGTAATTTGGTATTCATGGTGTTGCACCTGAGTGACAAGTGTTATGGCACAAGCGCCCGGAATTCAGGCAGACCATGCTGGCTTACCTGAATCGTTAATACACGAACCCACAAGCAGCCCGACTGCGTCGGGCCGCTAGCCCGTAAGTGAGGCGTCAATCCGTCTGTCGGGTCTTTCCAGTTCCTACTTAAACCGGATCACACCGCCGAGCGAATACTTCAATTCACCCGACTGAGGCACTTTCGAACCATTCCATTTCGGCGCGAATAGCGAACTGCTCGGTCATGTCGTATTGGCCGCCAAGACTCAAAGCAAGATCGGTGTTCGTCTGATGGGTTTCATTGGTATCGTTTACTTCGGTTTCCGTGTTCGACGCAACGAAGCCAGCCTTGGCGATCAAGCTGGCGTCATCTCCCATCGGATAAGCGGCAACCGCATACACGTCATAGCTTTGAGTCTCGACATGCATGTTCGAAGGAAGCGATTTGTCATTTGGCGAGCCGAATTTGCTCATGCCCGCTTCGATACCGAAGTTTTTGTTGAACATGTACGAACCGTGCAGCCTCCAGCCAGTCGAGTCACCAGCGATCGTCGTGCCTGACTCCTCAATGTTGACGGGTGTGCTAACTGCAGCTACACCGGCCGAGAACCCGTCCGCGTTTGCTGTAGTCGCCGCGAACAATAGCGAGAGTACCCCCAACATGACTTTTGATATCAAGTAGTTATGCCTCATTTCTCTATCTCCCCGTATGCGCCAGAAAATGTATCAATCACAGACAACGACGCCTGCGCGACATGCTTTGCACATACTTGTCCTATTAGACGGCAGGTGCGGCAAAAATCGGTCGAAATTACGTTGTGGTTACCTCGGATATCCCTGACTTGTGCGTCGTTAGCCGTCAGGCCATTATTGGCTGCAAGATGGGACTGACATAACCGCATGTTACGTAAGACCTTCCTGCCCGCAATTTTCATGCTGCTCGCCTACGGGTTTGCGGTAAGCGCAGATTTCAAGACCATCACCGCCGGTGTGGCCATCTTCCTGTTCGGCATGCTCGCTCTCGAAGAAGGCTTCAAGACCTTTACGGCTGGCGGGCTCGAGAAGATTCTCAGGGCGTCCACCAACAAGTTGTGGAAGAGCATGACGTTTGGTGTGCTGACCACCGCCATCATGCAGTCCAGCTCGCTGGTCTCCGTCATTACCATTTCGTTCCTGAGTGCGGGACTTGCTGGACCTGGCCTCTGGCATCGGCATTATTTTCGGCGCCAACCTGGGCACGACGACGGGCGCCTGGCTCGTGGCCGGCTTCGGCCTGAAGGTAAACCTGTCTGCCTACGCCATGCCCATGCTGGTATTCGGCATCGTCCTGGTATTCCAGCAAGCCAAAAGCCTCAAGGGTGCTGGCTATGTGCTGGCCGGGCTCGGCTTCCTGTTCCTCGGTATTCACTACATGAAGGAAGGGTTCGACTCTGTCGGCCAAACCATCGACCTTGCCGATACACGATGACAGGCTATCCCGGCGTATTGGTGTTTGCCGGCATCGGCATCGCCGCCACGGTCATCATGCAGTCGAGCCACGCCACGCTGGTGCTCATCCTGGCTGCGCTGGCCTCGCAGCAAATCAGCTATGAAAACGCCCTGGCGTTAGCAATTGGCTCCAATGTCGGCACAACCATCACCGCCATCATCGGTTCGTTGGGCTGCAAGCACCGACGGCAAGCGCCTCGCCGTGGCTCACCTTGTCTTCAACCTGGTGACCGGCCTGCTCGCCATCGGCTGGCATCTACCAGTTGATGGCGGCCGTTGAGTGGATCAGCGGCTCATCTGGGAATCGCGAGCGACAACTACACCTTGCAACTCGCCGTCTTCCACACCCTGTTCAACCTGATTGGGCATTGTCGTGATGCTGCCGCTCATTGAGGCGCCTGGTGACGTTCCTTGAGAAAGTCATCGTCGCGGAAGAGATCCAGATCGAGCGCCCAATCTACCTGAGCGGCGGCCCGAGCGGATATTCGTGATGCGGCGGTTGAGGCAGTCAGGAAGGAGAGCATTCGCCTATACGATCTGGCGGCGGAAGTCATCATGGATGGTCTTAGCATCAACCGGGACGTGCTCGAATCTGAGGAGAAGGTCAAGCGCGTCGTCAAGAAATCCACCGACGTCATCGATGAAGACATCGATGACTTGTACGAGAGGAAGCTGAAGGCGCTGTACGGCGCCATTGTCGAATACGTCATTCATAGTCGTGGCGGCTACGCCGACGGCAAGCTAAAAGAAGAGCTGAACGCGATTCGGCAAGCAGGCCAGCACGTGATCGAGGCCGTGAAAGGCGTCAAACACCTCAGAAAGAACCTGAATCGATCCCTGCAGTCGGACAATCGATTCGCCATGAAAGAATACAACCGGTTGCGGCGCTTGATCATCACGGTGCTCAGAGAAATCGAGGCAAGATCGCAAGGTGGCGAGTGACTCGAGAATCCACGTTGTCGCTGGACCACCTCAAGCTGGATATCGAAGAAAAGACCAGAGAATTTCGGCAAAGGCCTGGATGACCTGATTCGAAAGGAGCGCATCGACGTGCAGACCGCTACATCGTTAATGAATGACATCATCGTATTGTCGGGAAACCTGTTGGGATCTGGTGGAAGCCGGTACGGTGTTATTCTCGGCATCAGACCTGGATGAAACAGTGGCGATGCGAACCATTGCTCTGGAGTGAAGACGAAATTGCCGAGATGATGGAGAACCGCCGACGAGGAGGCAGCGCGATGAAAGCCGAAAAAATGCTGGAAAAGCTGAAGGACATTCTCAGCGCAGAACGGCACAAGCAGCTGGAAAAATACGCAGTCCCTGAAGAAGGTGCTGAAAGCGCTGCGCGTTGAAAAACGGCGACTACGAAAAAGAGCTGTCGAAACGAGACGGACGAGGAAGCGCGACATGAACTCGCATCCAGGCTCAAAGTCATTTCGAAGCAACGGAAGAAAGGACTGAAAGTACTGAAAGAGCTAAAGAAGGAACGAGAAAAAGCCCGCAAATAACAAAATGGGGACATTCTGCTTTTCTACGAAATGAAGTAGAAAAGCAGAATGCCCCCATTTTCCCATTTTGAAGACAGGCTGATCACTCGACGTTAATAATAATCTTGCCGCGCGCATGGCCGTCTTCCGAATGCCGAATCGCCGCCGGCACGTCACGCAGTGAAAAGTGACTATCGATGACGGGCGTTACTTTGCCCGATTGCATGAACTCGCCCAGTGTCACCAGGTTCTCGTGGCTCATGTCCGCCAGAATCATCACGAACTCCTGATCCACGAACGGCGACAGCAACATTGCTTTCGATCGGTCGCATCAAAGGACCGAGCCAGTCGCCTTTGCCGCCGCCAACGATAATAAACATCCCATCCGGTTTAAGGGCGCGGCGGTTGGCTAACAGCGAATGATTGCCAACCATGTCGATGATCAGGTCGAACTGTTCGCCGCTTTCGGTATAGTTTTCTTTGGTGTAGTCGAAAACATGATCAGCGCCGATCGACCGAACCATTTCGACATTGCGGGTGCTACACACGCCCGTCACATCCGCGCCTAATGCCTTGGCGATCTGTACCGCGAACGTCCCCACACCGCCCGACGCGCCGTTAATCAGAACCTTCTGACCCGGCTCAACTTTGCCGATATCGCGCAATGCCTGCAGTGCGGTAATGGCCGCAATCGGTGACGACGCCGCCGCTTCAAAGCTCACTTCGGCAGGTTTCAGTGCCAGTGCACCGTCCTCATGAACCGCTACATATTCCGCAAAGGCCCCGTTTTCCCCGCCGAAGACTTCGTCGCCCGGTTTGAAGCGCGTGACCTTGGCGCCCACCGCCTCGACGGTGCCAGCGAAATCCACACCGACGCCCAGGTTGTCGGGCGCGCCCAGACCGGACATCACGCGCATGAAATATGGCGTCCCTCTCATGAAATGCCAGTCCAGTGGATTAACCGCCGCCGCAACGACTCTGACGAGCACCTGGTCGTCGGCCGGCGTGGGCTTTTCGATATCTTCGAAACGAAGAATATCGGTTGAGCCGTAGCAATTATAAGCAATAGCCTTCATCGTCTCCGCGCTATCCGGGACGGCCTGAGCCGGTTCACAGGCCGAGTCGTAGCTGATGACTATCGCCAGAGCTGTCGTCATGAGCAGGAGGAAAAGCAGGAAGCCAATCGCGATCTTGTTGCGGAGTCTCATAGTCGGTTCTTCAGTCGTTCACCAGATCTGATAGTACACCTTGTGCGAAAGGGACATCGCCGTTGCAACAAGGCACAATGGCGCCATGACACAGATAACCGCAAAACTGACTGATGGCATGCTCGTAAAAATTACGAACGGCCGACATGAATGGAGTGCCGATGAACCGGTGGGCGTCGGCGGCACCGATACAGGGCCCAATCCCTACGAGCTCTTATTGGGCTCGCTGGCTGCGTGCACATGCATCACGATTTCCGGGTATTGCCGACACAAGGGCCTGGCGCTGAAATCGGTGAGTACGAGCTATAACTTCAAACGCATTCACGCGGACGACTGCGAAAACTGCGACGATGATGCCGAAGGCATGATCGACCACGTTACGAGCAACGTGCATATTGAAGGCGATTTTGACGACGCACAGCGCAAACGCATTGCGCAGATCGCGACGCGCTGCCCGGTTCACAAGACCCTGTCAAACGGCATACACATTGAGGACAACGCAACTTTCGACGAGGAATGAAAGTCGAAGTAATTCGCGTTCAAGACAAAGTGCTGCGGTTTACCCGCAGCGATTCGTAAACGTGTTTTACGCAGCTTCGACTGTGCAGTTACGGCCGTCGTTCTTGGCTCGATAAAGTGCCTCGTCCGCCACCCTGATCAGGGCGGTTTCATCCTCAGCAGGTGTTGCCGGGAAACTGCCGAATCCCAGGCTAACCGTACAACTAATAGCCTGACCACGATCTTGCACCGTCATCGCCTCAATCGCATGACGTATGCGCTCGCAGACTTCAGCTGCACCTTCGATTGTCGCACCAGGCAATATGCACAGGAATTCTTCCCCACCATAGCGAACCAGTACGTCACCCTCGCGCAGGTGCAGTTTGGCCTCTTTTGCAACATTCGTGAGAACCCGATCGCCGATAAGATGCCCGTGTGTGTCGTTGACCGACTTGAAGTGATCGATATCGAAAATGACGACGCCCAAAGGCGAGTCGCTGCGCTGCGCGCGCGTGTACTCCTCGCGCAGGCGTGTAAGCCCAAAGCGTCGGTTGTAACAATTGGTCAGCGGATCGAGCGCCGCGATCCGCTGCAAATCACCGTGCTTCATCGCATTGGAAAGGGCCATAACGAAAGTCCTGCCAAAAATCTGCGACAGCGAGCGCGAGTCTCTTTCGAACGCTGTCGATTTGGCCAGGACGACAACGCCGATCGCTGCGGAATGTATGATGAGAGGCATGAACGCGACCTCCCGGGGCTGAAACTGGACCAGTCCGGCATTCACCGACAGCCCATCGGGCAACTCGACGTAGACAGGTTCCTGGGTTCGCAGCGCCAACCGCACCTGGTCATTCTCACACAAGCTTTCGGCCTCAACGATGCCGAAACTGGCCAGGACGGAGAGTTCTCCACCAACATCGGCCACGATGGCGCCTGCAGTGGCACCCGTCGCTGAGATAAAACCGCTGAGCGCGCCATTGCATAAGGGACCGAGTTCCAGTTGACTCGTCATGGTCTTGCTAAATTCGCCAACTTTCTCTTCAACTTCATGACTGTGTTGAAGAACGCGCATCAGTTGATTGAACGCGGCAGCAGACTCACCGATAACATCGTTACTATCGACTGGCAGTTGACAACTCTCCGGATCGCAGTCCGTCCAATCTCCTGTGTAGGTTTCGCGCTTTCAACAACCGATTGGATCAATCGCATGCCGTCGACGAGCGCGCGCAATCTCGGCATGACCACTACGCGCATCAATCGAATATTGACACCACCGACTACTATGCCCGCAATCAGACATATGCCAAAAAAGAAGGGAGTAAGAACAATCTCGCGAGGCACACCAAGGCCAACCAACATGGGCGGAAATATCGCGCCAATAATAACGCCGACGCCAATCATCCAGATCGCGAGATCATCGAAGACGCTGCGGGTTAGTCTCAGGGGAAGGTGATCGCCCTTTCCACTGGTTTGTTCGGAATCTGGCGCAAATTGCTGCTCCTGAGGTACGACCTCAAGCCGAGCAGTATTCGTCAGGAGAGTCTTGTTCGCCGGGGCAGGCTCAGGCCGAATCATTGCTAAAATCCTCATTCAGAAGCGCTACATCGCTCCAAGCGTAAGATTGCACATAATTGGTACAGAATCGTGGAACCAATCGACATTTTCAATGAAAACAGCCTGTTTCGAGAGATGTCAGTTGCGGTGGGCCGTCGGGCTCTGCTACTCCAGTTAGCCAATTCAGCTGCTTCGGTAGCGTTACTGCTGTCATGCGAACCACGTACGTGCAAGTATTGCGCAGAGTTTCTTTTGAGGAATGTCAGTGGGAGAACTTGAGTCTATCGGTGTGCTGTCAATCGTACCTGCAAGTGTTGCTGTCATTCTCGCCTTCACAACCAGAAATACGGTCTTCTCGCTCGCCGTCGCGTGCACGATCGGCGTCTTGCTTCTCGGCGAGGGGCTACTTGGTTTCCCGAACTTATTGAAAAACGTCGTCGGGACGACCGGCTTTTCCTACATATTTCTTTTCACTTTATTCATTGGAATTTCGATCGCCTTTTTTCAACGAACAGGCGCTATCCAGAATTTCGGTGACTATGTAGAAAAAAAGAAAATGACACGTGTTCGTGTCCAGGTTACGACCTGGGTTATGGGCATGTTCATCTTCTTTAGCGACTACCTGAGTCCGCTGTTTGTCGGCTCCACAATGCGTGCCCTGTCCGACAAGTTCCGTATATCGCGGGAGAAGCTCGCGTATATCGCCGATTCAACGTCAGCGCCTGTGGTTATTCTGATTCCGATTTCGGGTTGGGCCATCTTTGTCGCGGGGTTACTGGTCGGAAAGGGCCCGATCAGTAATATCGCAGAGGCAATGAACGTCTTTGTCGCCGCCATTCCCTACAACGTCTATCCCATCCTCGCGGTATTGATGGTCGGGTTGATCGCAACCGGCGTTGTACCCGATTTCGGGCCGATGAAAGTGGCCGAGGATCGTGCACGAACGACCGGCAAAGTCCTGCGAGATGGAGCCAAACCTCTAATGGAGGTAGAGCTCACCGAAATTGGGCCATACGAAGGCGTCAAAACCTCTCTTTTTTGGAATTTTGTTTTTCCGGTCATACTGGTTATCGTAATTTCTGTTACTTCATTCAGTGTGACGGGCTC
>CAVWAH010000006.1:0-17625 GCA_963752875.1 uncultured Gammaproteobacteria bacterium | reverse complement strand
ATTTCGCGACCTAAGTGCCGATCGGGACCAGGCCTGGTTCGCCGAGGGCATGGCCGAGGAGATCATGTCTTCCTTGTCTCGTCTGCCAGATCTCCGCGTCACCGGACGAAACTCAGCATTCGCGTTCGCCGACACACAGAAAGATATTCGCGCAGTCGCGAGCGAACTCGGTGTGTCGCATATTCTGGAAGGTAGCGTGCGTACATCGGGAAATCAGTTACGTGTTACGGCGAAACTCGTAAGCGCGGCGGATGGTTTCCAGGTCTGGTCGCGTGAATTTGATCGTGAAATGCGTGAAGTCTTCGCCTTGCAGGATGAGATCTCTACACTCGTCATCAATGGCTTGCGCCTGCATCTCGACGATACGAACGTTGCGGACAACCAGCCCTCGGCGACGACAACGACGGATGCATACAACGCTTACCTGATCGGCCGCTATCACCTTGCGAGGCGAACCGCTGAGAGCATCGTAACCGCAAAGCAAAAGTTTGAGGAAGCGCTGGATCTCGATGACAAATACTCGCCCGCACATTCCGCGCTTGCCAAGACGCTCGCGATTTCCCCTTACTACGACCCACTCGCCTCGGCGAGGGAACTGGCCGACAGTGCGAGACAATCGGCTGAACGTGCCATTGAAATTGATCCAACGAACAGCGAAGCCTACGCGGTCCTTGGAACAGTGCGGCTCATCTTCGATCGCGACTGGAACGGCGCGGCCGAAATGGTGAAACGATCGGTCGATCTCGGACCCAACGATGCCGGCAATCTGAATCTCTACGGTGACTTCCTGTACACAATCGGTGATTACCGATCGGCCGTGAAATATGAAGGACTTGCTGCCGAGCTCGAGCCGCTATCGGCGTTACATCAACATGAACTCGCACTCGTCCTGGAGCTTCTCGGCAAACCCGAAGAGGCCGTGACACAGGAAAGGCTCGCAGTCGAACTGGACCCTGATTTTGCCAATGCATGGTGGGGTCTCGGTAAGGCGCTTTGGGCGAGTGGGCGCCTTGAAGATCTCGATGAATTGCTCGAGACGAACTCGATCAAGATGACGGATTCCGCAGCGGCACACTTGAGATTGTTGCTCGCGATGAGGCGCGACGATCCCATGACTATTAGCCGGAGTGGTACCGAGTTTATCGCCGCCCTGGTCGAATCGGGTAACTCACTGGGGATGATTGCATACGCCCACGCACTACTTGGCGACGATTCCAATGCGGCCGATTTCTACGAGCAAGCGTATGCAGCAAGCGATCCGATCATCACGTCGCCACAGTACCTGTTCCTGCCAGAGGACTGGCCAAATATGCCTTTACTCCGCGCCGCAATGGATAAGACGGACCTGCAGGCCTTGTTCGACCTCCGACGAGCACATATCGCAGACGGGTCCGGTAGGGCCTTGTTTTCAGCCTCCTCTCTTGTAAGCTCGATCGATCTTGCAGGCAGCGTCACGGGCGGGACTCATGGCAGGTGAAGTGCGGCAGTTGGCGCCCATCGCCGAATCAATGCGTATCGACGCGATGGATATCCTCCGTGGATTCGCGCTGATGGGCATCCTGCTGATGAACGTAGAGTGGTTTAACCGACCTATCGCCGACCTCGGCGGCTTTGACGACAGCCTGAGAGGATTTGATCATGCCTTTGGCTGGTTGGTCCGGTGTTTTGTAGAGGGTAAGTTCTACAAGCTTTTTGCGCTGCTTTTTGGCATGGGTTTCGCTGTGATGTTGATTCGCGCGAAAGAAGCTGGCCGGCCATTTGGTGCATGGTTCGTGCGCCGCATGCTCGTCCTGCTTGTGATTGGCCTGTTACACATGATTTTTCTGTGGAACGGAGACATCCTGCACGACTATGCGTTCGCCGGCCTGATTCTACTCGGGTGGGTTATTCTCCTGCGTAAAGAACGCCTCAGGAAACTCGACAATCCGAAGACCTTCCTGAGAATTTCCCTGACGTGGCTGGCCTTTCCTATCGTAGCGAGCGCCATCGCCGCGATTGTCTTCAGTGTCGCCTACGATCACGACAAGCTGACTGAACAATGGGAGCGTGAAAACCAGATCGTCGCGATGGTGAATGCTCGGATGGAACTACCGGCTGAGGAATTACCAGAAGCTGAGGATGAAGCGGAAGCCGAAGATGACGCTGAAGAAGAGGAGCCAGAAAAGGAGCTGACCGAAGAAGAGGAAATCGAGTTAGCTGTCAGTGAGGCGGTAGAGGCGAAGCGGGAGAAAGAGGCCGACGTAGAAGAAGAAACCGCCGCGTTTACTCAAACCTCCTATTGGGAGGCAACGAAGTTCCGTTTTTGGAACGCCCTGAAGTGGTTGAAATTTTCGCCGGTACTGACGTTTACCATGTTGCTTCCCATCTTCCTGCTTGGGTACTGGTTCATAGCCAGTGGTGTGCTTCGCAACCACCGGGAGCATCAACACATATTTAAGCCGATGGCCTGGTTGGGCATGAGTTTCGGCCTGTTCCTGACTACCGGCGGTCTGATGGTGATGCAAAGCCCGCCAACAGAGATATCGGACTCCTTACAGGCCACGGGCGGAGTCCTCTTCTTCGCTGGTCAGTACGCCCTTGCAGCGGGCTACCTGGGTCTGGTCGTTACGTTGCTTGGCTCACCGTCGTGGGCGAGGAGGCTTGGCCGACTCGCGCCGATGGGAAGAATGGCACTGACAAACTACATCATGCATTCCGTGATACTGACCACGGTTTTCTATGGTTACGCCGGAGGGATGTTCGGCCAGCTTTCACGAGCACCGCAAATGCTGATGGTCGCAGTCATTATTATCTTCCAGATGTACTTTTCTGCCTGGTGGCTCAAGCGCTACCGATTCGGGCCACTTGAGTGGGTTTGGCGTTCGTTGACGTACAAGTCGATACAGCCGATGAGAGTTGCAGATGCGGCGTAATTTGTCCTGGCAGACCCCTGCCACGCTACTCATTCTGATGTCTATTGCGATGCCAATCGCATTCAACACCTGGATTGCGTTGCTTAATAACTTTGTCGTCGAAAGGGCCGGCTTTACCGGAGTCGAAATCGGGATATTGCAAAGTCTCCGCGAGGTCCCGGGGTTTCTCGCGTTTACCACGGTATTCGTACTACTGATTCTCAAAGAGCAGTCGTTTGCTGTTATCGCCCTGGCCCTCCTTGGAATCGGCGTCGCCCTTGCCGGTATGTTTCCGAGCGCAGTCGGTCTGTATTGCACCACTGTCCTGATGTCCATAGGGTTTCACTATTTTGAGGTCCTGAAAACGTCCCTGGCACTGCAGTGGTACAAAAAAGAAAACGCCCCACAGGCGCTGGGAAAACTCATATCGATCGGGTCGATTGCATCTCTTGTCGTGTACGCGGTGCTGTGGATGCTACTCACACTCCTCGAACTCGACTACGTCTGGATTTTTCTTCTTGCCGGCAGCATCTGCTGCGGGCTTGCGATCTTCATGTGGCTCGGATTCCCGCATTTCAAAAGTGAACACGACCAGGTCCAGAAACTGGTCCTGCGCAAACGCTACTGGCTCTTCTATGCGTTGCAGTTTTTCTCGGGCGCCCGACGCCAGATCTTCATGGTGTTCGCCGCGTTCCTGATGGTCGAAAAATTCGGCTATTCAGCCGCGCAGGTAACCACGTTGTTCCTGATCAACTACGTTTTCAATTGGCTGTTTGCCGAGAGGATCGGAGGGCTGATTGGCCGAATCGGCGAACGTAAGGCGTTGACGATCGAGTACGTCGGGCTCGTGATCGTGTTTACCGCTTACGCTTTCGTTGAGAACCCATACGTCGGCGCTGGCTTGTATGTGATCGATCACATGTTCTTTGCGTTGGCCATTGCGATCAAGACGTACTTTCAGAAGATCGCAAGTCCGGAAGACATAGCGAGCAGCGCAGGCGTCTCCTTCACGATCAATCACATTGCTGCTGTTGTAATCCCTGCGGCCCTCGGTCTTGTCTGGATCGTGTCGCATTCCGCCGTGTTCCTGATCGGCACCTGCTTTGCGCTTTGCTCATTAATTCTGGCGCAGAACATTCCACAGCGGCCAGTCGAGGGTAACGAGGTCAAGTGGATGCGTGTTCGAAGCAGCGCCTGACGCTGCTAGCCGCCCGGTGCCACCAGGCGCATCAGTTCGGCGCAGATAATGGCACCGTAGGTTCCCAGCGCGTAGCCAAGCACAGCCAGAAGGACACCGACCGGTGCGAGCGCGGGATGAAAGGCAGCAGCCACTACGGGAGCGGACGCCGCTCCACCGACGCTGGCCTTGCTTCCCACTGCCACAAAGAAGAACGGCGCTCGAATAATCTTCGCGGTCACGATAAGCAGGCTGACGTGGAAAAGCATCCAGACGAGGCCAACAACAAATAACAACGGCGCGTCGGCGAGCTGGAAGATATCCATCCTGGTTCCGATGATTGCGACCAGCATGAAGATGAACAACGTGCCGATCTTTGACGCACCCGCCCCCTCAAGCTCGCGCGCACGCGTGAAACTCAATGAGAGACCGATGGTGGTCGCCACGACGACGATCCAGAAGAACTGATTCGCCAGGATGGTTTCCCGCAAGGCGTCTACCTGGCTGAACGCCGACGATGCGATATCCGCCACGAAATGCGACGCACCAACGGCACCCAGACCGACGGCGGCGATCAGCATGAAGTCGACAACCGTGCTGGGACGCTCCATCTCGGCCGTGTAATTCGCCATCTTGTCCCGCAACCTGTCGATTGCGGATGTATCCGCTTTCAACCAGCGGTCGATCGGCTCCGGATTGCCCGCCCCGTAGAGCAGGAAGATCATCCATATGTTCGCAACCACGATGTCGATCGCAACCATCGCCGCGTAGCGGTCCGGGTTGTAGCCGTAAACTTCCAGCATGGCTGTCTGGTTCGCGCCACCCCCGATCCAGCTACCCGCTAGCGTCGCGAAACCGCGCCAGGCTGCGTCCATGCCCTCACCACCAACGGTTTCCGGGCTGAACAGGCTAACCAGGAAGATCGCGACCGGGCCACCAAGAATGATGCCGACCACCGCCGTGAAGAACATCACCAGCGCTTTCGGACCGAGGCCAATAATTGCTTTGAGGTCGACACTCAGAGTCATGAGTGCGAGACACAGCGGTAAGAAATAGTTCTTCGCGACCGTCCACAGATTCGAGTCCGCACTGGAGATCACGTTGAAACTGTTCATCAACGACGGGATCAGGTAGCAGAGAAGAATCGCCGGAACGAATGTGTAGAAGGTCGTCCAGCGGCCACCGAGACTGCGCGTGAAGAACACGGCGCCGACAATGACGACCAGCAGACCGAGGACGACAGCGTCGTTGGTGATGATGGGTGTGTCCATTTAACCTGCTTAGCCTGTAACCGGCAGTAGTAGTGAGAAACTCGAACCCTGAAAAGCCTTATTTTCCTAACTCTTCCCGGACCAGGTCTGCCAGTTGCCGCTGGCCGAAACTCGGCAGCGGCCGGCCATTGACGTAATAGTCCGGCGTCTTGCTAACTTGCAGGAGCACAGCGTCCTGCCTGTCCTGCTCAATGCGCCGCGTTACTTCCGCTGAGTTCATGTCGGCCGTCAGCTGCTCCATATCCAGGCCCACACTCGCTATGGCTGGTGCAATTTTCTCGGGTTGGACAACGTGATTGTGCACCCACTGCCGTTGCGACATGAGCAGAGCTTCCAGGGTCTCCCAATACTTGTCCTGATTTCGGCTCGCTTCCAGGACTCTGACCGCGGACTCGGCACCCGAATGGAACGCGATATGACGAACCGTCAGACGGATCTCGCCGGGCACTTCATTCATCCACTGCTTGACCATTGGAAAGAACACGGCACAGGTCCCACACGCTGGATCGAGATACTCAACGATATGTACTTTTGCATTGGGGTCGCCGAGCGTTGGCGACTGCTCGTTAGCAAGTACTGCCAGGCGCGCTGCCGCTTCATCTTGCACGGGCTGAGCGCCGTCACTTTCGTACAGCAATGTCGCTGCCACCAAGGCAACCACCAGAACTCCGACGGCAGCTACGATGATGCTGGTTTTACTGATGCCATTACTGTTGCCGTTACTGTTACTCATCCGGGTTGCCTGTTGATCCAACGTAATTGAAAACTAATACCGATCAGGAATAGGACCAACAGAACCAGGTAACACATCTTCAGTATCGGATCTTCGATAGACGTTAAGACCGGGTCGCCAATCGGCAAACGCAGCAAACCGTCTGTTATTGCGGGAATGCAATGAAAGAGTAGCGTCGACGAGTAACTGAGCGCTTGCAGATGCCGGGAGAACCGTCCGAACGGTTTCATTGTTCCGGCTACCGTCCCTACGGCCAGCGCCAACAATGTCATCACTGCCAGGGCGTGACCCGGACCAAACTCACCGCGTTGGAAAATGGCAAGGGCAGTACCCGCTGTAATAAGGGTAGCGACCAGGTAGATCTGGCCCGACCTCGTTTGCAGGGTTAGCTCCTTGAACCTGGCAAGTGTGTAGACACCGCTGACAAGGGCGGTGATACCCAGGATGGTGTGAAACCAGCCTAACGGGATCATCTCGGGCATAGGGGGTTCTCAGTTCGATCGTTGGAACGATGCTACCACGGTCTCAACGGCTCGCCCTGTTGTATGATCTGGGCATTGACGGATCAGGAATCATCATGTCGTTGCTCGGCAATCTCGTGTTCTTCATATTCGGTGGATTTTTGATCTTCCTCGGCTACGTGCTCGGTGGCATCCTGTTGTGCCTCACGATCATCGGCATTCCGTTTGGCATTATGTGTTTCAGGCTCGCGGGCGGCGTCCTCGCACCGTTTGGTCGCGAGGTACGTGAGACCGAACCGCCGGGCGGCGCGCTCGCCGTGATAATGAACATCATCTGGATCATCCTGCCGGGACTCGAACTTGCCATCATGCACCTGGTGCTCGCGCTGTTCTTTGCGCTGACGATCATTGGCTTTCCGATCGCCGTACAACATATGAAGCTGGTGCCGCTGGCGCTGTTGCCATTTGGTCATGTAATGAGGGACATACAATGACGACGCCGTACGAGGCACCTGCCTGGGCGCAGGCCATGCGCCGCCTGACCGATCACATGGTATGCGATTTCCTCGGCGGGCCACGGCCATGGAAATTCGCCTGGATAATCAACTTCCAGAAGGCGGGGACGTTCGTGTTTCTTCTCGCCCTGATCGCTTACTACGGCAATACGTCGACCGGCGCGTGGGTCTACACGGCCATGCAAGGCAGCTACGGTCTCGTCTGGATTCTCAAGGACACGGCTTTCCCGGACCCGAGCTGGCAGCGACGCATCACTATCGGTGGCGGGATCAACGCGTTCATCGGGGTGCTGGGCTGGTACTGGGTGTTCGGATGGCTGTTGATATCCGGCGTGTCAGAGCCCAACTATCCGCTACCCGAGTTTGCCTGGTATTGCCTGTGCATCAGTTTGTGCATCGTGGGCTGCGCCATCATGATCGCGGCGGATGCGCAAAAGTACTTCACCCTGCGCGTGCAACGAGGGCTGATCACCGACGGCATGCACCGCTACGTACGCCACCCCAATTACCTGGGTGAGATCATGATCTACGGCAGCTTCGCGATGATGGTCTGGCACTGGCTGCCCGTTGTGGTTCTTGCGTGGGTCTGGCTCGGGCTGTTCGCCGTCAATATGATAATGAAAGAAGCCAGTATGTCGCGTTATCCCGAATGGGCGGCGTACAAGAAACGGACGTGGTGGTTGGTACCGTTTGTGTTTTAGTGGGTGAGGCCGACGATAGAATTTCCTGTCGTTTAGGCAGCTTCGACTGTGCGATTACGGCCCTCGTTCTTGGCTCGATAAAGTGCCTCGTCCGCCACGCGGATCAAGTCAGTTTCATCCTCGGCAGGTGTCCCAGGGAAACTGCCGAATCCGAGGCTAATCGTACAACGAATCGTCTGACCACGATCTTGCACCGCCGTCGCCTCAATTGCATTGCGTATGCGCTCGCAGACTTCAGCTGCGCCTTCACTTGTCGCACCAGGCAAGATGCACAAAAACTCTTCCCCACCATAACGAACCAGTATGTCACCCTCACGCAGATTCAATTTGGCCTCTTTTGCAACTTTTGCGAGAACCCGATCACCGATAAGATGCCCATGTGAGTCATTGACCAACTTGAAGTGATCAATATCGAACATGATGACGCCCAGAGGTAATTCGCTTCGCTTCGCCCGCGTATACTCCTCGCGCAGGCGTGTAAGCCCAAAGCGCCGGTTGTAACAATTCGTCAGCGGGTCAAGCGCTGCGATACGCTGCAGATCACCGTGCTTCATGGCATTGGATAGAGCCATGACGAAGGTTCTGCCAAAGATCTGCGACAGCGAACGCGAATCTCTTTGGAACGCCGTCGATTTGGCCAGTACAACAACTCCAGCCGCCTGTGACTGGACGATCAGAGGCATGAAAGCGACCTCCCGCGGCTGAAACTCAACCAATCCGGCATTCACGGACAGCCCGTCGGGCAATTCAACATACACAGGTTCCATTGTTCGCAGGGCCAACCGCACGTGGTCATTCTCACACAAGCTTTCGGACTCGACGATTCCGAAACTGGCCAGGACCGAGAGTTCTCCACCGATATCGGCCACGATTGCTCCTGCGGTGGCACCCGTCGCTGAGATAAAACCGCTGAGCGCGCCATTGCATAAAGGACCGAGTTCCAGCTGACTCGTCATGGTCTTGCTAAATTCGGCAACTCTCTCCTCAACTTGATGACTGTGTTGAAGAACGCGTATCAAGTGATTGAACGCGGCGGCGGACTCACCGATAACATCGTCACTATCGACCGGCAGTTGACAACCCTCCGGATCGCAGTCCGTCCAATCGCCGGTGTAGGTTGCGTTTTCAACAACCGATTGGATCATTCGCATGCCGTCGACGAGGGCGCGTAGTCTGGGCATGACCACCACGCGCATCAATCGAATATTGACACCACCGACTACGATGCCCGCAACCAGACAGATGCCGAAGAAGAACGGAGTAAGAACAATCTCGCCAGGCACGCCAAGGCCAACCAACATGGGCGGAAATATCGCGCCAATAATGACCCCGACGCCAATCATCCAGATTGCGAGATCGTCGAAGACGCTGCGAGTTAGTCGCAAGCGAACGTGATCGCCGTGTCCACTGGTTTGTTCGGAATCTGGCGCAAATTGCTGCTCCTGAGGTACGACCTCTAGCCGAGCAGTGCTCGTTAGGTGACTTTTGTTCGGCGGGGCCGATTTAGGCCGAATCATTGGCTGCTATCCTCATTCAGAAGCGTCATATCGCTCCAAATTTAAGATTGCACATAATTGGTACAGAAGCGTGGAACCAATCGACATTTTGAGTGAAAACAGCCTGTTTCAGGGCTCTGATCCAACGGTCGCAGTCAATAAGAATAGTAATACGAAGCGAACCACCGGTAGGTATTATGTAAAGCCGAACTGAGATTTCAACAATGGTGGCACAGGCACAGACAATCAGCACACACAGGGCGCTCGTCGTTGAAGACAACGAGCACGTCTTGTATATGCTGGATTTCATCCTCAGTCGTGCCGGCTACGACGTCATTGGCGTCGACAACGGCCGCGACGCGCAGACATCGATCGAAAGCCTCGCACCGGTCGACATTATCGTCCTCGACCTCATGCTGCCCTACATCTCCGGATACCAGTTGATTACCAATATCCGGGACGACCCCGAGTGGCAACATACACCTATCATCGTGGTATCGGGCAAGGTGTTGGAGGACGATATCGTCAAAGCACTCGATCTCGGCGCGAACGACTATGTCACCAAGCCGTTCCGCCCCGAGGAATTGCTCGCCCGCATGCGTCGCATCGTGGCGGACCATGAACGAATGGCGCCATTGCGATGACACCGCGCCGGATCTGCAGGCTGTCGCCGGTCGTCGTTCTATTGCTGATGGTAGTTTTCGCCGCGCCCGGCCAAGGCCGACTCCCCGATGGATTCGATCAATGCGGCCATCGTCTCCAGTGACTATGACACTGCGCTGAAGCTCATCGAGCAAGAGCTCGGGAATCATCATGGTGACCCGGCGCTACGTTTCAAACGCGCCCAGGTTTATTCATACGCTGGCCAACGGCACCTGGCATTGCGGGAGCTGGACGGGTTACGACAGGAGTATCCTGCTGACGTTGACTATGCGCTGGCGCGCGCCCGTCTACTCGGACAGATGCAACGTGACGAGGAAGCGTTGCAGGAACTCCGGGTTGCGACAGAGCTTGCGCCTTCTTACGAGGAAGTCTGGAAGCTCCGCTTCGACATTTTGTCGAGGCAGTCCGACCTCGAAGCACAATCTGAACGCGAAACTTTGCGCCAAGACGCGGCTGGGCGATTTCCGAAATCCACCTGGTGGCAGGAACAGCAGATCCGAGATGAGACACAGTGGACCGTGATCCTGAGCGCCAGTCATGAAGACCTCAACAACGGCTTGCCCAACTGGAATCACCAGTTCGTAGAGCTGATTCGGGAAACAGGAGACGACCTCCGGCTCGGTGTTCGGCTTAACAGAGACGTTCGCGGCGACGCCGCCGATGTGACACTGGGCCTGAATGCGGAACACGTGTGGTCATCCGGATGGTTTGGCGGCATCGACATAGGACTCTCCGGCGATCCGGATTTCCAGCCCGAGACAGCCTACAGCGGACATTTTGGCCGGCCGCTTGGCGACGGCTGGGTCGCAGACCTGCGATACCGGCGACGCGAATATTCGGCGGCAACAGTCGATTCCTTTATCGGCACCATCGAAAAGTACTATGGCGACTTCCGGTTCGCGTACAGCCCTGGCCTGTCCAGGCTCGATGGATCGTCCAGCTTTACGAACCACACGATGACAGTCAACTGGTACTACGACGAGGACTCGAACATCGGCATCACGATGAACACCGGTACGGAGGCCGAATCGATCGGCATCGGGCAGGTTCTGGTAACTGATGTCAACGGGATCTTGCTCAGTGGTCGGCAGCCATTGAACCAACGGTTCGCCCTGCAATGGTGGCTTGGCTATCACGAACAGGGCGACCTCTATCGGAGACGGTTCCTTGGACTGGCTGTTTCAATCCGAATTTGACACCGCGATTATCGTTGCACTCTGGACGATCGCTGCCGTTACGGTCACGACCATTGTCCTGTTTGCATACACGATAGCGCTCAGGATTGTGACGCTGACTCAGACGCGCCAACGGCAGCGTTTCCTGATGTCCTGGCGCGACGTATTTATACTCTCAATACTTTCCCGAAAGGACGCCGCGGAACAGACATTGCCATCGGTTCGCCGAGGCGATCACACCGACCTGCTTGAGGAGTGGAACAGGGCGCGAAGTATTGTGAGCGGCAACGCCGTAGAAAATCTAATTGAGCTTGCGCGTCGAACCCGTATTCCTGATCTCGCATTGAGACTTTTGAGGAAGCGTGGCGTTCGACCCAGAATTCTGGCTGTCCAGACTTTCGGTCACTTACGCGATTCGGCTCATCGTGAAGAAATACGACAGCTAGTCGACCATGAAAACACCGCCCTATCGATTACCGCGGCCGTAGCGCTCGTCGAAATCGATCCGGACTACGGAGCGTCGATCATCGTTCCTTTAATTGAGCAGCGACGCGACTGGCCTGTCAATCGTGTCTCCATACTGTTGCGCCTCGCCGGCAGTGAACGAGTCAGCGAGCCACTTTATCGAGCCATACGCTCTGCAGATAATGACGGCAGGATATACCTGCTTAAATTCGCTCGCCTCATGGAGCCCGAGGTGCTGGATGCGCTGGTTGGAGACCTTATTGGCAGCAGCAATGACCCGGGTGTGCTCAACGCGGCGCTCAAGCTGTTCAGCGGATACGGGGGTGTGCCGCGTCTCGCATGGCTGACTCAGCACGAGACATGGTACGTGCGCATGCAGGCCGCAAAAGTAATCGGTCGCGTGGGGCAGGAAGAGCACCTGCAGCTTCTCGAATCGATGCTCGACGATTCGGAGTGGTGGGTCCGGTACCGGGCCGCACAGTCCATTGCATCCTTGCCGTTTCTCGGACCCAATCAGCTGCGCAAGCTACAGAAGAAACAGTCCGACCGCTACGCTGTGGACATACTTCAACAGGCATATGCCGAGGTCGGACTGGCGTGACGATGCGAGATATCGTCCTTGCGGGTCAATGGGTTTTCCTGGCCTATTTCATCGGCATAAACGTCGGCTACCTGCTGCAGAACGTCATCGCAGCAATGGGCATCCGCAAGTATCTGCAAACGGCCAAGGCGTATGAGGCAGAAAACGTATTTTCGATGCTGGACATTCCGATCAGCCTGGTAGTACCGGCCTACAACGAATCTGCTTCGATTATTACGTCGGTAAAAGCCATGTTGCAGCTCGAGTATCCGCAATACGAACTCATCATCGTCAACGACGGATCGTCGGACGACACACTGCAAAAGCTGATCGACGAATTCGATCTGCGGGAGTTTCCGGAAGCGTATCGTGCGCGTGTCAAGTGCGCACCTGTACGCGGCGTGTATCGCTCCACCCGGATCAGCAACCTCCGTGTCGTCGACAAGGAAAACGGTGGCAGCAAGGCAGACGCATCCAACGCGGGTATCAACATATGCAGGTATCCGCTGGTTTGTGTTGTGGACGCGGATTCGATACTGCAACCCGACAGCTTGCGCCGGGTAGTTCGTCCGTTCCTGGAAGATCCGACCACTGTCGCCGTCGGCGGCACCGTCCGGATCGCGAACGGCTGCAAAGTTCGACAAGGCTTTCTCGAAACAGTCGGTCTGCCACGCAATTTCCTCGCACTGGTTCAGGTCGTCGAGTATTTGCGAGCTTTCCTGTTCGGGCGCATGGGATGGTCTCCGATCAATGGCCTGCTGATCATCTCGGGTGCGTTCGGCTTGTTCCATAAAGAAACATTGATCGAAGCGGGAGGATATAACCCGGATGCGGTCGGCGAGGACATGGAACTCGTGCTGCGTTTACATCGTTTGATGAAGGCCAAGCACAAGCCTTATCGGATTACATTTGTACCCGATCCGGTCTGCTGGACTGATGCGCCGGAGAATCTTCGGGACCTCAAAAGCCAGCGCGTTCGCTGGCAGCATGGGCTGGGCCAGGCACTTGCACTCAACAAGTCCCTGATCACCAACGCGCGTGGTGGCGCTGTTAGCTGGGTTGCGATTCCGTTTTACATCGTCTTCGAACTGTTCGGCCCGATCATCGAGGTCGCCGGTTATTTGTTCATCATAGCGAGCGCCTGGATGGGCTGGCTGTCATTCCCGGAAGCGTCAATTTTCCTGGGCCTTGCTATTGGTCTTGGCGTACTGCTATCGACCAGCGCGATAATGCTCGAAGAAATATCGTTTCGCATGTACCCGCGTTTCCGGCAGCTGATGCTTCTGTATCTCATCGCCATCGTTGAAAATTTTGGTTTTCGCCAGCTAACGGCGATCTGGAGATTTCAAGGACTGATACGTTGGCTTCGCGGCGGGAAACACGAATGGGAGACGCTGACGCGTAGTGACAGTCTTTCGGACGATAGCTAAGGCGACATGGTTCGACCCCTCTTCTCTGTCAGGGATGAACCCCGGTCGCATGCAGGGAGAATTCGATATCGGTCGTGGCGCCGCTGCCGGTGACCGTTGTGATAACCAACAACACGCCGGTCTCGCTGTTCGCGTCGTAAGTGCAAAGGCCCGGGCCCAGGCTGTTGCCATCGGCGGTAATAATGGCGCGAGGAATTGCAACGCCATTGGTGTCACGTGAAATTGAGGCGGTTGCGAAGTCGTCAAACGAAAACACCATGCAACCCTGGTGCCCCGGATCCGCCGCCAGAATGATCGGCGTGACTACTAATATGACGCTGCCATCACGCGCAACAGAGATATCCGCTTGTTCGATAGTATCCACGCCAAGATCAGCCGCATCCTGCCCATCAAGAATGGTGCCGACATAGTCATAACCAGTCGGTGTTTGTCGCAATAACTCTATGCGCTCAAGATCGGTTCGCCGACCCGTCCCATCGACAACCAGGCAAGACGTTGCCAGGTAAGTTTCGCCATTGAAGGCGAACATGCCAGGTTCGGTTTGCAAAATGCAGTCGGCGAGTTCCGGGATCGCATTGAAATCAATCGGCGCACCCCAGGACGCAGACGTCGCTGCGAACTTGCCCCACACGACGCTGTTGTTTCCGAGAAGATCGGGTGTCGCTGCTGTTGTGCGCCAGTAAAGAAACTCCTGGCGTTCATCGACACCAGAAACGGTGCCAAACGGGTTGAAGTATTTCAGCCACAATATCTGCCACGTGCCCGCCGACTCTTGAACCAGCGTTGACACTTCATGCGTACTCCACCCCATCACACCGGTGTCGGGATGTGCTTCCATCTGCATCTCATTGACGGTGCGCACGAAAGTGAAGGATGCACCATTGTCATCACTGCGGGCGAGTCGGGTTCGTACGCCAAGATCGAAAACAACTGGCGGACCCACGTCGCTGACTTGTGTATTGAGCCAGCTATAGGCCAACCAAAGCGTGCCTGTGGTGGCGTCGTATTCGAGACTGGGATCACCATAGCCACGAAACGGATCCGGCGCGCCGTTAACTACAGAGTGCAGATCGTCAACGATCAACACCTCAGGACAGGACGCGTCCTTGCTGCAATGGAACGTGACCGGGCCCGAAGGCGGGGGTGGCGGAACGACCACTGGCGCCGCATTGCTACCGGAGCCGCCGCCGCAGGCAGAAAGGCAAAGCAAAAAGGCGAGTAGTGCCAGCGCTCTTGAGATATCCGGATACATGCGAGGATCGTACGTCAGCCGCAATGCGTCCGGCCCGTGCACCGGTCGCAATTATTATCATTGTGGATTGTTGGGATCGAGCCCATTGCTCCGCTCAGCCCGGCAGCGTGTAACAAGTTGTTTCTCTTGTGCCTGATAGTCCTTGGATTCCGTATATTGAGTAGTGTTATGGGTGAACTGAAACATTTCGAGACCGGCAACTCCGCCATCACGCGCAAGGCGGATGGCAACCCGGAGGGTAAAGGCCGCAACGGGCTTCTACTCGACTGGTATAAAAGTGAGCCGAGGGGCGTCGTCGCGAAACCCCGACGACAGCTACTGGCCGAGTTCTTCACGTCCATGCTTGTTCTGTCCGCAACTTTCAAGTTTCGCCCGGTGGTCGGCGCAGCCAATTATCTTTACTGGATCAATGACGAGTGGTCTCTAAGCCTCATCGCGCCCGACGAGTGGTCGAACGAAAGACGCGCTGGTTTTGTGGGGATGTGTGTACTGCAACGCGACATGACATGGACGATTGATCCGTCAGACCTGCCAGGCGAAAACAACTCGGTGCCCGACGCGATTGGCCGCTTCTATGACGCCTTCGCCGAGGCGCTGGATACCGACCTTACGCTCGAAGAGATACTGCCGTTCTATGTCGGTAGGCTTCCTTACTACCAGCGGCTATATGCCAACGCCCTGAGCCGCTCGATGCGAGTCGCCGTGAGATTAGGTGATCAGGCCTCAACCAGTTGCCGTCAGTGGTGCATGCAGATACCCAAGCTAAACGATGGCTTGCTGGCTTACAGAGGCTGAGCGCTTGCACGTGAGATCATATTCCCTGTTTCTTGGAACACTGCTGATGACTTTGCCAAGCCCGCCACTCGACGCCTCCGATTCTCATCCCAAAGGCGAGCTCATGCTCACCGACTTCACCTCAGTCAGTTCCGACCTGGGCTGGTATGTGGTGAACGATAACGTTATGGGAGGACGGAGCGAGGGCGATTTCGAACAAGCAGCAAGGGGAACTGAGCTTCACTGGCCGCACGAATACGAATGGTGGCGGCTTTAGCTCGATCCGCACAAAACCGCTCCAGCTGGATTTATCGAATCACGCTGGAATCCGATTACATATAAAGGGCGATGGTCGTCGCTACACGTGGCGACTGACGACTGCCGCGCGCTGGCGTGGCAGACAGGTTGGTTATTGGGCCGATTTCGAAACCCGCAACGGAGAATGGAGCACGGTCGATATTCCCTTCTCCAGCTTTGTTCCCAAGTACCGGGGGTATCAGCTGGATGGGCCCGCACTCGACCCCGGACAGGTCACAGGTATGGGTCTGATGATCTACGACAATCAGGACGGCCCTTTTGACTTGCGCCTGGCTAGCGTACACGTCTACGCGGCGGCCGCACCCTGATAACCGACAAGCTGATAGTCCCTGGCCGTTGCATTACTGCTGTCCTAGTTTTCAACCCGCTGCCCGTCCCACGCGAAAACGTGGCCAGAGTCTTCGGGCGTCACTCTATCCAGAACCTTAAGTAAATGACCTGCGGAAATCTCCGGGGAAAATAACTTTTCCGGCGAGGTCCGTTTGGTAAAGGGTGCGGAAAGTTCTGTGTTCACTGTGCCTGGATGCAGGCCGATAATGACCGCCTGTGGCCACTGCCTTGCCTGTTCGATCGAAAGGGTTTTCAGCAACATATTCAATGCGGCCTTTGACGCACGATACGAGTACCAGCCGCCAAGTCGATTGTCGCCAATACTACCGACACGCGCAGACAGTGCAGCGAAGACTGTTTTCGATCCCTTGCGAAGATTTGGCAAGAAATGTTTCGCGACCAAAGCCGGTCCTGTCGCATTGATCGCAAAAACCTTTGTAAGCTTGTCTATATCGAGTTCCTGCATGCTTCTCTCGGGCCGAAGCTTCTCACCGGACCAGAGTATGCCGGTCGCAACCACGACAATATCAAGGGGCGCATCCGCCGACACAGACGTGGCGCAGCTTGCGATTGACGCTTCGTTTTCGAGGTCCAATTCACCCTGTGTGACATTGGGCGAAGAGACCGGGCAAGGTGTACGGGCTAGTGCAAAAACCCGCTCGACTCGTGGATCGTTGGCAAAAATCGCGACAAGTGCTTGACCAACACCTCCGCTGGCACCAATGACAGCGACGCGGGTTTGTGGGGGGAACGTTGTAAGTGCAGTCATGGTTGAGACGCCGGCACTTCCCTGTGCCGGCTCAACAAGCCGTCGTACTAGTTAGGCAGGATTACGGTATCAATCACGTGGATGACACCATTGCTCGCCTTAATGTCAGTCATGACCACAGTAGCGTTGTCGATGCTTACGCCGTTGTCAGAGACTTTTATGCTTACGTCGGAGCCGTTCACGGTCGTGGCCGATGTCAGCTTCACGACATCCGCGGCATACACTTTGCCAGGCACAACGTGATACGTCAGGATAGACGCCAGTTGGTCGCGATTCTCAGGCTTGAGAAGGTTTTCGACCGTTCCTTCCGGCAGTTTTGCAAACGCAGCGTCGGTCGGTGCAAAAACAGTGAAAGGGCCATCGCCTTTCAGCGTATCTACGAGTCCTGCGGCCGTTAGTGCCGCAGCAAGTGTGTTGAACTGGCCTGCGCCAACAGCGGTATCAACGATGTCGGCTGTTGCCATTTCGCCTTTCTCGTGGTGCCCGGCATTTGCCATTGACGTAACCAGGCCGAGGGTACAAAGCGCAAGAATTCCGGCGCGTTTAGCTATAGATGCGATCATTTGCTTATCCTTTATGAACAGTGGGGTTTCAGGTACCCCGTAACGATAGCGATAAGCGAGT
>CAVWAH010000005.1:0-117212 GCA_963752875.1 uncultured Gammaproteobacteria bacterium | reverse complement strand
GGGACCTACGAAGCCGCTCGCCTCGCCGCAAGCCGCACCAATGCGCCAGGTCGGATCCATGTCGTCGATTCACAGAATGGGTCACTCGGCCAGGGACAGCTGGCGGTGTTCGCCGCCGAGTGCGCTGAAGCCGGGCTCGACGTGGAATCGACGCTGGCAGCAGTAAAGGCCCAGGTCCCCGAGACCGCGACGTACGCAATCCTGAGTGACTTGCGCTTCGCCGTTCGCGGTGGGCGACTGCCAGGTTGGGTCAGGACAATCGCTGAGCTGATGCGTCTCATACCGATTATTTACACCACCCGGGACGGTAGAGTCAGTCTGAGTGGCTGCCTGTTCGGCCGCCGCAATCGTATCGCGCGCTTTGCTCGTTACGTGGCCAGGCGCGCACCGGAAGGATCGGTCGAAATCGGCATCGGCCATGCCGTTTGTGAGACGGACGCGCGGGAGCTCGAGGATCAACTGCGCAGGCTGATACCGGTTATTGGCAAGCTCGTCGTCACGGGCCTGGGCCCCGGCCTCGGCGTGCACGCCGGGCCGAGATCGTTGCTCGTATCCATCAGGCCCTTTGTTTTAGCGCAGGACGTCACCGGCGGCACTGACTAGTTCCTCGCCTTCATTGCGTGCGTTGTTCACCCGCTTGTCGACAGGCCAGGCCTGCAGCAGCGGCGTTATCGCCGCGACGTCGTCCAGAAGATCGTTCGAACCCGCAAGCCATTCTCCTGCCGTATTCGATTGGAGGATGACGGGCATACGGTGGTGCAGCGGCGTCATGAAGTCGTTCGCCGTCGTCGTGATCAAGGTCGTCGTCTGCAGCGAGTCGCCGCTTTCCTTGTCGTTCCAGTTTTCCCAGAGCCCGGCCAGTGCAAAGGGTTCGCCGCTTGCGAGCGAGATAAAATACGGTGTCTTGACGTCACCTTCCCGGCGCCATTCGTAAAAACCGTCCGCGAGGACCACACAACGACGGTGACGGTAAGCGGCACGATAAGACGGCTTCTCGGCAACCGTCTCGGCACGGGCATTGATCATGCGATTCCCAATTTTCGCATCCTTGGCCCAGAACGGCACGAGCCCCCAGCGCAACATGACCAACTCGCGCTCCTTGTTCTCGTCGTCACGAATGGCCGCGACATACTGCGTCGGCGCGATGTTGAAGCGCGGCTCAATCTCGATCGAAGTTGAGACACCAAACAGGGCAACAGCGGCTTCGCTCGGCGAATAGAAAGCGAAGCGGCCGCACATGGCTACTCCCGGATTCCGATGCCGCGATGCATCAGGAACATGCAGCCGGAGAACAGGACGACGACGAACACGAGCAGGATCGTGTACGCATGGCCAATGCTGATATCCGACGTGCCGAGGATGCCGTAGCGGAACGCGTTGACCATGTAGAGGATTGGGTTGGCTTTCGAGACGTTCTGCCAAAACTCGGGAAGCATCGAGATCGAGTAGAACACGCCGCCAAGATACGTCAACGGCGTCAGGACGAATGTTGGGACGATCGAAATGTCATCGAACTTTTTCGCAAAAACTGCGTTGATGAACCCTGCGAGCGAAAACACTACCGACGACAGCAGCACAATCGAGATCATGATAAATGGATGCGCCACCTGCAGCTTGGTGAAAAACAGCGCGACCACCGTAACCAGCATGCCCACAAGCAGACCGCGCAGCACGCCGCCCGCCACGTGTCCGATGATGATCGTCGCGTAGGACATTGGCGCGACCAGCATTTCCTCGACGTGCTTGCCAAACTTCGCGCCAAAAAAGATGAGACGACGTTGCCGTAGGAGTTGGTAATGACGGACATCATGATCAAGCCCGGCGCGATGTACTGCATGTAATCGAAACCATCCATGACGCCGATGCGGCGGCCGATCAGGTTCCCGAAGATGATGAAGTACAGCGTCATGGTAATCGCCGGCGGCACGATGGTCTGTATCCAGATGCGCAGCACGCGACTCATTTCTTTGCGGATAATGGTTTTGACCGCGACGAGATTTAGCGCGATGTTCACGCGTCCACCCCCTTGCTCTCAACGAGGTGCATGAACATCTCCTCGAGACGGTTGGCTTTGTTCCTGAGGCTCATGATATGGATACCCTGGTCGGTCAGCTGGCCAAACAGGTCGTTCATGTCGGTCCCAGGGCCCTTCTCTATTTCGAGCTCGCCGTCCTCGCGCAAACGCGATTTGAATCCTTCCAGTTTCGGCGCCTCTGCGAGCTCTTCCGACAGGCTCAGGACAAACACTTCGCGCTGCAGCTTGCGCAGCACGTCACTCATACGCGCGTCTTCGATGATCGTGCCTTCGTCGATGATCGCAATGTTACGACACAGGGATTCGGCTTCCTCGAGATAATGCGTGGTGAGAATAATTGTCGTGCCCGCTTCGTTGATCTCGCGCAGGAAATTCCACATAGAACGCCGGATCTCGATGTCGACTCCAGCGGTAGGCTCATCGAGGATAAGCAGCCGGGGTTCATGTACAAGTGCACGTGCGATCATCAGGCGTCGCTTCATACCGCCGGACAGGCTGCGCGCTGCATGATCGCGACGATCCCACAACCGTAGCGCTCGCAAATATTTCTCGACGCGTTCTTTCGCGAGCTTCCCGCCAATACCGTAGTAGCCCGCCTGGTTGGAGACGATGTTGCCAACCGAATCCCAGAGATTGAGATTGATCTCCTGCGGGACGATACCGAGACAGGCTTTGGCTGCTTCGAGCTCGGTGTCGAGGTTATGGCCGAATATTTCTACGTCGCCGCCGGATTTGTTGACGAGTGAACAGATAATGCCAATAGCCGTCGTCTTACCGGCGCCGTTCGGCCCGAGCAAGGCATAGAAATCACCGGCATTGACTGACAGGTCGATACCCTTCAGTGCCTGGTTCCCGTTCGCGTAGGTCTTGGTGAGGTTTTTTATTGTCAGGGCTTTCATGCAGCGGCGTATTGTAACCGCGCGTCGTCGCCAGTCACACCTCCTCAGCCACCTGTCGAGCGGTTTGTGGCATTCGGCACGCTGCCGCAGGCAGTCGTTCGTCCTGTGCAACCTGATAGCTCGTTAACATCGACTGCAACGCGCCGATCTGCGCAAAGATTCGCGTTTCCCGCTCCAGGGCACCGCCACGGCGTATCAGGCGTCGCTGCGCCGAAGTCCCTTGCGCAAAGCGCGGCTCGATCATCTCGAATTTCGCACAGTCCAGCACTCGAACGAAGGTCTCGGTTGCTATCCGCTCGCACCAGGACAATGGCGCGCCGCTGACGATTCTCGCGACATAGGGATTGCGCCGTGCAAGCTCCCAGAGAAAACCGATCCCGGCCGCCTGCAACTGCAGAAGCTCACCGCTGACGGCCACCTGTGGCTCCAGCATATCCTGCTGTCGTCGTTCGTCCAGCAACCAGGACCACCAGGCGTCATCTCGCTCCCGAAACGAAAACAGCAGGAACGGCGTCGCTGCCAATCGTTCAAGTCGCCGGACTGACGGGCGCTGCTCAGCGCTGCCATCCAGTTCAAGCCAGGCTCGATTCAGTGCCTGGACATTGTCCAGGTCATCCCGGCACAACCCCTCATATTCCATACATCCTCCCTTACAGCCGTTTTTCGGATGGTTTCGGCTCTTTTTCGCGTATTTCTCGAGTTACTATATATTTGATTGTTCGACCATGTATGGATGTTATAGAGTATCGGAATACTATATATGGTCTTTTTCTATCACAAAGAGCGACAAATGAGACTCACAGACGACCGTTATGCAGGGGAACGCAGCCAGTTCGAGCTGGCGCTGCGCATGATCCGCCACGAAGCACGTACGCGCACGATCCGGGAATGTACGGGCCTGTCAGACGACCGGATTCGGAAGTTGTACTCGACCTATTTCCGCAATAGTGGACAGGCGAATATCAAACGCCGGCGTGGCAAGTCGCCACGCCAGGTACAACGCTACGTCAAAAGCCCCACCAACCAACTGCAGGCAACGACGCTGGTTGCACTGTTCTGCGCGGGGCTACTGGTCCGCATCGACGAGGAGGACAAAGTCCACCCGCGCTGGCCGCGCCCAGACGTGGAATTCGGGCATCGTCTGTGCCGTGCCTACGAAACGTATCTTCTGTTGCACCACGACGCGAAACTCAACTTCGAATGGACCTGGAACCTGCTGCACTGCATTGGCTACAACGACGAACTCTACCTGGCCGCCTGTGGGCACTGCGATGCACGCTACGTGCAGGATGCTTACGCGCTCGACAATAAGACCTGCCCGACCTGCGAGATTGGCACGACTTCCGGTACACTAGCGGCGCACGCATGTGCCGTGCAAAAATAAGAACTGAACATAAGGGAGTTAAACAAAATGCTAAATGAATTCAAGGCCTTTGCTATGCGAGGCAACGTCGTAGATATGGCGGTCGGTATCATTATCGGCGCTGCATTCGGCAAAATCATTTCATCGCTCGTGTCCGACGTCATCATGCCTCCGATCGGCATGCTCATGGGTAACATGAGCTTCAGTGATCTCGTTTTTGCGCTCGGCGATGCCGAAGGTGCCGCGACGATCAACTACGGCATATTCATCGATACCGTGATCAACTTCCTGATCATCGCCATCGCTATCTTTATGGTGATCAAGGGCATGAACTCGATGAAGAAGAAGGAAGAAGAAGCACCAGCAGAGGCGCCGAAACCATCAGCCGAAGAATCACTGCTGACGGAAATTCGCGACCTGCTCGCCAAGAACTAGTTCTGGTCACAGCCCTTCGGGGCTGACAGCTTTCACGATGGAAGACCACAACGTCTTCGCAGGCGCGTTTGTCGATCGCAGTGGCGAGCGCCGCAAGGACCCTGACTGGCTGGCCGAAGCGCTCTCGAGCAATGAGACGCGCTTCGTGCCCGTCTGGGGCAATCGCTGCCTGGTCGGTGGCGATCCAGCCGGCGCTGTCCTGCTCGAGAGGGCGCAGATTGACCCGTTCATCGATGAGCACAACCTCATTTTTCTCGGGTTGTTCCGAAACCAGCCTGCATTCGCTGTTTCAATCAGCCGGGAACTCGATCCGCCTTTCACGGATCTCGGCGAGTTCAAGGACCTGCGTTTTCTCGGTACCGTACTGCCACCAGACGAGGCAAACCTGGCCGCGCATGCGCGGGCGCTGGCCCTGTGGCATGACGCAACGCTTTACTGTGGAAAGTGCGGCTCAGCCTCGCAACCGGAAGCCGGCGGCAATACGCGACGTTGCTGCAACCCGGACTGCCACAAGGAAATATTCCCCCGCACCGACCCGGCAATTATCGTGTTGGTGGCGCAGGGCGACCGCTGCGTACTCGGACGACAGGAAAGCTGGCCGGAGGGCCGATATTCGACCATCGCGGGGTTTGTCGAACCCGGTGAGAGTCTCGAGGACGCGGTACGCCGCGAGGTTTACGAGGAAACCAATATCCGCGTGGGTGAGGTGACTTATCATAGTTCCCAACCCTGGCCGTTTCCTTCCGCCCTGATGCTGGGTTTCGTTGCCGAGGCGACATCTGACGATATTGTTCTCAATGATGGCGAACTCGAGGACGCGCGCTGGTTTACTCGCACAGAACTTCAGTCGGGTGAGGTTGGCCTGCCTTTCAAGATTTCTATCGCCCGGCGGCTTGTTGATCACTGGATGAACGGCGTCTAGTGTCCTGTTTGCCTCGTTCGCTTACTCTCAGCGCTCCCAGCATCCCGTCCTGCGAGGCGCAGGAGTGCAGGATTAGTGGGCTACTTCAAGCGACTGCAACACGGCAGGACGGGATGCTGGGAGCGCCCGGAGGGAAAGCCCGCAAAGCGCTAATGCGGCGTTGCAGCCCTTGGCAAGGGCTGGCCATTACCGGCGAACTGCGCCTTGCTCTAGCGCTTTGCAGGCTTTCTGAAAGTCAGCGAACGAGGCAAACAGGACACTTGCGATGTGCCTGATCGTACTTGCGCTGGGCCGACATCCTGAGTACCCCCTTATCCTCGCCGCTAACCGCGACGAGTTTCATGCGCGACCGACAAAGGCAGCACACTGGTGGCCTGACAAACCTGACATCCTTGGCGGGCGTGACCTGCAGGCAGGCGGGACCTGGCTTGCATTGCACAGGAATGGGCGGTTCGCGACGGTAACCAACTTCCGCGATGCAATGCCACCATCGCCAAAGCACCGCTCACGCGGTTACCTTGTAACGGACTTCTTCGACAGCCAACTGGCTCCGAAAGACTATCTCGACTCGATCGACGAAGATGACTACGCGGGATTCAATCTGATTGTCGGCACTGCAGGTGACGTTGCCTACCTGTCCAACCGCGAAGAAGGGAAACGTGTTCTCGGTGCGGGCATCTATGGACTCAGCAATGCCCTCCTCGACGGCCCGTGGCACAAGGTCGAATCAAGCAAAAAGAAACTGTCGGTTATGCTCGATTCCGGCGGCGCAAATGAAACCAGCCTGATGCGACTCATGGACGATCGTGGCAAGGCACCGGTGTCTGAGGTCGAAACCGGCAGGCTGGATTTCGAAACCTCGCATGCCATCACTTCGCCGTTTATAGTGATGCCGAACTATGGCACGCGATGTACGACCGTCGCGCTTGCGGACAACGACGGCAACTGGAGCTTCACCGAACGGCGTTTCGACCCGGCCGGTTACAAGACAGGCGAATCGCGGTTCACGTTACCTTGTAGATAGCCAGGAGAGATGGGATGAATGAAACGCTAGCTTGGACCAGAACTGCACGCCTTGGAGTGCTGGCCCTGGCCACACTCCTGTTGCAGGCCTGCTCCGGCATGCAAACCGGCTACGAATCGCCGACGGTCAGCGTGCAGTCGTTCCGGGCCATCCCGTCTGGTACCGGCGCGGGCTTGCCGATGTTTGAGATTGGCTTGCTTGTCATGAACCCGAACCTCGAGCCGCTCGAACTCGCCGGTGTTTCCTACAAGATCTCGCTTGACGGCAAGAACATCATAAACGGTGTCGGCAATGACCTCCCGGTGATCGAGGGCTACGGCGAAGGCCTTTTTACCGTCAATGCCGGGATCGACGTCCTGGCCGGGATACAACTGTTCCGCTCGCTCATGAACAAGACCGACGACACGTTTGAATACGCCTTCGAAGCCAAGCTTGACCCCGGCGCATATCGACGCAAGATCCGCGTCCGGGATTCAGGGTCTATCTCGCTCGCGGGCTCGAAATAGGTGGATCCCTGACCGGTTCCGGCTACCTGATCGCGGTGGATCTACTCGTAGCGCAGCGCCAGAATTGGGTTGGAACGCGCGATACGGATCGCGTGTCCGGCGACGGTGCTCCATGCCAATGCGACAGCAAGGGCGCCGGCGACTACGAGTATCAGGATCGGCGACTCAATGCGCTCGGCAAAGAAGTTCAGATATTCCGTCGAAGCAAAGTATGCAGCCGGCAGCGCGACAGCCAGTGCCCACAGAACCGGTGTGGAGAACTGCCACACCAGTAAGCGAGCGATCTGTGAAGTGCTTGCCCCCAACACCTTCCGCATTCCGATTTCCTTGGTTCTTTGCGCTGCCATAAAAGCCGCGAGACCGAACAGGCCAACCGAGGCGAGAGACAGTGCGACAAATGCGAAGCCTGCGAGCGCCATGTTCATGAATTTCAGGATGTCGTAAACATCGTCGAATGTTTCGTCGAGGAATTGTCCCTGGATCGGATACTCTGGAACAACGCGATCCCACGCGTCTTCGATCTGTTCGACTGTATCCATGATGTTGCCGCCGCTGATACGAATCGAGCCGACGCGCAGACTCTCAGGGTCGTAAGTGAACATCCAGGGTTTCACTTCATTGAACAAACCGACAATGTTCTGTGTCGGAACCACGCCGACAACGATGTACTCCGTGCTGTTGCCATCATCGTCCAGCCGGTAGAACCGTTGGTTGATCGCCTCAGCTGATGTTCCGAATTGCAGATTGTCGACCGCGAGTTCGTTGATGACCACATTGACTATCTCGGCGTCTTCTTTCCACAGATCCTGCGCGATGTTCTTGTCCAGGGCACGACCCGCAAGCAACGGAATGTCGTACGTGCTAAGGAAGTCCGGCGACATGTCCATCGTGTGCACATTGACTTGCCCGGCTTCATCACCAGGCTTCAGAGAGACGCTCCGCTGTGCGTTGTTCTGCTCAAAGGGGACCTGCGAGGAGTAGGAAACTGATGTCACATTCGGCAGAGACTCCAATTCGTGCTTCAGCGTATCGAGCCGATCCTTAATACCTTCCACAAACAGCCGATCCATCGTGTAGATCTCCGACCGCGGGAAGACGTAGCTGGATTCCTTCACTTTCTCGTTCTGCATGAAGACGACCGACACGATGGCGAGCATAAATGCCGAGATCGCGAACTGTGCTCCGATCATGATGGAGCGCATGCGTGCACCCTTTTTGCCCTTGCGCGCCGTGTCGCGCAACGCCTCAATCGGACTCGCGCGCGTGATGAGCCATGCCGGGTACAGGCCCGCGAACAGACCGACAAGCAGGGTCGTGAGTACCAGCCAGGGCAACGTCGTCAAATAGTTGAGCGTGAGACTCTTACTCGCCGCGTTGTTGAATAGCGGGATAATCAGTTCGAGCGCCGCGATTGCCACAATCATGGCTATGGCAGCGATCACCAGGCTCTCGATCAGGAACTGCGCGAGCAGCTGGCCCTGGCTTGCGCCCATCGTCTTGCGCATGCCAACTTCGCGGCTACGCCCCAGCGACTGTGCTGTGGCGAGATTCGTGTAATTGACACAAGCCACAATCAGGACGAGAAAACTCAGCAGTGAGACGATAGCGATCACGGGCATGCCGATCATGTCCCAGACGGCCAGATTGGCATCGACCAGCGGTGTGACAGTCAGGTCAGCAATTACCTGCTTCTGGTCATCGGGGACCATCCTCTCGAAAATTCCGTCCACCTGCGTATTGAGCCAGGCCTCATCGAAACCGTCTTTCAGCAATACGTAGGTCATATTGCCTATGGACAGGTTGTTCCAGTTGCCGGCCAGGTCCCATTCACGCATGCGATTGAGGCCGTTAATCGGCGCCAGGAAGTTCAGGCCATTGTCGGCGACGACCGACGAGGAAAAATGCGAGTTCAGCGGAACATCTTCGATGACAGCCGTAACATGAAAGTCGTACTCGTTATCAAACGTTATCGTCTCGCCAAGAACATCCGAACGGCCGAAATACTTGTTGGCCGATGTTTCAGTGAGCAGCAGACCCGACGGATCCTGTAGCGCGGTTGAGTCGCCATGAATGTAGGTGAAATCGAATATTTCCAGGAGCTCCGCATCGGCGAAACTGATGCCTTCATAGAAACTCTCCGGGCCAACCGATAGCAGGTACTCGCTGGAAACCGTCCGCGCCACCAATTCCACGTCCTGCAACTCGGCTGCGATAATCGGCCCGATAGTCGTGAAGGTCGCGTTGAATTTGTCGACGCCAACATTCAAATCGGGCGCGGCGGTCGAACCGATAGTGTAGATGTTCGACGCGTTCTCGTAGAACATGTCGTGTGTGCTCTCATACTTAACGAGCAATCCACCAAAGACGTAGATGGTGAGACCCAGCGCCAATCCAATAATGTTGACCAGCGCAAATGCCTTGTTCTTGCGCAGGTTACGCAGTGCGATTTTTACGTTGTTCCAAAACATGGTATTCCCCGTTGGAGTGCATCCGGCACTTTATGCGGCGCGCGTATTTTCGGTGACGATGTGGCCATCAAACAGGTTGACGGTACGGTGCGCGTAGTCGGCGTGTGACGGTGAATGCGTCACCATGACAATCGTCGTGCCCTCCTTGTTCAGGGAGCGCAGAAGTTCCATGACTTCCTGGCCATGCACCGAATCCAGGTTGCCGGTCGGCTCGTCGGCGAGGATCAGGGGCTGGTCACCAACCACCGCGCGCGCGACAGCAACACGCTGCTGCTGGCCGCCGGACAACTGCCCGGGCATGTGACTCGCACGATGCGCGATTCCCATGCGATCCATTACTTCGGCGACTCGCCGCTTGCGTTCTGCCGCCGGCATATTGTGATACAGGAGCGCGAGTTCGATGTTCTCGGCGACGCTAAGCTCGTCGATCAGATTGAAGCTCTGGAAAATGAAACCGATATTCTGCTTGCGAATTTCAGCACGTCCCGACTCGTTGTATGGCGCGACATTTTCATCGAAAAAGAGATAATCGCCGTCAGTCGGGTTGTCCAACATGCCAATGATATTCAGTAGTGTAGATTTGCCGCAGCCTGATGGGCCCATGATCGCGACGAAGTCACCCTGCTCAATTTCCAGGTTGACGCCGTTCAGCGCCACGGTTTCAACTTCGTCGGTGCGGTATACCTTGTACATATTGTGCAGTTTCAACATGGCTGTTTTCCCTGATGCGTTATTCGTCGTTGAGGCTCAGCCGGTCCATACCGACGAAGCTCGTGTAAGGTGAGGTGATGACCTGCTCGCCAGGCTCCAGCCCGTCGAGCACTTCAATAAAGCTCTGGTTGCGGCGTCCAAGGCGAACTGTCCGCTTGATGGCTTCGCTACCGTCCGGCGCGACAACGAATACCCAGTTGCCGCCAGTGTCCTGGTAAAAAGAGCCGTTCGGAATCAGAACAGCGTCCGTGTTATCGCCGAGTGTGAGACGAACCTGCATCGTCTGGCCACGACGTAGACCGACAGGGTCTTCGTCAAAGAGCATGTCGACTTCGAATTGCCCCTCATTGACCTGCGGGTATATTTTGGAGACCTGCAAATCAAGGTCACGGCCATTGTGCTCGGCAGTGGCAACCTGCTGGAGGTCAACACGGCCCAGGTAATACTCGTCGATCCGGACGTTCAGCTTGTAGCCATCCGGATCATCGATTTGCCCCAGCCGTCCGCCGCGTGCAATGGATTGCCCGATTTCTATATTGAACCCTGAGAGCTTGCCCGCAACGGGTGCACGTACGCTCAGGTCTTCAAGATTCTTGCGTGCAAATCCGAGCCCGGTCTGCAGTTGTGCGCCGGCTTCTCTCAATTGACGAAGTTGCTGCTCCTGCATGCGAGTATCGGTCGCCTGACTCTCAAGAGTAATATCACGGCGATTCTCGTAGTAGGTAAGTTCGTCCTCGAGCTGGTCCACCGTCGATTGGGAGACCAGGTTCTTCTCGATCAACTCGCGCTGACGCGTGATCTCGCGTGTCAGTCGCGTGATCTGGTAGTCGATCTCGATGAGGTTGCGTTTATGCGCCAACCTGTTCTGTTCCAGCTGCAGCTCGATCGTGCGCATATTGTTGAGCTGCTCGGTTACAGCCGCTTCGCGACCAAGCACTTCAAGCTGCAGATTGGTGTTGGACAGTACGGCAATCGGATCACCGGCTTGCACGATGGCGCCATCTTCCACAAGTATCTCGTCGACCCGACCACCTTCGATGGCATCGAGGAAGACCGTGCTGCGCGGCACCAGTCGACCACGTAGCGGAATGAAGTCCTCATACGTGCCTGTTGTCACTGGAGAAGCCGTGATGCGTTGTGAGTTGACGCTAAGGCTGCGACCGCCCATTAGCGTATCGAGAAACCACCACGCGAAAAACAGTACGGCAATGCCGCCCGCTGCGTAGACAGCATAGCGCCCATATGAGGCCTTCTTCTCTACCCGCCGATCCATACCCTGTCCGGAGATGCCCATTCCTGCCGGCTGGTTCGCTTCCCGAATTTTCCTGATCTTGTCCACGATGTCGTCTCGGTCCTCGCTCGCGCGATGTAGTTACCTGTGTACGTAGCAAGGAGCGTGCCAGTTTGTAACTTCTTGTTTTTATTAGATACGACTGAACACGCTTTCCCGTAACTGTACGCTTCCGGACAGTGTGTGTACGATTCCGGACACCACAGAAGGGGCGAAATGAGCAAAGCCGGCAATATTCTCATCGTTGATGACGACCTGGATATCCTGACAGCAGGCCGCTTGTTGCTGAGGCGTCAGTTCGGCAACGTCATGACGTGCAGCGATCCGGAGCAAGTGCCCGAATTACTTGCCGCCAACGACATCGACGTCGTCCTGTTGGACATGAATTTTGGCCCGGGCGAATCCTCAGGCATGCAGGGCCTGCACTGGCTCAAGACGATACTCGAGATTGACCCTGAGGCAGTCGTCGTTATGATCACCGCTCATGGCAGCGTCAACACGGCGGTCGACGCGATGAAGCAAGGTGCGACCGACTTCGTCGCTAAACCCTGGCAGAACGAAAAAGTCGTTGCGACGATCTCCGCTGCACTCAAGTTGCGGCAAAGCCGCGTCGAGACCGAAGCGCTTCGCCAAACGAACGAAGCCCTGGTCCGCGACACAACAACGGTCGGCAAGGACATCGTTGGTGGTTCGTCGCAGTTACGGAGCGTGCTCGACCTCGTGCGCCGCGCGGGACCGACCGACGCCAACGTCCTTATCCTCGGCGAGAATGGAACTGGCAAAGAACTCATTGCTCGCGAACTGCATCGTCAGTCGTCTCGCGCCCGACAGGTATTCCTGTCAATCGATATGGGATCTATCAGCGAGTCGCTGTTTGAATCTGAGCTGTTCGGACATCGAAAAGGGGCATTCACGGATGCGAACGAGGATCGTATCGGTCGAATCCAGGCCGCTAACGGCGGGACTCTGTTCCTTGATGAAATAGGCAACCTGCCGCTGCACTTGCAGGCGAAACTGCTGAGCGTCCTCGAGCAAAGAGAAGTGACCGCAGTGGGATCCAACCACGCTCAATCATTCGACGTACGCATTATCGCCGCGACTAACCTACCGGCAAACCGGTTGCGGGATGCCGATCATTTCCGGCCCGACCTGCTGTTTCGGCTCAACACTGTCGAGATTGCTGTACCGCCGTTGCGCGATCGCGTGGACGACATCATGCCCATCGCCAGTCATTTTCTTGCGCTGTTCTCACGCAAGTATGGTGGGACGACCCGTTCATTCTCCGCTTCGGCAGAGAGTGCTCTCCTCGACTACTCGTGGCCCGGCAACGTACGCGCTCTGCGCCATGCCGTCGAACGAGCGGTAATTCTCACCGACGGCGAGGTGATCGAGCCACATGACCTGCAGCTCAATTATTCCGGCGAACCATTTGCGGCGACGGCCGAGGCGATACCAACGATCCTGAATCTCGATCATCTCGAGAAGGACACCATTTCAAAAGCGCTCCGCAAGCATGGCTTCAACATTTCGAGGGCCGCCAATGAACTCGGCCTGACCCGCGCCTCGCTGTACCGACGAATGGAAAAGCATGATATTTAGGCGATTCACCTTTGCGCTTATTGTGCGTCTGGCAATTACCGGGCTCGCGATGACGGCGTTTGTCTGGCTTTTCCTGCTGCCGGGCTATCACAGTTCGATGCTGATCGCCGGCGCTGTCCTTGCATTGCTGGTCGCCGAATTGTGGCGGTATGTGAGTCGCACCAATCGAGAAGTTGCGCGGTTTCTCGACGCAGCTCGCTATGCGGACTACTCGCAGCGCTTCGACTTTGAGCATGACGGCGCCGGGTTTCGTGCCCTCGGTGTTGCCTTCACCGACATCTTGACTCGTATGCGTGATCGCAGCACCGACCAGGAGTCAGAGATGCGCCGTTCACGCGCCCTGATTGAACACATCCCGGTGCCGCTCATGACCCTGCACGCCGATGAATCGATAACGCTGCAGAACAACGCCGCAAGACGCCTGTTCGGCGCCGAACATGTCGTCACCCTGAAAGACCTGCGTAAATTTGGCTTCAGCTTCGCTGAGTCGGTGGCTACAGCCGTGCCTGGCGTGCGCCAACTCGTGGCGTTTTCGGTCGAGGGGATTGAGTACAAGCTCACCCTGGCAACAACCGAGCTCGTTATCGGTGGCCGAGGCGAACGGTTAATCTCGCTCCAGGACATTCAGTCCGAGCTGGATGCGACTCAGGCCGAGGCCTGGGAAGATCTCGTGCGCGTGTTAACACACGAGATCATGAATTCAATAACGCCCGTAACATCACTCGCCGCAACAGCGACTGATGTTGTGGCTGATGTGCTGGGCAAAGTGCGCGACAACGAACCTATCGAAGAAGATCTGGAAGATCTGCACGACGCGATTGAAACTGTCGCGAGGCGTTCCGATAGCCTCGTGCAATTTGTCGACAGCTACAGGCAGATAACGCGACTTGCTCCGCCTGAGAAAAAGCGCATTCATCTGGCAGGCCTCTTCGATACGGTCATCCGTCTCGCGGAAGCAGAATGCCCGCACGCCAATGTCGATTTCTCGGTCGAGATCAGCCCAGGCGAACTCGATGTCTACGCGGACAGGGACTTGCTCGAGCCAGTCCTGATTAATCTGTTACGCAACGCGTGGCAGGCAACAGAGTCTGTCGACAACCCTTCGGTTTGCCTTCGTGGGCGCCTGAATCGCAGGCACAACGTCGTTGTTGAGGTTGCCGACAATGGTCCGGGAGTCCCGGCAAACAATGCGACCAAGATCTTCGTCCCGTTCTTCACAACCCGGGAAAGCGGCTCCGGTGTTGGTCTCGCCCTGGCACGCCAGGTCATGATCGCTCACGGCGGATTCGTCCGGGTCAATCAGAATGAAGGTGGCGGCGCCGTTTTCAGCCTGACTTTCTAGCCGTAGATCCTGATTAGCCACTCGCGAATATCGCGAATCTCCTCCGGACATACGGCGTGCGCCATCGGGTAGTCATGCCACTCAACGGTGAAACCTGCTTCAGTCAATCTCTCTGCCGACATCTGTCCCCACTGCATTGGCAGCATCGGATCAAACGATCCATGCGCCATGAGCACAGGCAGGTCGCGATTGCCCCCCGACCCGTCGATTTCGCTCGGCAAAGGCAGGTAGGTCGATAGCGCCATCAGTCCCGCGAGTTTTTCATTCGTATGGAGCGCCGTGTTGATAGCGATAGCGCCACCCATAGAGAAGCCTGCAATTACAATTTTGTCTGCGCTGATGCCGCGCTCTATCTCGCGGGCGATGAGCTCCTCGAGTATTGCCGTGCTCTCGTGAACACCAGCTGCGTCGGCGCGGCCTTGTGCATCAAGGCTGATGATGTCGTACCAGGCGCGCATAACCATGCCGCCGTTGATCGTCACAGGACGTGGGGGCGCGTGCGGAAACACAAAGCGTAGCGGCAGATCCGCAGGCAGGTGCAGCTCGGGCACGATCGGCTCGAAATCATGGCCATCGGCACCCAGCCCGTGCAGCCAGATAACGCTGCCGACGGGATTCTCGCCGGTAGTCACTTCTACGCATTCAGGTAAGGCCACTTCTGAGCTCCAATGTCCGCAAAGCGGCGCAGTTTACCCCATTCGCGGTGGCAAGAAATGTGCGTCAGGGGCTTGACTATTTATGCGCATTAGTAATTTAATATGCACATATTTATTCAGCCATGCTATTGAGCGACACCATGCCCCCTACCACAGACGACCAGATACAGCGGCGCGCGGCCATCCGCGACCTGCTCCTGCAGGGGCCTGCCGAAACGCAGGCCTCGCTGGTTGCTGCGCTCCAGGGCCTCGGTCACGTCGCGACTCAATCGAGCGTAAGCCGCGACTTGCGCGAAATGGGTGCCATCAAGACCGCCAGCGGCTATGAGCTACCCATGGCAAACGAATCCGGCGACGACCAGATTGCCGGCGTAGCAACCCTGCTCCGCAGCATCACCCCAGCCGGTTCGAACCTGCTCGTCATTCGTACTGGCATCGGCGCAGCCCAGCGCGTCGCACTGGCACTCGATCGCTGTGGCTGGCCGGGCATGGTCGGCACTATCGCCGGCGACGACACGATATTTGTAGCCACCGAATCGGCGCACGCCCAGAAGAACCTGATGACACGAATCGAGCACGCAGCCCGGACGTAATTTTTTTGGAGAACGCAGTGAACAAGGACCAGTCCCCTATTATCCTCGCCTTCTCGGGCGGTCTCGACACGTCGTTTTGCGTGCCCTGGCTCAAGGAGAACTGCGGCCGCGACGTCATTACAGCCTGCATCGATACGGGCGGCATCGATGCCGACGCCGCTGTCGCACTCGAGGAGCGCGCAATAGCACTCGGCGCGATTGAGCATATTCTCATCGACGCGAAGGACGATTTCTATAACACGGTCATCCGTCACCTGATTGCGGGCAATGTGCTGCGCGGCAACGCCTACCCCTTGTGCGTCGGAGCCGAACGCGGCCTGCAGGCCGAGCGCCTCGCCCAACTCGCCAAAGACCGGGGAGCCACTACCGTGGCCCACGGCTGCACAGCGGCGGGTAACGACCAGGTACGTTTTGAGGTTGCGCTCCGGACCCTGAACCCGGGCCTCGAAGTGCTCGCCCCGGTGCGTGACAACAGCTGGGTACGCGACGAACAACTTGCCTATCTCAAGCAGCACAATATGCCGCTGCCAGCGCAAGGGTCGGCCTACTCGATCAACCGTGGCCTCTGGGGCATCACGATTGGCGGGCAGGAGACGCTGACCTCTGAAGGTTCGATTCCCGAATCGGCGTGGGTACTTTCGGCGAACGCGTTCAGCGACCCAGAGGATCCGTCGCAGCACACACTCGAATTTGAGAAAGGTGTACCGGTTGCACTCGACGGCAAGCAACTGTCACCCGTTGCCCTGATTGAGAAACTCGAAGGTCTCGCGGGCAGCTACGGCATTGGTCGCGGCATCCACCTCGGGGATACCGTGCTGGGTACCAAGGGCCGTGTCGCATTTGAAGCACCGGCTGCAATCACGTTGATCACAGCACATCGTGAACTCGAGAAGCTCGTACTTAGCGCACAGCAGGCGCGTATCAAGGACAGCGTTTCCTCTGTCTATGGCGATCTCGTGCACGAAGGGAAACAGCTCGACCTGGCTTGCGATGACATCGAAGCACTCCTGACATCATCGCAGGATCGGGTGACGGGCAAGGTCCACTTTGCGCTACGTCCTGGCCAGCTCTTCATCGAAGGCGTCGAGTCCAGGCACTCACTGCTTGCCGCAACCAAGGGCGTGTATGGCGAGTCCGCAGGCGAATGGACGCCAGCGGACGCGCTTGGCTACGCGCGTGTACTGTCACTGCCGGGTTCATTGCAGACCCGGGCTGCCGGAAACCAGTCATGAAGAGTATCGTTGTCGACAAAATTGCGTCAGTCGCACAGCACAACGACCTCGCGTCGGAGCTGCGCGTCTCCAGGGACATTCCCTGCGAGGAAGGCGTCCTCGTCGCCGCGCGTGTACTCAACAACAAATCGCGATACAACACGCTCGAGCTAACGTCGGGGCGCATGGCAACCGTTAACCAGGGAGATGTCGTCGTCGGCGCGCTTGGTCACCGTAAAGCGTTGCGCGGGTACTCGGGACACTTGCCGACTTCTCTGAAACCAGGCGACACGATTCAGATCCTGAACATCGGCGGTGTCCTCGGCGTTTGTGACTCAGTGAACCCGGACGTGGGCCCGCCATTCGACTGCGAAGTGCTCGGCACGGTTCTCAGCTTCCCCTATCTCGGCGAACGTATTGGCGTGCCTGCCCGGGTGGGTGCGAACACGCTGGACAGGGACGCGCCAATCGAAACGGACGGCGTGCCCGTCATTGCAATGGCCGGCACCTGCATGGACTCAGGCAAGACCGCGGCGGCCTGTGCCATCGTCGGTCGCCTGCGGCACCTCGGACTTCACGTTGCCGCATGCAAGGCCACAGGCGTTTCGCTGCGGCGCGATGTGCTCGCAATGGAAGATGCGGGTGCGAGCGACACGATGATCTTCTCGGATTTCGGTATCGTCACGACAACCGAAGCCAACGGCCCGGAACTCACTCGCGCATTGCTGACAGGTCTCGCGAAGAAGAAACCCGATGTCATCGTGCTCGAACTCGGCGACGGCCTGCTCGGTGCCTACGGCGTTGGCGCGATCCTGTCGGATGAAGCAATTCGCGACGCGCTGACAGTCGTCGTGCTCTGCGCCAACGATCCGGTCTCGGCCTGGGGCGGCGCGCAGTTGCTAAGAAACGAGTTCAGCATCGAACCGGCCGTCGTGACGGGCCCTGCCACAGACAATGATGTCGGCGTCCAGCAAATCGACGAGCGCACGTCGTTGCCTGCCATCAATGCGTTGTCCAATGGTGTTGCTCTCGGTGATATGGTCGCTGACCTTCTCAAAAAGGAGACGGCATGAGCACGTCTATTCCTGCGGTCATTATCGGCGCCAGCGGCTACGTCGGCGGCGAACTGCTGCGGCTGATCGCAGGGCATCCGAACTTCGAATTGAAGGCGGCCGTGTCTGATCGTTCAGCGCGTAAACCGATTGGTGAGTTGTTTGGCCACCTGGCCACCGCACTCGCCGGGCATGCATTCGTTGCCCATGGCGAGTGGCTCGACAAAGTCGATGCGGGCAGCAATCTTGCCCTCTTCTCTGCCGCCCCACATGGCGCGTCGGCCGCTGTCATCGCTGACGCGATCGACGCTTGCGAGGCGAAAGGAATCAACGTTCACGTTGTCGATTCGTCGGCCGACTTTCGATTTTCCGAGCAAGACGCGTGGGAAGCCATCTACAACGCAGAACATGGCGCGCCGCAGCTGCTCGACAAGTTCATCTGCGCAGTGCCCGAACACGTTGGTGATATCGATGTTGCGCATGTCGGCCATCCCGGTTGCTTCGCGACGGCGTCGACACTTGCGACCGTACCGCTCATTCAATCGGGCCTGACGGATGCGGAAGTTTTCATCAGTGGCGTCACGGGCAGTACCGGCTCGGGCAAGAGCCCGCAGGCCGGGACACATCACCCCGAACGCAACAGTAACTTCTATGCGTACAAGCCGCTGGCGCACAGGCACGCGCCGGAAGTCGCCGCGCTCGCCGAGGCCGCAAGTGGTCGGGAAACGAAGGTACACTTCGTGCCGCACTCTGGTCCGTTTGCGCGCGGCATTCACGTGACGCTGCAAGCGAGGGCGAAAGCGCCGGTGTCGGAGAATCATCTGCGCGATGTCTACGAAGCGGCCTACGCCGACAAACCTTTTGTGCAGGTTGTCAGCGGCACACCGCGTATCAAGAACGTCGTTGCAAGCAACCAGTGTCACATCAGCGTAGCGACTGACGGTGACACTGTGGTCGTGATGGCAGCGATCGACAATCTCGTCAAGGGAGCTGCAGGCGGCGCCATGCAGTGGATGAATCGTCTTTGGGACCTGCCCGAAACGGCCGGTCTCGATATGCCTGCGCCTGGATGGACCTGATGCCGACGGTCAACGAACAGCTCACGATGGCCGACCCGCGTGTGCGTGAGGCCAACGTGACGATCCCGGTTTACGGTCAACTGCCATTCGTGCCCGAACGCGCGAGCGGTTGTGACATTTTTACGCGTGATGGCCGACGCATTCTCGATCTGTATGGCGGGCATGCCGTCGCAGCGCTCGGTTACGGCCACCCGCGCCTCGTGGCGGCGATTCAGGAACAGAGCAGCAAGCTACTGTTCCAGAGTAATGCAGTCGCACTGGATATCCGGGCGGACGCCGCCGAGCAGCTGGTTGGTGTTGCGCCAAACGGCCTCGACCGTGTGTTCTTCGTGAACTCCGGTGCGGAAGCCAACGAGAATGCTTTGCGCATGGCAATGACCGCGACCGGGCGAAAGAAAGTCCTGGCTATCACCCAGGGCTTCCATGGCCGGACCGCCGCGGCAGCCACCGTGACCTGGAATGCCGACAAGTGGTACGGCTTTCCGTCGAAACCGTTCGAGGCAGATTTCATCCCGCGTGATGACATCGAAGCCGCGCGGTCGATGATCGATGACAGCATCGCCGCGGTTATCTTCGAACCTGTGCAGGGCGTTGCGGGCGCATACGACCTGTCAATCGAGTTTATTGAAGCTCTGCGCAATGAAACACAGAGACACGGCGTGATCCTGATCGCTGACGAAGTGCAATCCGGAATGGGCCGCTGCGGACACTTCTTTGCCGTACAAGCGCATGGCATCGACCCGGACATCATCACCAGTGCGAAAGCGCTTGGCGGTGGCATACCGTGCGGTGCTGTCTTGTGTTCGCACCAAATGGCAGCGCGCTTCAAGACGGGAGATCTCGGCACGACCTTTGGCGGAGGCCCGATCGCGGCTGCAGCTATCGCCGCGACCGTCCAGGCGATTTCGGACGAGCACCTGCTGGCCAATGTCCGCGCGCGCGAAGCACAGATACGCGAACAATGCGTCGTCGGCCCCGTTACGAAAGATCCAGGGCATGGGCCTGCTACTCGGCCTGGTCTGCGATCGGCCGGCGATCGAAGTCCGTGACGCATTGCTCGAACACGACATTCTCGCTGGCACTAGCGGCGACCCCAACGTATTGCGCATACTTGCACCTCTCGTACTCCAGGCGAAACACGTCGATCACCTGTCACAGGCACTGACCGTGGTCATGCCCGCCACGGACTAGAACAAGGACCAAGCAAAATGAAAGCTTTCAACGACCTCGCAGACTTTTCAAACGACGAGATTTCTAACCTGATCGCATTGGCCAATCGACTCGATGAGCATCCCGAACCTGAGGCGCTCAAGGGAAAAGTCCTGTCGTTACTGTTTCTGAGCCCGTCGCTCCGAACGCTTGCATCGTTCCAGGCCGCGATGACCCGCCTTGGCGGTGGCTCGTTCGTTATTTCCCCGGAAATGTCTATTCATGGAATCGAGAGCAGGCCGGGTATCGTCATGGATGGCGCCGCAGCCGAGCATATCCGCGAAGCGATTCCTGTTATCGCGTCGTATGGCGATGCCATCGGCATCCGCGCGTTTGCTGAAAGGCGCAGCCTCGCAGAAGACCTGGCTGAAAAGGAATTTTCGGCCATGCTCGACCTGATTCATACGCCATTTATAAACATGGAATCCGCGATGAACCACCCCTGCCAGAGCCTGGCGGACTGGAAGACGATGGATGATTTGAGCTTGCCCACCAACGGCGGCAAATTCGTGCTGAGCTGGGCGTACCATCCAAGACCATTGCCGCTGGCTGTCCCGACCGCCACGCTACAAATGGCGGCGAAGCGCGGCATGGACGTAACGGTATTGCGACCCGAGGGCTTCGAACTTCCCGCGCCAATCATGCAGAAGGCGATTTTCGCGGCCGAAGAATCGGGCGGTTCCGTCAGGGAATCATCGGACCGAAAGGAAGCGATGGAAGGCGCACATGTCATTTACGCCAAATCCTGGTCGTCGACGAAGCACTACGGTGACAAGCTCGCAGATCAGAAACTGCGTGAGCAACATCTCGACTGGTGTGTCGACGAACCCTGGTTCGAGAATGCGAAAGACGACTGCCGTTTCATGCACTGCCTGCCCGTGCGGCGTGGAGTCGTCGTGGCCGACGCGATTCTCGACGGACCGCGCAGCGTGGTCATTCCCGAAGCCCGCAACCGTATGCTGGCCCAGATGGCCGTACTCCACCAGATGCTCGGAGGAAAGTCTTGAGCTCGAAAAGAGACCGCGCGATTGTCGTATCGGCGCTCAAGCACGCTGCACCTTACATTCGTCTGTTCAAAGGCAAGGTGTTCGTTATCAAGGCCGGGGGCGAAGTATTCGCAGACCCGGCAATGGCATCTGCGTTTGTCGAACAGGTCGGCATCCTGCACCAGGTGGGTATTCGCACAGTATTGATCCATGGCGGTGGGCCGCAGTCGACGCAACTCGCAGCCGATCTCGGCCTTGATACACAGTTCGTCGAGGGACGTCGCGTGACCAACAGCGACTCGCTCAACGTCGCGACGATGATCCTGAACGGCCAGATCAACACGCGCATCCTCGCGACGTGCAGGGACCTGCAGATCCCGGCGTCGGAATCAGCGGTGTTGACGCCGGACTGATACGTGCACACAAACGCCCGCCCGTCGAGCGCGACGGCGAGGAAGCCGTGGACTACGGATTCGTCGGCGACATCGATTCGGTCGACGCCGACATCCTCAGGAAGCAGCTCGACAACGGCCTGATGCCTGTCGTCAGCCCATTGTCCTGTGACGAGTCCGGCACGTTGCTCAACATCAACGCGGACACGGTCGCCGCAGCGATCGCAGCCGAACTGGACGCGGACAAACTGATTCTCGTGACCGGCGCCACCGGTATCCTCGAGGACATCAACGACCCGACTTCACTAATCAGCTACATCGACCGCAAGCATCTCAAGGAACTCAAGAAGAAGGGCATCCTCGCAGACGGCATGCTGCCGAAAGCCGCTGCCATCGACGATGCGATCGCGAACGGCGTGCAGCGCGTGCACGTTATCTCTCATCATTTGCCTGACAGCATCCTTCTCGAAGTCTTCACAAACGAAGGCACGGGCACACTGGTTGTCGACGACATCACCGCGCTGTCACCCGAAGAACAAGGCGGGGAATCATGAGTCGGCTCTGGGAAAAGGGACTGCCACTCGACGAACGCGTACTCCGGTACACGGCCGGCGAAGATCACCTGCTCGACGCGAGGCTCGTCTCCTATGACGTGCGCGGCTCGATAGCGCACGCAGAAATGCTGGCGGCACAGAAGCTGATTTCGACCGACGATTGCAACGCGATCTGCGACGGACTGAGGGCGCTCGATAAGAGTTTCGAGGACGGGGAATGGCAGATCCGCCTGGAAGACGAAGACGTGCATACCGCACTCGAATCCCGACTGACTGCAAACATCGGGGATGCGGGTGGGCGCTTGCATCTCGGGCGCTCGCGTAACGACCAGGTCCTCACGGCTCTGCGCTTGTACCTGCGCGACGCAGCACTCGACCTGTCCGATCGCGTCGAAGGCCTGCGCGCGTCTGTTGCTGACGTTGCGAAGCGCCAGGGCGACGTCGATTTACCGGGCTACACGCACATGCAACACGCGATGCCGTCGTCGGTGGATTTGTGGTGTGGCGGTTTCGACGAAGGCTTTGCAGATGCCGCCGCCGGCCTCAAAGCCGTGAACAAACGTATCAACAAGAATCCACTTGGCAGCGCAGCCGGCTACGGAACGCCCGGGCTGCCGCTGGATCGCGAACTGACGACCGAGAAGCTGGGCTTTGACAGCACTCAGACGCCAGTCACCGCTGCACAGCTGTCGCGCGGCAAAGCCGAGAGCGCACTGTTGTTTGAGATCGCCCTTATGATGCAGGACCTGTCCCGCATGGCGAGCGACTTGCTGCTGTTTTACACGCAGGAATTCGCCTATGTCTCGCTCGCGCCCGAGGTTACGACAGGCTCATCGATCATGCCGCAGAAACGCAACCCCGATGTGCTTGAACTATTGCGCGCATCGTCAGCGACGACACAAGCGTGCCTGGACGAAGCAATGATGATCACGGCGAAACTGCCGTCCGGATATCACCGTGACCTGCAGAGACTGAAGTCGCCGGTGTTCCGCTCGATCGATCTTGCGATCGACAGCGTGGATATCATGGCGTACCTGCTCGAAGGCCTCGAGTTCCTGCCCGACAATATTCAGCTCGACGAAGGCATTTTTGCCACTGCCGAGGCCTATCGCCTGGTTACAGAAGAAGACATGCCTTTTCGCGATGCGTACAGGAAAGTGGCCAAACGCTATGCAAAATGATCCACATGAACGTCAAGCGACCTCTATAATCGACCTGTCCCAGTTCACGGTCGATTAATATGAAACATCTGCTCCTCGCACTCGCCGCGCTTTCGTTTGTTTTCCTCGCCTCTGGCTGCGGCCAGAGTGGCCCCCTGTATATTTCGGGCAATCCGAGCAAGATCCAGGAGCCGCCACCGGCAGCTGAATCAACGGCTGAAGAAGAGCGGGAAGAAGAACAGGAAGAAGACGGCGAAGCCGACAAGGAATAGACCGTACACCAATGACTGACCTCGTCCTGATCGACGGGTCATCGTATCTGTATCGCGCCTTTCACGCGCTGCCTCCCCTGACCAACTCCCAGGGCGAACCGACAGGCGCGTTGCACGGCGTATTGACGATGATCCTCAAACTGTTGCGCGATGAACAACCGGCGCATGTCGCCGTTGTGTTCGACGCGCCCGGCAAAACATTTCGAGATGACCTGTTCGCCGAGTACAAGGCGAACCGTCCGCCGATGCCCGATGACCTGCGCACACAAGTTCAGCCTATTCTCGATGCCGTCACAGCGATGGGCCTGCCCCTCCTCTGCGTCGAAGGCGTCGAAGCCGACGACGTCATTGGCACGCTGTGCGCGCACGCGGAGAAGAAAGGCCTGAATGTACTGGTCTCTACAGGTGACAAGGACCTGGCTCAGCTGGTCACGGACAAGGTCACGCTGATCAACACGATGAACGACTCACGCCTGGACCGGGATGCCGTGAAGGCGAAGTTCGATGTCTACCCGGAACAGATCATCGACTACCTCGCACTGGTCGGCGATAGCTCGGACAACATCCCGGGCGTCCCCAAGGTAGGTGCCAAGACAGCCGCGAAATGGCTAAATCTTTACGACAGCGCAGACGGCATCGTCGAGCACGGTGACGAGATCAAGGGCAAAATCGGCGAGAGTCTCCGCGACAACGTTGAGCAGATGCGACTCTCACAAGAGCTGGCGACGATCAAGAAGGATGTCGAACTTGAGATCGGTATCGATAACCTTGCCGCAAGCGATGCCGACACCGACACCCTGCGACAGCTCTACAGCCACTACGAATTGCGCGCCCTGCTGCGGCAGCTCGACGAGGCAGGCCAGGAGGAAGCCGAGAAGCCCCTGGAAGCACCGGCCGAGGAAGAACCCGTGGAATACGAAACGGTCCTGGCCTGGGACACGTTCGACGCCTGGCTCGGGAAACTCGCCGGGGCGGACCTCGTCGCGTTCGATACGGAAACCAACAGTCTCGATTACATGAACGCGGAAATCGTTGGCTTCTCGCTGGCTGTCGCCGAGGGCGACGCCTGTTATGTACCCGTTGCTCACGACTACCCCGGAGCGCCTGATCAGTTACCTCGCGACGAGGTGCTCGCGAAATTGAAACCCTGGCTCGAGGATAGTGAGAAGAAAAAGGTCGGCCATCACCTCAAGTACGACGCCCATATCCTCGCGCGCTACGACATCGCACTTGCCGGCATGGCATTCGATTCAATGCTCGAATCCTATGTACTGAACAGCGTCGCCACCCGGCACGACATGGATTCGGTGGCACGACAGTACCTCGGCAAGGAGACGATCCACTTTGAAGATGTCGCCGGCAAAGGGGCCAGGCAGCTGACGTTCAACCAGGTCGATCTCGAGACCGCGTCGCCCTACGCTGCCGAAGACGCGGACATCACGCTCCAGCTGCACGAGACCCTGTGGGAGCAGCTCGGTAACGTGCCGACGCTGAGAAAAGTCTACGAGGAAATCGAGCAGCCCCTGGTTCCCGTGTTACTCGACATGGAAGAGACCGGCGTGCTGGTTGATCGCAAGATGTTGCAGACACAGAGCACCGAGCTCGCGAAGAAGATGGCCGAACTCGAAGCGAAAGCACACAAGCTCGCGGGCGGTCCGTTCAATCTCGGTTCGCCAAAACAGCTGCAGCAGATCCTGTTCGAGCAACAGGAATTGCCCGTCATTCGCAAGACGCCGAAAGGCCAGCCGTCAACCGCCGAAGACGTGCTCGTCGAACTTGCGACCGACTACGAGCTGCCAGCCGTCATCATCGACTACCGCAGCGTCAGCAAACTGAAGAGTACGTACACCGACAAGCTGCCGCTGCAGATCAACGAACGTACGGGACGTATACACACCTCCTACCACCAGGCCGTGGCGGCGACCGGCCGGCTATCGTCAACGGACCCGAATCTGCAGAACATCCCGATTCGCACCGAGGAAGGCCGGCGCATTCGCCAGGCGTTCGTTGCACCTGAAGGCTTCGCATTGCTCGCGGCCGACTACTCGCAGATTGAACTTCGAATCATGGCGCACCTGTCCGGGGACAAGGGCCTGCTGAAGGCCTTTGAAAAAGAACAGGACGTGCACCGCGCGACGGCGGCCGAGGTTTTCGAAATGCAGCTGGAGGAAGTCACCGACGACCAACGCCGCTCCGCCAAGGCCATCAACTTCGGACTCATGTACGGCATGTCGGCCTTCGGCCTCGCCAAGCAACTGGGCATCTCGCGCGGCGAAGCCGCAGAGTATGTCGATCTCTATTTCGACCGCTACCCGGGTGTGAAGCAGTACATGGACGACATTCGCGCGAAGGCCAGCGAGAAAGGCTTCGTCGAGACCGTATTCGGGCGACGCCTGTACCTGCCGGAAATCAACGCCCGCAACGCGCAACGCCGCCAGTACGCCGAACGAAGCGCCATCAACGCGCCGATGCAAGGCACGGCGGCCGACATCATCAAACGCGCCATGATCACGGTTCACGACTGGCTCGATACGAAGCGCCCGGGCGCCCGGATGATCATGCAGGTACACGATGAGCTCGTGTTTGAAGTCCGAAATGACGAGGTCGAAGCCGTGACGGCTAAGGTGACCGAACTAATGAATGGCGCGGCCGATCTGTCAGTCGCATTGAAAGTCGATGTCGGAACCGGATCGAACTGGGATGAAGCTCACTAGTCCGACGTAAGAGCGGCGCGGGAAATATGCATTCCCTCACACGCCTCGCGTGTTCCGTCTCAACCACGTAGTTCAATCACGGTGCCAGCTCGGCTATGGATTCGGGAACGCATATTTCCCGCGCCGCTCTGCCACCCACCATGCCAGGCGACAACCGGGGATGAGTTGCGGAATCTATAGCGGAGCGTCTGAGTGGACCAAACTACGTGCATGCGTTCACGCGATGCGTGTGAAGCAATTCATCCCCGGTTGGCGCCGAGAATAGTGACCTAGACTCAGTCCAAGCTATTATTTCTTAACTTTCAATAAGTTATACGTTTTCGGGAACTCTTGTCGGCCATGCAGCCTCTAATCTATTGAGTGCATAAGTCACTCGCCTGTTTACCTCCCTAAACGGGCGTGCAACGAGGTTTCCCCAAGCCTGTTGCTTCTTCGGCCCCGGGGCACCTTTGGTGCTTCGGGGCTTTTTATTGCGCCTTTTTTTATTGCCCGTAGCTAGCTGGATTCGAGCTTCAGGAATTCTTCGAGCTTGGCGCGAGCTTCATCCTCGCCCTGGCGGTTGAGCGCCGAGAACTGCTGCACTGTGCCGATGTCGCCGAGGTCCCGTCGCACCTTGAGTAACGCGTTGGCGGCCTGACCGCGCTTCAGCTTGTCGCTCTTGGTCAGCAAGACATGCACGGGCAAGCCAACAGAGTCCGCGAAGGCGAGCATCTGGTGGTCGAAGTCTGTGAGTTGGCGCCGGATGTCGACGATCAGGAACATCCCTTTGAGGCTTGCCCGGATCTCGAAGTACTCGGCCATCAGGTCCGCCCAGTGGTCACGCATATGGCTCGCGACCTTGGCGAAACCGTAGCCGGGCAGGTCCACCAGGCGCTCCGTGTCCCGCAGCGCGAAGAAATTTACGAGTCGCGTACGACCCGGCGTCTTGCTGGTCCGGGCGAACTGCCGGCGATTCACAATCACGTTGATCGCGCTGGATTTTCCGGCGTTAGACCGGCCCGCAAACGCGACTTCCGCACCCTCGTCGGGCACGAACTGGTCAGGCGCATTTGCGCTTTTGATGAAGCTGGCTTGTGGGTATTGCGACATGGGTACGCCCCGTGGATTCTGTGTATAATTCGCGGTTGCTGAGCACAGGTCAACCCAACACCTCTCGGGTGTGGCTCAGACAACAGGTTGGTATCCAAAGCGATGGCTCCGGTCAGCGCAGGGAAGTGACGGTTAGAAAATATGAAAATCAAGCTCGCACCGCTTTTCGCGATGGCCGGTCTGGCACTCATCGCAACCCAGGTTCAGGCTGACAGCCTGGTAGATGGCTCAGCAGATGCCGGCAAGGCGAAAGCCCTGACCTGCACGGCCTGCCACGGTCCTGAAGGCAATAGTATCTCCGCCATGTGGCCGAACATTGCCGGCCAGAATGCACCCTACCTGCTCGCGCAGCTGGCGGCGTTCAAAGGCGGTTCGCGCACGGACCCGCTGATGTCGAGCCAGGCCATGCTGCTTTCCGAGCAGGATATGGCTGATCTCGCCGTCTATTTCGAGAGCCTCCCGGCTGCCGCACAGTCCGTGAAGAACGCTGGCACGGTCGATCGTGGTGAATCACTGTACCGCGGCGGCAATGCCGAGACGGGCGTCGCCGCATGCCTCGCATGCCATGGCCCAACCGGTCGCGGTAACCCGGCTGCCAAGTACCCGGCACTGCAGGGCCAGCATGCCGACTACACGACCAAGCAACTCAACGACTACGCGAGCGGTATGCGCAAGACAGACGGTAAGACGCGCATCATGCGTGATATTGCTGAACGTCTCAGCAAGGACGATATCGAGGCACTTTCTTCGTATGTACAAGGTCTGAGATAAACATCTCCGCCCGTTACACCCAGGAACACAATATGAAGCATCTGATCTGGATCGCCGCACTGCTGGTGACGCTGTCCGCATGCAGCAAGGAAGAACAACCGGAGGCGGTCGCCGACGAAGCAGCCGCTGTCGAGGCACCTGCCCCCGACGCCACTGCGCAGGAAGCAGTCGACGCCGCTGAGGAAGCAGCACCCGAGACGCTCGAAGTCGTCGAGGAATCCGCTTCGGAAGAAGAGCCCAAGGACGAACCCATCATGCTCGCCATGGCCGATTCTGAGGATGCCCCGGTTCGCGAGTGGAAATACAAGGAAGGTCAGCACTACTTCCGCATGATGCCAACCCAGCCGACAGTCGGCGGTGCAGACAAGATCGAAGTCGCTGAGTCGTTCATGTATAGCTGCCCGGCCTGCTTCAGGTTGGAGCCGCATATCAACAAGTGGGCGGCCGGGAAAGACCCGGGCGTACGCTTCGTTCGCATTCCAGCCATGTTTAACCAGGTCGCCCAGCTCCATGCGCAGATCTATTTCACGCATGAAATCCTGGCGAATAATGGCGTGTTGCAGGATCCCGCAGCACTCCACGAGGCCGTTTTCACCGAATTTCACCTTCGCGGCAATCGACTGACGTCGGTAGCTGCGATTGGCAAGGTGTTCAGTCGTTTCGGTGTATCGAACGAAGATTTCGACAAGGCGTGGAAGTCCTTTGAGGTTAACCAGAAGATGCGGGTCGCCGCCGATCTTGTGCGTCGTTACAAGGTGGATGCGGTGCCTTCAATCGTCGTTAACGGCAAGTACCGCACCAGTGTCGGTGACGCGGGTGGTTACAACGAACTCCTGGAGCTCATTGACGAACTGACGGTCCGGGAAGGCCTGCGCTAACCTAGCCGCTGTCCTCTGCAACAATCCTGAACGTGCCATTCTCTCCGCGGCGCCAATACATTCGGCGCCTGGAAATTACCGTCCGCGACTCACCTTCGCCAATCTCCAGTCGGAAACGACTCAGGTAGAGCCCCTTCTCGGCCGGGTCCACGAGCAATAGCAGGTCACTGACGCTGACAGCAGTAATCGGTCGCCGGCCGACCGTTTCGAGGCTAAACGCCGACCACTCATCCTTATCCATGCCCCAGTGCCGGAACGCATCGTCATAGGCATCAAGCCAGGCGTACATATCACCCTGTTCGAGGTCGTCAGCCCAACGCATGACGGCGTTTTCCAACCCGGCTCGCAACTCGGCCACCGTCGCGGGCTCAGCCCAGGCAAGCTCGGTTGCGATCAGTACGGGGGTGACGTTGGCTTCAAAACTCTGCTCCAGGGCGAGCAAGCGTGCGTTTGGTAACGCGATACATCCGTCGGTATCGAGCGGCGGGCGTATGCCGCCGCGAGGATCGACGCCGTGCACCCAAATGCCATCGCCCGTGCGACCGAGACGATGATCCCACGCATTGGGATAGTCGAGCGGATACGCGGTAACCCCATATTTATCGTGCAGGCGCGTCGTATCCAGTTGCTCAGTCACGAAGTAGATTCCCAGCGGCGTACGTCGGTCACCGGAGCTTTCCTTGCCGATGCCGCCCTGCCCGATGGACATGTAGTCCTGCCCCACTTTTAGGACTCCGTCGCCGGCTCGATCGAAACGGTGGAACGCCGAGCCTTTGGTCTCGGCAACAAACAAGGTCGGCGTCGACTCGGGTAATCGCAACACCCAGGCAAGCACCGGCTCGGCAGCGACCGATGTGGTTGCGAATGGCAGGCCAAGCAGTAAGAAAATCCTCCACATAGTCCGATATTACAGGCCTGCCGGGACCATGCTATGGTCGGCCGCACATTCTCCCAAGCCGAGGCCGTATTGTGAATCGACTCATCCTTGCTGTGCTCATCAATGTCCTGGCTGCCAGTGCGTACGCCGCCAGCGCCACGGACACTGCATTCCAGAACCTCTCCGACGAGTACATCAGTGACCTGACCAATATCTCACCTGTCGGGGCGACCATGATTGGCGACCACAGCGCGGACGGCGAGCTCGACCATGTGGACGCTGCGGCTCGTGCGGAAACGCTCACACTGCTGGGTGAGTACCAAGCGGCATTAGCAGCACTGGACCGCGACGAGCTATCGCGCGCCAATCAAGTGGATGCGGAACTGCTGCTGCACGAAATCGAGTCGAATATCTGGAAGATCGAGCAACTTCAGGAATGGGCCTGGAATCCCGTCTCCTACGTCAGAACTTCGGGCGGATCGATCTACAGCCTGCTATCGCGTGACTATGCGCCGATCGAACAACGCCTGGTAGCGGCAACCTCGCGCCTCGAACAAATTCCGCGTTTCCTCGAAGAGGCGCGTGGTGAACTCCAACCGGCGCGCGTGCCGAAGATTCATGCGGAAACCGCGGTTCAGCAGAACCCGGGACTTGGTTCGATCATCGACATGATGATCGTGCCGAATATGGATGTGCTGAGCGAAGAACAACAAACTCGCCTCAATGCAGCGATCGAGACCGCCAAGAACGCCGTTGCCGATCACCAGACCTGGCTCGAAGAAGAACTGCTGCCAAAAGCCAACGGCGACTTTCGCATTGGCGCCGAACTGTATGACGTCAAACTCGCTTTCGCGCTGAATTCACCGTTGTCGCGTAAGGACGTTACCGCGCGCGCCGAGCAGGAATACGAGAATGTGCGCAACCAGATGTACGTGGTTGCGAAGGTCGTCTATCTCAAGAAACACCCGATGACCACGTTCCCGGATGACCCTGACGAGCCCTACAAGCAGGCAATCATCCGGTCGGCCCTCGAAGAGGCGTATCGACAGTTGCCACCACGTGACGGGATCGTTGAGCTCGCCAGGAAACAGCTGCAGGAGGCAATAGACTTCGTCGTCGAACACAACATCGTGACGATGCCCGAGGAGCCAGTCGAGATCATCATCATGCCGGAGTTCCAACGTGGGGTGACGGTCGCATACCTCGACTCTCCGGGCACACTGGACAGCGACCAGCCGGCCTTTTACGCCGTAGCACCTCTGCCCAGCGACTGGACCGAAAAACAGGTGGAATCGTTCCTGCGCGAATACAACATATATTCAATGCAGGACCTGACGATTCACGAGGGCGTACCGGGGCATTACCTGCAACTCGCGCTTAGCAATCGCTACCCGTCGACGTTACGCGGCATTCTTTCGTCAGGACCGTTCGTTGAAGGCTGGGGCGTGTATGCCGAGCAGATGATGATCGAAGCGGGGTACCAGGATCACGACCCGCTCATGAAACTGATAAACCTCAAGTGGTATTTGCGAGGGATTACCAACGCCATCATCGACTCGGCGATCCACGTTGACGGTATGACGCGTGAGTCCGCCATGAAGCTCATGGTCGAGGGTGGATTCCAGGAAGAACGTGAAGCAGCCGGCAAGTGGGTGCGTGCGCAACTCACCTCAGCGCAGCTATCTACCTATTTTGTGGGCTACCAGGAGCACCTCGAGCTGCGTGCGGCGGTTGAAGATTCATGGGGCGACGAGTTCACCTTGCGGCGCTACCACGACCAGGCACTGTCGTACGGCTCCCCGCCCGTTCGTTTTGTGCGTGCCTTGATGCTCGGAAACGAGATACCGCGCCGCGGTGACTGACTCCCCCGGAACGCATCTACTGGCCAGTTGCGAAGAATGTGGCTAGCAGGTCATCGAGTAGTGGCCTCCAGTTGGACCAATCGTGCCCAAATGGAACTTCCATGTAGTTGACCTCATAACCCTTTCGTTCCAGCGTGCGGTGGAACCGGCGTGCAGCCCTGGTGTTGTCTCGTTGGGTACCGACGGAGAAGAAAATACTGACCGAAGTGCGGTCGTTGTCCTTGTACAGATCATTGAGGACTTCCAGGTGCTTGTCGCTCGCCGGTGAATGCATGCCGATCCCGCCAAACCGGTCGGGCGCCATCAGGCCAAAGCAGGCGGCGTTGAGCCCGCCGAAGGACACTCCCGCAATCACACGATGACGTCGATCCTCACTGACCGGATGGCTCGCTGAGATTGCAGGAATCAACTCCCGAGTCACGAAGGCAACGTACTTCTCGTTGCACATGAACTCCTGGTTCCGGCGATTCTCCGCTAAATCATCGGGATTCCGGCTATCGATAAATACCGCCATTACGGGCCTGATGTTCTTTGCGGCAATTTCTCGGTCGAGAACGCCCACCATTTCACCCGGCTCGAGATACCACTGACCGTCTGTGATATAGATCGTCGGTAGCATCCCCTCTCCGGATGCTTCTGGCGAATAGACGCGGTACTGAATAGCGTATTCCAGGAAATCGCTTTCGATTCGAATATTGGGCGAAAGCGAGCCCTCTGCCAGCGCTTGCCGGCAAAACAGTGAAAGCACCACCAGCAGAACACCTGCCGGCAGCGATCGGAAACCAACCATGTGCGCGTAGCAACGTGCCATCGTTTCATTCTACAAGATCGACGAGCCGTCCTGGCCGGCGGTCGCCAAAACGCGCAAAACGCGCGTGCGTTATGCTCGTTTGGAATATGACCTCGATATGTTACTTTAGCGCCCAATAAATCGATGTTTGATCGGGAGAACAACATGGCTGAGTCGAATGCTGACGCGGAGGCAGAAGCGGTAAGGACCTGGTACACAGACCTGCTGGACAAAGTGGTAAAAGAAATGATCGACATCAAGGCAGTTACCGGCACTGCGGTACAGGCCAGTCCGGTCTGGATGGTGCCGAACGAGCTGCTCATGGCCAAGGTATGGGGGGTTGCCAAGGAGCATGAGTTTGTCTGGACGCTCTCGATCGACAAGCTGATTGCAGACTATGTTTCGGGATCATTGGCCACCTCCCCCAGGGAAGTGGCGAGGCACTTTTCCATGAAATGGCAATTGGACGCCGATCGTCTGCTGAATCACCCGCAAGCCAAGGGCCCCGACGACAAGCCTGACAAAAAAATGCAGGAGTTTTCAAACAAGCTGATTCAGTACGCAGAAGTCCTCTACGACCTGGCCAACCGTGATGAGGTCTGGGAGGAGCGGCAGTCATTTACTGATTGACCGGACAGTACTCGTGAAAGACGTGATAGACAGCCCAAATTTTCTGGCGTATCGATTCGATTTCAACACAGAAAAAGTCGGCTTCCTGCAAATTGAGCGCGACGAGATCCGTCGAGTTAGCAGTCTAAAGAAAGAGTACATAGACCCAACTCGACAGCTCATTGAAGTACGCCTTGCCGAACTGGCTGAACTGGCGACTTCGCCGTGCCAGACGTTGGCGGAAAAACCACCCCGGTTCATTTTTCATACCGCGTTTTGCTCGTCTACATTCTTGTCCCGCTGTCTGGATGTAGATGGGTCTAGCATCAGCCTTCGAGAACCGCAGATCCTGCTTGATGCGGCAAATGCGAAGCGACTGGAGTGGCGCTCAAGTACGACCAATTTGGATTATCGCGATCTGCCAAGGCTAGCCCTGGCACTTCTGCAAAAGCACGCCACAACAGCAGAGACGCTGATCATCAAACCCATTAATTCGGTCAATAACATCATCCCGGAGTTGTTGAAGATAACCGGGCCGACCAAGTCACTAATGCTCTACACGGATGTCAGGAACTTCGCCCTCTCAACGCTCAGGAAAGGAGAAGGAGGTAAACAAACAGTCAGGTCGATGTTCGATTTGATCCGATGTGATTTTCCGCAACTGGCGAACCTCCAGTTGACACACACCATTCACATGACCGACCTGAGAATCATCATGACGCTCTGGAGACTACAGCTTGAACAGGCAGAGAAAGCAGTTCAGCGGTATTCGAAGGAAAAGCTGATGTCCTCTTTGTACGGGGATGAACTGATCGACAACCCCCTGGAAGTTCTGCAGGCGGCCAACGAGTTCCTGGAACTGAGCATATCGCCTGAACAGATACACAAAATCGTGAACAGTGAAGGCCGTCTCATTGACGCCAAGAACGCGGACGAACAGTTCAGTAAACAAAAACGAGAAGCGCGGTATCAGCGACTGGAAGAATTCTATGGCGATGATCTGAGCGATGGTCTTGAGTGGTTGACCAGGAACAATCCCGGCACCAAGTTGTATCCTGATCTGAGTGGAGCACTGTAATCCAAGGATCAACAGGTCACAGGCTCGGACCATCAACTGGTCCGATCAAGGCACATATTTAGAATAGAATCAGAATCACTAACTCCAAAAAATTGAGGCAATCAGAGCACTTTATGGCTCAGCAACTGAAAATTAGTCCCGATCATGATGCGGAGGCACTTGGCCAGATTCTGCAACAAGACGGCCGATTGCAGGTCGCCGACTTCTTCACCCCGGATACAGCCGACTACCTGTACAAAATACACTTGGAAAATAAGGACTGGTATCTGGCCTATAACGAAGGTAACAACTTTTACGAAAGTTCTATCCAAGAACTTCAGACCGTGGCTCCCAAGCAACAACAACATCTCATGAACGGAATTTATGCAAGGGCGCGCACTCAGTTTCAATATGTGTTCTACCAGTACTACATCACCCAGGCGATCGAGCTAAAGGAACAGCCGGGGCATCCCATGCACCAGATCCACGAGTTCGTGAATAGCGAAGAAGTCCTGAACCTGATGAGGACGCTGACTGGGGAAAAAGCCATTCGTAAGGCGGACAGTTATGCCTCAAATTATGCGCCTGGACACTTCCTGACGGCACATGATGACCGGCATGATAGCCACAACAGGGTGGCAGCCTATGTGTTCGGCATGACGAAAATCTGGGACAAGAACTGGGGCGGACATCTGGCGTTCTTCGATGATGCCGGCAATATCACCCAAGCGCTCGTTCCCGGTTTCAATACATTGAATATCTTCCTGGTCCCTCAATTGCATTCGGTTCAGCTTGTATCGCCTTTTGCTGGCGGAAACCGCACCAGCTATTTGGGCTGGTTACACCGCTGAAGCAAGCAGGGATAAGAGCCCCGGCTCCCCCTGCCTTAACTGCCCTGTAACTCATCAAGCATGGGGCCCAGGTACTGCTGGTACTTCTCCCACAAGGCGACCGAACTCGTATACATGGGTTGTCGGACCTGGAAAGCACTCGCGGTTTTGACTACCGCTTCGGTCTTCTCAAACGTCAAGCAACTTTCCTGAAACTCGAGATCACAAGCCGACAGCAGGTCTCGTATTTCTCGCTCAGGGTTTTGGGTAAGTGACTCGTAGCTAATATCGTATATCGCGCCAGGCATGCTCTCATGCCAGTGCCGCATCAATTTCCTGTATTGATTGTGAAACTGAGCGACTGTTTTCAGGTTATAGGCGAAGCGGTAGTTGCCGGTTGTGAAGTTCTGCCTGAAGATTGACAGGCAAGTGTCTCGTGCATCCCTGACGCAATGAATGATTTTTGCGTTGGGCAACGCGATTTTTATGAGCCCAATCATCATCATGTTAAATGGCATTTTGTCCGTGACTCGATCTGCCTCGGCGTCCAGCAACTTGATTTTTTCAAGATAAGCCTTGCCCACTCTTTCGAAAGTACTCGGATCATAGGAATCGAGGGCCTGATACAAAAAGTTGTTCGACTCTCCCAGGAACTGACTCGTACCCAGCGCGAACATGTATTCGAGCTCCCCGGCGCCGTAAACATCGGAATGGCTGGCCACTATTTTTTCGACTAACGATGTTCCGGAACGGGGCATACCGACAATAAATATCGGCCGGTTCGACGTCTCCGCATCGACTTGCAGACGCGATATCGCTTCCCCGTCAAACGCCTGGATGATGCTTTGGATAAGTGCCTTATCGCTCTCAATATCGTAATCAAACTCCTTGAATCTGAGGTCATTGCCTGACTTCAGGTAGCTGAATGATTGCGGGTAATCTCCGATGTCTTCAAAGGCCTTTGCCAGGGCGAAGTCGAGATGGATCCTGTCTTCATCGCTAAGACCACTCTGCTGTCGCAACTCGAGCATCGACTCGATATGCGGGTCAGATCGATCCCTGTACTTGTGGATCCCTGAATAGGTAAAGTGCGCCTGGGTATAGCCCAGCTCCTGGGCCATTACCTGTTGATAGTAATCACGCGCCTCTTCGAGCTTTCCCTGGGATTTCAATATATTGGCCAGCATGTACTTCGCAACATAGAAATGCTCGTGGTCCGATATGACCCGACGATATATGTTGCTGGCCCGTTCAATATCACCGACCAGTTGATAGCTATCAGCCAGGTTCATTTGTGCTTCAAGAAGGCGGGGATCAATGGCCAGTGCTTTTTCCCAAAGAACATCGGCTTCGTCACGGCGTGCCGACTGGGCGCAAATCTGTGCCAACTTGCAGTAGAGCTCCGGGGTTCTGATCTTCTCAGCAATCAGGGCGCGATAGCCGGCTTCGGCGACGGTGAGTTGTCCCATTGAGTGCGCCTGGATCGCTTGTTGCAGTCGGGCATGCTGTTGACTGGAAACAGGATGCCTGGGCTTAAGTGTCTTGCGGCGCTTCTTCATTCTCAATCGTCTGTTTTAGCGGCTCGAGAAATGCCTCGTAGTTTTTCCAGTGTTCCAGCGCGTCACTGTAGAGAGGTTGACGGACTTGTTCCGAGCTGGGCGTCGCTATGGCACGCTTATTCAGGTGAAAATCGAGGCATGCCTCTTCGAATGCCAATCCGCAATACTGCAACACAGTGTCAACGGTGACGGCAAAGTCGTTGACGAGGTCTTCATAGTTAACGGTCAGAATCCGCTCCGGCAGCACCGTGTGCCAGTGATTCATCAATTCAATATAGTCGTTGTAATACTTGCCGATCGTTTCCAGGTCATAGGAAAACTGGAAGCTGTCTGCAAAGAACTGTCTGTACAGACTCCAGCCACTCGCCATAGGATTGCGCCTGATATCAATGATCTTCGCATTCGGGAAAAGTGTCTTGATCAAGCCGATATGATGAAAATTGTGGGGCGCCTTATCAACAAAATAAGGAGCCTGTTGCCTGTATGGCTGCGCGTAGTCCAGGTACCGTTGCGCGAGGTCCTGAACCTGACTCGCGCTCAAATTCGCCAGGGACTGCGGGTACTGCCCCTGCTCTGGCTGACTGGGATCATTCACCGCTCGGGCAATTGAGACTATCTCATCAAGCTCCTGTGTCGCATCGACCTGGCTGTGGCTCGACAAGATCTGTTCAACCAGGGTTGAACCACTGCGCGGCAAACCGAGAACGAAAATGGGAGCGTCGGTATCATTGCCGTGTTCTATCCTCGCCGAGAAAAATTCTTTCGTAAAGAGCGACTTGAATCGGTCGTTTTGACTGTTATAGCCAAAGGGTCGGATATTCGTATAACCGCTGTTTGCCGATTGGTAGCGCTCGAAGCTCTCCTCAAATAATTGAGCATCTTCAAGCGCCTTGCCCAGCGCGAACTGCATCAGGACCTTGTCAAGAGGCGAGATTTCATCGGACTCCAACAACGTCCGCATCGACGCAATTTCATCATCCGAGAATCGGTAGGTTTTGAGGTCTGCCAGTTCCCAGTAAGCCTGGCCCAACGTCGGTTCCGCTTTGATTGACTCTTGATAACATGCTGTCGCTTCTTCGACGTCACCAATCGTCTTCAGTACCTTGCCCAACCGCAACAATCGTGGTGCACGATTTTCCGGCAACCCAGAAAGCTCGCGATAGATTTCAATGGCTTCCTCATGCCGGCCCAGGTTATACAGAACTTCCGCCTTGAGGTCGTAGGTACGAATGACCTCTGGCGCCAGCTCGATAAGCCGTTGGCACTGCGCAAGTGCTTCCTGGTACATCCTGTTACCAAGCAATGAATACCCGTATTCGAGGCCAAGGGGTACGTCGCCCGGCCTTGACTCAACGCAGCGCGCTAGTGTGGAGGTGCTGAACTCAAAGTGGTGAAACTGCCTGGCGATCCTGGCCAGTAGTCTGAGCGTGCGAATTTCGCTGGGCACCAATTGCAGCAATTGTCGACATATGCTGTCGGCAGTCTGGAAGTCCCCTTTGGAGTATGCCTGTTGTGCCGCACGCAATTTGTCGTTAAACGACTTGATCATGTCGAATTGTTTGAGTGCGTCCCGACTCGCATCGGTATGCCCGCCTTGCTGCAGGTACTCACTCAAAACAGCCCAGGTTTCGGCAATTTCGGGCCTGGAGGTTGTTACTTCCGTCAGCAGCGTTATCGCTTCACTGGAGTCGCCGTCTTTGAAACGAATCAGGGCCAATTCTGTCTTTGCCTCGGCATGATCCGGATCATGGGCCAGCAGGGTCTCAATCGTGTTCTTTGCCTCGTCAAACTCTTCACACAGCGCGTAACAGCGTGCCAGCGTGTATAAAGCGCGGGTATTGAGGGGCTCCTCTTCAAGCAAACTGCCAAGCTCTTGTTTTACCTGGGCAACATCGTCCGGTAATCGAGCTTCGAGCTCTCCCAGAGACTGGTCTTTCAAATAGGCTTCAAGCATGTGGTCGTTAGTCTGTGTGGCGTCAATCGGACGATTGTACTTGCGTCGAACAGAACAAACCAACCTTCGGGACCGGCGGAGACGAATCCCCGCCCCTGGCTACCGCATGCGTTTGACGCGCGTCGATTTGCCACTTTCTGAAACGAGAAAAAATGACCCTACCTTGCCGGCTTTTATCTCGGCCTCAAAAGGCGCTTTTACGTTCCACTTTCGGCCGTTGCTCTGCTTCCACGCTGCGCCATCAGCCGTATAGAAATAGTGGACACCGGTAGAACTTTTTGTAACACGCACAATGGTTACGGTTATTTGTTCAACGGAAACATCACGCTGCCTTTCCGTGATCCCAAAATTCTCTTTTTGTACCTGTTGTAACTGCTGCTCGTTGAAAATTCCGCCATCGGCTACCGTGTCGTAACACAGCAGACGCTCCGACGTGGCCTCGATCGCCCGGCACTTTTTGATGTCACTTATGTTTTTGAACTCATCGGCCAGCACAGGGCGCAGGAGCACTAGTGATACTGCAGACCCCATCAACAATAGACGTAGAAAAGAAGACGACTTCATCATGAATTATCCCTAAGAAAAACCCGGTATTCTCCGAACGAACGCCTTCTTTTGGTGTCATAGATCGGACAAGACCATGAGTACACAGACTAACAAATACTCACACTTTGATCAGCTATGTTCTTGTGGCGGATCTTGTGCTGTAATTATCCATTGCATTGGGGAGTTACCATGACGAAACACGTTGGCACGGCCGCAGTATTGCTCTGGGGGTTCTTGGCGCTGGTTGGAGTGGCTAACGCCGCCGGGTCAGCCGTACCTGAGCCGTTCCAGGGCTTTGATGACAGTTCCAAGTATGCGATCAACTATGATGATCTGACTGGCCTGCTGAAAATAGTGGTTGTTGATGTAGGACGATCAACTCGGCGGGTAGCCGAAGAGGCCCCGGATCTTACCGGTACCCGCATGAAGGTCAAGGTCAAGAAAACCGCCAATGAAGGCAATCGCTTCTATTTCGAGACATTTAAGAACGACGAGGAAGGCCGTCAGTTTCTTCGCGACATCCAGAAAGACCTTGAAGCTTTACCTGCGGAAGCACCGCTTAAGTATTTCTCGCGCGATGAGCAACTGGCCTATTGGTTAAACTTGTATAACGTCACTGTATTGAATGAAATTATTGCGGTGTACCCAAAACAGAAACTCAAGAAGCTGACTACGGGTAAGAAATCCATTTTTTCAAAGAAGTTGCTCACGGTTGCTGGTGTGCCTCTGAGCCTGAATGATATTCAATTTACGATTCTGAAAGAGAACTACGACAATAATCCGCTGATCATGTATGGCCTCTACCAGGGCATTATCGGTGGTCCAAATATTCGCAAGACAGCTTATACCGGCGCGGATGTTTATCGTGCCTTGGAAAACAACGCGTATGAGTTCGTAAACTCCAATCGCGGTACGTATGCAAGAGATGAAAAGACGTTCCGGGTATCGAGTCTGTACGACCGTAGTCGGGCATATTTTCCTCAGTTTGATTCGGATCTACCCAAACACCTATTGCAGTATCTCGAAGGAAACGAGAAATCGGCAATACAGACGGCGAGCAACATAAAGCCGGACATCAACGACTGGGATGTGACCGATCTGGGCGGAAATCACCAGAGGATTGGTGGCAGCCTTGCCACTAGTAGGGCGGCGTTGCTGGACTCCGTTAAGGGCACTACGCCAATGGATGGTGGCGGCGTGATGGGCGCAGCTGTCGGATACGGCTCTTCCAGCATGGCTGCAAAAGGCCAGCGAATGAGTCGTATTGAACCGGAACTACTCGCGATATTGCATGACCTTAATGAGAAGCGGATGGTGGAAAACCAGCAGAGCGCCACTGTCGCGATTGAGGACCTGGAGGATGCCGCGGAAGAGGAGTCCCCGGTCGAGCCGGCTGAAGAACAGGACCCGCAGAACTGAGAAATCAACACGTGACCCGTAAATCCTGCTATCGGGGTCGATTTTTCGACCCCGATTTTTTGTTCTAATTTATCCGATTTATCAGTCAGTTAACAACCGATTGAACTCCGCGCACACATTTGCCTCTAATCTCCTGAGATAATAAAGTCACTCACCTGTCTACCTCGCTGGACAGGCTTACAAAATACCAGGGGGCTATCATGATGAAATACATTGGCACGGGCATACTGATTGTCTGCTGGTCCTTAACGCCGTTTGCACTGGCCAATGCCGCCGAGTCAGTCGTACCCGAACCTTTCCAGGGTTTTGATGACAGCTCCAAGTACGCGATTAGTTATGAAGATTTTTCCGACCTGCTCCGAAACGTGGTAGTTGATGTGGGACGATCGACCCGGGCAATCAGCCAGCCGGCCCAGGAAATTCTCGGCACCCGCATGAAGACCAAGGTAAAGAAATTCACCGCTCATGAGGGTAACCGCTTTCACTACGAAGCGTTCATGGACAATGAAGCCGCCCAGAAGTACCTTAGAAATATCCAGAAAAGTCTTGAAGCTTTGCCTTCCGAAACACCGCTGGAAAAATTCTCGCGCGATGAGCAGTTAGCCTATTGGTTGAACCTGTACAACGTCACTGTATTGAATGAGATTATCGCGGCATACCCAAAGCGGACTCTCAAGAAATTAACTCGGGGAAAGAATTCCGTTTTCTCAAAGAAACTGCTCACGGTTTCCGGGGTGCGGCTGAGTCTGGAAGACATTCAATACACCATTCTGAAAGAGAACTACGATAACAACCCGCTGATCATGTATGGCCTGTATCAGGGCATTGTCGGCGGTCCGAATATTCGCACGTCTGCCTATACCGGCGCGAATGTGTATCACGCCCTGGAAGACAATGCGTATGAATTCGTGAACTCTAATCGCGGCACATTCAGTAATGATGAGACCACATTCCTGGTTTCGAGTTGGTACGGCCGAAACAGCGCATACTTCCCTGAGTTTGATTCGGATCTATCCGAGCACTTGTTGATGTACCTGGAAGGGGATGAGCGAGCCGAACTGCAGGCAGCAACCACACTAAAGCCGGACATCAACGACTGGACGGTGACCGACCTGGGTGGAACTCAACACGAGGTTGGCCGCAGCCTTGCCCATAACAACGCTGCTCTAATGGACTCTTACAAGAGCAATAGAAAAAATATCGACGGTAGCATCAGGGTTGCAACTCTCAAAATAGAACGAGAGAAGGAAGATCCGCGAGAAGATGAGGTCAAAGTTGAAGACCTGGAGAGATTCCCAATCGAAGGTGCGGACGTAGAGGAAGTCGCGATAGAGGAAATGGAGCCGACCGAATAACGCACTGTCAGTCGTCTACTTCAGCGCCGAAAGCACCGACAAATTGCTGGTGGTAGTTCTTCCATCGTCCAATTGACTTGGGGTGGAGCGGTTCCCTTACCTGCCAAACACTTGCGGTTTTTACGCTGTTCTTCAATTCATGAAATGCAAGACAACGCTCATCCCAGTCCTCTCCGAGCCACTCCAGCAAGCCGGTTACCGTGCGTTCCGGGTCCAGGACGAGGTCTTCGTAGCGAACCCGCATCAGGGCAGAGCCCAGCAGTTCTTCCCAGTGATCGACAAGTTTCGTCTGAAGCCCGATGTAATGGCTAATGTCTTCAAGACTTGTTGCATAGGGCTGACTCGGCCCGAGGCGCACAGAATAAATCGACGTAGCCACATCGCGCCAGTCACGCTCTGTTACCACGATTTTTGCCGAAGGCAGCACTGCCTTAATAAGTCCGACATATAGGAAATTGTCGGGACGCTTGTCGGTCACCCTGGATGATTCTCCAAATAACTCTGATTGCTTGCTCTTCGTGCTGCTGCTTCCAATCACGGGTTTTTTCACTCGAAATCTCTTCCAGTCCCTGCGGGTAGTCAGGAAACTGCCTCGCTATCAGACGTGGGAAGAACTCACTTTCCCCACCGGCAACGAAACCAGGGTGGGAGGCAAGCATCTGTTCCAGCAATGTGGAGCCGCTACGGAACATCCCACATATGAAAACGGGATCGCGGGACGAGCCCTCGAATCGCTTGAGCCACTTGCGATCACACTGCATTGTTATGCTGTCAAAGTACGCCTCGGCATGGTCCTGCCTGTAGGCGGGCATTGTGCGTCTGTCCAGTGCATTGCCCTTTGAAAAATACTGCCACGCCGTATCGAAGTCGCGTAGTTGTTCATACCCCTTCCCCAGTGCCATGTGCACATCACTGCTCTTGCTGGTCTGTGCGGTCGCTGCAAGCCGGGTCAGTAGAGGGTCATCCTTGTGGACGAACTTCTTTGTATCCGCAAGACGTGCCAACGCCGCGTCGTTGGCTGGATCGGTTTCCAGGCTCTTCCGGAAGTTCCGGCTCGCCTCCTCACGATTGCCCTCCTGCTCCGCCAGGTTGCCCAGATTGTGATAGGCACTCGAATAAGCCGGATTCAATGTCAGGGCCTTTTCCAGATGCGCTCTTGCCTCATCGTGAGCGTGCAGATGATCCATGTAGATATTGGCAATGTTGAGATGTACTTCCTCTGGCGTTTCAATGCCGAGCCCGAGTGCACGTTCGTACACTTTAATCGCTGCTTCAAACTGCGCATCTTTGGCAAGATTGTAGGCATAGTTGAACGCCACAATTGCCGACTTGGGATTGTCCGCCAGGTACTCTTGATAGGCCCGTAGAACGTGAGTCAGAGGATATTGCCGCTGACGAATGTGGCCGGCAATTCTGATCGATAGCAGCCAGGTCTTTCCTGACGTGAATCAGAAGCTGGCGTAGCTGTTCCTGTGCACCGTCAACATTTCTCTGGCTTTCCAGGCTTTGCACAAGAAGCCAGCGAGCCTCCGCATTGTTGGGCTGGTTGACAAGAAGCTGTGACAGCAGCGTTTGTGCCTCATCAAACTGCTGTCTCCTCATGGCACTCAGTGCCCGCTGCAAATCCGGATTTGTCGCCATTAGGCCAGGAAGATCCCTTGTTAGATCCCGGCAAGATTACGTTTTCTACCGCCCAAAAGAAAGCGGGCCATAAGGCCCGCTTTCGGTACTGCATGTGGTTTCTAAGAAGCTTAGAAACGCATGGTTGCTTTGGCGTATATGAAACGACCCAATGTGTCGTAGAAGCCTGCAATCGTATTAGCGTTGGTTGTCAGAGTACCACCAACCATCGGTGGCTCTTCATCCGCAACGTTGTTGACGCCGATCGTGAGGTCATGGTTGTCCATGATCGTGAAGACAGCGTTCAAGTCAAAGTAGTTCTGTGACTCGGACATATTTGCCTGCGCGATCGTGTCAGTGGCACCATCATAGTCAATACCACTGAAGTGACGCCAGCGAGCTTCCACGCTCCACCACTCTCCGGAATCATAGGACATTGATGCCGTATGACGCCAATCAGGACTCGGGAAGCAGCGCGTGCTGATCACTCCAACACAATCGTACGCTGAATCGGGAGATGCCGGCAGCGGCGTGGTTTCCTTGGTCAACATGTAGGTACCGATCAGGTTTGTCTGACCACGTACCGCCCACTCCATCGAAGTCGCAGTTGGCAGCAAGGTCAACACCTTCCCACTTGTTGGTACCAACGTTCAGCGTCGTATCTTCAACGAAGCCCTGGGTGCCCTGCCAGAGGCTGCCACCCGCATTACGGGTGACCTGGTCACACAGAACGCCATTCAGGCCACACTGCTCAAGAATGGTCGTGGCTCCAATATTGCTGATCGTGTCGTCGATCTCAATGTTCCAGTAGTCAACCGAAATGGTCATGGTGTCCATTGGATCAAGTACGAAACCGACCGTAAGCGTATCAGCTTCCTCAGGATCGAGGAGGGGGTTACCACCGAAGATGCCGTTGTACTGGCCAGCAGGGCTTGCCGTGATGTTTCCGTACTGTGCGGCAGAAACGCCGAGGTTCGCACATTGGGCTGCCGTGTACACCGGAGCTGCCGTGGCGCAAGGATCAACACCAGACCACAGGCCGAGCGATTGAGCCGAGAACAATTCAGCGACGTTCGGCGCACGTACAGCGCGGTTGAAACCGGCACGCATACGGACCATCTCAACAGGCTGCCAATCCAGACCGGCACGGTAGGTGCTGGCTCCGCCACTCGTGCTGTAATCAGAGTAACGGTAAGCGACATCGAGAGTAAGATTCTCGGCTCCGCCCACACCCTGCACCAGCGGAATATTGGCTTCAGTAAAGAATTCCGAGACCGTGTATCCACCGCTTACGCCCGGCGTCGGTCCGCCCTGGCCAAGCAGTGAACCTTGCTCGAATACGGAATCAGACACACGCGCATATTTCTCGACGCGGTGCTCGAAACCGGCAACCATCATGATGGAATCGTCTGCGCTCGGGAAGTTGAATCCAAGATCGCCAGATACGAAGGCATTGACTACCTCGGTGGAAGTTTTACCCGTTGCAATAGCGGTACCGAGCATGCTCTGAGCCGCCTCAGTGGTTACGCCCCCAAAGGTGAATACCTCGTAAGGAATACAACCAGCTGTTGCAGCACACACATCACCGTCAACTGCGACCCTGATTAGGGGAGCGAAGAAGTCGTTGATGTACGCCAGGCTGGATGACGTTTCGCCATACAGGAACGACGCATCGTAGTCCCAGTTGTCGCTGAGAGCGCCTTTAACACCCGTTACGACACGGAACGCGTCATGCGCGAAGTTACTGGCACGCGGTCCACCTTCAACGTTACGTTTACCGATGTAGATACCGAATTCCTGCTGGTTTGGATCGAAGCCGTTGGCGTCCAGTGAATCCAGGAACACCTGCGGGAACAGCGGGTTAGAACGCGGCAAGAAGTACTCTTCAGCGAAGAAGGTACCTGATTCTGCAATCTGGCCAGCAGTCACGTTATTCGCAAAATTCGCCTCGAAGTAAGCCGTGGCTTTCTCAGTCAGCTCATAATCGATCATACCGCCGAATGAATAGCGAGTATCAGGGCGCATGAAATGGTTGACAGGCGCGTAGTTGTAACGGTTCGTGCCATCCCAAGGAGCCAAAGTGCCGTCATTCTGCATGGAAAGGAACTGGGACTGGCTGTAATCCGAAACGCCGTTGACTGAAGGTGCAATAAAGAAGTTCGGAACGATTGCGTTGGCTGAACCACCGCAAGACGTGGCGGCGTTGCTCAATGCACAGCTTCCGTAATCACGTTCGGCCTGCAGCATTTCGACGTTCTCACGCCAGGTCGCATAAGCGGTTGCATTACCACGGCCATTGGCGAAATCGGAGCCGATCGCGAAGTCAATATTGTAGGCTTCGCCACCAATGCCTGAACCACCCGTAGGATACGAGAAGTTCCTTTGATCCATCAGCCCCTGCACAAAACCGTTGCTGTTGTCGTGCTGGTAGCCGCTAGCACCAACGCTGAGTTCAACACCGTCCATGCGGCGCATGATGAAGTTGACAACACCTGCGACAGCGTCAGCACCGTAGGTAGCTGATGCACCACCGGTCAGAACTTCTACACGCTCAATCATTGCGGCAGGAATCTGGTTGACGTCAACAGAGGTTGCCGAAACACCACCAGGCTGCATACGACGACCGTTCATGAGTACCAGGGTCCGGAAGGATCCAAGTCCACGCAAATCGATTGACGCAGTACCGGAAATGCCATTGGCATCAAAAGAGTGCAGTGCCGTCTCAACAGAAGGCAGGCTGTTCAATACATCTTCAACGCGGGTGAGACCGAGTTTAGAAATGTCATCCGAGTTCATCACGGTGACTGGGCTGGTCCGGCCAAAGCCGTCCTGAGTCACAATACGTGAACCGGTAGTAATGATCTCTTCAATCGGCTCATCATTTGCGTCTTCATTTTCTTGCGCGAATGCCGTACTACTACCGAGAACGCCAAAAGACGATACTCCTAGTGCGGCCGCCACTGCTACTGCAACTGGCTTACGTTTTAACATGACTTTATCCCTCAATATATTTGGAATGTTTATCTTCCTGAAACCTATGTTGAAGACTTGCCTCGCGTGCACACATAGCACGTACGCAGGTAATGCTCCCCCAGATAGGATGGCCAGATCGTATAGCAACACACCGCCAAGCTCAACTTGTTGTGACCAAATTGACACCAGATAAAGTTATAAGGCAAAAGTTGTTTTAAAAACAATGAGTTAAAATGTTGTTTTTTTGCAAAACCCGGACCAGAAACTCTCTTTTGGGCACAAAGCCGCGTACCCGTCAACCGGGAGCAAGGTCTGTGTAGATCCGCTCAGCGACCAGGGGCTTTTGGCTTGATCAGGCGGCGGCGGTTGTCATCGCCACCCTCCCTGATCCGCTCATCCTCAGCGGCCAGTTTCTTCCCCTCGGCTCGGTAGTACGCAGCCTTTTGGGGGTCACCACTGCCAATATAGGCGTCGCCCAGCAGAAAATAGAACTCGCTGTCATCTGACTTGAGCCTGATCGCCTTGCGAAGCTGTTCGATGGCGGCCTGGTAGTCGCCTGCGGCGTAGGCCTTGTGCGCCTCTGCCAGTCTGTAGTAGGGATTCCTCAGTCGATGCCTTGAGACCAGATCATCATAACGATCTGCCAGTTCGGTGCGCTCCTGCCGATCGTAAAGTCGCTGTAGGTTGCTCATGGCGCTGGTTGCGCCCGGCTCGGCCTGCAAGGCTCTGAGATAGGCCTGCTCAGCCAGATCCTCTCGACCGGCCCGCTGATACAGCACGCCGACCAGGTTCCACCCGGGAGCAAAATTTGAGTCACCTTCCCGGAGCGCCTTACGCAAATACGCGAACGCCAGATTGCTATTGCCGTTCTCGAGGCTTTCTGCGGCCCAGTTGTTATAGAAGTGGGCCAACGCCCGCTCATCACTTATTACCCTGTTCGCGGTGTCGATGTAGTTCGATGGAATCGACTCATCGCCGAAATCGACCACCCGATCACCAATGCCCCCCATCGCCTGTCCCGTCAAGTGGACACGCACATTAATATGCCGGCGCAACACCATCGTGTTTCCCCGCTTGACCCAGTCGGGAGGGATGCGAACCTCTTGAAAACGGGCTGTTAAACCAACCTGGCGAGCCATCACCAGGAACATATTGGTGAAGGTCAGGCAGTTTCCACGACGCTGCTCGAAGGCCTCGGATGCCGTCAACGTTTGATTGTCATAGCTCAGGTAACGAATACCAAAGGTCTCCATCGCATCAATCAGGTCATTGAAAGTCCGTTCATCACTGTAGGTCGCCACGTTGCCGATCAGGAAGTGGGCCATTTCGGGACTAATCGCGAACGCTTCAGATCCTGAGCGCGGGACCTCGTGGGATGGCGGCGGAAATACGTCTGCGGCAAGTAAAGCGTGATCCGTGACGGTGGGTTCTTGCTGCACCCTGGGCGTGCCGGAGCAAGCCGTGAACGCTATTGCGACGAGCGTGAGTAGTGCAGCTCTGCAGGCGAGGTTTTCCATACTCTCTTAGAAGTTCCTGCGAGTACTTGGTTCAAGTCCATTACGGCTGCGGAATACGCGCCGCCTGCCGAGCTGCACAATGAAACCCCTGATTTGCATCGGTCGGTGCTTATCGTAATTTTCGGCTCGTTTCGTGTAAATTGGCCGGATGCAAAATGACAATATTACCTGGGCCTTTGCCCTGCACGGCGGTGCCGGCGCTGTCGCCGGCCGTGATTACGCCGCAACCGAGAAACACCTGCACGCCCTGGCGAGCACTTGCCGTGATCAACTGGAGAACGGTGCCCGCGCACTCGACGTCGTCGAGTTTGCCGTGGTCGAACTCGAATCCTGCGGCCTCTATGTGGCTGGCCGCGGGTCAGCACCGAATAGCGCTGGTCATGTCGAACTCGACGCATCGATCATGGATGGTGCGACCCGTGATGCGGGTGCCGTCGCCGCACTGCAGGATTTCGCGAACCCGGTGACGGTCGCGCGAGGAGTCATGGAAAAGACGCCGCACGTCATGCTGGCCGGGTCGGGTGCTGTTGCGTTTGCCCGGGATGCCGGCTTCGAGGAAGTCACTGACCCATCGGCCTACTACAAGTTGCCGGTTGGCGTGACGCAGGATGACATCACCGGTTTTGCCCACGGCACTGTCGGCGCGGTCGTGCTGGACCAGTCAGGGGGCCTTGCCGCAGCGACATCTACGGGCGGCACGTTCGGCAAATTGCACGGCCGCATAGGAGACACTCCGTTGATCGGCCCCGGCACCTGGGCCGACGATGACATCGCGGTCTCTTGCACTGGAATTGGCGAGCACATTATTCGCGCGGGCGGCGCATCGTCGATCGCGTTCCGTTACAAGTCCGGCGTGCCGCTGCAGGATGCTGTGCAGGAGATGCTCGACGAAGTCGCCCGGCTGGGCGGCGACGCTGGCCTCATTGCCGTGACGCGGGATGGTCAGATTGCCATGCCGTACAACTCCGAAGGCATGAAACGAGCTTCGGCATCTTCCGATACCGAACTCGTCGTCGCGACATTCGCTCAGGAGAAAGCCCCACTATGAAAAGAATACTCATTGCACTGGCAGCAAGTTCGCTGTTGGTCGCGTTCGGCTGCTCTAGTGACGAGCGAACAACTGCCGATCCTGCTCCGAGTCCGGCTGATACGGTCAATCGAATCGCAGATGACTACTACGCACATGTCATTGAGACCACGCCTGAAACAGCCTATTTCTCCGGGATCGATCTTGATCGCCATGACGGCTTGCACGACAACAGCCTTGCGGCCGACGCCGCAAGCGATGCCGCGATCGATTCGATGCTCGCCGATTTGCGGGCGGTAAATAGTGGGGCGCTGCTTGGCGACCCGGCCTGGATCACGCACGCATACCTGCTCGAAGAACTCGAGGGCAACGTCGGCGTGCGCGTCTGCCGTACGGAACTCTGGAACATCAACCAGATGGGTGGCTGGCACTCGGGCTATGTGCAAGTCGCACAACTCCAACCTGTGGGAACGGCTGAGTTCCGCGAACAGTCGCTCGCCCGCTGGTCGAAATTCGGGGCTTTCATAGACCAGGAAATGGGCAATCTCGGCGAGGGACTCAAGCTGGGATACTCGGCGCCGAAGACCGTCGTGCAACGCGTCGTCGACCAGGTTGACGGGCTGTTGGGCCTCGAGGTGGAGCAGTCACCATTTTACTCACCGGCGGCCCGTGACGATGACGAAGCATTTACCGCCGCAACCCGGGAGATCGTATCCGGGCAAATTACACCTGCACTGCGACGCTATCGCGAATTTCTGGCCGGGCCTTATATGGACAAGGCTCGCGAGGAACTCGCGATTACCGCGAACCCGAATGGCCGCGAGTGCTACGACGCATCGCTGCGTTCGTACACGACACTCAAACGGTCGGCCGAGGATGTGTTCGAGCTAGGCAAGCAGACCGTCGAAGCGAACAAGGCGTCGGTTATAGAGCTCGGAAAAGCGGCTTACGAATTGACCGACTTCCGGGAAATCCTGCAACGCGCAAAATCGGATCCAGCCGATCGCTTTGTGGGCAAGGACGAGCTACTGGAGTTCTCGCGCGAGATGGTCAAACGCGCCGAGGCAGAGATGCCGAATTGGGTCGGCACGATGCCCGAGCAACCCGTCGAAGTGGTTCCGTTCGAGGAGCATGAAGAGGGCACGGGAATGTCCGCGCACTACCGGCCCGGCACCGACGAGCGACCGGGCGAATACCGGATTCCGCTGCACAATCCCGGAGACCAGTCGCGCGGCAACGCTGAGGGCACGGCATTCCACGAGGCCTGGCCAGGCCACCACCTGCAGGTCGCTTTCGCCAAGGCGATCGAAGGCCTGCATCCTGTCACCGAGATCATCTGGTTCTCGGGGCCGGGCGAAGGCTGGGCACGCTACTCCGAGGCGCTGGCCGAAGAGATGGGCCTGTACGTGACGACGACGGGGCCGATAAAGCGCCGCGCCTGGCCAGCCCGCGGCATGGTCGCTGATCCCGGCATTCACCTGTTCGGCTGGACCCGCGAGGAAGCGATCGAGTTCATGATGGAAGCCGGCCGCTTCCCCGAGTCAATGGGCGATCAGATGGTTGATCGTATCGCCATCCTCCCCGGCCAGTTGACGGCCTACGATTCGGGCGGTCTCGAGATTCTCGCACTGCGCAAACAGGCGGAGGAGGCACTCGGTGATGATTTCGACATTCGTGAATTCCACGACCGAGTCCTGGAGAACGGCACGATTCCGTTACCGACACTGCGTGCGCATGTCGAACGGTGGCTCGCCACCGAACAGTGACAGTTACCATCCAAAGGTGACAGTTACCTTATTCCAGTCGCCGTCCTGAACGCCGGGAGCAGATCGAACGACCTGTTATTACTTCTAGCATTTCGACGAAGTCCGCATCGCCAATTGGTCGGCCACTACGTGTGTGTGAGCGAATTGAATCTCGAGTGGCCGTGCTTTCGCTTTCCGCCAAGTAGTCTCGCCAATTGGTGACGAGCTGATCTGTCGCATCGGTATCGACGACATCGTCGTCTTTCAATCCAAAATGGGCATGAACACTTGACCATCGCCATCCGTTCGGTCGTTTACACAACCCGGCTCGAACCGGGTTCAGCTCGACATAGCGCATCGCCGCGTAGGTATGCTTCTCATCCATAACAGTAGAGTAGAAACGTTCCTGCCAAAGGTGCCCCTTCCAATCATGCTTGGCGTTGATCATCTGTGCGTAGGCTCGGTGCACGCCTCCAAACAAACGTGACATGCCACAGCTATCAGCGGGCACCACAATCGCGTGAATATGATTAGGCATCAGACAATATGCCCAAATTCGGACATTTACGTTTTTCAGCTTCGCTCGTAACAACTGAAGATACGCTTCGAAGTCGGAATCCTCGAAAAAAGTCTGCTGCCTTCTGACTCCTCTCTGCGTCACATGGTGCGCGAAACCTGGCACCACGAGTCTTGCCATCCTGGGCATCGGACTGTCCTTGGTCACTCTTCAATAGAAGGACACCTTGCCGGACACAAGTTCAAAACTGTACGAACAAAATCGAAGATTTCGTCGAATTAGGGAAACTGTCACCCTAGAAAGGGAACTGTCACATTTTGGGATCTAGATCGGTAACGCCGTCGTGTGCTTGGTGTCCGACAGTACGATACTGGAAGTGACTTCCTGGATGCCCGGCAGCTGCGACAGCTTCTCAAAGAAGAACTGTTCATAAGCCTTGATATCTTCGGCAACGATCCTGAGTAGAAAGTCGACGTTGCCGAGCAGGACGTAGCAATCCATGACTTCGGGAAAACTCTTCACAGCTTCGGCAAATGCGGACAGGTTACTGCGGCCATGTGAGGTAAGTTTTACGTGCGCGAATACCATCGTCGTCAGACCGACCTTTTCGCGGTCGAGCACGACTGGCTGCTCCTTGATGACGCCCTCTTCGCGCATCCGCTGGATGCGACGCCAGCAGGCCGACTGGGACAGACCGATGCGCTCCCCGATCGCCGAAGCGTTGATTCCCGACTCGGTCTGCAGCAGGCCGAGGATTTTGCGATCAACATGGTCAATGGAAATGGTTTGCATAAATTATGCTCTATTCTCTATTTCTTCACATTGATTATGCTCTGTTTTTAACTTACACGAAAGTTTTTGCACGTTCTATCGCGTTTTTTCGTTATATATTAGCTAGCTGATGCAGTTCTCTGAAGGGGACAGAAATGGGCGTCTTTGACCACGTTGAATTCGACAATCACGAATCTCTCCACTACTTCCACGACGAGAAGACTGGCCTCAACGCCATCGTCGCCGTGCATTCGACCGTTTTGGGGCCTGCTGCCGGTGGTACACGCCGCTGGGTTTACGAGAACGACGCCGATGCATTGACCGACGTCCTGCGTCTTTCTCGCGGAATGTCTTACAAGAATGCTGTGGCCGGCTTGAAATTCGGCGGCGGCAAGGCCGTCATCCTGGCCAGCGACGATGCGCCCAAGTCTCCCGAGTTATTCCGTGCCTTCGGCCGTTGTGTCAATTCAGTTGGCGGCGAATACATTACCGCGGAAGACGTCGGCTGCAGCGTCGACGACATGCGCTACGTGCGTGAGCAAACCGAGTATGTATCTGGCCTGCCACAAAGCGGCCATGATGCAGGTGGCGACCCGTCACCCTGGACCGCACTCGGCTGCTTCCAGGGCATCCAGGCTGCCGCTGAAGCGCGCCTCGACGTGGACTCTCTCAAAGGCCTGCGCGTCGCGGTACAGGGCGTCGGCCACGTTGGCCTGCATCTTTGCCGCTTTTTGCATGAAGCCGGCGCCGAGCTCTTTATTTCGGACGTCAACGGCGACAACCTGAAAATGGCAACCGACGAGATGCCTGCCACGGTCGTCGCGCCTGGTGAATTGCTGTTTGCGGACGTCGACGTGCTCGCACCTTGTGCCCTTGGCAACATCCTTACATCGGCAACAATTCCGAAGGTCAAGGCAAAGATCATCGCCGGCGCGGCCAACAACCAGCTGTCTACGTCAGACGATGGCGTGCGGCTTGCCGAGCGCGACATCCTGTATGCGCCCGACTACGTCATCAACGCAGGTGGCATAATCAACGTTGCTGCCGAGTACTATGGCAATAGTTCTGAAGACGATGTGCGTGCCGACGTTGGGCGCATCAAAGATCGCCTGCAGGATATTTTCAGACAGGCAAAAGAAACGGGGCGGCCAACGCATGAACTGGCCGACGAACTCGCCCGCAAACTGATTGCGGCGGCCAGATAAAACACACGGAGCTCCCCGTATGATCGAAAAATCGCGATTGCAAATACCGCGTCCCTCAGCGCGGCCTGGCGATGAGCCGGACTTTAGCTACCTTGATTTGTCGCCGGCCGGTGCCGCTGACAAGCCAGACATCGGTGCGCGTACACGCGATATCGAGTACCTGAGCAGCGGACTCGTACGCGTACTTGACGACGACCACGAGGCCAAGGGCCCCTGGGACCCGAACCTCGAGCCGGAGAAACTGCAGATAGCGTTACGCTGGATGATGCTCAACCGCGTGTTCGATGAGCGCATGTGGCAGATTCAGCGACAGGGGCGTATCTCGTTCTACATACAGGCGCTTGGTGAAGAAGCGATTTCGATCGCTCAGGGCATGGCTTTGCGCGCGGGCGACATGTGCTTCCCGTCCTATCGCAACCAGGGCCTGTACATGTACCGCGGCATGAAGCTCGTCGACATGATGTGCCAGTGCCTGTCGAACACGCGCGACATGTGCAAGGGCCGGCAGCTTCCGATCATGTATCACAGCAAGGCTGGCAACGTCTTCTCGATTTCGGGCAACCTGGCGACACAGGTTCCACATGCTGTGGGCTGGGCGATGGCCTCGGCGATCAAAGGCGAAGACCACATCGCGGCGACGTGGCTTGGTGATGGCAGTACTGCCGAAGCCGACTTTCACCACGCGCTCACTTTCGCCGCGGTCTACCAGGCGCCCGTGATCCTCAACGTGGTCAACAACCAGTGGGCGATTTCGTCGTTCCAGGGAACGGCAGGCGGTCATCGACGCCCGTTCGCGGCTCGTGGCCTTGGCCTTGGTATTCCGGGACTTCGCGTCGATGGTAACGACTTCCTCGCCATTTACTCTGCCACTCTCTGGGCAGCCGACCGCGCACGTCGCGGTGGCGGTCCGACGCTGATCGAACTGGTTACGTATCGTGGCGGCGCGCACTCTACGAGTGACGATCCGTCGAAGTACCGTCCGAAAGACGAGTGGGATAAGTTTCCGCTGGGCGATCCTGTGGAACGCCTGAAGCAACACCTGATCGCCGAAAAGAACTGGAGCGATGCGAAACACGAGGCGCTCGAGTCACAGCTTCGTGACCAAGTCATGGCCGCGTGGAAGGAGGCACAGCAGTACGGCACGATGACCGAGGGCCCGTGGCTTGATCCGGCAACCATGTTCGACGATGTTTACGCCGAGGTGCCCGCTCACCTCGAGTCGCAGCGTCGCCGCCTGCTTGAAATCCTGGAAGGGGAGTAAGTCATGGCACAGATGAACATGATCGAAGCCATCCGCTCCGCTCACGACGTGATGATGGAACGCGACGCGTCTGTGGTTGTTCTGGGTGAAGACGTTGGTTATTTCGGCGGCGTATTTCGCTGCACCGATGGCCTGCAACGCAAGTTCGGCGAGCACCGCGTCATCGACGCACCAATATCCGAAGGTGGCATCATTGCGGCCGCGATTGGCATGGGTGTTAACGGTCTGCGTCCGATCGCAGAAATCCAGTTCGCCGACTACATTTACCCTGGCTTCGACCAGATTGTGTCGGAGCTGGCACGCATTCGTTACCGCACATGCGGTGAGTTCTTCTCCCCCGTCACGATCCGTACACCCTGTGGTGGTGGCATCCGCGGCGGCCAGACTCACTCGCAGTCGCCCGAAGGCATCTTCACGCATATCAGCGGTATTAAGACGATCATGCCGTCTAACCCCTACGACGCGAAGGGCCTCTTGATCGCCGCGATCGAATCGGACGACCCGGTTGTATTCTTCGAGCCGAAGCGGATCTACAACGGCCCATTCGATGGCGATCCGGACAAACCGGGCGTGTCATGGGCATCACATCCAAAGGGCGAAGTACCTGACGGTTATTACACCGTGCCACTCGGTACGGCCGAGATAGCACTGCCCGGCGAAGAACTCACTATCGTTACCTACGGCACGCTCGTACACGTCGCCATCGCGGCAGCGCAGGCGACCGGTGTAGACGCCGAGGTTATCGACGTTCGCACGATGGCACCGCTCGACGTGAAAACACTGGCCGACTCGGTCAAGAAAACCGGTCGCTGCATGGTCGCCCACGAAGCCACTCGCTTTGGCGGTTACGGCGCCGAACTCGCGGCAACGATTCAGAAAGAGTGCTTCTACCATCTCGAAGCGCCGATTAGCCGCGTCGCCGGTTGGGACACGCCCTATCCGCACGCTTTCGAGTGGCAATATTTCCCCGGCCTGAAACGCATGTCAGCCGGAATCCGACGCGTCATGGAGTCAGGATGAGCGAGTACATTTTCAAACTACCCGACCTCGGTGAAGGTACCGTCGAGTCGGAGATCGGTGAGTGGTTTATCAAGGTCGGCGAGCAGGTCAAGGAGGAAGATATCCTTGGTACGGTCATGACCGACAAGGCTGCAGTCGAAGTCTCAAGCCCGGTAACCGGCAAGGTCGTGAAGCTGGCTGGCGAACCCGGTGATGTCATCGCCGTCGGCGGAATGCTTGTGGTCATCGATACCACGGGCACATCTGACGAAGGCCGCACGACAGGTGCGGCTGAACAGAGCAGTTCGGGGTCAGTTTCCGAACAGGCGCCGAGTTCGAGTTCGGAAACTGACCCCGAACCTGAGCCAGTGGATCGTGCCCGGGTTATGACCTCACCAGCGATTCGCCGCCGTGCAAAGGAAGTCGGCGTCGACCTCGCGCTGGTACCGGGAACCGGCCCTGGCGGTCGCATCGGTCGCAAAGACTTTGACCGCTACCTCAAGGCGCGTGCCACAGGTGCCGCTATTGCTGCGCCGACACACCCGTCGACGGTGGTCAAGGAAACCAAGATTATTGGCGTGCGGCGCGTCATCGCCCAACGCATGCAGCTCGCGAAGCAGGAGATTCCGCACTTCGCCTACGTAGAAGAGCTGGACATCACCGAGCTTGAGTCACTGCGCAAGCATCTCAACTCGAAGAGGGACGCTGCCGATCGCTTGACCATTTTGCCATTTCTCGCGCAGGCACTGATCAGGACAATACGCGAATTCCCGCAGTGCAACGTCACCCATGACAGGGACCGAAACCTCCTGCTCCAGCACGAAGCTGTGCATCTTGGTGTTGCAACTCAGACGCCCGACGGCCTCAAGGTTCCCGTCGTCAGGCACGCAGAGATGATGTCACTGGACAACCTGTCGAGTGAGATCAAGCGACTCGCCGAATCCGCCCGCACGAACAAGGCTACAAAAAGCGAGCTGTCCGGGTCGACGATCACGATCACGAGCCTCGGCAAACTGGGTGGTATCGCTTCAACACCTGTCATCAACTCACCGGAAGTTGCCATCATCGGTGTCAATCGCGCCGTTGAACGCCCGGTCGTGCTGAATGGCCAGATACAGGTACGCCTGATGATGAACCTGTCGTCTTCGTTCGATCACCGCTTCGTTGACGGCTACGATGCAGCGGCGATGATCCAGCGTATCAAGGAATTCCTGGAGCACCCGGCGACCCTCTTCCTGCCCTAGTCAATCGGGAGCAGCACCCGGTCGGGATTCAGGATGCCCTTCGGGTCGAGGGTGCGCTTGAGCGTGCGCATCAGGTCGATATCCGACTTCGAGCGGCTGTGTGGCAGCCACTTCATTTTCTCGACACCAATACCGTGCTCAGCCGACACGGAACCACCGAACGGTTGCAACGGATCGTAGACACACTCGTTCGCCGTATGGTGATGGTCACCTTCCTTGCCTGGCCAGATGAAAAAGTGCAGGTTGCCGTCGGCCATATGGCCCAGTGTCCACGCCTTGCTGCCCGGCAAGCGCTTTTCGAGAAGCCGGTAGACCTCGTCGACATACGGTTTCATGTCGCGTACCGGCAAGCTGACGTCGTACAAGTAATTTGGCTGGTGCTCGAGAATGGCCTCAAAGTCCTCGCGGATATTCCAGATATCGCGAACCTCGGTTTCGGACTTCGGGATGACGGCGTCGGCAATCAGTCCTTGCTCGAGCGCATCACCCAGCACGCGCTCGAAACGCGGCTCATCAATAGTCGGGTCACTCCCTTCCGCCTGGAACACAACATAGAACGGATAGTCACGTGCCAACGGCGGTCGATGCCAGCCGTCTGCCGTGGAGTCGAAGTAGTAGTCGTTCCACATAACCTCAAAGGCGCTCAGCATTCCGGCAAGGTGCAGCTGAAGGTAAGTGAGAAAGGCCGTCACATCATTAAAGTCCCGGAATGCAACCAACGCATTCTGACGACTCGCCGGTTTTGGAAACAGCCGCAATACGGCGCGTGTCACTATCCCCAGCGAACCCTCGGAACCGATGAACAACTGCTTCGTATCGTAACCTGCGTTGTTCTTGAGCATGCGATTCAGCGACGACACCACAGTACCGTCGGCGAGCACAGTTTCGAGGCCGAGCACGAGATTGCGCATCATGCCGTAACGCAGCACATTCATGCCGCCCGCATTGGTCGCGACGTTGCCGCCGATCGTGCAGCTGCCGCGCGCACCCAGATCCAGCGGGAAGTAGAGCCCTTGTGCTGCCATCATCTCCTGCACGTTCTGCAGCACTGCGCCAGCCTCCACGACAGCGGTTCCGCCGACATGATCAATCTCAACGATGCCCTTCATTTTTTCGGTTGAAAGAACGACATCATTGAGTGTCGGCTCGACGGCTTCGACGCAGTTGGTCAGGCCACCCTGGGTAATCAATGACTGTCCCGCGGCATGGCAGTGCTTTAGAACATCGGACACCTCATCGGTCGTCGACGGCAGAACCAATGCACTAGCCTGCATGGGAGAAGCGTTCCAGTAACTCGTTGCGCGCTCGGCGACAGCGTCAGGTCCAAGCACACGATTACCGTCAACCAGGTTCGCGAGTTCGGCAACTGAATTCACCAATTTTTGCATCTCTTTAACCACGCCACACGCGCGAATGTATACACTATCCCAAAATCGATCTGGGGACACATTGGCCATGCAACTTACATTCGTCAGGCTGGAACCTCCCTACTTGCTATACATGGGTGACGTCGGTGACGACGACCACGCAAAGACCGGGCACGGAATCGCCCATTGGCGCCCCGAGCATTGCGCCGGCCAGATGCGGCTGCCCGACTGCCCGGTTGATTTGGGCCTTCCGGAGATGTCGGTCGCTGATGCAAGCGCTGCCGGGGTCAAGACTGCCATCGTGGGCGTCGCGCCTATTGGCGGCCAGATCCCGGACCAGTGGTTGCCGCAATTGATCGAACTTGCCCAGGCCGGGATCAACATCGCCTCGGGCATGCACAGTAAGCTGAAGTCGATGCCTGACCTTGTCGCTGCTGCGTACAAGGGTGGCGCCACGCTGACTGACGTTCGCGTGCCGCCGGCAAACCTGCCCATCGGCCTGGGCAAACCTCGAAGTGGCAAGCGTATTCTGACGATGGGTACCGACTGCGCAGTCGGCAAGAAGTACAGCGCGCTGGCATTGCACCGGGAACTCGAGCGGCGCGATATCAAAGCAACGTTCCGCGCCACGGGCCAGACCGGCATCATGATTGCCGGCGAAGGCATCCCGATTGATGCTGTCGTTGCGGATTTCATCTCCGGCGCGGCCGAAGTGCTGTCGCCCGACAATGACGACGACCACTGGGATGTTATCGAGGGCCAGGGCTCGCTCTGGAACCCGAGCTACTCGGGCGTCACGCTGGGACTGTTACACGGCTCACAGCCCGACGCGATCGTCGTCTGCCACGACGCGGCACGCTCCGAAATTCTGGAGGTTTTCGGCGACTACCCGATACCGGAACTTGATGAAGTTATTGACGACGCACTGCGCCTTGCGCGCCGTGCACGTCCGCAATGTTTCTGCGCCGGCATCAGCGTCAACACATCGACAATGACTGACTTCGAACGCGATGGCTATCTGGGGAAATTGCAGGACCACCTGGGACTGCCCTGCGTTGACCCGGTTGCTACCGGTATGTCACCTGTCGCCAACTTCCTGCTTAAGTACGCATCATGAAACGAAAGATATCGATACACACCGAATCCTGGCTCGCGATCACGCCTTTTCGCATCAGCAATAACGTCTGGGACGATTTCCCGTGCGTCGTGTGCGAGATAGAACAGGACGGCGCCGTCGGTCGGGGCGAAGCACTCGGCGTGTATTACCTCGACGAAACGCTCGAGTCGATGACTGCCCAACTGGAACAGATATCCCCCGAACTTGCCGATGGCGCAGACAGGCAGCGCCTGCTCGAACTCCTTCCCCCGGGTGGCGCACGTATGGCGGCCGATGCCGCTCTCTGGGATCTTGAAGCGCAACTCACAGGAAGCAGCGCCTGGTCCATCGCGGGCGTCACTCCAGGACCGATCGAAACAGTATTTACGATTGGTCTCGAAGACACGCCTGAGCAAATGGCCGCCAAGGCGACAGCTGCCGCTGACATCTCTTTGTTCAAGGTGAAGCTCGGGAACGACCGCCCGGTGGAACGCATCGCGGCGATTCGCGATGCGAGACCCGAGGTACGCCTCGTCGTGGACATAAACCAGGGTTGGACGTTTGATGAGCTACAGCGCTACGCGCCCGAGCTACAGGCTCTGGACGTTTCGATGCTCGAACAGCCACTACCGCGTGGCGGCGACGCCGAACTGGAAGGTTACAAGCCGCCGTTGCCGATCTGCGGCGACGAGTCATGCCTGCATCTGGGTGAGCTCGAAGCAGCAGCACGCCGTTACCAGATGATCAACATCAAGCTCGACAAGACAGGTGGCCTCACGCACGGCCTCGTGCTCGCACGAGCGGCGCGTGAGCGAGGACTGGACCTCATGGTGGGTTGCATGGGCGGCACGTCACTGGCGATGGCACCGCATCACGTCATTGCGCAGCTTTGCGACTTCGTCGATATCGATGGGCCGCTCCTCATGAGGAATGACCGGCCGGGTGGACTGCACTACAACCGGGGCATTGTCACGCTGCCCGAGCGACCCTTCTGGGGACAGCCTGCCCTCAACACCTGACCGTATAGGATCGTCCCCGGAACTTTCGGTACGCGGTACTATCTACTAAGACGACCGCAGGGGAAGTTATTGGCCAGGTTCGCACTCAACCTCACGCTCGCACTGATCACATTGGTGCTGATCGCTGCATGCGGTGGCGGGAATGGTGGCGACTCGGCGACTACTCCCCCGAGCACGGCTTACGTCTACTCAACACCCGATGCCAACGGCGATGGTTGGGAGGTGGCGCATCTCAGCGACGTGGGAATGGATCAAAGTCTGATCACGACTATGGTCCAACGCGTCTACAACGACCTGTTTCCCGGCATCGATTCCATCGTCATTGCGCGAAATAACCGGCTTGTCCTGTATACACAGATTCGTCAGGAAACCGGCCCATTCGACGGGTGGATCAACAACACCGACCCGCGACGCCATGTATTGCATTCAACGAGCAAGAGCTTCACGTCAGCGTTGATCGGGATCGCCATCGACCAGGGCTCGATCGCCTCCACCCAGGTCAGGTTCTACGACATGTTCAACTATGGCGCCTACCTCAACTGGGACCCTCGCAAAGCCGACATGACTCTTGAGGACGCACTGACAATGCGCCTCGGTCTCGAGTGGGACGAATGGACACTTCCGTATTCGAATCCGAATAACGACCTCGTCTTCCTCAACAACAACAACACCGATTGGGCGAAAGCGTTGCTGGACTTGCCCTTGTCATCAATTCCAGGAACGATCTTCACATACAACACTGCGGCGACGACCGCCATCGGCCAGGCTCTCGAGAACGCCACGGGCATCCCGATGGCCGACTTCGCCAACCAACACCTTTTCTACCCGATGGATATCACGACAGCTGAGTGGGGCACCACTCCGACTGGCCTGCCGATCGGCGGCTCCGGCCTGTTTCTGCTGCCCCGCGACATGACCAAGTTCGGCCAGTTGTTCATTGACGATGGCGTCTGGCAAGGCCAGCAGTTGATCAGCCCGGCATGGATCGCCGACTCGGTAGCGCGTCGCGTCGACATCTCGACATGGTCAACCTACAGCGAGGCCTACGGATTCCAGTGGTGGCTCGACGACTTTACGCACCAAGGCCGGACCGTGGCTGTCTATGTGACTGCAGGCTATGGCGGCCAGTACATTTTCTGTGTACCTGACCTCGACCTGGTCGTCGCGTTCACGGGGCACAACTATGAATACGGCCCTGGCACTCGAGACCTTTACAGGATGATGGAGGAATTCATCCTGCCGTCGATCAACTAGCCCGGTCGTCCATCGACGCGCGGCCGAAGCAGCATCGGTGCGTAGCGCAACAGGAACACGCCGAACGCGAGAATCCAGATGACGCCCGATGCCAGGACCACGGTGCGATAGTCTCCGGTCATGCCGGCAATCACCCTGAGCACCGCTGCGACCTGAAGTAACAGGAATGCCACCATGTCGGCGCGACTCGCGACCAACTTGCGCCCCGTGTGGCCCAGGGTACTGCGCATCATCATGGCGACGATGAGACTGCTGAGCGCGCCTGCAGTCAGCGCGTGAATCCAGGTGCCCGGCACAACGATCGCCAGGCTCGACAGGGCACGTAGCAGCAACGCGATGGGTAGCCAGGAATACGCAACAGGCATCATCCATAGCAGGGGATCGTGCACCGTCCGCCATGGCTGCCAGTACGAGAGTCGCAGCGCATGAGCCGCCGCTGCAAGCAGCAGTGCGGTTACGGGCACCCATTGCGCCAATACTATCGATCCACTAAGCAGTGTCATTGCTGCGACCAGGACGAGCAATCCGAATGCGCAGACTTCGAGCCATAGTTTGTGTACCGGATCGGATCCTGGCACGGCATTTCGCGTGAACGCCGGTATGACGCGGCCGCCTACCAGCGCGAACAGGATGACGAAGACGTCAATGGCAGCAAACAGTGAGGTGCGAGACAACCATGCCGGTAACTCGCCACCGAGTGCCAGGTGAAAGACGAAGTGCAATACGCACATCGTTAGGAGAATACCCAGCACCTTGTAATTTCGCTGGTTGCGACTACGCAGGATCGGAATCGCGACACCCACTGTAACCACCGGCAGGAAAGCCAGGTCAAGTGCGACGGCTGGTACCGTCGGTCCGCTCAGGAAAAAGACGCGTGCCAATAGCCAGAGCAAAACTACTACCCCGAGCATCGCACCTGTCGGGGTTGGCATTCCGGTCCAGTTACGAACCGCCGTAAACAGGAATCCTGTCATGGCGGCCGCGAGAAAACCGAACAACATCTCGTGGCTGTGCCAGAACACGCCCTGCAGATAGGTGCCGAACTGCGCTGTCCCCGTGTACGACAATAGCCACAGCGACATGCCGACGACTGCCAGCAATGCGGCAAGCAGGTAGAACGGGCGGAAGCCCAGGGCAAGCAGGACTCTATCCTTCATGTTGAAACCAATGCTGCGTCCGCAGGCAGAAACGAACCAGCATCAGCATCAGGGGCACCTCGATAAGCACACCGACAACGGTCGCAAGTGCCGCGCCGGACGAGAGCCCGTAGAGCATCGCGGAAGTGGCGATTGCCACCTCAAAATGATTTGACGCACCTATCATTGCAGTCGGTGCAGCATTCTCGTAACTAAGCCCGAGGAATTTTGCCAGCGCATAGCCAACAGCGAATATGGCGACCGTCTGCACGAAGAGCGGAATCGCGATCCAGAGAATTGTCAGTGGGTTTTGTACGATCGTGTCGCCCTTGAACGAGAACAACAGGACGAGTGTAATCAGCAATGCCGGGATCGTGACAGGTGTCAGGAAATGCAGGAACTTCTCTCGGAACCACTCCTCACCTTTGGTCGCGATGATCCAGTGGCGGGACAGGTAGCCCGCAACGAGCGGCAGCGCGACGTAAATACTGATCGACAACAACAGCGCCTGCCATGGTACCGGCAACTTGCCGACGCCGAGCAGGAATCCGCCGAGGAAACCAAACAGCACCAGCATCGTCAGTGAGTTGATTGCGACCATGACCAGCGTGTGGCTGTCGTTGCCCTTGGACAGATAACCCCAGACGAGCACCATTGCCGTGCACGGTGCGATGCCTAGCAGGATGCAGCCCGCGAGGTAGCTACGCCAAAGCGGCACCTCGAGCATCCTGATGCCATCGATCAGAACCACCTTGCCTGCGCCATAGGTGTCACCAACGATGAGTTCCTTGCCGAGTGGCATCTTGACGAGGTCAACCGCATCGGGCCCGATGAAACCGAGGAAAAGTGTGCCGAGAAAGAAGCTCGAGATCGCGTACATCGTGAACGGTTTGACCGCCCAGTTGATGAACAGCGTCAGGCCTACGGGCTTGACCGCCCTGCCGGCCTTGACGACTTCGCCGAAGTCGATCTTCACCATGATGGGGTACATCATGAAGAAGAGGCACAGTGCGATCGGAATGGAAACGACGGGCGCGCCATCAACCGTGATTGCCATCGCATCGAGTGACTGCGCGACTTCCGGAGCGAACTTACCTAGCGCAATACCTGCGAAGATGCACAGCACCACCCAGACAGTCAGATACCGTTCGAAGAAACCCATACCGGGATTCTCCCCTTTTTGCTACGCGTTTCCTAGGTAGGAAGCTGAAAAATCGACCTAGTCCGGGCGGTATATCACCGAGCGCCCGATGTACTGGTGCTCAAGCAACCGAAATGCTTTTGCACTGTCTATGTCGTAAATCCAGACCGCCCACTTTTGCCGGTCGCTCATCCAGCTGCGCCAGGACTCGGTCAGCACCACGGCGTTTCGATCGGGCATGTAGGCAACCGCTCGAAACGACTTGTCGGGCGGCAGGTCCAATACACCGCTGACTATGCCGTCGAGGCCCACGAACACGTAAACAGGATCCTCGGCTCCGGCTAAATCGGACAGGCACAACAGTTCCGCACGGGCCTCGATCCAGATAGCGCCATCCAGAATGCAGATGTCGGCCAGCTTCTCGAGCTCGGCAGACCGCCTGTCCACCGTGTCGAATACATGCAAGGACGCGCTGTCATCCGGACCAATGCTGTACAAGAAGGCGGTATCGGTTACCGGGACAATCCAGACCTTCGCATTGAATGGATGTTGTGCGACTTCGACTTTCTCCCAGTAGTTGACTCTCTTCCACGTTGCCCGGATTCGCGCCCCGTCGTCGTAAACCAGCGTTTGCCCGTCGGAGAGGTAGCGCCCGAACTGTCCCTCAAAGAACGTAATCTGTTGCCGGGTTTCGAGGTCGAAAAGCACGAGCCGGTGGGAATCCTTCTGATTCACCGGACCGAAGACGTTCAGTAGCAGGTATCGATCATCCTTGGGACTGATCTCCTGAATCTCCAGGTCCCCGATATTCGCGACGATGTCGGTGCTGCCATTTCGCAAACTTAGCTGTGCGAGATAGTTACCCGACCCGAAATAAATACTGCCCGAGACCTCAGGCGGAGCAGCCGGCTCACAGGCGCCAAGCACCCCGAGCAGGATGAGGACGAACGCAACAGGGATCGGACGGCGGCAACGCATGATGACCAGTCTAGCGAAGTCGTACGAAACAAATGATGGGAAACGAAGCGTTTTTGGCGGAAAATGTCCCAAACAAGCCGTTTCAAAAGGCCACGAATCATGAAGACTACTGCCGCTGCGCTGGTCCGCCACGCGCTGGAAGAAATCGGCGTCCGCTATACCTTTGGTATACCTGGCGTCCACAACATCGAGCTCTACGACGAGTTGCTGGGCTCGGAGAAAATTCTACCCGTGCTCGTCACGCACGAGGGCGGAGGCGCTTTCATGGCCGATGCGATCAGCCGGGCGACCGATACGATAGGCGTCCTGGCCATCGTCCCGGCGGCTGGCATTACCCACGCAATGAGTGGCATCGGCGAAGCATTTCTCGACGGCATCCCAATGCTCGTAATTTCCGGCGGTATCCGTACCGACATGGAGCAGGCATTCCAGTTACACGATGTCGACCAGCAGGCCCTTATGAGGCCGCTCACCAAGGCCACCTACAAGCTGGAACGCTACGAAGACGCGATCCCGATGGTTTACGAGGCCTACAAAACGGCTGTTTCCGGTGAGCCAGGCCCCGTGTTCATCGAGTTGCCCGCCAACCTGCAACTTCTGACGGGTGAAGTCGACTCGATGCCCGCTGCCGACATCAAGCTGGAACGCCCCGCGCTCGACGCGCAGAAGATCAAGGATGCAGTCGCCATGTTGTCGACGGCTCAGAAGCCGGGACTGTTTGTCGGTTGGGGGGCGAAGGACGTTACCGACGATCTCATTCGTATTGCCGAACACCTCGGTGCCCCGGTCTCCACAACGCTGCAGGGCCTTGGCGTATTCCCGGGCGATCATCCGCTGCATACCGGCATGGGTTTCGGTCGCTCAGCCGTGCCGGCCGCGGAGAATGCATTCGCCGACTGCGACGTGATGCTGGCTGTTGGCACTCGCTTCGCCGAGATCTGCACGGGCAGCTACGGTGCCATTCCGCCCGAAAAACTTATTCATATCGACATAAACCCCGATACGATTGGCGCCAACCACACGACTCCGGTTGGCATAGCTGCGGACGCACGGGACGCGGTCCCCGCGCTCGCGGATGCGTTGCTCGCAGAAACTGAGGCTCGCGACGGATCCACTGTCGCCGCAGCGATCGCGAAGGACAAAGCGGCCTACCGCAACGAGTGGCACAAACATGATTCGGGCGACCGCGTAAACCCGAGCCGTTTCTTTGAAGAACTGCGCTCGCAACTCGACGATGACGCAATCATCGTCTCGGATGATGGCAATCACACGTTTCTTACTGCGGAGCTGATGCCTGTTCACAAGGGAGGGTCGTTCCTCTCACCGACCGACTTCAACTGCATGGGCTACTGCGTGCCGGCAACGATTGCCGTCAAGATGGCTCTGCCGGAACGACAGGTCGTCGGCATCGTCGGTGATGGAGCGTTTCTTATGACGGGGCTCGAGTCAGTGACGGCCGCGTCGAATGACATCGGCGCGATGTGGTTTGTGTTCAATGACGGTGAACTGGCACAGATTGCCCAGGCGCAGGAAATTCCTTACCAGCGAACCGCTTGTACGAATGTGGGCAAGCTGAACTACGAGGCCTTCGCTGCGGCGACGGGTTCCACTTACGTGGGCATCCATTCAGATGGTGACCTTGCGGAAGGTATTGCCAAGGCGCTCAGCGCCTCGGCAGACAACAAACCGGTGCTTGTCGACGTGCGCATCGACTACTCGAAGAAGACGCGCTTTACGGTCGGCACTGTGAAGACGAATCTCAAACGCTTCGACACGAAGAACAAGCTGCGCATCGTGGGTCGAGCACTAAAGAGGAAAATATTCGGAGCCTGAGTCGGGAGGATACAACCGGCTCTTGCCGGGCTTACTTCACAAACTAACGCCGTGCTTGCTACTGTGGGCAACACGGTCAGGGTCTGGGAGTCGGTTCATGCCGAAGATTTTTGTTGCTGCGTTTGTCGTCTTGTTCCTGTTCGGGTGCCAGAAGGCCCCGGACCCAGCGCCGGTTGGGCTTGCAATCCGCTGCGGTTCATTGATCGATGGTGTCGCAGATGAGGCGCTCGGCGGCCGCCTGATCATCGTTGAGGACGAACGTATCACCGCGGTTGAGGCAATCGGCGAGATTCCGGAGAACATGGCGCTGCTCGATCTGTCGGAATACACCTGCCTGCCAGGCCTCATCGATACGCACACGCACATCGCTCTCAACCATGACGACTCGAGCGACCTGACGATCTACTACCGGCGACCGATGGCTGAGACCATGGCGATAACCGTGGCAAATGCCAGGACAACACTGCACGCCGGATTCACGACCATTCGCAATGTCGGCGATTACTTTCCCGAAGCAATTGTAGACGCGCGGGAAAGTATTCGGGCAGGTGACATCCAGGGACCCCGCATCCAGACCGCCGGCTCCTACCTGACCATCCCCGGCGGTGGCGGTGACGTTGTCGTTCCAGGTCACGATGAGAGTGAGATCCCCGAGAATATCCGCATCGGTGTCGCCCGCGGACCCGAGGAATTCGCGGCCGCGACGCAACGAGTACTCGACAATGGCGCGGACATGATCAAGGTCATCGCATCAGGTGCCGTCTTCGCTTTCGGGGGCGTTCCGGGCTCCCCGGAAATGACGCCCGAGGAACTCGCGGCTGTAGTCGAAGTGGCCCACGCGGCTGGCGTCAAAGTCACCGCGCACGCGCACGGTGCCCAGTCTGTCAAGGACGCGATCCTGGCCGGCGTCGACTCGATAGAACACGCATCGCTCGCTGATGACGAAGCCGTTGCCCTTGCGGTCGAACACGGCGTCGCGTTTTCCATGGATGTATACAACGGTACGTTTACGGCCGAAGTTGGCGACGAGCTCGGCTATCCCGAAGAGTTCATGCGCAAGAACGACGAGACGACCGAGGCACAACGCATCGTTTTCGAGAAGGCCTATGCAGCAGGTATCCCGATACTCTACGGCACCGATGCCGGCGTACTTAAGCACGGCCTGAACGGCAAACAATTCGGAATCATGGTGCGTCGTGGCATGTCGCCGATAGACGCTATTCGCAGCGCGACATCGGTAGCCGCCGAGCATATGAATATGTCCAGCGATGTCGGTGCCATCGAGGTCGGGCGCTACGGCGACATCATCGCGGTGAAAGGCGACCCGCTCGCTGACGTTACGTTGCTTGAAGATGTGGCCGTTGTGGTCAAAGGCGGAGAGATCGCCAAACAACAGACTGGCAGCGAGCTTCTTTTCGCCGACGTCGTGTATCACACGGGAAAGATCTACACCGTCAACGAGGAACAGCCCTGGGCGCAGGCCGTGGCGATCCGCAGTGACGAGATCGTGTTCGTTGGTTCCGACGATGCTGTCCGGTCACGTATCGGCCCAAATACGAAGGTGCACGACCTGCAAAGCCGCTTGATGTTGCCCGGTTTCCAGGACGCACACATTCACCCGGTTTACGGAGCTCTTGAGGTCCTGGCCTGCGACCTCGCAGGGCTCGACTCGATTGAAGGCTATCGTGCAGCGATACCCGCCTGTGCCGAAGCCCAGGCGGATAAGGACTGGATCACAGGTGGCGGCTGGTCAATGGCGGCGTTTGGCCCCGGTGCGCGAGCCAGCAAGGACATTCTCGATGAGCTGCTCCCGGACCGCCCCGTTTATCTGCGATCGGCGGACGGGCATACCGGCTGGGCTAACAGCAAGGCATTGGAGAAAGCCGGCATTACCAATAACACACCCGATCCGGTAGACGGCCTGATCGACCGCGACCCGGATACGGGTGAAGCTGTCGGCAGCCTGCAGGAAGGGGCGATGCGGCTCGTCGAGAATCATATTCCAATCCCGACCCTTGAAGAACGGGTTACCGCCCTCGAGTACGCCCGCGACATGCTACACGGCTACGGCATTACCTCCGTGCAGGAGGCTTATGCATTCGCAGAAGACCTCGAGACCTACGAAGCCCTTGATAAACAGGGCAAACTGAAACTTCGCGTCGTCGCTGCCCTGCTCTGGGACAGCGAGCAAACCGAGGAACAAATTCAGACATTTCTTGAGCGCAGGGAACACTATTCGCGCGGGAACATTCGGGCGACGAGCGTCAAGATTTTTGTCGACGGCGTGATGGAAAACTACACAGCCGTCATGCTGGAGCCCTACCTCGTCGAGAGCGGGACACGTGGCATCCCGATGATCGATCCGGACTACATGGCTGACGCAGTGGCCCTGCTGGATGCAGAAGGCTTCCAGGTCCATTTTCACGCCCTGGGCGATGGCGCTGTGCGATACGCTCTCGATGCCATCGAAGTCGCCCGCGAGCGCAACGGCAATTCCGACCACCGACATCACCTGTCTCACCTGCAGGTGATTAACCCGGACGACATCCCGCGTTTTGCCGAACTGGGTGCTGTCGCCAATTTCCAGCCGGCATGGGCCTACGCTGACGAATATGTCGTGGACCTGACGCTGCCGTTTATCAAACCGGAAGTTGCGAAATGGATGTACCCGATTCGCTCGGTACTCGACGCCGGCGGAAGAGTCGCTTTTGGCAGCGACTGGACAGTCTCGACTGCCGACCCGTTCTACCAGATTGAAACTGCCGTCACACGAGTTGATGCCGAGTCGCACGCGACCGACCCACTCAACCCGGAGCAGGCCATTTCACTGGAGGAGGCTATCGAAGCGTTTACGCTGGGATCCGCATGGGTCAACCACCAGGAACTGGAGACCGGTTCGATCGAGGCAGGAAAGCTGGCGGACCTGATCGTGCTGGATCAGAACCTGTTCGAGATCGATCCCAAACAGATTTCCGATACGAAAGTGTTGCTTACATTGTTTGGGGGGCTGCCGGTTCACGGAAACCCGAACGAGCTCTAGTACGTCAGTCGAGCTCGGTCCAGATAGACCGAACCCAGTCGCGGATCTTTAGCGACTCGTCCCAGCGGTTCGATAATTCGTTTTGGTTCGCATCGGTAATCGCGTACGGCGGTGGACCGAGCTCACAAAGGAAGACCAGAGTCGCGTCGTCATCATTGCGCTCACGCCACATTCGCATGCCATCTTTCCACCAGCCCCGGAAGATCTCAACCCACTCCTGGTGTTGCGGGAAGTCGATTTGAATCTGAACCTGCTCGCGATTCGCGATACGGCCCTGGAAGCAGTCGGACCGGTCAAGTACCGACTGAATGTACCGCTCATCACGCTCGGGCACGGGCGCCCGGAGCTCACGGTCAACGACAAAATGCGAAAGGTCGGCGCACAGGCGCATGTCGGGAACGAGGTCCATCAGTTGCAACGTGAAGTAGAGATCATTGAGCAGTCCGTCGCGGTGCGTTTCGAACAATATCGGCATCCGCTTCCGATCGGCGGTGCCGATCCAGTCACGCACGACCGGCACGGCGTCTTCAGGTTTGATCGGCATAACACCGCTGATCACGTTCACCATGCACGCGTTCATGTCATTCGCGAAGTCGAGCAACGGCTCCATATCCTGAGGTGCGTATGGGAACGCGTTGACCATGCAGCCGAGGCCGTGCCTCTCGAATAGCGGGCGCCTGGCAAGATTGTCAGCTATCTCGTCGACCGACGGGTCGAGACATATGCCGTCGAAACCCGCCTCGGCCACCATCGCGAAGGCCTCGTCGTCGCTGCGCTCAGGAAGGTTGGGGTTGCGCAACTGCATACCCCAAAGCGATTGATAAACTTCAAGTTTCTGCATTTTTGCCCTCCCGTCGTTTCAGTACGGTCCGGGCGGTGTTGCCCCGCGTCGCGGTGGGAACCAGAATGGTTTGTCGACGACTGTCGCTTTCGCCATCTTGCGGTTCCAGTGCATCTCGCGCTGGTAGTAAATCTCGACCCACACCGTGTCGCCCGGTTTGCCGTGTGGTGCCTTTACCGTACCGAGTGCGATGTTCTGTTTGCACACGGGCGACCACACGGCCGACGTAATGAAACCGATGTTTCCACCATTCGCGCTCTTGTTCGAGAAAATGTACGAGTTGTGTGCCGTCTTGTTGCCCTCGATGTCGAGTTTCACCAGGCGCCACGCAGAGCCGTTGCGTTTTTCGTCGGCGAGCGCACGGCGCCCGTTGAAGTTCGGTTTCTTGAAATCGACGAGCCATTCGAGCCCGAGTTCGAGCGGCGAGCGCGAGACGCCCGTACGAATCGTTTCGTCAGCCGGCAGGAACTCTTCAAAGGCTGCCAGGTACCCGGCTTCGATGCGCGCCATATCGAGCGCCGTCGTGCCGATCGCGCGAATGCCGTGCAGCTTGCCGGCTGCAAACAACGCATCCCATAGCGCTTCTGCCTTGGCGGGATCGATCCAGAGTTCGTAGCCGAGGTCTCCGGTGAAGCCTGTACGTGACACCATGAGTTCCGCACCCTGGAAATCAAAGTGCATGAGACCAAACGGCTTCAGTTCGCCGAGCCCTTCCAGGCCCATATTGCTCATCACGCTGAACGACGTTGGGCCCTGAACGGCGAGCGCCGCAACGTCCTCGGTCTCGTGCGTTATCGTGACATCGAATCCGATCGTCGCGGCCTTGAGCCACGCGAAATGCCGCTCCTGCGAACACAGCCGATATTCACCCTCGCGCAGATGGAAGATCGTACCGTCGTCGATTACCTGCCCGTTGTCGTCGCACCAGACTGCGTACGCCACCCTGCCCGGTTTGATCTTCGCCATGTCACGAGTGACCAGGCGATTCAGGTAGTCGAGTGCATCCGGTCCCGTAATGCGGTACTTGGTCATCGGTGTCAGGTCGAACACGGCCGTGGCGTTGCGAATCGCGAAGTACTCCGTCTCCGAGCAGTAGAGCGAGTCGGCGCTCGAATAGCCCTTCCATTCGTGCCACTCGTTGACGGTATCGAGTTTTTCCAGGCGCGAGTAGAACGGCGTCTTGAGGCGCCCCTGGTGAACGGGTTCGTGCTTCATGACGCTTTCTCCCGCTTGAGAATAGTTCGCGCGGCATTTCTGCCCGCCGCACCGCTGACACCCCCACCCGGGTGCGTGCCTGCACCGCAAAGGAACAGTCCGTCAATCGGCAGCGCGTACTGCGCGGCGCCATTGACGGGCCGGACGAACAGGAATTGGTCCAGCGTGAGTTCTGCGTGATGCCAGTGCCCACCCGTAATGTGAAACTCGCTTTCGATATCCGCGGGAGTCAGCAATTCACTCGCGGTAATCCTCTGTTCTATGTCGGGCGCATACTTTGCAATCGTCTTGATCACCGTCTGTTTGAATGCCTCTTTGGCGGCATCGTCCCAACCGGCCTTCAACGCATACGGTGCGTATTGAACGACGGCCGACATAACGTGCTTGCCTGTTGGTGCCAGCGACTCGTCGCGGAAGCTCGGGAACGTCATCTCGACTACTGGCTCCGGCGAAAACTCCCCGTACTTGGCTGGATTGAACGCACGTTCCACGTAGTGCTCATCGCCTGCTATGACGATTCGCTGTTGGAAGTCCTTCTTCTCCAGTCCCTCGAAGGTCGGCAAGCCGTCCAGCGCGAGGTGCAATTTCGCTGCGTTGCCTCGAGCGCGCAGGTGATGAATGCGACGACCGAATCCTGTCTCGACATGCTTTGCCCCGACGAGGTCCATGACCGTACGTTTCGGATCCGCGTTGGAGATCACTTTGAAGCTCTCGAACGTCTCGCCGCTTTCTGTTTCGACACCCGTTACACGGCCGTTATCGATGACGATGCGCTTCACCGGCATGTCTGTGCGAATCGTGACGCCGGCACTACGGGCGACATGCGCCAGCTCCTCGCTCACGCTGCCCATGCCACCTTTCGGCAAGGCTGTACGCCCGTGATCACCGGCGAGACGGTAGAGGTAGGTCATCATCGTGTTAGGCGATCGTGGCCCAAGATGTGTACCCAACACCGCATCCAGGCTGATTGCTCCCTTCAGCAGCGGGTTGTCGAAACGCTCCGTTAGCTCGTCATGGATATTCATTCCGATCAGGCGGAGGAACTCCCGCATCTCTTCCTTGCCGAGGCGACGAATATCCAGGCCGACTTGTGCCAGCGCGAAGAGGTCTCCGAAGCTCTTCGTACCCAGGCGCGGCGGCGGTTTGTTGAGATACGTACGCAGCAGGTCCGAGAAACGGGTTGTACGCTTGCGAAAGCGTTTGAATTGCTCCGCATCTTCGTCGGCAACGCCCTCGACTTCATTGTCGCGAATGCGTATGTGATTGCCGTCTTCTGCAAGCGCGATCGTCGTCATGTCCGCGCTCGCCAGCTGCGGCGAAAGCTTCAGCTCCTTACGCACTTCCGGCTGCAACTGGTACAGCAGGTGCGCACAGGCCGAGACCGAGTAACCGTCTGCAAATTCGCGCGTTACCGCGGCACCGCCGACTTGCTCGTTCGCTTCAAGTACGAGTACATTCTTCCCGGCCCTGGCGAGCAATGCTGAACACACCAGGCCGTTGTGGCCGGCGCCGACAACAATAGCGTCATATTTATCAGTCATTAGTCATCGCCCCAGTTCTCTGGAACAGTATTGGGTCGGCTCAGGTCGGACAGAATTTCACGCGCGGCATTGGCGCCTGGCGCGGCCATGATGCCGCCTCCCGGGTGGTTACTTGATCCGCACATATACAAGCCATCGACCGGGCCTCGATACTGCGCATAGCCCGGAATCGGCCGGTTAAACATCAGCTGGTCCATCGTCAGCTCACCGTGGAAGATGTTGCCCTCCGTAATGCCGATCTCATCCTCAATATCCTGCGGAGTACGCACCTCCATGTGCAGGATCAGGTCCTTGAAATCGGGGCTGTAGTTGGCGATCTGGTTGATGACCGTCTGGCCGAATGCGTCTTTTTCTTCCTGCGTCCAGCGGCGACCGTCGATCTGGTGTGGGCAGTACTGCACGAAACAACTCATGAAGTGTTTGCCTGGCGGTGCCATCGTCGGATCGCTCAGGGTCGGAATCACCATGTCGAGATACGGATCCTGCGACCAGGTGCCTGCTTTCCAATCGTCGTAGGCACGCTCCATGCGCTCCATTGAGTCGATGAAGTGCATGTCGCTGTGATACAGCGAGCTGCCTTCGGGTAGCGCGGGGAAGGTTGGTAATCCGTCGAGGGCGATATTGACCTTGCCGGAGGAACCGCGAATCTTGAAGTTCTCAACACGGCGGTGGAATTTTTCGGGCAGGTCGCTCTTGTCCATGCAGGTCAGGAATGTGCGCTTCACGTCCATTGCCGAGACGACGATTTTGCCGCTGATTTCGTCGCCATTCTCTAACGCAACGCCCGTGACCTTGCCGTTCTTGACGATGATCTGGGCAACGCCCGATTCGGTGCGAAGTTCGCCGCCAGCCGCTTGATATGCCCCGGCGATAGCCTTCGCAACCGAGCCAGTACCGCCACGCGCAAAACCCCAGGAACCGACATTGCCGTCAACGTCCCCCATGTAGTGGTGCAGCAGAACATACGCTGTTCCCGGCGAGTGGATACCGAGCGCCGTACCGATGATGCCACTTCCGGAAAACGCCGCCTTGATGACGTCCGTCTCGAAATACTCGTCCAGGTACTCGGCAACACTCATTGTCCAGAAACGAATCGTCTCGTACATCCGGTCCTCGCCCATCTGCATGAACTTGCCACCAATGCGGGCCAGTTCCATCAGGTCTTTGGGCTTGAAGGATGTCGGGTCCGGCGCGGTGCTCAGCAGGAAGTCGCGAATAAAACGACACTGGCGCATCGTATCCGCTGAGTAGGATTTATAGGCGTCGGCATCGTGCCGGGAGAAACGCGCCATTTCACGATATGCAACTTCGTGATCGTGATACGAACCGTAGTAGTCGCCATTCTCCATGAATTGTACAGAGCCGCCGTACGGCGTGACCTGCAGCCCGTGCTTGTGAAGCTCGAGGTCACGGAAGATTTCCGGTCGTAACAAGCTGCACACGTAGGAACAGTTCGAATACCACCAGTCCTTGTAGAGGTTGCGGCTCACGGTGGCTCCACCGATGTAGTCGTTCTTCTCTACGCAGACGACATCGAGTCCGGCTTTCGCGAGGAAAGCCGCGTTCGTCAGGCCATTGTGTCCGGCGCCGACGACAATTGCGTCGTAGGTTTTCATTGGCTGGTGCCCGTTCTTTTGGCATTTAGTTTCGGCAACAAATTAATCCACACTATGAAACAAAAACCGGATGGGTGTTGTTACGATAGCACAGCGTCCCAAACCGGTAAGAGGCGAGACAGTGCTAAGAAGAACTGCATTAACATCAGCAATAGCATTGCTATCAATAATCATTTCAGGATGTGAAACAGACACGCCTCAGGTATCCGGTACGCTGATCGTGAATGCCAGGATCTACGACGGTAGCGGCGGCGACGCCGTCACTGGAGCCGTACGATTTGATGGCGATCACATCATCGACGTCGGCGATCTTGAAGCACAGCCCGGAGAGACGATCGTCGACGCAAAGGGCCTTGCCCTTGCGCCCGGATTCATCGACACGCATAGCCACCACGACGAAGAACTCGACCAGTTTCGACACATGCCGGGCGTGCTGAGCCAGGGAATCACGACGATCGTGCGCGGCATGGATGGCTCCTCCGGCAATTCGGGGTCAGTTACCGAATTCAATGAGATGTTTGCGGCGGCCCCAGCCGCGGTCAACATTGCCTCATTCGCCGCGCACAACTCGATTCGCCAGGCGATCCTGGGCGATGACAACCAGCGCCACGCTACGGACGAAGAAATCGAAATGATGTCGGCATTCGTTGATGCCGACATGCAGGCCGGCGCGCTCGGGCTATCGACCGGCCTCGAATACGAACCAGGGATTTTCTCGGCAACCGAAGAGATCATCGCCCTGGCTCGTGTTGCTGCCGCGCACGGCGGACGTTACTCAAGCCACCTGCGAGACGAGGACGATCGCTTCCACGAAGCCGTCGAGGAGCTTCTTACAATCGGGCTGGAGGCCGACATTCCGGTCCATATTTCGCACATCAAACTGGCCGATCGTCTCTCTTGGGGCACGACCGACATTGTCATCACAGCGCTCAATGCGGCAAGAAGTAATGGCATTGAAGTGACGGCCGACATCTATCCTTACGAACGCTGGGCCAGCAATCTCGCTGTGCTATTCCCGGAGCGCGACTACTCAAGTCGCGAAACTGCAGAATATACGTTCGAGCGTACGGCGGCCGCCGAAGATATCCTGCTCATCAGCTACCCGGCCAACCCGGCTTTTGAAGGAATGACGATTGCCGAAGTAGCCGGGATCACCGAGCGCGACGAAATAACGACGTTGCTCGAGTTGTCGCAGGCGGCGGATGATCACCGCAGGGAGACCGGCGAAGATACCGGAATCATCGCGAAGAGCATGAACAATGACGATATTGCGGCATTCATGCAGTGGCCTTACATGAATATCTGCTCGGACGGCTGGCACGGCGGCCATCCCCGAGGGTACGGTTCTTTCCCACGTGTGCTGGGACTGTTCACTCGCGAATTCGGTGCGCTGACATTGCCCGAGGCGATCTACAAAATGACGGGTCGAGCCGCGGACAGCATGGGATTCGCCAAGCGTGGTCGTATCGAAGCCGGGCACTACGCGGACCTCGTACTCTTCGATCCCGACACCGCTATCGACCACGCGACGATGAAAGACCCGACCGCAGTATCAACGGGCATCAAGAAAGTCTGGGTGAACGGCGCGCTCGCATTCGATCTTGGCGAACCAACTGGCTCTTTCGCCGGGAGGATCGTCGGGCGAGCCGAGTGAGCGACCGTTACGACAGCACAGAGGCCCTGTTGCAGTCCAGGCAGCCGGACCGACCCGTCTACTGCGTCTACCCGAACGTGTATCGCGATGCCGGTGAGCACTTCGTCGCCAACTTTCCCGGTCGGGTTTTGTACGCAGTCAAGGCAAACAACCACCCACTTGTCATTGCTGCATTGCACGACGCCGGTGTACACCATTTCGATTGCGCGTCCGCGCAGGAAATCGAACTCGTAAGATCACTGTGCCCCGACGCAACCTGCTACCTGATGAACCCTGTACGGCTGCCGGGCGACGCGCGGCGAGCACAGGAAGCGTTTGGAACGCGCCACTTCATGGTCGATCACCTGTCCGGGATCGCACCACTGGTCGAAGAGATCGATGCATCACGATCGATCATTTTTGCTCGCATGGCTGTCAGCCATCGTTCCGCTATGGAAGATCTGTCCCGCAAGTTTGGCGCACCGCCAACGGATATGCCCGAAATCTTGACGGCGATCCGAGCCACCGGAGCGGAACCAGCGCTGGCATTCAACGTCGGCACGGGAGTCACTGAGCCCGAGGCCTATACCTACGCGATGGGGCTGGCCCGCGAAGCGCTGGAAGCAACGCCGTTCCCGATCCGCCTGCTCGACATTGGTGGTGGATTCCCTTGCCCATATCCGGGCTTTGTCGTACCACCGCTCGACGAGTTCTTCGCTGCTATCAGGGGCATCCGGCATGAGTTGCCGCTGGGTGAAGACGGCGAGATTATGTCCGAGCCGGGACGAGGCCTGAGCGCACCCGGGATGTCGACTGTGACGAAAGTGCTGCTGCGCAAGGAGAATCGCCTGTATCTCAACGATGGTATGTATGGCGCGTTCTGGGAGCTGCGGTTCAAAGGGCACGTCCGTTATCCGGCCCGTGCGTATCGCGGCCACGAGCCCCTCGACGGCAGCCTGCACTCGTTCCGGCTGTTCGGTCCGACCTGTGATTCGAGCGACGAAATGCCGGGGAGCGTCGAGTTGCCCGCAGACATAGATGTCGGCGATTACATCGAATTCGGCAGCATGGGCGCGTACAGCCTCAGTGGCCGCACCGATTTCAACGGTTTCCACAGCGATGACGTTGTGCTCATCAAGTCCGAATCCGGCGTGCCACCCTCCTGAATTGCGGGATATACTGGACTTTCAGCTGCCGCGACATAATTAAAATACTTGGGGAGACGCATGGCAGAAGTAGCTTTTCACGAGCCCTTAACCGGGCACGCTGAGTTTGACGACCTGATCGCAAGATTTGCCGAGGAGCCCGATGCCGCGAAGGCTGACGAAATCCGGGCCGGCATCTGGGACAAGTTCGGCACCGATGGGACGGTATTCATATCCGACATGGCGGGCTTTTCAAGCACGTCGCGAAAAGTCGGTGTTTGTCACTTCCTGAAGATGATCCATCGGACGCGCCAGATCGTTGCGCCGGTGATTGAGGCCAACAACGGCATCCTGCTCAAGTGCGACGCCGATAATTGTTACGCCTATTTCGACAGGCCAGATGACGCGATCCAGGCGAGCTTTGAGGTCAACGCCGCTCTGTTTGAGGCAAACGACGACTTCGGGTTGGGTGAGGAGATCAACGTGTCCATCGGTATCGACTATGGACGCGTCCTGCTGATCGGCGATGTCGAGTTCTTTGGCGATCCGGTCAATACGGCATCCAAGCTGGGTGAGGACCTTGCGGTCCGCGATGAGGTGCTGGTTACAAGGCGTGCGATCGAACACTCGGATTTCAAAATTCCGGAGCTGGCGGAACGCATGGTAGCGCGCATCTCTGATATCGAGATTCAGTATGTCAGACTCCCGATGACTGAAATATCGGCGGATAAGTAAGCCGTGTCTGAGAGCACGAATGACACTCAGGCCCTGCGCCAGATTCTCGAGGTCACTCGAAAGCTCGCCGCGCCGTTTGATCTGGACACGATGCTGGCCGAGGTAGTGGACGCATCTCGTGAGATTCTGAATGCGGACCGTGGCACCGTCTTCCTCTACGACGAGAACGCCAACGAGCTTGTCGTGCGCGTTGGCACTGACCTCGATCAAATTCGCATTCCGGCCGACAAGGGCATCGTTGGGGAATCCGCCCAGACAAGGAAGCTCATTAACGTTCCGGACTGCTATGCCGACGATCGGTTCAACCCGGCGATCGACAAGCAGACAGGTTATCGCTCGCGTTGCATGCTGACGATTCCGCTTATTGGGTACGAAGAGTCGCTGATTGGCGTCCTGCAGATATTGAACAAGAACGAGGGTGTATTCGATGCACAGGACGAGTTCGTGGCACAGGCTCTCGCAGCTCAAGCTGCGGTCGTTCTGCACCGCGTCAAACTGACGCAGCAGATAATTGCATCGGAACGGCTGGATCGGGAAATCTCGGTCGCGCGTGACGTGCAGATGGGCACCTTACCGACGGACATGCCTGAAATAGCCGGTTACGAATTCGGCGGCGCGTTCGAACCCACCGACCAGACTGGCGGGGACCTGTACGATTTCGTACCGCTCGACGACAAGAGGTTGTTCCTGCTCATGGGGGACGCAACCGGTCACGGTATCGGACCTGCACTAAGCGCCACCCAGGTGCGCGCGATGCTGCGCGTCGCCATTCGGCTCGAGTCGAGCCTCGACGATGCGTTCATACATATCAACGACCAGCTTTGTGAGGACTTGCCCGATGACCGATTCGTTACCGGATTCTTCGGGCTGCTCGACGCCGAGACGCACACGGTTCTATTCCACTCTGGCGGCCAGGGGCCGATCATGCACTACCAGGCCGAAATGGGTGAGTACGACTGGCACCCGGCCACGACGTTTCCTCTTGGCTACATACCGCAATCCGATTTGCAGGCACCACAATCCGCCGAACTCGACCCCGGCGACGTACTTGGCCTGATCTCAGACGGCATTTACGAGTACGAAAACGAGACCGGAGAGCAGTTTGGGCGCAAAGGGGTGATGCGCGTGCTTGACGACAATCCGAACGCAAACGCCCAGAAACTCGTCGACAAAATAATGGAAGCCGCAAAGAAGCACGGCGGCACCGCACCTCAGGCGGACGATATTACGATCGTCCTTGCACGAAGACTGCCGGAGTAATGCAATGCAACGAGAATTCCCCAGGCACCTGAACTCTCTCGCTGGACTGTACGAGTTCACCGAGGAAATTATGAAAGAGCATGACCTGCCTGACGGCGTGCGGTTTCCCGTTCATCTCGCGATGGAAGAGTTGTTCGTCAACATGGTCCACTACAACCCCACGGTGACTACGGACATCGCGGTGGCAATCGACGTCGCGGACCGGGTGACGGTGTCGCTGGTCGATAACGGCGGTGTCGAGTTTGACGTAACGGCTGAGCGAAAAGTCGACATTGATGCGCCACTCGAAGAACGCACGCCCGGCGGGCTCGGCATTCACCTGATCCAGAATCTTGTGGATTCGCTGGAATATCAGTACCAAGACGGCCGGGGCGAGGTTATATTTACCAAGGGGTCAGGGAAAGAAAATGTTTGAAATCGAATATGGAAATGACGGCGCTGTTCTTTGCCGTGGCCGGCTGGACGCCGCACAGTGTGAGAAAGCCCAGGGATTCATGGATGAGTTGGAAGGGGCCAGCACGCTGGATTTCGCCGACCTGGAATACATCTCCAGTGCCGGTCTGGGTATACTGCTCAAGACACAAAAACGTCTCGTAGGGAGCAGTGCGGGGCTGAGAATAATTAACGTCAACAATCACATATTTGACGTGTTCCGGTATTCCGGGTTTCACGCCATCTTCGACATACAGGCAAAAGAATAAGTCGAAGCACATCTCCGCCAACTTTTTGCCGGGTCAATTGTACGTATGAGTAAGACAGACGATACAAAATTGATTGAACGGTGCATGCATGGTGACCGTGAGGCCCTCGAAGCCTTGCTGGTGGAGTACGAGAAGCCGGTATTTAACGCGGCTTACAGGATGCTCAACAACCGTGATGACGCACGGGATGTGACCCAGACAGTTTTCCTGAAGGTTTTTGAGAACTTTGGCCAATTCGACCCGTCACGCCGTTTCTTCAGTTGGATCTACCGAATCACGTTGAACGAATCGATCAACTGGCTCGGCAAGGAGAACAGGCTCGAGCCACTGTTGTTTGACGCGGCCGACGAAGGGAAGGGACCGGATGAGGAACTTGAAAGTGCCAGGGTGTCGGCGAGAGTTCAGGCGGCACTGATGACAATCAAGGCCGACTATCGGACCGTGGTGATTTTGAAACACTTTCTGGGATGCAGTTATGTCGAGATTAGCGAAGTACTCGAAATTCCGGAAAAGAAAGTTAAATCAAGACTTTACACAGCGCGACAACAACTTAAGGACGCACTGACCGGCTCAAGTTAATGGCTATAGAACAGAAAATTTTGGACCTGATCAACGCCGATATTGACGGTGAGATCAGCGATGCAAAGAAGATCGAACTGCAGGCATTCCTCGACGAAAACGCCGAGGGACGCGCTCTGCACGACGAGCTTGCATCCCTGTGTACGACGCTTGAGCACGTCGAACAGGAAGAGCCCCCTCCTTATATGAGGCACGTCATCATGAACTCTGTTCCACCGACCCGGCCTGCTGACAGTTCACCGGGATTCATGCGGGTGCTGCTGGCGACGCCAGCGCTCAAGTATTCGGTGACGTTTGCCGCCGGCGTATTTCTTACGCTGAGCATCGTCAATTCCAGCCAGATATCGAACCGGGCATTCGACGACGTGACAGGCCTCGTTGGTACGGTCGCCGATCCAATTCTGGCGGACCTGGAGGACACTGTTGCCGTTGCCGGGCCACAGGTTGCCGGCACCGTCTCGTTACGGAGCACCGGTTCTCTACTCATTCTCGATTTCGACCTGGTCGCGAAAGACCATATAGAGATCGAAACCAAATTTACGGACCGAACTATCTGGTTCAATGGCTTTGCCCAGCTTGAAAGCGAAGGTACGACCGTGTCGGCTGAAGCCGGCCTGGTCCGAATGGGCATGGATGGCAAGCGGCGCTATGCCGTGTATTTGCACAACCCGGGTGGTCGCGAAACCACAGTGAGCCTGCGAATCATGGCCGCTGGTGAGGTCGTTCACCAATCATCACTGGACTACTCGCCTTTGCATTGAGGCAAAAAGGGGCCGATTTGCCGGAAATCCGGCGTATGGCACCAACTTTTGTGAAGCTGCTTGGTAGTTAGTTAAATGGCACAAGCATTAGAAGCCCTGACAGGGCGCAGGAGGCAAGCAAAATGACAAAGACAATCCCCACGTTTGTAATAGGATTGGTACTCGGGGCTGCGATTTCCTATGTCGGGCTTAGTTACCCAACAGGCGATAACGTATCCGGTACCATTGCATCAGCAGATCGCTATCGGGCTGCACAGCCCGATGCCGATTCGATCCAGCTCGGCGATGAGTCGTTGCAGGGAGTTATGCAATCTGACGCGTTTGCCAGGCTCGTTGGAGACGAGGCTTTTCGCGATGCCATGAACAACGAGGCATTTCGTAACGCGATGAACTCGGAAGCTCTGCGCATGGCTTTGAACAACAAGGCCTTCCGCAACGCCCTGAACGACGCGGCGTTTCGCGACGCGCTAAACTCGAAAGCAATGCGGTCGGCGATGAACAATGAGGCCTTCCGAATTGCAATGAGTTCCGAGGCGCTCCGCAGTGCTTTGAACAACGAGACGTTTCGTAGCGCTCTGAACGGCGAAGCATTCCGCAGTGCACTGAACAATGAGACGTTCCGCAGTGCACTCAATGACCAGGCTTTCCGCAACGCGCTCAATAGCGAGGCCTTCAAGAATGCACTGAATGGCGAAGCATTCCAGGGCGGCGCGATGAACAACGAAGCGTTTAATGCCATGCTCAACAGCGAGACGTTCCGCGCTGCATTCAATAACGAGACCTTCCGTAACGCGCTCAATTCCGACGCAATGCGCAATGCGCTGAACAATGAAGCGTTCCGCAACGCGCTGAACTCGGAGACCTTCCGAATCGCGTTGAACAACGAGTCCTTCCGGATGGCATTGAATTCAGACGCCCTGCGCAGCTCGCTCAATTCGGAGGCATTCAATGTCGCGATGAACAACGAGACATTCCGCTCCGCATTGAACAACGAAGCATTTCGCTCCGCACTCAACAGCGTGGCATTCCGTAGCGCGATGAACAACGAGACGTTCCGCAGCGCATTGAATAACGAGACATTCCGCAGCGCATTGAACAATGACGCATTGCGTAATGCGCTGGCTTCGGAAGCGTTTCGTGGTGCTATGGCTTCGGAAGCATTACGAATCAACGTACGATAAATAAGAAATAACCAGGGGACGCGGCTTTCAGCCGCGTCCTTTTGGCGTTCCAGAGTCGGGGGTGCGATGCGAAGAACATTGCGGTTGTTGCCAGCCTTAGGGCTGGTATTTACGTTTGCTGGCGTCGCTCAGTCACAGACGCTGCAGTCAGTCGAAACCGACAATCTGCGACTCCTGTACTTCGACCCGACCGAAACCTATCTCGTCCCACGCGTCATACAGACGTATCACGATTCGCTCGATCGTCAAAAGAGCATCCTCGGCTACGACCCCGCCGAAAAAACCACGGTACTGCTGCTCGACTTCTCCGATTACGGCAACGGCGGCGCAATATCTGTGCCCTCAAACTCGGTCATTATCGACATTGCGCCCGTTGCGTTCACGTTTGAAACCTCTGCGCCAGCCGAACGAATGTACAAGCTCATGAACCATGAACTCGTGCACATAACGGCGCTGGACAACGCGGGACCTTCGGACAATCGCTATCGCAAGATTTTTGGCGGCAAAGTCATGGCGACCGCAGAGCACCCGGAGACGATGCTGTATCAACACCTGACCTCGCCGCGCTTTTCCGCCCCACGCTGGTTCCACGAAGGGATCGCGGTTTTCCAGGAGACCTGGATGGCTGGCGGATTCGGGCGCTCCCAGGGCGGCTACGACGAGATGGTGTTCCGCGCCATGGTGCGGGACGACGCTCATTTCTATGATCCGCTGGGCCTGGTCGCAGAGGGCGTCAAGGTTGATTTCCAGGTCGGTGCCAACGCGTACCTGTACGGCGAGCGTTTCATGAGTTATCTCGCGTACGTATATTCGCCCGAGAAGCTCACGAAGTGGGTCGTTCGTACGGAAGACAATCACCGCAATTACGAAAATGCCTTTGCCGAGGTCTACGGCCTCCCGCTGGACGAGGCCTGGCAGGACTGGATTGATCACGAACATGAGTTCCAGGAAAAAAACCTGGCCGTCATCCGGCAGTTTCCGACGACAGACTACGATGACCTTGCCGAGGGAGCGCTCGGCTCGGTCTCGCGGACATTCTACGACCCGGAGCGCGATAGCCTGATAACGGCCGTCCGGTATCCTGGCGTGGTCGCCCATGTCGGTGAATACTCGCTCACAGAACGCAAAATGGATCGGCTCGAAGATATTAAGGTGCCGATGTTGTACCGCGTGACGTCACTCGCTTATGACGATGACTCGGAGACAATCTATTACACGGCAGACAACTACGCCTATCGCGATCTGATGGCGATCGACCTGGCGACTGGCGAAACGCGCATGTTGCTCGAGGATCAGCGTATCGGCGAACTCGCATTCAACAAGGCGGACCGTTCGTTGTGGGGCATCCGTCACCTGAATGGTTATGCGTCGCTGGTACGCATCCCGTATCCGTACAACGAGTGGAACCTGGTTAGGTCGTTTCCGTACGGCGAAATCGCTTACGATCTGGACTTCTCGCCGGATGGCCGCCTGCTATCCGGCTCGTTCGGCGATGTAGAAGGTCAGCAGTATCTCAAGGTCTTCCATACCGAGGATGTCCTCGCCGACGAGTTCGAGCCCGTCAAGACCGTCGAATTCGGCCAGGCGGTCCCTGAGGCCTTCGTGTTCTCGCCCGATGGCCAGTACCTCTTTGGCAGTACGTATTTCACCGGCGTCTCTAATATTTTTCGCTACGAACTGGCGACCGAGGAGCTCGAGGCGGTGTCCAACACCGACACTGGTTTTTTCCGGCCGATACCCGTCGATAACGAGAACCTGATCGTATTCCGGTACACGGGCGACGGCTTTATGCCCACTCGCATAAAGGCCGAGCCGCTCGAAGATGTTGCGGCGATCTCGTTTTTTGGCACCGAAGTCATCAAGAAACATCCACAACTCGAGACATGGCGCGCCGGATCGCCGGACAGTCCCCCTGCCGAATCGAGAATCGTGTCCCGCGGCGACTACGTGCCAATCAGGAACCTGCAGTTCGAATCGATTTATCCAACCGTGCTCGGCTACAAGGACTCAGAATCGCTCGGTCTTAAAGCGGTATTTTCGGATCCGATCCGTTTCGACGTGCTGTCACTAGGTGCTGCCTACAGCATTGACAGTGATCTGCCCAGCGACGAGCGACTGAACCTGAGCGTTGACTATAAGCACACGGTCATCAGTGCCTCGCCTTTGGCTGGCACCTGGCACCTGGGTGCCCGCCTCAACCACGGCGACTTCTATGACCTGTTCGGCCCGACGAAATCGAGCCGCAAGGGACAGCGGTATTTTGCCGGCTACGATAAGACGCTGTTGTATGACGAACCGAGGAACCTCACGTTCTCGACCGAGCTGAATCACTACCGCGACCTGGATGCCTTGCCGCGTTATCAAAACATACCGACCACGTTTGACGAGATGACCACATTCGACGCGCACTTTAGCTACGAACATATACGACGTTCACTGGGCGCCGTCGATGACGAAAAAGGTTTCCGCTGGAGTTTCGGTACTACCGTGAATTTTGTTGATGGCGACACGATTCCAAAGCTACTTGGCGATTTCGATTTCGGCTTCGCATTGCCATGGAAACATGCCTCGATCTGGTTTCGCAGCTCCGCCGGCGGCGCCTTTGGGGAACCTGATGACGAGTTCGCCAATTTCTACTTCGGTGGCTTCGGCAACAACTACATCGATCGCGGCGAGGTTAAACGGTATCGAGAATACTACGCGTTGCCAGGATTCGAGCTGAATGCCATACCGGGCCGCAACTTCTATCGTGGCGTACTCGAGCTAAATCTGCCGCCGATCCGGTTCGAGCGGGCGGGGACATCGAAGTTATACCTGGCATGGGCCCGCCCGGCATTGTTTGCGAGCACGCTGGTCACGAATCTCGACGATGACCTGGCCAAGACCAATGCAGAAAGTCTCGGCATCCAGATCGATTTCCACTTCACGGTCATGTCCCGATTCAACATGACCCTGTCCACGGGCTACGCAAAGGCTTACGGCGAAGGTGACTTCACCGACGATGAGTTCATGATCTCGCTGAAGATCATGTAAGGTCCCGCTATGATTGCGGATTTCGCCCTACATGGTCTGCTGGGCCTGCTTCCTGTGTGCTGTTTTCTGGGTGCGCTCGTCTATCTTGACAGCTACAAGCTGATCCCGATGCGATGGATACTTGGGACGATCACGCTGGGCTGCATCACGGCGGTAGTCAGCTACCCGGTGAATGTCACCGGCCTCGAGTTGCTAAACATCGATTTCTCGATATACACGCGCTACGTGGCGCCGGTCGTCGAGGAAGCATTCAAAGCGTTCATTGTTATCATGCTGATCCGCAACAACCGCATCGGGTTTCTAGTCGATGCGGCGATATTCGGTTTCGCGGTGGGTGCTGGTTTCGCGATTCTGGAAAACCTCTTTTACCTCCAGGCGTTGCCGGATATGCAGCTCGGCACCTGGATCGTGCGCGGATTCGGCACAGCAATTATGCACGGCGGCGCGACCGCGATCTTTGCAATCGTGTCGCACACCTTGCTCGAACAATATCCGACGAAAGGCCACCTGCCACTATTACCCGGCTTTGTCGTCGCCATCACCGTTCATTCCATCTTCAATCATTTCTTTGTCGCACCGATTATCAACACCCTGGTTGTACTAGCGGCCTTACCGATGCTGTTTAGCGTTGTCTTTCAGCAAAGCGAGAAGTCGGTTACCGACTGGCTGGGCATGGGGTTTGATGCCGACACGGAATTGCTTGAGCTAATTAACTCTGGCGACTTTTCAGTCTCCAAAGTGGGTCTGTACCTGAACTCCCTGAAAGAGAAGTTTGAAGGGCCTATCGTCGTCGACCTGCTCTGCTATTTGCGGCTGCACACAGAATTGTCGATACGCGCCAAGGGCCTGCTCATGATGCGCGAACAGGGATTCATGGATAAAGCCGGCCAGGAAACCAAAGCGAAGCTCGAGGAACTCGAGTTCCTCGAGTCGAGTATCGGGACGACCGGGCTACTCGCGATCAGGCCGTTCATGCGCATGAGCCAGAAGGACCTCTGGCAGTTCTACATGCTCTCGAACTGAAACTCGGCCGGTGCCGCCAACGTCAGCAGGAAGGCCTCCAGCTGCGTCAATTCTCGGGCGCTGAGCCCGAGCGGCTTCGCCTCGTTGTGTCCAATCATGGCGTCAGGTGCGGCATTGTAGTGCGCCAGCATGTCAGTCAGCGTCGCGAGCTGCCCTTTGTGGCCGTACGGCGCCGTATTCTCGAGGTTGCGTAGCGATGGCGTGCGGAACGCACCGATCAGCTCCGGGCCCGTGCGGGTGAAGACAAGTTCGCTGCAGTCTTTGCGTGCATCGTCGTTGTGTTGCCCCTGACAGTTAAACGGGTGCTGGAGTACCTCACGAACGCCCACAACACGCCCCTTGTCCGGCACCTCGCCCTCAAAATTGATGAGCCCGGTGTTATGGAATTCGTTATTTGTCAGCAATGGGCCATTGTGGCATTGCGTGCAGTTTGCCTCGCCAATGAAAAGCCGCAAGCCACGAACCTCGTCTTCGGTAAACAGAATCGCCTTCTGTTCCTCGTCACCGTCGATGACCGCAGCAACATAGTCATCGAAACGCGACGTGGTCGGCATGATCGTGCGCTCGAACGCGGCGATCGCCTTGCCGATATTGGAATACATCGTGTCGACACTGGCCGCCTCGCCGAACAGCGATTTGTACATGCGCCAGTAACTCTTGTCTTCGACGACGATTGCGATGACAGACAAGCGATTGCTCGCCTGTTCATTCGGGTCCTCAATGGGTGACAAGGCCTGCGACCATTGGCTATCGCGGCGCCCGTCCCAGTAGAGCCAGGGGCTGTACGCCGTTCCAACAATGCTCGGCGTGTTTCGCTTTGACAAGCCGATAGCCACGCCCTTCGGCAGGCCGTCGGTAAATCGTCGTTCGGGTTGGTGGCACGTAGCGCAGGAAATTTGCCCGTTCCGACTGAAGCGCGTGTCAAAAAACAACGCTCGCCCAAACTCCGCTGCCACTGGGTTGTCCGCAACCGCATTCGTCGGGTCGGGCGGCAGGTCCGGCAGTGACTCGAGCCACAGCGACCTGAGAATCTCAACGCCCTCATCGGACCAGATCCCGGATTCGACATCCCACCTGGACACCAACCAGCCCGCCGCGATGACCGTCGTAACTACCGCAACCAGACTGACCAGTCTTGTCCTCACAACGTCAACGCCACCACCACAGTTTCCTCGGCTTCATCACTCCTTATTTGAATGACAATTTCCCAGTAACCACTCATATGAAAGCGCACGCCGTCGAGGCGGTAGTATCCGTCTCCCAGTTCCTCCGTTACCCTGGGTCGCGTTGGCAAACCGTGATCGTGTGCTGGCATGCCACCGTCGACCTCGATCTCCGCTCCCTCTACCGCATCGCCCGACTCGGTTTCTACACGCAGTATCCAGCTGTGCATGCGATTGATCTCCGGCGGACCCTCCGGTGTCGAATACGTGACGATGAATTCCGCGGCGCTCACGGGGTGTGACATTTGCAGAAGTAACGCCCCCAGTACCAGGACAGCAGGCGGTGCTTTCGTGAACCATCGTCTCAGCCGCCCACTCATGACAAGGTATTGAATCTGAATCAAGACAAGCAATCCTATAATGAAGGGCCAGTAGCCCCAGCCCGTGAACCCAACCTCAAACGGAAACACCGCTGCGTAAACCTCCCCGGTGTCGAGGTTCCTGGCGGATACGATGCCAATGAAGTCCCCTTCGTTTTCGAATGTGTGAACAATCGAGTACACATCCGGCTCGAGCATGGCTGGCTGGTAAAACACGGTTGCTACGTCAAGGTCGTCAATTTCCTCGACGTCTTCCATGCGTGCGAAGCGACCCTTGCCCGTTACGTCCCGGATAATGCGAAAATCGATCGGCATCGTCTGCAAAGCGTCGTGCATGAACTCCATGACGAACACGCTTTCGGCGGCGACTGGCAGATCTTCGCAGAATTGCTCATGCCCACTGACACGCGGCTGGTAGATCTTGAAGTGGGCGCGTAAATAGTTGACCTTAATGACGCAGATGTCATCTTCCTCGACCACGCCACCATGCGCAGCTGCCGGCGACTGCAGTGCAAGCAACAGGAATAAGAACATCATGGCCCGTCCGATCATGCGAGTATTCTATCCATGTATTTTCTGCTGAGCACAATCGCCCTGCTTGCCGGCCCGTTCGTCTACGCACTGGGTCGCCGCAACAAAGTGACAGAGCGTGCTCTCGACGCCCTGATCATCGCCGCGATAGCCTGGATTATCGGGGTTCATATTCTCCCCGAGGCCTTTCTGGCAGCCGGCTGGCCTTCGTTGGCTTTCCTCGCGCTGGGCATGGCATTCCCCTACGCGCTGCGCCGAATTTTTCACCTGGCATCCAATGCTATGCACACTGCGTTGCTCATCATTGCCGCGCTTGCGCTGGTTCTGCACGCAGTTATCGACGGAATCGCGCTGCTGCCTGGCAGCGGTGATCGCCTGGCCATCGCCGTAATCCTGCATCGCCTGCCGGTGGGCATGGCAATCTGGTGGACGTTTCGACCAGCGATCGGAACCAGGGCCGCGGTTGTTTCGTTTGCACTGATCATTGCCGCTACCGCGACCGCCGTGTACTTCGGCGGAACCGTTGTCGAGCTTGCCGAGAGCAAGATGCTCGCGCTGTTCCAGGTCTTCGTCGCGGGTTCGCTGGCCGACATGGTTATCGTCGGACTGCGCGATCTGCTCAGCAAGCCGCGCGATACCGGAATGAACTAGCCCGCGCGCCAGTGCGCGATGGCAACCAGTATCGGCAGCGCAATCACTGTGCGGATAACGAACACCGCTGCGAGGTGTCCTATTGGCAACGGGATTTTCGAACGGTAGATCAGGATGCCCGTCTCAGCCATGAAAATGAGCTGCGTCACCGACAGTCCGGCCAGCACGAAACTGGTAACGGGCGACGAAATCGATGCTGCGATCAGCGCCGGCACGAACTGATCCAGAAAACCGACAATAAGACCAGGTGCCGCTGCCGCTGCGTCAGGAATCGCGAGAAGCTGAAGTATCGGGACCAACGGGGCCGTAATGAAATGCAGGATGCCCGTATGGTGGTATGCAGCCAGCGCAATAAACTCGATTGTCATTGCAACCGGCATCACGGCAAAGAACAGATCGAGTACCATTTTTCCGCCCGAACTCAGCATCTCGACAAGACCGGGCCCCTTCGCGGCCCGCTCGAGCGCTTCGTGACGCGCCCACTGCCAGGTACTCATCCCGCTGCGTACTTCTTCGTGGACCTGCTGACCCACGGGCGCGTAATAGTCGTCGGGCATGCGGTTGAGTGGCGGCAAGCGCGGCGTGATCAATGCACAAACAACGCCAATGAAAACCATGGCGATATAGAGCGTCCCGCTCAGTTCGGCAATACCGGCAACCTGTGCGGTGAGAAAGACGAACGGCACCGACACGACAGAGAAATTCGTGGCAATTACCGACGCCTCACGCGCAGTGTAGTAGCCGCCCCTGTACTGGCGCGCCGTGACGAGCACGGCAATGCTCGACGCGCCGACCCAGGAAGCGAGCGCATCGATGGTTGATCGACCCGGCAGGTTAAAAATTCGGCGGAACGGCCTGCGCAGAAGCGTGCCAATCATCTCCAGCAAACCATAGTCAGTCAGCAGTGGCATCAATAAAGCGCCGACGCCGATAATGCAGAAAATGATGCCGGCGATCGTGAAGAACGCCATTCCCCCGGTATCTTCGCCGACAACCCACTCGGGCCCGATCGCCCAGAATGTGAGGCCGCAGAATATGGCCCCTGCCATGCGCATCAACGCGGAAATCGGCCCCGTCGAGAACACATCTGTGAGCGTGGGGAACCGGCGACGGAGCGCTTCGGGTCCCCAGGTGAACAACGGCGTCACCATGCCCGAAACAATAAAGACGAATGCGCAGAATGTGCGCATATGTTCACCAGCGGTCGATTGGATCCACTTTGCAATGATGCCAAGCAGGACTTCTTTCGCGCCATCGACCTCGAACGGGACGAGAAACAGCAGTACGCCAACGATCGACGGCAGCAGGAATTTTGCGGCTGCCGGCACGTCCTATTGATATTCCGAGTTCGGGCCGCCCTTTCTCAGGAACCGACCACGGTAGATAATCAGAGGGTCAGTTTCGCGGTCGTCCAGGCGAAGGACGCGACCAACGATAATCTCGTGATCACCACCAAAATAGCGATGTTCCTTCCGGCATTCGAAGCAAGCAGCATACTCGGGCAGGATCGGCATGCCGTGCAGGCCCTCGCGAAAATCCAGTCCCTCGAACTTGTCCACATCCCTGGTCGCGAAGCGGTCAGACAGGGCCTGCTGCCCCATCGTCAAAACATTGACCGCAAAGTACTCGGCATCAATGAATGCATCGTAGCTGTATGAGTCATTCGCTATGCTCCAAAGCACGAGCGGTGGGTCCAGCGACACCGAGTTAAAACTGCTGATCGTCATACCGACGCGATCGCCGTTGCCGTCGAGCGTCGTTACCACGGCAACGCCCGTAGCAAAGCAACTCAGGGCACGACGAAATTCGCCGAGGTCGATTTGTGGGTCTTCATTAGACATAGAATTCGTGCAGCACGGGATTACTCGGAGACCTCTAAAGCCTCTTTGTTGTCGAAATGGAAGTCGAACCGCCTGAAGAACAGTGCGAGAAGGCCGCCTGCCACCAGGTGCCAGACCCCCCACACTGCCGCGATTGCCGCCGCACCACCGACGCCCCTCAACTGACTTAGCATTATCACGAGCGCCAATCCCGAATTCTGAATTCCGATCTCGAACGTCAGCGCGCGTCGCGTGGCGGCCACACCGGACAGGACCCGACCGGCTAGTGCACCCGTCGCAAAGGCGACGGCATTGTGGAGCACTACAACGCCGCCGAGGAGCGGCAACGCCGGAAACAGTACAGGGAAGAAATATGCGATCCCGTAGATAATGACACCGATAAGCACCGAGACACCGAGGATCGTCGTGCGCCGTTTTATGCGCGCCGCGACATCTGGCGCTTTCGCCGCGACCACCATGCCGAGGACCAGCGGAAGCGCCAATAGGAATGTCGTTTGTGCCAGGAACACGACCGGACTGACGTCCAATGTGCGTAACAGAGTTGCGGTCGGCTCATACAATTGCGACCAAAACAGGATCGACGCTGGTGTGAGTATCGCCGCCAGCAGACTTGACGTTGCCGTCAATGCAACGGAGGCCGCGACATTGCCGCGCGAAAGGTAGGTCAGGAGGTTTGATACAGCGCCTCCGGGGCAACAGGCGACTACGATCATGCCGAGCGCGATTGATGCCGCAGGCCGAATCGCAAGGACCAGCAGGAACGTCGCCATCGGCAGGATGATGACCTGGGCGGCAACACCACCAACAAATAAAATCGGCTTGTCACGCAGAAACGAGAAGTCTTCAACGCGCAGGCCCAGGGCGACACTGAACATTACCAGCATCAAGGCCAGCCCGACGCCAGCCTGCCCGATCGGGTCGAGAATGATGCGCAGACTGTCAAGTGCCCCGATATCCATCCACGAACAATATCATTTGGCCGTCGGTATTGCGCCGACTAGAGCGTTTCCGACACCACGAACGGCTTGACTCCGACTGCTTTGTAGAGCTCATCGGGCTTGTATGCCGTGTTGCCCTTCATGACAAGCGTTGCACGGCGTATCGCCGAGATATCCTCGAGCGGATTGCCCTCAACAAGTACGAGGTCGGAATCCTTACCAACTGCAATTGAGCCGGTCCGGTCATCGACGCCAACGATGCGCGCGGAATCCAGCGACGCAATCCTGAGGACGTCGGCATTCGAAATGCCGGCTTCTGCGTAGAGCTCCAGCTCGCGATGAATCGTGAATGCAGCGACGTTGTCGCTGCCCGGAACGATCTGTACACCGTTGTCGTGCAGTTTCTTGATCATTGCTGCCTGGGCCACCGCCGAGGCCGCCCATTCCTCAACTTTGTCTCCCATATCCATGTCGACCTTGTAATAGCCACGCGCGATATTGGTCGGCAAGTGATCGAGAACAGGTGCGAACGTCGGATTAGGGTTACCAACGTGGTGCGTCAATTGCTCCATAAAGATCGCGGCAGTCGGGTCGATGGTGGTACCTTTTTCGACGAAAAGCGCGATGTAGTCCTCGACTTCCTGGCTGTTCAGATCGAGCGCACCCGCCTTATCGCCATACAGGGTAAAGCGCAACTGCTTCCGCGTGTCCTCACGATCGCCGGCCAGGAAGTTCAGGAACACCATGTTGATGTGTTGAATCTCGTCATAGCCCGCTCGTACGGCCTGCTCGGCAGACATGAACGCAGGGATATGCCCGGACAGGCGCATGCCGTGACTGTGAGTACGCTCGGCGATGTCGTCTACCCACTCGGGATCAATCGAGCTGTACAGCTTGATCTGCATGTAGCCGTTCTCGCCGTAAAAATCGACGCGCTCCAGCGCTTCCTCCAGTGACGCGACCGTGTCACCTGTCGCATAGGGGCTGGCCTGATCGATAAACCCGGATCGGTAAGTGTTCGGTCCGATGACCCTACCCGAATCATGCTTTGCAGTGAGCTCAATGATTTGCTCATGAACGCTGCCGACGTCGCGCACACTCGTAATGCCGCCGGCGATGTTGAGCACACCATCCGACAAGCCAAAATGACCATGCATGTCCCACATGCCGGGTATCAGGCTCTTGCCGGTCGCATCGATATGTTTCGCGCCCTCTTCATCAATCAACGCGGCCGAGATCCCTGTGATCTTGCCGGCCTCGACCATCACGTGGTGATCCTCCAGCAAGCCGCCGTTCTCGACATCAACAATGTCAACGTTGTCGAAGATCAACGCACCGGTTTGTACATGAGCCAGTTCACCGGCAATGCTCTCCACCATCGCGGCGTCCTGCTCAATCTGAATCGTACTGAGCGTCGCCAGGACCTCCGGGCTCCAACCTTCCGGGTACATACCCATCCAGCCTGAGAAGTCCAAAACTCTCAGCTCCAGGGCGTCATTGAACCAGCCGTAAAATGGCGTGAACCCAAGACCCGATACGGCAATAAGCGAGAGAGTCTCGGTACCCTGAGGCGTTTCAACGTCAGTCGATATGAGTTTCTCAACCCTGGCCGTACCCGAAGGGAGGACAGCGATCTCACCATCCATATTCTCCATCGCGGCCTGCACGAGCGCGGTCAACCCCAGCGCTCCGAACTCGGTAGCAACATAAAAGCCAGGGTCGTCGGTCGTTACACTGCCGCTTTCACCAGCCGTACTCCAACTCGCCACGCCATTCGAGTACTCAAAGGTCTCGTTGATCGGTGCGCCAAATGCCGAGACGCCGGTAATCTGTTGCGCCACCGGCAAGCCGTCTGCGTTCAACTGCAATTGTGAGTTAACCGAATATTCACGGTTATTCCAATGCACGAAAGACTCAACCACGACCTTACCGTCGCCGGTACGCATGACCGTGGACTTACCCGCCTCGGTTCCCTGCGAGACCCATTCGAACTTGGTCGTAATGCCTGCGGCATTCTCGACTTCCACCGGCGCGTCGACGGCCTCCGGACTACATCCCCACAGCAATACCACCAGCGGGGCAGTCAACCGAATCGTGTTTCTCACTATTCTTCTCCCTGGACATCGTCGAAGAACTCGAACAGTAGTCGAGATCCCCAAAAGTTGGTTTCTTCTTCCGGCGCTATGCAGATCGTCTGATCTGGCATGCTCGCGGCCTGGAGTTCGGTGACGCAATAACCATTGCTACCTCGAAAGCCAGCCGTGCCCGGCCATCGATGGTCGCCGTCTGGCCACAGGCAGTTGATCGAAGGACTGACAGTGTCACCGCACGCAATCGTGCACTGCACGTTCTCGCCCTCGATCGTCAGAGACGACCAGGGGGCCGGCTCACTCGCACACGCCGCGCCCTCATTCCAGTAACGCTCAACCGACGTCGTCGCTGCGAAAAAGTGCCCGTCCGAGCTCAGGCGTCCGTCGGATGGCACTGTCTCATCGGACCCGCCATTGATCTGCAGGAGCGGCATTCGCCGCGATGGCGTGCACTCGAATCCACGCTCGAGACGGCCTCCTATCAATGCGGCAGCCGTGAACAACTCGGGCACTTCACAAGCAACCCGGTTCGCCATCATCGCCCCGTTGCTGAAGCCGGATACAAAGAACCGATCTGCATCAACCGAGAAAGTAGCCGTGACCACACCAACCAGAGTCTTGAGAAATCCAATGTCGTCGTTACAGGACGTCCAGCCACATTGTCCGCAGTTACCGCACTCCGGCGGACACGGCACCTTGTCAACATCTTCTGTACAAATTGGCCCGGCCGGCCCTTTGTCAAAACCATCGGAAATATGATTCCAGGACGTTACTTCCCGGGGCTCAGCTCCGTCGACACTCGCCATGAACCAGGTCCCCTGTGGATACACCATGACGTAGCCGTATTCCTCGGCATACTGGTTCAGGCCCTGCGTGACTTCGGCCTCCGTCCCGGTGGCGGTGCCACCGTAGCCGTGCATGAAGATAGCGACTGGGTGGTTTTTCTCGCCGTCGTAGCTTGATGGCAGAAACACGAAGTACTCGCGGATGAGACCGCCGTGCTCCATGATGTGGCGCTGCATCGTGGGATCCCACGGGTCGCTATCCTGGCTGCAACCTCCGGCTATCAATACGGCCAGAACGGAAACGAGCATCACGATTCGTTTAATCATAGCGCCACATCATAGCGGTTCTTGGTATCCTGTTAGAAAGAGTTAGACAAAATAATCCGAACATCGAGATCGGGGGATCCAGTGAAAAAACCTATTGCCGCCCTGGCGGCCTGTGCACTATTGACTGCAGGCTGCGACAAGAGTGATGAAGAAGACAACGGCCCGGCACCATTCGAGAGCCGCTACGAAGCACTACCGGCCCAGACCACACTGATCACGGGCGCAACGATACTGACCGGCACAGGCGAACGCCTGGACAATGCCGATATTCTCCTTGTCGACGGCAAGGTTGCCGAGATCGGCACCGGACTGAGTGCGGATGGTGCAGACATCGTCAACGCGACCGGCAAATGGGTAACGCCGGGTATTATCGATGTGCACTCGCACCTCGGCGTATACGCGTCTCCGGGTACGCAGTCTCATTCCGACGGCAACGAAGCGACCGCTCCGGTTACCGCCGAGGTATCGGCCGAACACGGTGTGTGGCCGCACGACCCGGGCTTCACCACGGCGCTCGCCGGTGGCGTAACCACGATGCAGATCCTGCCGGGTTCAGCGAACCTGATCGGCGGCCGTGGCGTGACTCTCAAGAATGTTCCAGGCCGCAACGTCATGGACATGAAATTCCCTGGCGCCCCGAACGGTCTCAAGATGGCCTGCGGTGAGAACCCGAAACGCGTTTACGGTGGCCGCAGTCAGGCACCGAGCACGCGCATGGGCAACGTTGCGGGCTACCGCGCCGCCTGGATTGACGCCTCTGAGTACCGCGACAAGATCAAGGCTGCCGGAAAAGGCATGGGCGAGATGCCCAAGCGTGACCTGAAACTCGAAACACTCATGGGCGTTCTCGAAGGCGAGATTCTCGTGCACAACCACTGCTATCGCGGTGATGAAATGTCGATCATGCTCGATATCGCAAAAGAGTTCGGCTACAAGGTCGGCACGTTCCATCACGCGGTAGAGGCCTACAAAATCGCGGATCTTGCTGGTGGAAGCGGATACCTGTGCGGCCATCTGGGCGGACTGGTGGGGCTTCAAGATGGAGGCCTACGACGGTATTCGCGAAAATGCGGCTATCCTTGACCAGGCTGGTGCCTGCGTCGTCATGCATTCAGATTCACAGATTGGCATTCAACGCCTGACACAGGAAACGGCGAAGGTCATGGGCGCTGCGGCGAGAGTCGATATCGACATACCACCCGAACGAGCCATTCTGTGGAACACGCAGAATGCTGCGAAGTCGCTGGGCATCCTCGACCAGACCGGCACACTGGAAGCCGGAAAGATGGCCGACGTGGTCATCTGGGACGGCAGCCCGTTTAGCGTCTACACGAAAGCAGAGCGCGTCTATATAGATGGTGCCCTGGCGTTCGAGTACGGCAACGATGCCGTCAACCCGGTTACTGATTTCACGCTTGGCACTTCAGCTGCCGCTGGAGGTGCAAAATGAGCCGCCTGATTACAGCATTTGCGCTGCTCGCACTTGCGTTGCCCGCCGCTGCCGATATGACCGCCATCGTTGGCGGCAAAGTACATACCGTTGGTCCGCAGGGCACGATTGAAAACGCGACCGTACTCATCGTCGACGGCCGCATCGCCGCGGTAGGAACCGACATAAGCGTTCCCCCTGGTGCGGAGACAATCGATGCCAGGGGCAAGGTCGTCACACCGGGCCTGTTCTCACCATTCGGGCAACTCGGTCTCGTCGAGGTCGGTTTTTCTGCCGGCCCACTCGACTACTCACAGCGTGGCACGCAGTTCACTGCCGGCTTTGACGTCGCTGATGCCTACAACCCGCGCTCAACACTGATCCCCGTCAATCGAATCGAAGGTGTGACGCGGGCCGTAGTGGCACCGACGCCCGGCTATCCGGACGAAAATGGCTCCGGCCACATTCTCGCCGGACTCGCCGCAATCGTAAATCTCGGAGACCACAACGTACTCGACCAACGAGGCGCGGCAATGGTTGTTGTACTCGGCGAAGGTGGAAGCTATTTCGCCGGAGGTACGCGCACCGCGGCCTGGCTGACGTTGCGTAATGCGCTTGACGAAGCAATCGACTATCGCGAACACAAGGACGACTTCGAGCGCGGCATGCGTCGCGACTATGTGCACAGCATGAATGATCTCGAAGCGCTGCAGGGCGTGATTAACGGCAACACGCCGATGATCGTGTCAGTCGACCGTGCAAGCGACATAGAAGTGCTGATCGATTTTGTCGACGAGTACAGCGTTACCGCCATTATCATAGGCGGCTCCGAAGCATGGATGCTGGCGGACGAGCTTGCCGCCGCGAGCATTGCCGTAATCGTGGGGCCGAGCGCAAACCTGCCTGGCAGCTTCGATGACATCAACGCGCGCTTCGGTAGTGCGTCGATTCTTGTTGCTGCCGGCGTCAAGGTTGCCATCGCCGACTCGGACAGCCAGACACACAATGCCCGCAACATGACACAGTCGGCCGGCATCGCAGTCGCCAACGGTCTCGATTGGGATGCGGCGCTGCGCGCCATTACACTGACTCCCGCCGAGATCTACGGTATGGCCGCGACTACGGGCAGCATCGAAACCGGCAAGGCTGCCGATGTTGTGATCTGGCCAGGCGATCCGCTTGAATTGACGAACTACCCTGAAGCCGTCTTTATCAATGGTGAAGCCGTACCAATGGTCAGTCGTCAGACGCTGCTGCGCGACCGCTACCTGCAATCGGATAAGCCGCCAGCGTACCGCGACTGAGTTCCAGCACCTGCAGCTCTGCGTCGATGGCATCGACTTGCAATACCAGCCCTGAGCGGGCCATCTCGAATTTCTTCTGCGCGATTGACTCGCGCACGTCGGTCTCGTTCGCGTCCAGGCCCCCTGCTATCCTCTGGGCATGACGAATGTCGATGTTCTCATTATTGGCGGCGGCGCCGCCGGCCTCATGTGCGCGATCACAGCTGCGAACCGCGGCCGCGAGGTTGTTGTACTCGAAAGGTCGAACAGGATTGGTAAGAAAATCCTGATGTCGGGCGGTGGTCGCTGCAACTTTACGAACCTCTGGTGCGAGCCGACCAATTTCGTCTCGCACAACCCGCACTTCTGTAAATCCGCATTGTCGCGATACACGCAGCACGACTTCATCGCGCTCGTTGAGAAACACGGCATTCCCTATCACGAGAAAGCACTCGGCCAGCTATTCTGTGACAACTCATCGAAAGACATCGTTGCGATGTTGCAGGAGGAATGCGATATCGCTGGCGTGCGCATAGTCACGGATTGTTCGATAGACAAAGTATCGTTTGCCGATCGATTTGTCATCGAGACAGACGACAAGGCGACCTATACATCGGCCGCCCTCGTTGTTGCGAGCGGCGGACTATCCATCCCGAAGATGGGCGCGTCGGATTTCGGTTACAACATCGCAAAACAGTTCGGTCTCCGTGTTTTCGAAACGCACGCCGGCCTGGTGCCATTTACGTTCACCGGCGCACTGCACGAACTCATGGTCAGGCTATCCGGCGTCAGTACGCGTGTAACCGTGACCGCGAATGGCACGTCATTTACCGAGGACATGCTGTTCACGCACCGCGGCCTTAGTGGCCCTGCCGTACTGCAGGCGTCGAGTTTCTGGACCCCTGGCGACGATATAGAAATCGATTTTCTGCCGGGCCTCGATGTACGCGAGATGCTACTCGGGGCCAGGGGCGACCAGCCACAGGCCCTGCTACGAACGATTCTCGCGAAGACTTTGCCGCGCGCGCTGGTTGCCGAGCTTCAGGAGTTGCTCTGGCCCGATCTTGCCGACATACCGATGACGGAGATCGGCAACGACGCTCTTGCCGGTATCGCCGTCTCACTCGGCGAGCTGGAGAATCCGGCCCGCCGGCACTGAGGGCTATCGCACTGCGGAGGTGACGCTTGGCGGGGTCGATACCAACGAGCTTTCGTCGCAAACGATGGAAAGCCACAAGCAGCCGGGGCTGTATTTCATCGGCGAGGTCGTTGACGTCACCGGTCACCTGGGTGGATTCAACTTCCAGTGGGCATGGTCGTCAGGCCACGCGGCAGGCAATGCGGTTCCGAAGGCAGGAGATGATCAGAAAAAGTAGTCGCCGAATAATTCATACAGATAGTCCGTCCAATGCTCCGGAATTGGCTCAGTCAACTCGACAGAAGCCGCGAAATCGACTTCGAACAATCGTTTGTTGAGCTCCTGAACCGCGCTCGGCTCTGATGTTGCGATGTTCAGCTCCTTGTTCAGGTAGAAACTCCAGCGGTCCCAATTGGCGGAGCCGAAACAGATCCAATCATCGTATACCGCGGCTTTGACGTGTGACATTCCCGGGTAAATGAATACGCGAACACCATTCTTCAGCAGTGCGTTCGCCGCCAGGATATTATTTCGCGTAATCAGGCCACGGTCCGTTTTCAGCGGAACGATGACACGCACATCGACGCCGCGCTTTCTCGCATTGGCGAGTTCATAGAGCATGACGTCATCCGTGAAATACGGATTCTCCACATAAATATATTTTCTTGCGCGCTGGATCGCTCTGCGCTGCACGCGGTAAATCTCGGCACTCTCTGTTCGCGTGAACAGAGTACGGAGAGGGTAGCCCACGTCCTCGGCCAACCGGGGTTTTCGACCCATGGCTTGCCGCGTGTACGCAAAATCACCGAAGAACCCGGCGTACGCCCATGCCTTATTGAATTCGTGTTGCAGGACGTCAACAACCGGCCCGCGCAACTCGACCATGAGGTCGTGCCAGTCGTATCGATACTCACGAGCTATGTTCATACCGCCTGTGAACGCAAGCTGCCCGTCGATGATCACTGTCTTTACATGATCCCCTGTAAACCAGGGATTGTGTGACTGACGCACATCAACCTCAGAGTCGCCTTCGAGAAATTGCCGGACGCTGAACGGCGGGGTGTGATCCGCCGGAAGGCTCTCCTGCTCCTCGATCGTCGAGACTATGGTTCCGAAGCCATCGAGCAGTATCTTCGTATCGATTCCTTCATCGGCTCGCTTTCTCAACATCTCGCCGATCGACACAGCGAAGTCATCATTGTCGAAAATGTAGGTCCGCAGGGAAATTGACTGTTCAGCTGCCGCAACAGCGTCAGTGAAACGGGTAAAAAACTCGTCGCCATCCAGGAGTATGGCGATCGTTCCTTTCGTCGGTTTTCGTGTCGTCTTGTCGAGATGCGCCTCCCACGCGACGAGGTCCATGCCGGGGCCATCGTTAAGTTCGGGAATTGGTGAGTCGCCAAGATCTCTTTGGAACGCCGGCTTGAGCGACGTGGTGATCGTGTTCGCCGTCACGTAGATGAGTCGAAACAGTGACGAGAACGGCCGCATGATGATGCCCGTTGTGTGGCTTTTCGCGAAATGCCCCGTGGCCTGGGCGTATGGCGCTGGTTTGCCAGGCTCCGGCTCGTCTTTATTGACTGAATTTGTTGCGCAGCCTGACAGCCCGACAACCGTCGCGAGATAAATGGCTACGCAGCCGATATGTGTCAATCGAATACCGGTATAACAAAAGCGTCTGGCGATCGTCTTGTCCTCCTGACTCGTCTATATAGACTCGGCAGTCATATGAATGCAAACGTTGAAACCCTGTTTCCGAGCCAGGAGCGGATCTATGACAGCATAGTCGACCTGATTCCTGGCCCCGATAACCCCACGCCGATCGTACGACTTGGTAAGCGCTTCAATGCGCATATCGACTTCGAGCTGCTCGTAAAGCTCGAAGGTATGAATCCCTTCGGGTCGATCAAGGATCGCACCGCGCACTTCATGTTAAAAGAACTGCAACTCGCCGCTGACCAATCGCTGGCCGAGCCGTCGGCAGGAAATACAGGCATCGCGCTTGCCGCAATAGCCAATGCGCAGAACACACCCATCGGGATAGCGGTTCCGGACGGGGCGCCCGAAGAAACGAAAGCCATGCTGAAGTTTCTGGGTGCCGAACTGATTGAGGTCGATGACGATCTATGCCCGATCTATCCGTCGGAAGGCGCTCGCGGTGTGATCAAGAGTATGGTCGAGAGCGAAGCGTATAACGGAAAGTACGTCAGCCCGAACCAGTACGAGAGCGATCTGAACGTCGCGGCTCACTATCATACAACCGGGCCTGAAATCTGGCGCCAGACTGGCGGCCGAATCGACTACTTTTTTGCTGGTATTGGAACCGGGGGCACCATCACCGGCGTCGGTCGCTACCTCAAGGAGCGTAACCCCCAGATCAAGGTCATTGGCGTAGAGCCGGCGAGTCGGCACCACAAACTGTCAGGCCTGAAACGAGTGACGGGATTACCCGAAGAACACTTCCCGGCGATTCTCGATCGCGATGTCGTGGATGAGCTGATCTCGGTCACGGACGACGAGGCGTTTGCGGCCGGCATTCGGGTCGCGCGTAGCGATGGCGTGCTGGTAGGTCCGACGACGGGCGCGTTGCTGCACGTGGCATCCGAATGGGGCGCAAAGAATCCGGGCACGGCTGTTGTTATTTCGGCCGACAACGCGGCCAGGTACGTTTCTGCCTACGCGGAGTATCTATAAGGCGACAACCATCCGGCCGAACTCGTCCACCTTGTCCCAGTCTGTGAATTCGACAATGGTGGTCGGGTCCGTAGGCCCTTTCGTCATCCACATGATGAGGCGGATCATCTGCTTGTCGACGAAACCGTAGTCGGGATAGCTAATCTTCCCGGCAAACACACCGAGGTTTTGTGGCCGCCAATCAATCTGCTTGAGAAACTTCTGCAGGTAGGGATTGGTTTCCGGCGTATTCTTCTCCGGCTTGCGTGCTACCACATTGACTGAGAACAGCGCATTTGGGCGTGCCTCGAGTACACGTCGGTTGTTTCTGATGAACTCGTAAACGACCGGCTGGTGTTTTCCGTAACGGATGCTCGCACCGATGACAATCTTGTCGAAGTCGCGGCCTTCGAGCGTCGGCCGCTCAATCAGGTTCACCAATTCAACCGCATCGCCCGCCTGCTCGATAACAGACCGAATGCGCTTGCAGATTTCCACTGTGTGGCCATCGGTCGTCGAATAGAGTAATAGTACTTTTGCCATAGGGATTCTCCGCGAACAATCTAGCAAGGCGTGAAGCGCTGGAGCATAGGTGGAAACCATAACTGCAGCGTCGGGGAAAATACCTTACAACAATCCTGTGGGAGAAGATTCATGGGCAGCTACGCCGAAATCGAGCAGGTCAGCGAGCGGCTTCGGGCCATTCACGACCGGGCCCAGGCGCTTGAGGCGAAATATGAGGCCGAGCTCGCCAAAGTCCATCCCGCTTTCCGGGAAGGCGCCCGTAATCTCGTTCACTACCTCGCGCTCCGAAAGTCCGATACACATGAATTGAGCGAGGATCTGCGTCGTCTGGGACTGTCGTCACTCGCGTACGCTGAGCGCAACGTAATTGGCTCCATCGAGGCGGTCGAGCAGGCACTGGCCCGACTATCGGGCACCGGCAAGGCTGACCCCGAGGCGCTCGTAAAAGCGCTGCAAAGCCGGTATCCGACCGCTGACGAACATCGTCGGGCAATGCTCGGACCCAGTCCTGAAGGGCGTGATGTCAGCATCATGGTGACGCTGCCTTCCGAAGCCGCGGATAACCCGATACTCGTAGCCGAGATGATCGCAGCCGGAATGAACGTCGCACGCATCAACTGCGCACATGATAATGCTGCCATCTGGGAAAAAATGGTCGCGAATGTTCACGAAGCGGCCGCCGATGCCGGCACCGAGTGCAGAATCATCATGGACCTTGCCGGACCGAAGTTACGGACGGGTGAGCTCAAACCTGGTCCGCGGGTTATCCACATTCGGCCCAAACGCGATCCTTTGGGTCGCGTCGTCGCCCCTCGCCGCATTCGTCTGATTCCTGATGATGTACTGCAGCGCGGTACGAAGGTAGCCGTCATTCCGGTGCCACGCGACCTCATCGAGTACGCGCAGGAAGGTGACGAGGTGCGGTTCAAAGATACGCGCGGGAAGAAACGGCGCCTGGGCGTTGCCGTCAAGGACGACAAGGGCATTGTTCTCGAGTCATACAAGGGGGCTTATGTCGCGACGGGATCGAAGCTAACCCTGGTGCGCGCGGAGACAGGAGAAAAACTCGCTTACCGCGTGGGTGAACTCCCCGTCGTCGAGCAGCCCTTGTTCCTGCATGTTGGAGATACGTTAATCGTCCACAGCGCAAACACCCCGGGCGAACCTGCGAAAGAAAACTCGGATGGCGTAATACTCGAGCACGCCCATATTTCATGCCAACAACCTGAGGTTTTTGAATACCTGTCGCCCGGCGAGACCGTGTCACTGAATGACGGCAAGATCTCTGGCGTCATTCGCGAGGTAAGCAAAGAGCGACTCGATGTTGAAATCACCAAGGCCAAACCGACTGGTAGTCGACTGCGCGGCCAGCGTGGCATAAATTTCCCGCAGAGTGATATTCACCTGCCGGGCCTTACGTCCGTAGATAAGACCAACCTGGTTTTCGTGGCGAAATTTGCCGACGCCGTCAGCCTGTCGTTTATTCGCAAACCCACGGACGTTGAGTTGCTGCTTGCCGAGCTCGATAAATTGTCTGCTGATGAGCCCGGGGCTGATGACCTGGGGCTCGTCATTAAAGTCGAGACAAAAAAGGGATTCAAGAATCTTCCCAAGGTCATGCTCGAGGCGATGCGTCGTTACCCGGTCGCGGTCATGATCGCACGCGGTGATCTCGCCGTAGAATGTGGCTGGGCCCGGCTCGCAGAATTGCAGGAAGAGATTCTTTGGATTTGTGAAGCCGCACGCATGCCCGTCATGTGGGCAACGCAAGTACTCGAGCAGGAAACAAAGAAGGGCCTGCCATCCCGCGCTGAAATCACCGATGCGGCACAGTCGCAACGGGCCGACTGCGTCATGTTGAACAAGGGCCCGCACATCCTTGGCGCCATACGCACGCTCGACAGTATCCTGCGGGGCATGCAAACCCTGCGATTCAGGAAATCGTCCTGACGTCTAGGCGCGTAACTTCGCCTGTGCTGCCGCGAGGCGCGCAACCGGAACACGCGGACCTGAACAGGAAACGTAGTTCAAGCCAACGTCGTGACAGAACTGGATTGATTCCGGGTGACCGCCCTGTTCGCCACAGATTCCGATCTTAAGGTCTTCACGTTGCTCGCGACCACCCTTCACGGCCATCTTGATCAGCTTGCCAACACCCTTGAGGTCGAGCACTTCGAACGGATTGTCCTGCAGGATTCCCGATTCATTGTACATCGGCAGGAACTTGTTCTCTGCATCTTCGCGTGAGAACGAGAACGTTGCCTGAGTCAGGTCATTTGTACCGAATGAGAAGAACTCAACAATCTCCGCCAGGTGCCAGGCACGTGTGCAGGCGCGAACGGTTTCAATCATCGTTCCAAACTTGAACACGAGCTTCTTGTCGTGCTCATCCTGGAGTCGCTCCTTGATCTGCTCGACCGTGCGTTTGACGTGTGCAACTTCCTGCGACGTAATAACCTGGGGAACCATGATCTCTGGTCGAGCATCGATACCGTCTTGTGCACATTGCATCGCTGCTTCAAGAATCGCCTGGATCTGCATTTCATAGATCTCGGGATACGTAATACCGAGACGCACGCCGCGATGGCCCAGCATCGGGTTTACTTCCTGCAGCTCACGAACTTTCCGCAACATACGTTTCTTGTGTGTCAGCGCATCGTTTACATGCTCTTCGCTAAGTTCCTCGAGGGCTTCCGGAAGTTCGACGCGATGATCCAGGGTGGCGAGAGCCGCCTGACGACCGCGCACAACATTGCGATAAATCTGCAAGGTCTCTATCTGTTCCATGAGATCGTGTTCCGTGGGGAGGAACTCGTGCATCGGTGGGTCCAGAAGGCGCACGGTCACGGGGTTCGGCGCCATAACTGTGAATAGCTGAATGAAGTCATCGCGCTGAATTGGCATCAAGCGCCCGAGCGCTTCCTTCCTGTCGGTCTTGTTGTTCGCGAGGATCATGTCGATAACGATCGGTAAGCGATCACTCGCATTGAACATGCGTTCGGTGCGACACAGGCCGATGCCCATCGCACCGTACTCGCTCGCCGTGCGGGCGGCGTCAGGCGTGTCGGCGTTTGCCATGACCTTCAACGTCGCGGTTTCGTCCGCCCAGCTGAGCAGCTCCGAGAGATCGTCCGAGAAGTCTGCTTCGATCGTCGGAATTGCGCCCAGGAATACCTCGCCAGTCGCGCCATCCAGTGTGATGACGTCACCTTCACGCAGGATATGATCGCCAACGTGTGCGAGCCGAAGCGCTACATCAACCACAATGCCTTCCGCTCCTGCGACACATGGCTTGCCCATGCCACGCGCGACGACAGCCGCGTGTGATGTCTTGCCTCCGCGGCTCGTCAGGATCCCCTGCGCCGCGAAGAACCCGTGAATATCTTCGGGACGTGTCTCTTCGCGGACGAGAATAATGGCTTCACCTTCATTGCCGAGTTTCTCAGCCAGGTCGGCATCGAAGACACACTTGCCGGATGAGGCGCCTGGTGATGCGGGCAATCCGAATGCGATCGGCTCGACAACGCTCTCAGGATCGAGACGCGGGTGCAAGAGCTGTTCGAGCAACTCTGGTGCAACACGCAGCAGAGCCTGGTCACGAGTGATCAGTTCTTCCCGGTACATGTCGACTGACGTCTTGACGGTCGCCGCAGCATTCATCTTGCCGTTGCGGGTCTGCAGGCAATACAACGTGCCCTTCTCGATCGTGAACTCGTAATCCTGAACTTCCTGGTAGTGCGATTCGAGCGTGTTACGTAACGCGACGAGCTGCGAATACTGCTCGGGCATTTCCGTTTCCATCTCCAGCAGGGGCTTCGGCGTTCGAATACCGGCGACGACATCTTCGCCCTGGGCATTCGTCAGATACTCACCGAACATCTCATTCTCACCGGTGCCGGGGTTTCGCGTGAAGCCCACGCCGGTCGCACAATCATCACCCTTGTTGCCAAACACCATCGTGCAAATATTCACTGCCGTGCCGTTGGCCATATCCGGTGTGATGTGAAACTCGCGACGATAGTCGACCGCACGCTTGCCCATCCATGAACGGAATACAGCCTCAAGCGCGACCTGCAACTGCTGCATGACGTCGTGCGGAAAATCGTTGCCGGACTTACGGCGCACGACTTCGAGGAACTTCTCGCTGATCTCTTTGAGGTGTGCCGCCTCGAGCCCGACATCGGCCTTGACACCAACGCGTTTCTTAACCGCGTCGAAGTGCTCGTCGAAGAACTCGTCTTCGATTCCCAGCGCGACTTTGCCGAACAGCTGGATAAACCGGCGATACGCATCATAGGCGAAGCGCTCGTCGCCGGTTTGCTCGATCAGGCCGCTCAGCGTTTCTTCGTTCAGGCCCAGGTTGAGGACCGTGTCCATCATGCCGGGCATCGACATTGCCGAGCCGGAACGTACTGAGACCAGCAATGGATCGGGACCTTTGCCAAACGTCTTGCCGGTCGCCTTTTCCAGCTGCGTGATCTGCTCCTGTACCTCCGCCATGAGCCCATCTGGCAGCCCGTCGCCTTCGAGGTAGTCGAGGCAGGCCTCGGTCGTAATGACAAAGCCTGGCGGCACATTGATGCCGATCTGCGTCATCTCACAGAGATTCGCGCCCTTGCCGCCCAGCAGCTTCTTGTTTTGTCCATCGCCGTCGGCGAATGAGTAGACGTGCTTGCTCATTTTTTCTATACAACCCGGTAGTTAATAAATATTTGTGTCGCATCGTCCGTTAAGACTCAATCCAGCACCATAGCGGCAAACCCCTAAAAATGTGAGATATTTACAGCTCATGAAGCTCTCGATTCGCAATCTGCTCGCAATCTGCTCCCTGGGGGCAATGACCACTGGCTGCGTGTTCTCATTGCTCGAAGGCGATCTCGAGCAACTGGACGACGCATTTCACCTGTTTTCGGGCGAGGTGTCGACCGTTAATCCCGATTCTCATGCGATTGTCGTCGTCGCGATGCGTGACACTGATGCCGAGGAAATTGTGAGTTTCAGGATGCTCGGCGATCCGGGGATCTTCGAGATCAGGGCGAATGCCGTGCCGACGCACTTTTTCGCATTCACCGACGTGAACCGGGACCTGATGTTCCAGGCTGATGAACCCTACGGCTGGGCGGAGAGTGGACGTGCGCTGGATCCGGGTCGCGAACAGACTGACCAGATCAGGATCGTCATCGGCCATTCGGACGAGACGCAGCCGACCTGGCCGCGGCTCCTCGCAAATGAACCCCTGGAAAACCACCTGAACAACTATGCAACCGTGAGCATCGGCACGGTTACGAGTCTTAACAGCCCGTTGTTCTCGCGCGAGCAGTCAGAGAAGGGACTCTGGACTCCATTCGCGTTTGTGGAAGATGGCGGCGCAGGTATCCACTTCCTGGAAGAATTCGACCCTGATCGAGTCCCCGTACTGTTTGTGCACGGTATCAACGGAACGCCACGTGATTTCTCGACCATGATTGATGCGCTGGATGACAAGCAGTACCAGGTCTGGGTCATGAGCTACCCATCCGGGCTGCGACTGTCATGGGTTGCGCGCGGCATGTACCAGTTCGTCGATTACCTGAATCGGCAGTACGAATTCGAGCAACTGCATGTCGTTGCGCACAGCATGGGCGGACTGGTCTCGCGCGGCGGACTGAATCTTTGTGCACGGAACCGGAACTGCGAGTACCTGGCATCGTATACGACCATATCCACGCCGTGGGACGGCGTTGCGTCGGCGAAGAATGGTGTGAAATGGGCGCCGACGGTCGTCCCTGTCTGGCATGACCTCGATCCGGACAGCGAGTACGTTACGACGTTGTTCGATACCGAACTTCCCCGCGGACTGCCCTATCACCTGCTATTTGGCTACCGTACTGACGGAAAGACGGGCGGTGAAAGCAGCGACGGTGTCATCAGGCTGACCAGCCAGTTGCGGTACGATGCCCAGGTTCACGCCGAGACGGTGTTGGGCTTTGACGAAGGGCATGTGAGCATTCTCGAGAACGAGGCCGTTATCGAGAAGATCCTCGCGACGATCGAAGACCACTCAGGCCGGTAAGGCGATGGCAAAAGAGCTGCGTGGGCAGGGACTGGCATTATCAGGGGGCGGTTATCGCGCCAGCCTGTTTCACCTCGGTGTTACCCGTCGACTGCACGAGCTCGGTGCCCTGCAAGGAATCACGCGGCTTTCGAGTGTATCCGGCGGGAGCATCCTTGCCGGCTTCCTGGCTCACCGCATGCTCGAGCGCGACGCCACGCGCCTCGAATTCGACGATTGGGATGCAGAAGTATCCGCGCCTTTTCGTGAGCTCATGCGCAAGGACATTCGAACAGGCTTATTGATCCGCCATCTCGCCTGGAACTGGATCTGGCCGGCACCGCGTGCCCGTGGTCTGGAAAAGGCATTCCGTAAGCGACTTGGAGCGAGGCGACTCGTCGAATTGCCAAAGAGATCGGACGACTCCGTCGAATTCATATTCCTTGCCACGAATATCGAGAAAGGCACGCCGTGGCGATTCACCTCAGAAAAGATCGGCACGTATGTGACTCCGCCTTCGATGACGATCGCCGAGGCAGTAGCCGCGTCAGCCTGTTTCCCACCGGTCTTCGGTCCTATCAAGGTCAAGAAGGATGGTCGGACTATTGGCCACCTGACCGACGGCGGCGTCTACGACAACACAGGGATGGAGCCGATATGGAACAGCAACAAAGTGGTTCTGATTTCCGACGCCGGCACGCCGTTCGATTTCAAGGTGCCCAGTTGGTTCGGCTCACGCATCATGCGTTACGTCGACATAGGACGAAACCAGGTAGGCGCGTTGCGTCGACGTGCAATCATTCGCCGCCTGCATCGCCACTACCAGACCGTTCGTGAAGATGAAGGGCCGTCACCGTGTTCACTTTCAAGTGATGACGATTGCTACATGCGCAATCGCCGCGTCACAGACAAACCGACCGGCGCGTTCTGGCGCCTCGCAAGCAGGAAGAGTAATTTCTGCGAAAACTGCAGCGACGAGTTCGCACGCGAGCTAAGCGACCTCGAGAACGACTGGTATGGCTATCCTGAGGAACTGCAGCTCTCACATATCGGCGAGATTCGCACTGACCTCGATGCGTTCACTCGAGCGGAGACGAAGATCCTTGAAAACCACGGCTATTTCATGGCGGACCTCGCAGTCCGACGGCACGCCCGGCATCTGGGTGACCTGAACGTCGAATTCCGTCCACCCCATCCAGAGTTTCTGGACCCGGGCATCGTTCGCGACGCCCTGCGGGTCAGTCATAGCCGGCTACATTTCTGGAGCCGGTGGTTCGACTGAGCGCCTGGCTATCAAATCCATGAGCGTTATTCACACCGGGTGTGAAGCACCTGACAATCGCATGGCGGGCGCAGCGGATAACACTCCCTCACACGCCTGCGGCTATGGATTCGGGAGTGTTATCCGCCACGCCCATTCGAGCACATTACGAGTTCTTGGGCCGCCTTCATGCTGTGGTCAAAGACGGGGACTGTCAGGTAGCCGAATCCATAGCCGAGCTGGCAGTCTGATGAAAATACGTGGCGAGGAATGAACACGCGAGGCGTGTTCGGCTACCTGACAGTCCCCGTCTCTTCACCTGGGCTGTCTGTCGTCATCGGCGAGAAATTCGGTGTGAATAACGCTCACACAAACTACAACTAGCTGGCCTCGTCGATCTTCAGGACGCAATGCGAACCCGTACAGTTGTAGGGGTCGCTACCGAAGTCATCGTTCTCGTCGATCGAGAGGGCAACGACTTTCACGTCTTTCGCCGGCTTCGCCGACTCGGCAACCGACGCATGACCGCGAACCACGGGGGTTACGGGAACTGAATCCACTGTTGTTTTTTCATAAGACATAATCACATCCGTTCAATACTTCCCCATGCCTTCATGCTAGGGCGCAAACGAATGAGAGTGAATGGTACCCGTCGGATGAGAATGACCGTTCGTCAGGGTTCCGCCGCTTGTCGGATTTTATCTACCGTTTATCGGGATTTTCGAAACGACAGCAATCCGCTGGTGACGGCGCCGACGATAACCAGGATAAAGGCAGCAACATCGAGCCCGGGTTTCGGCCCCCCGCCAAAGCCCCACATCGCAAGCAACGCGATACCCAGGCACATCATGACGGCACCAACAATCTGGATGCCAGCCGCTGGCGTCTTCGCGTCGGCCGGCCGGCTTCTCCTTTCGAGTGGCGACAACGCCAACGCGACCGGAACGAGGAAGACGATGAGCACACCAACCCAGACGGGGCGCGTCAGCCACCAATCGGGAGTCCCCGGCTCAAGACTGAACCCGAAACCTCCAAAGAGGTACATGACGGAGCCGATCAGAACCATGACCGTGATATGCCAGAGGTAAACAGTCATGATCATGCTGTTGATCAGCACCGTTGCCGTCCACAGGCGCAAGCCGTTCAACGCTCGACGCATCGGAGATTCGAGCGAGATCAGCAAGCCGAACTGGAACAGGCCGAGTGCCAGTAACGTTGCCTTCGGCGGCAAAGTGTTGCTCAGCCCTTCATCCGGAGACCCGACCATGGCCAGGGGGTACTGCCCCCAGTGAATCATTGAATACAATACGGCGAACCCGGCGAACCCAATGGCAAGACCTGTCGCCGCGCCGCCAATGCGGCCGTCGCGCCAGGCAAAGCCGAGCTGATGTACCGCAAGCCAGACCCAGAAGTAGTTGGTCCATCCCAGCCATCGCATATCGGCGACGAAAAACGCCAGGTCCGTCACCACGGCCATCGCGACAAAGAAGAAGATTGAAGCAAAACCGAATCGTCGCCAGAGACGATAGGCCGACGGCGCCAAAATCACGAGCATCGTGTAAATGGCCAGGAACCAGGTCGGGATGAGGGCCGCCTGCGACGTGAATTGGATGACCGTGGGACGCACATCCATCAGGGTCATGACGAGAGCGATCACACCCCACGCGATCATCAGCACGAGCAACGGCGATATGAGGCGATGCAGACGCGCAACCAGCCAACCTGCGTAACCAACACCTTTGCGTTCGGCGCTTTCGAGTGAGACTGCATTCGAGTAGCCGCCGACAATGAAGAAAATCGGCATGACCTGGAACAACCATGTCAGCCACTGGGTCTGCGGGTGCGATTTGAGAAGATGCCCGGGAGTCAGGTTTCCATCAACGTACCAGGCTGTTGCGATTAGCCAGTGTCCGACCACGACGACCAGGATGGAGACGGCGCGCAAGAAATCGACGTAACGATTTCTCTCGGGCGGTGTCTTCGCCGCCATGTCACTTGCTACTGACCAAATTCGCATTGGCATTCCTTTGTCGAAAATTCGAACGCAATCACCATAACACTATAATATTGGGCTATGCGCAGATCCCGGACCACCCTGGCGACGTTTCTTTTGCTTGTCTTTGGTGCCTGCACCAGCGCTTCTGCTCAGTCGATCAATGAGTGGCTCGGCCGTAACTGCGTCGACTGCGCAAGCTTAATGCCCCGACAAACCGGCATTTACGTTCTCGAAAAAGGAGAAGAGTCACTCATCGGTCGAGCATGGCTCACAGAGAATGCTGCCCGCACAATCGACATCCAGTACTTCATCTGGAGCACCGACAATATCGGCAAGCTTGCTGCCGAGTATCTTCTGAGTGCAGCGGAACGCGGCGTAAGAGTTCGTGTATTGGTTGATGACCTGCTTATTGACGTGGAAGACAAGACACTGCTCGCGCTGTCGGCACACCCAAACGTCCATGTCCGTATCTACAACCCGAACCTGACTGTTGGCGTAAGTTTCTGGGAGCGCATGGGTAACGCATTCACTGGGTTCCGCTCGGTCAACCAGCGCATGCATGATAAGACTGCGATCTTCGACGGTGTTGCTGGAATTACCGGCGGCCGCAACATGGCGGACGAGTACTTCGATTTCGATCACGAGTACAACTTTCGCGATCGGGACGTGTTGCTCCTTGGCAAAGCGGTCTCGGACATGACCGAGAATTTTGAAGAGTTCTGGAACAGCGAGTTTGCACATCCGGTCGAAGCCATTCTTGAAGTCGAACGTCAGGCGATTACCGCGGCCGAGGTAAAGCAGTACTCGCGCGAATTACACGCATACGCCGCGAATCCGAAACACTTCGAACCTCAGATCCGCGAAACCATTGCCAATGTGTCCGCGTTCTTCCCGGAATTGCTTCGCGCGATGATCTGGGAAGACGCGACTTTCATCAGCGATATCCCCGGCAAGAACACAGAAGAGTCCGGACTTGGCGGTGGTGGTGAATCTACGCAGTATCTTGTCGATGCCGTCCGCAATGCGAAATTTTCAATACTCATCCAGTCGCCGTACCTTGTCATGCCGGAGGGTGGTATCGAGTTGTTTGAGGAACTGGTCAAGCGCGGGGTTCACATTCGCATATCGACCAACTCGCTCGCATCCACTGACAACATCCAGGCGTTCAGTGGCTATCACGGCCAACGAACAGAGTTGCTCGAAGCGGGCGTAGAACTCTACGAGTTCAAACCACATCCGGTGATCAAGGACGAACTCATCGAGCGCTACCCGAGAATCGCCGAGAACGACCCGGTCTTCGCGATACATGCAAAGAGCATGGTCATCGACAACAAGACGGTATTCATCGGTACGTTCAATCTCGACCCGCGTTCCGCCAATCTCAATACCGAAGTCGGCTTGCTCGTAGACAGCAAGGAACTCGCACGGCAGCTAACGGAGAGCATCGAGCGAGATATCGACCCGGCCAACAGCTGGCGAACGACAGAAGATTTCAACCCGGACTCCGAGGTGAGTCGGGGAAAACGTTTCAAGATGTGGTTTAACCGCCTCCTGCCGCTGGATCCGGTGCTTTAGGCTAGTTGAAACCCCGGGGCCGAGGCGGCTCCGGGGTTTCATCAACTGCTGCTACGGCGCAGCCATAGCGTCGACGTCAACGATGACTTCATTGGCAACGAAGCAGCCTTCAGCCTCGGATGACGCCGTGCCGAACACGTCGACGATCTGGTCGACCGCGAGGTCGGCGAAGCTGCCCATCGTGACTTCCGAGTTCTCGGTTTCAACGAGGAGAACGTACGTTTCCTCACCGACTGCAACACAAGTGTCACCACTCCCAGTTGTCAGGCCGAAAGTATCGGGGTTCGTTCCCTCGCCTTCTTCGAGCGGATCGATGATCGTGCCACTGATCAAGTCGTCGTCCTCGGCCTCGAGGAAGATCAGCGCTGCGCGCATGAGGTCAGGATCTTCCGGGTCGGCTTTGGGCGGCTTAACGCCCTCGACTTCGATATCGGCACCGAGCGTGACCACATCGGCCCCAATTTCGCCACTTTCGTCGAAGTACTTCGTACCCGCCTGAAGTTCGATAACAAGATCATTGCCGTCATCCGCGAGCAACAGGAACTGGCCATCCACCAGATCGCTTACGACATCGCCTTTGACGAGTTCGGAATTACCGCCGATCTCCACAACGATCGCATTGAGAGCGATCGACGGGTCTGTTTCGTAGCGACCGATGACAACGACCATGTTGCCATCTGCCAACGTACCGAAACCGGTATCCAGACCTGCATCATCAAAAATGCCGGTCATTGAGTCGGTAGCAACATCGACGCAGTGATCGGGCGAATCGATGTCACAAAGCACGAAGGCGCCAGCAGTAGCGTCCGGGTCTCCGCTGACAGCGCCTTCAACACGCGCAAGCTTGTGCGGCGAACCACTGTCAACAATTTTGACTTTAACAACCGGGCGGAAATTGACCTTGCCGCTGTTGCCCGCGCCGGTGATCTTGATCGACTTGTTCGCATCCATGTCGATTTCGATCATTAGCGTGCGACCAGGAAGGACGTTGAAACCATCGGACTGCAGCAGATCAATCTTGCCGTTTGCCGGCAACGCCGGGAAAATCGAATCGCCGCCGCCAATCGGCACCAGTTCCAGGCTGTCGATAATGAGACGAAGTTTCGTGTAGGTACCTGCTTGCACTTCACCGAAAACAACAGGCTCGCTGAAGTTTGTGAGATCGAGAAGATCGATCGGCTCCGACCCCTGAAACAGGACCTGCTGAGAATCATCGCCGCCGATTAGAATTGCCTCAATGACATTCAGCTTGATTGCGCTGTATTCATCCGTCGGTGCATCGGTAAACAACACGCCAACCGTGCCTATGTCAGACACCGGTACCACCGAAGTATCAGGTTCGGGCGAACTGCCGGAGGATCCGCAAGCCGACACAATAAGTGCAACCGCGAGCGACGCGAAAACGGCGCGAACAGTCGCGAGTGATTTGATCTTCTTCATGATGTTTCCCACTGAACGACGAGTGTTTCTAGTATTGTCAGTTCAATTTAGCACTCCAGGAAAGGTGCGCAACTGTCTCTAAAGTGCGACATTTACATAATGATTAAAGACCGGGCGAGATTCGCCTGTAGACAAGTTTCTCCTCTCGCACAGAGTCTCCACTTCGCATTACGATCCAGGCCTGCACTTCACAATCACTTGTCTCGTAAAAGCTGATACCGGAAAAATGCACGGCACTGTCTTCGGCCTTGATGAAACGGAAAGTGACGTGGTCTTCCTTGTCTTCCCATGCCGTGAAGTCCGCGCCGAAATGCTTGACCTTCAGATTGAGAGTGCCTTCTTCTTCGACCAACAGCAGGATCTCGTAGAAAGCGACTTCGTCTTCCTGCATCAGCTTGAACAAGCCCACCATCGATCCCGCGGATGGTGCATTCCAGACCTGTTCGAACGTCCCGCCAAACGCTTCACCCTGCCATGAGCCCACCAGCCAGGAGACATCGTCCAGGGTCGCGGCTGGCCGACTCTCGGGGTCATCGAGTTTGAATGTATGTTCGGTTCGCGCAGATTGAGCAAATGCTGGAAACGCGAGTAGCACTACCGCGCATGCTGCCAGTGTCTTCCGGAAGATCTTCGCCATGTTGGTACCCCCTGTTTCATAACTATAGTACAGCGCGACGCTTGAAGTCCGGTGCGACGCAGTAGAGTATCGAAGAATGCGCAGGTTCATCGAAGAACTCAGCGAGCGACACGTGATCAAGGTAGGCGTTGCCTACCTTGCTATCGCGTGGCTGGTAATTCAGCTGGCAAGCGAGATCGGGCCAATACTTGGCGTTCCCGATCCATTCTACAAACTGATGCTGGTGATCCTTGCGCTGGGCTTCCTGGTAACGCTCGTGCTTTCATGGGTCTACGAGCTGACGAACAAGGGACTGAAGCGCTCTTCAGAGGTTGATGCTGATGCGACTATTCAGTCCGTCGGAGGTCGCGGACTCGATCTCGTTGTGATCGGTGCGCTCGTACTCGCTCTTGGGTATTTCATCTGGGAAAGCCGCTTCGCGGATTCCGACGTTGCAACTGACGAAGTTCTATCAATTGCTGTATTGCCATTTCGCGACCTAAGTGCCGATCGGGACCAGGCCTGGTTCGCCGAGGGCATGGCCGAGGAGATCATGTCTTCCTTGTCTCGTCTGCCAGATCTCCGCGTCACCGGACGAAACTCAGCATTCGCGTTCGCCGACACACAGAAAGATATTCGCGCAGTCGCGAGCGAACTCGGTGTGTCGCATATTCTGGAAGGTAGCGTGCGTACATCGGGAAATCAGTTACGTGTTACGGCGAAACTCGTAAGCGCGGCGGATGGTTTCCAAGTCTGGTCGCGTGAATTTGATCGTGAAATGCGTGAAGTCTTCGCCTTGCAGGATGAGATCTCTACACTCGTCATCAATGGCTTGCGCCTGCATCTCGACGATACAAACGTTGCGGACAACCAGCCCTCGGCGACGACGACGACGGATGCATACAACGCTTACCTGATCGGCCGCTATCACCTTGCGAGGCGAACCGCTGAGAGCATCGTAACCGCAAAGCAAAAGTTTGAGGAAGCGCTGGATCTGGATGACAAATACTCGCCCGCACATTCCGCGCTTGCCAAGACGCTCGCGATTTCCCCTTACTACGACCCACTCGCCTCGGCGAGGGAACTGGCCGACAGTGCGAGACAATCGGCTGAACGTGCCATTGAAATTAATCCAACGAACAGCGAAGCCTACGCGGTCCTTGGAACAGTGCGGCTCATCTTCGATCGCGACTGGAACGGCGCGGCCGAAATGGCGAAACGATCAGTCGATCTCGGACCCAACGATGCCGGCAATCTGAATCTCTACGGTGACTTCCTGTACACAATCGGTGATTACCGATCGGCCGTGAAATATGAAGGACTTGCTGCCGAGCTCGAGCCGCTATCGGCGTTACATCAACATGAACTCGCACTCGTCCTGGAGCTTCTCGGCAAACCCGAAGAGGCCGTGACACAGGAAAGGCTCGCAGTCGAACTGGACCCTGATTTTGCCAATGCATGGT
>CAVWAH010000004.1:0-14068 GCA_963752875.1 uncultured Gammaproteobacteria bacterium | reverse complement strand
AGGATGTGGCTCCTTTTGCCGCTACCCGCCTTGCGCTGCTTGCGCCGATCGCACTGTCGATTGGTATGACGACTTTGTTTCTCGATCTGGAACACAAACTTTTCGTGTACCGGTTTTACACGGCGTTCAAGATTACATCGCCAATGTCATGGGGTGCCTGGATTCTTGTTGTTGTCTACCCGATTTCCGTACTGCAAATATTGTCGACGCTCCGCAGCGGCTATTCGTTCTTCGCATCGTTCGTGGACAAGCTGGCGATCGGGCGGTTCACCCTCGACTGGTGTGAGCGGAACCGGACAGCGATCGCGTATGCAGTCATTCCGTTTGCCGTCGCACTTGGGATCTATACCGGTATTCTGCTGAGCGCGTTCGGCGCCAGGCCGTTCTGGAATTCCGGCGCGCTTGGGCTGTTGTTCCTGGTGTCGGGCATGTCTACCGCAGCGGCGTTGGTCGTGCTCATTGCGCGACAGAAGAGCGAGAAAGAACTGTTTACGGGCTTGGACCTGGCGCTGATATTTGCTGAGATTGCCCTGATCGTGCTGATGCTGATCAGCCTGGCATCCGGATCAGGCCAGCATATCGATGCGCTGCAGCTCATAATGGGCGGACCTTACACGTTCGAATTCTGGATATTCTTCTTCTGTATCGGTTTGCTGATACCGATGGTGCTGGAGATCTTGGAAATACTAGGCATCAGCAAGTCGTTTGCTATGCTTGCGCCTGTCCTGGTGTTGGTCGGTGGCTATGCGCTGCGGCAAGTTGTGCTGGATGCCGGCCAGGAGAGCACATGGACACACTACGAAACCCAGTACAGTTCTGAATTGATGCAACGATTGCCGGGCGTAGAATAGTAGCCCGTACGACAACCAAATAGAGGTCACAAGCTTGGTCAAGAAATCCCTGAAAGCGACGTTACTTTCAATGTCGATCGCATCCATTGCCGCTTGCGGCCCAGCAAACGAATCGCAAGTTTCTCTGGGTGATGTCGCTCAGGCGGCGGCACGGCAAGATGATCGTGTAAGCGTCGTCGATCTGGCCAGCTGGATCATCGAGGGGCGGGGTGATTTCAAACTCGTCGATGTCCGCATGCCCGAAGAATTCGAACGCGGCAAGATTGGCGATGCCGTCAACATACCGATTGCACAGCTGGTAACTCAGGACGCGTTATCGAACCTGCCAACCGATCGTTTAATTATCGTGTATTCCAACGGTTCGGAGAATGCCGCGAAGGCGACGGTCATGTTGCGACTGTCCGGGTTTGATGCGCATCTGTTGACGGGTGGCTACAACGCCTGGCAGGCGAAGATCCTCAATCCGGAAATATCGGCCACTGCATTCGATGGCGAGAGCCTCGAGATTGCTGAACAACGTGCGTACGCGTGCTACTTCGTTGGTGAACGCTCGGATGCCGCGCGAATCGAAAAGGGCGACAGCAGCGTGCCGTTCGTTCCACCGGTATTCGAAGAGACCGAAGAGTTCGAGGATTTGCCGCCCCCTTCCGAAGAAGGGTGCTAGCCGCGGTCAGGGCACAGGGGCTGCGAGAACGGCTTCCATTTCTTCCTTGCTGAGCGGGCGCTGCCCGTCCAGAGGCGCGCCGCCACCCGCCGTGCCATCAACGTTTGTCCACGCGTCGGCCGCCAGGCCGTCCTGTAAGGCAGGATGCGCTGGCTCAAAGTGAATGCCATCATCGTGAAGGCCGATCGTTCCCTCGCCGAGCCCCAGCGCGATGCTTGAGCGATGACACGACTCGCATGATCGCGATGGTCCGATCGTATGCGGCGAGATGGGTGCGAATACGCGCACGAACTTTTCGTCGTCCCAGTCCGGATGCGCAAGCGTCATGATCATTCCGGGAACGAACAACTCGACGCGATTCAGGGTGTTAACACCCAGCGCTCCAGGCTCGTTGCGAAAATCGGATCGTTGTTCGTGCCAGCGGCCCGCAGTGACCCGCTGCTCGGTGTGGTCCCATTGGCTGCCGTCGGCATCGTATTGCATATGACAGCCGAAGCATTGCGGCGCCCACTGGCTGTGGCAGGTCGAACACTCGAGCCGTTCGTGATCCGGATCGTGCGGCTTGCCCACTGCAGGTTCGATGACATGGCAATCGACACAGCGAACGTCGACCGCATCGCGCTGGTGCACGGCATCGCCCGCATCGCTCATCAGGTCCGAGCCTTTATGGCATTCGGTGCAGGTCATGCCTGATACGAAATGAACGTCGGCCGGTTTACGCTCCACGTAACGCCCATCGGGAAGGCGCAGACGGGATCCGGCCTGGGCGGCAGTCGCCTTATCGATTTCGCCGAGGCCCGTATAGCTCAACGATATTCGTGCCGACCGGGAGTGGCAACCGAAGCATCTTGCATCGGATACGCTTGCGGTCAGCGCAGGGTGAGCGTCTTGCGGGTAGCTGTTGATGTGACAGGCCAGGCAGCCACCGCCGCGGTCGCCCACCGGGTCGAGTTGGTGTGCCGTCTTCTCTTGTCCGAGGTGACAGCTCGAACACAGCTTGCGCAGCATGGAGTCAGCGGGCCCGTGCCCCAGCGATTGCAGATTCGCACTTGCGCCGCCGTGGCCGTCAACTATCTTCCTCGTGACATCGACCATGCCGCGCCCCGTATGCATCAGGCTGTTGCCGACCGCCGCCACCTTGTCCGCATGGCAGCCGCCACACGCCCACCCGGCGTTGTCGAGCAGGCCTGGAAATCCGGTCATTTCGGCGTGTGAGCCGTCCTGTGTAACGTCCTTGTCATCGCCGGCGTGGCAAATTGTGCAATCATTGGCCGCGAATGCATGTCCAGCCGCAAACCCCGTGCTTCGGTCGGCGTGGCATTGAATACAGGTATTCCCGGCGTCTGTGCGGGCCGGGGCTCCAGCTGCGTCCCGCCCGGCAACGAGCAGAAGGGCAGCGGCGAACAGGATGAGAGAGGTTCGAAAAACCATATGCCAATAGTAATAGTACTAATGCAGTTGCGGTACCCGGTCGTTATGATCGGCCTCAATCATGACTAACAAAGACGTGACTCAACAGGAGCCCGCGAAGTTCGAACAGGTTATTTGACCATAAAAAAAGGCGGGTCCTTGCGGACCCGCCTTTCGTTCCAAACTAGTATTAGCTTAGACGGCTATGATGTTCTCAGCCTGCGGGCCCTTCTGGCCAGCCGTGACGGTGAACTCGACTTTCTGGCCTTCGGCCAGCGTCTTGAATCCGTCGCCCGAGATGTTGCTAAAGTGAGCAAATACGTCGGGGCCTGATTCCTGCTCGATGAAGCCAAAACCTTTAGCTTCGTTGAACCATTTTACTGTTCCGGTAGTTCTAGACATTTTCAAATCCTATTTAATCAAAAGTATAGTGTGGCCCGTTAACCTGGGCCGGGTCGCGAGATTGATGATGGTACTTATGAAAAACAGGACGGAGATTTATCTAAGAAACTTCGAAATGGAAAACACAAATATCAGCCGATCGTTCTAGCTGCGGGCAGTATAGGACTCATTTCTGACAAATCAATGATTTTCGGCATTTATTTTAGTGACCAAAGTCGCATATATGGGCCAATCGGCTAGGCGCGGGGCCGGCTGACGTACCATTGCCACAGAATTATGGCAAAAACGAGATTTAGCGCGATGCCGAGAATTCCCACCTCGGGGCCGAAAATATGGGTTTTTTCGATGCCCAGCGCGCCCACTTTTTCGCCGAATCCGTAGAGTGGGTAGTCGAGCCCGTTCCAGATCGCATGGCACACGGCGGGGACCACAACCGACCCCGAGACCATACGCAGTGCGCCCCAGATACCTCCAAGCAGCGTTGCGTTGACCAGGTAGATCGGGATCTCATCGGCGGGAAGGTCAAAGCCGGTGTCGAGCGAGATAGCGGAAATATGCCAGACCGTGAAGGCCAGGGTGGTCCAGACCAGCACGTAGATATCCGATCGACCCGCGCGCTTTAGACTGGCCCACAACCAGCCGCGAAAGAACCCCTCTTCTGTGATCATGACCATCAGGATGCCCGTCGAACTCATCAGGCCGATGTTCAGGGATGTCTTGTTCCAGTCGGCGTCCGCGGTATTGACTGCGCCAGCGGCCCAGGCGATGGCGGCCATGCCCCCAAGAACCAGGATGGGATAGGCGAGCGCCCAGGCATAATCCCGGACGCCGCCAATTGTCAGGCCAACCTCAGACCGAGAGAATTTCTGCAGGTACCAGAACAGGGCCGCCAGCGGGAACAGGGGCAACGCGCTGAACATGGAGTACCCGGTGGCGTCCATTGTGGTTGTGATGGCAATCGCCACCAGAGTGCCGCCGATGGCGGGCCACAGATTTCGATTCATCGTAAATGCCTTATTGCTGTCGTTCACTATAGATGCCTGAGAACTCCCTTTGGATCCTGGCTTAGATAGAAACGGCGATCGCCTTGCCCAGATCAACCGTGGTTGCGGCGCCGCCCATATCGGGAGTCAGGTTTTCGCCATCACGAAGGACGTTCTCGATCGCGGTCATGATGCTGTCGTGAGCATCGCGATGACCAAGGTGGTCGAGCATCATTGCTCCCGCCCAGATTGTTCCAATTGGGTTGGCGATTCCTTTGCCGGCAATATCAGGGGCGGAACCGTGCACGGGTTCGAACATGGACGGAAATTCTCTTGCCGGATTGAGGTTAGCGGACGGTGCAATCGCGATCGTGCCAGTACAAGCTGGTCCAAGATCAGAAAGAATGTCGCCAAACAAATTACTTCCGACGACGGTGTCGTAGTGGTCGGGCATGCGAACGAAGTTGGCCGCCAAAATGTCGATGTGATACTGGTCGACGTTGACATCCGGATAACTTTTGGCCATTTCAGCAACCCGCGAGTCCCAGTAGGGCATGGAGTGGATGATTCCATTGGACTTGGTTGCGGAACTCAGGTGTTTGGCGGGCCGGTTCTGTGCGAGCTCGAATGCATATTTCAAAACCCGGTCTACGCCGCGGCGCGTGAAGACACTTTGCTGCGTAACGACCTCGTGTTCCGTGCCTTCATTTTGAATGCCGCCGATCGTGGAGTATTCGCCTTCTACATTCTCGCGCACGATCATCATGTCGATGTCGCCCGGTTTGCGCCCTGCCAGCGGGCAGGGTACCCCATCGAAAAGACGCACCGGACGCAGATTGATGTGTTGATCAAACTCCCGGCGAATGGGGATCAACAGACCCCATAGCGATTCGTGATCAGGAACAGATGGGAAACCAACGGCGCCGAGATAAACGGCGTCGTAGGGGCGCAGCTGATCGATTCCGTCTTTGGGCATCATCCGTCCGGTCTTAAGATACGTTTCGCAAGACCAGCTGAATTCTTTCCATTCGAAGTTGATGCCGTGCCTGGATCCGGCCGCTTCGAGGGCGCGCACGCCTTCTGGCATGACTTCCTTGCCGATCCCGTCGCCCGGGATAATCGCTACCTTGATTGTCGTGCTCATATATCCCGCAAGAGTGGGGGCCGGATGTTGGCTTCGATGCCAAGCATACACAGAGAAGTCGGAGACGGGAATTGTCCCGGTGTTACAATCAGGCAAACCAGGCACTTGAAGGAATTCCAATGGACATCAGTAACACCGAGAGCATTCCCGGTCGTCGCATCGTCGAGTTTTACGGCGTAGTAACGGGCAACACGGTTCGTGCGAAACACATAGGCCGCGACATCATGGCAGGTCTCAAGAACGTCGTCGGCGGCGAGCTCAAGGGCTATACCGAGTTGTTGCAGGACTCCCGGAAAGAAGCGACCGAGCGCATGATCGAGCAAGCACAGTCGATGGGCGCGAATGCTGTCGTTAATGTGCGCTTTGCAACCAGCTCCATTTCGCAGGGTGCAGCCGAGTTGTTTGCGTATGGCACCGCGGTACGGGTGGAGTGACATGGACGGCGAGACTTTTCAAAGTATCGAGCTGTTCCTGAATTTCGGATTCCCAATACTGCTTTTGATGCTGGCGTATTTTGTCGGCAGCATGATCGAGAGGAAACACTTCCGCAGTATCCGCAAGCGTGAAGAAGAAAATTTCGGATTCCCCGTGGTTTCTTTCGACACGATGCCCGACGATTGGAATGTATCGGGCTCGACCATGGTGGCGGGCAGTATTGTCGTTTCTCTTGATTATTTTAAACGCGTTATCGCAGGCCTTCGTGGCCTGGTCGGTGGCCGTATCAAGACCTACGAACCGTTGCTCGAACGTGCGCGTCGCGAGGCGTTGTTGCGTATGACCGAGTCGGCTCGCAAGCAGGGCTACGACGCAATCTTCAACGTTCGACTGGAAACCTCGCGTCTTGCGAACTCCCGCGGTGACGGCAAAGGAATAGCGGGCGTCGAAATGCTCGCCTTTGGAACAGCCGTGAAATTTGCATCACGCTTCGCCCGCACTTAGTGAAATTCATACCGAAGAAAGCCCGCGAAGGGATCAACGTCAGTGACACGCACCCGCTCGTCGAAGCAGGCACACTGGTCGTTGGCCTGACGGCGATATTTGTGGTCATCGCTCTGGCGCTTATCTTCATGATCGAGGTTGCGCTCTATTTCATTCCGATCGAGAAAGAAATCGCACTGTTCGAGGATTGGTTGCCCGAGGACCTGATCACTATCTCACCCGGCGACGAGCGGCTTCACCAGACACAGGTGCTCGTTGATCGCCTGGCTTTTCACTGGGGCGATGCACCCTACGAGTTTCGCGTTGAAATCGATGACTCGGACATCGCGAACGCGATGGCTCTGCCGGGCGGCTTGATCATCGTTACGCAGGGCTTGCTGGACCAGGTCGAGTCTGAGAATGAGCTGGCTTTTGTGTTGGGGCACGAACTTGGCCATTTCAAAAACCGTGACCACATTCGCGCTTTGGGTCGCGGCATTGTGCTTTCATTATTCTTTGCAGCGGCGACCGGTAGCGACGTGTCGGGCCTAAGCATCAAGGTAACCGATCTTGCGCTGCGTGGTTTCAGCCGCAAGCAGGAATCGGCAGCCGACGAGTTTGGACTTGCGCTTGTGTATACGCACTACGGCCACGTGAACGAAGCGTGGCGATTGTTCGAACGTTGGGACGATGGTAATGACTCGTTCCTGGATGTTGTGTCGTATATGTCGACGCATCCGGATTCCGGGGATCGAGTTGAGGACCTTGAGGAGATGGCACTTCGCGAGCGCTGGCCTGTCGAAGGATCAATAACGGATTTGAAATGGTGACTACGATGAATCGATTAAACTGTTCTTTGCTATTGCTTGTGACATTTTTGTTCGCCGCGGGCGAATCTGTGGCCGACGAGAAGCGTGGTTTCGCGGTCAATTTTGGCGTCGGCGTCAGCCAGATCATGGACAAGGACGGCACCGAAAAATTCAAAGGCAATGCATTCGGCTACAGCATTGGCGGCGAGTATCGTATGGGTCGGAATTTCGCATTCGGCGCGGGTGTTTTCGGACTTGGATCGGCCGATGATGATTTCGGAGGCGAGAATGTTGAGATCGAAGTGAAGGGTGGTGATCTTAGTATGCGGTTTATCATGCCCGTCAGTGATGCCATCGAGTTCTTCGGGCTGGTTGGCCATGCATGGTACACAGCGGACCTTGAGCCAGGTGGCAATAACGGTCCGTTCGGTGACACAGCGGTTCAGTTCGGGTTCGGCATGGATATCGGTGGTGGCGACCTGGCGTTTCGTCTGGCGGGCCGCTACATGGATGGCTCGAAAGACGAGGCCGGGGCGCTTGTAACTGCGGGATTCAATTACCGCTTCTAGCCTTTCGGACTAAAAAAAGCCCCGCCACTTTTCAGTAGCGGGGCAGAGCCAGTCAATAAGTCTTGCGGGGGAGTAGAGGACTTATTCGTTTGCGGGGCTCATTAAGTAAATACCAATTTTGTACGCTGCGAACACGTTCGTGTCCGTGTCGTATTTGCCGCGCGCGTGCATCGAACGGGCTGCGGTAGCACCATCGAGGCTCGTGCTCAGGTCGTTGATGAAGTCATCAAATTCTGAGTACATGCGCAGGCTATCGGCGGTCTTGATGTAGAACGTTTTGCGATCGGTCTCGTGTGGCACGATGGTCGTATCCGAATCAAGCGCGGTCAGGTCGATCAGGACCGGTCCCTGCTTAATGTAATGACGGACATCGATGTCTTCATTGCCGTTGTTGAGAATCAAGCCGTCCGTACCGATGCCGAGGAACGGAGCGACCGTACCTTCTGCGCCCCAACCAACGCCGAGTGCACTGCGTACATCCGTGTAGTCAATGACGGTGCGCCCGTAAAAGTCAGGCGGTGCCATGCCGAAAGCATTCGGAAAACCCTTCGCTACGATCGGCTTGCCGGCGGCGAAATTCGCGAGGGTCAGGTTGCCTGTAGCGATCTCGTAGTTGTCGGGATCCGCATCCTGGTCTCGTGATGCGCCGGTTCCAGTGAAGTTGAAGATACCGACGCGGCGACGATCGATACCGTACAGCGTGATGTCCGTCTGGCCAGGCATGACCGTGTTGACGATGCCGGTCAGACGCGTCAGGTGCATACGAACGGCGCCCTGAGTCGCATCGAACAGGATCTGTGGCGCGTTGGCGTCGATTGTCGGCATTGGTTGCGTGCCGCGGATCGTGACGCGCTGGCCAATTGATATGGCGTCAATACCGAGATCCCGGTGGCGATGACCGTCACGAAAGACTTTCGTTTCCGGACCGACTTCGACGACGACGTCGTCATGGAAGTGGGCACGTCGATCCGATGGAATGATCGTGGCACCACGAACCGTCAGGAAATTTCCGTCACGCTTGATGACGTTACCAACAACAGCGTCACGGTCGATGCCGGGTACGCTTGAGCCGGCCAGTACGATGTTGGCTGTGAACTCGCGTTCCGCCACGTTCAATGTACCGGCTGCCACGGTTGGCGTGCCCTGGCCCGCCGCATTGAGTGCGCGCAATCCGTCAACACCAACGTACATTTCTTCGTCTACTTCGAACTCTGTCTCGTTAGTGACATGGACCTTAACGCGTCCGAAGTCGCCATCACGATCATGGAACGGGCGAATCGCGACCGTGTACGCCATCTCGTCTTCGCTGACGCTGACCAATGGTCCGCGGACGCGGATGTCCTTCTCATCGACCGGCGCAACTTCCGCGATGATGAACTGCTCTGAAACGGCCTCAGCCGGCGTCGGTGTGATGTCGACTTCGTGCGATGCAGCCAGGTCGAAGTCGAGCTGCAACAGGGCAGGGCGGCCCTTGGTGACGATCAGCCGGTCCCTGTTCGACAGGTGGATCTTCAACTCGGTTCGCGTGACTACATCGCCATTCATATCTTTGACGATGGCTGCTTTCGATCCGTTCGCGGCCTCGACGACAACCTCGGCATCCGTATAGTCAAGGCGAATAGTCCCGGACACATACGTCGCCGGAGGAACGGTAGCGACTGTGACGAGTTCGGTCAGGTCGACGTAGTCGGTGAAGTTAATACGTGTGGAACGCGGAAGCGTCTCTACTATGCGGCCGTTCGCTGTCTCCAGCTCCAGGGACAGAACGTCTACGGTGTAGTTAAGAAAATCACCATCAGCGTCTGTCAGGGCAACCAGCACCGTGCCGCATTCGGTGTGAGTGTTGGGGTCGTTCGGGTCACATGCTGCAGTCGGTGTGGGACCGGAAATGGCGGTCGTGCCCGATCCGCCGCCGCAGGCGGATAGAATCAGGGCCGCTGTTAGCAGCAATCCTTTGTATGCGAGTTTCATGGCAATCTCCTTGTGCACTTTCGTGTCGGTTCAGGGAGATAACGGTGCTCGCGCAAATCGGTTGACGTGTATCGCTATTGCCGCGTTATGTAAATGGTGGTTTCAAAGCAGAAAGCAAAAAAATACAGCGACTTAGCTTGTATTCCTTAGCTATGGTGTCAAAATGTTTTCCCGTAATGACGAATCCGCCCGATACCACGACCGCTACGGGAATCCGCCACCGCAAACCGCGCGCCGGGGAACGAAACCGTGGTGCTGTCGATGCGTTGCAGACCAAGATCGCGGTCGGTGTCCAGAACCTCAACCCGGCTCACTACGAAGAGCAGCTTCAAGTCATTGTTGATGAGTTGCCTGATGCGGCAGGCGCCGATTCGGCGTTTATAGCAATAATCGGTGAGGACGGGCGCACGATAGATTCTGTCCTCTCGTCCGGGACCGGTTTCGCGCAATGCAGCCCCGGTTTGCTGGTCAATGAAAAGCTGGACGACTGGCAATGGCTGAAGAGTCGACTGGGTCATCTTCGTGTCGTCGAAGTCGCGGATACGCTGAACGGTCCAAAAGCAGCAAAAGACGATCTTGAACGACTGAACGAGCTACACATCGGTGCCGCGTTGATCATCGGTTTCTCGGTGCACGGTGAGATCGCCGGTTTTCTTGGCATTGCAAATGAGCGTGCGGTCGACGGCTGGGACGCAAATCTGCATTTGCTGATGAAGCTGTTCGGCTCATCTCTGGCAGTCGGGCTCGAACGCGTGCGTGACAAAGAGATTCTCGACGAACTCCAGGAACGCAACTCGCTAATCGCGGTGACCGCGAATGATGGTATCTGGGATTTCGACGGCGAATCCAAGCGCATCAAACTCTCGCGTCGATGGAAGACGATGCTTGGTTATGATGCCGACGACGAAGACGTGATGCTCGACTGGTACAACCTCGTGCATCCGGATGACATTGCCCGAGTTCAGACCCGCATGCGCGAACACCTCGAGGGCAAGATACCGTTGTTCGAATCCGTGCATCGCATGAAGCACCAGAGTGGTGACTGGCGCTGGATGAAGAGTCGCGCCAAGTGCATCCTCGACGACAACAACCGTCTGTTGCGCTTGCTCGGCGTCGAGGTCGACATTACCGAAGGTAAACTCTACGAAGATGCGTTATTCCGCGAGAAGGAAAGCGCGCAGATCACATTGCAGTCGATTGGTGATGGGGTCATCACGACCGATGCATCATGCAACGTCGAGTACGTAAACCCGGTAGCCGAAGAGCTGACAGGCTGGAAGGTTGACGACGCCAGCGGTCGGCCCATCGACGAGATTTTCCGCGGCTTTCACGAAGAGACCTGCGAACCCCTCGAGAATCCACTGGCTGTCTCCATACGGCGTGATCGCTCTATCAAATCTGTGCGGCCAACGCTGCTGATTCGCCGCGACGGAAACGAGTTGTATATCGAAAGCACAGCGTCGCCTATCCGTGATGGCAAAGGCAGTGTCACGGGCGGCGTGCTTGTTTTCCACGATGTGTCCGAGTCTCGCGATCTCAATCGCCGTCTCAGCTACCATGCGAGCCACGACATCCTCACGGGTCTCGTCAATCGCGCCGAATTTGAAAACCGCGTGGAACGTGCACTGAAGAGTGCCAGAGCACGCGAGACATCCTACGCGTTGCTGTATCTCGATCTCGATCAGTTCAAGATCGTCAACGACTCCTGCGGCCACAGTGCGGGTGATGCACTGCTTGGCCAGTTAGGCACCTTGCTGAAGTCGAAGATCCGATGGCGGGACACGTTGGCACGCCTGGGTGGCGACGAGTTCGGCGTGTTGCTCGAAAGTTGCAGCCTGGATGAGGCCATGAATACGGCGGAAACGCTGCGCATGGCGATTGGGGAATACAAGTTCGTCTGGGAAGAGCGGAACTTCAGACTTGGGGTAAGCATCGGTGTTGTGCCTATCACCGCCGACAACGAAGACGTCGCGGCACTCCTGACCGCGGCGGACAGTGCATGCGCGGCCGCCAAGGAAGCAGGCCGCAACCGTATTCACAGCTTCCAGGAAAACGATATCGACCTCATGCGCCGTCGGCGCGAGATGCAATGGGCAGCCCGTATCAACAATGCACTCGAAGAAGATCGCTTCGAGCTGTTCCGCCAGACGATCCAGCCCCTGCAGACCGAGGAAGACGGTGCGCACTATGAGATCTTGCTGCGCATGCGCGACGAGAGCGGCGGCATTATTTCACCGGGACTGTTTATCGAGGCGGCCGAACGATACGGCATTACGCCGAGTATTGACCGCTGGGTGATACGGAGCGCGTTTCGCTGGCTGGTTTCCGAAGCCGACGAACGCGAACGCCTGGCGCTTTGCTCAATCAACCTGTCGGGACAGAGTTTTGGCGATGAGAAGTTCCTGCCGTTTGTAATCGATCAATTCCAGATGAGCGGCATCGACGCAACAAAGATCTGTTTCGAGATCACGGAAACAGCGGCTATCGCGAGCTACTCGCAGGCGAACCGTTTCATCAATGCGCTCAAGGAGCTTGGCTGCAAGTTTGCGCTCGATGATTTCGGGACTGGCCTGTCGTCATTCGGCTATCTCAAACATTTCCCTGTGGACTTCCTCAAGATCGACGGCAGCTTCGTCAAGGAAATACTGCATGATCCGATCGACCGCGAGATGGTGCGTTCGATTAATGAGATCGGTCACCTTACCGGCAAGCAGACGATTGCCGAATTTGCGGAAAACGAAGAAATCATCACGATGTTGCGCGGCATGGGAATCGACTACGCACAGGGCTACGGTGTTTCCGAGCCCAAGCGCGTCACGCGCGCGGTCGCCTAGTCGATCTTGAATAGCATTGACAGGTCAGCAGCACTCACATTCTTGGTCAGCGCGCCCGTCGATATGTAATCCACGCCCGTCTCAGCGATTTCGCGGATCGTGTCGAGCGTCACGTTGCCGGACGCCTCCAGTTCGGCGGCGACGTAGCCATAGCCCTGGTTGGTCTCGACCGCTGTCTTCAGATCCTCAACCGGGAAGTTATCCAGCAATACGCGTTGTGCCCCGGCATTAAGTGCTTCGAGCAGCTCCTCGCGGCTCTCAACTTCAACTTCGATCAGAACATCGGCGCCGAGTTCGCCGGCGGCTTGTAGCGCTGCCGTAATGCTGCCTGCGGACTTGATGTGGTTTTCCTTGATAAGGATTGCGTCGAACAAGCCAACGCGGTGATTCTGTCCGCCACCACAGGTTACGGCGTACTTCTGTGCGAGGCGCAGCCCGGGGATCGTCTTGCGCGTATCGAGCACTTTGGCGCGTGTGCCTTCGATGGCTTTAACGTACCTGGCCGTGATCGTCGCTGTCGATGACAGTGTCTGCAGGAAGTTAAGTGCCGTGCGTTCGCCCGTCAACAGTGCGCGGGCAGGGCCGACGAGCTTGCAGATGATGTCATTTTTCTCGGCGCGGCCCCCGTCGCCGATGTACCAGTCGATGATGATGTTCTCATCGACCTGCCGAAAAACTTCGTTGACCCATTCCTCGCCGCACAGTACGAGTGACTCGCGTGCGATGATCTGTGCGCCCACCACGGCATCGGCGTCCACGAGGGACGCTGTAAGGTCACCGGCCCCGACATCCTCGGCAAGTGCTGCCGTGACGCCGGGGCCGATAGAGGCTTTGGTCTCGTTGGAAAGCAAGTTTCCCTACATGGCCCAGCCGTGGCCGTTAGATGATACATTTACCTATAACATTTCTGATGGCAATGGCGGTACTGATACAGCAACTGTTACTGTCACTGTAGGTCAGCCTAAAAATACAGCTCCAGTAGCAGTAAATGATTCCGCGACAACATTGGAAGGCGTCCCCGTTACATTGACAACCTTGTCTAATGACTCGGATGCCGATGGTGATACCTTAACCATTACTGATGTTGAAGATCCTGCAAATGGAACAGCGGTTATCAGTGGTGGCCAATATCATCTATACACCAGACCCAGGCTTTGTAGGAACTGACACATTTACTTACACTATCTCTGATGGCAATGGTGGAACTGCTACTGCTACAGAGACTGTGATAGTTACTGCTAAGCCAAATCTGCCACCAATTGCTAATGATGACACAGCGTCAACTGGTTGTAGCGCAATTACGATCAATGTACTTAACAATGACTCTGACCCTAAAATGACGATCTAAGCATCATAGGTGTCGGTAGTGCGAGTCTTGGTACAGCCGTAATATCTGGCAATACCATTGTTTACACACCATCTAACACGTGTGGCAAAGGTAACACAGGCAATCTATGCCTTCAGTTACACTATCTCTGATGGCAACGGAACAATAGCCACAGCGAATGTTACT
>CAVWAH010000003.1:0-49959 GCA_963752875.1 uncultured Gammaproteobacteria bacterium | reverse complement strand
TGTTGTGGTTAGCTCGTTCAGTTCATATACTTTGAAGAAATGAGAAATGCTGCCTGTTCGTTAGTGGCTCCGGCAGTGACATCTTCGTCCAACGTTTCATGGTGGAGCGAGGCTACACTTACGCCACTAATCCGGCTGAGGTCAGCAAGGCCGAGCTCGCTGACTTTCGCGAATACGTCGAACCCGAGCTACGCGATATGGCACAGAACCCACCGGACTTCGAGGCTGGCAAGCAAGCAGCGTCGAAAGTCTCGATCGAGATCTCGCCCTGGGCAATGATGCGCGAGGACTTCGGAGTTCTGGACATCCTGTTTATTTTCCTGGGCATCGGAACCGCGTTCCGCCTTGCCAGCCAATCGGACTAAACCACGGATCGTGTTTTGACGACCTTCTCATGGGGGAGGAGCCGAGAGGCATGCAAAGCTGAATGCCCAACTTTGTGTCAAAAGTTGGGGACGGGCGGCGATGCCTAACTGGTCGGCAAAAGTTAAGATTCGTGAGGGTAGGGCGAGGGGAAACTTCTGACCCTTTCTTACCACTAGTGAATGTCGGCATTCATCATCAGCAATCATTTAACGAGCGCTAGGCGACCGGTTGAAACCGCACCTACAACCGGGCGGTCGGGAATATAGAGAACTATGTTGTGTGTCAGCGCGAAGTGTCCAAAAACGACCGTTTTCGGACAGCTCGCGCTTCTCCATCATTTCGAGGCAGGACCCGAAACGGGGCAACAATGAGGCGCAGCATCAACCCGGATGCCAGGGGATGCAGGAGGGGATGCCAGGGGAAGCCCGGGGAGAGCGATCGACCCGGCGACTTCTTTACGAAATGCGCGTCGTATAAAGTGTATCCGACGATCCCCCAACTTTTGCCTGAAAGTTGGCCCTTAACAATTGTCTAAAAGTTGGGGAGCGGTTCAGCGTAATCTGTTCGAGAAGCCCATATTTGTTGATCGCTCCCAAAACGGGACCATGCTAGGGTCTGCGAATGCGAATAATCGCGAGGCGAACCCTCAGAGAGTTTTGGGAAAAACATCGAACGGCCGAGCAACCGCTTAAGTCCTGGTTCCGGGAAGCATCACAAGCCAGCTGGAAAACTCCAGAGGACATCAAATCCCGCTACCGGCCCGCCAGTTTCCTGAAGGGCAATCGCGTTGTTTTCAATATGGGTGGCAACAAATACCGACTTATCGTTCACGCAAACTACAATTTTGGAATTCTATACATTCGATTCGTTGGGACGCACGCTGAATACGATCGTATCGATCCGGAGCATATTTGGATGAATATTCGACCAATACGTAATTCCAGCGACCACGAGAGTGCTCTGAAACGAATCGAGGCTCTAATGTCGGCGCAGAACGGTACGGCTGAAGGCGACGAGCTGGACGTATTGGCAACGCTCGTAGATGCATACGAGAAGGAACATTTTGCAATCGATTCGCCGCCGGATCCGATTGAGGCCATTAAGTTTCGCATGGAGCAAATGGGTCTGAGCCGGAAAGACCTTGAGCCTTTCCTGGGATCGCGTGCACGCGTATCTGAGGTATTGAACAAACGCAGGGGGCTTTCGTTGACGATGATCAGGTCACTGCATGAAAACCTCGAGATTCCTCTGGATGCACTAATAGGCCGAGAGAGCTAGATACGGACATATATGCGCATAATGTATATTATGTTAAATACGATATATGGTCTCTGAACAGCCAGGACCGTAGCGGTACTCAAAGCCCTACTTCTCGTTGTCAACGCTTACCCTTCCAAGCCCGTTATTCCAGTAACACCAATAAAAGGACTTACTGATGAAACTTGGAACCGCATTGAAATGGACCTTGCCTGCGGTAGTGGCTTGCTTACTCACCGGTTGCGCAACGAGAACGGTCGTCGTGCCAAAGCCAGTCCACATGCCCCATAGCCACACGAAACACGTTGTCTACCATGTGAAGCCTGCGAATAGGCATTGCGTGCGCCACCGTGGACACTGGGATTGCGGCTGAATACGACTCGAGCAAGAAATCGAGCAGCCACGAGAGTGCCCTAAAACAAACTCACGTGGGTCTCAGTTGCCAGAATGTACCACGACGCTAGCCACGAAAACTAATCTGTATAGCGATACCGGATAGCCACCCCGCCATAAACATTGCGATCCGGCCCCGGTTCGAAGTAACGGCCACCAAACGCATTGATACGAACGTTCGCGATGAAGTTTGTGTCGAAGACGTTGTTGATCCCGACAAACGGTTCGATGTCGAGATTGTCGAAGGTCTTTTTCAGACCGAAGCGCATGTTGGCGACTGTCGCGCCGCAAACCTTTGCAGAATTAGCGTTATCCGCGAATAGGTCGTCCGTATACAAGGCATCGGCCGCAGCAAAGAGTCCCGACTCGTGTACATATGAAATGTCTGCGTGAACAAATGTGTCGGGAATTCCGGGAATGGTATTGCCCGAAAAGTCGTTTCCGTTGCCATCGATAAAGGTCTCGAATTCGAACTGCGACCAGGTGTAGGCCAACGCCAATTTCAGGCCCGGCACCGGCTCAGCGCGTAACGATAACTCTATCCCTCGCCGTTCGGACTTGCCTGCATTTACAAAGAAGTCACGACCCGGGCTTGACGCAATCTCGAACGGAATCAGCTCATCGTCGACGTCGATCTTGAAGACCACTAATTCGTACCGGGTACTTTCGTTGAGCACACCGCGCAGACCCACTTCATAGCTTGTGCTCTTCTGTGGCTCGAGGTTTGGGTTGAATCCGCCACTACCGTCAGGATTGGCAAACTCGGTTGTTGTCGGTGTTTCGAACGCAGTTGCGATACTGCCGTAGACAGCATGCTGCGGGCCGACGTCGTACAAGAACCCGATAACCGGGCTCACGTCGTCAATCGACCGTGCACCGGAGTTGTCACCTTCGGTTAGAAAGGCATCGGAGACATCGAATTCGAGTTCGTCGTAGCGCAGACCCAGCGTCACCTCGAGCCGGTTTGATACGGCAACCTCATCCTGCAAGAAAAACCCTGTGCTCGTTACGCGTTCAAGTTGATCGAGCACGAGAGCGCCCTGGACGCCGTTATTGTTGTCAAATCGTTGCCGGTCATCACGCTGCCGGTCATGGTCAAAGCCTGCTACGACTCGGTGTTGAGTATTGCCGAGACCGAAGCCTCGCGTGTAACTGATGCCGCCGCCGGCGAAAGAGCGATCGAATGCAACGATGCCACCGGCTGTAAATGGCAGGCGATTGCGAAAATCACGAACCAGGTAATAGCTACGGGCCCGAAGTTCACCACCATCGGGGAACGCATGCTTGAAGCTGATGCCCAGCTTTTGCTGGTCGAGCGCTTCTCCCGCGTCGAAAACAATATTGCGATCGCGAGCGCCACGTGGATTCGCCGTGGCATTGGCCCGCGTTACTCCGCCCGGATCGTTCGATACCGGCTGATCGGTGGCGCTGATCGCCCACCCTACTTCCGTATTGTCGTTGAAGCGATATAGAAATCGGCTGTTCAGCTGCGTGTTCTCGGCCTCGCTGTGCTCGCGGTAGCCGTCAATCTGCAGATCAGAAAGGCTGACGAGATAGTCCAGCCGCCCTACTGCTCCGGCGGTCTTGACCTGGTACTTGCGGTAACCATCGTCGCCCACGGCAAAACGTGCGTCCGCATAGGGCTCCGCGCTACCTCGCTCGGACTGAATACTGATTACCCCGCCCGCCGCGTTGCCGTATAAGGCGGATGCCGGTCCACGCAGCACTTCGACCTGACGGACAGAGGCAAGGTCAATACTGTCCACCTGGCTCTGCCCGTCGGCCAGCGTCTCAGGAATACCGTCCACCAGGATCTTGATGCCGCGCACACCAAAGTTGGATCGCGCACCAAAGCCCCGGATGGCGATTCTCAGGTCTTGAGCAAAGTTGTAGCGATTCTGAAAGAACACGCCAGGCACGCTCGAGAGGGCCTCGTCCAGTGCAAGCTGCTGCCTTGCATGTTGTATTTTGTCGCCAGAGACAACGCTGATGGCGGCTGGCACGCTGCGTGCTGCCTGCTCCAGGCGCGTCGCCGTCACGATGATCTCGCTGACCTCGTCTGGCTGGTCGACGTTCGCATTGTCATCGGCAAGCGCATTGCTACAGGTCGCGCTCAACAGGCACCCGAGCAGGAGTTTCGAAGTTGCGACGTTCACTATCGATGACAGGGGCGGTTACTTCACCCGCCAAATGACATTGCCAACGTCATCGGCGATCAGTAACGCTCCGGTACTGTCCAGCGCCAAGCCGGCCGGGCGCCCTCGCGCACTCCCGTCTGAGTCCAGGAATCCACTTACGACCTCCGTGGGCTCGCCATTCGGTACACCGTTCTCGAACGGGATGTAAATAATGCGATATCCGGACACAGGTTGTCGGTTCCATGAGCCATGCTGGCTTACGAACATGCCACTGCGCCATTTCTCCGGTAGCGCACTTTCGTACGAGAACTCGATATCGAGTGATGCAGTATGGGCACCGAGCGCATAGTCGGGGATTCTTGCGACCGGGTGGCCATTTGACCAGCGATGGTCCAGACCGGGCTGTGGCTTATCGCCGAAATACACGTAGGGCCAGCCGAAGAAATCGCCCTTGCGCACAGAGGTGGCGTAGTCAGGGACCAGGTCACTGCCAAGCTCGTCCCGCTCATTAACGACCGTCCACAGCGTATTGGTCGAGGGCTCAATCGCCATGCCATTGGGATTCCGCAAGCCATGCGCAAAGAGCTCCAGTTCGCCGCTCTCTAGATCCAATTGATGTATCGCGGCACGACCTTCCTCGACCTCTGGCCCGCACTCTCCCACATTGCTATTGGAGCCAACTGTAATGAACAAGCTGCGCTGGTCAGGAGAAGGAAGGATGTTCTTTGTCCAATGATGATTCTTGCCCGCCGGTAGTCTGACGATGAGCTCCGGCGACTCCGTCAGAGTCGTTTGTCCAAGCCGGTACGGGAATCTCAGCAACGCGTCAGCGTTCGCGATGTACAGGTGATTATCGACAAGGGCCATGCCAAAGGGCGAATGGAGTCCCGCCGCAAACACGTGGGACTGGTCGGCTGCGCCGTCGCCGTTAGTATCACGATGCAGTGTAATTCGGTCCGCACTGGGCGTTCTCGCACCACCGTAATTTAAGACGACGCCCGCTGCGATGTTCTTGAGTTCGCTGCACAGCCCAGAGCCCTCAGGTGCGTTACTTTCCGCTATCAGCACATCGCCATTCGGCAAGACATACAGCCAACGTGGATGATCCAGGCCGCTCACGAATGCATTGATTTCCAGGCCACTGGCAGGAGACGGCCTTTCGCCCTCAGGCCAGCCGACAGCTTTGGCCGGCCTGACTATCGGGACGAGGGTTTTGTGCGGCTCCACTAATTGTGGAGACGGGCCGTAGTCCGCCTGCTCACTAATGGTGGTCGCCGCCGGAAACAGAAACTGCCAGGCCACTACAGCAAGGACAGCCGTCAACGTGCCAATCAGGAGTATTCCGAGCTTTTTACGCAAAATTCTGTGAATCCTATGAAGACGGAGTAGCCCAACCGTGTCTTGAGTGTATAGCACGGACCGCCCTTTAGTGACGACAGACGGTTGCCCAGCTCACCTGCCAGCAGCGTCCATGAGCTTCTTATTTCGCTCAATCATGAAGTCTACGATTTTCTTTGTCTCCTCCGGCCCGATGCGATCGACGGCTTTGCCGATGGAGTTGTAGTAGGCCACTAGCAGGTTTCGCATATTGTGGAAATTACGCTCATTCTTTCGTCCGCATACCGATGCATCATTCCTCAGAATCCGTTCGATGACACCGGGGTCGCGCAATCGTAGATCGCAAGCAATAGCCAGGTGCAGAAGTTCATCAGCGATGCCTTCGAAGTGCCGTTCCCACTGCGGGTTTAGGTCGTCTGTCATTATCGCTTCTCAAGTTTGCAAGAAAAGAGGATCACAACTCGAATTTCGATGCGTGCCCATCAACTCGGTATTTTGGTGGGCAGCAGCATAGGCACGTTGCGCTGATACTCGCGATAGTCATTGCCGAAATCGGCGGTCAGATCACGCTCTTCAAGCACAGTGCCGATGACAATCCAAATCGTCCAGAGCATGTTGAACAACAGGCGATCAGTCGTTAGCACCGGATATGACCAGATCATCAGCAGCACTACAAAATATAAGGGATGACGTACCCAACGATACGCGCCCCGCACCACCAGCGCCGATGGCGACGGCGGCTTAGCCCGGAACCGGTGCCGTATGGCCCGCAAGCCGAAGCTGTCGAACCCCTTCAACGACAGTCCACCCCAGATCCCGACGGCCAGCGCGAGCAAGAAAATCATGCGCGCCACCCACCATGAGCCGTTTGTTGCCTGCCAGATGACCTGCCCGGAGTCTTGCCACAGCAGCACAACCGCCAGCAGCGCAATCCCGGAGGCGATCGCATAGGCCGCATCGACGTAGTGCTCTGGCATGATGCGCGTCAGCCTCTGTTTGAAGGACCGACGCACCATCCAGCTATGCTGAACGAAGAACAGCATCGACAGACCGGCGTCGACGGCCATGTCGCCGCGAAAGCCCAGACCGAACTCCAAGAGACCCGGCGGCCCAGCATAAAGGAACAACCCGAAGGCAATGAGCGATGCCCCGCCGAGGCCTGCAGCGAGCCCAAGCATGGCCCAGGCGCCCGCCTTCTCAACCAGCGTGTTTTCAGGTGTCTTGGCAAACAATGTCATGGGCGCTTGGTCGTCGAACGTCATTTGGATAGCGGGATGCCGTCAATATACTCCGGCCGGCGCCCAATCGGCGACAAGTAGCGATAATGCAACTTTTCGTCGGAGCCGGGTCTCTCGACGCGACGGAATCGAAGACTGAGTAATCGATCTTCGCTTCAATGGTCTGCTGTTATTGCCCGCTGCGCTGTGACGGATACCTGTGGCTTGCAGTGTTTGCTTTGGGTCAGTAGCAGGCGTTCGTCAGTTTGTCATCTGGGCGGCTGCTTACGGCCAGAAGCAGTCATTCAGCATCGATCCCGAGGTAATCATTCATGAACCATTTAATTGTCAGGGTTGCAGGTGAACGACAAATTTTTCACCGCCGAATTCGATGACATCATCTGCCACTATCTGTTTTCGCTTGCGCATCTCTTTGGCCCCGTTGACCTTTACCTGACCATCCGCAATCAACATTTTTGCCTCTCCCCCAGTGCTGGCCATCCCTTCGAATTTGAGAATCTTAAAAAGCTCGACCGGCTGTTTTGTCAGAATTATTTCTTTCATAACGGTTACTGCATTGCGTGTTTCTGGGTTGATTTCGACTGGCGGCTTTGGGGCACAATCGGCCCTTTCCCATGCGCTCGATTCTAGCATTCGACCGGAACAAGCCGGTGCCCTACTCCGCTTACTAGCGAGAAGCGCCTTTGCTGATACTGACAGCAAGGTGCTCAATCGGAGCCCAACTTTTGCCGATAAGTTAGGGTCGTGCTTTCGTTTTCTTCTTACCGCGAGCGATTTCCGTTTCGAGTGCGTCGAGTTTAGGTTCCCAAAATCCCCGGAATTTCGAAAGCCAATCGTCGACTTCATTCAATGGTGTCGTATCGATCGCGTACAATCGGCGTGCGCCCTCCGCCGATACGACCGCGAAACCACTATCTCTCAAGACTTTGAGGTGCTGCGATACCGCAGATTGAGAAATTCCGAATTCGCGGCCCACGATAGCGACGATATCGCCTGACGCATGTTGGCGGGTGGATAGAATTTCCAGGATACGCCGGCGAACGGGATCGCCCAAAACATCGAAAGCCTTCATCAGCTACCCGTATACGCCGCACGCGTGCTTTCGGCCATCTTGTTTGCGATGAGGGGATCCTCGCCGGAGACCACGTGTGCTGCGCCCCACGCGTCGGCACATATTTTCATAAAGGCGTGGCCCTCCTCCGACCCTAGCCAGGCGTTGTTGACGTCCTGATCGATGGCCTTACCGCCGCTGTCCAGATGCAAACCCAGACCCAAGAACGACAAATCCCAGCCGACACCAGTTGCACCGGGCCCATACTGACGCCAATGGTCCTCCGAGGCATCGTCTTTCGACATGATATGTTCGAGCGTCAATCGCGTTCCGCCCTTCTCGGGTTCGAGTCGTACCTCGATCCAACTGACGTTGTCGGCATACTCCCACGTCACGCCCAGCGCGTTGGGTGCATTGCAACGAGTGATTTGCCCGCCGGCGTTGCCTTCGAGTTGATAGCGGCCCCCAACTTCTAAGCTTCCAGCAATCGGCAAGAACCACCGTGGAATGCGTTCCGCATTGGTAAGGGCGTCCCAGAGCTCTTCCAAATCAGTGGCGTAGATTCGTGACCCGATCACCACCCGGGCTGGCTTACCGTCACGAATTCGATCCTGGACCTCCCGAAAATCGGCGCCTAAAGCTTGGCTGTAGTCCACGGCTACACTCCTCTCATTGATATTAGTCCATACTAATATAAGTGACATCTAATATCTATTCATGTAGAGACCGGAAGATACGATTGTAGGCAAAGGCGTTTCTTTCAAGCGATTGCGTTGATCCAAAATCACCACCAACGACCCCAACTTTTGCCAAAAAATTTAGGCCAGGTCGAGCCAGGTAGTAGACTCGGTCCATCCAAGACATGAAGGTATATGCACAATGACCATACGTATGTTTTCAGTGTTCTTCTTACTGTTTAGTCTTCCTGCGATCGCCAGCCCCGCGGAGTTGGAAGGAAACTACCTCTATAAAGTGACGACGATTCGAGCTGCGACCGGTGCCCTGGCGGATCTGCTGGAATGGGAAGCACGGCTGAGTGCATCTGAATACTACGACGATGCGGCACAGGAGCGCCCTCTTCTCATGCGCCATTCGCAAGGCGATCAGTGGGATTTACTGGTTATCGTCCCGATGCAGAGCTGGACGGACTATCATTCGCAAGCGGCGACGAAAAAACGTAGCGACGCGTCGGCCCAACATGTTGAACTGATTGCCGCCGGCCAGAGATTGTTCGCGTTTTACGAGGATCATTTTGCGTATGGACCACCTTTGTCGGCGCTCAAAATCGCCTATGCCGAAAATAGTTTTTTTCACATCGAAATGTTCGAGGCAGCGCCTGGAAAAGCAAACGAACTTCTCGAACAGCGCCGTATGGAGAACACCTACCTCGCATCGACCGGCCAGGTGCCAAACATGATTTTCCGCCGCGCGGCAGGCTCTGACGTAGACATTTTCACGATTGGATTCCACAGGAATTTCGAGGCGTTCGCAGCCCCGGCGGATGTCACTAACGAAGAAAAGGAGCTTGCGGCAAGAGCCGCCGGGTTCAAGGGTCTTTCCGATATTTCATTCTACCTTCGCTCACTCATTTCGGGGCATCACGACACGCTGGCGGTAGAGCCGGACGATTGACGGAATGGCTGTGCCCTACCCCACAAAACGCACCTATCAATCGGCGAGAACATGTCCGATGTTCCGCTTTTTTACCAACTATTTGCCGCCCCAGGCGTATTTATAGCTAGGACAGAAAATACGAATCTAATGGAGCGGGAGACCGTCGTGCAAGAGGCTGGACTGCCGGTAAACGAGGCGAGCAGAGTCGCGACGCTGCACGGCCTGGGTATTCTCGATACACCACGCGAAGATCGTTTCGATCGGTACACGCGCATCGCTGCGCGAGCTTTCGAGAGGCCGATCGCGTTGATCTGTCTGATCGATCGAAGACGGCAGTGGATCAAATCCGCCGTGGGCGTCGACATTGACGAGACACCTCGGGAAATCTCCTTTTGCGCACATGCAATTCTGGGGGACGGTGTATTCGAGGTTCAAAACGCACGACTCGATCCGCGGTTTCGTGACAACCCACTGGTAGTCGGACCGCCGCATGTCCGCTTTTACGCGGGCGCGCCGCTCAAAGCCCCCAACGGTCACAGGCTCGGGACGTTGTGCATCATTGACCGTGTACCGCATCAACTGAGTGACGATGAGAAAACGACACTGAGGAACCTTGCCGATACGGTCGTCGGTGAGATGTTGAGGCGCGTCGATGCAGAAGCCGATCGGTCGGTTCGCGTAACGCACACGATTGCAGGGGCGAGTTTCTTTGACGCTATCCCGGACGAGCATGGACTTTCGGTGCTGCTGTTCGACATTGATGATGTGTTGGCATCGCACGATGACGAGAATTCAGGGTTGTCGCCCGGGGAGATTTTTTCACAGCTCCTGCACGATTATTTTCCGACAGCGCGGTCGATCGCGCATATCGGGGATTATCACTTCTGTGTTTTGCTCAGGCGGGATGAGACTTATGACGAAGTACGGGCGATCAACCAACTTTGTTCGGATGCGAAGAAATTACTTTGCTTCGCCGATGGTCATGAGTTTCTGACGCCCTTCGTCGGACATCTCCGGTACAACCCGGACAGGGATGCGTCCGCCGACGACATGCTTCTCGATGCTAAACGCATGTTTCTCAAGCATGAGAGAGTGCCGATCCAAGATGGGCCCGACATCAACCAATTCCTGAAGAATCTGGTTAGCCGGCGCAAGACCATCTATTGACACAATCTTGGCGCCCTGCCCCGTCCGGCCGCTCGAAGGGCTGCTTTCCCCAAAAGCAGACACTCAAACAGGTGGAATGACGTGATGACGGGCGTCTGCTTACGGCCAGAAGTGGACGACCACATCAGATTGCGGGCCGAGGGCACTACTGCCTTACGTTGTTTTCGCTTAGCGTGGCGAGTTTTGCTTCGTACATTCTACGGGTAGATGATCGGGTCGCGTAACTCAACGCCAGCTCTAACTCTTGCGCTGCTTTTCCTAAATTTCCAAGGCGAAAATGCGCCTTGGCAAGGCCAAAGTAACTTTCGTGCAGGTACGGCGCCAGCTCAACACTTTTCTTGAACAAACCTATTGCTCGCTTGAATTCTCCGTCGCCATAAGCCTCTTGTCCTGCGTATATCCAATCGAACGGGTTCGGATCAGCGAGCTGGGCCAGTATCGTGTCAATTTCTTCGGCTTCCGCAGACCGTCCCTCTCGCCTTAGGAATATGCTGTAGTTCCTCAAGAGGCTCACCCGCCGTGTCGCATGTTGAATGCCAAATCGATAAATCTCCTCGCTCTTACTCCTGTCGCCCGCACGATCATTGACAATAGCCAACATATTCAGTGATTCAGCGCTTGCCGGTGACAATTCAAGAGACTGTATCAAGAGCCAATATGCCTTGCTCAAGTTCTGTTTTTCGATGGCATCTGCAGCGATATTTCGGTAGTACATTGCGAAATACTCTGATTCATCGATATTGCCGATGAACCGGTGGAAGTCACTTCGAAAATAGTCGACCGTAATACCGCCCTGCGAAAAGACCAGAATTCCTTCCTGAGCCTTCCACGTCGGGTCATAGAGCCTACTTCTTACATGTTGATCACGCCTGATATGATCACCACGTGACTCGAATACTGGGCGAGAATCAATCAGTTGATACGCAACGTCCACGTCGGCAATTCTGGCCAGCGCAGTTGTAAGAATTGCGAGCGCAAGACAATTCCCAGCCGAATTATCCAGTGCCTCACGCGCCGTATAGGTTTCGCCGAGGTAGCTAAAGTCGCTTGTAACTGTTTCGAGGTAGTCAGAAACGCGCTCGTGCGCCGCCTTATCCTGATTGCTAGGATCGTTAAAATATCGACTAAATGCGAGACGTTGTTCGTCCGACAATTCGTGGATTTCAGATATCGGAATGATTTCCAGACGTTCGCCAAAAAGGTCACTTTTCAAAACAAGCGCCGATGAATGACCGCTATTGCTGTTTACCGCAGTAACGCCACACGCACCGAGCAGAGTAGTCATCATGAGTACGACGACGAACGATGAGGATCTCATATTTCTCGTATTAATAAATTGCACTAGTGCGCCAATTTTGCGTGTTCCAGTACGATCCGACCAGTGTCTGCTTAGGGTCATAAGCAGCCTCTCAGCATCATATCAGCCGAACGGCAGCTATCGGGCGTAAAGCCGACGTTCCCTGAACCGGTTTTCGGACGACCTGGTCTGAACGTCTGCTTTCATCGAAAGCGGTCATTCAAACCACTCTGGTTTCCCAAATTTGAACGGCTACTAACGGCCGCAAGCGGTCTGTCACCCAGCACTACGATCTGGAACATTGGGTTGCACAAATAGCATTCTCGCGAATTGCTGCGCCGCATGAATCAAATACCAAACCAGCGCGATAACGAATGCGGCTGCGCCCTTGTCAGCGACCAAGGAAAAAATAACGAATAACTGCAGCAGTATGATCGCGATGTGGCCTACAGACATTCTGATAAATGCGCTCCAATGAAAAATCTCGGGAAACGCTCGCGCGAACCTACGGCTCACGAGAACCCACCAGACCAAGAATACAATAGAGTAGAGGCACACAGCTGAGCCCGCGTAGACCCAAGTGTCACGCGCATTCTGTTCGAGATTCTCAAGCACCTCTGGTAGGAAAGAAAGAAACATTGCGCCAAATGCGAGTGTCAGCAGAACTTGTAGGCGGAACTTCTCTAACTCTGTTAATGGCCCGACGTTTTTCCGTAAAGCCACAATGAGACCGCTAAAACCGGCAAATGCGATACCGATCTCGGCAATAGTCTGTAACGACTGAGGGATATGCATAGAAGATTACCTTGTGCGTCAACAATGACGATTGTATGTGCTGGTCGGTCGCCAGACTACTAAGCCATTTTCGACGCTGTGGCGAGTGGCAGCCTTGGGTCAATAGCAGTCGTTCGTCTGTTTATCAACTGAATGGCTGCTCTCACCGACAGCAGCCGTTCCGTGCTTTACCAGCCCAGGGGCTGCCTTCCGCCAGAAGCGGTCACAGTTGGTCATCACGAATTTGTCACGCATTCAATTTGTGGGCGAAAGATATCTTCGCCCATCGAAATCAACCACTTATTATCTAGAGAATTAACTCGGTTTTACGTGGAATGACATTTATTGGTCGACGTGGTCGACCGAGTATGCGATTTGGCAATCACCCAGCGTCAGAACGGTTCCTGGGCTCAGCGTGGCTTCGGAAATGCGCTCACTGCCGGCGAATGTGCCGTTAACGCCGCCCAGATCCAGCACCTGCACCTCTTCGCCGGTGTTGATAAGCAGTGCGTGACGCCGGCTCACGGCAGCACTCGGCAACCGGACGTCGGCAGTATGTGCACGTCCCACCATAAAACGGCCCGGTTTCAGGATAAGAGCTCGCGCTGGTTGTTCAGGGCACTTGATTAACAGTCGCCGGCGCGTCTCAGGCGCTTTAGGGACAATAGCCGGTCCTGGCTTCGCAATCCCTGGATGATCGTCCAAATCTGCGCGTAGATTCCGAGCCGCCTTGACTACGTCTTTGGACGTCGCCGCCCCAGCGTGGTTCTTCTCAACGATTGCGACGCATTCCCGAAATAACCGGGCAACAACGTGCGGGACCCCGCCGCCAAGCCTGTGCAGTCGTTCAACGGCGTCGAAGTCGAAGATGGTCTGAATATCGCCAAGACCCGCCGAGCTGCTCATTTGGCGCACGAATTCCCGGGTTTCAAAAATCGAAAACGCTGCCAGCCTGATCGGTGTGCCGGCCTTCTGGCGAATGACGTCGAATGCGGCGTTTTGCAGCACGTCGGTTAGCCGGTTAGCACCCGACAGAATAACCATCAGGCTGCGTCCTATCGGCGACGAATCGGTCGCCTTGATCAGTTTGGCAATGCAATCCAGCAGCCACATGGACTGTTGATCCGCCTTCTCGACACACAGGACTGTGCGGTGGCGGTATTTGCATTGGTGCTCGAGAAACAGCGTTAGAACGTTTTGCAAATCGGAGAGTGTCAGGTCTTTGGGGTCGAACCCGATCGCCCGATTGATCTCACCCAATGCGGCCAACGCATTTTCTTGCGGCTGCCTGAGGCGCACGGGTGTCGTGCGGTCGTCGAGACTTCCGACGAACGTGCTAATGACTCGATCGAGTTCGTAGCTGTCTACGCCGGTCATCAGAACAACGGGACTGTGTTTCTCGAAAGCTCTTTCGAACTTCGACTGCACCAAGCGATGCCGGCGCATCAACGAAGTTGCTGCGGGTGCCACGCCAACGGCAGTGGACGTCTCTTGAACGGACGGCTGGAAGCTCACTCTCTTGACCTCACTTGGCCTGCTTTCTCAAGGCCGTTATGGGTTCTTATTGGTGTTTGTAGTTATTGTCTGCAGTCCCAGTGTATGCCGGATTAGACATTATGTGAAGTCGATCGGAGGTTATGCTGGCAAGTGCTTGATACAACAACTATTTTTCCTGCGAAACCGCCTCAGTCGCTCTCCTTGTTACGCACCCATTCCCCCTTGATCCATTCAATACGATTCCCGTCCTCAACTCTGAATACCGTGTATTGGAAAGAATCTGGCCCGTCGAGAAGCCAGTCTTCCTCAGTTTCGATCGTGGATCCATCAGTCCTGTAGGCTACGTTGATAACGCGATATGTCGTTTCGGTGATCCGTTCCAGCCTGCTCTCGAAAAGCTCCAGGTCGTCCATGTCCTTCGTTCTGCTGATCATCTGCCAGTCGACCTGGCCTGGACGCCGGTAGACAAAACCCTTCGCGACCTGTTGCCAGCCGGATTCTCCCCGAAACCACATTTTGGTTTGCACGAGGTCATTTTCGAACGACCACTCAAAACTCTGACGTGCATACCCGTCAGGACTCACCCAGTCTCCGATGAGAGGATCAATATCATCTGCGCTCAGAACCGTCGACCAGGTCGAAGCGAGCAAAACAACCACCAGTAACTTCCGCACAACGTGACCCCCGTGTTTCCCGTGAAAGACCAGATGTTATACGTTTATCATAGTCCAGTGCTTATGCTCCACCCTCATCTCTCGACGGGTCACCGATATGCCTAGATCGCTTCTGATTTGCTTTGCTCTGCTTTTGGCCGGATGCGGCGACAGCGAATCCACAACCAAAGATGCCGAAACACGGTCGTCGGATATCAAGAGCGATGAGCACGTCGTCTTCTTCCGAACCTCTGGCTGGCTGAACGAAGCAACGCAGGAATGGCACATTCCAATTCACGGTTGGATCTACGAGCCGGAGGACAGCACGGTAAGGAAGACTATTTTTGAAACGGTGCTCGAAGAGCAATTTGACCTCTCCCCAACCGAAAAGACCGAAGCCAATTTTGTCCGCCGCCTCAATCTCCTGATTGCTGACAACGAACGAGGCAAGGAACTGACCGTTAACATCGCTGGTCGGGACTACCTGCTCCCAGCCTCGGCGGAAAATGGCCACTTCGAAGCGACTCTGCAAATACCGGAGACCGATGTCGATAATTACGGCGCTGGCGATTTCATCAACTTCTCGGCCGTACTCGCGGAGTCGGAGGGGTCAGACAACAGTCGTCAGTTCGATGGTGAGATACGCCTGGTTGAGCCTTCGGGGCTATCTGTGATCAGCGATATCGACGATACGGTGAAGATATCCAACGTCACGGATAAAAAGAGCCTGCTTGAATACACATTCCTGTTGGACTTCGAGGCGGCTCCCGGTATGGCGGGACAATATCGAGAATGGTCGGAGAACGATGTGAGTTTTCACTTTGTGTCGTCCAGTCCATGGCAACTGTATTCGCCACTCACCGAGTTTCTTGATCGTGACAATTTTCCTTGGGCCACGCTGAGCCTCAAAGCTGTGCGGTTTCGTGACGAGACACTTCTTGATCTCTTCAAGAAAGGGACCGAAACCAAGCCGGCGGCCATCGAGAAAATTCTGTCAACCTACCCAGGCCGCAAATTTGTGCTCGTAGGCGACAGTGGTGAGCAAGACCCTGAAGTCTATGCGGCGTTGCTACGTAAGTTCCCGGACCAGGTCCTGAAGGTCTTTATCAGGAATGTCACCCAGGAGACAGCGGACAATGAACGTTTCGCTGATGTGTTCGAGAGTATCGACGAGGATCGCTGGCATTTATTCGATGACCCGGGAGACCTGAATTAGTGCTTGAGACACTGAGCGACACAATCAGAGGCTTGATGGTTGCGTCAGCGCAGCTGCAAGACGATGCGCCGTCCCGGTCGCAACTGGACAAGATCATTGCGCGCGGAGATTTTCGCCCGTCTGAGGATGAGGCTATCGGATTCTGGTTCGCACGGTTTCTGACTGCCCGGGACAACCTCTGGGCGGTAATTGATGAGGTCAGGTCAGTACTCGATAAACCGACGAGTTCCATTGAGCACCAAAGTGAACTTCGTTATTTTCTGGTCGGCTATGCGGCTGTGTGCCTCCTGATCAGGATCGACCGTACCCTACTTTTCGAAGTGGCTGAGCACAGCCTGGTCCAGCGCAAGCTAAATGAGCCGTTTCCCGAATACAGAATCCCGCGCAAGCAATTCACAACTATTTTCTCCGCGTTCGTTGATGAAAGGAATGCATTTGCCATACGCGACGCGATGCATTTCGCGAATAAGAATCGTCGTAAGTTACAGGCGCTGAGTGAGGACAGTCACGTTGGCTTCATCGCGCAGCAGCTTCGCGAGCTCGAAGCATCCCTGAATCCGAGCAAGCTGAGTCACCTGAAGCGTGCATGGAGCTATGTCAGCCACAAGTGGCGACGACGCGGTGTCGTAAGTGTCGAGAGAATATTTGCCACTGTCCTGGAAGGATTCGGCCGGGCTGCATCTGAATTCTACGAGATGGACAACAAGAACGTTACGGAGGACGTGCTTCACTCGATCGAAGGGTTTCTGCAACCTGGCGATGTCATCGTAACGCGTCACAAGAAAGCGCTGACAAATCTGTTCTTTCCCGGTTTTTGGCCACATGCGGCGCTGTACGTCGGTACGGCGCAACAACGACAGTCTGCCAATATCACCATAGATTCTGACAAGGCGCAGCGCTGGGTGGGCGAAAATTGCGTCCTGGAGGCAAAGAAGGATGGCGTGCTGTTGCGACCTCTGCCGGAAACTCTTGCGGTTGATGCGTTCGCCGTACTCCGCCCAAACCTCAAAGCAGAGAACATCCACAAGGCGATCGAACGTGCCATCGTTCACGAAGGCAAGATGTACAACTTTGACTTTGACTTCTTCAATTCCGACCGCGTCGTCTGTACGGAGTTGATCTACCGCACGTACGATGGATTGGAAGACCTGCGGTTCCCGTTAAGCGAACGCGCAGGCCGCAAAACGCTGTCGGCAGAAGATTTTCTTGACTACGCGCTCGAGACCGGGGCATTCAAACCCGTGGCGATATTCGGTACCGATAACTGCAGTGACACGGTGATGTACGACGAGGGAGTACGAGACGCCCTCGTCGCGAGCTACCAAAAGTCAGAGTGAGCGCCCGCGATTATTCAATCCGAATTCCACCCGAACCGGTTTCAACTCTGAGCGAGTTGCCGCCACCTCGAACTTCCCCGCGCACGTGTTTCTTGGAGATCTTGCCTGTCACGGTAACGGGATGATCAACCACGATGCCACCGGAGCCTGTTTCTGCATCCAGATTGAACGCTGCGTCGTCCGGCAGATCAATGCGTACCGAACCGGATCCCGTATCAATTTTCCATTCGCCTTCCTGGCGACCATCAATCACGATACGACCGCTTCCTGCCTTAACACGGAGGGCCCCTACAACGCCGTGCAGTTCGCTCCCACCGGAGCCGGTTGTAACGACAACGTCACCCGGTGCTTCCTGGGTCAATCGAACTGAGCCACTTCCGGTATGGGCCTCGAACGCACCCGCTATCCGATCGGCCTGAATTGCACCGCTTCCGGAGCGGGCCTTTACCGAGCCCTCGATATCGGTCAGGGTGATTCGGCCTGAACCAGTGCCTACCTTTACGGGAGCGCCAACTCCAGAAATAGTCTGGGATCCGGAACCCGTGTGGGAGACCACTTCGGTGTTGCCGGGCACCACGATCTCGTAGCTGATTGAGACGTTGTTTTTGTATGCCCTGTCCTTGATGTGACCCACCAGGAGTCGGCCATTTTCGAGTTGCACAGGCGGGTTGGTTTCAAAGCGGTCGATCAGGTCATCGATTTCCTCGCTGCTTCTCCTGAAGAAGCCACTCCGGACCGTGATCTTCCCGACGACCTCCACCGTTCCCGCACTGCCGCTGCGTACGTCGATAGAGCCGCTACCGGTCGATACATCCAGAACGATTGCTCTCGTCGACAGAGAGCGTCTTTTCAAACGAGCCGCTGGCTGCCTGAGCCTCAGAGGCCCACAAACCGATCAGTAGTGCACCGGATATCATTAATACTTTGATATTAAAGGTGTTTTTCACTGTGCAAATCTCCCGGGCAAGTCCCATAGCGAGCTGAATATACTTTAGATGCCGGCCAACAGCGATTGGATGCAATCCGACGCAGCCGACAGGCTCTGGCCTTGCTTAGAAACGTCGAAACGCAGCTCGCGAAATTGATCTAGCTCAGGCTAACCAGCCGAACATACCACCGGTCAGGCAGCCGTAAATCAGGGCGTCGAGAAACGTCTTCATCGTCAGCGACCACTTACGACCGAACCATACACTTTCCTGGATGTATGCAACGCCGTAGGCGACGAACGCGACGGTTCCCGTGATCCGAAAGATCGCAAGATAGTCGGCACCCACTGCGGTCGTGCGGCTCAGCACGTAGGCACAGATCACTGCGACGAACAGGTTGTAGAGGAACATCTTGGCGAGCTTGCCACCCATCGCCGGTACTCCGGATGGTACGACTGTTATAAACGCCTGTGGCCCGTCGATGAATTTCTGTTGCATGTCCGGGTCTTTGAATTGCGCCGGGTCCGGGCAATTCGGCACGGTATACATGCCTGGTGGTGTATTTTTTAGCGCGCCACGCACGGCCTCTTCGTCCCGGGTCTTGCCCCAGTCGGTCTTGTGCCACGGCATCACCATCCAGATTACGGCGCCGGCGATGAATACCACTACGGCCGATGCAAGGATCGGCAGCCAGAGTGTCATGATGGTCATAGCAACCCCCTTCTTGTTGTTCCTAAAGGTATAGCAGATTCGCATCGGTTATGCTTTCAGGATGACCATTCGTGCATTACCTTTGCTTGCCTGCCTGGTCCCGTTGGTCGGTATCAACATCGCCTATTGGATCGGCGCGGACAACAACGTCCTGCCGTCCTGTATTCCGTACATTGACGGCTGCACGTCGATCAGTTCGACGGGGCGCTATCCGCCCGGTGACCGCCTGTTCCGGGCCACCCTGTTGCCGTACGCGGCGATTCTCGCCATGACCTGGTATTTCGCAGCACTTTGGCTGAAATCGCTGAAGCCGACCTCCAGGGCAGCACCTGTGATTCTCGTCTCGGGTGTCGTGGGTGCAGTCGCTCTGGTTATGTACGTCTCGTACCTCGCCAGCCACGATCCGTTTTACGAGATCATGAAAACCTACGGCATCTATTTTTACTTTGTCGGCACAGCTCTTGCGCAACTGGTCCTGTCGCTCGCGCTGGACCGGTCTCCCGTCCAACGGGCTATGGTCTGGGTGACCGTAACGCCGTTCGCGCTTGGCCTGATCAACTTTGCACAAAAAGCGGTGTTGGGCAGCCTGAATAGTAACGAGAACCGTATTGAGTGGATCGCGTCGCTGCTGATGCAGGTCTGGTTTGTCCTGCTTTGGGTCGCCTGGCGAAAATCCCGGTTCGATGTGCGGGTACGAACCGGCTAGTTAAGGAATGGGTCTGAGAAGCGTTCGTCGTGAAGGAGCGTCTCGTCGGTTAGTGACTCCAGGAATACGATGAGGTCATTACGTTCCTGGTCGTCCAGCACGAAGCCGGTTATGAACTCGGACTTGAAGGGACTCAGACGTCCGTCACCGGCAAATGGTCCTTCTTCGAGCAGGCGCCCGCCTCGCTCGTAGTGCGAGAGCACTGCCGCCAACGTCGGAACACTGCCATCGTGCATGTACGGTGCTGTAACAGCGATATTTCGAAGTGAAGGCGCCCGGAAACGTCCCATATCGCGGCGCTCGCCGCTCATGTCAAACAGGCCGGTATTGTCGACCGGATAACCACCTTCGCCGTCCAGGTTATAGAGCCCCGTGTTGTGGAAGCCGACCCGGTCGATGTTGGAGTTCGCGTGTGTGGTGCTGTCGGTGAAATTGAAGCCTCCATGGCAGTGGAAACATTCCAGGCGTTCCGAGAAAAACAGCTCCATGCCGCGCTCAGCGGGTGCGGATAGCGCCGCACCGTCGCCATTCAAATAACGATCGTACGGTGAGTCGTAACTCAGGATCGTTCGCACGAATGCGCTGATCGCCCGGACACCGTTCAGGAGGGAATGTGGGTCCTCATCACGCGGAAACGCCGCGCTCACCAGTCGGCTGTAATTCGTATCGTTGCGCAATAACTCGTCAAACCGCTGTTCCTGCCCACCCAGTCCCATCTCAACGGGTTTGTCGCCCAGCAATGGCGTCAACGCCTGATCCTCAAGCCGATCGAGCAGAGGATTCGCCCAGGTAAGACGACTGGCGTAAGCAACGTTTACCAGGCTCATGGCGCTGCGGGGATGAACTTCGCCGGTGGATCCAAGAGAAGTGGTTCTGCCGTCTGTAAATGCCAATGCCTGGATATGACAAGTCGCACAGGACATCGTCTGGTTTCCCGACAGGCGCTTGTCGTAAAACAACCAGCGGCCCAGCTTGACCTTCGCCTGGTTCATTGGATTATCAGCAGGCACAGAAGGCGGCGGAATATCGATTGGCAGCTGCCAGACCCAGTGAGGCTCTCTTTGCGCCCACCAGATCGCCAGCAGTACAAAGGCTGCGCCAAAAAGCAGGTAAGACAGCTTCTTCATTGCGTGGAGAATACGCGCTGTGAGCCGTGTTGTTCACCTGTTTTGAAGTTGATGCCAAGTGCGGCAAATGGCGCATCGCACGATTTTTCCGGTGGGCCCGAGGAACAATCACTCGGTGCGCCATCGTCGAGGTTTGTTCCAAAAAGCAGTTCTGCAAGGTCTATGTTCACGCCCCCTTCACCGGGCACGAAATCCGGCAACTCCACCACGACACGATGTGGAAATCGGCAGCCTGTGATATTGCCAACCGTTCCTTCACAGCCGGCGCTGCCCATGTGAATCCAGAATCCATCGTTCTCAGTTCGAACGCCCGCGCGCAGGAATTTGTATCCCGAACGCCAGTGCCAGTGCATATCAGGATCATCGAGCGGTGGTCCGGCCGTCAGCGGATTCAAATGGTTCAGCTTGAACGGCACGCCAACGGTAAAGCGCAAGCCGCGATACTCACCGGCCTCTGCGACCCCAACAACATGGCTGGAGAGCCCCTCACTACCGTTCATGCAGGCTCCACCGCCGGTTTCGAGGTCAATCAGGGCGACTGCGTCGTTCTGCCACAGCAATTCCGTCGCAAACCTCATGTCTCGGGCTCGCCCTTCGCTGTCGATGAGCTGGACGTCGCTGACATAGAAACGAAGGTCTGTAAGTGCCGGTGAGCCGCTCTCACAGGTGATGGGTTGGCCTTTCCAGGTCGCGGCAAACGGAATATCGACGCCGAGATCCCACTGACTGCAAGAGGTTCCCAGGCAAGCCAGGGTCAGCGCGACCAGGTGGCGCGCGGGCAAGATCAGTTCGCTGACTTGCTGACTGCGGCCGCTTCATCCTCGTTGGCCGAGTCACCGCCTTCTTCCTCGTCAGCCGTTATCGAATAGTCGAGGACGCCAGTGGCAATCAAGTCTGTCGATGCCTGGGCCACGGAGAGTTCGACCTCGACCTCGCGAATCTTGGCCTCCGCATGGACATTTTCAGTTGCCCTCTCTGTCAGTTCGCCGCGTAGCTCCCGGGTCTTCATGACAGATTCTTTAAGATCTCTCTTTACCCGATCGAGCTTAGCCTGTTGTTCCGTTATCACCGAGTCGCGACGCTCAATGCCGATCGTGGTGTCTTTCAGCTCATTCTCGAGACGCTCAAGTTCGGTGCTCGACTTTTCAGAATTACTCTGCGCAATTCGCGACTCAGCCTCAAGTTCTCGAATCCGGTCGTCTCGTGGGTCCCGTTTCCTGGCACGATATCGGGCTCCTATGCTGGAGCTGATGGACGACAGCAGCCACCCCAGCAGGAAGGCTCCGACTGTGAACAGGATCAGTTGGTTCGGTAGGTCGACAAACATTGCTTCATGATCAATTGGATTCGCTGTCCTGAAAAGGACGGAGTTCTCACTCTGGAGCCCCCGCCCCTTGGTGTACCGACCATATAGGGTCGACCGCGAAATGGCAAGATCGGCATGATTCTTTTATAAATCAAAGAGATATGCTCTTCACTTTGTGTTAATTCGAGATTAGCGCCTTGCCCAGTATCTCACGCCCTGCTCATCCAGAAACGTTTCGGCCTCGATCCCCTGCAACATGGCGAGGGTACTCAACATGCCCGCCTGAGTGCACGAATCGGCTGCCACCGTAACGGATCCCGGCGCATTCTGCACGGGCCAGCCAGTGGTCGGATCGAGGATATGACCGTAGCGAATTCCGTTCCGTAGCAGGAATCGCCTGGCGTCGCCGCTCGTTGCCAGTGCGCCTGCACGCAGATCGATGAGTTTCTCGGCAGACTCGGGAGTCTCTCCTTCCACACCGACTTTCCAGGCCCGCCGTTGTCGTGGTGGTCCTGTCACTGCAAGGTCACCGCCGAAGTTCACCAGGCCCTCTCCACAGGCTGCGTCGCGAACGATAGTTGCGCAACGATCAACCGCGTACTCCTTGCCAATGCCGCCGAAGTCGATCTCCATTCCCCGTCTCAGCGCCAGCGAGGGGCGCTGCCAGGAGACCCGCTTCCAGCCAACTCGCCCCAAGACGACCTCAACCGCCGCCGCGTCGGGAATGCGGTCACTCCCATCGAACTTCCAGACCTCGCGCAAGACGCCCGATGTGATATCGAAGCGACCATTGCTGAGCTCATGAAGAGTCGTTGCGAAGTCCAGGAGATTTGCGGTTTCATCATCCACGTCGACAACGACACCGACCGCGGAATTTATGCGCTGGACGACATTGCCGTCGAGGTAGCGGCTGAACTTGTCTTCAATACGCCACGCCTCCGTGGCTACGGCCGTGGCGACCTCTTCGGTTGACTCGCGGCCGGCGCTATCGAGCAGCACCTCACACGGGCTGCCCATGGCAACGAATCGCCCGGCCCAACCATTGCCGGTTGGGGCAACATCGACCCGCCGCTCGGCAGAGGGTCCGGCCATCCCTAGCGCGAGAAGCGGTAGCTGAACTGCACAATTAATGCGTTGAGGTCAGGGTAATTGTCACGCCCTGCCTGGTCACCGATGAGCTGACCCGAAGGCACCGACCCGGACTGGGTATACCATTCGATGCGAACGCTCATGTCATTGTCATTGCGTGTTTTCCAGCCGAATTTCAGGCCCGCCGTGACCCCATCGAAGTTACCAAGACGATAATCGGATGATGCGAACATCGGTAACGGCAGCGAGTCGTCGAGACTTAGCCGATAGAACTCGGCTTCGGATTGGGTGTAGTACCGCAAGTGCGGTTCGAGGTAACTCCTGTCACCCATTGGCAAGCGGTAGCGCAGGTCGACCGTGTGCGAGTCGATTTCCCAGTCATCCGTCATATACCGATACGACGCATCCAGCACCTTGCCGTTCATGTTGTACTTGGCTTGCGTGTAAACGCTGTGCTGCGTGCGCTCGTCCGGGCGATGTTCAAACAGGAACTGGCCACTTGGTCCGCCTTCCGGCCCTGGAATACGGGGCAATGTATCCCCGGTCCCGTTAATGCCGCCGTCTACAAAGCTGAGAACCTTGTACGGATTGTTCAGGTATCCATCCGATTTGCTGAGGGAGTAATTTGCCTGCACAACAAGGTTGCGATTGATGACCTGTGACACGCCGAACACGAGATCAAGTACGTCTTTGTCCTGGTCACCAACCCGATTGCTGGTGTCATCCACGTCGAGCATAGGCGTCATCGGGATCGGCGCGCCGCCCACCGGCTCAATGCTGTCGTGTGCGAACGCGAACCCCGCGGAGACCGTTGTGTTGCGTTTGTTGAAGTCATGCGCATAACTGGCGTTCAGGCCCGTGTGCAGGTAGTCGTATTCCTTCGACGCGCTCAGCCCGACACTGACGAGACCTTTTTCGCCGGCGGGCTGCTGCCAGCCTGCGGTCAATGCGACACGTGTGTCTTTGAACGTATCATCCAGCGGCAGCTCTCCCGCAGGAACGCTGTAGGCTGCGTTGCCGGACGGGCGTGTGAACGTCTGTGCGATGTCCTGGCGGATGGCACCACTCGGCGTCGCCCCGGTCAACGTGTCGACGGTAAGGCCAAGCGACAAGGATCTGTCATCTACAAACAAGCGCCGTATGAGCGATTTGAAACTCGCATCCTGGACGCGATCGCCATCTTCACCGTAATACAGCAACGACGTATTGAAGTCCCACTTCGGCTCTTCCTGGGCATCGACGGGTGTGGCAACCGTGGTGCCAAGCAATGCGCAGGTTGCTGCAGCAAGGGTCGCCGAAACAGAGCGTTCTTGTTTCTTCTTCGAAGCCGTCATATCAATTACACCCGCATCCGCCACCACCAAAACCGCGGCCGCCACTTGAGGCTTCCTTGCTGAAATAGATGTGATCGTCGGTTGCTGCTTCGATCGGATCCGTTGTCAGCTGCATGTCTGTCCTGTGCAAGGACATCACGCTCCCACGGCTCGACACCCATTGACGAACATGCCGCACAACTGGCAAGCACGGTGGCTGCAATCAGGATTCTGAACTTCATGGTTTTTCTCCGAGCGCATCGACGAGTATCGCTTCATACTCGTCCTGGCGTCTTACCTTGAACCCGAGGTGTCGGGCCTTGATCTGGCCATCACGGCCAATAACGAAAGAACTGGGCATGGCCTCGACGCCGTATTCCTTGGCGAGGCCTGCCGTCGTGTCGAAGTGAATTTGGAAATCGGCCGGGTATTTGCTCAGGAACGCCGTCGCGTCATCACGATTGGCGTCCACGTTGACGCCGATGATCACGAGCCCCTGGTCGGCATACTTCGCGTGCATGTCGTTGAGCCACGGGAACGAGCGTCTGCACGGAACGCACCAGGAAGCCCAGAAGTCGATGACGACTACCTTGCCTTCGTATTGGGTGAGATCAAGCGTGCCGGACGACGTTGACCCAGCCGCTGCAAACGGCGCCAGCACGATAGTAAGTGCCAGGAATAGTGATCGAATAGTCGTCAATGCTGTCATCGCGTGCGTCCCTGCGTCACGGGTTTCCGGAGTTCAATTGCCATGTTAGAGGCACGTCGTCAAGAAATCCTTCGCAAAAATTTAATAACCGAATCAGGGAAATCGGTGAAAAGCCCGTCGAGGGCCAGATCATCAATAAGAAACTCGAGCGCTTCGTCGCAATCAGCGAAGCCCGGTGGGAGGTCGTCTACTCGAAATGTGTAGGGGTGTACTGCAAGACCCACGTCGTGCGCCCGCTGCACGAGGCCGGTTGATCGCCTTCGGCCGTCACTCTTGCGTACCTTGTAGAGACGATTCAGCCACGGCCCTATTGCATCCACGGTCTTCGCAAGTTTTTCCAGACCGCGGGTTGTTCGCATGCGGTCGAAATCCGTCGGCTCGGGACTCCAGTTGTCTTCGCCAATTAGCTGCACGAGCTTGAGCCGCGACCCGAGCTTATGCCGGATGCGCCGCAATTCGCGCTCATCGAAGCATTGCAGGTACACAGGATCTGCATGCTCGGCGTAGCCGAAGCGATCGAGTTCCTGGAGGACGAGGCGCGTGATATCGACACCCTCCTCCTGGTGCCAGTGCGGGCTCTTGATCTCGGGGTAAATCCCGACGGGATGTTCGCCCGCGTTGCGCAGCTCGGCGACCAGTTCAAGTTCGCGCTCGAGTGTATGCACTCGAAACTCCTCGCCATCGGATGGAAAGCGCCCGGGAAATACCGGTTTACCTTTCGCATCAGTCCTCTCGTGAGCCTTGAGTGTCGCAATCTCGGCGAGGTCGAAGTCTCGAGCGTAGTAACGACCGTCTTCACGAGCGCGCCCCGGGAAGCGTTCGGCCACGTCAGTGACCTGATCCAGGTGGATGTCGTGAATCACGATCAGCGCGTCGTCACGCGTTGCGACAATGTCCTGTTCGAGATAGTCGGCACCCATTGCGTAGGCGAGTGCCTTTGCCGGCAGTGTGTGCTCGGGCAAGTGCCCGGATGCACCGCGATGGGCGATGACCACTGGACGCATATGCTATTTCACCTTAGAAATAACCAATAACGCATTAATTATTAACCGATTATTCGTCAGTTGGTCCATCTGAATCGAAGCCTGGGAAGTCGATGACCTCCCATCGCGACGTGTCTTCGCCACGCGCCTGGCGCCTCAGGGCATCGGCCATTTCCCGGTCGTTCCACTCGATGTTCTCGGCACAGCGCTGTTCGAGCTCGGCAGGGGTCGTCTCCAATCCGCCAAATGGCCTGATGCCAATCATTCCAATACCGTTGGCCTTGGCGACGTCCAGCATGAACTTGACGAGGTCCTGATTCTGCGCGTAGGCCGATGCCAGCACAAACATAGCCTCAGACGCCTTTATCTGCGCGATCAGCTCGTCCCTTATTTCCTGTTGGCCACCGGTCGTCGGCAGGTTCTCAGGCTTGCTGACGTTGACGTAGTAGAAACGATCGACGCCCTCAAGAAACTCAAACACGCGCAGGTAATCGTCGCTTTCTTCGAAGCAGTGCGTCGCGAAGACGCGGATCGGATTATTTTCGGACACCAAAGACTCCTTGTCCCGTTAGTACCGCCACTAGTAGAGATAATAGTCTAGCCAGTTCGCAGTATCCACGCCCGAACCTGTTCCCATAGTAAGGGGGTTTCGGTATCGTAGCGGCGCATGCGGCTTCTTCTATATAACATCCGGTACGCGGTCGGCGGCGGTGCGAGTATGCGCATGCCGATTCCTGGTGCAGGCTATGTGCTCGGGAACCAGAGTGTCCTTCCGGAGATCACGCGCTTCATCAAGTCGTGTGACCCCGATGTTGTCGGCCTGATTGAAGTTGATACCGGGTCGATCCGCAGTCGCAAGGTCAATCAGGCGGAGAAAATTGCATCCGATCTCGGTATGAACACGTCGTACGAAACCAAGTACGGCGAGAAATCCTTTAACCAGATGCTTCCCATCGTCCGCAAGCAGGGAAATGCCTTTTTGGCGGCACCACGCGTGCACGGTGAGCGATTCCACTATTTCGATACCGGCATCAAGCGCCTGATCATCGAGCTCGAGATGGATGATTTTGCCATCTTCCTCGTCCATTTGTCCCTGAAGTACCGCCACCGGCATTTGCAGTTGCGGCGTCTGTACGACCTGATCCAGGAAACCGAGAAACCGGTGATCGTTGCTGGCGACTTCAACACGTTCTGGGGCGAAAATGAAATCTACCTGTTCTTGAAGGCGGCGGGGCTGACTTCCGCCAACACCGATAGTATTCCCACCTACCCCAGCCGTGCTCCTCGCAAAGAGCTGGACTTCGTGCTGTACCAGGATGGCATTCGCGTCACGGACTTCAGGGTCCCAGAGGTTCGCCATTCAGATCATCTGCCGCTCGTTTGTGACTTCGAGCTCGCATCGTAAAGAGAAACCCAATGACACAAAACTGGAAACTGGAAACCGATGAGGCCGGCATTGCCTGGCTGTGTTTCGATAAAGCCGATGCAAAGGCGAACGTCCTGTCGTCTGACGTAATTCACGAACTCAATGACGTACTGGATGGACTCACAGAGAAGCCCCCATCTGGCCTCGTCCTCTATTCCGGGAAACCGGGTAGTTTCATCATGGGCGCCGACATTACCGAGTTCTCGGGATTCACATCCCCGGAAGAAGTGGCGCGGCTCGGACAGCTTGGTCAACAGGTCTTCCTGAAAGTCCAGGAACTGCCATGCCCGACAGTGTCTGCGGTCAACGGTGTTTGTCTCGGCGGCGGTCTCGAGATATCGATGATGTTCGACTACCGAATCGGCCCGCCCGGAGATAGCAGGATATTCGGCCTGCCGGAAGTCAAACTTGGCCTGCACCCTGGTTTCGGCGGCACCGTGCGCGCCGTCCAGATTTGCGGTGTTCGGGCTGGCATGCAACTGATGCTGACGGGCAACCCGATAAACTCGAAGAAGGCGTTGAAGCTTGGGCTCATCGACAGGATCGCCGGCGAGGATGATTGGCGGGAAGTCGCGAAGGACCTGATCGCGAAACAGCCTCCCGAAGCACGAGCTCCGTTTGTCGATCGCCTGATGAATCTCAGCCTGTTGCGCCCATTCGTGCGCAATATGCTGATTAAGCAAGTAGCGGGCAAGGCCCGCAAGGAACACTACCCGTCACCCTACGCGATGATCGATCTCTGGGCCAAACACGGCGCATCGAGCAAGACCGGCTATGTTGCCGAAGCCGAGAGTTTTGGCAGGGTGATGTGCACCGACACAGCTCGCAACCTGATTCGCGTATTTTTCCTGCAGGGCATGCTCAAGAAACAGGGCAACCCGACTGACACGAAGGTCAGGCACGTGCACGTCGTTGGCGCCGGGGTTATGGGCGGCGACATTGCGGCCTGGTGTGCATTGCGCGGTCACACGGTCACGCTGCAGGATCGGGAGCAGAAATACATTGATCCGGCGATGGCACGAGCGCAAAAGCTCTTTAGCAAGAAAGTACGCGACGAGGCCAAGCGTGCGGCTACGTCGGGGCGGCTGCGCGCTGACGTTGAAGGCAATGGGGTGGCCGAGGCGGACCTGATCATCGAGGCGATTTACGAAAACCTCGAAGCGAAGCAGGCCTTGTACAAAGACCTGCAGGCGAAAATGAAACCGGGCGCCCTCCTCGCGACAAATACCTCGAGTCTTCGTCTTGAAGAACTACGCACGGTCCTCGATGAGCCAACCCGCTTTATTGGCCTGCATTTCTTCAACCCGGTCGCCATGCTCCCGTTGGTCGAAGTCATTCGTTGCGAAGACACCGATCAGGACGCGATGGATATCGGTTTTGCTTTCACGAAAGGCATTGGCAAGTTGCCGCTCGAGTGCATGAGCGCACCTGGATTCGTCGTCAACCGAGTTCTGGCGCCGTACATGGGCGAAGCCATGGCGCTGGCCAAAGAAGGCGTGCCGCTGGCCGAGATCGATAAGGCCGCTGTCCGCTTCGGCATGCCCATGGGTCCGATTGAGCTCGTAGACAGTGTGGGTCTGGATATTGCACAACATGTCGCTGCCATCCTGACCACGGGCGCGGATCGCGAACTGCCGGATACCGGTATTGCTGAAATGGTCGAAAAGGGTCAGCTTGGCCGCAAATCCGGACAGGGCTATTACCGATGGGAGGACGGCAAAGCCGTCAAACCAGCATCTGATAGCGCGAATGTGCCGGATGATATCGAGGACCGCCTGATTCTGCCCATGGTGAACGAAGCGGTAGCCTGCCTCAGCGAAGGGGTGGTCGCGAATGCTGATTTGCTGGATGCTGGCGTCATATTTGGCACTGGTTTCGCACCGTTCCGCGGCGGGCCGCTCAATTACGCGAAGGAGCGAGGCGTTGATCAGGTCGTAGCAGCCTTGCGGTCACTTGCCGATCGCCACGGTGAGCGATTTGTGCCACACAGTAGTTGGTCCGACGTGTGACACTTGTCACACATGCGTGAGGGGCCGCAGGGAAACTGTGCGGTGCTTCACGCTGCGCACCAGAGAAGGTACCGGAAGTTGTTGAATTGAAGGTAGAATACGCGCTTGACGTAATACTAATACCAATAACGTAACGCATGACTCTTAACAGGATAACGAATGGCAATTGAGCAGGTAAGCACTGAGCTGCTCAGGGTTTTCTCCCCGCTAGACGGCCTAAAGCGCGATAACCTTGCGGCGCTTGCTCGCAAGGTGCAGATCCGTGAGCTGTCTCCGGGCCAGCTGCTGTTCAAAGAAGGTGACACCGAAAAGCGCACGATCTACATCGTATCGGGCATTCTTGAGCTTATTGACCAGGGCAAACCGGTAGGCAAGGTAGAAGGTGGAAGCGAACAGGCACGCAATCCTGTCGCTCCTGTGTATCCGCGTCGGGTTACAGCCAAGGCGCGCAACCGCGTTCAATTCATCTCCATCGATAGTGACTTGCTCGACGTCATGCTGACATGGGACCAGACCGGTACGTACGAAGTGTCGGAATTGCAGGGCAAGTCAGACCAGGGTGGCGAAGACTGGATGACGATGCTGCTGCAGACCAAGGCGTTCCACAAGATTCCGCCCGCCAATATCCAGGCGATCTTCATGCGCATGCAGCAGATCAATTATCGCACTGGTGATGTGATCCTGAAGCAAGGCGCCGAAGGCGATTACTTCTACGTGCTGATTCGCGGTTCAGCATTGGTAACGCGCGAGACACCTCTCAGCAAGGAAGGCATCAAACTGGCTGAGCTTAGTGTCGGCGATACCTTCGGTGAGGAAGCGTTGATATCCGAGGCCAAGCGGAATGCGACGGTCACGATGCAAAACGACGGCGCCGTCATGCGCCTTGGCAAAGACGACTTTAAGAAACTGCTAAACGAGCCCATGCTTGATTGGGTGACGATGCCTCAGGCTGAAGAGATCATTCGGACCGGCGGTCAGTGGCTCGATGTTCGGCTGCCAAGCGAGTTCGAGAACCAGCATCTCGACGGTGCGATCAATATTCCCCTGTATTTTATTCGCCTGAAGATTTCGACACTGGACCGCAGCAAGAAATACATCGTTTGCTGTGACACGGGCCGTCGCAGTTCGGCGGGCGCCTACATCCTGAGCGAACGCGGCTACGAGGCCTACGTCCTGCAGGGCGGAATTAACTCAGCGAAGGCTTAAGTGCCTCCTACATCGTATGGGTCGGCTTATCCCCACCCAGCGCGCCGGCCAGGTAGGTCTCGATTTTTTTCTGGGTATTACCCTGGTCCTGATCCGAGAATTGCACACCGATACCTGTAGTCCGCTTGCCTTGCGCGCCTTTTGGTGTCATCCAGATTACCGTGCCGGCCACCGGGATCTTCTCTTCCTCGCCCATCAGGTTCAACAACATGAACACCTCATCGCCCAGGCGATAGGAGCTGTTGGTCGGGATAAACAGACCGCCATTGATGACGAAAGGCATGTACGCGAGGTACAAGGCACTCTTGTCTTTGATGGTCAGTGTCAGCAGTCCTGGTTTGCTCATCTTCTTGTTTATCCTTGATGGCCGGTGCGGCCAGCCAGCATTAAATTCATTCCATCCAGGGGCGCGCCCTGTCCGCAGTCCTGCAGGCCATCCGCCCAGTCAATCAGCAGCCCTTCGAGTGTCAATTGTACGTTGTACGAGCCGCCCGACTGCCCACGCAGTCCATTGATTATGTCTAGATAGCAGAAGAGATTTCGCCTGTCCATGTGCCGCAGCACAGAATCGTCAATCGCCAGCCCGGCGGCCCTCTCCCGCCCGGCAGAACTCGCGACCAAGGCCAGCTTCACCTGTTGCGCCAGCCAGTTTAGAACGAATCCAGAGCCGATCTTATTCCAACGTACAGCGACCTCGATTGCAGACCCTTCGCCGCGACCCAGCGCATTCATATCGCGCGCCATGGAGACGCTCGTCTCGAGGTTCTCCAGCGCTGCGATGGCCGCGATTGGAGCTCCTCCGGCCACTCGCAACGCGTCGGCCCAAGCGGCGCCCGGTTGCAGATGATTGAGCCAGGCGAGGCCCTTTACCTCGCTCGGCGGGGCAAAATCAATACGTTGGCAGCGGCTGAAGATCGTAGCAGGCAGCTTCCCGACTTTGTCGACAACCAGGATCAGCAAGGCATCACCAGGGGGCTCCTCAAGCGTCTTGAGCAAGCTGTTTGCCGCATTGACGGTCATTGCATTGGCGGGCTCGATAACGGCGACCTTGCCGCCACCCGCGTAGCTGGTGAGCATCATTTCATGCACAAGCTCACGAATTTGCTCGATCCCGATCGATTCCTTGTCCTCGGGCGGCTTGAGCCAATGCAGATCGGCGTGCTCAGGCACCTGGCCATCATGGGTTGGTAGTGCCGCGGTGTGAAGGCCCAACGTCGACGCAGCCATCCAGCGCGCGGCCGCCCGTTTGCCAATCCCGATCGGTCCGGCGAGCAGAACGGCATGTGGAATACGTCCGTGTTCCACCCTGTCCTGCCAGGCGCTAGCGAAACTGCTTAGCCAGGTTATTTCCATGATAACAATTGCTTACTGTACATTCTTGAAGCGATTTATACCGAGGAGCTGGTCGGCGATTATCGTAATGTCCGCCCGCACCTCGTCGATGCTTCGTGTCGTATCGACCACCACGAAGCGCGAAGGTTCGTTGGCGGCGATTTGCAGGTAGCATTCTCGCACGCGCTGGAAGAATTCGTGGCGCTCCTGCTCAAATCGATCCGGCGCGCTACGTTTACCCGCGCGCTCCATGCCGATCTCAACGGGTGCATCGAGCAGGATGGTCAGGTCGGGCCAGGTATCGCCGTGAACCCAGTCGGCAACGCGGTCGATCGTTTCCATCGGGATGCCTCGGCCTCCACCCTGGTAGGCCCTGCTCGAATCGGTAAATCGATCGCAGATGACCCACGTTCCGGCTTCGAGCGCCGGCAGGATGACGTTGTTCACGTTGAACGACCTCGCGGCGAACATGAGGAGCAATTCGGCAATTTCGGGCACCGGTTCGTCACCTCGATTCATCAGAATCTCGCGAATATCTTCTGCAAACGGGGTGCCACCGGGCTCTCTTGTTGTGAGAACTTTGTGGCCGGCTGCCTCGATACACTGCACGAGCACGTCAATGTTGGTCGACTTGCCGACCCCTTCAATACCTTCCACGGTTATGAACTTGCCGCTCTGCATGTCAGCGCCCTTCCCTTCGTTTCTTCCTCAATCGTTGCAGATACTCAGCTACCGCCGCGTCGTGTTCGGCTTTGGTGGCTGAAAACTTATGGCTTCCGTCACCAAGTCCGGTCGCCACGAAGTACAATTCTTCGCCTGCCGCGGGATTCAATGCGGCGTTGATGGCCGCCCGTCCCGGCATCGCGATCGGGGTCGGTGGTAGCCCGCCTCGCGTATACGTGTTGTACGGCGTGTCAGTCTGCAGGTGCTTGCGTGTCAGATTGCCGTCGAACCCGGGGCCTATGCCGTAGATAACAGTCGGGTCCGTTTGCAGGCGCATAGGCTTGGCCAGGCGTCGTGCGAATACACCGGATATACGTGGTCGTTCATCGGCGCGAGCGGTTTCTTTCTCGACGATCGATGCCAGTATGAGCGCCTCATAGGGTGTTGTTACGGGCGTATCTTCGCTACGGGCACGCCACTCTTCGTCGAGCACCTGTTGCATCAGCGCATATGCCTGCCTGAGCAACTGGCGGTCCGTTGTGTTGCGCGGAAATCGGTAAGTCTCGGGCAGGAACATTCCCTCGGGATGTGCCACCAGCGCACCGACTTCCTCCAGCAATGCCGGCCAGTCTTCGTCAGTCATCGACGCGACAACTGCGTCATGCGCATGCAGCGCCTGCAACAGATCCCTTTGGTTCCAGCCCTCCACAATTGTGAATGAATAGAGCTGCACGACACCACGCGTAAATTGTTCGAGCAATGTGCGGGGTGTGGCGCCCTCTTCGATCAGGTACTCACCGGCCTGGATACCACTGGCTTCACCGCTCCAGCGCGCGTGCAAGCGATACCAGAAATCGTCCTTGATGATCCCCGCGCTGACGAGCTCTCCGGTAACAGCGGCGAAGGAACTGCCTGACACAATGTGAAACAAAGCCCCATCGGTCGGCACGTTTACGGGCGTCGCCATGAAGCGATTGGTCTGCCACACACCTGCCCCCGCAGCGGCCGCAATGGCCAGCCCTGCAAATGCAGCGAACTGTGCGATTCGTTTCATACCTGGCACTCATCAATGCCGTTCTCGGCAAGTAGTGTCATGACGGTCCGTGTCGTTTTGCCGATGGCCCATTTGTGGTTGCCACAACGGTGTACCGGTACAGCACCCATCTGGCTGTTTGCAATGAACACTTCATCGGCGTCGACGAGATCGTCCTCATACAGGTCGACCACGTCGACGTTGATCGCTTCTCGTGTAAGCAAGTCGATCACGTGGCGGCGCATGGTCCCGGCGACGCCGCAACGCTCAAGTGATGGCGTCCTGATGACCGTGTCCTTGACGATAAACAAGTTGCTCATAGTACCGCAGATAAGTCGGTCGTCAGCGTCACGCGTGAGCCCCTCGAATGCTCCCGTAGGCAAACACTCGGAACGTGCGAGCACCTGTTCAATGCGATTCAGTGTTTTGAGTCCGGCAACAGGTGAACCGATTGCCAGGCGCGTCTCGCACAACATCGTTGCGACGCCCTTGACGTACGCCGGCCTGTTGAGAGGCGCACCGGGATACACGCCCATGTAAATGGCTGCGGGTGTCTGCATGCTGCGGCCATAGCCACGTTGCGAAATACCGGCGGTAACGATGATCTTTGCGATGCAGAAACCAGTGTCGTGATCACTTTCCTCGAGTGCTGTTTCGAGACGCCAGCGCAACGCAGCGGCACGCGGGACTTCGATCCCGAGCCGTTTGCAGCCGGCGGTGAGTCGATCGACATGGTAGTCCCACAGGCGTGGATCGCCGTTCCGGACTGCGATCGTCTCGAACAGTCCATCGCCATAATGGAAGCCCCGTTCACCTGGATCGATGGCATGCTGTTTCTCGCTGAATTGATACCACTCTGTCATCTACCGATTGCGCGCAACATGCCCTTCGCTTTTGCGCGAGTCTCCTCGAGTTCTGCGTCCGGATCTGAGTCTGCGACAATGCCTGATCCCGCGCGAAACGTCACCCGGCCATCCTGCTTCACGATCGTGCGAATGAGAATATTCAGGTCGAGGCTGCCATCCCGGTTCAGGTACCCGAATGAGCCGGTGTACGCGCCACGTGGTCCTTGCTCCAGTTCACTGATGATCTCCATGCAACGGACCTTCGGGCAGCCCGTGATCGTGCCACCGGGAAAAACCGCGGCGATCGCTTGTCCCGGTGTGACTCCGGTGGATAAACGACCCTGTACGTTGGACACAATATGATGGACGTGGGCGTAACTCTCGAGAACCATCATTTCATTGACCTCGACCGTTCCAGCCTCACACACCCGTCCCAGGTCGTTTCGCTCCAGGTCAATAAGCATGACGTGCTCGGCGCGCTCCTTCGGGTGGGCGAACAACTCAGTTGACAGGTCGTCGTCAGTATCGAGATCGGCAGAGCGCGGTCTCGTACCGGCGATCGGCCGGGTTGACGCAATGCCGTCGCGGACCCTGAGCAGTCGTTCCGGTGATGATGAGATGATCTCGGTATCCTGCCAACGAGCCATGCCGGCGAACGGTCCCGGATTTGAAGAGCACAGTGCTTCGTAAATGTCGCTCGCATCGAGCCCGGCCGATACCTCCGCTGTCCATTCGCGCGACAGGTTCGCCTGGTAGACGTCCCCCGCAGCTATGTAGTCCTTCGCAATTACCACGGCATCGGTAAAGTCGGACGGTTCCTGCTCCTGCACGGATACTACTGTCGACGAAGCTGCTTCGACATCACGATCAAGCGCTGCGATATCCGCAAACATTTGCTCACTATCGACGCAGTCCGGCGTCTCACAAACGAGATAGCAGCGTTCATCATTGTGGTCGAAAATCAGCGCGGTCGGACAACGGACAGCGAATGCGGCCGGCAATATGGGATCGGGTTCGAGATCGAGACCCGGTTCAATTTGTTCTGCGAGCTCGTAGCCGAGATACAGGAACCACCCACCCTTGAATGGCAAGAACGGCACGTCGCTCTGCGTATCGTTCGTGTCTTCTTCGCTCATGCTTGCTTCGCGCCAGCGCTCGTCGAGCGCATCGAGGAATCGCTTGCCTCTCCGCGCAACCAGCGACTCTCCCGGAAAGGCAAACAGAATATCGTAGCGTCCGAGCTCACCGCCCGGCGTCGTGCTTTGTAACAGGAAGGGATAGCGCGACGGGTTTTCGCGGTGCAGTTGTCGCAGATCCGATGGACCTGCGATCTCGCGAATGCGCTTAGTCAACAGATCGAAGAATCAAGCTTCCGTTGGTGCCGCCAAAACCAAACGAGTTGGACAGTACTGTGCGGACCTTGGCCTCGCGAGCGACATTGGGCGTGTAATCGAGGTCGCACTCCGGATCCTGGTTCTCCAGGTTGATCGTCGGCGGTATGACCTGCTTATTGATGGCCTGGACGCAAAAAATGGCCTCCACAACACCGGCAGCACCCAGCATGTGGCCAGTCGTCGACTTGGTCGAACTGATCATCACGTCTCTCGCATGGGCACCGAGGGCGTGCTTGACCCCGTTCGTCTCGCCAATATCACCCGCCGGCGTCGATGTGCCGTGTGTATTGACGTAGTCAATGTCGGTGGGATCAATCCCGGCATCTCGAATAGCCGCCACCATGCACTTGCGGGCGCCTTCACCATCGGCGGGAGGCAACGTGATGTGGTAGGCGTCGCTGCTCATGCCGAAACCAATAAGCTCGGCGTAGATTCTGGCGCCACGTGCTTTGGCATGTTCGTACTCTTCCAGCACGACGGTTCCCGCACCGTTACTCAGAACGAAACCATCGCGATCGATGTCGTATGGGCGGCTTGCAGCTTTCGGGTCATCGTTACGCGTCGACATCGCGCGCGCCGAGCAGAATCCACCCATCGCCAGCGGCGTGGTTGCATGCTCACCACCACCCGCCAGCATCACGTCGGCATCGCCGTGTTCGATAACGCGGGCCGAGAGGCCGATGCAGTGCGTTGAGGTCGCGCATGCCGTAACAATCGAGATGTTGGGTCCCGTGAGATGCTGCAGGATGCTGACCTGACCTGATGCCATGTTGATAATGCTGCCAGGAATAAAGAACGGCGATACCTTGCGCGCGCCGCCCGCCAGCATTCTGTTGTGATTGTCTTCGATGGTCTTGATGCCACCGATGCCGGCACCCAGCGCTACGCCGATCCGGTGTCCGTTTTCCTCGGTAATCTCGAGACCTGAGTCCCGGATTGCCTTTACAGTCGCGCCAACGCAATAGTGAATGAATGGATCGTTCTTACGCTGGTCTTTCTTCTCAAGATACGCATCGACGTCGAATCCCTGCACGATGCCCGCAATGCGGGTCGGAAAGGAACTGGCGTCGAAGTCGTCAATAAGAACGGTGCCGGAATTGCCTTCGCTAACGTTTTGCCAGGCATCATCCAGCGTGCTGCCTACCGGTGAGACGATACCCATACCGGTAATTACGACGCGTCGTTTACTCAAGAATCTTTCCGTCAGTTGATGGCAGAACTGCCGTTCGGATCTGAAAAATGAGGCGCGGCGGCAAGCGCCGCGCCTGCATGATCAAGCCTCGCTCTGGCGAGCGGTTATGAAGTCGATAGCCAGCTGGACTGTGGTGATCTTTTCGGCTTCCTCATCAGGGATTTCGGTTTCGAATTCCTCCTCGAGGGCCATTACCAGCTCAACTGTGTCGAGCGAGTCAGCGCCCAGGTCATCGACAAAAGAAGCACTGTTCGTCACCTCGTCTTCTTTGACGCCGAGTTGCTCTGCAACAATGCCTTTCACTTGTTCTTCGATACTGCTCATAGTGGTTGCTTCTCCTGAGAAGACTCAATTTTCATTTATCCAAAGCGCAACAACACGCTGGAAACCAAGCCAAATACGGAGCTAAGTACTTGATTTTTCAAGGTACACCCCGGGCGTGGGGTGCCATTGTATGTTAATCGAATCGCCCAATCTACCGCTATTAGTCCATCACCATGCCGCCGTTGACATGCAGGGTCTCACCCGTGATGTAGGCCCCTCCCTGTGATGCCAGAAACAGGACTGAATTGGCAATATCGTCGCCTTCCCCCAGCCGGCCCAGCGGTATCTGGCTCAGCATGGCGGCGCGGTTTTCTTCCGGCAGCTCCTTGGTCATGTCCGTGTTGATAAATCCGGGCGCGACGACATTGACCGTGATGCCACGAGAGCCAATTTCCCTGGCCAGCGACTTCGAAAATCCGATCATGCCGGCCTTCGTGGCAGCGTAGTTGGCCTGGCCCGGATTGCCCATGATCGCAACCACGGAAGCGATGTTGATGATGCGTCCTTTCCTGGCCTTCATCATGCCCCGCAGACAGCCTTTGCTGAGGCGATAGACACCCGTCAGATTGGCGGCCATCACGTCGTCCCACTCATCCTGTTTCATACGCATGAGCAGGTTGTCACGAGTGATTCCGGCATTGTTTACCAGGATAGACGGACTGCCTTCGTTGCCCTGGACATCCTTCAGAGCTGCGGCTACCGAGTCCGCATCCGAGACATCCAGCACGATACCCCTGCCGCTGTCCCCCAGGGCAGCTGAAATGCCGTCGGCACCAGCCTGGCTCGTGGCCGTACCGATGACCGAGGCGCCGGCAGCGGCCAGCGTGGCGGCTATCGATGCCCCAATGCCTCGTGAAGCGCCTGTTACGAGCGCGATCTCCCCATCAAGGGCGTTAGCGTTAAATAGCTGACTCATTAACAATCCTCAGAATGAATGTGACCCGACGAGGGTCGATAAATTATATAGGGGCGCCCGGCCGGACACTACGCCATGACAGCGCGGCAGCGAGCAAACCGCCAGCTACGCCATACAGATGCGCATTGACGATGACCGAGCCCCCTGACGTTGACTCCGAACCCGGCAGCGGCCCGCTGGTCTGCTCCCAAAGCAGTTTGGCCAGCACGAGGACGGTCAGAATGATGCTCTCCCGATCGCGATTCGCGATGCCAACGACCAGGCCCGCCGCCAGTAAGCCGTGCATGAAACCGGACAGGCCCACGTACCAGTCCAGCTGGGGATAGAGAAACCAGAAGCCAGCGTCCATCGTCGCAATAACGACAAAACTGACAAACAGCCAACGTAGCCACCCGAACGCGTGGCCGACGACCCAGACCACCAATGCCAGTCCCGCCAGATTAAGTAGCAGGTGGGTCCAGCCAAGGTGCACAAAGTGTCCGGTCACGAGGCGCCACACCTGGCCCGCCAGAACCGGGTCGCGCTTGTAGGCGAGCAATTCCCGCACCGTATCGCCACCCAGTTCCAGCAACATCGTGGCAATAATGACGATGCCGGCAGCTATCCAGCAATGACGTAAATTCGCGTTTCTCTGGTCTTTGTGTAACCCCATGTTTGATATACTGACGTTTATATCAATTCAGAGTCAATGTGGCGGTTATTGCGGTTTTGCAGACCGCCCGGAGCACAGCAAGTGAAGGAACAATCAAGGACGACCGCCTACGCCTCCCGCCAGGCCGGTTTCACGCTGATCGAAATCATGGTTGTCGTGATCATTATCGGCATTCTCGCGGCGATCGTGGCACCAAATGTTATCGGGCGCGTCGATGACGCCCAGATTACGAAAGCCAAGGCTGAGATCTCGAATATCGAGAATGCGTTGAAGTTCTACCGGCTCGATAACTTCGCCTATCCAAGCACGGAACAAGGAATCGATGCGCTGGTCACGCAGCCGAACGATCCGACTATTCGTAACTGGAAACCCGGTGGCTACCTCGACCGTATGCCAAAGGACCCGTGGGGTAATCCCTATCAGTACCTGAACCCGGGCAACAACGGCGCGATCGATATCTACACACTGGGCCGCGATGGCCGGCCCGGCGGTGAAGGTCTCGATGCCGATATCGGTAACTGGGATCCCGAATAGCTCCTTGGCCCGGGACCTCTCTGCCCTGATGCACAAACCCTAATGCACAATCAGAAGGGTTTTACCCTGATCGAGATCATGGTCGTCGTCATTATCGTGGCGATAGTCTTCTCGATCGCCCTGCTGTCCGTCGGTGTAATCGGGGACGACAACGAACTCGATACGGAACGACGACGCCTCGCAACCTTGATCGAGACCGTGCAAGACGACGCCGTGATGCAAGGCAGGGAATTCGGCGTCGAGCTCATGACGTCGTCCTATCGTTTTGTTGAGTTCGACCCGCTGACGCGTCAATGGGCGGAAGTGCCCGGCGACGAGCTGTACCGATTACGCTACCTGCCCGAGGGGGTGGATTTCGAGCTCTACATCGATGACAAACGTATACCCCTTGAGGACGATCCGAAGAAGCTCAACGATCCATCAGAAGCAGGGCCATCTGCCGGAATAAGACCCTATATCCCGCATCTCTTCGTTTTCGCAAGCGGCGAGTCAACCGTGTATGAGATCCGCTTCCGTCGAGGCCAGACGGACCTGGAACTGGTCATGCGCGGCGACGTGCTCGGCCAGATCAGATTTGGTGAAGAAGATGAGATCTAGGCGTTTACACCAGATTCGCTACTGCCGTGGGTTCACGCTGATCGAGGTCATGGTCGCGCTGACGATCGTTGCCTTCTCATTGACGGCTGTTGCGGCGAGCATGAGCCAGATGATTGACGCAGCAAACGCGATGCGTGACCGGACCTATGCGAGCTGGATCGCTCAAAACAAGATCGCCGAGATGCGACTGGCGAACACCGTACCCGAGGTCAGCTCGACGAGCGGCGAACTTGACTATGGATACGGTCGTTGGGCGTGGCGCGCGGTGGTTTCGGAGACCGGGATTGAGAACTTCATGCGCATCGACGTATCGATAACCTATGCTGACAGTGACTACGTGATTCGAACGGTGACCGGATTTGTCGGCGAGCCCGTGACCGGTGGCCAGACCGGGCAACCGGGTTCGGGCGGTGGTCCAACGACATGAATCGACACAGGCGAAACGGGTTCACACTGATCGAAGTGCTGGTGGCCATGGCCATTTTCGGCGTGCTGTCCGCCCTCGCCTACATGGCGCTTGGCCAGACGCTGAGCAACTCCGAAATGCTGACTGAGCGCATGGATCGCCTGCAATCGATACAGCGCACGATGAGCTATCTCTCGACCGAGCTGTTACAGGTGACGCCACGATCGATTCGCGCCGACCTTGGTCAGGCTCAGCCGGCACTGATTTCGAATTTTGGCGACGAATTCGCATTGCAGCTAACGCATGGTGGCTGGCCGAATTCCGCGGGTGTACCGCGTAGTACGCAACAAAGAACGGCGTACCGAATCGAAGACGACGAGTTGATTCGCTACCACTGGAATGTACTGGATCGAACGGTCAACAACATACCGGTCGCTACCGTTTTGCTCGACGATATTGAGAGCCTGACATTCAGGTTCCTTCTGCAAAACGGTGACTGGGTCGAGCAGTGGCCACCGATCAGCGTTCAGGCCGCGTCGAACACGGGCATGCTACCGCGGGCGGTCTCGATCGTTCTGGTTCTCCCGGATGAGGGTGAACTGACGCGTATCGTTGAAGTGGTGTCACCATGAGCCGGGTCCGCGGCGTAGCGTTGATCACGGCGCTGCTCATTACCGCGCTCGCGGGAACCGTTGCTGCGAGCCTCGCCTGGGATAATGCACTCGACGTACGCCGCACCATGGTCATGCTGTATCGGGACCAGGCAATCGCGGTAGCGGTGGGCTCGGAAGGATGGGTCCGTTCAATTCTGCGCGAAGACGGTGCGCAATCGCAGAATGATCACCTGGAGGAAATCTGGGCGACGGATATTCCGGCACTGCCCATTGACTCCGAGGCCGTGCAGGGACAGATCTACGGCAAAATCGAGGATCTCCAGGGACGCTTCAACGTCAATAACCTGATCGACGGCAATGGCGAGGTGGACCCCGTTTTTCTTGCGCAGTATGAGCGCTTGCTGCAGCTGCTGAACCTCGATCCGCGCCTGGCGGAGACGACGGTCGACTGGCTGGATCCGGATCAGACTGAGACGATCCCTGGCGGCGCAGAAGATCCGTTGTATTCAGGGTTCGTACCGCCTTATCGCACAGCCGATCAGCCTATATGGAATATTACCGAGCTCGCGGCTGTCGATGGTATGGACCTGGCGAGCTTTGAAATTTTGCTGCCCCACGTAATAGCGCTACCAGGGCGTACTGCCATCAACGTGAACACCGCGGGAGTCCCGGTTCTGCAGTCTCTCGGGACAAATATCGACCTGGGTACCGCTGAGGGCCTGGTTCAACAGCGCGAGGGCGGCGGATTCGTGGACTACGCCACCGTGTTTGCCACAGTCGCTGACCAGGATATGATCCCCTGGCTCGCGGAGTCTTCGGACTATTTTCAATTGAAGGCTGTCGTCCAGATTGATACCGTTCGCGTTAGTCTTTTCACTGTGCTGTATCGTGACCCTGATAGAGGGGACGTAGCACCTATTCTCCGCAAGCTGGGAACTATCTGACATGACAGAGATTGTCGTCATTCGACTCGGGCGAGACCCTCGATTTTCGGTGGAGTGGATCGTGGCCGACGACAATGGCACGCGGCGCAGTGCGCCCGTACGTGGGCCGTTGGAGCAGGCCTCCGGGGATGTGCAAGGTCGGCCCGTAATCGTACTGGTGCCCTCAACAGAGGTTCTCACGACGGCTATTGACCTGCCCATGCGCAGTGGCGCAAGGCTTAACATCGCGCTTCCTTTTGCGCTGGAGGAGCAGGTAGCTGTTGATGTCGACACCATGCACTTTGCTGCCGGAGACAAGCGCGAATCCGGCAAGCGCCCGGTTGCCGCCGTTTCACGAGATCTACTCGATGACTGGATCGCGCAACTCGATGATGCCGGTATTCAACCGTGGAAGATAATCCCCGAAGACTACGGGCTCTCGCGCATTCCCGGGACCATGAGCGTGCTTGTCGATGATGACAGCATACTGTTCAACGATGGCGCCGACACCGAGTTCAGTCTGGAAGGCGGGACACCGAGTGACGCCCTGGTCGCTGCGGGGAAACTGTCCGATCGCAATGATGACGACGCGCCACCCGACCCATCTGGTCACCTTGTTGTGTACTGCAGCGGCGCGGATGAAGAACGACTGTCGCATGACTGGATTGCGCTTCGCCACGAATTGCACAGCGTTGATATTAATCTTCTACCCGACGGTGCCCTGCCTCGCCTCGCTGTGACGGTGGCAAGTGGCCAGGGGGTAAACCTGTTGCAGGGTCGTTACGGCCCCAAGGCGGACTACGGCTCCTGGTTCAGGCCATGGCGTAACGCGGCGGTCCTGTTGCTCGGGCTCGTGATCATTGCTTTCGCGGGCAAAGGTGTCGACTACTACCGATTAGCCAAGGAAGAAGCTGCGTTGCAGGCACAATTTACGCAGCAGTTTCAGCAAATACGACCGGGTGACGCACGCGAGGTGCTCGACCCTGTCGCTGCGGTCAATTCAATCAAGCGTAGCCTGGGTGCAGGCACGGCGCAGCCAGTCTTCCTTGACTCCCTTCTCGAACTCGCCGCGGCGATGCGAGCCAATGAGAATGCCTCAGTTGAGGCACTCAGCTATCGCGCCGGTGTCATCGACATACGCGTTTCGTCGTCCGACGTGGAAACGGTGGGCGAAATCCAGAAGATGATTGGTGCATCCGGCCAGTTCGTTGCGTCGATACAGTCAACAGACCGTGTGGCCGACCGCATCAATAGTCGTATTCAGATTCGCGAGGCCGGCTCATGAAGGACTGGTATGACAATCTGGAAGCGCGTGAGCAGGTCTTCGTTCTGGCGGGCGCAGTGTTCGTCGCTATTGCCCTCATCTATTTCGTTCTCTGGGCACCGTTAGACAAGAATCACAGGCAGATCGCGGCAAACGTCGATAACTGGGAGCGCTCGCTTGCCGAGTTGCGCCCGTTGCAATCGCTGATTGCTTCCGGCAACGCCGGTTCAACGAGCACGATCATGTCCAGCCCTCAGGCACCGATAATCATCGTCGACCAGACTCTACGTATTCGCGGCCTTGAGCAGTATCGGCGGCGCAGCCAGCCGACGGCAAACAACGGCATCCGGGTCGAGTTCGAGAGCGTCGCATTTGACGAGCTCGTGCTCTGGCTGGGCGATCTCGGCACCCAGCACGATCTGCACGTACAGGCCGGCAGCATGTCGATCGTGACCCAAGCCGGACCGGGGCGCATCAATGCATCCCTGACCCTGGAGCGCGCTCTTTGATACAACGCAAACGTGGGCTCGTCCTGGTCGCGGTTCTGACCTTGGTCGTCGCCCTGCTGCTTATGTTCCCGGCACGCGTCGCTTACCGATGGGCGTCATCGCCGCTCGTCTCCATGAGCGGTATTCAGGGAACCGTCTGGCATGGCTCTGCGAGTGAATTCACGACGAATGGTGTGTATCTCCGTGATCTGAGTTGGAAGATGCAGCCGCTGCAGCTGGTTACGGGCAGGGCTCTGTACGCGATTTCAGGTACACCGGTATCCGGCTTTCTGGATGGCCAGATCGCGATCGGGCTCGGCGGCAAAGTAGCGCTGCGCGACCTGACGGCGTCCGTGCCGCTGCAGATGATCGAGCGCGCCGCCAAGGTACCGGGCCTGCGTGGTAACGCCAGCCTGGCGTTCGAGCGACTTGAGCTCGTTGATGGTCGGCCTGCCGCCATGGACGGCACAATCGATGTCGCGAATCTCGTCGTCCCCATGCTGGCCCGTGGCTCGCTGGGTGGATATCACGCCGAGTTCTTCACGCAAAACAATGGCATCGTTGCGAGCGTCGAGGATACAAACGCTGTTGTCGACCTGGCCGGTAGCATGCACCTCAACCATGACGGTAGCTGGGAGTTCCTGGGCCTGGTCAAGGCCAAGTCGAATACGCCTGAGTCAGTCCGCAATCAACTGCGGTTCCTGCCCACAACCGATGAGCCGGGGCAGCACGAGCTGCGCCTTGAAGGGCGTTACTAGACCTCTACGAATTCTTTCAGCAGCGGAAAGTACAAGGCGCAGCGCGGCTGTTTTCCAGAGTACGCGCCGTAAATCGCGGCGTATTTCTCCAGCTGCGGCGTGTAGCGCTCAATCTCGGCATTCAGAAAGCCCTGCAGGTTACCGCCCTCGTGCGTACTCGTTTTGTAATCGATGATCCAGTGCTCACCGTTGTCGTCAATGCGCACCCGGTCAAGAATGACTGACTCGATTGCGTGCTCAAACTGCCCGGTCAGGGCGAGCTCTGCATGTCCATCACCCTCGATTATCCAGCGCCCCTTCTCGTCGCTCATGATGCCATTCAGTGCCGCATCGACACGGTCCGCAATAGTGCTCTGCATATCGTCGCCGATACCCATCTCGCGTAACCAGCGGCTTGTCACGCGTCGCCGCGCGTCAGTGTCCGACAAGTCGATCGCAATGCGACCTTCGGTCAGGACCTGCATCCAGCGGTGCACCACGGTGCCTGCGATACGCGCTTCGGTTCCAACCCAGTAAAACTCCACCTCTTCATCCGGCGCATCGGTGTCCGGTTCCGCTGCAGTGAGCCCGGGCAGACGTGGAATATCCGGGATCTGCCATCCGTCGGTAAACCGTCTGAGCCTGGGTTTTTCCCAGACCGTCTCGGCATCATCGGCGGATACGATCGCGTCTGCGTCAAAGGCATCCGCGAATTTCCCTTCGATGGACGGCCACAGCATACGCAAGAGACTGTTCTTGGCAGGTGGCTTGTACCCGTCAGGTGTCGCCAACGTGTGTCCCAGAAGGTGCAATGATTTGCGCGCGCGCGTGCACGCGACGTACAGCAGCCGGGCCTGCTCATGCCTGTCCTTCGAATTGGAGGTGAGCTCGATATAACGGTGCACGGGATCGTTATCGACTTCGACACGCGGTCCGACAGGACTGATTATCTTGCGCTCCTCCCCGTGCTCATTCGGTATGTCGAACCAGGACAACACACTGCGACCACTACGTCCCGGCAATCGTCCGAGGCCATACAGCAGGACATGCTCGAACTCGAGCCCTTTGGCCTTGTGCATGGTCATGATTTGAAGCCGGGCATTGTTGCTGGTCGAGACCCGCTCAAGGTCCAGCAGCGACTCAAGCGCCGCCACATCATCAAGTGCACCGTGACGCTCATGTTTCGCCAGCACATCAAAATACCGATAGACATTGTCCACGGCATACTTGTCCCGGACGATTGCGGCGCCACCCAGGGCAAGCCAGCAATCCTCAACCAGGTCGCGCAGCGTCATCGACGGCCGACCCAAAACGAGTCGTTCGAGTACGGGTAGAGCCGTTGCAATCGCGTCACGGCCCCCGTCCGACAAACTTTCGATTCGCTTGCTGTCGCGCAGCAACTCGAGAACTGCCGATCGCCCGTCATTGACCACCAACCGATGGAGGTCTGTCCAGTCAAGACCGATCCATGGTGCCCTCAGGATGCCTAGCCAGGCCGCTCGATCGCCGGGATGCACGGCCGCGCGCGTCAGTGCGAGAACTTCGATGACCTCGGGCAAGTCCGTAAGTTTGTCAATCTCGATCGCACGGTAGTCGATTCCTGCATGCCGCAGTTCGGCAAGCAACTCCGGTAACTGGTTGCGCCCGCGAACCAGCACAGCCATATCATCGTCGGGGTACGCATCCAACGTATCCGCAATTATTCCCAGTCCGATGTGCGCCTCCTGTTCCTTGTTGCTTCCGAACAGGGGATGGACGACACACTCGCCCACACCGGCAAATTGCGGCACTGACAATGCCTCGGAGTACGAGACGGCGCCGCTGGCCGGATCATCACGCTCGGACATCACGCCCGGGAATACGGCGTTGAACCAGTTGACGAGGTGTTCACCCGAGCGGAAGTTACGCCTTAGCACGAGCGGCTCGAGTTTCACATCGCCAATGCCGTGACTGCGCGCGAGCAGGAACTGCCCGACCTCCGCGTTCCGGAAGCGATAGATCGATTGCATTGGGTCGCCGACGCAATACAGAGTCCTGCCGTCACCGATCTCCCAACCGCCCGTCAACGCTTCAAGCATGCGGTACTGCGCGTTGGATGTATCTTGCATTTCGTCGACGAGCAAATGACGCACCTGGTAATCAAGCAGTAACGCAACATCACCTGGGCTCTCCGCCGTGCCCAGCGCGTCGCCAGCGGTTATTGCCACATCGATGTGGTCGGCCACCCCTTGTTCCGCAAACAAACGCCGAAGTTCGACGCTTGCGAGTGGCAGCAGACGGAACAGGGCCAGCAGGACGCGCCACTGCTCATCGGTGTAGCGAACCGGTGGCAGGGACCGAACACTGTGCAAGACCTCCGCCAGCTGCTCGTGATCGGCAAGCTCGGCAAGCAGAGCCTTGATTATTCCTTTTCGATCCTTGTCTTCGGGCGGAAAGCCCTGCCGTTTGTCGACCTGTTTTCGAAACGTCCCCGACAAGGTGAGCAACAATTCGGCCAGTCCCTGCCATTGCGCCGCGGCGCTCGGGTCTGGTATCGGTAAATCGGAAAGCCCTGCCAGCGCGCAGATCGGGTGCTCCTGGTCGCCATTGTCGCGGAGGTTGCGGGCGGCGAAATCGAACTGGTCTGCAAGTTCATGGCGAACGTCATCAGGGAATGACGACGCAACGAGACTCAGATGTTCCCTGACCGCCTGGGCGAGATTGCGCTCGAGATTACTTCGCAATTCCTCAGCGTCTTCGGGCGATAGTGAACCGCTGCCTGTAAACGGTAGCCACTGGTCACGAGTACCGAGCATGCGCGCAAGGTAATCGACGTAGATGCTCGTGTTGTTGTCCAGGTGTTCGAGGACCTCGGTCGCAACCTCGTGCATTGCACCTGACATCGCGATGTAGTCGATCGTTGCTGTAGCGGCGGCACGATGCAGCGATACGAGTTCTGCGTCGACAACGATACGTACGCCACTTGCATTGCCCGGTGAACTGATGGGACGTGATCGCGCGATGGAAGCGTTTAGCGAATCCAATGTCTGGACACGCATGCGGCGAGGGTTCGCCAGAAGGTGCCACTCGTTTTTCGCGTCACACTCGAGTGCTGCCATCGCCAGCTTCGCCGTTCGTAGCTGGTGCTCCTGCTCCGGGTCTTCGCCACGCTGCGCTGCCCTTAACGCGGAAAGTACACGGTGCTGCATTTCAGCAGCCGCTTTACGCGTGAATGTAATCGCAATAATCTCTTCGGGTTCATCCACGAATGAGAGCAACCGCAGGTAACGCTGGATCAGGAGCTCAGTTTTGCCAGATCCGGCCGGCGCCTGAACGATAAACGAGCGCTTCTCGTCGAGCGCATTGTCACGCGCCGCCTGGTCGCCGCTGAGCAGGAGTTGGTCACCAGTCACTGCGCAACTCCGTGAAGCGAGTCAGCAGGTTAAGTGGCCGCGCATCGGCAACTGCTTGTGTACTGTCGAGACGAACATCTCCCGCGGTGAGGTCCCGGCATGCTGAACTCACGTGGGCTGACCATTCCGATAATTGCCCAGGCCATGTATCGGGGTCCGAGTAGCCGATGCCCGCACCATTGAAACCGATTGTTCTCGAGTCGACATTGACGAGCGCAAGCGCAGCCACTGGTTCGTCCACCGCACACGCATACGCGACGAGCTGGTACTCACGAGGCTGGCCTTTCGACGTAAGGAATTTTTTCTCGGCGCCTGTCTTGTAATCGAGGATCGCAATGCCGCCGTCATCGAGTCGGTCGATTCGATCGACCCGCAGTTTCAGGCGGACGCCCGCCTCCTTGAAATCGATCTCGCGCTCAACACTCGCCACAACAAATTTATCCCGCGCGATATCGAGCGTCAGGAATTCCCGCAACAAACCCGCAACGCGGCGCCGCTCCATGGCGAACAGTTGCAGGAGCACTTTGTCGCTATTTCGCTCACGGTCAGAAAACGCGAAATCGACCGCCTTGTTGATCCGCTGCTCGACATTGGTCCAGGCAGCCGCCTCATCTCGAGACGGTTTGCTGAAATACAGGTCGTAGAGCGCATCGTGAATCAGGTTTCCACGCAACAGTGCGGGTAATCCACTCGCCTGTTCGTCCAGAGTTCGAACGCCGAGGCGGCTGCCAATGAAGGCAGCGACAGGTTCCGTCAACTGCTTCTGGATGGTCGATGCACCGCCCGGCAGCGCCTCATCGGGGCCGATAGGCGGCACCCTGTCGTCCGCGTCCCGAAGATGGCCTGTGCCGGCGATTTGCGCCGCGAACCAACTCGGGTCCTCTCTAGTGTCACCGGACTCCACGGCCAGAGACTCGAGCAGCTCGCTGGGTGTCTGTTCTGCGTCATCGTCGCTTAGCGGGTAACTGCAAATGACATCGGGAGCAGATGAACACAGTCCGGTCACAAGGCTCCGGGCGTACGCGACCGTGTCTGCAGGGACCGCATCAGGCATGCCGTGCTTTTCCTGCAGCCTGCGTGAAACAAGGACCGACGGGTTACCGGCCGGCGGCCAGTTTGCTGCTGTCATCCCAGTCAGCCATATCGCGTCGAACTCGAGGCCCGACGCCTCGAGTGGGCCGAGCAGATGGACACGAGTCAGGTCAGCCTCAGGCTGAAATACGGCGTCTGAGGCCATACTCTCGAGCTGATTGAGCGCGGTCTCGAGAGACATGCTGGCGGCCACCAGGTCCATTCTTGCCAGGTCATTAAGCAGGTCACGCCAGCGATTGACCAGCTGAAAACTGGCGCTGCCCAGACTCTGTTGTCCCGGCCAACCGGCCGCCTTGAGCGCAGCATCGATATACACCGCCCACTCGGCAGGTGAGGCGCTTCCTGGCAGCTCGCGACGTGCTTTGGCAAGTGCCGCGGCACGTTGCAGCCAGTCAGTGGCATCTGCCGAGTCTTTCTTGCTCCGGATTGCCCCGGTTATCATCGACGGCGACCAGTTTCGGTCCGGTAAACCACGCACTCTCATCTCCAGGCGGGCCCTGCCACTCGTCTCGGCAGTTCCCAGCAGTGGAGATCGCAACAAATGCGAGACCTCGGTTGCTCGCAAGTCGCGTACGAGCCAACGCATCCAGAGCAGGCCAATCGATACGACGGCGTATTGTGCAAGCTTGCGCCCGTAAGACACGTTAAGTGCTTCAGCGGGAACCTCGGCCGACAGCAATACAATGATGCAACCAGTAAGTAAACACAACATAA
>CAVWAH010000002.1:0-53058 GCA_963752875.1 uncultured Gammaproteobacteria bacterium | reverse complement strand
CCGGCAACCCCACGCTGGAAGAGGAAGAAGACCCTGTCGGCTACCTGTACGACCTGGAGTACATCCTGATCAAGACAGGCGCCGGGGAAGCGTCCTTGATGGGATCCAGCTGGATCCTGAACCAGGCCACGGGGGTTGCTCTCAATGACGACCTCACGGCCAGAATCGTCGGCTGGGGCGTCAATCCCGAGGGTGGTATTGAAGCCTGGCTGGCGGACGGGTTCCCGTACGGAGAACTCGAGCCGCTGTTAACGCATGAGTGACGTTGACCGGACAACATGCCGAGGGGCGGCCATTGAGGAAGCGCCGCCCCTCGCCCTTGTTGCAGCGCAACATGTGCAAGACTAGACTGGATTTAATCGTAGTTCAGCGACATGCCCAAGATGCCAAGGTACAACGTCCTGCTCGTCGATGATCATGCCGTCGTGCGGCACGGATTGCGCGCGGTCCTTGAAGAAGAACTCGGCAACATCGAAGTTCAGGAGGCCGGAACCGCGAGGGCGGGAATCGAATGTCTCCGTCGGGACGACTATGACGCGCTTATCCTCGACATTGGTTTACCCGATCGGAACGGGCTAGACGTCCTTAAGAGCATTCACTCGGAATGGCCGGATCTCCCTGTGCTAATTCTCAGCATGTTCGACGAGAGCCAGTACGGCGTCAGAATGATCAAGGCAGGCGCAGCCGGATATGTGACCAAAGCGAGTGCACCCGAGAAGTTTGTCACCGCGGTGAAGAAAAGTACTGGCCGGTGGCCGTTACATCAGCCCCAACCTCGCAGAGCGGCTCGCGGACAATCTGTCCGGTCACTTCGACGAAGAGCCGTACGACGTGCTGTCCGATCGGGAGTACCAGATATTCCTGATGATCGCTTCAGGGAAGACCGTATCGGAGATCGCAAACGAGCTTTGCCTGAGCGTAAAGACGGTCAGTACGCATCGAGCCCATGTTATGCAGAAGACGAACATGAAGACCAACGCCGAGCTAACGCATTACGCCTTTTTCAAGGGTCTTATGCACTGATCCGGCGACGGGATAACGACGTCGAGGCATGCGCCTCCCTTGTCACCCGTACAAAACGTCAATTCTCCATTGAAGCCGCGCACTCTTTCTTTCACGCCCAACAGACCGAAAGAACTAAACTTGTGGGGTTCGTCCGCTTCAATTCCTACGCCATTGTCGCTGACTCGCATCGAGAATTTGTGCGGCGTTAGCCGCAATTGGACGTCCACCTCGCTGGCCTGCGCGTGACGGACGATATTGGTCAGCGTTTCCTGGAAGATTCGAAAGATTGCAACGGACAGTTCCTCGGACAACCGTATTTGCCGAGGCTCTGTCTGAATGTTGCATACGATGCCCGTTCTCGAGGTGAACTCTCCTGCCTGCCATTCGATAGCCGCCGAAAGCCCGACATCGTCGAGAATAGCCGGCCGCAGCTCCGAGCAAATGCGACTGACCGAGTTGACCGTCTCGGTGATGAGATCGGCCATCGAACGGGTTTTTTCCTGGAGCTCGTCAAGCTTCTCCGGCATGCGCTTTTGCAGCCAGTGCACATCCAGACTCAGCGCCGTAAGAACCTGGCCCAGTTCGTCGTGTATTTCCCGCGCTATCCTGCTCCGTTCTTCTTCTCGTATGCTTTGCAGGTGGGCGGTCAGCTCTCGCAAACGCTCGCCGGATTCCTGCAGATCTCTCTCCGCCTGTTTGCGTTCCGAGATATCCTTGAAATCTTCTACGATGCCGATGATCGTGCCGTCTGGCCGTCGAAAAGGCGTGGCTGAAACGATACAGGGAACAGAGGTCCCGTTGGGGCGCACCTTATCGGCGTCATACTCGACGTCCTTCTCACCCTCAAGAATGCGGGCCAAAGGACATCCGGGCGATTCGCACATTTCCCCCCAGAAGACGTCGTGGCACTTCCTGCCGATAATCTCGTTTTTCGGCAGTCCGACCAACTTGGCAAATGTGTCGTTTGCCTTAAGTACGCGAAAATTTCTGTCGACTATCCGCATTCCATCAGCTGCCGTCTCGAATACCTGGTCGACTTCGCTCAGCGCCCGGGTGGCGGCGTCCTCGGCCTTTCGACGCGCGTTCACTATAGAATTCGCAAGGATGGCAAAAGCCATGATCGCGGCGACGACGGTCAGGCGCATCCAGAGTTCGTGCCAGGTCGGCGCGAACACGGCCTCGAATACATCGGAATCTGCGAAAAACAGTACGTGGTTGCTTGCCTCAAGCAACCAGAAGATCACGCTGATCACAAGGCCAACGAATAGAAGACCGTTCCTCCCTAACCCCCATAAGTAACGTCCTACTCTCATAGTCCCCGCCTTGGACCGAATGCATGATAGAGAGCATCGAGACAATAAATGCCGGGTCAGTCGATATGAGCCCCATAAAGCAGGAGCATCACCACCGGGCGCCCTGCGGGTCCTGGAAGGCATCTCGAGAGGCGTCTGGTAGGAAGCGAAGACCCGTGGCTTTGCGCCCTTGATTCTGGTCAGGCTTGCCTTAGTTGGATATCCCACCAAGGTGGATTGCCACAGAATTTGTGTCAATTCGGGGATGTACTTAAGAAGAGCTGGATCTTGCCAAAGCGGCCGTAATGGAGCGTCCGATCTGTGGTGACTGGCCGATCCGAATCAATGGACTCGCTGTGCTCGCCCTTCGGGCGCACTTCGTGCGTCTGTCGGCGCTGTGCGCCTCGGTTGAACCTCGCTCGGAAGAACTCAGCACCATCCGGTTAAGGCACCGCGACTTTCTGCTGGACACGCGGATTTTCAGTCTGCGGCCTGAGTTCGCCTGAATTCGTTCAGAACCGAGTCGATCAACGTGTCGACGAGCTTGGCCATCGAGAAAGCGCCGCCAAGATAGAGCTTGCCGGTCAGTGCCAGGATGCAGATACCGTGAATGCCGCTCCACAAGGCGGTTGCCGTGTGCGCAATCTCCTGCGGAATGTGATTCGGTGATAGCTCCCTCAGGTTTTCCGCCACCATCTCGAACATGACATCGCGTCTGACTTTCATGAGCTCGGGTGTGGGCAGGCCTCGGGGCGCCTGATGCTCGAATACGAGACGCCAGCGATCCGGGTGGTCCGTGGCGTAGTTGACATACACGTCGCTCATCGTCCGAATTCGGACCTCGGGATTGCGCTTCTTACCCACTTTCTTCTGAATAAGCGCCGCCATTTCATCGATGGTCTGAGCATTCAGGTGAATCACGAGGTCATCGAAGTTGCGAAACACGTGGTACAACGTACCCACCGTATAGCCGATCTTCGCCGCCACTTTTCGCGCCGTAAGTGATTGAAAACCATCGGTTTCGACGATCTTCGCTGCCGCGTTGATCGCCATCTCCCGGATTTCGTCACGACTGTGGTCGCTGCGCCTGCCCATGCGTTATGTCCAATGTGAAATGGCTCAACCAGACCAAACAGTAACATTATTTGAACAACGTTCAATATATGTGTATAAATTAAACACCGTTTAATAAAACGGTTTTTGTTTGGCCTTATATTGAACGATGTTTAATTAGGAGAAAGTCATGAAGTCCAGAAGCTATATCAGTCTCATCGCGGTCGTCCTGGCCTTGTTCAGTGCAGGATCGGCCTTTGCTGCCGGACTGTTGATACCGCAAGGACAGTCCAGCTCGCTGGATATCCGCGACCACAAGGTGAACGTCGTCGTCGAAGACGGCTACGTCGTCACCGAGGTCGACCAGGTTTTCATTAACGGTGGCGGCGGCGATGTTGAAGCCGTGTACAGCTTTCCCGTCCCCTCGCACGCGGCCGTTGCCGAATTCACCTACTGGATTGACGGCAGCCCCGTCACGGGCGAGGTGCTCAAGAAGCAGGAAGCACGAGACCTGTATGAACAGGAGAAATCCCAGGGCCGTGAAACCGCGCTCGCGGAAAAAGACGGGTATCGGACGTTCGACATATCTGTCTACCCCGTCCGGGCCAACAGTGACGTCCGCGTACGCCTTGTGTACCTGCAGAGTGCGGATACGGACACGGGAATCGGGCGTTACGTTTACCCACTGGAGGAAGGCGGTGTCGACGAGGAACGCAAAGCGTTCTGGGAAGTTCGCGATGCGGTAACCGGCGCCTTCAGTTTCAATCTTGAGCTGAAGTCATCCTACCCCGTGGATGCCGTCCGCCTTCCCGAGCAACCCAATGCCGTACTCAACAAGATTGATGCGAGTCACTGGACGATCGGACTGCATTCGACCGGCTCGTCGCCAGTCGAGGAAGAGTTCGAGTCGCAGGTCGCTGCTCTTGAAGCGGGTGAAACACCCATGCCTGCCTCCACAGCATCGGGTGTGGCCAACCTGGACACGGACATCGTTGTCTACTGGCGCCACTCGCCTGGCCTTCCTGGCTCAGTCGATCTCGTCACGCACAAGCCCGATCCCAATGGTCGTGGCACGTTTATGCTGACGTTCACGCCGGGCGACGATCTGCCGTTCATCGAGAATGGCCGTGACTGGGTTTTCGTACTCGACATTTCGGGATCGATGCAGGGCAAGTTCGCAACCCTCGCAGACGGTGTGCAGCAGGCCCTCGGCAAGCTGAATCCGGCAGACCGCTTCCGAATTTTCACGTTCAACAACTCATCACGTGAGCTGACCAGCGGTTTCGTTACAGCGAGCCCGGAAAACGTCACGCAGTACGCACAGGCGGTTGGACAACTGCAATCGAGCGGCGGCACAAATCTCTACGCAGGCTTGAAAGCAGGCCTCGACAGCCTGGATAGCGACCGTTCATCGGGCATCGCGCTTGTTACCGACGGTGTGGCCAACGTCGGCATCACCGAGAAGAAAGAGTTCCTGAAGATGATGGAAAAGCACGACGTCCGGTTGTTCACATTCATCATGGGCAACAGTGCAAACCGACCGCTGCTCGAAGCCATGACGGAAGTCTCCAATGGCTTCGCGATGGAAACGTCGAACAGCGACGACATCTCGGGCCAGCTGATCCAGGCGACCGCCAAGATTCGTCATGCCGCACTGCACGATGTGAATTTGACAATCGATGGTCTGAAAGTCGCTGACTTCACGCCAGAGACTATCGGCAGCCTGTACCACGGCGAGCAGCTCAAGGTCCTGGGGCATTACTGGGGAACCGACGAGGCGCGTGTTCGCCTGACCGGTAAGGTGGCAGGCAATGACGTGGAATACAAAACCCGCTTCTCAATGCCAGTGCAATCGGATCTCAATCCTGAACTGGAACGCATCTGGGCGTACGCCACGATTGAGAACCTGCAGTCGAAGATGGATTACTTTGGCGCCGACCAGGACACCGAGGACGCCATTACCGATCTCGCGACCGAGTACGGACTGGTCACCGACTACACGTCGATGATTGTTGTGCGCGACGAAATATTCGCGGCGCAGGGCATCAAGCGGACGAATCGCGACCGGGTCGCGACGGAGCAAGCAGCCCGACAGACTCGTGCAACGCAAAAACCGCAAAATCGACGCGTCGATCAGCATCAGCCGATGTACGACAAGAAGCGACCGTCAACCGGCGGTGGCGGCTCCGGTGGTGGTGCATTCGGATTGCCAATGTTGCTGGCGCTGTTCGGAGTGATGTTATTCCGTCGCCGAAAGGCGGTTTGATCCACCCTAACCTGGGCCCCGCAAGGGGCCCTTTTTTTGCGCGGCGACTATCTAACGGAGTTGCAGGACGTAGCCGATCTGCTGCAAAAAGTCCGTCTCTCGCTCAAGGTCAGCGATCGTCAGCGGGTTTTCGGCCAGCCAGTCGGCATCGAAGTCGAGGGTGAGACTGTCGTCGGTGACTTCTATTGTCGCCGGGGCTTGTGCGGATTCCTTGCGGCTGCGATTGAGTAAGACGGCGAGCCGCAAAATGATCAGCAAACGCAGGCCTCCCGCACGCCAGCCTTTTGGCAACGACTCGAACGACGACGTATTGATACTGTGGCGCTGGCCACCGATCAATCCGGCAAGCAAGCGCTGTTCAGCGCGTGGAAATCCCGGCATGTCGGCGTGCTCAGCAATGTATGCACCGTGACGCTGGTAACCATCATGCGAAATATCGAGGCCGATTTCGTGCAGCCGCGCGGCCCAGTCAAGCACTTTGCCGGCGATTTGCTTTGCAAACCCCCATTGATTCTCGCACTGCGAATAGAGATCCGCTGCCGCGCGCGCCACTCGCTCCGCCTGCTGCTCGTCGACCTGGTAGCGCGCCTCCATGGCCCGCACTGTGCGTTCGCGAGCATCTTCATGTTGCAGCCGGCCGAGCAGATCGTAGAGCAGACCTTCCCGCAACGCACCGTCGGAAACCTGCAAGTCATCGATGTTCAGAACCTTGAGCAATTCCGCGAGGATCGACAATCCGCCTGGCCATACCTGGGAACGCCGTTCCGAAAGCCCGTCGAGAGCGAGCTGCGACACGGACTCGAACTCGAGCACCTTGTCGATCAGTTTTTCGACCGCCCGCAGAGTCAGGCCGGATTCCGAAATTCCGAGCTCCCGAGCGACAGCCTCTGTCGATCGAATCGTGCCCGATGTACCGATCGCCTCAACGCCACCCGCGTCGCGGAAAAATGCTTTCACAGGCCGCAACTCGAGTTGCGCAGCCAGCCTGGCCTTGTTGAAACCAGCGCGAGTGATCTGACCATCCGGGAAGAACCGCTCTGTCATCGACACACAACCCATGTGCAGGCTTTCCAGCGCCTTTGGATGCGCGGCCTGTCCGAGTATGAGCTCGGTACTGCCACCGCCGATATCCATGACGAGCCGCAAGCCGTCCGTCGGCGGCAGGCTGTGGGTAACGCCGTTATAGATCAGGCGTGCTTCTTCGATTCCCGAGATGATTTCGATCGGATGACCCAGCGCGGTTTCAGCCTCGACCAAGAAGGTCGTATCTTCACGGGCCCGGCGAATCGTGCTGGTGCCAGCCGCGCGTACGCTGCCGGCTTTCATGTCACGCAGCCGCTCGCCGAATCGCGAGAGGCAGTCGATGGCTCGCTGGCGTGCGTCTGGAGAGATATCGCCGCTATCCGAGAGACCCTCGGCGAGGCGAACTGTTTCGCGAATACGATCGAGTATAGCGAGCTGGCCATGGCGCAGCTCGCCGACGATCATGTGAAAGCTGTTCGAGCCGAGGTCTACGGCCGCAATGATTTCCGGTTGGGCTGTCTCAGACAGTGAACGACGATCCGCAACCGCAGGTGGTTTGTGCATTCGGATTCCGGATGATGAACTGCGCCCCCTGCAGGTCGTCCTTGTAGTCGATCTCGGCGCCCATCAGGTACTGAATACTCATCGGGTCCACCAACAACGTTACGCCATCGTTTTCGACCTGGCTGTCGCCATCTTCGATGTCTTCGTCGAACGTAAACCCATACTGAAAGCCCGAACACCCGCCACCCGAGATAAAGACCCGTAGTTTCAGATTCGGATTGTCCTCTTCCGCGATGAGTTCACCCACCTTGCTGGCCGCGGCGTCCGTAAATACGATGCCGTTCGGTGCCTGTGGTGCGATTTCTGTTGCTGTCGTCATACTTTTCCCGTTTCCTGGCAACCGCCTACTCGTTAGCCGCGGCCGCCGCTTCGTCAATTCGATTGGTCTGTTCGAGCAATGGTACCTGTCCTTCGGGCTGATGTACGAGCTTTCCGTTGATCTCGGCACCGATCGCCATTTCAATCAGATTGTAATACACATTGCCAATAACACGCGCAGTTGAGCCCAGTTCCACCCGTTGGCTCGCGAAAACGTCACCTCTGACAATGCCGTTCAGCACGACATAAGGCACCGTAACGCCGCCGTCGACGTTGCCGATATCACTGATGCTCAGCGCCGATTCCGTGTCCGGGTCCGCCGTGACATTACCATTGACCGTACCATCGATATGGCAACCGCCCATGAAATGAAGGTCGCCATTGACCTTGCTATTGGGGCCAATCAGCGATTCCACAACCGTGTGCCTGCGTTGTTTCTTTCCGAACATCTGGTTCTCCAATCAACCCTGGCTCGTCGCCCAGGCAAAACTCTCTTCTATGCTCGAGATCGAGCGGGTCTTGGAACGCACTTCAACATGCACGCGCTCCGGCGTGAAACCGTCCGGCAACACGATCTGCCGGTCGAAATCCTGAAAATAGCGAAACGAAAACGGCCACGCCCGTTCCGAGTCGGCGGGCAACAGATCCGTCAACACGTACGTCCTGGCCTCTCCGTTTTCGTTGCCTTCCACACTCACGGCAACATCGCCCGACACTTTGCGGTCGTGCTTCATAGCCTGTACGAGCACGAGGCGCAGATTGAACTCACGTTCCTCACCACCTCGTGTCAGTTTGAAATCCTGGACACGCAAGCCTGGCTTGCCATCCGACGGCGAGACGATGCCGCGATAAAACGCGATGGCATCCCGCTGTTCCTGGATCTTGGCCTGCAGCGTGATCAGGCTGCCCTCCACTTCCTTGTAGGCCTCGCGATCGATCTCGCGATGCGTCTCGAGCAGCGCGACTTCCTGCTTGAGGGCCTCTATCTCGTCGTCGCGCGTGTCAATGTTCGCCTCAAGCGCACTGCGTTCGTTCGCCGCATCGACCGAATCGTAGCCCGCGCTGATTCGCCCGTACTCGAACACGAGGTAACCGGCTATCAGGACAAGCAGCACAAGAAACGCCCGGACCGCCAAAGTCCGGCCCATGCCATGCGTCTGCAGATGAGATTTCGTCGCCACTCGTACTACCGCTCAAATAGAGGACATTATGTTACGCGGAGGCCACGCCCAACAGAAGTGCGCCAGGTCACGGATTTGGCTCTTCGCTGGCGACTTTTTGCGCCTTTTTTGCCTTTGAGATGTCCTTATCGAACACGATCCGCCAACGCCGCGGCCACCAGCGAGGCTGGTTGGGCAGCCCATCCGGATGCACGTGCGACCCGAGTTCGTATAAAGCTCGCGCATAAACCCGCCGTTTGAAGTAGATGACCTCGTTGACGGGGCGCCAGAATGGCACCCAGCGAATCCGGTCGAATTCGGGCTTGTCGCAGCAATCGAACCGCACACGATCGTCGTCTGAGATAAAGCGAAGAATGAACCAGCGCTGCTTCTGGCCGATGCACAGCGGCTTGCTGTGCCTGCGAATAAATTTGTCTGGGAGACGATAGCGCAACCAGTCGCTGGTTACGCCGAGCACATCGACGTCGCCAGGCTCGAGCCCGACTTCCTCGCGTAACTCACGAAACATGGCCTGTTCGGGCTCTTCGCCTTCCAGCATCCCGCCCTGGGGAAACTGCCAGCCTTTGGCACCCACGCGACCGCCCAACATTAACTTGTCTTCTGCGTTCACGAGGATGATGCCGACATTTGCCCGAAAGCCTTCGGCGTCAATCCAATCGTTGCTCATTGCAACCGCACTAAAACTCTAACTGCCGATTACTTTACACTATCCATCGCCGCTCGCCCCAGGAGATTATTCTTGCCCGCAGGCCGTAATGGAGCCCTGTTTGTCGTACTGCTACTGATCGTGGCCGCCGCATTCATGCTGGCGCTGGCGCTCGGCAGTGCCGACATCAGTTTCGCCGACGCCATGCGGGCCTTGCGTGGCTCGGCGCCAGCACACGTGCAGTCCCTCGTTACTGAACTGCGACTGCCGCGCGCACTAACCGCGTTCGCTGTTGGCGGGCTGCTGGCCGTCGCAGGCGTGCTCATGCAGGTTTTGCTTCGCAATCCGCTGGCCGAGCCCTACATTCTCGGCAGTTCAGGAGGCGCTGCCGTTGCCGCCCTGCTCGCCATGAGTCTCGGTATGGGCAGCCTGATCGTCGATGCCTCGGCCTTCGGCGGCGCCATGGCTGCAACGCTACTGGTTTTTGCGATCGCACAAGGGACCGGTAGTTGGACCCCGACGCGTCTCTTGCTGACGGGCGTCGTGCTCGCCGCAGGCTTCAGCGCCGCGACCACGCTGTTGCTCGCACTTAGCCCGGATCAAAACCTGCGCGGCATGCTGTTCTGGCTCATGGGAGATCTGAGTTTCGCGTTCGATCCCGCGCGGTGCCTGATCTTGCTGGCTATTCTCGTCGTTGCAGGAACGCTCAGTTCCAGGCATCTCAACGTGTTGTCTCGCGGCGAATTGCAGGCGGCTATCGTTGGCCTGCCCGTGCGCGCATTTCGTTACCTGATATTCGTGGCGGCTGCGCTTGCGACGGCGCTGTCCGTCACAACCGTCGGGGTCATCGGGTTTATCGGCCTGGTTGTACCGCACCTCGTGCGGCTCGTTGCAGGTAGCGACCACCGGGTGGTTCTGCCCGCCTCGGCATTGGCTGGCGGCGCATTGCTCGTCATCGCTGACACCTTGGCGCGCACTATTATGGCGCCGCGACAGCTACCGGTCGGCGCGCTCACGGCCGCGATTGGCGTGCCGCTGTTCCTTGTACTGATGAGCCGTATTCGGGCAGAGCGTTACCGGTAGCCTGCGCGTTCGGCCAGCAAACGGGCCTCTTCATCGCGCCAGCCCGCGATGCCGATATTCTTGCCGTTCGAGTTGACGGGTTCCAATCCAGTCATCTGTGATACTACCCATTCGACGAGTTGCTGACCTGCATCAGGGTTCTCGGCATGGCGCGTAACACCAATGCCCCGAATATCGCGGTAGGTTGGCTCTGGGGCGAATCGTGTCAACGAACCTGCTTCCGGAGATGCCGCAACGATCGCGCTGTTACATTCCCCGGACTCGAGCGCAGCAACCAACTCAGCCTCCGTCGAGAAAGGAGCCTGCGCAAAGTTACGGACCCAGCTCCGAACGACACGTTCAGCAGGTTTTAGCCCAAGGTCTTCAATGAGCATCCCGATCAAGGCGCGGTTGGCCGGCAAACTCGACGATGTCAGACACAACTGACCGGCAAATTCAGGCGATCCCAGGTCCGCGTAACTGGCAACCGGAATATCCGGTGCACTCGCGGTGAAACCGATCAGAGATGATTGGTGCCCCATCGCCACCCAGGCGTTGTCCGGGTCCTTGAGTTCGTCCGGAATGCGCTCGAGCACTGCGGCATCGAGTGGCCGCATAGCCCCTTCATCCGCAGCCCGCCAGATATCAAATACACCAGACGTGATCAACACATCTGCACGCGGCGAATCCTGCTTCCCAATGACCTTGTCTGTGATGGCGGAACTATCGCCGGTGACGATCGTGACATCCAGGCCACTTTCGGACAGCCAGCTATGCGAACTCTCCTCAAATTCCGTGGGAACGTATACGACGACCGGCTGCGGCGGCTCCGATTCGCAGGCTGCCAAAAAGACAGCTGTCGCAATGAGCAGTCGCCTCATGCGGCCTCAACCACTACCTGATCGCGCCCGGCCGACTTGGCTGCATACAGCGCCACATCGGCTCTGGCGATCAGCGAGTCGCCGAGAGTCTTCAGGTCCTTCTCATCTTTCGCCGGACCAACCTCTGCGATACCGATCGACACCGTAATGGTCACCGATTCACCATTCGGCAGCCCGATCGGCGAAGACGCAACTTCCTCTCGAATGCGCTCGGCAAGATTTGTCGCCGACGACACCTCGGTATGCGGCAACAACACGACAAACTCCTCACCGCCGTAGCGCGCCGCAACATCACTCGCCCGGACCTGCATTTCAATTCGTTGCGCGAGTTCACGCAGCACAACATCACCCGCCGCGTGACCCCAGGTATCGTTGACGTTCTTGAAATGATCGACGTCGAGCATCAGGCATACCAGCCGCGTTCCATCGCGCCTCGCACGCGCAAGTTCTTCGTTGATGCGCACCATCAGGTATCGGCGGTTGTGCCAGCCAGTCAGGACATCGGTGAATCCGCTGCGCAGCAATCGCGCCCTGTTAATCGAGTTTTCAATACAGAATGACGCGATGACACCCAGGTGTGCGAGAAAATCGCTGGCATGCACGTGCGTAAAACGCAGTGGATCGTTACTGCACAGGTTTATGCTGCCCAGCAGCTTTCCCCGGTGTGACAACGGGATCATCGCGATGCTTTTCGCCTCGCTTGCGTTCGGACAGATCAACTGATGATCACAAGCGGCGAAACTGCCCAGCCAGGGCTGCTGCAGCGCAATGTACTGTGGTGCCAGTCCGGACATGGACTCAACGACCATCAGGTCACGAAACTCTTCTGCCGGTGTGCCATTGGCCAGCAACAGGTGGCGGATGTCGTGATCCGGGTCGCACAGGACAACGCTGACGTAGTCGACACCGTAGCTGACGCGCAGGCCATCGATGAGGGTGTGAACGAGGGCATCCAGGCTCTCGGCCTGCAACAAACGCATTTCGCGCCCCTGGGCGCGTCGCATGATCTCGTCATTTCGCGCGACCTCGGCGGTAAGATCTTCAAGCTGGCGGCGGGTTGCCTCAAGCTGTGCCGCGAGTTCTTCCCTGGACGTCATGATGTCAGCTCCTCAGAGCGAGATATTCGCGCCCCTTTTCCATGAGTTCGACAAATGCTTGCTCGTCGCTGTCGGCGACGGTTTCCCTTATCCGTCGCGCAGCATCACAAAGTGCGTCAAGCGGTCCCAATCCGAACTTGTTCAAGTTCTGAATCTCAAAATACAGGTGTGGGTTGTCCTGCGCCACTGCCGCGGACACCAACAGCTGCGAATCGAAAGTCGTCGATGACAATTTTGCGAGTTTCGGGGCTGCTTCGCCACTCTCGGCGAGTGCCGTAAAGAATGCAATATTCAATGCGTGGGAGAGACCAAGCACGTAGGCGATCAGGCGATCGTGATCGTCAAGACCCATATCCAGCTGCTCGATCATTGTCGCTGCGAACAGTTCCTTCGCCTCGGCAGTCGCCTGTGAATTACCCGCATCGCAGAAGATCAGGTGGCGCCCCGAGAGCAGGCGCGTATCCGGACCATACATAGGGTGCAGCGACGTTACGCGGCAACCGGCTGACTGCAGCTCCTTCAAACCGTCGAGCAACGGCGACTTGAGCGAACCGATGTCGAAGATGAGCCCTTGGGGCTTGAGTACCGCGAGTTGCGCAAGGATGCGGCCCGATACGGCCAGTGGCGCCGCGACAACAATGACATCGTAGTCAACGCCGGCATCGGTCCAGTTCCTGAACTGGTTCGGCCCGTCGTCGACGTTGACGTCCGCAATCGTCGTTGTGAATCCCTGTGATGTGAAGAAATCCGCAAACCAGCGACCCATCTTGCCCGCACCGCCGATAACCAGCGCGCGTCGACCGTCACCCTTGCCTTCGGCCACGACGCGATCGCGCTCCTGGCTTTCAAGCGATGTGCGAATCAGGAGTTCGAGCAATGCCTCGACCAGATCGGGATCGACACCGAGCTCAACTGCCTGCGCACGCCCCATGTCGAGCACATCTTTCTCACGCGCATAGTCACGCGTACCGGTGCCGGCACCACGCTTGGCCTTGCCAATGTCGCCGACGATCTTTTGTCGTTCGGCGATCAGTTCAACGAGCTGCCGATCGATAGCCGACAGGTTCTTGCGTAATTCATCGAGGTTCATGAATCGTCTTTTACAGGAGACGCGGGCACGATGAAAGCCGGCCCGAGCAAATTCGGGCCGGCCATTGGCATTTAACAAATAGTTACGACTGTTAGTGCCTGTGGCGACGTCCATCACGACGATCGCGGTCGTGACCGTAGTCGCGCTGGCGTTCGCGGTAGCGGTACGCGTAGTAGTCGTTCCAGTAGTTATCGCTGCGGTAGTAGGTCCTGCCAAAGCGCCTCTCCCAACGATAGATATCGAAGAGCTGGTTCCAGGCAAGGCGCCGATTACGTTTTAGCGACGTGCGTTTGTACCACTTGCGGAACGAATGATCGCGCTTCAGCCATCGCGGCATATGATTGGATCGACGTACGTCGATGTGCCCATAGGATTGGTAATGTGCCTGTGGCTGGTACACATTGCGTACCTCCTTGTGCGCTGCGGCCTCTGGCGAGTTCATCAGCATGAGGCCACCGGCAACTAGCGCTGTTGTCATTAACTTGTTCATAACATCCTCCGGTTTGTCCCAGTGCAGCATCAGAGTAATCGTGAGCACATGAACCGGGAGTGAATTCGTGAGAACATTCGGCACCAATAGTCGCGAACTATGAACACGGGATGAATGCAGAATGAAGACACGTGCTGCCGTTGCCTTTGAAGCGGGCAAACCACTCGAAATCGAAGTGCTGGACCTGGAGGGTCCGAAAGCAGGCGAAGTCCTGCTTCGCAACGTGGCTTCCGGGGTTTGCCACACCGATGCATTCACGCTGTCGGGTGAGGATCCAGAGGGCATCTTCCCTTCGGTTCTCGGCCATGAGGGCGGCGCCGTCGTCGAGGAAATCGGCGCAGGGGTCACATCGGTCAAAGTAGGCGACCACGTCATTCCTCTGTACACGCCCGAATGTGGCGAGTGTAATTTCTGCACGTCAGGCAAAACCAATCTTTGCCAGGCCATCCGTGTCACGCAGGGCCAGGGCCTGATGCCTGACGGCACATCGCGCTTCTCGCTGAATGGCAAAACGATTTATCACTACATGGGTACGTCGACGTTCAGTGAGTACACCGTGCTGCCCGAAATCGCCGTTGCCAAGGTGAGCAAAGAGGCTCCGCTAGAGAAAATCTGCCTGCTCGGCTGTGGCATTACAACAGGAATTGGCGCAGTGCTGAACACGGCCAAAGTTCAACCAGGCGATACCGTTGCAGTATTCGGTCTCGGAGGCGTTGGCCTGAGTGCCATCCAGGGAGCGACGATGGCAAAGGCCGGTCGCATCGTAGCCGTCGACATCAACGAGGATAAATTCGAGCTCGCGAAACAGTTCGGCGCAACGGATACGGTAAACCCGAAAAACTATGATGCCCCAATCCAGGATGTCATCGTCGAACTGACTGGCGGCGGTGTCGACTACTCGTTCGAATGCGTGGGCAATACAAGCCTCATGCGCTCGGCACTCGAGTGCTGCCACAAGGGCTGGGGTGAATCCGTCATTGTCGGCGTAGCCGGCGCCGGCCAGGAAATCTCTACGCGTCCGTTCCAACTCGTGACCGGCCGCGTCTGGCGCGGCACCGCGTTCGGCGGCTGCAAGGGCCGTTCGCAACTCCCCGGCATGGTTGACCAATACATGGAAGGCGACATCAAGATCGACGAATTCATTACGTACACGATGCCGCTCGAGGACATCAACCGTGCATTCGACCTTATGCACGAGGGCAAGAGCATTCGTTCCGTCATACATTTCTAGCCCATGTCCAGAGTCGCTGTCGCAACCACGTCGCAGCTCGCCGCCGATGCAGCCCGGGAAGTCGCGGATGCAGGCGGGAACGCCGTCGACTGCGCGCTGGCCGCATCCCTGCTAACCATCAATACCGAACCGGGCGTTTGCGCTCTGGGCGGCAGCGCATTCATTACGATCTGGCGCAATGGTGAAGACCCGGTCACTGTCGACGGCAACGTCGCAATACCTGGCAAAGGTCTAAGCGAGGGAGAACGCGGCCACGGCGCGGTTGAGGTTTCTCTTGCCTACGGAGGCGGCATTACGACGCTGGTCGGGCCCGGCTCCGTCGCAGTGCCCGGAACGCTCGCCGCGGTGGAGGATGCCTGGAAGAACTACGGCAGCGTACCTTGGCGCACGGTTTTTGAGCCCACAATCCGCGCGTGTCGGGACGGTTTCCGATTACCGGGTGCCTGCCGTTACTATCTCGGATACTCAGGGGACATCATCTTCGGGCGCAGTGAAGACGGGTACAAGGCGCTGCATCGGGACGACGGCTCGCTCCTCGATACCGGCGAAACAGTCATCATTCCGCACCTCGCCGACTCATTGGACGCGATCGCCACCGAAGGCTCACGTATCTTTTATGAGGGCGAAATTGCAAAGGCAATAGCCGATCACTGCAGGGGCGGCGACGGCATGCTGACGCTCGAAGACCTGAGCAGCTATCGCGCGATCGAGCGCGCTCCACTTATTACCGAGATAGGTGACTGGCAACTGGCGAGTAATCCGCCGCCAGCGGTGGGCGGCTCGATGCTTGCAGCAATGCTGCTCGCTTGTGCTGATCTCAACATCGAACGCTGGGACTCCGCGTCACTCTTACGCCTGATCAATTCTCAACAAGCCTGCCTCGATTTTCGGCAACGGCGTCTCGATCTTGCCGACAACGTCGGCGAAGAAGCCGCACGCCTCGTGGAAGCCGCACGCAGTGGCCGGCTGCTCTCGAGGTGGGCGTCGGCCTCTACGGTTCATACGTCGGTCGTCGATGACAGCGGCAACGGCTGCGCGATTACCGCGTCATCGGGATATGGCTCGGGTGAAATGCCATCCGGCACCGGCTTCTGGCTGAACAACTGCCTGGGGGAAATCGAACTGAACCGCCGGGGCCTCGATGCCGGGCCACCGGGCGCCAGGCTGCCTTCGAACATGGCCCCGAGTGTCGCTCGCCGAAACAACGATGTGCTTGCTGTCGGATCTCCGGGTGCCGATCGCATCACCACTGCAATGCAACAGTTCCTTATTAACTTCCTGCAGCTGGGCATGCCGCTCGCCGATGCCGTCGCGCACCCACGCGTGCATATCGACACGAGTGGCGACGTCGTCAACCTGAAAGCTGAAGAAGGACTTGATCTGCCCGAAGTCGATCTGCCCGTAACGGTGTTCCCCGGGCTCGTGATGTACTTTGGTGGCGTGGGCGCCGCCGTCTATGGCACGAAAAACGGGTTTGGTGTTGCCGCTGACCCACGACGCGAAGGTGGCGTGTTTAACCCCGACGCATGATGACACGATTAGTCGCCACTATTGCCGCCGCCATCTTGCTTCTGACCACGCCCGGTACAGGCGCGGCCAGCGAGACAATTACGCGCGGCAACAATCTTGCCGTTGATGCGTCAACAGACGGCCGCCTGATCATGGATCTCGCAGGCGAAATCTGGATGGTGCCCCTGAGCGGCGGCGAAGCCAGTAATGTTTCCAGGGAACTTACATCGGTACAACGGCCACGCTGGTCACCCGATGCATCGAGCATTGCTTACACAGCAATTGCAGACGGCAAACACGGCATCTGGCTTCACGATCTCACGAGAAACACGACGCGTCACGTGAGCGAGGACGCGTACTTTGACCTGCATCCGGCGTGGCATCCTGATGGCGAACGCATCGTCTACGCATCCGATCGCAAGGGTACGGGCTTCGATCTATGGGAGGTCGACTTGCCGACCGGCCTGCACTGGCGATTGAGTAGCCGGAACGGAGACGAAACCGAACCCGCATGGTCCGCAGACGGTCGCCACCTGGTCTATGTTCACCGCGCGGGGGACCAGTGGTCACTCGTTCTGCGACGACGCGGCGAGCCCGAAGAAATCCTGGTCAGCGGCACCGATAGACTGGCCGGCCCATCATGGCGCCCCGATGGCAGCCTCGTCACCTTCTGGCGCGAGAACGACTCTGGCACTTCGCTGGACATGGTAATCCTGTCGCAGCCACGCCTGATTCGGCGCTACGCGGACGGCGAAGCATTCGTGACGGCCCCAGTCAGCTGGCTCGACAAACACCGCATGTTCTACTCGGCGGGCGGCGTCATTCGCCAACGGCTGTTCAACTCCTGGTCGTCCAGAACTGTACCTTTTCGAGCACAGATCGACGCAGCGCCTGGCGCCGTTGTCGAACGTGTCCGCCGGACGCTGCCAAGAGTCGGCGAACCGCAGGGATCCATCATCATTCACGCGGCGCGCCTGTTCGATGGACTTGGAGGCGGCTACCGCAAGGGTGTTGATATTCTGATCGAGAGTGGGCGTATCCGCGGTGTCGAAGCACATACAGCACGTCCCGGCGCAATAGTGATCAATATGGGTGACCTGGCCATAATGCCAGGACTGGTCGATGCACAGGCTCACCTGCCCGTCGGCATGGACGAGACTGCCGGGCCGTTGCTGCTCGCTGCCGGTGTGACGACGGTTATAAGCGATCACCCCGAGGCGGAGCACCTGAACACGGTTTGGTCGGGCAAGGATATGCCGGGCCCGCGCGTGTTGCCTGCCGCCGACTGGCCCATCACCGAGTATTCCGGCCTGGCCGACAGCACGACCCCGGATCTCGATTCGCTCCTGGCATCACGCCAGGCCCGCCTGATCGGTTTCGATAACGTCGTCGCAAGGCGCTTCAGCGAACCGCCCTCGATCGACCATGGCCTCACAGCCATGGTCCTTGGCAGCAGCCCGAATGGACTACCTGCAGGTATCGCCCTGCATGCCGAACTGAGGGCTCTCGTTGCCGCGCGCCTGCAGCCCGAGCAGGCCTTGCGGGCGGCGGGTGTCAACGCAGCAGCTGCGCTGGGCGTAGACCCGACACTCGGGCGTATCGCCACCGGCGCGGTTGCCGATCTTGTCCTGGTCGATGGCGACCCGTTGCAGGACATAAATGACGCGATCAACGTCGTCGCCGTGGTCCGAAACGGCCGCTTTTTCTCTGTAGCGGGGCTTATTGACCGGGTCGAAGCCAGCCGGACTGTCGAATAATTTGACAAAAAACGCTGTTTTGGGCCTTTGACCAACAATTCTGGACGAATTGGACATAATCAGCGGCTGATGCAAAACACTGCATATGGTGCCCCATGTCGCTCACAAGTCTTTCTTTTCGATTAATCAGGTATTTAGCGCGTGCTCTTGCGTGACCAGGTGAGTTGGCAAGCACCAAAACCGTCAGGTTTCTTTACAAAATACAGGCGACGGGGCCTGCCAAAACCCTTGAGCAATCGCTAAATCATTGAATTCGTATTGCGCGGGAGACGGTTGGCACAGGTCTTGCTTTTAATACTCTGCCCAAGCGAAGTGTAACTGCGCACGGGTACATGTACCGGCCAGAAACAGGATTTAGACGCCAGAAGAACAATAACAATAAAAAAAGAAGATCAGAATCCAATAATAATTAGAAAGCATCTGTCTCCGGTTACCTGATTCGCAGTTACCTCTTTTGAAAAAAAGAGAATCTAGCCCCGCCGCTAACGCCGCGGGGCTTTTTCTTTGGCTAGAATGGGGATTCCTGGAGGGGGATGAAAATGAAAAGAACGACAGGCGGCATCGCCACCCCATTCGCTGGACAAACTCGGTGCCTGCGGCCAACACGCGATGAAGAACACACAGAACCCCTGTTGCGCGTAAGCCATGCGTAACCTCTGGCTAGGCCTGTTAGCCGCAACGCTTGCGGCCTGCTCGGGCGCCGATCGGGATTTTTCCGAAGCGAGTATCGCTGATCTGCATGACCAGATGCAGCGCGGTGAGATCACGTCGGCAGAACTCGTCGACTGGTACATCGACCGAATTGAGACGATCGACCGGGCCGGGCCCAGTCTCAATGCAATCATCGAGATCAATCCGGACGCTCGCCGTATTGCGGCATCGCTGGACCAGGAATGGCAGGACTCGGGACCGCGCGGACCGTTGCACGGTATCCCTGTTGTTCTCAAGGCAAACATCGACACATCCGACCAGATGTATACAAGTGCCGGATCGCTGGCACTCGCCGAGCATGTGCCGACCGAGGATGCGTTCATCGTCAAGCGACTTCGCAACGCCGGAGCCGTCATTCTTGCCAAAGCCAATCTGAGTGAATGGGCGAACTTCCGTTCGACACGCTCATCGAGCGGCTGGAGCAGTGTCGGCGGGCAAACGCTCAATCCCTATGACACGGCACGTTCGCCCTGCGGTTCATCGAGCGGCTCAGGTGTAGCGGTTGCGGCGAACCTGACCGTGGTCGCGATTGGGACGGAAACCGACGGCTCGGTGGTCTGCCCTGCAGGCATCAATGGCATTGTCGGCATTAAGCCGACGCTCGGCCTCGTAAGCCGCAGCGGTATCATCCCGATCGCGCACAGTCAGGATACCGCGGGACCGATGTCCCGCTCGGTTCGTGATGCAGCGATCCTGCTGACCGCGATGACAGGCGTCGACGCGGAGGACAGCGCGACGGCCGACGCCGAAATTCACCATGACTATTCTGCCAACCTGACCGCTGATGGTCTCAACGGAAAACGCATCGGCGTGATTCGCTCCTACTACGGCGCAGGAGCCAATCCGCAGGTTGAAGAAATCTACGCAGCGAGTATCGAAGCGCTCGAAGCCCAGGGCGCGGAAGTCGTCGATGACATCAACATCGAAACGGGTGACATGAACGACGACGAATACGAAGTGCTGCTGTATGAGTTTAAGGCCGGCCTCAACGCGTACTTCGAAGCCTCGGGCGCGCCAGTGCAAACGCTGGCCGACGTCATCGCGTACAACGAGACGCACGCTGACACCGTGATGCCTGTGTTTGGCCAGGAAATAATGCTGCTGGCAGAAGAAAAAGGCCCATTGAGTGACGAGGCGTACATCGAAGCGCTGAGCAGGAGCAAACAGGTTGCGAAAGCCGGGATTGATAGTGCATTGAGTGAGCATGACCTCGACGCGCTGATCGCGCCGACCAACGGCCCGGCCTGGATGATCGATCACGTGAATGGGGATTCGTTCGGCATTGGCAGTTCCTCGCTCGCGGCCATCTCGGGATATCCAAGCGTCACGGTCCCGGCCGGTTTTGTCTCCGGCCTGCCGATAGGCCTGTCGTTTATCGGAAATGCCTGGAATGAGAAACAGCTCATAGAGATTGCCTATGCATTCGAGCAAGCTACGGGAGTAAGACGCGCGCCGGACTTTTGACCGGGACACTAATACTCACAGGCAGGCCGATGTTCAAAGCAGTTCGTATATCAATATTGCTGTTCATCCTGTTCTTCGTCGCGGTCAGCACCTGGCTGACCCAGGCAAGAAGTACGGACTGGAACAACAGCCTGTGGATAAAAATCTACCCTATCAATGCTGATGGCAGCGACGAGGCGGCGAAGTACATCGATGGACTGCAGGTGAGTAGTTTTGACGGTATCGAGACCTTTCTGGCCCGCGAGACCGAGCGATATGCGCGTAGTGTCAGTCGGCCCGTCCGCATCGAACTGGGCGAACCTGTGCGCGAACAACCACCCGAGCTGCCGGCTGAGCCCAACATCTTGTCGGTTATGGCGTGGTCACTGAAGATGCGCTGGTGGGCGGGCACGACGACTGACGCGCAGGACAAAATCGAACCGGACGTGCGTATTTTCGTGCGCTACCACCGCCCGAATCTTGCAGTCACACTCGAAGACTCCGTCGGCCTTCAGAAAGGTATGGTCGGCATCGTCAACGGCTACGCGAACAGGCGGCATCGGGGCACCAACAATGTCATCATCGCGCATGAGTTCCTGCACACGCTTGGCGCAACTGACAAGTACTCACCGATCAACGGTCACCCGATCGGTCCGGACGGCATTGCCGAGCCCGAGCGCTCGCCGCTGTACCCGCAACGTTTCGCAGAGATCATGGGCGGCCGCATCGCGCTGGCCGAGGACGATTCCATCATCCCCAAGAGCCTCAAGTACGCGGTCATCGGCCCGCTCACGGCCAGTGAAATTAACCTGATCGACTGACACGCCTTTTTCTGCCCGGCCCCCTGAGCTACGCTCCAAGCATGAGCGAGTCCGGCGACACACTTTTTTCCTGCCAAAAACTCCGGGTCGACGTTTCGGGCCGCACGCTTGTCGACGTGCTGGATTTCGAAGTCGGCCGCGGCGAGCTACTCGCCGTGCTCGGGCAAAATGGCTCGGGCAAGTCCCTGACATTGCACACGCTGGCCGGACTGCGCCCGGCAGCTGGCGGCCGTGTCCTTCTTCACGGACAGAACGTCGGCACGGCGAAACGCCAGGATATTGCGCAACATCTGGCCCTGCTGCCTCAACATGTCGACGACATCTTTCCGGCGACGGTGCTCGATACGGCCATGATCGGCCGGCATCCGCATATAGGACGTTTCCAGTGGGAATCGTCCGCAGACTATGAGATCGGGCGCGCGGCCCTCGCGTCTGTCGACCTTGACGGTCTTGTGCGCCGTGACGTGCTGACCTTGTCGGGCGGGGAACGCCGCAGACTGGCGATTGCACAAGTTCTCACGCAGCAACCCGATGTCTACCTGCTCGACGAGCCGACGAACCATCTCGATCCGCAACACCAGCTCGATGCGCTGCGCCTGTTCAGGGAAAAAGCCGATGCGGGTGCGGCCGTGATCGCGAGCCTGCATGACGTCAATCTCGCCGTGCGCTACGCGGACCGGTGCCTGTTGCTTTACGGCGATGGACGCTGGGATATCGGCGCCACGAATGATGTGCTGGACGAACGACGGCTAAGCCAGCTGTATTCGACGCCCATGGAAGCCGTTAACTGGCGGACGACGCGCCTGTTCGTTGCGTCAGGCGACGTAGCCTCGTAGCGATTCCAGGTATTTCGCGTGGAGCGACGGGTTCGCCGCAAGCACCGATCGAATGTCGAGCGTCGGCTTTTGGCCGTTGAGATCGGTAAGCACGCCACCCGACTCGGTCACGATGATCGACAGCGCGGCAATATCCAGGATGTTCACGTCCGATTCGATCACGGCTTCGATCTTGCCGGACGCCAGCAAGTGATAGTGATAGAAGTCGCCATAACCACGAATGCGATCAGCACGTTCAACGATATCGCCGAGCGATGACCAGCCCTCACTTCCGGCCAGCGACTTGAGGTTGCCGACCGATACCGCAGCCCGATCGGGATTGTCGATGTTGCTGACTTTCAGAGGCTCACCGTTGAGCCACGCACCCTGCCCTTTTTCGGCCCAGGCCAATTCATCCATCATCGTGCCGCTCGACACGCCGAGGACGATCTCGCCCTGGTACATCAACGCAATCTGTGTGGAAAAGAACGGGTATTGCCGCACGAAGCCCTTGGTGCCATCGATAGGATCGACAAGCCACAGGTAGTCGGCATCTTCCTGCGTGCGGCCCGTCTCCTCGCCGTAGAACCCGTGTTCCGGAAACTGCTCGAGGATGATCTCGCGGATCGCCTGCTCGCATTCGACGTCCGCCTGCGTGACCGGTGTCATATCTTGCTTGGTCGTCACGGTGAAGTTGCCCGCGTAGTACGAACGGCTGATATCTGCGGCCTTGCTGGCGGCGGCGAGCGCAACTTTCAGGAAGTCGGACGCACTGTTTTCGTTGAACCGGTTCACGGGCGAACTATGGCGGCATCCGCGCCGCGAGACAAGCACCTTTCTTGACAGTGTTGCGCCCCCTACTTAAGGTCGCGCCATGGGCAATCGACTGAGCAAGATTTACACGCGAACCGGTGATGACGGCACGACAGGACTCGGCGATGGCAGTCGCACGCCAAAGGACAGCCCGCGCGTAGAGGCATACGGTACGGTCGACGAAGCGAATAGCGCGATTGGTCTCGTGCTGGCTGGTGATACCGTTCCGGGGAGCGTGCGCGATTGCCTGACCGAAGTGCAACACGACCTGTTCGAACTGGGCGGCGAGCTCTGCATTCCGGGACACAGTGCGGTAAGCGATGAATTCATAGACCGGCTCGAGAACGACCTGGACCGGTTCAACGAGGACCTGCCGCGCCTCAAGGAATTTATTCTGCCGGGTGGTGGCCAGGCTGCAGCAGCATGCCATCTTGCCAGAACGATCGTACGTCGAGCAGAGCGGCGGGTTTTCACCCTGTCACAAACTGAAGACGTTCGCCCCGAGGCGATCAAGTACCTGAACCGTCTCTCGGACTTGCTGTTCGTTGTGGCTCGAGTGCTGGCACGTGCAGAGAACGGCCAGGAAGTTCTCTGGAATCGCGATAGGTCGCGATAGGTGACAGTTCCCCTAATGCGGTGACAGTTACCGGATTAGGGTAACTGTCACCGCATTAGGGGAACTGTCACCTTGGCTCGGTTACTACGCGCCTGGTCAAGTGCAATGCAAACTGAGCGGCCGGCCATCGCGAGACGGGGCGTCGGGCGGCCAATAGTCTCGTCCGGTATCAGGAACTGGTTACCGTAGCGGTTCGCAGCAAGCCCTGGCCATCGCACCCACTCGTCGAACGCTTTATCACCCGCATTTGTACCTGCGAGCATTACGTCCGGGTCCCTGTCCAGCACCGCCTCGACTGCCACTGACGGGGCCAACTCGTCGAGATCGTCGAAGACATTACGTCCACCGCACAGGCTGATGATCTCGCTAATGAAGTGTTCCCGATTGACCGTATACAACGGTCGTGCCGATATCTGAAAGAAAACGTCTATCGTCTCGGCATCCCGATACTTCTCGCGTAGTTGATCGATTGCTCCCGTAAATTGTTGCGCAGCGATTCTGGCAGAATCACTTCGCCCGGTGAGTTCGCCAATCCTGATCATGGCGGTGCCAACGTCGGCCAGGTTACGTGTGCGGATCGACTCGACTCGATAGCCCAGACTCCGCAGCTCGTCAACCGTATGCGCGGGCATACCGCTTTCCCAAACCAGTAGCAGGTCCGGTTGCAGTAAGGACAGCTGCTCCTGATCCACGGAAAAGGCATCGCCGATCACGGGAAGTTCGAGTACCTCCCGCGGAAAATCAGACCATGAACTGACACCGACAAGCCGATCTCCCGCGCCGATGGCGAACATCATCTCGGAGACGTGGGGCGCGAATGCGACGACGCGTTCGGCAGGGCCGTTACGTGTCGAGTCGGTTGCTGGTTTGGAACAGGCGCAGAGCAGCGCACAGATGCACGCCAGCACCAATGTCCGGGTCACTGCGTAAAGCCGTACAACGTCATTGCAGCGATGATGACGGCCCAGATCAGCAACAGCTTAAAGACGAGGTGATTCGCAGCCTCGGCGCCACGGATGGCGCGCTCGGTAGCCGTCTCGTCCGGACGGTCCTGTAATGCCAGCGCGGCAAAGCCGACGCGTGCCAGGAGATTTTCACTGCGCTCCGAGGTTGTCGCGTCCTTGTCTTCGCTCGGCGCGCGCAATGCGGCCAGTGCATCGTCCATATGTCCCGCGGCGGCATAGCCAACCGCAGTCAGGCGCGCGGGAATCCAGGCGAGCCAGCCGTGCAGCATTTCCGCGGCGTCGCGAATGCGGGTTGGATTGCCGTCGGCCTGTTCATCTCGGGTCGCATTGAATACGGCGCGCCGGCGAACCAGGTCGGTAACACGGTAGGCCCATGCCGCGAGCGGCCCCAGCACGAAAAACCAGAATACGACGGCGAAAAGGCGGTTGTTGGCCTGCACACATACAGCGGCCTCAACGCAGCTCGTGCGCTCACGAGCATCTTCCGGCACCTCGTCTTCGACGATTGCTTTCGCAGCGTTATGTATCTGTTCCGGCTCGTCCGCTTCCAGCGCCTTACAGTACTCGCCTACTTCTTCGCCGATATCCCTCGGACCGAGCGAAAAGAACAAAACGACAACGGCCAACAAGAGATAGGTGAATCCGGCCAGGGTTCCGCCGAGAAACCAGATGACTGCGAAGACGGGCAGAACAAGCACGAAGGCGAGCAACACGACCGGAATTATGGCCGGCCAGGTAGCAAGACGATCAGCCTGGCGAAAGCCGAAGTCGATGATGCGATCCATCCAGCGCATACGCCGCCAGTGAAACAGTTGCGTTGCCAGCCGCTCGACGACGAGTCCGATAAGTAATGCGATCAGGTTCATAGTGAGTTAGTTTCCAGGCCCAAGGCCATCATACAATCTGAGCCAGTCGAAAGCAGGACCCGGGTCGGTTTTGCGACCGGGTGCGATGTCACAATGGCCGGCGACCTCACGCGGCGAAATAGCCGGGTAAGCAGCGCAAACGGCCTGAATCACGGCTTGTAGCGCCGGGTACTGCCTATCATCGTACGGTGTTTCGTCCTCACCTTCGAGTTCGATGCCAATCGAGAAATCGTTGCAATGGTGTTGGCCCCGGAAACAGGACTCACCAGCGTGCCAGGCCCGCTGGGTAAACGGCACGAACTGGATTACGGTGCCATCACGCCGAATGAGCAGGTGGGCAGATACTTCCATGCCACGAATTTCCCCGAAATACGGGTGCGCGTCCCAGTCGAGTGCGTTCGTGAACAATGCCCCGATTTCGGGGCCGCCAAATTCGCCGGGCGGGAGGCTGATCCCGTGTATGACGATCATCGCAGGCTCCGCGTTGCCGGGTCGCGCATCCTGGTTCGGGCTGCTGCACTGAGTCGCTGGCTCCAGCAGACCGGTGGCTTTGTCTATAGTGAAGAGGCATGATTTCGAGACCATGAAGACGAGGCTATTTGTTTCCGACCAATTGATCAACGGCGGCGAGCTGCTGCTCGAGGGCGATCGTGCGCGTTACCTTGGGCGTGTACTGCGCCTGCGCGTCGGCGATGAGATTTCAGTCTTCAATGGCGAAGGTGGAGAGTGGTCGGCCGTTATCGAAGCAATGACCAGGAATACGGCAACATTGAGCGTTGGCGAGAACGCTGAGGCCGGGACCGAATCGGCCCTCAAGATTCACCTCGTCCAGGGCATTTCGCGCGGTGAACGTATGGACTTCGTCGTACAGAAAGCGACAGAGCTGGGCGTCAAGCGTATTACACCTGTATTGACAGAGTATGGCGTCGTCAAACTGGACGCTGCGCGCACACAAAAGCGCCGCGACCATTGGGAGAGCGTCGCCACCAGTGCTAGCGAGCAGTCGGGGCGCACTCGCCCACCGCTTATAGACTCTCCACTGTCGCTCAAGGACTGGTTTGGCAGCAAACCTGCCGCGGTGGATGCTGAACTGATCCTTGCACCCGGTGCGGCGACGCCACTGGCTGGCATTGCGAAACCGAAAACAAAAGTCTGCGTCCTGATTGGCCCGGAAGGGGGCTTCAGCGACACGGAGTACGAAGATGCCGCGGTGGCTGGTTTCGAGGCCGTATCGCTCGGGCCACGCGTATTGCGCACCGAAACAGCCGCCGTAGCAACCCTGGCCGTTATGCAGTCTCTCTGGGGGGACCTGGCCTGATCAGGCCTGGAGCGACTCTCGCGCCAGCATAGCCTCGAGCTTGTCGAGATCGGGTATCAGCGGGAACTCATTGATCATTTTCACCCGGCACAGCACTGGCGCATCTTTGGGCCAGTCATCAGTCGTGTGCAACTGCAAAACATCTTCGTTGACGCGCACGAGTTGCGGGAAACCCTGTGTCAAAACTCCGAAGTGACCGGTCTTGAGCTGCCCGGTGCTCGCGTAGAACACGACGATTCGCGTACGGCCCGTCGACGGTGGAACTTCCTTGCCAAGGGCGCCCTCAAATGAGACGACCGGCAACGCGCGGCCATTCCAGTTGACGCTTCCCATCATCCAGTCGTGTGCACCAGCCTCTTGCTCAGGCGGCGTAAATCGCACCACCTCGGCCACGCAGGCACGAGGCACGATCAGGCGATCCTCGGACAGGGGCACGAGCAGGCTATATAGTTCTCGGGACGCGTCTGTCACGTCAGTTCAATCCCTCTATCTTCCAGTTGTCGACGAATTGCCTCAAGTAGCTGCGAATCCTGGTAAGGCTTGCCGAGGTAGTCGTTCACGCCGAGTTCAATGGCTCGCGCGCGGTGTTTGTCACCCACGCGCGAGGTAATCATGATGATCGGTACGTCAGAGACGCGCGCATCGTTGCGCACGTGAGATGCAAATTCGTAGCCGTCCATGCGCGGCATCTCAATGTCCAACAGGATGACGTCAGGCTTGTGGTCCCGCATGACACTAATCGCATCCAGCCCGTCCTTCGCCGTCTCGACACGCAGTCCGTTGCGCTGCAGGAGCCGCTCGGTCACGCGCCGCACGGTGATCGAGTCGTCAACTACGAGTGCGAGCGGCCGGTCGTCACTTGGCGTCGGTGCGGCTTTCTTAAGCTCGACAACCGGCGCGCCGGTGCGAACCAAAGCATGGATGTCGAGAATCAGAATAATCAGGCCATCGCCAAGAATCGTTGCGCCCGAAATACCGCGGATGCCAGCGAGCTGCGGGCCGACGGCTTTCACCACGATCTCGCGACTGGCCAGCATTTCGTCGACGAGCAGCGCAGCTGAGTATTCGCCCGCGTGCACGAGAATGACAGGAACCGACGATTCTTCCTCGGAAAGCTTCGCAGCCTGACCACCAAGATACATGCCAAGGTGACGGAATTTATACGTCTGCTCGCCGTATTCGTAACCTGGTTCGCTTTGGCTCAGCAGGTTCTCGAGTTCAGCACGCGGAATGCGCGCGACACCTTCAACCGTCGGCAACGGCAGCGCGTACACTTCCTCACCCGTTCGCACGATCAGCGCCTGGGTGATAGCCAGCGTGAACGGCAGTCGCACTGTGAAATTTGTGCCCTGTCCCGTTACCGACGAAATTCGTAGCGAGCCACCGAGTTTCTTTACTTCGTTCGCGACAACGTCCATGCCGACACCACGACCGGCTGATTGCGTCACGGCATCCGCTGTCGTGAAACCGGGCGTCAGGACCAGGTCCATGATTTCTTCGTCGGTGACCTTCGTCTCCGGTTTCAGGAGGTCGAGCTCGTAGGCCTTACGCCGAATTGAATCGACATCGAGACCGGCACCGTCGTCAGAGACATCGATGACCATTTCCGCACCTTCTCGGTGCAGGCGGATCGTGATGCGTCCGACCGCTGGTTTGCCGGCTGCCTGTCGATCGGAGGCATCCTCGATGCCGTGAACAACTGCATTGCGTAGCATGTGCTCGAACGGCGGGAGCATCTTGTCCAGAACCTGACGATCGAGTTCGCCGGACGCGCCTTCGACGGCCAGCTCGGCACGTTTGCCGACTTCTTGCGCCGCCTGGCGCACGAGTCGTGTCAGGCGCGACACATGTCGCTCGAACGGCACCATGCGCGTGCGCATGAGTCCGTCCTGAAGCTCGGCTGTAACGCGCGATTGTTGTACGAGCAGGCCTTCGGCCTCGATCGTAACTGATTTGAGCAGGTCTTTGAGACTACCGAGGTCATTGGCCGATTCGGCCAGCGCACGCGACAACTGCTGAATGTTCGAATAGCGATCAAGCTCGAGCGGATCGAAGTCGCGGGCCACGAGCGTATCCTGGTGGCCGTGCATGATCTGCGCTTCGGTTTCGATCTCGAGCTTGCGTAACTGCTCGCGCAAACGCGCGATCGTCTGCTCGAGTTCTTCAACGTGGAACTCGAACGAATTGACCTGCTGATTGAGCCGCGAGTGATAGATGCTGATCTCGCCTGCCGCATTGAGCAGATCTTCGAGCAGATCGGCATCGACACGTGCGAATTCCTGGCGTTGCTCCGGCGTACGCAGCGCACGCACATCGGCCGGCACCTTCTTTTTCGGCTTCGTCTTGGGCTTGGGCTCCGGTTCCGGTTCTGATTCCGGTTCTGGTTCTGGTTCGGGTTCGGGTTCCGGTTCTGGTGCAGGCTCTGGCTCTGGCTCTGGTTCCGGTTCCGGTTCTGGTTCCGGTTCTGGCTCGAGCTCGAGCTCGGGTTCCGGTTCGGGCTCCGGGACCACCGGTTCTTCTTTCTCGCTACCAATCTCGGCCAGCTCATCCGCGAGCGCTGAATCGACGATGACCATGCTTACCGTATCTTCGGGTTCGATTGTGAACTCGACTGACGGCGTTTCCTCGACACGCGTGTCCTCTGGCGCGACTTCAACGTCTGTGTCGTCGGCAACTTCGAAGCCTGCGTTGGCGTGCTGAATACGTTGCTCGAGTTCGGATGCCGCGCGGACAGGTTTACTCGCAATCACCAGATCGCGCATACGATGCAGCTCGTCGATACTTCGCTGCATCAAGTCCTCGACTGCTGGCGTTGCCTTGACGCGACCGTCATCGACGGAGATCAGCAGAGTCTCAATTTCGTGACTCAGGTTGCCCATCGCCGTAATGCCAGCCATGCGCGCGCCACCTTTCAGTGTATGCAGGTGACGCTTGAGTTCGTCCATGGGTTGCGCCGAGCGTTCCCTGACCCAGTCAATGAGCGCCTGGTCCGCGGACTCGAGCAACTCGGCCGACTCCTCGGTGAAAATCGCCGCGATCTCAGCGTCGTATTCCGCCTCGTCGCTGGCAACTTCGACAGCTGGCGGGGGCGGGACCGCGACTGGCTTCGGTGCCGGCTGCAGCGGCGCCGGTGCAGGCTCCTGTACCTCGACCGGTGAGGTTTGCACGGCGTTTGTGAGCTTGCCGATATGCTCGATGAGCGCCCTGTAGTCGGCACGATCGCGGACCGGGTTGTTGATGTCGCCAACGATCGTGTTGATCGCGCGGCCACCGGCGCGCAACGCGTCGAGTCCGGATTGTTGGAATCCAATCTTGTGATCATAAATGCGCCGCACGAAGCGATTCAACGCCGCCGCGACTGCAACACCACGTTCAACATTCGCCATGTTGGCGCTGCCATGCAGTGTGTGACACGCGCGGTACAACTTGTCCGTCACATCGAAAGGTGGTTGATGTCCTTCGCAAGCCTCGAGGTAATCGGTGATGACCTTAAGATGCCCTTCCGTCTCCTTGGAGAAGATATCGTAGAGCACAGGGTCCATCTCGGGTGCTTGTTTTTCTTCAACCGGTTGCTCGGTCTCCGAGCGACTGATCGTTAGCACAGCTGCGTTCGGATTGCCGTCGGCGAATGCATTCGCGCGAGCGATCAGAAGGCTGATATCCGACTCGGGATCGGTGCCAATTTCCAGTTGCTCGACAAGCTCAGGTACCGCTGTTGCCGCCTGGATGATGAAGTCGACCATTGGCGGCGTACGCTTGAGCGTACGGTTGATCAGGCGATTGAGCAGGTTCTCGACGGCCCAGGCATATTCGCCGATCCGTTCGGCCCCGACCATACGACCGCTGCCCTTGAGTGTATGGAACGAGCGACGGACCGTGATCAGCATTTCCAGGTCATCAGGCGATTGCATCCAGGACGGCAGGTGACGCTTGATTGACGAAATTTCTTCCTTGGCCTCCTCGATGAACAACTCGAGAATTTCGGGATCCATATGCTCGGCATCGGGCGCAACGACCGGTAGCGGCATAACCTCGGTTGCCTGCATTTGTGCCGCGGCTTGTTCCGCCTCGGACACCTCTGCCAGGGCGCGCTGGCCTACGGCCTCAACGTCCAACGCCTCGAGTTTCTGCGTTGAGGCGATCGCTTCAGGCTCGACGAATTCCGTTTCCCGCATACGCTGCTCGACGTCACGCAGAACAGCCAGGCAAGCTTCGGCGTTGTCGAGCATGTACCAGGGCTCGCTGCGACCCGCTTTGACCGTCTCCATGTAGTACTCGATGCTGACGATTGCATCGGCCAGGCGGTCAGTCTCTCTTTGCGTCAGCCCCGCGGGCCCGCCGGCATGCAGCATGGCTGTAACCAGGTCACCGATGCGATCAACGACCTCCATCGCCCGGGTCTTATCGAGCATCAGCAAGCCGGCCTTGATACCGTGGATCAATGACGGCACGTTATCGAGGCCTGCCGACGGCGCTTGCGCGGCAATGCTCTGGCTAATCGTTTCCTTGATTCGCGCAAGGTTGATGATGCACTCGCGCATGACGGACTCTGCAACCTTGCGGAAGTTCTCCTCGTCCTCGGGCGACATGCCATCATCGGGCGGCGTATCGACATCCTGCGGCAGCGTTAGACGCAGAAGTTGTTGCTCGAGCCGATCTTCGACACGCAGCAGCGTCGCGGCAATGTCGAGGATGATCTGGTCATTGGCAACGCCACCGCGTTCGACGATTGTCTTCAATCGATCGATTTCGCCGTCAATATCACCACGCAGCTGGCCTAGCCCCAGGACACCCAGCGTGTCACTGATTTTCTTGAGTAGTTCGAGTTGTGGCACCAACTCGGACGATTTGTTCATGCCCGTGCGCACGAAGATGTCGAGGACATCCTTGACCCGACCCAGGTCTTCACGAATGGCGGAGCCGACCGTCTCCATGAGTTTGGCGCTCGGTGCCGACAGCGCTTCGCGCGCAAGTTCCACCTGTTCGTCACCCGGCAGCAACTCAGCCAGGTTGAACGCCGAACGAATTTCGCTGATACGTTCGCCTGCGCTGGATGAGCGCGCAACGTAGTACAGCAAGTTGTTCAGGAGATCATCGACCGGGTGCCGTTCGTATGCGAGCAAGCCCTCGTCAATGACGTACTTGAGTTGCCGGTCCGCCTGACCCAGCAGGCGCTTCACTGCGACCGACGTTTCGAGACCGTCGTTCTGCAACGATTCGAGTACACCGCCAACGACCCACCACAACTGGTACATGTCATCGCGCGTCGACGAATTCTCGATCGCTGCGGCTACTTTGCCTAGCGTATCGAGATGCCGCTGGCTCTCGCCGCCCTTGATCCAGCCAAGAAGTGCAAGCTGGAACTTGGGCCGCAGCCGTTTCGCCACGACAATCGGATCTTCGCCTGTGCCTTTGCGCACACCGCGCTTATCTTTCGAACGTGTCGGCGACAGGTTGAGCAGCAACAACGTGCCTTCGGACAACAGCGGTTCACCGCGAGCGGCACGCAGGTCGTTGAGCATCGGCAGCAGGACCAGGGCAATGTCCCTGCCGCCACCGAGCAGTCGTTCAATATAGATAGGTAACTGCACCATCGAGCGTGTTAGTGCGTCCAGGCCATCCTCACGACCCTTGCCCGAGCGCAGGTTCGACATGAACTTGCAGCACAGCTCCATTTCTTCGACGAGCAGCGCGGCACCGTAAGTCTCGGTCAAGCGCAGCGCACCGCAGGCCTGGTGCAACAATTCGCCGGCACGATTCAGTGCCGCCGTTCCGCCGCGCCCATCGACGCAATCCTCAAGCGCCAGATGCGCGTTGCGGATTGTCTCCATGAGTTCATTACTGACGATCGCAAGCGCGCTAACGGCTCCCTGGCCGTTATCGTTGCCAATCATCTGCTCATGAATACCCGTGTCGCCGGTCATCTGGTCGTCCGTGTCGCTCGCGAAGCTCGCTAACTCTTCGCCCTATCCCGTTTTCACTTGAGGCTTGGCAGGCGCTGCCGCCGGTGCCGTCACATTTGCTGTCGTTCGCGTCAATGCGCTCGTCTGCATCATGTCAGGCGGCAGCGCAAAGCCCTCGACGGTCTTTCTTAGCTCCGTCGCCAGCTGCGAAAGTTTGGCGATCGACGCGGCCGTTGCTGTCGTGGCCTGGCCAGTTTGGGCCCCGATCTCCTTGAGGCGCGTAGTGCGCCGGGTCACGTCGGCTGCCGCGCCTGCCTGTTGCCGTGCCGAGCCTGAAATATTCTGTACGAGGCTGGCAATCTGATTCGATACCTGCTCAATCTCATCAAGTGCTGCACCGGCATTCTCAGCCAGCAACGCACCGCCAACTACGTCGGTCGTACTGCGCTCCATCGAAATCACGGCTTCGTTCGTATCAGCCTGAATCGTGCGAACCAGCACTTCAATCTGCTTGGTGGCATTCGTAGAGCGCTCGGCGAGTCGCTGTACTTCGTCGGCGACCACTGCAAAACCGCGGCCCGCTTCGCCGGCCATCGAGGCCTGGATCGATGCGTTGAGCGCGAGGATGTTCGTTTGCTCCGCAATGTCATTGATGAGCTCGACGATGTTGCCGATCTCCTGTGAGCTTTCACCAAGGCGCTTGATTCGTTTCGATGTTTCCTGAATCGTCTCGCGAATGGCATTCATGCCATCGATCGTTCTGCGCACTGCTTCGCCGCCTTTGTGCGCAACTTCAACCGAGTGGCGTGCCACATCGGACGATCGTTCCGCGTTACCGGATACCTCTTCAATCGAGCCGGCCATTGACACGATAGACTCGGTCGCTGCATTAATTTCCTTCGCCTGGTTGTCTGCGGCTTTCGCCAGGTGCGCAGCCGTGTTTTCAGTCTGCTTCGTTGCGGTATCAACCATGAGTGCCGTTTCATTAATTGTCGCCACCAGCTTGCGAAGCTCTTCAATCGCAAAGTTGAACGAATCGGCGATCGTACCTGTGATGTCCTCGGTCACTGTCGCTTCGACGGTCAGATCACCGTCAGCAAGGCTACCCATTTCATCAAGCAGGCGAAGAATGGCCTGCTGGTTCCGATCGTTCTGTTCAGCCTGCTCTTTCGCAGTGCGTTCGAAAATCGCGCTCTTGCCATGCAGGGACTGCAGGCCGAGTACGAGTAGCAGCACCAGTACAACGAGCCCGACGGGAATCCACCAAATATTCAGGGCTGCCGGCAGAATGCTGGCGCCACCCGATGTGGCGAAGGCAGAGCCAAGCAATTGGTCTGCCGTCCCGGCGAGTTCCGCCTGTGTAGTGCTGAGGTCACTCAACTGCCCAACATTGGCCCCAAACACGGCTGCCTGTTCTTCGAGGCTTGCCACGAGGCCGAGTAACGGCACGACCGCAATTTCGCGGCCTTCATCATTCAGTGCTCGAATATCGAGATTGCTGGCGTCACCATTCAGGCCGTTCACAACATTGCGCAGGAAACTGATGTCCTCATCCATCGCACTGGCAATATTGTCACCACCACCAGGCAACGCGCTGGCTGCTTGTCGGATGCGGTCTGCGCGCTGCTGAAATTCCTGGATGATCGCCGTAGCTCCTGAGCGGTCGAGCAATTCGTTCGACCCATCAAGGACGGCCGACGCATCCACGCCCAGTTGCCCTGCTGCCGCGTGCACGGCTTCAACTTCCGCGCGCTTGGCGAGTATGGCGGATGCCTGGGATTCGAGTTGCTGCCAATCCGAAGACTGACCCGGTGCGCCGCTGCGGCGCAATGACGCAACTTTCTTGATGCTCGCGTCGAGCTGATCGAAAGCACCGTCTTCACCATCGATAGCACGCGCCGCTTGCGATGGAATCGCCTGCGACAATGCGGCCAGTTCAGGTTCGCTTGAGCTGCCCCCACTACCCGCCTGCAGATAGATGAGCGCAGCGGCGGCGATCAGCAGGAGCGCAGCCAGGCCGGCGACAATTTTGAATGTAGACGCGTTGTCAGTTTGTGTGGCCATAATTTGTCAGACCTTCTACTCTGCAGCTGCCTGCAGAAACATGTTGCTTTCGACGAGGTCGAATAAGTTGAAAACGGGCCAGGACTCATCGCCCCGCTGAAATGTCCCGCCCAGGAAACGATCGCAGCGAACGATCGTTTCGGCTGCCTCGTTTGCGAATTCGTGATCCATGAAGCGACGGAATCCCAGAACTTCGTCGACGACGATACCGGCCGGTACTTCACGATGATTGACTGAAATAACGCGCGTTGTGCGACGCAGCGTCGTGCGGCCGCTACCCAGCAACAACTTGAGGTCAACGAGTGGAAGCAAATGACCACGCAGGTTGGCGATCCCGAGCAACCAGCGATTAGCCCCGGGTACGCGAGTCATCGCGTCGGGCAACATCAACACTTCGCGAACCTGCTCACGAGTCGCGACGAACTGCTCTTCACCAATACGAAACCCGACACCAACCCATTCGTCAGGCATTTCGCCCGCGCCCTGACCGGCGTGAGCAATACGGCTGCGCCGCTCCATTTCCTGAAGCAACTCAAAAGGTTGCTCCACAAGCGCCGCGAGATCAGCGGAGCCACTCATTCAGGCTGCCATCACCGAGTTGATTTTTGCGACCAGGTCGTTGTCGCCGACTGGCTTAACCAGATATTCGACAGCTCCCTGGCGCATTCCCCAGATCTTGTCGGTCTCCTGATCCTTGGTCGTGATCATGATCACAGGAATCGAGGAAGTCGCTGGATCTTTAGTCAGCTTGCGCGTCGCCTGGAATCCGTTCATGCCGGGCATCACAACGTCCATGAGTATGCAATCCGGACGCGACGTCACAGCTTGCCTGATGCCTTCTTCACCACTGTCGGCAACAAGCGTGTCGAAGCCAGCATTCTCGAGCATGCTCTGGAACAAGTGCAGCTCGGTGGGTGAATCATCAATAATGAGAACAACTGCCATCCCTAATCCTTAGTTGATCTGGTTTGAAATTGCACCAAGCAACTCGTCCTTGGTGAACGGCTTGGTCAGGTATTGTTCGGAACCCACGATGCGGCCGCGAGCACGGTCGAATAGACCGTCCTTCGACGACAGCATGATCACGGGCGTTTCCTTGAATGTCTTGTTGTGCTTGATTAGCGAACAGGTTTCGTAGCCGTCAAGGCGCGGCATCATGATGTCCACGAAAATAAGATCCGGTTGATGGTCCGCGATCTTTGACAGCGCATCGAAGCCGTCGATCGCCGTGAACACCTGGCAGCCTTCCTTGGACAGCAAGGTCTCAGCGGTTCGGCGAATAGTTTTGCTATCGTCAATTACAAGAATTTTGAGCCCGCTTAAGGACCTGGACGCATTACTGGACACCGAAATTCCCCACGTTGAAAACCGATTTTTACCATATTGACATAACTCCCGCTACGACGCGCGCCACTAACCGCAAAATCACGTTAATTCGGGCGCTTACGCGCGATTTCGCTGTATAGTGAGCCGCCCCGAAGCAGATCCCCGGAATTACGGCAAAAGATGGCAGCAAAATCCCTGAAAATCGGCATGGTCATGGACCCGATCCAGTCGATTACGCCTTACAAGGACTCGTCACTCGCCATGTTGCTCGAAGCGGAACGCCGCAACGCCGAAATTCACTATTTCGAGCAGAAGGATCTCAGCTTGGTGTCGGGTAAGGCGCTGGGTCAGTCCACACTTTTGCATGTCCGTGACGACAACAACGACTGGTTCGACCTCGGCGATCAACAGGAAATCGAACTCGGTGACCTCGATGCGATCCTGATGCGCAAGGATCCACCGTTCGACATGGAGTACGTCTACACGACGTATATCCTCGATCGGGCACAGGTCGAGGGCGCCCTGGTGGTCAATGCGCCACAGGCACTTCGGGATATGAATGAAAAAGCGTACACGGCCTGGTTCCCGCAATGTACGCCGACAACCTTGATCACACGATCGATGGAAGCAATGAAAGCGTTCCTGCTCGAACATGATCGTGTTGTGGCGAAACCTCTCGACGGTATGGGTGGCCGGTCAATCTTTGTGGTGAAGAAAGGTGACAAGAACGCGAACGTCATCTTCGAAACGCTGACCGACTACGGCACACAATTCGCCATGGCCCAGGTATTCATTCCCGAGATCAAGGCGGGCGACAAACGCATCCTCCTCATCGAGGGAGAACCGGTTCCCTACGCGTTGGCGCGAATTCCGACGGGCGACGATAACCGCGGCAACATGGTTGCAGGGGCGGTGGCCAAAGGGCAGGAGATGTCTGAGCGCGATTACTGGATTTGTGAACAGGTTGGGCCGACCCTACGTGACGCCGGCGTCCTGTTCGCCGGTATCGACGTCATCGGCGATTATCTGACCGAGGTCAACGTGACGAGCCCGACGGGAATTCGCGAGCTCGACAAGCAGTTCGAGCTCAATATCGCTGGCCGTATGTTCGACGCCATTCAATCGAAACTGTGATATTGGGACTGGCTCCTTTCGGGTGCCTGTCCCCTCGTCGATTGAGACTTAGTCCCTTGTTTATGTAAACAAAATGGCGGAGTATTCGCGCGAATATGGCGAATCCTGCTATCAGCGTCGATCCTCTTGATGAGCTCCGGCTCATGGCCCCGGTCATACCCGACCGCTTGCCAGCCATGCTGTTCCTCGCCGCACTCTTTCACGGGATCCTGATTATCGGAGTGACATTCAACGCCGCGATCACGGACCAGTTCGCCGACGCCATTTCCCTCGAAGTCACGATCGTTGCCGACCCCGACCAACAGATCGACCGACCCGATGAGGCGGCGTACCTCGCGCAGGCCAGCCAGGAAGGCGGCGGCAACATTACAGACCAGATTCGCCCGTCCGCACCACTGCAAAGCGCTATGCCCGTGGACAACGAGGGGCGCGAAGACGGCACCGCGCTAACCGACGCGCTGGCACATGAACGCTCGGCCGACGAGGTGCTGGCAACTGAGAGTCCGAGCGACCGCCAGGTTGCCATCGACTCGCGCACAGACCCACAGCCGCAGGACAGCGTTGCCGTTGCCATGGAGGCCGGCAGTGAAGTAACCCTGCCCCTGCCGCAGGAAGACAAGGCGAGTTTTCTCCTGACCGATGATGACCCGAAACAGTTGATCATCGCCGCCGATACCCGCGAGTCAGCTGCGGCCGCGTATCTCGATTCCTGGAAGCGACGCATTGAAGCCGTCGGCGCAGCGTACCTGCCCGAACTCGGCAAACTCGAAAACCTGAACGGCAGCCCAACCCTGCTCGTTCGAATTGGCAAGAACGGCGAACTCCTCGAAGCCGTGGTCAGTCGTACGAGCGGATCGCCCATTCTTGACCTCGCATCGGTCGACATCATCCAGCGTGCTTCACCATTTAATGAGTTTCCCCCGCCGATGGCGAGCGAATACGACAAGGTCGCTTTTGAGTACAAATTCCTGTTCACGGAGCAACTTGTACGTAACGACTGATGGGCAGATACTGTTCTCATGCAATCAGACGGTCGCCTCACAAATCAGTTACTTATCGCCATGCCAGGCATGCCGGACCCGAATTTCAGTACGACCGTAACGCTCGTCTGTGAACATAACGACGACGGCGCGCTCGGTATCATCATTAATCGTCCGACAACACTGAAACTCGGCGGCCTGTTTGAACAACTCTCCGTCGAAGACGCGGATCCCGGCGCTGCCGCCAATCCGGTTCTGTCGGGTGGGCCTGTGGGCACTGAGCGAGGGTTCGTACTGCATGGCCCGGAGTACAGCTACGAAAACACGCTCGCCGTATCCGGCGACATTTGTCTGACCCTGTCACGTGATGTCATCGATGCGATGGCGACTGGTGATGGCCCCGACCAGACTCTGGTCGCACTGGGCTATGCCGGTTGGGAGGCTGGTCAACTCGAGGAAGAAATGCTCTCCAACTCCTGGCTCAGTGTGCCGGCAACCCCGGAAATCGTGTTCGATACGCCGTTTGCCGACCGCTGGGACTCGGCAGCACGAACACTCGGCATCGATATCGCGTGCATGTCACCGGACGCCGGGCACGCCTGAATTGTCCCAACCCCGCACGATACTCGCCTTCGACTTCGGACTGCGGCGCATTGGCGTGGCGGTTGGCCAGGACGTGACCGGTTCGGCCAGCCCGATCGGGGTTATCGCCAATCGCGACACGGGCGTGGATCACCAGAGAATCGCGGCTTTGCTCGCGGAGTGGCGCCCAACGCAACTCGTCGTTGGCCTGCCCGCGCATGCGGACGGATCACCGAGTGAACTTCAGGCGCACGTCAAGGGGTTCATCGAGGAACTGGAGCCCTATGGACTGCCGGTGGAGACCGTTGACGAGCGCTATACGTCAGTCGAGGCCGAACGCGTCCTTAAGGATGCACGCAAAGCGGGTAGGCGCGGCCGAGTATCGAAAGAGCAAATCGACAGCGCCGCGGCTGTATTTATCGCTGAAAGATATCTTTCAAGCGAGTAGAATTTCGCCGCGATGAACGCCGCCAACCCCAAAGAGTCCATTGCCGACGAAGCTGCACTGCAGCTCGATGCAAACGGCAATCTACGCCACCTCCTGACCCTCAAGGGGCTCGACAAGGCAATACTCACCGACATTCTTGATGACGCAACGGGGTATTTGACCGAATCGGGCGAATTGCCTGCGCGTGGCCGGTTGCTGGCCGGTCGCACCGTCGCCAACCTGTTCTTCGAGGCAAGTACGCGCACGCGTGCGTCGTTTGATCTTGCCGGCCATCGCCTTGGCGCTGATGTTCTGAATCTGGACGTCAACACCTCATCACGCAAGAAGGGCGAAAGCATCCTCGACACGATATACACGCTCGAGGCCATGCAGATCGACGTCATGGTCGTTCGCGATGCAAGTGCCGGTGTGCCCGCCTTTATCGCGCGGCATGTCTTGCCGCACGTCAGCATCCTCAACGCTGGCGAGTCAGACGTGTCTCACCCGACACAAGGCCTCCTCGATGTCCTGACCATGCGTCAGCACAAGGGTGGGTTTGAAAACCTGACGGTCGCCATCGTCGGCGATATTCGGCACTCACGTGTTGCGATGTCTGCATCTCATGCGCTCGACACGCTCGGTGTCGGCGAACTGAGGCTGATCTCGCCGCCCGTGCTGGCGCCCGACCCTGAGCAGGTGCCTGGGGCAACAATCCTCGATAACCTTGAGGAAGGTCTCAAGGATGCAGACGTTGTCATGGCGCTGCGCATTCAACGCGAGCGCATCGGTAACCTCGACGGCATACCGGGCATCGACGAGTACTTCGCCAACTTCGGCATCAGTCACGAGAGCATGAAGTTCGCGAAGCCCGACGCAATCGTCATGCACCCGGGCCCGATGAACCGCGGCATTGAGATCGAAGGTTCGCTTGCCGACGGACCGCAATCTGTCATTACGCAGCAGGTCACCAACGGTGTCGCCATACGCATGGCCGTTCTCGATCGCGTAAGCAAGACCATGGCAGCACGGTGACAACGGCAGCACAGAAAAAAGCCCAGGCAAACAGAGACACCATCTTCCTCGAGGACGGGGAAGTGCTGTCGATTGATGCGTTTGCGGGCGACCAGTTCATCATGCGCATCCGCGCGCCGAAGTGCGCGGCTACGGCCGAGCCCGGTAGCTTTGTGCACATCACCTGTGACGAATCACTACCGATGCGGCGTCCCTTGTCGATCATGCGCGTCGCCGATGACTGGATCGAGATTCTCTACAAGATCGTTGGCCAGGGACTGCGGCTTCTGTCGCAGAAGGAGCCCGGCGATTCGGTCAGCGTGCTCGGCCCGATCGGTCAACCGTTCCGGATGTCACCTGAGCGCCCGAACACCCTGCTGATTGGCGGTGGCGTCGGCATTCCACCCATGGTTTACATCGCCGACTGGCTGCGCCAGAGCGGTAGCGACTGGCACCCCTTCGCAATCCTCGGCTCAGAGATCCCGTTTCCATTTGAGCTGCAGAATTCGTCAATAGACATTGCCGGTATCGATGAGAGTGTCTCGAGCACGATGCCATTGCTCGAGAGCTGGGGAATACCGACCAGGCTCACGAGCCTGCAGGGATTTGAGGGGTGTCATGACGGTTACGTGACCGACCTTGCCGACAGATGGCTCGCCACGCTCTCGGATGACGAGCTCGCCAAGGTCGAGGTTTTCGCCTGCGGCCCGACACCCATGCTCAAGGCCGTCGCGGACCTCGCCGCGCGGCACAACCTGCCCTGCCAGGTATCGCTGGAGGAATTCATGGCTTGTGCCGTTGGCGGCTGTGCCGGGTGCACTGTGAAGATCAACACGCCGGAAGGCGAAGCCATGAAGCGGGTCTGCGTGGATGGTCCCGTCTTCGACGCCGCGACCGTCGTCTGGTAGCCATTCGGCGGGTGCCCGCGAATACGTGCTGGGACAGGAAGAAGACCAGCAACGTTACGAGACTTCTCATGTCCGCTACCTTGGAACGTCGAGATTGAGTCTGCGGCGTTTGAAGTCCACCGTGACAATGAAGTGTCTCAGGACATCGTAGCCAAGGATGCCGTCGGCATTTTGGGTTCGCTTGATCTTAGTACCGGTGGTCCATTCACCGGGCCGCCATTGACCCAGATTAATCTTTCCACCTTTCTCGGGCACCTTGACCAATACGTTCTCCAGGGTAAAAGGACCAATCGTCAGCGTCGGAATTTTGAAGACATCGACACCCGCCGACTCTCCGGTGAACCCGGTCACGCTTGACGTTTCGGTGGCGTAGCGTTCGAGCCAATCGTGCTCTTCTGCGCGCATGCGTTGAATGAATACCCCTCCATTGCTACCCGTGTCGAAAATCAGCCAGATTTTGTCCTCGCCGTTAAGGTCGACTCTGACCATCGGTTGCACAGAATTCGCCGCGCGCTTCATTTTTACGTTCGCGAATTTCTTCATGTCAATTGCATCGTGTGTGACGAGGCGCAATTGCTTTTCTAGGTAGTCGATTTGCACAACAAACTGATTGAAGAACGGCAGGCCAATGATGAAATCAAAACTGGCATCATCGAATGGCATCAGGTCGTCGACTTCGAACTCGGCGCCGTGCATGCCGAATTGCACATCGTTGACGTAGTGAGTGGTTACTTCACTATTTACACCCCTCACAATTATTGCCTGACCACGCGAATAATTCCCTTCGTGGCTTTCAAGAAAAGCCATCGAAATCGCGTTGCCTTCGGACCCCGAATCCAATAGCGCCCTGGCGGGTTCGCCATTCAGGGTTATCGGCAGATAGATGTGACCATTCTCGATCTCGAACGGGATCCAGGGCGTGGCACCCGCAATCACGGGTGCGGACACGAACATCAACAACAGTGCCACGAAACTTCTCATTAACTATATCCCCAATTATTTTCGAATCACACGCGCCGCCACCTCTCCTCCCCGGCAGGCGCACGCGTTATTTCTAGACCATATGGGCATTGAATAGCAAACCCCGAGTGGCGGGATGAGCACATTTTTCGGATTACCAGCCGAAGCTGGCCAGTCTTAGCCGCCGAAGTTCACTTTCGCCTCGAGATTCGAGCGTGAATCGGCGTGGGACATGGCTTCTTCGAGCGTGATCGTGCCGTCCTTGTACAACTGCAGCAGAGCATCGTCGAAGTTCTGCATACCCTGCTCACCCGAGTCCCTGTGCGCTTCCTTCACGGCCGAAATGTCGCCCTTCAGAATCAGGTCTTTGATATGCGGGGTATTGAGCATCAGCTCGACCGCTGCGACGAGCTTGCCGTTGCGGGCACGTACGAGTCGTTGCGACAGGATGGCGCGCAGGTAGTGCGCCAGGTCCATGTAGACCTGGCCATGCTGCTCCTGCGGGAAAAGGTTGATAATACGGTCAAGAGTTTCCGGCGCATTATTCGAGTGCACCGTGCCGAGCACGAGGTGACCCGTACCGGCCATATCCAGCGCAGCACGCATTGACTCAGTGTCGCGAATCTCGCCGATCTGGATAACGTCAGGCGCACCACGCATCGCGCTCTTCAGTGCACGATTATAGGACTTCGTATCCAGCCCAACTTCACGCTGGTTGACGATTGACTGCTTGTTCGGGTGCAGGAATTCGATTGGATCCTCGATCGTGATGATGTGCGCCGAGGTTTTCTCGTTGCGGTGGTTGATCATCGCCGCGAGCGTCGTTGACTTACCGGCACCTGTTGCACCCACCATCAGGACGAGCCCGCGCTTCAGCATAACCAGGTCTTTTAGCTGCGGCGGCATACCGAGTTCGTCGAGCGTCGGTAGATCGGCCGTAATGAATCGCAAGACCATAGCGACGTTGCCACGCTGGTGGAAAACGTTGATACGAAAACGACCAAGTCCTTCCTCGGATAGCGCGAAGTCGATCTCGAGCTCTTTGGTGAACGTCTCCATCTGTTCCTGGGTCATAAGCTCGAGTGCCGCCTGCTTGACCATCTTGGGCGTCATTTCAAGTTTATTGACCGGCATGATCTTGCCTTCGATCTTGATCTTGGCCGGCGCGTACGGAGCAAAGAAAAGGTCTGAAGCCTTCTTCTCGACCATCAATTTGAGCAGCGGTTTTACGTTCATCTGATCGTAGTTCCTTACACTCAGAAAATCTGAGCCGAGTCCTCTTCCATGACGCGCAAACTCTCGGTCTGCTGGTCTGCAATCGATGAGTCGCGCTTGCTTTCGAGCTTAATACGCAAACGCAGCTCGTTCTTCGAGTCAGCGTTACGCATGGCCTCTTCGTAGGAAATCGCGGCTTCCTCGTAGAGCGCAAACAGAGCCTGGTCGAAGGTCTGCATGCCGAGGCGCGTCGACTTGGCCATGATTTCCTTGATCTGGCCAACTTCGCCCTTGAATATCAGGTCCCCGATCAGCGGCGTGTTGAGCAGAATTTCCATCGCGGCAATACGACCGATACCACCTTCGCGAGGTATCAGACGCTGCGAGACGAAGGCCTTCGTATTCAGCGAGAGATCCATCAGCAATTGCTGGCGGCGCTCGTCGGGGAAGAAGTTAATGATGCGGTCCAGCGCCTGGTTGGCGCTGTTGGCATGCAGCGTCGCGAGACACAAGTGGCCCGTCTCGGCGAACTGGATACCGTATTCCATTGTTTCCTTGTCTCGGATCTCACCGATCAGGATCACGTCGGGCGCCTGGCGCAGTGTGTTCTTCAGGGCTGCGTGCCATGTCTCCGTGTCCACGCCCACCTCGCGCTGCGTAATGACGCAACCTTTGTGCGGGTGCACGTACTCAACCGGGTCCTCGATGGACACGATATGGCCGCGCGAGTTTTCATTACGGTGACCAATCATCGCCGCAAGCGTTGTCGACTTACCCGAACCCGTACCGCCAACGACGATACACAGCCCACGCTTGTTCATGACAATGTCCTTAAGGATAGGAGGCAGATCCAGATCCTCAAGGGTTGGAATTTCAGTAGTAATGGTACGCAGAACCGCACCAACCATTCCCTGCTGGATAAACGCGCTTACACGGAAACGACCTATGCCTTGCGGCGCGATGGCGAAGTTACACTCCTTCGTCGCATCGAATTCCTTGATCTGCCTGTCGTTCATGATCGAACGAACCATCATCGCCGACTGGTCGGGCGACAGTGGTGTGTCTGTCGCTTTATGGATCGTACCATCGACCTTGATCGCCGGCGGAAAGCCGGACGTCAGGAAGAGGTCCGAACCGTCGCGTTCGACCATCTTGCGCAGCAGGTTTTGCGTCAATCGTACCGCTTGTTCGCGTTCCATCTTTCCAGTCTCCAATCAGGCAGCAAAGCCGCCTTTTAGAAATTTTCCTTGTTGACGGCCCTGAAGCGCGCCTCTTCCTTGTTGATCAGGCCCTTTTGCATCAGCTCGGCCAGGTTCTGGTCGAGCGTGTGCATGCCGGATCCCTGGCCCGTCTGAATCGCCGAGTACATCTGAGCGATCTTGCCTTCGCGGATCAGGTTTCGAATAGCAGGTGTGCCGATCATGATTTCATGTGCCGCAACACGGCCACCACCAACTTTCTTTAGCAGCGTCTGCGAGATAACGGCGCGCAGCGATTCGGACAACATCGAGCGGACCATTTCTTTCTCAGCCGCGGGAAATACGTCGACGATTCGGTCAATAGTCTTCGCGGCTGAACTCGTGTGGAGCGTGCCGAAGACAAGGTGACCGGTTTCAGCCGCTGTCAGTGCCAGGCGAATCGTTTCGAGATCACGCATCTCGCCGATAAGAATGACGTCAGGGTCTTCGCGCAACGCGGAACGCAACGCTTCATTAAACCCGAGCGTGTCGCGATGAACCTCGCGCTGGTTAATAAGGCACTTCTTCGATTCGTGCACAAACTCGATCGGATCCTCGATTGTGAGAATGTGATCAGGCTTGTTGTCATTGATGTAGTCGACCATGGCAGCCAGCGTGGTGGACTTACCCGATCCCGTAGGACCCGTCACCAGCACAATACCGCGCGGGTGCATCGACACGTCCTTGAAAATGGACGGCGCGCCCAGATCATCGAGCGTCAGGATCTCAGAGGGAATCGTTCGAAAGACGGCGGCCGAGCCACGATTCTGGTTAAACGCGTTGACACGAAAACGTGCCAGCTTCGGAATTTCGAAAGAGAAGTCGGTCTCGAGGAATTCTTCGTAGTCCTTGCGCTGCTTGTCATTCATGATGTCGTACACCATGCTATTGACGTCTTTGTGGGTCAGCGCCGGCATGTTGACGCGCTTGATGTCGCCATCAACGCGAATCATGGGCGGCACCCCGCCAGACAAGTGCAGGTCAGAAGCGTTGTTCTTTACCGTGAACGACAATAGCTGGGCAACGTCGACGGCCATATATATCCCTCAGTTTTGGCGTCCGGACTTACCATAACCCGGACCGAATTGAGTCTAGTATAGCGAAGCAACCGGACTAAAACGTGATTGGAGTCACGAAAAACTTGGCGCTAATCAGTGATTTGCTGCACAAATCGGCAATCGAGGCTAACCGCGAGCCGGCGGACGTCCGATTGCTGGCTGTGAGCAAAAAACAGCCCCTTTCGAAGATCCGCGAAGCAGCCGCGGCCGGGCAGCGGGATTTCGGCGAAAACTTCGTCCAGGAAGGCGTCGAGAAGGTCGAGGAACTGACCCAACTGGGCCTCACCTGGCACTTCATCGGGCACCTGCAGAGTAATAAAACACGCGTGGTTGCCGAATACTTTGACTGGGTGCACACAATCGACAAACTGAAGACCGCACGACGCCTGTCGGAGCAACGGCCAGATGACCTGCCGCCACTGAACGTCTGCCTGCAGGTCAATGTCGATGACGAGTATTCCAAGGCGGGCATCGCCCCAGCCGGACTGCCCGAACTGGCCGCTGCCTGCGCCGAGTTACCCAATCTCAGGCTGCGTGGACTGATGTGTCTGCCGGCAATACGCACCGGGTTCGACGAGCAGCGCGTGCCGTTTGCGACGCTACGTCAGCTGGCGGAGCGACTGCGGGGCGATGGTATCGATACGGATACGTTGTCGATGGGTATGACGGCAGACTATCCGGCGGCAATATTTGAAGGCGCCACGATCGTGCGTATCGGCACGGCACTATTCGGCGCCAGGACTTGAAGGTTTAGGAAATGGATTACGGAAAAGTAGCTTACGTCGGCGGTGGCAATATGGCGCGAGCGCTGGCCGGCGGTATGCTCGCGGCCGGTTATGAACCGAGTCACGTGCTGATCTCGGAACCTCTCGCAGAGCATCGCAACAGTCTGGCCGATGAATTGCCCGGCGCAATGATCCTCGAACAGAACGAAGACGCTGTTCGCGATGCTGAATGTATCGTGCTTGCGGTAAAGCCGCAGATCCTGTGCGACGTCTGCAAGCCCCTCGCGCCACTCATACAACGTAGCAAGCCCCTGGTGATTTCGATCGCGGCAGGGGTCCGTGCCAGTGATATCGAGACCTGGCTGGGTGGTGAACTGCCTGTTGTGCGCGTCATGCCAAACCAGCCTGCCCTGCTTCGCCTTGGTATCTCCGGTTTGTATGCCAACGAGCACACGTCGGAACAACAACTTCGAGCCGCGACCAACATTATTTCGACGACCGGTCCCGTCATTCGGGTCAACCGTGAGAAAGACATCGATACAGTGACGGCTGTGTCAGGAACCGGGCCGGCCTACTTTTATTTGCTCGTCGACATGCTCGTGAAAGTCGCCGTCGATCTTGGACTATCGTACGAGGATGCGCTTGCGCTTGTGCTCGAAACGGCACGCGGTGCCGGCGAGATGGCCGAGCAATCCGGCGAGACGATGGACTCACTTATTGGGCGAGTGCGCTCACCAGGTGGCACGACAGCCGCCGCGTTCGACTTCCTCGACGGCACGGACTTTCGTGATATCTTCAGCGCAGCCGTCGTAGCGGCGCGCGATCGCGCTGTACATCTCGCCGATCAGGCACACGAAACCGGCAAGGACTAATTGATGCCATCCAACGTTACATCCGCAATCGTATTTATCGTCAACACAATTGCTCAGCTGTATTTGTTCGTCCTGCTGTTGCGACTGTTGTTGCCGTGGTTCGGTACCGACTTTCGAAACCCGATTGCACAGGCGATTCTCAAGTTGACGTCGCCAGTCGTCGTTCCACTGCGACGCATTGTGCCGCCGATCGGCCGCATAGATACCGCAACTGTGCTCGTCGCATTCATCATCCAGTACGTAACTATCGTCGTTGTGTTGATGATTATGGGTTCGTTCGCACTCGCGACATTCGCGCAGATTGCCATTACCAGCGTCGTCAACCTGCTACTTCTGGTGCTGAATCTGTTTATCTTCGCGATCCTTATTCGCGTCGTCCTTAGTTGGATATCACCCGGTGGATACAACCCGATCCTTGCAGTCATTCACTCATTGACTGATCCCGTATTGCGCCCATTTCAGCGCCTCCTCCCATCGATGGGTGGTCTGGACCTGTCGCCGTTGTTTGCGATGATCTTGCTATCAGCGCTGCGAATCATTATTGCCGGGTACAAACTTCTACCGGTGTGATCGAGAAACCCGGTGTTCCCATATCCCGAGTAGAACTGCTGCGCGGCCAGGCCCATCGAAACAAGCAGTTTCTCGTCAAGAACGTCCCGAATGGTCTATAGTGAATAAAAAAAGAGGGGATGGCTTTATGACATTGGCAAGAACTCTGATCTCTTTTGCGTCGCTTGCGCTACTCGCCGCATGCGGCGGAGCCGGCGACTCGGCAACTCCACCTGAGGCACAGCCGGCCGGAGCAACCTCCGCGGATATCGGCGACTACGTTGTGCATTTCAGTGCCCAATCCACCGATCAGTTACCCCCTGAGGTTGCGCGTGCTTACAACATCGTTCGCAGCAAGAACCGCGCGATGTTGAATGTGTCCATCATCCGGGAATCGGACAACCTGCCTGTTAACGGCGTGGTGACCGTCAAGACAGTCAATCTCACCGGACAATTGAAAAACGTCACGATGCGAGAAATTGAGGAGCCTGGCGATGTGGTGGCCATCTATTACATCGGAGAAACGCCAGTGGCCAATCGCGAAACTCTGATATTCGATATCAGTGTCCAGCCCGAGGGTGAAAACTCGTCATCAGATGTTCGTTTCAAACGCCAGTTCTATACTGACTCATAATAAGAATCGCGCCCCACGATGAAACACAACGGGCACATCGGTGCCCGTTTTTCATTGCGACGCAATACCGCAAAAATACCTAGAAAAAAAGGCCTTTCTCCGCTTACACAGCGAGAAAAAAAATGTTATCGTCGCTCCGCTTTCATAGCGGGCACAAGCTCGTTTCGTTATTTCTTAGGAGTTAGTTTTTCATGGCAGCGAATACCAAAAAGCCACCTACCAAGTCTGAAATTTATGCCAAGATCGTCGACGACACCGGTCTGACGCGCAAGGACATTGCGGCCGTTTTCGAATCACTGAATGGCCAGATCAAGAAGAACCTTGGCGGACGTGGCGCCGCGGGCATGTTCACCATCCCCGGTCTTCTGAAAATGCGGGTCGTGAAAAAACCAGCTCGCAAGGCTCGCAAGGGCGTCAACCCGTTTACGGGCGAAGAGATGATGTTCAAGGCAAAGCCTGCGACGAAAGTCGTCAAGGTTTCTGCCCTGAAAGGCCTGAAAGACATGGTCTGAGCAGTACCACGATATTGGGACAGTTCTGCGAATTCGCAGAATTCGGAAACTGTCCCTTCGTCGTAAAACAGAACGACGAAAAGCCGGGCAATGCCCGGCTTTTTTTATTTCTCCACGAACTGCATGACGGCCTCTCTCAATTCGGTCAGCCGGCCATGAAAGAAATGTTCGCCGCCCGGAACGACCAGGAGCTCAGGGCCTGGCTCCAGACTATCCATCCACTCGACCGTCTCTTCGACATCGACCAGTTCGTCTTCATCGCCCTGCACAACGAGCCACGGGCATTGCGGCTGTGACTCGAGGCCTGTGGCGAAGCGGCTGATCGCGGGAGCAACACTAATAAGACCGTCGACGTGCGTGGCAACAGCGGCTTTTACGGCAATCGCCGCGCCAAAAGAAAATCCGGCAAGCCAAAGCGGATACGACCCGTGCCGCGCACGCATCCACTCGATCGCGGCGAGCGCATCATCGAGTTCGCCGATCCCGTCATCAAAACGTCCTTCGCTGTTCTCAGTACCCCTGAAATTGAAGCGCAAGGTTTCGTAGCCCGATCGCACGAATGCGCGCGCCAGCGTGTGCGCGACCTTGTTATGCATCGTGCCCCCATGCTGCGGATGTGGGTGACAGATGACTGCGCATCCTTGCAATGCCCCTTCGCCCGGGCGCTCAATAACCGCTTCAAGTTGGCCAACCGGACCCTCAATAAACAGGTTTTCGGTCACAGGATGTCGGGACATTGTGTTTCCGGGGTGGATAGCTTTGTGAATTCTGCTGTAAAATTATGATCTTATGTAAAAGGCGCCGACACAGGAATGTTGCATGCCTGAGATTACCATCATACATATCGTCCTCCTCGTTATCGCCGCGTTAGCGGGTGTTGTGGCTGGCTGGATAGTCCGTGGCAATCGATCGGTGGAGGAAAAGGCAGCGGTCAACTCAGGCTGGCAGGACCAGATCGAGGCGCAACGCAAAGAGCATGATCGACTTGTCGACCAAAACAAGGGTTTGATGGAACAGGTCAGCCAGTTCCAGGCCTCCCATACCGACGCCAAGAATCGCGCCAAAGAATTGTCCATTGTGGTGCAGGAGGCGTTCGAGCGTCGCGACGAGCTACAGCGTGAGATCAAGGATATTCGCAACAATCTCGAGGTCGTGGTCAACGAGCGCAGGCAATTACAGACGGACATCGAGGCCCATAGTGCGGATGAAAACATACTGCGCCAGAAAGATGAGCGCATCGATAAACTCAACCAGGAACTCGAGAACTGGCATAACCGGCTGCCGCCGCTGATCGATCGCTTCCGCGTTCGCAATCAGGAAGCTGAGCGCGCCGAGCAGGAACTCGCCGTGGCACGCGAACGTATCGGCGAACTTGAGAGCGCGCAAGAGGCGGCCAGCGACGAAGAAACGCGCATCGAGCCGGTGCGTGATCCCGATGAACTGACCGATGGGCTTGATGCCTCGAACGACCCCGCGGACTATTTCGCAGTAGCACTGGATCCCGAACCCGAGCCTGAGCCTGAGCCCGAACCTGAGCCTGAACCCGAAGAGGAATCGGCGTCGGAGCCGGAAGCTGAAACCGGGTCGCACGATCGGCGCGACAATCTCAAGAAGATCAAAGGCGTCGGGCCGGCTATCGAAAAGACGCTCAACGAAATGGGCATCTTCAGCTTCCAGCAGATTGCCGACATGAGCGAGTACGATATCGACCGCGTCGCCAATCGCCTGAAGGGCTTTCACAGCCGTATCTACCGTGAAGACTGGATCGGGCAAGCCCGTGCTCTGCTCGACCAGGCTGCTCACGCCTGACCGTTGGCGCCCAACCTGCGCAACTCGGCGGTATTCATGATCCTGATCGGCGGGTTCGCTATATCTGTGCCGATAGACATGGGACAAAATGAGTCCGATCCCAAGCTCCCCACTTACTCGGCTGCCGACCCGGCCATGTTCGAGATTTCAGCGCGTCGAGGAACGCTCACGCTTTCAGGAAATACGGTCTCGAATCAACACGAAGAACAACTGCGACTGGCCGTGGCCGACCATTACCCGGGTATGACTGTGCGCACCGACTTTCGCCCGCTCGGCGTTGCACCGAGCTGGTGGGGTCAGGTGACCACTGAACTGGTCGCTGCGCTGCCCGCCATACAGTCGCCGACCGCGCAACTACGAGCGGATATTCTGCGGATTAATGGTGTGGTTGCGAATAAGGCGGTCGCCGAGCTGCAACTGCAAACGCTCAGAAAAGTACTGCCCGTTTCGGCAACCTTCGACGTGCGGCTCACAAGCGTCGCAGCGAATACGACAGCCAGGACGACATGCGCGCGTCACTTTACGAATCTCGAACCGGGCCCGATCAATTTCGAGGAATCAGGTACGGAGTTTCGTGCATCGGCCTACCCGGCCCTCGATCGCATCGTTGCGCTGGCCGACGCATGCCGTGACTCGACCGTATCCATCACCGGGCACACCGATTCGTCAGGCAACGAAGCCCGGAATCAACAACTCAGCCTGCAGCGCGCCAGGGCGGTCGCATCCTACCTCGGCGAGATGGGTATAGAGCCTGCGCGCATGGTCGTCGCAGGCGCGGGCTCATCACTGCCAATCTCGACCAACGCGACCCGTTTCGGACGCGGCCTGAACCGGCGTATTGATATTCACATGACGCCCGCGCGCCCGGACTGACTATTCGGGAGCGGTCAGGTTGACCAGCTCGATTTCGAATAACAACGTCGCATTGGGCGGTACAGGTGGTTTGCCGCGCTCACCGTAGCCAAGCTCTGGCGCTATCTTGAGTTCGCGTGTCTCGCCGATCAGCATGCACTTCACGCCAAGATCCCAGCCGCGGATTACCTGCCCGGCGTCGAGCTGGAACTGGAACGGATCCGTTCCACCCGACGACCAAATCTCGGTGCCACGACCGCCTTCCGCGGTTTCATCGTGGAGCCACAAAGTGGTATGGACGTCAGCATAGTCTTTGCTTGCCGCGGCCCGGCCAAAGCCCGTTTGTGTGATGTTGGCGACCAGTCCGTCCTGGATTTGTACCTTGCCTTCGTCATCAGGTTGCGGACAAGCGGCTTCAGCCTCCGATGCCGGCGCTTTTTCTTCAACGGCGGGCTGCTGCTCGGACTGACCACATGCAGAGAGCAGGATCGCGGCACCCAGTGCCATCGACAGATTTCGTTTCATCATTCGGGTTTGTCCTCAAAGTCCAGAGAAGCGGAGTTGATGCAGTATCGCAAACCGCTTGGCTGCGGACCATCCTCAAAGACATGCCCGAGGTGCGCGTCACAAGCGGCGCAGACCACTTCGACCCTGGCCATGCCGTGCGCCTCATCGGTCCTGGTCTTCACCGCATCTCCGGCGAGCGGCAGCCAGAAACTGGGCCAGCCGGAGCCCGAGTCGTACTTGGTGTCGGAATTGAACAACGGCGCATCGCAACAGACGCAACGATACTTGCCATCTGCCTTGTGATCGACGTATTTGCCGGTGAACGGCCGTTCGGTCGCCGAGCACTGCGTGACCTGGTACTGCTCGTCGCTGAGCTTGTCGCGCAGATCATCATTCTGATTACTCATCGTCGGCTCCAGTCTCGATATCGAGTAGCAACTTGTTCATACGGTGTACGTACTCGGCCGGGTTGTCTAGCTGCGAGCCTTCGGCGAGCAACGCGTGGTCGAGCAAGATGTGCGACAGCTCATCGAAGCGTCCGTCATCCGCTTCCGCGGACAGGCGCCCGACCAGCGGATGATCAACGTTGATCTCGAGGATTGGCTTGGACTCGGGAATCTCCTGCCCGCTGGCCTCCAGCATGCGCCGCAACTGTGGATTGAGGTCCTCGTCACCCGCGACAACGCAGGCGGGCGAATCGACCAGCCGCCGGCTGACATTCACGGCCTCAACACGATCGCGCAGCACGCGCTTGATCTTCTTGAGCAAGGACTTGTGCTCCTCGTTCATCACTTCCTGGCTGACCGAGCCGTCACCATCCGGCAGGTCCAGCGCAGAACGCCCGATGTCGACGAGTTGCTTTCCTTCGTACTCGCCGATTCCTTCGACAACCCACGGGTCAATGCGATCCGTTAGCAACAGCACTTCGATACAGCAATACGTACTCGTCGAGCCGGCAT
>CAVWAH010000001.1:0-117441 GCA_963752875.1 uncultured Gammaproteobacteria bacterium | reverse complement strand
TGTGCCTCTTGATGACGTGTCTTGCAAAAAACCATGCCAGTTTTGTCGTGCCTTGGTCTTCCTTGGTCGTGTCTTGGTCGTGCTTTTGTCAGGGTGGAAGAAAATTGTCCAAGTTGAAAATTTTAGCCACAAAAGAACATGAAAGAACATGCCACATCGGCAACTTGAAGAAAAAGTGAAAAAAATAGCCACAACGGGTGAGTTTTGGACAGTTTTGGAACAACGGGTGGACCGGGTGAGTTTTGACCGGGTGAAAAAAACGTTTAGCATTGCAAAAGCAACAACAAGCAACTTTCTCGTCCCTAGTGAGGTTGCTGGAAAAAGCATTTTTTTTGCTTTTTCTGCTTTTTTTGCGTTTTTGAATCAATCGCAAAGTGAACGCTGCAACGCAAACGCTGACGCAAACAGCAGGCAAGTCCCGGCTGTTGTTTCCGAAACGACAACCAACAAGGCGGGAATGCGAATCCCATTTCAGAAAGAGCCTCTCCTGCGGTGCACCGTGGATGAGAGGGATTCCGTTTTTTCTTGAAAAACGCTTTGAGAGTGTTTTGAAATGATTAATCAAAGTGACTTTGAAACATTTTTGAAAGTGTTTTTAATGGTGTTTTTCACCCAACAGCCAACTTCTCCCCCTGGTGACCCATGAGCAAATCAACAATCTGCATTTTTTGAGCATGTTACTTGTCAAACTAACTTTATTGAACAACATGATGCATTTGCAAGGTGAGTGTCCATTGTCATTGCATTGAGAAGTGGCCATGTGAAACCACTTTTGTTTTCTTGTGTGACGAAAGTGCTTTTTGACTCCCTCTTTTCTCCACAACAACCACAGATGCAACAGCACCAAGCTCACTGATGTGACATCATGACTCAATAAACATGTCACATGAAGCATTGTAGCTTTGTGTTGTGACAGGAGCAAGAAATTGCCATCAGAAGATTGTCATTTTCAATTAAAACAAAAAAACACTTCTAAAACGTTTTGAAAACATTTTGAAAATGCTTTCGCAATTTTGAGAAGACGGAATCTCACATTACAGAGCCTGTTATTAGAGTGTCAATTATGTCGCAATTTGATTCCCTTTTGAAAATGCATCACATTGGGTTCCCTTTTAATCCCACTTGCGGTGGCCAGATCCTCCAAACCCAAGAGGCCCTTTCTTCTGTCGGCGCGCTTTGTGATTCAAAAAAAATGCAAAAAAAGCGGAAAAAGCGAAAAAAAATGCTTTTTCCAGCAATCTCCAGCATCATGATCCACAAAAAGAATAATAATGATTTCTGCAGATCACATCGAGTTCTCAAAGGCGGATCCATTGGTGAAATGGGTGTTGAGGATTTTAAAAGTGTTCCTGCCACTCAGTGAGAGTTGGAACAAAGAACAGCACTCCATGGAATCCATTGGCAACCAGAATTTGTGTGAGACATGTCTGCATGTTTGCAATTGTGTCTGCTTTGAACATTATTTTCTGATTTGTTTGTTTCTCCAAACCAGACTTTCATGCAAAATTGCTCATTGGTCCATATCTCACGGAGAACCTTTTTTCAAGTACTGCTCTCCGGGATGGAGATGAAGACCAAACCTTTCCTGGAGAACAGGGCTTCTTCAGGATCAGGATTGATGCAGGTCTGGAGGCCATTTTTGAGTGATTGTCACGCATACCATGGCTTGTGCACCAGGAATGCCAGGTGATGCAGATGAGATTGCTTTGAAAATTCCCAGCAATTGCCCTGTCGTCATGAAAACCTTGTTGGAGAGCCTCAGCAACTTCCAGGCTCAGGGCGGGCATGATTTTGACACCATTGTCAATGGCCAAAAAAAACATTTTGCTCAAAGTTGGTCTCAGGGCAGGGCCATGATGGCAAGCAATGAGGAGCGGGTCATGACAGCTGTCACTGAAGGAGAAGGAGAGGATGAAGCCACTATTGTCATCTGTTTTCACAACATCAGAGAAAAGGACTTGTGGCAGGCCCAGCTGAGAGAGGCTCCATGCTGAGCAAGTGATGCTCAGTCTTGCTTCCTTGGAACATCCCATGGCTGGCCAAAACTGGATCTGGGAATGGGTTGTTATACAGCCGGAAGAAGTTCTGGAATGTGATCGACGCGACGGTCTGATTTTCCTGCCGGATCGACACACCTTCCTTCGCCTCGACGGCCTGGTGCAAGCCATCGCCCCACCGACGTCCCGGCATGGTGCGGCCAGTGAACTCGTCAACGATGACAACTTCACCGTCTTTGATGATGTACTCGACATCACGATTGTAAATCGCGTGCGCCCGAAGCGCGGCATTCAGGTGGTGCAGCAGTCGGATGTTGCCCGCGTCGTACAGGCTCTCACCTTCCTGCAGCAGGCCGGCCTGGGCCATCAGTTGTTCGACTTTCTGGTGGCCTTCCTCGGTTACGTGAGCCTGTTTCGCCTTGAGGTCGAGCGTGTAGTCACCGCGCGGCAGCAAGCGGCATTTTGCCGGCTTTTCGCTACCGTCGACGAGTACGAGATCCGCTTCGTGTTCCTCGGCCAGCGTGACCGCCTCGTCGAGCGTCATTTCGACATTGTTGCGATCGGCGAGCTGAACACGATTCGCAGGAATATCGTAGTTGGTCGGTTCTTCCGTCTCTTCTTGCGCATGCAACTTCGGAATGAGCTTGTTGATCTGTGCATACAGATCCGTGCTGGATTCAGCCGGGCCCGAAATAATCAGCGGTGTGCGTGCCTCGTCGATCAGGATCGAATCCACTTCATCGACGATGCCGAAGTTCAGCATTCGCTGCGACTTGTCGTCGATTGAGAACGCCAGGTTGTCGCGCAGGTAATCGAAACCGAGTTCGTTGTTCGTAGCGTAGGTGATATCGGCAGCGTAAGCCGCGCGTTTTTCTTCAGCGGTCTGTCCTGCTTTCGTGACACCAACAGTCAGGCCCAGAAATTCGTAGATTGGACGCATCCAGTCGGCGTCGCGTTGGGCGAGATATTCGTTGACCGTCACGACATGCACGCCGTCGGAGCTGATCGCATTCAGGTAGGCAGGCAGGGTCGACATCAGCGTCTTACCCTCACCGGTACGCATTTCCGCAATGTTGCCTTCGTGCAGAACCATGCCGCCGATTAGCTGCACGTCGAACGGGCGCATGCCCATCGTCCGTACCGATGCCTCACGGGCTACCGCGAACGCCTCGGGCAGGAGTTGTTCCAGTGTCTCGCCATCGGTATAGCGCTGGCGGAATTCCGCAGTCCTGGCCTGGAGCTCGCTGTCGCTGAGCGCCTGAAGGCCCTCCTCGAGAGAACCGATCTTTTTGACGACTTTTGAGTACTGACGCAGCAGGCGCTGGTTGCGACTGCCGAAAATGCGAGTCAGGAATTTGGCCACGCAGGGCTCCCGGTCAAACAAAGGCCGCTATTCTACGGCCACACGAATCCAATGTCGCGATTTATGGGCAATTTTTGCGAACTCAAGCCCATGAGTAATGGCCCGCGGCCATGGCCTTATCGGGATCCTGATTCAGGGATTTGTTGCGCCTACTTCGACGTGTCGCGAATGAACTTGACCGGGTTTACCCGGCGGCCATCGTGAAGTACTTCGAAGTGCAGGTTCGGACCGGTGGCGCGGCCCGTTTTACCCATCAGGGCTACGATCTGCCCTTTTCTGACCTCGTCTCCGACAGAGACGCGGTTTTCAGAATTGTGCGCATAGCGTGTCGAGTAACCACTGCCATGGTTGATCTCAACCATCACGCCATAGCCGTAGCGATCGCCCGACCAGGTCACGACACCGTCGGCTACTGCAACAATTTCGTCGCCACGCTTGCCAGCAAAATCGATACCGGTGTGATTTGCGGGCTTGCCCGTAAACGGGTCAGTACGCTTGCCGAAGTAGGACGACAGCCAGCCTGAATTAACCGGCCGACCCTGCGGATAAACACGCTCCTTCAGGCTCTGGTTCATCAGAACCGATTCGAGCACGTCGAGCTGGGCCTCACGATTGTTGAGCTGGTAGCCCAGTGTCGTCATCGCCTCAAGAACTTCAGGTACGGCAATATTAGAGCCGGCAGACATGGGCTCTTCAGGACCACCCAGTGCCGGGTCAGAATCAAAATTGAACTCGCCGTCGTCGATATCCGCCATTTCGGTAATGCGGCGGCCCACTGCGTCGAGTCGGATTATGCGAGCATTCATCTGGGCGATACGAATGGCCAGCGCGTCGAGCGTGTCCTCGCTGCCCTGGCGGATAGTATCAATAGTCTCGCGCTGTGCTTCGAGCTCGCCCGTAAGCTGCGACAACTCCGATGTACTAACGCCGGAACCCGTATTGGAGGAGTACCAGTAGCCACCCGCAAATCCGGCGAACATCACAAGGGCAGCAACGCCGGCAGCCGCAACGCCGGCCACAAGGCCAGACAAGCTAAGCTGACGAGGTTTTCCGAACCCCTTGCCGAAAATTACAACATTCATCAATTACGCCCCGGATGCGTATTAAACGCTCGGTAGTCTCTCTTGCAAGTCGCGAATCCGCGGGCTCTTTCGTCGCGGACGCTTCTTTGCGTTCTTATCAACTTGCAGTCCCTGCTCACTTCGGTAGCCCCGCTGTCCAGACTCGAGCCTGGACCGGTGGATTTGCGTCCCCGCCTTACAACGGGTTTGCCCTTATCGTGTGCGACAATATGCATAATGTCGGTTTTTATTACAAGCGGTCGACTGTCAGGGTGACGACCAGTTCCAGAAACGGAGACAAAAGCGCTAACTGCGTCACATTTTTATGGCCAAGAATGACCTCAAAAAGTTGCTAAATCCTAGTACTGGCGGGGATTTAGCCGATATCGTCCGACGCGCCCAGGAGATGGGCGAGCTGACGCACCTTCTGTGCAGTGCGTTGCCTGGCGAGTATGCCGGTGCGATCGTCGCGGCAAACCTCCGCGACAACGGCGATCTCGTCGTGATCGCGGCGTCCTCTGCCTGGGCGAGCCGGCTCCGCTATGAAACCGACGCTCTGCTCAGAGCAGCCAGGGACGCTGGACTCGATCCAACCTCCTGCAGGATCCGGGTTACGCAGAGCTAGAAGGAACCACCGGATGGGGTACCAGTTGGGGTACCAGTTACCTTATCAGGCGTAGGCAGGAGTCGCGTAGGAGATGGGTGCTTTCTTCTCGTCCGTGAACGTGACCAGTTCATAGGAGGTCTCATCCGCGAGCATCGCACGCATGAGCTTGTTGTTCAGGTCATGTCCGGACTTGTACAACCGGAGTTCGCCAATCAGGCTGTGGCCCAGCAGGTACGCGTCGCCGATCGCGTCGAGAATCTTGTGAATCACGAACTCGTTTGAGTAACGAAGTCCGTCCTCGTTAAGGATGCGGTAATCGTCCAGCACGATGGCGTTGTCCATGCTACCGCCGAGCGTCAGGTTACGCTCACGCAATGCTTCAACATCACGCAGGAAACAAAACGTGCGTGCACGGCTGACTTCTTTGAGGAACGACGTCGACGAAAAATCGATGGTCGCCTGCTGGCTTAGCTTGTTGAACACCGGGTGATTGAAATACACCTCGAAGTGCACCTTGAAGCCGTTGAACGGCAGTAGCTCAGCCCATTTGTCACCATCTTCCACGCGCACCTTCTTCTTGATGCGAATAAACTGCTTTGCTGCGTTCTGTTCTTCGATGCCGGCAGACTGCAGCAGGAAGACAAACGGTCCCGCGCTGCCGTCCATGATCGGCACTTCGGGTGCCGACAGATCGACATACAGGTTGTCGATGCCAAGTCCCGCGAGAGCCGACATCAGGTGTTCGACTGTCGCTACCTTGACGCCGTCCTTCTCGAGCGTCGTACCCAGCATCGTTTCGCCGACCAGCTGGGGTCGGCAGGAATGTCTACGGGGTGTTCGAGATCGACGCGTCGGAACGTAATTCCGGCGTTCTCGGCGGCGGGTCGGAGGGTCATGTAGACCTTCTCGCCGGAATGCAGCCCGACGCCGGTTGCCCGAATGGTCGTTTTGAGAGTTCGTTGTCTCAGCATGTCGCGCGCAAGATTACCATATTGGGGAAAAACTCTACAAGAATTAATCTGTTAGCTCGCTGGCATCAAAACTTCTGTGGTGTTGCCGTACAGAGGAAGGAAGGGTGCCGGCCCGGGTCTTCCCGGGCCGGCAAAGCGGAGGAGGTCCCCGCCGGTGAGTGAGTAACACCGGGGGTCATAGCCCTCTTAAGGTCAGTCAGCCTGGCGCCGCAGGAACGCCGGAATATCCAGCAATTCTTCCTGCAGGCCACCTTCTTCGAGCCCATCGCCAACCGCACGCTTGCGTTGCACCGTCGGCTTGTCCAGCGTGTGGTAATTCGGCTCAGCCTGCGCCTGCGTGCGCCGCACGATACGCATGGGCGATTCGGCTGCCGCCGCGTGCTGACCGAGCCCGGTAGCGACGACCGTCACGCGAATGCGATCGGTCATCTCGGGATCGATCACCGTGCCGACGACAACAGTCGCATCGTCAGAGGCGAATTCCTTGACCGTGTTACCCACTTCCTGGAACTCACCAATCGACAGATCCATGCCGGCGGTGACATTCACCAGAATGCCGTTCGCGCCGGCCAGGTTGATGTCCTCGAGCAGCGGGCTCGAAACAGCGGCTTCTGCAGCTTCGCGAGCACGATCCTCGCCCTGAGACACGCCTGTGCCCATCATCGCCATACCCATTTCGGACATGACCGTGCGGACATCGGCAAAGTCGACGTTGATCAGGCCGGGCCGCGTAATCAGTTCAGCAATGCCCTGCACCGCGCCCTGCAACACCTGGTTGGCCGAGCGGAATGCGTCGAGCAACGTGGTTTCGCCGCCAAGTACTGTCAGCAGTTTCTCGTTCGGAATGGTGATCAGCGAATCGACATACTTGCCGAGTTCAGCAATACCGTGGTCCGCGATCTGCATGCGCTTGCCGCCTTCCATCAAGAACGGTTTGGTCACAACCGCAACGGTCAGGATGCCGAGTTCCTTGGCGACCTGGGCCACGATCGGGGCCGCACCTGTACCGGTGCCACCACCCATGCCGGCCGTGATGAACAGCATGTCGGCACCTTCAATCACTTCGAGAATTCGATCCCGATCTTCCATCGCCGCCTGGCGACCGATATCGGGGTCGGCGCCTGCACCAAGCCCTTTCGTGATATTGCAGCCAATCTGCAACGAGGTTCGTACGTGCGATCCTTTCAGTGCCTGCGAATCTGTATTGGCACAGATAAAATCGACACCTTCGATACCTGTCTCGACCATGTGGCTGACAGCATTGCCACCTCCGCCACCGACACCGATGACCTTGATGACAGCGGTCGAGCTGTGCGCATCCATTAATTCAAACATTGAGTCTTCCTCCGCTTATTGCGTTTCCCTGTGGGGTACTCACTGAAACCCCTTGATTAAAACAACGATCTAAATGATTAAAAGTGGCCCTGGAACCACGACTTCATACGATCCCAGACCTCACCCACGTTGCCGCCGATAGGCGTGCTTCGGCGGTCGCGCCGGGAAAGGTTTTCTTTGCCATACAAGAGCAACCCGACGCCCGTGGCGTAAATCGGGTTGCGAATAACATCCATGAGTCCATCGACGTATTGCGGTGAACCAAGCCGAACCGGCATGTGGAACACTTCCTCGGCCAGTTCGACAGCGCCTTCCATCTTCGCGCTGCCGCCCGTAATAACGACGCCGGCCGCAATCAATTCTTCGAAGCCGCTTCGGCGAAGCTCATCGCGGACCAGTCCGAAGAGTTCCTCGTAGCGGGGCTCGACAATTTCGGCCAGGGTCTGGCGAGCAAGACGCCGTGGCGGCCGGTCGCCGACGCTCGGTACCTCGATCGTTTCGTCCGGATTTGCGAGCTGCGACAACGCGCAGGCGTACTTGATCTTGATTTCCTCGGCGTACTGCGTCGGTGTGCGCATCGATACGGCGATGTCGTTGGTAACCTGGTCACCCGCAATCGGGATCACGGCTGTATGCTGAATAGCACCACCGAGGAATACCGCTATGTCGGTTGTGCCACCGCCGATATCGACGATGCATGAGCCAAGCTCTTTTTCATCATCGGTCAACACCGCGTAGCTGGAGGCAAGTTGTTCGAGCACGATGTCGTCGACTTCGAGGCCGCAGCGCTGTACACACTTGACGATATTCTGTGCGGCGCTTTCGGCACCCGTGACCATGTGCACCTTCGCCTCGAGGCGCACGCCCGACATGCCGATCGGCTCACGAATGCCTTCCTGGCTATCGATCAGGAACTCCTGCGGCAGGATGTGCAGGATCTTCTGGTCGGCCGGGATCGCGACAGCGCGAGCGGCATCGATGACCCGATCAACGTCTGTAGCGCTGACCTCTGTATCACGAATGGCGACGATGCCGTGCGAATTCAGGCTGCGCACATGGCTGCCCGCAATGCCGGTGTAGACCGAGTGAATATCGCAACCGGCCATGAGTTCGGCCTCTTCCACGGCGCGCTGGATCGAATGCACGGTGGACTCGATATTGACGACGACGCCTTTCTTCAGGCCACGGGACGGCTGCGTAGCCGATGCCGACGACTTCGATGTTGCCGTCATCATACGACCTCGCCGACGATCGCCACGACTTTCGACGTACCGATATCGAGTCCAACAATCATGTTTCTGTCAGGGCGCTTTGACATTCACTCCGTTCCTCTGGACGCGAGCATTTTCTGCCCGTCCTTTTGCGGATCTGCGACCGGAGTCTTCGATCCGCCTTTCCAACCAATCGTGAAACCGTTGCCGTAGCGCATATCGACATAGTCAATATCCGCAGCGCGGCCCGTGATGATGTCGGCGACAACATCGAGAAAGAGATCGGTGCGCTCTGGAACATCGCGACGCCCAAGGCGAACTTCGATGCCATTCGCGAGCGTCATTTCCCATGACCCGCGGGCGTCAAGATGCACTCGGCGCAAATCGAGCCCAATAGGAATCAATTGATCACGCACGGCCAGGTAACGCTTCGCCACTTCGGCTGAGCTTTCATCCGGGCCACTGAGTCGGGGCAGTTCGGCGGGTATGTGGCGCGCTTCGGTCACAAACAACTCACCGCGCGTATTGAGCAACCCGCTTGCACCCCAAATGGCAGCCGGAACCTGTTCGGTAACCGCGATCGATACGCGGTTCGGCCACCGACGCGCGACGCGAGCCTGGTCGATCCACTGCAGGGCAACGATGCGATACTGAATGCGATCGAGGTCAGCGCCCACAAATCCCGCGTCAATCTCATCGCTGATAGCCTCTTCGATCTGCAACGCTGTGACACGCTGGAACGGACCGCTAATTTCGATTGACGAGATCGTGCGATCAAGCATGACCATCGTCAGCTGGTACGTTGCAACGACGATGCCTATTGCGACGAGCGGTGTAACGATGCGCCCGATGTGAATCTTCGGCATTTCGAAAGTCGACGCTTTCTTCTGCTTGCGACGTTTGGCTTGCTTACGCGCCATAAGCTGCCACCTCCACCGTGTCCGCTTCAGAATTCGCCTCGAAACTCGTCTCGAGGATGCGCCAACAAAGTTCTTCGAAATCGATGCCTTCGCGATTTGCGGCCATCGGCACAAGACTGTGACTGGTCATACCCGGCACGGTGTTCACTTCCAGAACCAGCGGCTGCTTGTCCGCGCCTGTCATGAAATCGACGCGTCCCCAACCCGTGCAGCCCAGTTCGTTAAATGCAGAAACAGCAAGTTCAGCGTAGGCGGCCTCTTCTTCATCCGTTTCGGTGCCGCGGCAGATGTACTCGGTGCGATCGGACTCGTACTTGGCGCGGTAGTCGTAAAATACGCGCGGCGTCACGATGCGAATACTGGGCAGCGCTCTTCCTTGCAGCACAGCGACTGTGAACTCATCGCCTGCGACACAGGTTTCGAGCAGTGCCGTGTCCCCGTATTGCAGTGCAACCTCGACGGCCTCGTTGAGTTCCGCCCGCTCGAAAACTTTGGACATGCCCACACTCGAACCCTGCCCCGACGGCTTGATGATGAGCGGGAAGCCGACCTGTTCAGCAGCCACCGACGCCTCGTCACGAGACTTGACCACCGAGTAGTCCGGCGTCGGAATTCCGGCAGCCCGGAACAGGTGCTTGCTGCGCACCTTGTCCATGGCAATGGCCGAAGCCATAACGCCGCTGCCCGTGTATGGAATCTCCATCCACTGCAGCAAGCCCTGCAGCGCACCGTCTTCACCGCCCGGGCCGTGCAGAGCGATCCAGACCCGATCGAAACCAGCAGCCGCGAACTCTGTCATTGAATTCTCTGCCGGATCCCAGGGGTGTGCGTCCACACCCTTTGACCGCAGCGCACCAAGTACCGCAGCGCCGGTGTCCAGAGATACCTCGCGCTCGCTCGAATGACCGCCGAGCATGACGGCAACGCGACCAAACTCCGTGGCGTCGTTCACTACGCGGCGCTGTTCGTTAAGGGTCGACCCCGTCATGCGGGCACCTCCCCAACGATTCTCACTTCGTGTCGCAGTTCAACGCCGTGCACATCAAGGACTGTCTGCCGAACGTGTTCGATCAGCTCCTCGATGTTCGTCGCAGTTGCCTCATCGCGATTAATAATGAAGTTGGCGTGTTTGGTCGAAACCTCGGCACCACCGATACGATGGCCCTTGAGTCCGGCCGCCTCGATAAGGCGCGCCGAGTAATCGCCCGGCGGATTACGGAACACCGAACCGCAACTCGGTAGGCCCAAAGGCTGGGTGTTCTTACGCCGCTCGAGCATCGTTTTCAGCGTGTCCATACTCGGCACGACATCCGGTTCGAAACGAAAAGTGCCTTCGATGAACCACTCGTTTGCCGGCCCCGTCACACTGCGATAACCAACAGTGAACTCAGCCGGCGACCGCTCATGTATCTCGCCACCGCGATCGATAGTGCGAACGGACTCCACACGTTCCCAGGTCTCGCCGCCGTGCGCACCCGCATTCATTGCGAGCGCCCCGCCGACTGTGCCCGGGATTCCAGCGAAGAATTCCGATGGGCCGAGCTCCCAGCGAATGCACTGCCTTGCGAGTTGTGTGCAAGGCAAGCCTGCCCCGGCGCGAACTGTGTACCGATCAACCTGATCGAGTTGCCGAAGCATCTTCGTTGCCGAAATAACTACGCCCGGCAGGCCGCCGTCGCGCACAAGCAAGTTGGTCCCAACGCCGTGCCAGAAAATGGGTGTGTCTTTATCGAGTTCTGCCAGGAACGATGACAAATCGTCGATGCTGGCCGGCACGAAGAACGTCTCGGCCGGGCCACCAACGCGCCACGATGTGTGGCTACTCATCGGTTCGTTGTATCGAAGCTCGCCCTGCACACGCATGTCTGCTGCCGCCGCCATCATGAGTGCACCTTCAGCGATGGACCGTTGCCCAGCAGCTCGGGAAGCGAATGCGCATAAGCACTGATATCGCCAGCACCCATAGCGAGCACCAGGTCGCCATCGGCCAGCACATCTTCGAGCACGCCTGCGAGATCCTCGAGATTCTCCACGAATACCGGCTCGACAGCGCCACGCGTGCGCACGGCTCGCGCCATTGAGCGGCCGTCGGCACCCGCGATCGGTTCCTCGCCGGCTGCATAGACGTCGAGCAAGACGAGCGCGTCAGCACTTGACAGGACATTTGCGAAGTCGTCCATGAGGTCGCGCGTGCGTGTGTAGCGATGTGGCTGGAAGACGAGCACGACCCGTCGATCCGGGTATCCGGACTTGGCCGCAGACAGCGTCGCTGCAATTTCGGTCGGATGATGGCCGTAGTCGTCGACGATCGTGACCGTGCCGTTTGCCATGCGCACGTCGCCCAGATTCTGAAAGCGACGGTCGATGCCCTCGAATTTCTCGAGCGCAGCAGCCACGGCCTCATCGCCGATTTGCAGCTCGTCGGCAACAGCAATCGCGGCGAGCGCATTGCGTACATTGTGTTCGCCGGGGAGTTGCAAGGTCACGTGCAAGAGTGGGGACACATTCGAGAATGTGTCCCCACTCCGAACCACGTCAAACTCTGTCACATTGCCGGCAAACGTCATGTTGACCGCGCGAACGTCCGCATCTTCATTCGTGCCGTAAGTCGTTATCGAGCGTCCGATATCGCCGAGGACGTCGTTGACGCCTGGATCGTCCGTGCACACAACGGCCAGTCCGTAGAACGGCAGGTTGTGCAGGAACTCAATAAACCCTGACTTGAGCTTCTCGATGTCGCCGTCATAGGTCGACATGTGATCGGCATCGATATTCGTCACGATCGCCAGCATCGGCTTGAGATGCACGAACGACGCGTCGCTCTCATCCGCCTCCGCAACCAGGTAGTCACCCTGTCCGAGTCGTGCATTCGCGTCTGCGCTCTTGAGTCGGCCGCCGATGACGAACGTCGGGTCGAGCCCACCCTCGGCCAGAACACTGGCAACGAGGCTCGTCGTCGTTGTCTTACCGTGCGTACCGGCAACCGCAATCGAATATCGAAAGCGCATGAGCTCGGCAAGCATTTCCGCACGGCTAACGACCGGCATGAGCTGCTCACGCGCTGCAGCGACTTCGGGATTGGTTTCATCGACCGCGCTGGAGACTACAACCGCGTCCGCGTCGAGGATGTTCTCAGCAGCGTGGCCGATGAATACTTTGGCACCCTGGCTCTCAAGGCGCCGTGTCTGTTTGCTCGGCTTGATATCCGAGCCCTGCACGGCATAACCCAGGCTCGCCATCACCTCGGCAATGCCGGACATGCCTGAGCCGCCGATACCGACGAAATGCACGTGGTGAATTCGACGCATTTTCTTGATCATGCGACTCTCCAGATCTGATGCCGAGACTGCGATACGTGATGTCTCATGCAGAAACCCCTGCCTGCTCGAGACAGATCTCCGTGATGCGATGCAGCGACTCTGGCGCTGACAGCGCACGAGCTTTCGTGGCGCGTTGCAACAACTCGGCACGTGACTGCAGCCATTCCCGCAGCAGATCGGCCAGGCGCTCCGGCGTCAGTTCGCTTTCCTGGATGATCATCCCCGCACCTGCCTCGGCCATCGGTCGGGCGTTTGCCGTCTGGTGGTCATCAACGGCGGCCGGATAGGGAACGAACAGTGCCGGAACGCCAACAGCGCAGAGCTCGGCTACCGTCAGCGCACCAGCACGACAGATGACGAGGTCGGCCCACGCGTAAGCCGCGGCCATGTCTTCGATGAACGGTAACAACTCGACGTCGACCGCCTGCTCGTCGTAGGCCTGCCTTGCAACGTCCAACGTGCGTTCGCCGCACTGGTGTCGCACAACCGGCCGCAGCTCCGGATCGAGCAACGCGAGTGCTGCCGGTACGGTGCGATTCAATGCCAGAGCACCCTGGCTGCCACCAAGCACCAAAACACGCAGAGCTCCTTGCCGGTCTGCGTAACGTTCATGTGGCGGCGGCACGGCCGCGATGTCCTCACGGACCGGGTTGCCGACGGTTTCCACGTCGACATCAGAATTAAAACTGCCCGGGAAGGCTTGCAGCACAACCCGGGCAAAGCGCGCCAGAAGACGGTTGGTCATGCCCGCTGCGGCATTTTGCTCGTGAATAATCAGGGGACGTCTCGTCAGCCAGGCGGCGACACCACCCGGTCCACTGACGAAACCTCCCATGCCGAGCACGGCAGCGGGACGGCGACGAAAAATGACGGCGAGCGACTGCATCAGCGCCCAGCCGATTTGTAACGGTGCGATAAGTGCGGCAAGCACGCCTTTGCGGCGCAGTCCCTTGATGCTGATCCACTCGATGTCAATGCCAGCTTCGGGAACGACGCGCGATTCCAGACCGCGGTGCGTGCCAAGCCAGACAACTTCACGCGACCGCGCTTGTAGCGCGCGGGCCACCGCGAGTGCCGGGTAGACATGTCCACCTGTGCCTCCAGCCATGACAAGAATTGGTCGAGCGCTCATTTCTTGCGGCGACCTCGCTTGCGATTGACGGGCTTCGCGTCGACGGCGAGCTCGTGGTGGACGCGCAGCAACAGACCAATGCAGATCATCGTGATGATCAGGCTGCTGCGGCCGTAACTGATCAGCGGCAGGGTCAGCCCCTTGGTGGGCAGCATCCCCATGTTCACGCCGACGTTGATAAAAGCCTGCAGACCGAGCCACGTACCGAGGCCGATGGCCAGGTAGGCCTCGAAGAAACGCTCGGCGTCGTGTGCACGTTTGCCGAGCTTGAAGATGCGCCAGAGGAGTGCCAGGAAAAGCGCGATCAAAACCAGTGAACCGAGCAGGCCGAATTCCTCGGCAAACACGGCGAATACGAAATCGGTATGCGCCTCGGGCAGGTAGAAGAGCTTCTGCACGCTCTCGCCGAGGCCGACGCCAAACCACTCGCCACGACCGATCGCGATCAGGGACTGTGTCAGCTGGAACCCTGAGTCGTAGGGATCGGACCACGGGTCGAGGAACCCGGTCAGACGTTTCATGCGGTACGGCGCCGACACCGTCAGCGCAGCGATTGCCAGTACCGCGGTCAGAAAGAACACGATGAAGTCGCGAATGCGTGCACCGGCGACAAACAGCATTGTCATTGCCGTGGCCAGCAGTACGATCGCAGCGCCAAAATCGGGTTCCTTGAGGAGCAGGACACAGGCCAGCGTCAGCACAAGCATCGGCCGCAGGAAGCCCGTGAACTCCTCACGCAACGACTTGCTTCGGCGCACGAGATAGCCGGCAAGGTACATCAGGAAGCAGAGGCGTGCAGGCTCCGAAACCTGCAGGTTTATGAATCCGACCCGCACCCAGCGTGTGCTGCCGTTCACCTCGTGACCCACACCCGGCACGAGCACGACCACTAGCAAACCCAGCCCAACGAACAACATCAGCGGCCCGAGACTCTGCCAGACCTGCATCGGAATAAACAGACAGATGCCGCCCGCAATTGCGCCGATGGCGGCTGCAAGCAGTTGCCGCTGAATGTAGAAGAACGGATTGCCCGCCGCGTTGTCGGAAATAGAGGTCGACGCCGACGCGAGAATTACGAATCCACCAAGCAACAGCGCGAGCACGATCGTCAGCAATACGGGATCGATCTTGAGCTTGGTCTTGAGCTGCGCCGGAAACGGCATGATTGCGCTGCGTGTTGTCATCGTTGCAGCGCCTTCACAGCGTCACAGAACGCATCGCCGCGCGCTATGTAGTTGTCATACTGGTCGAGGCTCGCGCAAGCGGGCGCGAGCAGCACGGTGTCATCGGATTCAGCGCAGGTGGCAGCCATGTGCACTGCCGATTCCATGTTCTCAGCGAAATGCACGGGCATGACGGTGTCGAGTGCGTGGGCGATCTTCTCCGCGTCTTTGCCAATAAGCACAGCCCCGCGCAACCGACCTTCGATAGCCTCGGCCAGCTCGCCAAAGTCGCCACCTTTGCCGTCCCCGCCGGCGACGAGCACGAGCATCCTGTCTACCGAGTTGATCGACGCCACCGCGGCAGCGACGTTCGTCGCCTTGGAATCATTGATGTAGTCGACGGCGCCAATACGAGCCACAAACTGCATTCGGTGGGGCAACCCCGGGAACTCGATAAGGACCTGCAACATCGCAGCCATATCCAGACCGACCAGGTCGCCCGCGGCAAGGGCCGCCAGTGCGTTCAACTGGTTATGCAGGCCATACAGCGCCAGATCCCGAACTGAAAGCAGCAGCACGTCACCACACGCAAGGTACTTCTCGCCGTCTTCCTCACGGATGCCGTACTGATCGTCTTCGGGCACGTCGAGGCCGAAGCTGATAACGCGGCCGCAGTGCTTCGCTTTTTCGGCTGCGGTTGCGTCAGAACGATTAATGACAGCTGAGTCAACGTCGTTGAAAACCCGGTACTTGGCGGCACGGTATTCGTCTTCATCGGCGTGCCAGTCAAGATGATCCGGCGACACGTTCAGAAGCAAGGCCACCTGGGCTGGTAGCTTCTGCGTGCGCTGTAACTGGAAGCTCGAGAGCTCGAGTACGTAAATATCAGGTGCATCCTGATCGAGCAGATCCAGCGCCGGCTCGCCGAGGTTGCCACCCGCCAGAACCTGGCGGCCGTCCGCCCGGCACATGTGATAAAGGAGCGTCGTCACAGTGCTCTTGCCGTTCGACCCAGTAACCGCAACGAATGGCTGCTTCGCGTCGCGCGCGAACAGTTCGATGTCCGACAACACCTCGACTTTTTTCTTGCGCGCTTCCTTGAGCAACGAATGACTATCGGAAATGCCGGGTGACGCGATGATTCGGCTGACGCCCTTTGGAAATTTGATCTCGCCAAGCAACACTTCCGCGTCCGGCCAGATTTCGTCCAGCTCGTCCAGGCCCGGTGGCGCCTCTCGACTGTCGAAGAAGATCGCATTAGCATCGTTGCGCTTCAGATAGCGCGCGATGGACAGGCCGGTGGCGCCGAGGCCCACGACCAGATCCTTGTTTGCTGTCGACTTGGCTGCGCTCATCGTATTTTCAGACTCGCGAGGCCGATCAACACGAGGATGACCGTAATAATCCAGAATCGAACGATGACCTTTGGCTCGGCCCATCCCTTGAGTTCAAAATGGTGGTGCAGCGGAGCCATACGGAACACGCGCTTGCCTGTCAGCTTGAAAGACGCCACCTGGATAATGACCGACAGCGTCTCGACGACGAACACGCCGCCCATGATTGCGAGCACGATCTCCTGCCGCACGACGACGGCTACGGCACCCAGCGCGGCGCCCAGTGACAAGGCACCAATGTCGCCCATGAACACTTGTGCGGGATACGTGTTGAACCAGAGGAAGCCAAGACCGGCGCCCGCCAGCGCAGTACAGAAAACCAGGATCTCGCCGGTCCCCGCTACGTACGGGATACCGAGGTAAGCCGAGAAGTTCACGTTACCCGTGACATAGGCAAAGATGCCCAATGCGCCACCGACGAGGACGGTCGGCATAATCGCCAGGCCGTCGAGGCCATCAGTAAGGTTGACTGCATTACTGAAGCCGACAATAAAAAAGTACGTCACGACAACTTGGAACATACCCAGGGGGATGGCCAGGTCCTTGAAATACGGGATCAACAGCGAGGTTTGCACCTCGTCCGTCGCCGTAACGTACAGAGCAATCGCGGCGACAATTGCCGCGGTAGACTGCCAGAAGAGCTTTTGCTTCGCCGAAATACCGGCGGGGTCCTGCAAGATGAGTTTCTTGTAGTCATCGACGTAGCCGATGACACCGAATGACAAGGTGACGAACAGTACGACCCAGACGTATATGTTCTCGAGATTTGCCCACAGTAATGTGCTGATACAAATCGCAGCGAGAATCAGAGTGCCGCCCATGGTCGGCGTGCCGGCCTTGAGCAGGTGTGTCTCGGGTCCATCGTCGCGTACAGGCTGACCGAGCTGGTTAACCTGCAGGCGCTTGATCATGCGAGGGCCGATGATGAAGGAGATGACCAGCGCCGTGAGCGCACCCAGGATGGCGCGCATCGTCAGGTAACTGAAAACGTTGAAGCCGGACTCGAATTGCGCCAGGTATTGTGTGAGATAAAGCAGCACGATCAGGCCTCCTTTCTCACGTCTTCGGGTTCGCGTAGCGCGTCGACGACGCGCTCCATGCGCATCGAACGTGATCCTTTGACGAGCACACTAACGTCGGCAGTCAGCGCATCGCTGAGTTCGTCAACTAGCGTGTCTAGCGTCGCGTACCAGCGAGCGGTCTCCCCGAAACCTTCTGCAGCATTGCTGGCAAGGTCGCCGTACGCGAACAAGCGGTCTACACCGCTTGCCCGCGCGGCTTCTCCAACCTCGCGATGCATATCAGCTGCATCGTCCCCGAGTTCTTTCATATCCCCAAGCACCAGCCAGCTCTCACCGGGCAGAGCCGACAGGAATTCTGCGGCCGCGATAACAGACAACGGGTTGGCGTTATAGCTGTCATCAAACAATGTTGCACCGTGCACGCCACGGACGGGCTGCAGTCGGCCAGCGACCGGACTTACGTCTTCGAGGCCGGCACGAATATCGTCGAGCGAAACATTCAGCGCATGTGCGACTGCCGCAGCTGCGCACGCGTTGCGCACGTTGTGGACACCGACCAGCGGCAGAGAAACGGCAACGCTCTCACTCGCTACGTACAGTGTGAAACTTGTACTGCTGGCGCCGGCAACGATGTCGTCTGCGCGGACGTCAGCCGAGTCACTGAATCCGAAGCTGAGGCTGGGAACGTCGCTGACGAGTGACGCCCAGTATTTAAAGAAGCGATCGTCGGCGTTGAGCACAGCCATCTGCGGACGTTTTTCGTCCTGCAGGATCTCGCCCTTGGCGCGCGCCACTCCATCAATTGAGCCAAAGCCTTCAAGGTGCGCCGCGCCTGCATTCGTGATGACAACCACATCCGGGCTGGCCAATGAAGTCAGGTAGGCGATCTCACCAGCATGGTTCGCGCCCATCTCGAGCACAGCGTAGCGATGCGATTCTTCGATGCGTGCGAGCATCAGCGGCATGCCGATCTCGTTATTCAAATTGCCCTGTGTCGCGAGCGTCGGCGCCTGTTGCTTGAGGCACGCAGCGATCAGTTCCTTGAGCGTCGTCTTGCCGTTACTGCCCGTAACGCCAATAACAATTGCGTCGTGCTCATTGCGCCATGCTGCACCGAAACGACCAAGCGCTGCCTTGGCGTCGTCTACTGTTATCTGCGCGATGTCATCGTTGACATGACTCGCAACAACCGCGGCGGCGGCACCGCTTTCGCTGGCGATGCCAACGTAGTCGCGGCCGTCGAAATTTGGGCCCTGTAACGCGAAGAACAACTGGCCGTCACGAATCGTGCGCGTGTCCGTGCTAACACCTTCGAAGGTGCAATCATCACCATGCAGTACTCCTTGCATGGACTCGGCAGCGCGAGCGAGCGTAGTAATCACTTCGCACCTTCCCTGGCGGCGAGCGCCTTCTGCGCGATCCCATAATCAGAGAACACGATCCGTTCGCCGTTCGACTCCTGATAGCCCTCATGACCCTTGCCCGCGACCAGCACGACGTCGTCATGAGCTGCCTGGTCTATCGCCCAGGCAATCGCTGCGGCACGATCTTCGATGACGGTCGCCTCACCTGCGTTCGCGAAGCCGGAGACGATGTCAGCGATGATTTCCTGCGCATCTTCCGTGCGAGGATTGTCGGTCGTGACAACGACGCGATCGCTCTGGCGTTCGGCCGCTGTTCCCATTTGCCCCCGCTTGCCTTTGTCGCGGTCACCGCCACATCCGAAAACGCACCAAAGCTCGCCGCGGCAATGCGCACGCAGCGCCCGCAGTGCAACTTCGAGTGCCGCTGGTGTGTGAGCGTAATCGACAAAAACAGCGGGACCTTCCATGGCCACGCGCTGCATTCTTCCAGGCGGCGCGCTGACCTGGGACATGACATCGCATGCAGCATCCAGCGGCACGCCTTTTCTGAGTAGCAGGGCCAACACGAGGACGGCGTTGGCTACATTGAAATCGCCGGGCATCTGCAGCGTGAATCGTCCCTCGCCCCACGAGCTGATGAACGCGATATCGGAACCCTGTTCTTTCGCCACAACCGAGCGCACGAACACGTAGGGACGGCCATTGGCCACACGATCGAAATTGCTTGAAACGGTTACTACGTTTTGCCCGGACATTGCAGCCAGTTGAGTGCCATATTCGGAATCGAGATTGATAATGCGGTCTTTCGGGTCGCACTCCAGAAACAGTTGCGACTTGCTCTCGAAATACTCGTACATATCAGCGTGGTAATCGAGATGGTCGCGCGAGAGGTTGGTGAACAACGCGGCATCGAAACGCACGCCATCAACCCGTCCTTGCGACAGCGCGTGCGACGACACTTCGATCGCAGCGCTTGCGGCGCCTTGAGCGACGAACCCGGCGAGACGTCCGTGCAATTCGATTGCGGCTGGAGTCGTCATGCCCTCGGCACCTTCGATAGAGTCGACGCCGTAGCCCAACGTACCAAGGTAGGCGCACCGCTCGCCGAGAATTTCCCGGGCCTGGGCGATCATCCACGCAACCGTCGTCTTGCCGTTGGTCCCTGTCACACCGATGACGCTCAGTTGTTCCGACGGACGGTCGTAGTAACGGTTGGCGATCTCGCCGAGCTTGCCGGCCAGGCCATCGATTGCGATCGTCGGTATACCAATGTCAGCCGGTTCTGCGCCCGTCGACGCGTCCCACGCTATCGCACAGACGCCTGCCTGTTTGGCCTGCTCGAGGTAGTCGAGTCCATGGCTGGTCATGCCCTGCACTGCCAGGAACAGGAATCCTTCCTGCAACAGACGGCTGTCGCTCGCAATACCATTTACGGGAATCACAGGCGCATCTGCATACCCCTGCAGCAGGTCAGCAAGAATGGGCGCGCTGGTCATGTATTCGGCCGGCATGCTCATTGGCTCTCCGGCCGGGCAGCCATGGCTTGCATAACACTGTTCGGATCACGTGCCGGCATAGCATCCGGCGCAACAGCGAGCAGACGCAGGGACTCGGACATGACATCCGCGAACACAGGCGCCGCGACGTCGCTGCCGTAGTAGAGTTCGCCGCCGGGCTCATCGATAACGACGACCGTGGCCAGGTGCGGATCACTCGCCGGTGCGAGGCCCGCGAAGATCGAGATGTACTTGTCTTGTGAGTAGCCACCGGTCGCAAACTTCCAGGCCGTACCGGTCTTGCCCGCAATGCGATAGCCATCAACTGCAGCCTTGGTTCCCGTGCCGCCCGGGCGCACCACTTCTTCGAGCATTCGACGGACTGCAGCAGCTGTATCCGAGCTAACGACCTGCTCGCCCCGGTTCGGCTGCTCCAGCGCGACGAGTGAAATTGGCCGCATTTGTCCGTCGCTACCGATGGCCGCGTAGGCCTGGGCCAATTGCAGCGGTGTCAAGGATACGCCGTAGCCATAAGCCAGCGTTGCCTGGCTAATTGGCCGCCAGTTGCTGAAGTGCGTCAGCATGCCTGCCGACTCGCCGGGGAATCCGCTCGTCGTCAATTCGCCGAGACCAAACTGCGTCATCGTGTCCCAGAGCTGGTCGGGCTCCAGCGTCATTGCGAGCTTGGTAATGCCGACGTTCGACGAACGCGCCAGGATCGTTGTCAGGCTGACTCGACCCAGGTTGCGCGTGTCTTCGATTTTCTTTGGACCAACGACGATGAACCCGGGCGCGGTATCGACGATGCTGGAGGGCCGGTACTGACCGCTCTCGAGCGCCGCAGCCACAATGAGCGGCTTCAGGCTCGAGCCAGGCTCGAAGATATCGGTAATTGCGCGATTGCGATAACGCTCGGCAACGAACTGCGACCGGTCGTTCGGGTTATAGGTTGGCTGGTTAACCATCGCCAGCACTTCGCCGGTCTTCACGTCCAGGACAACGATCGAGCCCGAGCGCGCGTTGTGCGTCTTGATCGCAGCTTTAAGCGTCCGGTAAGCGAGGTATTGCAGGCGCAGGTCGATGCTCGTGCGCAAGTCCTTGCCGTGATGCGGTGGCCGGATACTCGCGACGTTTTCAATCGAACGTCCTAGGCGATCCTTCAGGACACGTTTGGCACCGGACTCGCCAGCGAGCCAGTGATTGAACGCGAGTTCGAGGCCTTCCTGGCCCGCGTCGTCGATATCGGTAAAGCCGACAAGGTGTCCCGTGACTTCTGACGCCGGATAGTAGCGGCGATATTCACGTTGCACATTGATACCAGGCAGACCAAGCGCGAGGACTTCCTCTGCACTTTCGGGGCTCAGGTGACGCTTCAGGTACAGGAACTCTTTGTCCATGCTGCGCGTGATACGACGCATGAGCATTTGCGAGTCGACGCCAAGGGCACGTGCCAGTTTCGGAACACTGTCCACCGCCGGCGCAAACTGCTTCGGGTTCGCCCAGATCGAATCGACGGGCGTGCTGATCGCGAGTGGCTCGCCATTGCGATCTGTGATCGTGCCGCGGTGTGCAGAGATTTTCTCAGTGCGCAGGTGGCGAGTGTCGGCCTGCTGATTCAGGAAGTCCTTATCCAGTACCTGCAGATACACTGCGCGCGCGACAAGCGAGGATGCCAGCACACCGAAGCATACGGTTACCAGTGTCACTCTGCCGGCGAAGCGTCGTGCAGTCTGCTGTTTTGTTTCTGCGCCTCGTTTCATGGCCGTTCAATAACGAAAATATCCGCGGTTTCGGGACGCACGAGCGACAGGTCGTCTGTTGCTACCTGTTCAATTCGTGCATGTTGGGCCCAGGTGCTTTGCTCGATCTGCAGCTGGCCCCATTCAATATTCAGGTTGTCGCGTTCGTGTGTTAGCCCTTCGAGCTCGACGAATAACTTCCGTGATTCGTGTTTTGTGTAGACGAGCGCCATGGCGCTCAGGACGCACACGACGGCGAACACGAACACGAGAAGGAACGGCTGTTGCTTCATTTGCATCAGGTTCGCTCCGCGATTCGCAGGTGTGCGCTACGCGCACGACGGTTGGCAACGATCTCTTCATCGGTCGCGCCAATCGCTTTGCCGACCGTTTTCAGTTTCGGCCGGAATTCCTCGGGTACATTCGGCATGCCGCGGTATTGCTCCGACTCGCGCGACGCGTCACGCATGAAGCGCTTGACCATGCGGTCCTCAAGCGAGTGAAAGCTGATGACGCACAGACGCGCACCTTTGCGCATCACGTTGACCGACTGCGCAAGCACGGCCTCGAGCTGTTCGAGTTCGCCGTTGATCGCAATGCGAATCGCCTGGAATGTCTTTGTGGCGGGGTGCTTCTTCTGGCCGTGTCTCGGTGCCGCTTCTTCAATGATGCGGGCGAGCTGTGCGGTACGAGAGATCGGGGCCTCATCCCGCGCATGGAGAATCGCGCGTGCGATGCGGCTCGCGCTCGTCTCTTCACCGTATTTGCGTAACACGTACTTCAATTCTTTTTCGTCCACAGACGCGAGCCAATCACTGGCCGACGTGCCTGAATCCGGGTCCATTCGCATATCGAGCGGGCCATCACGCATGAAACTGAAGCCTCGATCGGCCTCATCCAGTTGAGGTGACGAGACTCCCAGGTCGAAGAGGAGGCCGTCGACTTGACCCGCAAGCCCTCTCTCACCAATGAATGTCTCAAGTTGCGCACTTTCGCCCCTGATCAGTTCGAATCGCGGGTCTTCAGTAAGGGAAGCGGGTGCCGATGCGATGGCTTGTGGGTCACGATCAATAGCGATCAACCTGCCGTCAGCTCCGAGTTGCTTCAGAATTTCCCTACTGTGTCCCCCGCGACCGAACGTTCCGTCGACGTAACAGCCGTCTGGTTTTATTTTCAGTCCCTGAAGGACCGGCCCCAGCAACACCGGCACATGCGCGTTGCTGCTCATGGTTTAAACAACGTCCTAGAACGATATCGACTCGAGGTCGGCCGGCATCTCACCGTCGTCGTCCTCGCTTAGCCATGCATCGCGTTTTTCGTTCCAGGTCGCTTCATCCCAAAGTTCAAACTTGTTGCCCTGCCCGATCAGCATTGCCTGCTTATCGAGACCCGCGAATTCCCGCAGCTCCTTCGAGACGAGAATCCGGCCGCTGCCGTCCATCTCGACCTCGGTCGCATAACCGACCATAATTCGCACAATGCGACGGGCGACTTTATTCATGCTGGGCAGCCGCACGAGCTTGCGCTCGAGCTCTTCCCAGTCGGGCAAGGGATAAACCAGGAGACAGTGATCCTTATCGACGGTGACGATGATCTGGCCATCACAACGGGTAGCAAGCCGCTCCCGGTAACGGGTCGGTATTGCCATACGCCCTTTGGCGTCCAACGAAACTTTGGTGGCCCCTCGAAACACGACTTATCGGATCGCCGCCGATCTCGCTCTTCTGGCGCGAAATCTGGGCGGGCTGCCCCTCTCCTCCCACTTTTATCCACTTTTCAACACTATAGGTGGCGCTCCGTATGAGCGTCAATGAACAATAGTAATTAACTCTTGTTCTACAGTGACTTAGGGGCAAATCAGTGGCCCAAATCGGGCGAATTGTGGCAGCTTTCGCGCGAGAAAAATCAGTCGCTTACAGTTACTTCCTAGAGTAGGCCTCACGATTGGGTCGCGGATGAGCGACAGGCCACTCCAGGCTACCTGTTTGGCGTCGAATCGCGCAGGACGCGCCTCGGCCGTCGTCAGAACGACGACGACAATCATAACATATTGATTTATAAAGGAAAAGAAGGTGAGAAAGCCGGAGCCAGCAATAAGCCGGGTTCTGTCATCGACAACCATTCATCTGGGATAGCTGTCACCAGCTACCTCAAGCAACCTACCCGGGAGCCCGTTCGGAACCGACGGCGGGCCGAAGCCCTACTCCCCTATTTGGTCTTGCTCCGGGCGGGGTTTACCGTGCCGCGAGCTGTTGCCAGTCGCGCGGTGCGCTCTTACCGCACCTTTTCACCCTTACCGGCGATCGTCACGAAGACAAAGGCCGGCGGTATATTTTCTGTGGCACTTTCCGTGGACTCACGCCCCCCAGGCGTTACCTGGCGCCCTGTCCGAAGGAGCCCGGACTTTCCTCCATAGCGAACTACAGCGGTTGTCTGGCCAACTCCGGCTTTCTCGAGAGCGGAGTCTACAGCAACAATCCGGGCCATGTCCGTCGCCGGTTACGATTGGGGCGCGTCGTCCTTGAGCTGGAGTAGTCGCTGGTACAGATCGTTTTTCTTGTGGCCTGACAGCTTGGCAGCAACCCTGGCGGAGTCCTTCGCTGAAAGATGGGCGGCCAATTCGACCAGGAGACTGTCTACGTCCAGGGATGATTCGGTTGATGGCTCGGCGCCGGTAATGACGATCGCGAATTCGCCCTTGCTGACAATATCGCCGACATCGACCATCCGCTTCAATTCGCCGAGCGTTTCCTGAACGCATTGCTCGTGCATTTTCGTCAATTCGCGGCCGATGAATGCCTTGCGGCCTGCGCCGAAAATATCGACGAGGTCGGCAAGGCAATCCGCGATTCGATGTACGGATTCATACATCACAATCGTACGCTCCTCACCCACCAGGTCCTGCAACCATTGACGGCGTGCAGCGCGTTTCGACGGCGCAAATCCTTCAAAACAGAATCGATCAGTCGGCAGACCGGCGGCCGACAGCGCAGCCGTTACGGCGCTGGCACCGGGAATCGGGACAACAACAATGCCATGCTCGTGCGCGGCTCTTACAAGGCGAAAACCAGGATCACTAACCAACGGCGTGCCGGCATCACTAACCAACGCCACATCTTTGCCATCTTTCAGTGTTGCAATGAGCCCATGGACAGCCTGCTCTTCGTTGTGATCGTGCAACGCCATAAGTGCAGGTTTTGCGCCGATTGTGATTAGCAATCGCCTGGTGTGGCGGGTATCCTCGGCTGCAACGAGATCCACCTCAGCAAGCGTCTGGCTCGCTCGTGGTGTCAGGTCTTCAAGGTTGCCAATCGGCGTTGCTACAACAAATAGAGTGCCGCTCATCGGGCCGGGAATCCGTATCGGGTTTATAAATTATGACTAGATCGCTTCGACATCCTGCATCTGAACGGCGCCTGCTGGCAAGCACGCTCGTCTTGTTCGTCAGCCTGTTTGCGCTAAGCGCGTGCGAGACGACAGGCGGCGGAATGGGCGGCTCGAGCGAGAGCCGCGCTGAACGTATGGCCCGCAACGGTGATCATAATGAGGCGGCCGGGGCCTACATGGGCCTCGCGGTCAACGCAGCCGGCACGGAACGGGATCGTTACACGCTCCTCGCGGTCGAACAGTACCTGGATGCCGGCGACCTGTCCCGGGCACGCAGTGCGTTCAGCGGCGTGGCACGTCAAACGTCCGGATCGCTGCAGCCGCTGTGGATTACCGATCAAGCTGCCTTGCACCTTTATAACGGCGACCCCGATGCGGCCCTGAGCCTGCTCGAACCGTTGAGTCGCCAGCCCCTTTCGCAGCGCGACCGCCTGCGCGTCGAGGTGCTGCGCGCGGATGCCTGGATCCAGAAACAGGATCCGACACGTGCGATCGAGCTAATGACACAGCGGGAAACCTGGGTCGACGATCGGTACGGCATCGAAAAAAATCGCGCGCGCTTGTGGCAGGGACTGCTCGTCAGCAGTCCGACTGTGCTGCGCAATGCCGCAGACAATAGTATGGACCCACTCGTACGCGGCTGGCTGACGATCGGCTCGATCGCCGCATCGACCGGACAGCAGGGCGTCGGCTGGAGTAATGGCCTGGTTCGCTGGCGGACCAATAATCCGAATCATCCGGCGATGACAGTGCTAGGCGACCTCGACCTGCCTGAACACCTGCTGCTCGAGTACCCGCGCCAGATCGCTTTGCTGTTGCCATTATCGGGCAACGCGGCCAGCGCCGGCATAGCCGTCCAGAATGGCTTCCTCGGGGCGTACTTCGCGACGGCATCGGGTCTCGACGACCGGCAGAGTGTGCGGATCTATGACGTAAACGCCGAAGGTGGTGCCAGCGCCGCTTACGCTGCCGCCGTTGCAGAGGGTGCAGAATTTGTCGTCGGTCCCTTGTTGCGGCGCAACGTTACGGAACTTGCGAACGACATTCTCGTCCCCGTCCCGGTTCTGACATTGAACTACCTCCCGGAAGGCACGCTCGCGCCACCCGGCCTGTACCAATTTGCACTCGCGCCGGAGGACGAGGCGTCATCCGCGGCACAACGAGCATTGAACGACGGCCACCAACATGCGGTCGCTCTCGTACCCAATAACGACTGGGGTCGTCGCCTGCTCACGAGCTTTACAACGGAGTTCGAGGGCCTCGGAGGAACGCTGCTCGACTACCGCAGTTACACGCCGGGCAAGCAGGATTTCTCGGACGAGATCGAAAACCTTATGGGTCTGAGCGGCAGTGTGCAGCGCTACACACGAATGCGCGCAAACATCGGCCGCACGCTGCAATTCGATCCGCGCCGACGCCAGGACATGGATTTTGTTTTCCTGGCCACGGATGCGTCGGCGGGACGCCTGCTGAAGGCGCAGCTAAAGTTCCACTACTCGGGTGATATCCCCGTGTACTCAACATCATCGGTCAACTCGCTGGATGGACGTTCCAACTCGGACCTCAACGGCATCATGTTCGCCGACATACCGTGGGTCGTGGATCCACAGCCGTGGATCGAACATCTGCCTGCGCAGTTTGCCGAATACTGGCCGGAAGAACGGCGACTCACGCGATTGCATGCCATGGGCTATGACGCCTACAACCTCATTGCTTCCCTGTTCGCCGCTCGCGGTGGCGTCATGAATGATCTCGATGGGGCTACGGGGACACTGTTTCTCGACCAGAATGGCCGAGTGCACCGGCGCCTCGCATGGGCCCAGTTCCAGGATGGTGAGGTCGTTGCGCTGCCCGGCCACGAAGATATCGGCGGTCCGATCCAGGACATGACAGACGATGGCGAGATCGTCATGCCGGACGCCGCGGACGAGTCACCTTGGGACGTCAGGGAACAGGAGCTCTAGGCGACCGCGCGGAAAACGCGGCATTCCGGTATCTCATCCGGCAGGGCTTGCGACCTGTCGCACGCAACTTTCGAAGCCGCGGCGGCGAAATCGACCTGATCATGCTGGACGACCATTGCCTGACATTCATAGAGGTACGATTCCGGAGCACGTCGGATTTCGCGCAGCCCGGCCACACAGTGGATCGTCACAAGCAGCGGAAGATCATCCGGACGGCTGCCATGTTCTACGCTCGCAATCACCGCTACGCCAATCACGTCATGCGATTTGACGTCGTGGCGATCGAGGGCATGAACCCGCCAGCCATAATGTGGCTTCGCGATGCGTTTCGACCCGATGACTCAACGCTCTGAGCCCTGATAGACTCCGCCTGACCATTCCACCCGGAGCAACCATGGACCCTTTGAGCCGAGTTCGAGATCACTTCGCGGAGAGCATTGCGACCAAACAGACCTCAGCCGGCGTGCTCGCAGAGAGCATCGCCGCTGCGGGACGCGTTATGAGTGACGCACTACTCGCCGACGGCAAGATCCTGAGCTGCGGAAACGGCGGCTCTGCCGCGGATGCCCAACATTTTTCGTCGGAGCTCCTGAATCGCTTCGAGATGGAAAGACCGGGTCTCCCCGCAATGGCACTGACAACAGACGCGTCGACCATAACGTCGATCAGTAACGACTATTCCTACGAAGAGATTTTCTCGAAACAGGTTCGTGCGTTGGGTAAACCGGCCGATGTCCTGCTCGGCATTTCGACATCCGGCAATTCGGAAAACGTGATTCGGGCGATCAACGCCGCACACGAGCGGGGCATGAAAGTGGTTGCCTTTTCAGGGCGAGACGGTGGCCGCATGGCGGACATGTTCGAAGAGGGCGACGTCGAGATCCGTGTTCCCGCAACGCGCACGGCCAGAATCCAGGAAGTACACCTGCTGGTGATTCACTGTCTTTGCGATCTGATTGATACGACCCTGCTGGGTACGGATTGATAGCGGCCTGACGGCCGCGATTACTTGACGATGGTCAGATGCGGACGCGAGGGCGCCTCTTCCATTTCTTCCTGCAACTCGGGCGGCTCGGCCCGCTCCGAATCGTGCGAAAAGATCATTCCCTGTCCGGTTTCTCGGGCATAGATTCCCAGCACTGAACGGATCGGCGCCCAGACATCGAACGGAACGCCACCGAAGCGCGCGCGGAAGCTCACAGCATCGTTGGTGAGCTTGAGGTTGTGCGCGGCGGAATCGCTGATATTCAGGATGATCTTGCCGTCCTTGATGTGCTCGGTCGGCACACAGACTCCGTCGAACGACGTGTCCACAACAACGTGCGGCGTGTGACCATTGTCAGCCATCCATTCGTGCATAGCACGAATCAAATATGGGCGTTTTGAGCGGCTGGGCTGGTTCATTTCGGTAGCTTACCATCCTTTGAGAGAGCTGCGCGGGAGGTAACATAACCCGCAAAAAGATCGGGGTCAGTTACATATCTACAACAGGAGATAAGTAACTGACCCCGATCTTTTCCGCCGATGCACATCTCTACAAACGCATTTCCTGCTCGAGCTCGGTCAGGCTTTCCTGGAATGAGCGACGCGCAAAGACGCGATTCATGTAGGCCTCGATCGCTTCAGCATCCGGGCCAAGATCGACGCCGTACACGGGTAAGCGCCACAACAGCGGTGCAATCGTGCAATCGACGAGCGAGAAGTCCTCGCTGAGAAAATACGGCCGTGCACCGAACAATTCTGCACTTTGCAGAATGCTCTCACGAAGCATTTTTCGAGACTTGCTGCCCAGCTTGCTGTCACTGCTGTTCTCGGCCTCTTCCGCGATCGAGTACCAGTCGGTTTCGATACGGAACAGTGCCAGCCGGAACTGAGCGCGCGTAACCGGGTCCACCGGCATCAGTGGTGGATGCGGGAAACGCTCATCGAGGTACTCGACTATCACGCGCGAGTCATACAGCGTGAGGTCGCGATCGATCAGCGTCGGCACCGAGTGGTATGGGTTGAGATCCATCAGGTCCTCGGGTAAATCCGGACCTGGAATATTGGAAATCTCAATATTAATGTTCTTCTCAGCAAGTACGAGACGCGCGCGATGACTGTGAATGTCAGTCGGGCGCGAATACAGTGTCATTACTGATCGTCTATTGGCTATTACTGCCATCAGTCTACATCCTTCCAGATTGCTTTCTTGAGTTGAACGGACAAGACGAAGAAGAAAATCAGGAACATGATTACCCAGACCCCCAGCTTGCGACGATCCGAACGAATCGGTTCGGCGATGTACGCCAGGAAGTTAACGGTGTCACGAACGAAGTCGTCATAGTCTTCGGCATCCATCTGACCGGCGCTCAGTTGCTCGAAGCTTTCAAACGTCGTCGTAACGGAACCGTCTTCGTTCTCGTGATGTGAAAAATGTGCGGCCTGGTAGCCCTGCAACTCCCACAGCACGTGCGGCATGCTGGTGCCCGCCAGTACGAGGTTGTCCACACCCGACGGGCTCTCCGGCGACACGTAGAAACCTTTCAGGAAATTGTAGACGTAGTCCGAACCCTTGGCACGAGCCATCAACGATAAATCGGGCGGCGCCGTACCGTACCAGCGCGCCCCGTCGGCAGCTGGCATCGATGAGTTGATCGTCTCGAACGTTTTCTCGGCGTTGAACATCAGGTTGTCGACCAACTGCTCTTCCGACAAACCCAGGCTCTTGCCGATCGTGTTGAAGCGGACGTACTGGGCCGAATGACAACCTGAACAGTAGTTCATGAAGTTGCGCGCACCGCGCTGCAACGACGAAACATTGTCCGGATCGATTCCTGCGGGCTCGAGGTGAACCGCACCACCCGCTGCCATGGCCGGTGATGCAACGAAGCACGCACTCAGCGCCATCAAACTGGCAATTTTCTTGAAATTAATCATGGTAGACCACCCTGTCCGGCACCGGCTTCGTCTTGTCTGCGGCCGTATAGAACGGCATCAGCAGGAAGAACGCGAAATAGAACACCGCGAAAATCCGTGCCATCAATACATAGGTTTCGGTAGCTGGCTGCAATCCAAGCCATCCCAGCATTATGAATGTGACAACGAATACGCTTAGCGCCGTTTTGTACATCCAACCGCGGTAACGAATCGACTTGACCCGACACCTGTCAAGCCACGGGAGAAACACCGGAAGCAGCACGGAGAGTCCAAACAAGATGAAACCCCAGAGCTTATCGGGGACCGCTCGCAGAATTGCGTAGTACGGTGTGTAGTACCAGACAGGCGCGATGTGTTCCGGTGTCGCCGTCATATTGGCGGGTTCGAAGTTCGCATGCTCAAGGAACATGCCGCCCATATCGGGGGCAAAGAACACGACACCGCAGAAAATCATCAGGAAGACGATGATCGCGACCATATCCTTCGAGGTGTGATACGGGTGGAACGCAATGCCGTCGATAGGCTTGCCGTTCGCGTCCTTGTTCTTCTTGATCTCGATGCCGTCGGGGTTGTTCGACCCGACCTCATGCAAGGCCACGATGTGGACAAACACCAATCCGATCAGTGCCAGCGGCAACACGATCACGTGCAATGCAAAGAAGCGGTTGAGCGTGATATCCGAGATCGAATAGTCGCCGCGAATAATTTCGACGAGCCCGTCACCGACAACCGGAATCGCACCGAACAGCGAGATGATCACCTGTGCGCCCCAGTAGGACATCTGGCCCCAGGGCAGCAGGTAACCGGCAAAGCCCTCGGCCATGAGTACGAAGAAGATCAGCATGCCGATCAGCCAGATCAGCTCGCGTGGCTTCTTATACGAACCGTAGAGCATCGCGCGGAACATGTGCAGGTACACGACGATGAAGAAGAACGATGCGCCCGTCGAATGCATGTAGCGAATGAGCCAGCCCCATTCAACATCGCGCATGATGTACTCAACCGATGCAAACGCCTGCGCGGCTGCCGGCTTGTAATTCATCGTCAGGAATATACCCGTCAACAACTGGATCGCGAGCACGACGAACGCGAGCACGCCGAACACATACCACCAATTGAAATTCTTCGACGCGTAATACTTGGTGACGTGATGCTCCATCGTTTTGGTAAGCGGGAAGCGATCATCGATCCACTTCATTAAGCCGCCCTGCGGCTTGCCAACTTCTGCTTCGATTCTGGCCATTACGCTGCTCCCGAGTCCTGACCGATCAGGATCAGGTCATCCCTGACGAATCGGTGCGGCGGAACCCGCAGGTTAGTCGGTGCCGGGACGCCCTTATAGACGCGACCAGCGAGGTCGAACTTCGACCCGTGGCACGGGCAGAAAAAGCCACCAGCCCAGCCTTCGGCGGGCCGTACCTCGAAGTCCTCGAGCGGCGCGCAACCCAGGTGGGTGCACGAACCCTCGACGATCAGGTATTCGGGCTTGACCGAACGCGTCTCGTTGGCCGCATAGTCGGGCTGCTGCTCGATGACCTCGGAATTCGGGTCGCGCAGCTCATCGACAACGTCCTGCAAGCTGGCCAGCATCTTCTCGTCCCGGCGAAGGACAAATACGAGCCGGCCGCGCCAGAGAACACGAACCAACTCGCCAGGCTGTATCGAGCCCAGCGGTACTTCGACCGGCGCGCCAAGCGCTTGAGCGCGGGCGCTGGGCTTCAGTGAAGACAGGAAAGGAATTGCAACAAACCCGGCGCCAACGGCTCCGGTCACAACTGTTGCAACTGTCAAAAAATGACGCCTATTGCGATCAAGGTCGTCTTCGGTCATCAGGCACTCCCATAAACCGCTCTATTTGGCGGCCCCTAAATTCAGCGCTTTTTTTGCTTTGTTTCGATACTGGTAGATTTGCAGCAGACCCGGTTTGCCGTCAGGATGACGGTTGCCCCGGACCTAGGTGCGGAACCACGGCGCATTATACACGCGGCCAATCGACATTGGCTAGGTGCTAACAACGGACATTTAAGGGTAGCCAGGACTTCGGGTGGCAAATTTCAAGTCAGCTTTTGTCTATGTTTTACAGTCGATCGTCGTCGGCCTGGCGGTCGCGTTCCTTGTGGTACTCGTCCGTCCCGACCTGATGCCGGGGATCGGCGATTCTGGCGGCAGCCCCGCCAGCTATGCGGATGCGGTCAGCGCCAGCGCTGGATCGGTCGCCAACATCTATACCAAGCGCCTCGTCCAGGAAAGCGATAACGTCACGGCGCGCACTCGTTTTCGGGTCGACACCAGCTTCGCTTCAGCCGTAATAATTGACTCGGAGGGCTATTTAGTCACGAATTACCACGTCGTGATGGAGGCAACCGAGATCCGGGTACGCCTTGCGGACGGCACACTGACAGAGCCAATCACTGTCGGTGTCGACGCTGAGACGGATCTCGCACTTCTCAAGGTCGACCTCGGCGAGTTGCCCGCAATCAAGCTGGCCCAATCCGAACAACTCAGGATTGGTGACGTCGTGCTCGCGATCGGCAATCCCTATGGCCTGAGTACCTCTGTCACGCAGGGTATCGTCAGCGCTACAGGCCGCAGCATGCTCAACCTCGTGACTTTCGAGAATTTCATCCAGACGGATGCCGCGATCAATGCCGGCAATTCGGGTGGTGCGCTCGTGAACAGTCGCGGTGAGCTGGTGGGTATCAACACTGCCATTCTCGCGCAGGACCCAGGCACCGAGGGCATCGGTTTTGCGATCCCAATTGACCTGGTCCGGGGAGTCGTCGAACAGATCAAGCAACATGGCCGCGTTATCCGCGGCTACATGGGGCTGTTACCCGATGACCTGACCGAGGCGGAACGGTCCGCGATGGGCATCGAAACCGGGACGGGAATCCTGCTGACCGAAGTTTACGAGGGCAGCCCTGCAGAGACCTCGGGCCTGCAGGTAGACGATGTAATCATCGAGATGAACGGTGAACCGGTATACAACTCGCGGCAGGCCTTGCTGATTTCGGCCAGCACGATGCCCGGTGACAAGGTCGAGGTCGTGGTGCTCCGCGATGGACAACGATTCAAAGCGACCGTCACGGCTGTTGAACGACCGGAAGAAGTTCTTTAGCGTTGAGCTAGCCGATTCGTCCGATCGAGGCGCCAAGTTGCCGGAGCTTCTCTTCGATCCGCTCGTAGCCTCTGTCGACGTGATAGATCCGATCCACGACCGTCTCGCCTTCGGCCGCCAGGCCCGCGAGTACGAGTCCCGCCGAGGCGCGCAGGTCAGTAGCCATGACCGGTGCGGCTGTCAGCCTGTCCACGCCGGTGCAAATTGCGGTATGCCCCTCCAGTTGGATGTCCGCGCCCATGCGCTGCATCTCCAGCACGTGCTGGAAGCGGTTTTCAAAGATCGTCTCGGTGATCGTGCCGACGCCTTGGGCGACGGCGTTCATCGCGCAAAACTGCGCCTGCATATCCGTCGGAAATGCCGGATATGGTGCCGTGCGAACATCGATAGCCAGCGGGCGCTTGCCCTTCATGTCAATTTCGATCCAGTCGTCACCGGTTTCGATGTGGGCACCCGCCTCCGTGAGCTTAATCAGCACTGCCTCGAGCGTGTCCGGGGCAGTATTAACGGCGCGGATCCGACCACCCGTCATAGCGGCGGCGACGAGGTAAGTACCCGTCTCAATACGGTCTGGCAGGACCGCATAGCTCGTTCCACCCAGGCGTTCGACACCGTGGACGACGATGGTGCTGCTGCCCGCGCCTTCGATCCTGGCGCCCATGCCGATCAGGAAATTCGCGAGGTCAGTTATCTCGGGTTCGCGCGCCGCGTTTTCGAGGACGGTTTCGCCATCGGCGAGCACCGCTGCCATAAGCAGGTTCTCTGTGCCGGTGACCGTCACCGTGTCGAAGACGATGTGCGCACCTTTAAGGCGGTCCGCGCGAGCCTTGATATAGCCCTTTTCTACAACGACATCCGCGCCCATTGCCTGCAGGCCGGCCACGTGCAGATTAACGGGACGCGCTCCGATCGCGCAGCCACCGGGCAGCGACACATCGGCCTCACCGAATCGAGCCACAAGTGGCCCCAACACGAGGATAGAGGCACGCATCGTCTTGACGAGTTCGTAAGGTGCCTGGCGCTTGTCAACGTCGCTTGCATCGACTAATACGCCGAGCTGGTCATCAACGGTGACTTGCACGCCCATCATCTGTAGCAAGGACAGCATCGTCGTGACGTCCTTGAGATGCGGAACGTTGCTGACCGCAACAGGCTCAGTGGCGAGCAACGTGCCCGCCAAAATCGGCAGGGCGGCGTTTTTCGCCCCGGATATTCTGACGGTTCCGGAGAGCCTGGTGCCACCTTGTATCGCGAGCTTGTCCATTACCTAGCCTCCGCCGCTCTTTTCGCGCCACTCCTCGGGCGTCAGGGCCATGATCGAGAGCGCATGGATTTCATTACCAACCAGTGTCCCGAGGCATTTATAGACGAGCTGATGGCGCGCAAGCGAGCGCAATCCTTCAAATTCCGAGGCTACGACAAGCGCCTCGAAGTGCGTATTGTCCTCGCTCATTACTTTGACGATGGCATCGTCAAAGCCGGCCTCTATCAATTGTGTGATTTCGGTGGGGTCCATGACTGGCTGTATGCGGTTAAACTAGGGGCGCGCAGTGTAAAGCAATCAGGGCAGCATCCCAACCACGCGCGTCGATTTGTGTGTCATATCCGGCCGTTTCAATTACGATTCCGTATGCTTGAAAATAGTCTCCTGGTAGTCGCAGGCCTTGTGCTCCTCATATGGGGCGCGGATCGGTTCGTGCACGGAGCCGCCGCGACGGCGCGCAACCTTGGTGTCGCACCGCTCCTGATCGGCCTTACGGTCGTGGCTTTCGCCACGTCGGCGCCGGAAATCCTCGTATCGGTCGTCGCCGCTACCCAGGGACAGCCTGGCCTCGCATTCGGTAACGCCATTGGATCAAATATTGTCAACATCGGCCTCGTACTCGGCCTGACCGCCATGATCCGGCCCATCCTGCTGGAGTCCGCCACGCTGCGGCGCGAGATGCCCGCACTACTGGCCGTCACACTGCTCACCGTTTCGCTGTTTCTCGATTCCTTCCTGAGCCGTATTGATGGCATCGTAATGCTCACCGGCCTGATTATCGTCATGGTCTGGCTAACACGCCTGGGCCTCCGCTCTGCGGCCAACGACCCGATCGCACAAGACTACGAGGCGGAAATTCCAACAGACGTCAGTATGCCAATGGCCGTGATCTGGCTCATCGTCGGCTTCGGGACGCTCCTGATCGGTGCCGAACTGCTCGTCGACGGCGCAATCGGCATCGCGAAGATGCTGCAGATTTCTGATGTTGTTATCGGCATTACCATCGTAGCGTTTGGCACCAGCCTGCCCGAGCTGGCCGTATCGCTGGCCAGCGCGCTCAAAGGCGAGTACGGCCTCGCGATCGGCAATATCGTCGGTTCGAACATATTCAATCTGCTCGCCGTCATTGGCGTCGCCGCGACAATTGAGCCCGCCTCATTGCCGCCATCCGTCCTGTCATTGCACATTTTCGTCATGGTGGCGTTCACGCTGGTCCTGTTTGCCATGACCTACGACTATGATGGCAAGGCCAAGCTGAGTCGCCTCGAAGGCCTGGCCCTGCTCCTGGCGTTTCTCGCCTACGACGGCTACGTGATTGCCCAAAACCTCTAGCCAACTCAGTTAGAATATGGCGATTCCAGATCGGTTGAGGATTTGAGTTGCCAGACACGCTAACCCGGGACGACCTACTCGCGCTCGCCGCCAACGTTCTCGATATCGAGGCGCGCGCCGTCGACGCGCTCAAGACCCGCCTGGATGATGACTTCGTTGCCGCTTGCCAATTGTGCATGGATACACCCGGACGCGTCGTCGTCACGGGTATGGGAAAGTCCGGACACGTGAGCAACAAGATTGCTGCGACGCTGGCATCCACCGGTACGCCGGCGTTCTTCATGCACCCTGCCGAGGCCAGCCACGGCGACCTCGGCATGATCACCAGCCAGGACCTCCTGCTCGCGATCTCGTATTCCGGTGAGACAGCTGAGGTCGTGACAATCCTCCCGGTCGTCAAACGCATGGGCGCGAAGCTGTTGTCGATAACCGGCAACCCGCGCTCGACGATGGCGCAGGCTGCCGACGTGCACCTCGATATCAGCGTCGAGGAAGAAGCCTGTCCACTGAACCTCGCGCCAACGGCGAGTACGACCGCGACGCTCGCGATGGGCGATGCTCTGGCGGTCGCTCTCCTGAAGAAACGCGGGTTCACAGCCGAGGACTTTGCGCGTTCTCACCCCAGCGGCAGCCTCGGCAAACGCCTCCTGCTTCGAGTCTCGGATGTGATGCGCACCGGAGACCGGATTCCCGCTGTTACGGACGACGTTACGCTGCGCGACGCATTGCTCGAGATGACGGACAAAGGACTCGGCATGACGGCGATAGTCGATAGTGACAACAAGATCCTGGGCATCTATACAGACGGCGATCTGCGCCGCACGCTGGATGCGGGTGCCGACATTCGCACGACGCGGATTCGCGATGTTATGCATGCAAACTGCAAGACCACCTCCGCGGATGTGCTGGCGGCAGAAGCACTGCACATTCTCGAGGAGAACAAGATTACGTCGTTGCTGGTCGCAGGCGATGACAATGTGCTCGCCGGGGCGCTGAATATTCATGACCTGTTCCGTGAGGGCCTGATGTGAGCAAGGGTCTCGATAAACTGGGCGAAATTCGCCTCGTCGCATTCGACGTCGATGGTGTCTTCACGGACGGCCGCTTCTACCTTTCCGACGACGGCATTGAGACGAAGGCATTTCACACGCAAGACGGATACGGCGTGCGCCAGTTGCTTGACTCGGGCATCGAGGTCGCCGTAATTAGCGGGCGGAAGTCAGGTGCGGTCGCAAAGCGCATGGCCGAACTCCAGGTGCCGCATGTCGTACTTGGCTGCAAAGACAAGGTTGCGGCCATGGATGAACTCGCCGCAAATCTGGGCCTGGACGTGAGCGTCTGCGCCCATGTCGGCGACGACCTGCCGGACCTGCCCTTACTTGAACATGTTGGTTTCTCGATCGCGGTGGCGAACGCGGTTCCCGCGTTGCTGGAGCGTTGCGACTACGTCACGAAGAAGCCTGGCGGCTTCGGTGCCGTGCGCGAAGTCTGCGAGCTTATTGTCAATATGAGAAGCAGCAATAACTGATGGGACCTCGAACCACTACCCTGCTTGTCATCCTGATTGCTGCCGCGCTCGGCAGTTGGTACCTGGCGCGCACTAATCGAAATGCCGATGTCGAAGAGATGCCATACGACTCTGAGCACCGCGGCTACTACCTCAAGTCGGCGCGCATCCTCGGCACCGACACCGATGGCAGCCTGTTGTACGAAATTGAGGCCGTGCACGCCGAACAACGGGCGAAAGACAGGATCGAATTTACCGAGGTACGCATTCGCTACTCGCCCGACGCCGACATTCCCTGGGTTGTTTACGCAGACGAGGCCACACTGCGTGAAGGTAGTCCCCGTATTGCCCTGCGCGGACATGTACGTGCCATCGGCGCGAGCGGCAACGAAGCCCAGGACACGGAGATCCGCACCCAGTATCTCGAACTCGATCCTGAACGCTTCATTGCGGAAACGGATGAACGGGTTCAGATTCGCGTCGGGGCTCGCAGCCTTACGGCGACGGGCATGCTAGCATCACTGAACGACAACAAGGTCGAGCTGAAATCGAACGTTCGCGGAAAAATCGCCCCCAAGTAATGAATCTTGTCCGAAGTAAATCGCCACTGTGGCTGGGCATCGTTGCCCTGCTTCTGATTCCGCCGTTTGCGGCAGCGCAGGTCAATGACCTGGATATGCGCCTGCCGATGGATATCGACGCCGACAACACGACGATCGACGGCAAGAACTCGATGATCATCTTCAGCGGCCTGCGCCTGACGCAGGGCGGCGTGAGCATCCAGGCGGATGAGGGTCGCGCCACACACATGGAGCTCGAAGACAGCACCTGGTACTTCGCAGGCAACGTCGTGATCGACATCGGCGCGGGACACATCGAATGCGACGCCGCGGAGCTCCGCTTTGACGAGTTTAGATTGAAACAGGCTATCGTGACGGGATTCCCGGCCGTCTACGACCTTAGCCGGCCCAATGCCGAGGAAATCACGCACGCCGAGGCTGGACGACTCAATTACGACGTCGTTGGGGGTGTGATCGAGTTTTCTGAGCAGGCGACGATAACCGAAGGCGGCAACCAGATCTCGTCGAACGTTTTGGTTTACAACATCGCCGAGCAACGCATTAATGCCGATTCATCGGGTGAGGAGGACGACCGCGTTCGTATCACCTATACGCCTCCCAACGGCATTGAGCCGCCGTCGGATGAGGCCAGCAGTGATGCGCCGACCGCGGACGAGCTGGAAGAATCGGTCGACGAGAATCAATGAGTATTCTGAGCGTCCAGGAGATTTCCAAGAGCTACAAGCTCCGCCAGGTCGTCAAGAGCCTGTCCGTCGAAATCAAGAGCGGCGAAGTGGTCGGCCTGCTGGGCCCAAACGGCGCCGGCAAGACAACCGCGTTTTACATGATCGTCGGGCTTATCGCCGCTGACAGCGGGAAAATCCTGCTCGATGGCAAGGACCTGACCGCTCAGCCGATGCACCGGCGCGCCAAGCTTGGTCTTGGTTACCTGCCTCAGGAAGCGTCAATCTTCCGAAAACTCACGGTTGAACAGAACATCCTTGCGATCCTCGAGAATCGGGACGATCTCGATCGCGCGGGACGTGAACAGGAACTGGAAAACCTGCTCGATGAGCTGCACGTCGGGCACGTTCGCACCAACCTCGGTATCAGCCTCTCGGGCGGTGAACGCCGGCGGGTCGAGATCGCGCGGGCACTCGCGGCCAACCCATCATTCGTGCTCCTCGACGAGCCATTTGCCGGTGTCGACCCGATTTCGGTACTCGATATCCAGCGCATCATTCGTCACTTGTCCGAGCGCGGTATCGGTGTGCTAATAACTGACCATAATGTCCGCGAAACGCTCGGTATCTGTGGGCACGCCTATATCCTCAGCGATGGCAGTCTAATCGCGGCAGGGGCTCCCGCAGATATTCTGGAGAATCAGCACGTTCGAGAAGTGTATCTCGGACAGGAGTTCAAACTCTGATGCACACTGTATACATCGACACCTTGTGTACGCGTGTATTGCCCATAGAGTTAAAGGCAGGAAGTAGCCAACAAGAATGCTGAAACCATCGCTGCAACTAAAACTCGGTCAGACTCTGACCATGACGCCGCAATTGCAGCAGGCCATTCGTTTGTTGCAGCTCCCAATCCTCGACCTGAACGCGCAGATCCAGGAAGCCCTCGAAGAAAACATCATGCTCGAGATGGAGGACCTGCCCGACGTCCCGAGCACCAGCGCCGATTCAACCGCCGAAGTCGAAACGATCAAGGCTGACGAACTCTGGCAGTCCCGCTCCGCCGAGCGTATCCAGGACGGCGGCTGGAACGGTGAAGGCCGGCCGATCTCCGAGTTCGCCGACGAATCAGGCCAGACGCTGCGCGATCACCTGCTCTGGCAACTCGAGATGGAGCACTTCAGTCCGCGCGAGGTCATCATCGGAGAAGCGATAGTCGATTCGATCAACGACGACGGCTACCTCGAGGCCGAGCTCGAAGAGATCCTCGACTGCCTCGATGAAAGCCCGCCGGTCACTGAGAAGGAAGTTGAGAGGACGCTGACCAAAGTGCAGCGCCTCGATCCGATCGGTGTCGGTGCCCGCTCGCTTTCCGAGTGCATCATCCTGCAGCTCAGCCAGCTCGACTGGAAGACGCCGGGATTGCAGCTTGCGATCGAAATCGCAGGTGATCACCTCGACCTCGTCGCCACGCGCGACTACGGCGAACTGCGACGCGGATTGCGCACCAGCGAAGACGACCTGCACGATGCGCTGGCATTAATCCGCGGCTGTAACCCAAGGCCAGGACTTGCGGTCAGCTCGACCGCGGCCGAATACGTCATCCCGGACGTCTTTGTTCGAAAAATCGACAACCGGTGGCAGGTCGAGATCAGCCCCACCGGCGTACCACGACTGTCAGTGAACCAGCAATACGCCAGGCTACTGCGCGGCAGCGGTGAACACGCTGTACTCAAGACGCAGCTTCAGGAAGCTCGCTGGCTGATTCGCAGCCTCGAGATCCGCAACGAAACGCTGATGAAGGTCGCGACCAGCATCGTGTCGCGCCAAACCGAGTTTCTCGAGCACGGCGACGAAGCCATGAAGCCCATGGTGCTGCGCGACGTGGCCGAAGAGATCGGCATGCACGAATCAACGATTTCACGTGTAACGACCAACAAGTACATGCACACGCCCCGCGGCGTCTTCGAATTCAAGTACTTCTTCTCCTCTCACTTGTCGTCGGACAGCGGCGAAGACCAGTCATCGACGTCGGTTCGCGCGAAAATTCGCAAACTGGTCAACGGCGAGAACCCCGCCAAACCGCTCAGTGACAGCAAGATCACGAACTTACTGAAAGAGGAAGGCATTTCGGTTGCGAGACGCACGGTCGCGAAGTACCGTGAGGCTATGAATATCCCCTCGTCAAGCGAACGCAGGGTTCGCGAGGCAAGGTGAAAAAGGTAGGTAAGAGACACAACATGAAGGAGGACCTCCGGACTGTTATCCTGAACCCGCAGGCAAATCAAGAATATGGGAGACCATTATGCAGTTGAATGTTTCAGGCCATCATGTCGAGATAACTGAATCACTGAGAGACTACGTCGGCGCAAAAATAGAGAAGATTGCCCGACATTTTGACATCGTGTCTGACGTCCAATGTATCCTGACTGTCGAGAAACTACGGCACAAAGCCGAAGCTACTGTCGGTGTAAACGGCGGCACTATCTACTGCGATCACACGGAAGAAGATATGTATGCCGCGATCGATGGCCTGGTGGACAAACTCGAACGACGAGTTCGAAAGTACAAGGAAAAACTCGTCGATCACCATGCCAGAGATATACAAAAGTCCCGATACGCCTGACCAGGCAAACCCGGCGCGGTCGTGAGGCCGCGCCGGACGTATAACACCAGAAAAAAACCTTATGCCGCTTCAAGAAATCATCAAGCCGGACGGTGTGTTGTGCAACGCGACAGCACGCAGCAAGAAACACTGCCTCGAGATCCTCAGCGAACTTCTGATCCGCAATATTCCGGACATCGCCAGTGACGACATTTTCGAATGCCTCATAAGTCGCGAGCGCCTGGGTTGCACCGGACTCGACAAGGGTGCCGCGTTTCCACACTGTCGCATCGAAGGCATCGACAGGAGTATCGCAGTTCTTATCAAGTTATCGGAGCCGGTCGACTTTGATTCGCCCGACGGCGAACCCGTCGATATCGTGCTCGGCATGATAGTGCCCGCTGAAGTCGATGACAGCCATCGTGCTGACATCAAGCTCATCACAGACGTTTTGGCCGACGAAGGCCTGCGTGCGCGCCTTCGCGAAATGAACAGTAGTAACGATCTGTACAATGCGCTGCTCAACGGTGCGGAAATGACATGTCAGGCAAACTGCGCCTGATAATTGTCAGCGGCCTTTCCGGTTCCGGGAAGTCCGTCGCGCTGCACGTCCTCGAAGACCTCGGCTATTACTGCATTGATAACCTCCCTGCCGGCTTGCTGCTTGCGGCTGTCGACGAGGTTCGGCGCAGTAGCGGAGACTCCGCGAAGCTCCTGGCAGTTGGAGTCGATGCCCGCACTCACGCCGAGAATTTCGATACTCTGCCCGACCTCTTAAGAGAACTGCGTTCGCAGGGTGTGAAGACCGACATCATCTTCTTGCATGCGAGCGATGAGATTCTGTTGCAGCGTTACAGCGAAACACGCCGTCGCCATCCCCTTGCCGAGCGAGGGACGCAACTCCGCGCGGCTATCAAGTCTGAACGCGCGTTCCTGGCCGAGATCCAGTTGTCGGCTGACCTGATTATCGACACGTCACAATCGAGCATCTACGAACTGGCTGATGTCATTCGCTCGCGTGTAGACCGGAGTGATACCGAAGCTTTGTCAGTGCTAATCGAATCGTTCGGTTTCAAATACGGAATTCCGACTGACGCTGACTTCGTGTTCGACCTCAGGAGCCTGCCGAATCCTTATTGGACGATGAAGTTGCGAGGCCTGACAGGCCTTGACCAGGAGGTTCGTGATTTCCTGAATGACCAGGAGAAATTTTCGGACATGTTTGAAGACCTCCAGAAATTCCTTGGCCGCTGGATACCTCACTACAGGGACGCCAATCGAGGCTACCTTACTGTCGCCATCGGCTGCACGGGTGGTCAACACCGTTCCGTGTACATGACGGAAAAACTCGCGGCCGAGTTACGCAAGCATCACGACCCGGTGCTAACCAGGCACAACAGCCTGCCCGAGCATCGTCTCAGCCAGGACTAAACTGCTACACTCCGCGACCATGGACGCGAGAGAGCACACCAAAGCCAACGCCGAACTCCTCCTGGAGAAGCTCGACAGTGGCCGTATGCGCTCCGCCCGCATCATGGTCAACAGCCTGCACCCATCCGAAGTCGCGCGCTTGCTCGAATCGCTGCCACTCAAGGATCGCGCAGTGCTCTGGGAGATCGTCGACCACGATCTCGAGGGCGACGTACTCGTCGAAGTCGCCGAGGAGGTCCGCGATGGCCTGCTCGAGGGCATGGGTACCCAAGAGCTGATTGCGGCAATTGAGGGCATGGAGGTCGATGACCTCGCCGACCTTCTGGCTGACCTGCCGGAAACCGTCACGCAGGAAGTCCTGCAGTCACTCGACAAGCAAGATCATGAGCGCCTGAAAGAAGTCCTTGCCTACGACGAGGAAAGCGCCGGCGGCATGATGAACGTCGACGTCGTGACTGTGCGTCCCGACGTCACGCTCGAAGTTGTCGCACGGTATCTGCGCGTTGTTGGCGAAATCCCCGACGGCACTGATTCGATTTTTGTTGTCAGCCGCGACGACACCTATATCGGTTCGCTGTTCCTGTCCCGACTATTGACTCACGATCCGGAGGACATGGTCGCCAATGTCATGTCGACCGACCTGATACCGATCCCGGCAGACACGCCGTCGAACCAGGTTGTCTGGGAGTTCGAAAACCGCGACCTGTTGTCCGCACCCGTCGTCGACGACGACTACCGCGTACTTGGTCGAATCACGGTCGATGACGTAGTGGATGTTATTCGCGATGAGGCGGAACACGCGCTGATGGGCGCCGTGGGCCTCGATGAAGAAGACGACATGTTTGCGCCCGTCGTAAAAAGTGCCACACGTCGTGCATTGTGGCTGGGCATCAACCTGTGCACCGCATTCCTCGCAGCGGCCGTCGTTGAACAGTTTCAGACGACGCTCGATGCGATCGTACTCCTCGCCGTACTCATGCCGATCGTCCCGAGTATGGGCGGCGTCGCGGGCACTCAATCGCTCGTCATCATCACGCGCGCAATGGCGCTCGGACAGATCAACCGGGCGAACGTGGCGGGCATCCTCAGGAAAGAAGTTCTCGTTGGTGTGCTGAATGGCTTCGGTTGGGCCATCGTGGTCTCGCTATTCGCTTACCTGTGGTTCGGCGACTGGCGAATCGGCGGCATCATCGGTGCGGCAATGATCATCAACCTGGTAATTGCAGCCGGCGCCGGTTTCTTTATCCCACTCGCTTTGAAACGAATGAACGTCGACCCGGCGCTCGCGGGTGGCGTGGTCCTGACCACGGTGACGGACGTCATTGGCTACAGCGCGTTCCTTGGACTGGGCGCCATCTTCCTGTTGTAGGAGTTCGGGGTCAGTTACTTAACTATCAGAGATAGTTAAGTAACTGACCCCGAACTCATGTAAAGGCGCTCAGGTCTTTCTTGATCCAACTCGGCGCATACAAGCGCGGCACCTCGGCACCGTTGACAAAGTCCAGCAACTCATCTTTCACTTTCATCGCGTCGCGGTAGCCGAGATCGATGAGCTCACGGGTATACGCTTGCTCGAATAGTAAGAAACTAAGCAGGCGATTCTCACCAGGGTCGTTGCCACCAACACCTCGGAGCAGCGCACGAATGGCGAAAGGCAGTTCCGCACGATGCTTGTGGGCGATCGCGCGAAGATCTTCGCTGGGGACGATCAACATCGTATCGATTGGACGCATCGTCGTATCGCCAATATCGACTTTCTCGTCCGGCAACGAGTCGAGCAGCTCGTTGATCCGCGTGATGCGTTCCAGATCGGAATACAAGCCATCCATGAACAACGTGTCGAGCATGTAACCTGCAATCTGCGCAAAGCTCGGCGGCTCACCCGGCGATTCCGGTGCTTTGTCTCCGGTCTCGTCGCGAATACCGATGACCAGGATGCGGTCTGCGCCAAGATGCACGACGGGACTTAGCGGTGTCGCCTGGCGCATGGCACCGTCACCGAAGTACTCATTACCGATGCACACGGGAGGAAACACCATCGGTACCGCGATACTCGCCATCAGGTGATCGAGACCCAATTCGGTGTGCTTGCCCAGGCGGCGGGTGCGTTCCCACGCTTCCTGTTCCTGCCTCGCTTCAAAGAACGTTGTGGAACGCGCCGATGCGTAGCCGGCGGCCGTGACAGCTACTGCATCCAGGTGCCCGTCCTCAATCGCGTCACGAATGCGCGGAAAATGCACATTGTTGCCAAGCAGTGTGCGCAGCGGTGCGTTGTCGAGCAGGGACTTCGGCATTCCGACCAGCCAGCCACCCAGCACGAGTGAGGCCATCCAGTGCATGCTGCTTTTGAGCATCGTCCAGTGATCCGTCTTGTACACATGATGGCAACGAAAATGGCCCCATACGCGCTCAAGCTCGGCTACAGCGGATCGGAAATGTTGCGCGCGGGAAGCCAGAACCACCGTATTGACAGCCCCGGCCGACGTGCCGCTGATTACGGGAAACGGGTTGGCCCGGTCAGGGGGCAGCAACTCTGCCAGTGCCTTGAGTACGCCTACCTGGAAGGCACCACGGGCGCCGCCGCCGGGCAGGACCAGCGCGGTTCTTACATCATCTGGGGAGCGGTTCATTTAGTGTTCCAGAGAGTTACATCGCCACCGGCAAGATCGTATTATAATGTGCATCTGCTATATGGACCCGAATTATGAAACGCAATATTACACTCGCACTCGTTTCTATCGCTGTTGCGACGATTATTCTCAGCTTTACGCCCATCGGTATCGCCAATGACCAGCTCGCGGTCGGTACTTCCGCCCCTGAATTTGAGCTCTCGGACCAGAATGGCCAACTGCATTCGCTCGAGGACTATCGCGACCAGTGGGTGGTGGTGTATTTCTACCCGAAAGACGAAACGCCTGGTTGCACAACCGAGGCCTGCGAATTCCGAGACAACATTTTCGCGTACAAGGATCTGAACGCGCAAATTCTTGGCATCAGCCTTGACGACGTTGAGTCCCACAAAGCGTTTGCCGAAAACCATGGCCTCCCATTTCCGTTACTGGCGGACGTCGAGGGCGACGTCTCAACAGCCTACGGCGTCAAGACACGCATGTTCGGCATGACCGTTGCGAAGAGGCAGACGTTTATCGTTGGTCCCGACGGCACCATCGCGAAGCATTACGAAAAGGTGACACCGGCGGATCATTCGAAACAGGTTCTCGCTGACTTGAAAGAGCTTAGTGCAATTCCCTGATTGCGTCGTCCAGACCAGCAATCGTTAGCGGGTACATACGTTCGCCCATGATGTCGCGAATCAGTTTCGTCGATGGCGTATAGTCCCAGCGTTCACGCGGCTCGGGATTTAGCCACACAGCTTTTGGATAAGTATTCAACAAGCGCTTGATCCAGACGGCTCCCGGCTCTTCATTCCAGTGTTCAACACTGCCGCCCGCGTAGACGATCTCGTAAGGGCTCATCGTCGCGTCGCCGACAAAGATCAATTTGTAGTCGGACCCATACTTGTGCGCGATATCGAGTGTCGGCGTCTTTTCAGAGCGCCGCCGGGAATTGTCCTTCCACAGGCTCTCGTAGATGAAATTGTGGAAGTAGAAGTACTCAAGATGCTTGAACTCGCTGCGCGCGGCCGAAAACATCTCTTCGCAAATTCGTACGTGGTCATCCATCGAGCCACCAATGTCCAGGCACAGTAGTACCTTGATCGCGTTGTGGCGCTCGGGAACCATGCGGATGTCGAGCAAGCCGGCGTTGCGGGCCGTCTTGTCTATCGTATCGTCGAGATCGAGCTGGTCCGCAGCGCCTTCGCGTGCGAACTTCCGTAACCGGCGCAGCGCAACCTTGATGTTGCGGGTGCCGAGCTCCAGCGAATCGTCGAGATTTCGATACTCGCGCTTGTCCCACACTTTGACCGCGCTGCGGTTTCGGGATCCCTCCTGCCCGATACGCACGCCTTCCGGATTGTAGCCGTAGGCGCCGAACGGCGAGGTGCCGGCGGTACCGATCCACTTGCTGCCACCTTCATGGCGCTCATCCTGTTCGTCGAGACGCTCCTGCAGTGCGCGCATGAGTTCTTCGAATCCGCCCATCGACTCGATCTGTTTGCGCTCTTCCTCGGTCAGCATGAGCTCGGCCTGCTGGCGTAACCATTCCTCCGGAATTTCCTGGAACAGATCACTTAGCGAATCCTCGACGCCCTTGAAGTACGCGCTAAAGATGCGATCAAACCGGTCCAGCTCGGACTCGTCCTTGACGAGTGTCGCGCGGGAGAGATAGTAGAAATCGTCCACGCTCTGGCCGGCCAATCCCTTCTTCATCGCCTCGAGCAGAGTCAGCAACTCGGTGATCGACGTCTTCATACCGCCTTCACGAAGCATGTAGAAAAACGGCAGCAGCATAGCCTTATTGCGGGTTCGTGCGTCGATCCAGGAACACGAGCTGCTCGAACAGGTGCACGTCCTGCTCGTTCTTCAGCAAGCGCACCATAGAGCGGCGGAATCGCGCTGGACTTGCCCTCCCCACGCAATACCTCGGGCGGAATGTCTTCAGCGAGCAGCAACTTGATCCAGTCGAGCAATTCGGATGTCGACGGTTTCTTCTTCAGGCCGCGCACGTCGCGAACCTTGTAGAACGCATTGAGTGCTTCGGCCAGCAGATCCTTCTTGAGATTCGGGAAATGGACGTCGACGATATCTGCCATCGTGTCCTTGTCCGGAAACTTGATGTAGTGGAAGAAACAGCGGCGCAGGAATGCGTCCGGCAGTTCCTTCTCATTATTGCTCGTAATGATGATGATCGGCCGATGTCTGGCCTCTACGAGTTTCTTCGTTTCGTAAACGTAGAACTCCATGCGATCGAGCTCACGCAGAAGATCGTTGGGGAATTCGATGTCGGCCTTGTCGATTTCGTCGATGAGCAGGACAGGCTGTTCGTCCGACTCGAAGGCCTCCCAGATCTTGCCGCGCAGAATGTAGTTCGCAATGTCGTGGACGCGATCGTCACCGAGCTGCGAGTCTCGCAGGCGCGCGACGGCATCGTATTCATACAGACCTTGCTGCGCTTTGGTCGTCGACTTGATATGCCACTCATGCAGCGGTTTTCCGAGAGACCGGGCAACCTCGATCGCAAGCTGGGTCTTGCCCGTACCCGGTTCGCCTTTCACGAGAATCGGACGCTCGAGCGTGACTGCGGCATTGACGGCCATCGTCAGGTCGTCTGTCGCGATGTAGGAACTGGTGCCGGTGAATTTCTTGTCAGCCATGGCTGACTATATTACCGCTTGTCGGGGGTCAGCGTCAGCGTATGCACAGCTTCGCCTGGCAAGAACGGGCTCGGCTGACCTTTTACCCAGTCATCATGGCCCCGATCGAAGAACTCCGACAATGGATGCCCGCTCTGCCCGGTCGGCATGTGCATAATGCTGCTGGCCTCATCCCCCGGGTACACGGCGTAGCGCTCAGATGCACCGAAACTCGGGCCTTGCGCCTTCGGCATGTCGAGATCGCCGTTGAGCGGTTCGGTTGGCATATCGAGGTAGTCGCCGACCAGCGGAATGCTGCGGCTCAGCGGGTGACGAATCGAGGCGGTATTTGCTTCGCCCCAGTTTCTATCGGACAGCGGGCCCATGAAGTTGCTGCGGAACCAGGCGATATTGCCCTCCACAGCAGCGATCATGAGTTCCTGCCAGCTATCGTAGCCCTTCGGCAAAAGGTGCATTGGCTGCTCGTTCACCAGCGACCACAGCGGGCCTTCAAACTGGTTACTCAGGCGCAACCTGACATCGTCGCCATACGCTTCGCGTGCCGGCGCCATCAGAGCATGAAATACACGTCGCTCGACTTCGAGACGAAATGCACGTACCAGGCGGTAGCCTACGGATTCCGGCACAGCGCGCGGAATCCAGTTTTCCGCCAGGTCACGGTACTCAGCCAGGGCCGGGTTGGCCGCTACGGCATCGGCGTCGAGGACTTCCAAAAGCAGGTCGCGCCAGCGCGAAAGGTACAGTGCACGATCGTCGTACTGGATCGCCAGCATATCCTCGGGCTCGAACATTTCCTTGGCAAACAAACCATCGCGGATCTGGCTGGCCCTGGCACCCAGATCGTAACCACCGTCGCCCACGATTCGCAGCGCTTCGGCGTCGGTGACTCGCGCATTCGCTGTCCAGATGCGCCCACTCTCGGGGTTCACAACGCGCGGATACTCGTCCGGCGCGAGCCATCCCTGCCAACCATGTTCAATGCTCCAGTCAGCAGGCAACAATGGATCGAATCCTGTCTTACGAGGAATGCTGCCCGCAATCGTCCAGGCGATATTGCCGTCTGCGTCGCCGGTCACAAAGTTCTGGGGTGGCATCGACATCGTGTTGGCAATGTCGAGCGCCTCGGCAACAGACGTCGCCCTCTCGAGATCGATCATTCGCAGGTTGACACCCTGCGCCTTGTGCGCGATCCAGCTGACAGCCACTTCGCCGTCCGGGTAATCGACGTCATCCAGAACCGGCCCCCAGATCGTCTCGCGGATCTCATACTCAATCGGGTCGCCGTCTTTGACGTTGATTATCTCAAGGTGCGTTTCGAATTCGCGTTCGCCTTCCGGCGTGATGTACGTGCCCTCAGTTGCACCAGGCTTCAGCAAGACAGCATCTGTCCAGTCACCGTAGCTGTTCGTGTAACCCCAGGCGATTCTCGTGTTGCTGCCGCTGATGACGAACGGCGTGCCGGGAAGCGTCACGCCAGTGACATCGCGCGCCAACGCGCCCTCAACCCGAAGTCGTGCCTGGTACCAGATGTTCGGCACGCTGTGGCCAAGATGCATGTCGTTCGACACGAGGGCGCGCCCATTTGCAGTCAACGCACCCGACACCGCCCAGTTGTTACTGCCGCGCAAAGGGTAACGTCCCTGCTCATTCGCAGGTGGCGCATCGTCGGGTACGTGCCGAATCGAATAGATGTCGGCCGATGGAATCGACCCAACCTCGCGAGCCTCACCCATGATCGGCGCATCCCAGGATGTCCCCTGCGGGTACATCCAGACATACACTTCCTCGGGCAGCACACGGTGCGCCAGGCCCCGTCGAATTTCTTTGTTCGCGCGGGCGTCGTTGAGCTGCATGTACATAGCGTACACAGCCAGCAGTGAATCAAGCGCCGCCCATTCCTGCGGCACTGTACCCAGCACAAAGTACTCAAATGGCCTCGCCTTGAGGGAGGCCAGGCCGGCATTTACACCATCGGCATAGGAGCGCATCAGCGCCCTGTCCGCATCAGTTGCCGTGTCAAACACAGTCTGCGCGCGCGCGCGGAAGCGGTGAAAACGATAGCGCTTGTCGGCGTTGATCGCAGCAGCGCCAACGAGTTCCGAGAGCTCGCCGGACGCCTGGCGGCGAATCAGGTCCATCTGGAAGAACCGATCCTGACCATGTGCATAGCCGGTCGCAAATGCGAGGTCTTTACGACTTGAGGCGGTGATGACCGGAATGCCGTCGGCATCACGCCCGATCGTAACAACGTCATCGATGCCCACGACGGTCACGTCGCCATCCAGTTCCGGAAGACTGGCACGCAGGCCGGCCCAGACAACGACGAATACGATTGCGGTGAGCAACGCGCCGCCAACTACGACGCGAGTCAGGATTTTTTTCATGTGCTGGAGCGAATCTCTATGATGGTCATTGAATTGGTGCTCCCCGAAATACCGTCGAGATCACCTTTGGTCAGGATCGCAAGATCACCGACCTCGACGAGTTTGTTTTCGAGCAACTTGTTGTAAATATCCTGGTAGAGGCGCCGCGGATTGCCGAGGTCCATTTCGAATGCGACAGGGTATACGCCTCGGTACATTGCAACGCGGCGGCTGGTCGAGACATGAGGCGTAAATGCGTAGATCGGAATATCCGAGCGAATACGAGACAACCAGCGCGTCGTCGACCCGGATTCTGTTAGCGCTATGATCGCTTTGACGGTCAGGTGATTGGCCGTGTACATCGCCGCCATCGCGATCGCTTCGTCGACGTTCTCGAAGTGGTCGTCGAGACGATGGCTGGTTCTGCCGTATGAAAGTGGGTACTTCTCAGCACCAACCGCGATCTCCGCCATCGCCTTGATTGCCTTAACCGGATACTGGCCGACAGCCGTTTCGCCGGACAACATCACTGCGTCGGTACCATCCATCACTGCGTTGGATACGTCGGATACTTCGGCGCGCGTCGGAATCGGGTTCTGGATCATTGATTCCATCATCTGGGTCGCAGTGATGACTATCTTGTGCGCTCTGCGGGTCTTTCGAATCAGGTTCTTCTGGATTCCAGTCAGTTCGGCGTATCCCATTTCCACACCGAGGTCACCACGCGCAACCATGATTACGTCCGCCGCCTCGATGATGGAATCGATGTTCTCGACGGCCTCCGCACGCTCAATTTTCGCGACCATTAGTCCGTCGCCGCCAGCCTTGATGAACAACTCCCGGGCTTCACGAATGTCGTCGCCATCACGCACGAAAGACACGGCAAGAAAATCAACATTCAGGTCTGCGGCGAGCTTGATGTTCTCCTTGTCTATGTCCGTCAGCGCTGCTGCCGACAATCCGCCTCCTTGCAGATTGATGCCCTTGTGGTCGGACAGGATTCCGCCATTAACAACCGTAGTGTGAATACGTGTGCCATCAATACTGTCAACTTCCAGCGTAATCAGTCCATCGTTGAGCAGCAGGATGTCGCCACACGCAACGTCTTCATGCAGGGAATCGAGAGCCACGCCGACGCCGTTCTCATCACCATCAAGGATACCGAGCGTGCTATCGAGGAAGAACTTGTCGCCGTCAGCCAGCGCGACGTTGTGGTTCTTGAAGCGTCGGATCCGGATCTTGGGTCCCTGCAGATCGCCCATGATGCCGACCTCGCGGCCGCATGACTCCGCTGCCTTGCGAAGTTTGCTCGCGCGCTCGCGGTGATCGTCGGATTCCCCATGGGAGAAATTCAGGCGCGCCACGTCAAGGCCGGCACGTATCATCCTGTTCAGTGTTTTCTTGTCGTCTGACGCTGGTCCCAGCGTGGCGACAATCTTGGTTCGTCTCAGCATGCGCGCGATTATTGCACAGCTGGCAGGTACTGATTGACAGCAATGTCAGGAGGCCCCTTCCAGATTGCGGCACGCCCGTATATGTTTCTGCATCCCGTCCGTGGAGAATTCTGCTTGTGATCAACCGTCGCCGCTTTCTGCAGAGCATCGCTGCTGCTGCAACCACACCGTCCATTCTTCAGGGCTGTGCTCCTGCCTCAGTCAAATCACCGGTTTCGAGCGGCCTGGTGGAAGATCTGGATGGCGTCCTGGATTTGGCGCCAGGACTCGACTATCGCGTCGTCTCACGCTACGGCGATCGCATGAGCGACGGCCTTCGCGTTCCGGGCAACCACGACGGCATGGCCGCATTCCCGGGCGATGACGGGCGAATCATCCTCGTTTCCAATCATGAGCTGGATCACACCTACCGCGACTATTCGGCGTTCGGCGAGAAGTACCCGATCGTCCCGAGGGCTGTAAAAGACAAAATGTACGACAAGGGCGGCCTCCGCAGTCCCGGGCTAGGTGGCACTACGACGACCATCTGGAATCCAGCGACCGGCGAAACCGAGCGACAGCACCTGAGCCTGGCGGGCACCGAGCTCAATTGCGCGGGCGGGCCCACGCCCTGGGGCAGCTGGCTGAGCTGCGAAGAGTGCTTTGAAGATGCTGGCAAGAAGTCGATGAAGGGTTATACGCTCAGACGCGACAAGAACCACGGCTATGTATTCGAAGTTCCGTCTTCAGAGACCGGCCTTGCCGATCCACAGCCCATCAAGGCAATGGGCCGCTTCGAACATGAGGCTTGCGCCGTGCACGAGGCAACCGGCATCGTCTACTTGACGGAGGATCACGAAATCGGCTTGTTCTATCGATTCATCCCCAACGTGCCTGGCAATTTGCACGAGGGCGGCAAACTGCAAGCACTCGCCGTCGTGGGTGAGCCGTCATTGCCGACTCACAACTGGTCCACCAAACACGAGATTCCATTGCGCGGACCGCTGGCAACGCACTGGATTGATCTCGAGGATGTCGATCCTGTCGAAAACGATCTACGCCTGCGGGGCGCCAAATCCGGAGCGGCGACATTCGCTCGCGGTGAAGGTCTGTGTGTCGCCGACGACCGCTTTGCGCTGACCTGCACAATCGGCGGCCCTGTGCGGCTTGGCCAGGTGTTCACCTACAAACCCAGTCCCTACGAGGGCACGAAGGATGAGGTCAGTGCTCCCGGTGAGCTCGAACTGATTGCCGAGGCGGATGTGAACTCACTCCTGAGAAATTGCGACAACCTCACGATGGCCCCGTGGGGTGACCTGATTGTCTGTGAGGACACGGAATCGAATTGCGGCCTGATTGGTGTGCGTCCCGACGGGTTCCAGTACGAGATCGCGAGTAACCGTTATACGAAATCGGAACTGGCCGGCGTGTGTTTCTCGCCGGACGGTCAGACAATGTTCGTGAATCTTCAGTACCCGGGCATGACGCTCGCCATTACGGGGTCATGGTCCGATTTTGTTTCGGAGAATGGCTAGCCCGCCGCTCAAGCATCTCGACCGCGGGCAACGTCTTGCCTTCGACGAATTCGAGGAACGCACCACCGCCCGTCGAGATATAGGAGATGCCATCACGCACGCCGTACTTGTCAATTGCGGCAAGCGTGTCCCCACCGCCTGCGACCGAGAACGCATCGCTTGCCGCGATCGCGTCGGCTAATTCTCTCGTACCATTGCCGAACGCATCGAATTCAAATACGCCGACCGGGCCGTTCCAGATGATCGTGCCCGCACTCTTGAGGATCTCAGCGAAGCGGATGGCCGTCTCAGGACCAATATCGAGAATCATCTCGTTCGCCGAGACCGCCTCGACACCTTTGATCGTCGCGACCGCATCGGCTGAGAATTCATCAGCGCATACGACGTCGGTGGGCACGGGGATCTCTGCACGATCGTCCTTGTTGGCGGCAAGTTCGCGCGCCGTGTCGAGCATGTCAGCTTCGTACAGCGACTTGCCGACTTCGTGGCCTTCCGCCGCTATGAACGTATTCGCGATACCACCGCCGACGATCAATGTATCGACTTTGTCCGCGAGTGCGTCGAGCACCGTCAGCTTGGTCGAGACTTTCGAGCCACCGACAATGGCGACGAACGGAAGCGCCGGATTGTCGAGAGCTTGCGCCAGCGCATCGAGCTCCGTTACCAGCAATGGACCTGCGCAGGCAATAGGGGCGTGTTCACCAACGCCGTAGGTGCTGGCCTGCGCACGATGTGCCGTTCCGAACGCATCCATGACGAACACGTCGCACAGTGCTGCCATTTTCTTCGACAGCGTCTCATCGCATTTCTTTTCGCCCACAAGAAAGCGGACGTTTTCGAGCAGGACAACGTTGCCCGGCTCGACATCCACGCCGTCGATCCAGTCTTTGATCAACGGCACCTCGCGCTCCAGCAGTTTGCCGAGGTGATCCGCGACCGGCTGCAGAGAGAATTCGTCTTCAGGCTGTCCCTCGGTCGGTCGACCGAGATGGGACACCAGCATGACTGCGGCATTCGCATCCAGCGCCGCCCTGATCGTAGGCAAGGCGGCCCGGATGCGAGCATCGCTCGTCACCACCCCGTCCGCGACAGGGACGTTCAGGTCTTCACGAATAAGAACGCGCTTGCCCGACAATTCGATGTCGGACATCTTGATGACGGCCATGCTATTTCCTTGTTTCCCGCTTACTTCGACTCTTACTTCGCATTCATCAGCGCGACAGTCGTGTCGAGCATGCGGTTCGAGAAGCCCCACTCGTTGTCGTACCACGACAGGACCTTGACAAGCGTGCCGTCGATGACTTTTGTCAGGCCGGCATCGAGCGTCGATGATGCCGGGTCGTGATTGAAGTCGATGGATACAAGCGGCTCCTCGGTGTAAGCCAGGATGCCTTTCAACGCGCCTTCGCTCGCCGCTTTGACGACCGAGTTGACCTCTTCAATGCTGGTTGCACGTGATGCAACAAACGTCAGGTCGACTGCCGAGACGTTGATCGTCGGAACACGCATCGAGAAGCCGTCCAGCTTGCCGTTGAGTTCCGGCAGGACCAGGCCGACTGCTTTGGCTGCACCTGTGCTTGTCGGAATCTGCGACATCGTGCCTGAACGCGCGCGGCGTAGGTCCTTGTGGAAAACGTCGGTCAGGACCTGGTCGTTCGTGTAGGCGTGGATCGTCGTCATGATGCCGTGCTCAATGCCAATAGCATCGTGAATTACCTTGGCCAGCGGTGCCAGGCAGTTGGTTGTGCACGACGCGTTCGAGATGATGTTGTGGTCTGCCGTGATATCGCCGTGGTTAACGCCAAAGACGAACGTGCCGTCGATGTCTGCGCCACCCGGAGCCGAAATCACAACTTTCTTTGCGCCGCCTGCGATGTGTTTGCCGGCTGTTTCCGCCGTACGGAACAGGCCTGTGCACTCGAATACAACGTCAACACCGAGCTCGCCCCACGGCATCTTGGCAGGATCGCGTTCTGCAAAGACCTTGATACGGTCACCATTGACGATGATATCGCCGCCGTCGACCTCGACCGTGCCGTCGAACTTGCCATGGGCTGTGTCGTAACGCGTCAGGTGAGCGTTCGTCTCAGCATCGCCGAGATCATTCAACGCCACCACATCGAACTCGCTCGTCCGGTTGTATTCGTGGATAGCGCGAACGATATTCCGCCCGATGCGGCCGTAGCCGTTGATACCAATCTTAATTGCCATGTTGTTTTTCTCCAGTTATCAATTCAGTACGTCTTTCGCGACCGCAACAACGTTGTCGGTCGTGAAGCCGAAATGTTCAAATAGTTCATTCGCGGGCGCCGACTCGCCGAATCGGTCGAGGCCAATTACACGCCCTTGCGTGCCAACGTGGCGCCACCAGCCCTCGGTGACTCCGGCTTCGATGGCAACGCGCGCGGTGACAGCCGTCGGCAGTACCGACTCGCGGTAATCCGCATCCTGCGCATCGAACGCATCCGTGCTCGGCATCGAAACAACACGTGCTTTGACACCATCCGCCGCCAGCGCGTCGGCCGCAGACATAGCCAGCTCAACCTCTGATCCCGTCGCGAGAAGCAGAATATCGGGCATTCCATCAGTATCCTTCAATACGTATCCGCCACGCGCGATATCCGCGATCTGCTTCGATGTGCGCTGCTGATGTGGCAAACCCTGGCGAGTGAGGATGAGACTCGTCGGCCCGGTCTCATTCCCAAGTGCGTATTTCCATGCGACTGCTGTTTCGACAGTATCGCACGGGCGCCAGACACTCATGTTTGGCATCAAACGCAGCGATGCAGTGTGCTCGACCGGCTGGTGCGTCGGGCCATCCTCACCAAGACCGATCGAGTCATGAGTGTAAACGAGGATGTTCTGCAGTTTCATTAGAGCTGCCATGCGCAGCGCATTGCGCGAGTAGTCGGAGAACGTCAGGAACGTGCCCGAGTACGGAATGAAGCCGCCGTGCAGGCGCAGGCCACTGCAGATCGCCGTCATGCCGAATTCACGAACACCGAACCAAACGTAATTGCCCTTGGCGTCGTCACCGGAAATCGGTGTTGAGGCATCGTGCTTGGTCAGGTTTGAGCCCGTCAGGTCAGCAGAACCGCCCGCCATCTCGGGCAGGAACGGCGCGAATGCGTTCAGCGCTCGCAGCGATGCCTGGCGTGTCGCCATCTTGGCACCCTCGGCGTCGATTTCTGCGATGGACGCATCCGCGTGCTTGCACCAGCCATGGGGCAGCTTGCCGGCCATGCGGCGCGCGAATTCTCTAGCGAGTTCCGGGTGCTCGGCGTTGTACGCGCCGAAAGCCTCGCTCCAGGTCGCCTCGCGCGCTGCACCACTTTCACGACCATCCCAGGCCGCAGCGATATCAGCAGGAATCTCGAAAGGCGCAGATTTCCAGCCAAGCTCTTTGCGGGCAGCAGCGATTTCGTCGTCGCCCAGCGGGGCGCCGTGCGTGGATGCGGTGCCCTGCTTGTTCGGGGCGCCGAAACCGATAATCGTCTTGCAGCAGATCATCGTGGGACGATCCGTATCGGCGACAGCCTGTTCGATGGCGGCAGCAATGGCCGCGGCATCGTGGCCGTCGACGTTGTCGATTACCTGCCAGCCGTACGCGTCGAAGCGTTTCGCGGTGTCGTCCGTGAACCAGGCGTCGACTTCGCCGTCGATCGAGATGTTGTTGTCGTCGTAGAGGCAGATCAGCTTGCCGAGTTTGAGCGTGCCAGCCAGTGAGCAGGCCTCGTGCGAAATGCCTTCCATGAGGCAACCATCACCGAGGAACACCCAGGTTTTGTGATCAACGACGTCGTGTCCCGGGCGATTGAACTCGGCAGCGAGCATCTTCTCGCCATCGCCATACCGACGGCATTGCTGATGCCCTGACCCGAGCGGTCCCGTCGTCGTCTCGATCGGCCCGCCGGCCTCGTACTCAGGGTGACCGGCCGTCCTGTAGCCGAATCTGGCGGAAGTTTTTCAGCTGCTCAATCGGGAAATCCTCGTAGCCAGTCAGGTGCAACAGGCTGTACAGCAGCATCGATCCGTGGCCATTCGACAACACAAATCGATCTCGATCGGCCCACTGCGGGATTCGCCGGATTATGTTTCAGTAATCATTCCAGAGGACCTCGGCGATATCCGCCATGCCCATCGGTGCGCCCGGATGACCGGAATTCGCTGCCTGTACGGCATCCATACTCAGGGCTCGAATCGCATTCGCGAGATCGCGCCGGGCGGGCTGGCCAGCGGTTGTAGCTTGTTGTGACATTGGACCTGTCTTTGGCCTGGGCGCCACTTTTGTGAGGAGAAGTTCGCTTGCGCGAGGCGCGCATTTTCCCTGTTATAGAGGGCCGCATCAAGGGTACAATGCGCACCCCTTCCAATGGAATGACCCAGAATCATGACTGATGCATTTCTGTTCACCTCGGAATCGGTCTCCGAAGGACATCCGGACAAGATTTCCGACCAGATCTCGGACGCAATTCTCGACGCGATTATTGCCGAGGACCCCAAGAGCACGCGTGGCCGTCGAGACCATGGTCAAGACCGGCGATGGTCAATCGTCGCCGGCGAAATCACGACCTCCGCCTGGGTCGATATCGAAGACATCGTGCGCGAGCACGGTGCTCGACATCGGCTACGACGTTCCGCAGATAAAGGCTTTGACGGCGCGTCCTGCTCGGTCCTGAACGCGATCGGCAAGCAATCGCGCAGACATCGCGCAGGGCGTCGACCGCGAATCCGCCGAAGAAGCAGGGCGCGGGCGATCAGGGCCTGATGTTCGGCTATGCGACGAACGAGACCGAACGTTCTGATGCCGGCACCGATCACGTACTCCGCACCGGCTCGTGCAAAGCAGCAGGCGAAAGTCCGCAAGAACGGCACGCTGCCGTACCTGCGCCCGGACGCCAAGAGCCAGGTCACGTTCGTCTACGAAGACAACAAGCCAGTTGCCATCGATGCGATCGTCCTGTCGTCGCAGCACGACCCGGACATTTCGCATGGAAGATCTGCGCGAAGGCGTGATGGAAGAGATCATCAAGCCGATCATTGCCGGCCGAGCTGCTCAGCGAGAAGACGCAGTACCACATCAACCCGACCGGTCGCTTCGAAATCGGTGGTCCCATGGGTGACTGCGGACTGACCGGCCGCAAGATCATCGTCGACACTTACGGCGGCTCGGCACGCCACGGTGGCGGTGCGTTCTCGGGCAAGGACCCGTCGAAAGTCGATCGCTCGGCTGCCTATGCCGTCGCTATGTCGCGAAGAACATCGTGGCTGCCGGCCTCGCCGACCGTTGCGAAATCCAGGTCTCCTACGCCATCGGTGTTGCCGAACCGACGTCGATTCAGTGTCCAAACCTTCGGCACCGGGAAGACTTCCGATACCCAGTATGACGGAACTGATTCGCGAACATTTCGATCTGACGCCTTACGGCATCCTGAAAATGCTCGACCTGATCAGGCCGATCTACCAGCAGACGGCCGCCTACGGACACTTCGGCCGGGAAGATATCGACCTGAGCTGGGAACGTACTGATAAGGCCGACGCGCTCGAAAGACGCAGCGGCCTAACAACAAAATTTATCCAGGAGAAGTATTATGAGCAGCGAACCTGTTGCCCTTCAGCAAAACGACTACAAGGTCGCCGACATTTCGCTCGCCGACTGGGGCCGCAAGGAAATTGCGATTGCCGAGACGGAAATGCCCGGCCTCATGGCGCTGCGCGAAGAATACAAAGGCCAGAAGCCACTGGACGGCGTGCGCCTGACCGGCTGCCTGCACATGACCATCCAGACGGCCGTGCTGATCGAGACGCTGAAGGAGCTCGGTGCCGACATTCGCTGGTCGTCGTGCAATATTTTCTCGACGCAGGATCACGCCGCAGCGGCCATCGCGGCAGCCGGCGTTCCGGTATTCGCCTGGAAAGGCGAGACCGAAGAAGAATACTGGTGGTGTGTCGAGCAGACGATCAACGGCCCCGACGGCTGGCAGCCTAACATGATCCTGGACGATGGCGGCGACCTGACGCTGGTCCTGCACGACAAGTACCCCGAGATCATGGAAGGCGTCAAAGGCCTCTCGGAAGAAACGACGACCGGCGTGAAGCGCCTGTACGACATGATGGCAGACGGCTCGCTGCTGTGCCCGGCGTTCAACGTCAATGACTCGGTCACGAAATCGAAATTCGACAATCTTTATGGTTGCCGCGAATCACTCGTCGACGGCATCAAGCGTGCCACCGACGTAATGATTGCCGGCAAGGTCGCCATCGTCTGCGGTTACGGCGACGTCGGCAAGGGCTGTGCACAGTCGCTCAAGGGCCTCGGCGCCACAGTATGGGTCACCGAAATCGATCCGATCTGCGCCCTGCAGGCAGCGATGGAAGGCTATCGCGTCGTTAACTTCGACGACGTCTGCGACCAGGCCGACATCGTTGTAACGGCCACCGGCAACTACCACGTTGTCTCAGGTCCGCAGATGGACCGCATGCGCGATCAGGCCATCGTCTGCAACATCGGTCACTTCGACAACGAAATCGATGTCGCCTACCTCAAAAAGTACGAGTGGGAGAACATCAAGCCACAGGTCGATCACATCATCTTCCCGGACGGCAAGCGCATCATCCTGCTGGCCGAAGGCCGCCTCGTGAACCTCGGCTGCGCCACGGGCCACCCCAGCTTCGTGATGTCCAACTCGTTCACCAACCAGGTGCTGGCCCAGATCGAGCTGTGGCATAACGGTGAGAATTACGAGAAGAAAGTCTACGTACTGCCGAAGCACCTCGACGAGAAGGTAGCTCGCTTGCACCTCGATCGTATTGGTGCCAATCTCACTGAGTTGTCGGATGAACAGGCCAAGTACATCGGTGTCGATAAAGACGGCCCGTACAAGCCTGAACAATACCGTTATTAAGAACTAGACTCGGGAACAGCGCGTATTCAAGCGACCGTGGAAGGTAACGACGATTGTATTCGGGTCCTGCACCTGACTGACCCGCATTTGTTCGCCGACCCGGATGGCAGCCTGCGTGGCACCAACACGCAGGCTTCGCTTCAAAAGGTACTCGCCCACTACACCGCAGCAGATTGGCGCGCACATCGCGTCATCGTCACGGGCGACCTGATCCAGGACGACTCGGCGGAAGCGTACGACCGCTTCCGGGACCTGCTGCTGCCGCTCAAGCTGCGCATCCATTGTATTCCCGGCAATCACGATATCCGGGACTTCATGCGCCCTGTCTGTTGCAGGCCGCCATTTTCCTACTGCGCGTACGAAGAAATTGGTGACTGGCTGCTGGTTGGCCTCGACAGCTGCATCGAGGACGATGCCGGTGGCGCGATAGCATCGGAGGAGCTCGATCGCCTGTCCGACATCGTCGTTCGCAGTCCCGCGAAGCACGTACTGGTCTGCCTGCATCACCCACCCGTCCCGATGGGCAGCAGGTGGCTGGACTCGGTTGGGCTCAGGAATGGCGATGAAGTCCTCGAGCGTCTGCGCGCTCTGGGGCGTATTCGCGCTGTTGCGTTCGGACACGTCCATCAGGACTACGACGACGAGTACGAAGGCATACGCATCCTGGCAACGCCTTCGACGTGCGCACAATTCAAACCCGGTAGCGATGATTTTGCGGTCGACGACAAACCGCCAGCCTATCGGCGCCTGACACTGAATGCCGATGGCAGTGTCGGCAGCGAGCTTCTGTGGGTCGACTAGTTGTTCGCATTGTTTGTGCGGCGTTGCTGTGCGCCAGCGCGGCGGTGGCACGGGCTGACGACACGGCTCATCCCGTCACGCTGTGGCAGGTCAGGGGCGAATCCAATTCCATATACTTGCTTGGCTCCATACACCTGCTGCGCGAGCAGGATCATCCGCTGCCGAGCAGCATGGATTCGGCCTACGATGACGCGGACGTGATCGTCATGGAGCTGGACATGGATGACATGGATCCAGCGCATACCCAGATGGCATTCACCCGTGCCGGCGTCATGACCGATGGAACGACTCTGCGCGACCTCATGGGCGACGAGGCCTATGCGCAGGCCGAAGAGGCCGCAGCGGCCGTCGATATTCCACTCGACATGCTTGCACAAAGTGAACCGTGGCTCGCGGCCATGACGGTCGAGATCATGTTGTTGTACCGGATCGGTTTCAACCCGATGCTCGGCGTCGAAATGACCATGACCTCGCGCGCAGTTAGTGACAACAAACCGATAGAAGGACTCGAGACGGTGGACGAACAACTGTCGTTCCTGGATGGCCTGCCGCTCGAAGCACAACGCGAAATGCTCATCCAGGCGCTCGCCGAGGGAGCGACATTAGGCGAGTCCATCGATGCGATCATTGATGCCTGGCACAACGGCGACACAGCCACGCTGGAAGGCAGCCTCCTTAGTACTATAGAAGACCAGGCGGAACTCAATGCTGTCCTGATAACCGATCGAAACCGCCGATGGGCGGAAACGATCGCCGGCTGGCTCGGGGACGACCGCGACTACCTCGTCGTCGTGGGCGCGCTGCACCTGGTCGGTGATAAGGGTGTCCCTGCCCTGCTCGAAGACCGGGGTTTCGGTATTCAACAGTTGAGTGAGCCTGCGGGACTCCGGTAGCATCCGCTCCTCTTCAGGAGAATTACCATGAGTCTTTTTACCGACGCGCAGCAGGTGATCGCCGGCGGCGTGAATTCCCCGGTACGCGCTTTCGCCAGTGTTGGCGGCGAACCTGTCTTCTTCAAGAGCGCCAGGGGTAGCCGCTTTCAGGCCGAAGGCGGCAAGGAATACATCGACTACGTTGGCTCATGGGGGCCCATGATCCTCGGCCACGCGCACCCGGACGTGATCGACACTGTCGTCACAACCGCGCAAAGCGGGCTCAGCTTCGGCGCCCCGTGCGTGCTCGAGACGAGAATCGCCGAGAAGATCTGCTCGATGCTGCCTTCGGTCGATAAAGTCCGGATGGTCAGCTCCGGTACCGAGGCAACGATGAGCGCGATACGTCTTGCGCGCGGGCACACAGGTCGTGACAAGATCATCAAATTCGAAGGCTGCTACCACGGCCACTCGGACTCCCTGCTTATCAAGGCGGGCTCCGGCGCGCTGACGCTCGGCGTCCCGAGTTCACCGGGTGTTCCGGCGGGACTCGCCGAGCACACGATGACGCTCTCCTACAACGATATCGATGGGGTAAAAGCCGCTTTCGCTGAATTCGGCGACCAGGTCGCCTGCGTCATCGTCGAACCGATCGCCGGCAACATGAATATGGTGCCGCCGGTCGCGGGCTTCCACGAGGCGCTACGCGAGGAATGCAGCAAAGCCGGCGCCCTGCTGATTTTCGACGAGGTCATGACTGGCTTCCGCGTTGCGCGAGGTTGCGCCCAGTCGATTTATGGCATCGAGCCCGACATTACGACGCTAGGCAAGGTCATTGGCGGTGGCATGCCTGCGGCAGCGTACTGCGGCCGCGCCGACATAATGGCCAGCATCGCGCCCGATGGCCCGGTCTACCAGGCAGGCACATTGTCCGGTAACCCGGTCGCCATGGCCGCGGGCCTCAAGACGCTCGAGCTGATCGACAACGATGATTTCTGGGTGTCACTCACGGCCAAGACTCGGAAACTGGTTGACGGCCTCGCCGCTGCGGCGGCAGATGCGGGAGTGTCGGTATCGGTCGAGGCCGAAGGCGGCATGTTCGGCATGGTGTTTACCGATGCCGGACCCGTGCGGTCCTACGCGCAGGTCGCGGCGGCTGATGTCGAGCGATTCACCAAGTTCTTCCACGGTATGCTGGAAGAAGGCATCTACCTGGCACCGTCCGCGTTCGAAGCCGGCTTCGTCTCAGCTGCGCATAGCGACGATGATCTCGACGAGACCATCGCCGCCGCGGGCCGGGTTTTCGCGATGCTCTAGTGGCGCAACACCTCCTCTATGAGCCGGAGACAGGCCGGAATATCGTCGTTTTCGAGTACTGCCTGCTTTTCTTCCAGTTCGATTGGCAGGATTTCGACAAAGCGCCAGGCCACCCATGCGGCATCATCGTAGCGGCGCTCCAGGCCTTCGTATAGACGGCCGAGGTCATTCAGTACGCTCTCGAGAATAGGTCGCAGGGACTGGTGCTCATCCGGCAGTGCCATTGACTGAACGGCCGGCAACAATTCGACCTCGCCCACGTTGAGCCCATCGTTTTGCCGCTCGACCGAGGACAATTGGAAGCGCTCTCCGCCGATGGCGGTGATGCCCAGAAGGCCATCGCTGCCCTGGTACCAGTCTGTCACACGGGCCAGCGTCCCAACGTTATGGGTTGTCGCCGGGCCGGCTTCACGGCCGTCACGAATGAGCAGGACACCGAACGGCGCGTCCTCCTTCATGCAGCGGCTGATCATATCGAGATAACGGGACTCGAAAACCCGCAGCGGCAACGGGCCGCCCGGGAAGAGCACGGTGTTCAGCGGAAAAAGCGGAATCTGCATTATTCTGGAAGTATAGTCGCTGGACAAAAAAATCCCCGCACGAGGCGGGGATAATTTGGGGATGCGCATCAATGCGCGGGGAAATTAGTCGCTGCGCCAGACTACGGACTCGGGCAAACAGGCACAGCCGAGTAGTCAATGACGACAGCCTGCGGAAGTGTCTCCGCACCCTGTGGATCACGGGCGATCACATCAAGCACCTCTCCACCTGTGAAGGCGAGTTCGGTCAGGGAAATGGCTGCTGTTTTGCTGCCAGCACCCGTAACGTAGGCATCGTAGTCGCCGGCCGCGATTGAGAGTTGCGTCGTGTCAGCACCAAACGGTACGTCCGCAAACGTCGGGTCAACCGTGTTGATATCCGTGCCGTCAGCGACAAGGTAAAGATCCACGTTTCCGGTGCTTGGCGAGGCATGCGTAATACGCAGCTTCGTCTCGGTGATCACGCTGCGAGTGTTACCAGGCAGTGCGATCGGCGTAATTGCCGGGGTCAAACCAGCAGTCGCAAACCCGGACACAATGGCAGTAACCTCATCGCCCTGCATGACATTCAGCGGGAACGACGTTGCGATGACATTGTTATCCGAGTTCAGCGCAACGTTAACCGTGTAGTCACCCGGAGCCGGTACGCTGTTGATGTCGCAGAACTCCGTAAAAGAGACGTCCTCGACCAGGGCAATAGCTTCAACCGCTCCAGTACTGTTGTCATCAGCGAGGATGTCAACGGCCGGTGCATCCGGAGAGAGGTGTACAGCCACGACCGATGCCGGCGTATTGGTGTCGTACAGCATCGATGCAGCCGTTCCGTCGAGAACAACGAGCTGGACGAGCGCGGCACCCGGACCCGTGTTGTCGACGGCGACGATCATCAGGTCAGCACCGGCTGTCAGTGAGATCTCACCTGAGTCGTAGACCACCGTTCCCGGCGTGTCATCCGGTGTAATGCGAATCTGGTAGTCGCCAGCGGGTACTTCGAGCTGACCCGTGTAGTCTTCGAAAAAGACAGCGGTGCCAGCGCCATTGATCGGTGCGGAAGCACCCAGATCAGCACCGAAAGCGGTTACGAAAACATCAACCTCGGGTGCGCCTTGCGCGGCGTGTACGACCTGTGCGCGGAAATAGCCATCGGTAATACGGCTGTCCGAGTCGTTCGTGATAACGAGCGGGCGCACGGGGCCGGCGACGTCGTCAACAGCGATGACCGTGGTTTCAGTGTTGTAGTCGAGGGTCGGGAGATCCGCATCGATAACAACGGCATTGCCACTCGGAATGATCGCTTCAACCTGGACATTGTTGTCTTCCACGACGGGCACGAAGCCAGAACCCTGCGCGTAGTCCACACCGGTCAGGGCGGCTGCGCCGTTAACCCAGATGTTGACAGCCGGTGCGTCCGGGGAGGCGTGCAATGCACGCAGCGTCGGCGTTGCCTCGCATTCGAGGAGCTCCGTTGCGGTTACTTCGCTTGCGTCGAGTACGTCGTTGCGGTTGGTGTCAAGGCCGCTATCCAGGGCCAGGCCGCCACCGAGGCAAACTGCATCACCCTTCGGGATTTCGCGTGTCGCCACCAGCGAATTGATGCCATCAGCGCCGTCGGCACCATCCATGCCGTTCATTCCGTTCAGGCCGTCATCGCCTTCGCAGGCGGCAAGGAAGACTGCAGCTGACAGCACTGTCGCCACATAAGCTTGTTTTTTCATTTCGTTCTCCGGTACAAGAATTGGGAAGGTCATGTTCGAGAATGCATCCTAGAGATCGGGGTGAAGGATATCTGCCCGTTTGTGTAACGGATTGTTTCCAAATGTATCGACGTGCTGTGAGCCGCGACTACCAGCGAAACACGCGTTATGATTACGCCATGACAAAGGTCCTCCTCATCGATGACGACCGGAAACACTCCGATCTCATGCAGGCGTATTTCAAACGCTTCGGCATCAACCTCGTGTGCGCGTATGACGCGGATGAAGGTTTCAAGAAGCTGAGTCGGGAAGGTCCCGATCTCCTTCTGTTGGACGTCATGCTGCCGGGCAAAGACGGCTTCGAGATCTGTCGTGAAGTTCGCAAGACCAGCAATATCCCGATCATCATGCTCACCGCCCGAGGCGATGTGATTGATCGCGTTTCGGGTCTCGAACTGGGTGCCGACGACTACATCGGCAAGCCATTTGAACCACGCGAGCTGGTTGCTCGTGTCCAGGCGACGTTGCGCAGGTCGGAAGTTACCGGCCCGACAGCTGGGGTGCTGATCTTTGACGGGCTGGCAATCGATACTGAAACAAGGTCCGTGCGCGTTGACGATGAGCCTGTCGAGTTGACGTCGATGGAATTCGAACTTCTCTTGATTCTCGCCCGCCGGCACGGGCGCAAGCTGTCACGCGACGATATTCTCAGCGAACTACGAGGGATAGACGCGGCGATCCTGACGAGGTCCGTCGACATCATGATCAGCCGCTTGCGCCAGAAGCTCGGCGACACAATCAAGCCGCCTCGCTTTATCCAGACAATCTGGGGCCGCGGCTACTCATTTGTCGGTGTGCCTCGAGCTGATGCGTAATCGACTTTCGCGCTCCCTGTCTTTCCGCCTTCTGATCATATTCATCGTACTGGGCAGCCTGTTCGTTTTCGGCACGTTCAAGGCTGTTCAACGCTTCTACAACAGCGACCAGATACGTGGACTGATCAGCGGGCACCTCTCCCTGCACGTGAGCTACGTGCGTGAAGACATCGGCGTTCCGCCACGCATCGACCGTGCGATAGCCATTACGCAAGAGGTCCCGGTCGACATTCGAATTCTCGGCCCTGACATCGATTGGGCATCCGACCCGGCATTTCCGCAACTCGATCAGCTGAGTTTCGCGTCCAGCCCCCGGTTCAGCAAAGAATCGGACGCGTGGGCTGACGAACTTGCAGGTGTCGAATTCGCCGACCTGGACAACCATGACTTCCTGCGCATTCGACAAGGTGGCTATGACATCGTCGTCTCCACGCCGAAAATTTCGGACGCGTCTGATGGTCCGGCGTTGGTCCCGCTTGTCCTGGGCCTGGGCCTGTTTTTTCTGCTGGTTGCCTATGCAGCCGTCACGTGGCTGTTTCGCCCGATCCGGGCGATCCGGGCAGGCGCTGAACACATCGGCCAGGGCCACTTTGATTTCCGTATCTCAAACATACGCAGCGACCAGCTGGGTGATCTCGCAACTGACATCAACCGCATGGCGGGTGATGTGGAAAACATGCTCGATGCGAAACGGGCGCTGTTACTCGGAATCAGCCACGAGCTGCGCACGCCACTATCGAGGATGCGGCTCGGACTCGAGTTCTTCGACGATGAGGAGAACGTCGAGAGCCTGAAGGCAGAAATCATCGAGATGGAGAAGATTGTTGTCTCGCTCCTGGAGGCCGAACGATTGAACAGCCGTCACGCCCAGCTATCCAGAACCTCGGTAGTCATCGGCGATCTGGTCAATGAGTTACTGGGAGACTTCTTCTCGCGAGAGTTGGGACGGATCAGTGTCACGGTACCCGACGAGCCCGTCACGGTGTCTATTGACGAAGCACGGATTACGTTGCTCCTGAAGAACCTGATCGGCAATGCGTTGCGATATTCAAAGCCGGAGGACGGCCAGGTGGAACTAGCGATCTCAACGTCAGACCACGAGCTGGCAATGACCGTGACGGATCACGGCCCCGGCCTGTCACAAGACCAGGCTGAACATATCGGCGAGCCGTTCTATCGTAGCGATCCGTCGCGGGCACGCGAATCCGGCGGGACCGGCCTCGGGCTGTACCTCGCAACCCTCGTCGCCAACGCACATGGTGGTTCGCTGACGCTGCTCGATACCGGGGATCATGGTGCAAGTTTTGAGGTTCGCTTACCCCTTATCGACTGATAGGCTTCGAGCGCTCGCCGCCGCGCAACATCGTGATCAACGATCGGCTTCGGGTACTCGGACTTCGCTGATTCGGTCAGTTCCGGGATCCACTGGCGCACGTAGCGACCATGTGGGTCAAACTTCTTGCCCTGCAGAGTCGGATTGAAGATCCGAAAATACGGGGCCGCATCCGAACCGCATCCCGCAACCCACTGCCAACTCGCCGAATTATTGGCAAGATCCGCATCCACGAGTGTGTCGAAGAACCACGCGGCACCCGCTTGCCAGGGAATAAGAAGGTCCTTGACCAGGAATGACGCCACAACCATGCGCACGCGATTGTGCATCCAGCCGGTCTGCCACAGCTGTCGCATGCCGGCATCAACGATCGGATAACCCGTCATGCCGCGCTGCCATGCGCGCAGCTGCGATTCATTGTCCGACCACGGAAAGCCCTCGAACTCGGGGCGCAGGGGTTTATCTGGCATCGTGGGAAAGTGAAATAGCAGATACGTGCTGAAATCGCGCCAGTACAGCTGCCGCAGAAAGGATGCCGACGCAGTTGCAGATCCGATGTGCATCTCTGTCTGACGAATCGAATGCCAGACCTGGCGAACGCTTACTTCACCAAAATGCAGATGTGGCGACAATCGAGATGTTGCGTCCATGTCCGGCCTGTCGCGATGTTGATCGTAGTTTCGCAGCGTCGACGCAAACTCATCGATACGATCCAACCCCGCCGATTCCCCGGGGACCCAGGCTGCGCGGAGACCACCATCCCATGCCGGCCTGGACGGCAGAAGGCTCAGTTCGGACAGATGCAGCGACGTGCTTTCCTGACCAGAAAATTTGACGAATGCCGGAACAGGTCGCGGGGTCGGCGGGTCACCAAACTTGCTGGCGGTTTTCCAGAACGGCGTGAACACGCGATAAGGCTGGTCGCCCTTCGTCATGACGGTTTCCGGATTGTGCAGCAAGCTGTCGTCGAAGACGTGGACAGCGACTGTGTCTCCAAGCGCCGCGCCCACTTCGACCTCCTGACGTCGACTAACCGGCTCGAACCGACGCGTGTAGTAAAGCGCTGCTGCCCCGACCTCCTCCGAGAGTTCCGCCAACACGCTGTCCGGCGAACCCGAGCGGAGCAGCAGTGACGAACCCAGGCCGCGCAAGTCCTGATCGAGGCTGAGGAGGCTGTGATGCAGCCACCATCGGCTCGCACCACCGAGATCCTGTTCATCGACGACATACACCGGGATGACCGGACGGCCGGATTCTGCCGCTGCGATCAGCGCAGCATTGTCCGACAGACGCAAATTTCTTCGAAACCAGAGCAGTACGGGTTGCATTGCGGGAAAGCCCAAAGTCAACAATAGCGTAATGATAGTTAACTAATTTAAGTCAGTTTGTAAGCGAATGTAACAGCGCCTTCCAGGCCATTGTTCACCCAATATGCGGCCCGTATATTGCCCTTCAAATGATTTTGGAGGCAGCCATGAGCGCCATTACATCAAGAGCAGTCAGCTGGACCGAATCAGGCCTCGTACCCGATACCATCATACGAGCCGGTATCCGGAGACTGCTGGAATCGAAGCGCCAGGAAATTCACTCTGGTGACGTCGAGCATGCCGCGAACACATCGAATCGATTTGTCACCATGATGAATGAGTCGCCGATCGCACTATTGCCCGATCTCGCGAACGAGCAGCACTACGAAGTACCTGCTGATTTCTTCTCTCATGTCATGGGAGATCATCTCAAGTACAGCTGCTGCTACTGGCCGAACCACGTAGGCAACCTGTCGGAAGCCGAAGCAGCCGCACTCGAACTAACCGTGAAACGGGCCGGTATAGAAGATGGCATGACGGTGCTGGACCTCGGCTGTGGCTGGGGGTCGTTGTCTCTCTGGATAGCGGAGCACTTCCCCAACGCATCTGTTGTGTCGGTTTCCAATTCGTCTTCACAACGCGACTTCATACTCGAGCAGGCTGCGAGTCGTGCGATCCGGAACATCGACGTTATCGTCTGTGACATGAATGATTTTTCGACCGACAAGCGCTTCGATCGGGTCGTCTCGATCGAGATGTTCGAACACATGCGCAACTACGGCGAGCTCTTTCGACGCATCGATGATTGGTTGTTACCCGATGGTCACTTCTTCATGCACATATTTTGTCATCGCACGACACCGTACGAGTACATCGACAAGGGACCGAGCGACTGGATGAGCCGACACTTTTTTAGTGGTGGAATCATGCCGAGCGCCGATTTGCCGCTGCGCTTCGCCGACAACCTGAGCATAGTTGGTCGCTGGCACTGGAACGGCCAGCACTATGCCAGAACGTGTGATGCATGGCTGGACAACATGGACATGAATGAAGACGCGATCATGCCCATTCTTGCCGACTGTTATGGCGAGGCCAATGCATCGCTGTGGTGGCAACGCTGGAGAATGTTCTTCATGGCGTGTTCCGAGTTATTTGACTACGACGAAGGCCAGGAGTGGTACGTCGGTCACTATCTGTTCCGAAAGGCGGGCCGCTGAGATGTTGTTGCTCGTCAACTTTGCAGTATTCGAAATCGCCTGGCTGTCGTCCGTGATTGGTGGCGCCCAGGAGATGCCCTGGCTGGGGCCAATGGCTGCCCTGGTCGCGTTATTCTTGCACCTGCGCGCAGCCCGCAAACCGTTTGACGAGCTCTTGCTAGTTCTCATATGTGGCATCATCGGTGCGAGCTTCGACAGTATTCTCGTCGCCACTGGTTGGGTTACGTACAAGGCCGGCCTGTTCAGCGACTACCTCGCCCCGTATTGGATCATCACCATGTGGATGTTGTTCGCGACGACCCTGAACGTCTCGATGCGCTGGCTGCGTGGCAAAACAAAACTCGCTGCGCTGCTCGGGTTATATGGCGGTCCCGCGTCGTACATTGCGGGCCAGGCCCTCGGCGGCATCGTCCTCGTCAATCAGTTCGCCGCGCTGGTGGCCCTCGCAATCGGTTGGGCGGTCATAATGCCGGTGCTGATGTGGCTGTCCGAGATCCTCGACGGCATGCCCGGCCCGCGGCGTAAGTGGATAGTGGAAACCAGTCGATGACTCAGCATCCCTATTTCGTCGCGCTGTTTGTCATTCTCGCTGTTGGTGTCGTCAGCTGGCTGTTCAGCATCATCAAGAAAGATGTCAGCTTCGTTGATAGCCTGTGGTCACTGTTTTTCCTGATCGCTGCCATAGTTTTCGCACTCGAAGCGCAACCACTTTCGGTGAAAGGCCAACTGGTATTGGCGCTGGTTGTAATCTGGTCACTGCGTTTGTCGATCTATATCACCGCACGAAACTGGGGCGAGCCAGAGGATTATCGCTACCAGTCAATTCGCGCGAAAAACGAGCCCGGCTTCACGTTCAAGAGCCTGTATATCGTCTTTGGCCTGCAGGGCGTGCTTGCCTGGCTGGTTGCGTTGCCGCTGCTGCCCGCCATTTCTTCTGACTCCGCCCTTACCGCGATCGACCTTGTCGCCGCCTCGCTGTGGCTTGTGGGATTCATCTTTGAGGCTGTTGGTGACTACCAACTCGCACGATTCAAGTCTCGTGACGATAGCCGCGGACGAGTTCTCGATACGGGACTGTGGAGATACACACGCCATCCGAACTACTTCGGCGAGTTTTGTATGTGGTGGTCTTTCTACCTGTTCGCTGTCGCATCCGGTGGCTGGTGGAGCATCGCTTCGCCCCTCCTGATGAGCCTCCTGCTACTGAAGGTCTCAGGTGTCGCAATGCTCGAGAACACAATCGCTGACAGGCGCCCAAAATACGCAGAATACATTCATCGAACCAACGCATTTTTTCCGGGCCCCCGTCGCGCCCTGAAGGCACTCAACGAGGACGAATCATGAGACGCAAACTACTCGCAATACTAGTACTCGGACTGCTCAGCCCGGCATTCGCATCAGTTGCTCCCGCCGAATCGAGCACCGGTGAGATCGACTCCTGGAACTTCGACGTCTACCTAAATGATAAGAAAGTCGGCCAGCATGAATTCAAAGTGCTGGAAACGGATGGCGTGAAACAGGTGCAAAGTGAAGCGAGCTTCAATTACAAGATCCTGTTCATTTCCGCTTACCGATACGAACACAGCGCAGCTGAGCGCTGGACTGACAACTGCCTCGTTGAGTTTGATGCCAGCACCAACGCCAATGGCGAACGTATTGAGATTACCGGGGAACAATCCGGCGCAGGGTTTCTTGTCGAGAGCGGCGGCAACCCGGTCGAGTTGCCAGCGTGCGTGATGACGTTTGCATACTGGAATCCCGAGTTCCTCGACCAGCCCCGCCTGCTGAATCCTCAGACGGGTGAATACGTGGACGTCCGCGTCGAGAAGGTCGGCGACGAAATGCTCGAGGTTCGTGGGCAGCCGGTTGCAGCGACGCGCTTCACACTAACCGCTTACGAAGTCGACCTGACACTCTGGTACTCGCCCGATGACGAATGGCTGGCACTTGAGTCAGTCGCAAAGGGCGGACACATCATCCGCTACGAGCTTTCCTGACATGTGTACTCAACTAAAACTCGCGCTACTCGCTCTTATTGCAATCGTCCTTGGCGGTTGTGCGGCCAAAGGACCCGAAATGAAAACAGTAGATCACGTGGATATTGATCGCTTTATGGGGCCTTGGTACGTAATTGCCAATATTCCGACGTTCCTTGAGAAAGGAGCGCACAACGCAGTCGAGACCTACAGCCTGAACGACGATGGAACGATCGCAACGCACTTCACTTTCAGACAGGACAGCTCTGACGGGAAGGTCAAGGAGTACAACCCGAAGGCGTTGGTTATGGACAAAGAGTCGAACGCCCTCTGGGGAATGCGTTTCGTGTGGCCGATCAAGGCTGACTACCGGATCGTCTACCTGAACGAGGACTACAGCATGACGATCATCGGTCGTCAGAAGCGAGACTACGTGTGGATCATGGCACGTACGCCGACGATTCCCGACGATGAGTACCGCCGGCTCGAGTCAATGGTCGAGTCGCTTGGCTACGACATGTCAAAACTGCTGCGCGTACCGCAGCACTGGTGATCGCGTGAAGATTGCGATCATCGGCACCGGCATCGCCGGAAATGTCGCCGCCTACAAGCTCCGAAAAGACCACGACATTACGGTGTTCGAGTCCGGCGCCTATGTCGGCGGTCACACCAACACTGTCGATGTCTTTGAAAACGACCGTCGACACGCGGTCGACACTGGCTTCATCGTGTTCAATGACCGCACATACCCGAACTTCATAGGCCTGCTGGACGAGATAGGACAAGAGTCTCAACCAAGCGAAATGAGTTTCAGCGTCCAGGCAGAAAGCGACAAGGTCGAGTACAGCGGTTCATCGCTAAACTCCTTGTTCGCACAACGCAGGAACATAGTGCGACCCCCGTTCTATCGCATGATTCGCGACATTCTGCGTTTCAACAAGACCACCCTGCCGAGCGTCGATCACCTCGACGAGACTGAATCGCTCGGAACTTACCTGTTCGAAAACGCCTACAGCCACGAATTCGTCGATCACTATTTGATCCCGATGGCCGCAGCGATATGGTCGGCGGAACCGATTTCGGTCCTGGACATGCCCGTCAAGTTCCTGGTTCGGTTTTTCGCCAATCACGGCTTGCTGCAGATCAGCGACCGCCCGACCTGGCGCGTGATTAAAGGCGGTTCACGTCAGTACGTTGACAAGCTCGTGGCTGGTCACCGCGACCAGATCCGACTCAACAGCCCGGTACAGTCCATGCGCCGGATTGACGATCGCGTCGAACTGAACTCTGCCTCCGGCGGCAAAGAAATCTTCGACTATGTCTTCGTGGCCTGCCACAGTGACCAGGCCCTGTCGCTGATCGAGGATGCGACGCCGACGGAACGCGAGGTGCTCAGCGCCATTCGTTTCCAACCCAACGAGGCGATCCTGCATACCGACGACTCTCTGATGCCCAAAAGGCGCCGCGCCTGGGCGGCATGGAACTATCACATTCCGCAGGACTCCACGCGCCATGTCGCCGTCACTTACAACATGAATATCCTGCAGGGGCTCGACGCGAAGAAACAGTACCTGGTAACGCTAAACAATGATCAGAATATTGATCCTGACAAGGTTATTCGCACGGTGCAGTACGAGCACCCGGTCTACTCACGGGAATCAGTCGCGGCCCAGCAGCGACAGGCGGACGTGAATCGGGACCGAGTGTTCTTCTGTGGTGCCTATTGGCGGAATGGTTTTCACGAAGACGGTGTTGTCAGCGCGCTAAACGCCCTTGGACATTTCGAGGAGAGGCTATCCAATGGAAAGCTGCATCTACGAAGGGCAAGTTAGACATACCCGTTCAAAGCCAGCGAAACATCAATTCAGCTACCGGCTTGTTCCTGATGTACCTGGACCTGGAGGAACTGGAGACGCTTTTTGAGAGGCGCTGGTTCTGGTCCACATCGCGACCGGCGCTCGCGAGATTTCGGCGTGAAGATCACCTCGGCCCGGGCGATCAGCCCCTTGGCGATGCTGTTCGGGACCTCGTCGAGAAGGAAACCGGCAGACGGCCTGGCGGCCCGATTCGCTTGCTCACAAATATGTCGTACTTCGGCTACTGCTTTAACCCGGTCAGCTTCTACTACTGCTTCGATACCGACGGCAAGACCGTCGAATACATCGTCTCCGAGGTCAACAATACGCCTTGGGGAGAGCGTGATACCTATGTGATGGACTGCCGAACAACCGCGATGCTCGAGTCATCCTGGCGGTTCCGCCCCACAAAGAAGATGCATGTATCACCCTTCATGCCCATGGAAGTCGAGTACGACTGGGTGTTGTCCGAACCAACGGACCAGCTGTCGGTGTTCATGGCGAATTCCAAAGATGGCGTACGCATTTTTAGCGCCTCGATGAACCTGAGCCACAGGCAGATTAGCGCAAGGTCGTTGGCCTCAGTGCTTGTGCGATTCCCGCTGCAAACATTCAAGATCATTCTCGCAATCTACTGGGAGGCGCTGCGGCTCTGGGTCAAGCGCTGTCCGTTCTATGCCCACCCCGAAAAGGAACAAGAGGTCGCTGCCCGATGAGTACGAGGCTCGATTCGATACAGGCTCAAAAACCTGCCCGGACAACGACCGAATCGACCTGGCTCGACAGGCTCGCACGACGAATCGTCCTGTCGCGTCTCGAGAAACTCCAGGTTGGCCAGGTTGTCGTCAGCGAGGGGGGCGAGCAAGTCACGTTCGGACAATTGACTCAGGAATTCCCCTTGACCGCGCAGCTTCGCGTGCTCAATCCGAAGTTCTATAGTGACATCGCATTTGGGGGCCCTATCGGCGCTGGCGAGGCCTTCATCAACGGTCACTGGGCCTGCAACGACCTCAGTGACTTACTGCGTTTGCTGATCCGAAATCGAGAGGTTCTCGAGAAGATGGGCTCGGGTCTTGCAATGCTGAGCACGCCCCTGCAAAAGTTACTTCATGCGATGAACAGGAACACCCGTGGGGGTAGCCGCAAGAATATTTCTGCGCATTACGATCTCGGCAATGACTTCTACCGGCTCTGGCTGGACCAGAAGATGATGTATTCATGCGCATACTTCAATACACCGCAGACATCACTCGAAGACGCAGCCGTCGAGAAACTCGATCGTATTTGCAGAAAACTGGACCTCTCCGCGGATGATTCGATACTCGAAATCGGCACCGGGTGGGGCGGATTCGCCATTCATGCCGCGAAACACTACGGCTGTCAGGTGACAACAACGACGATTTCACGGCAGCAGTACAACTACGCGAAAGAAGCCATCAGCGATGCGGGCCTCCAGGACAGGATCACGTTGTTGTTCAAGGACTACCGGGATCTGGATGGCACCTTCGATAAACTCGTCTCGATCGAGATGATCGAAGCCGTCGGGCATGAGTATCACGACACCTATTTCAGGAAATGTTGTGAGCTGCTGAAACCCGATGGGCAAATGCTCTTGCAGGCAATCACAATAGCCGACCAACGCTATGACCAGTACAAGACCGGCGTCGATTTCATCAAGCGATACATCTTTCCTGGCGGCTGCCTGACGTCCGTGACCGATATGACCCACACCATGACCAGGCACACCGATATGCGCGTCATTCACCTGGAAGACATTGGCGCACACTATGCAACGACTCTGCGACACTGGCACGATCGCTTTTTCGCCCGCATCGAAGAAGTGCGAGCACTCGGCTACTCCGACGCATTTATCCGCATGTGGCAGTTCTACCTGGCTTACTGCGAGAGCGCATTCACTGAACGCGCTATTGGCGACGTGCAGATGCTGATCATGAGACCAGGCGCACGCTGCGAACAAATCCGTTACTAACTGCTACGCGTACGCTGCAGCAGTGCCGTCAATGTCTGGCGGGCCGATCCGAAGCCGCCGTTGCTCATGAAGATGACCTGGTCACCTCCCAGTACGCGCGTCGACATGTCATTGACGAGACGATCGTAATCGCCGAAAAGGCGCAGCTTCCCGCCGAGACTGTCCAGGCTGGACTCGAAATCGTCGCTCATGCCATCGGGACGATACATCCAGATGAGATCAGCCCCGCAGAGGGACTCCGCCAGGAGATCATTGTGCACGCCGAGCTTCATCGTGTTCGAACGCGGCTCGATCGCGACGACGACACGGTGACCCGGATATCGCCTGCGCATCGACTTAATCGATTTTCCGATCGCCGTCGGGTGATGTGCGAAGTCGTCGTAGATCGCAATATCGGCGACGGTCGCCGTGCGCTCCATGCGCCGCTTGACGCCTTCGAAGCGCGACATCGCATCCACGGCCTGCTCCAGCGACACGCCGGCCGACGCTGCCGCGGCGACAGCCGCTAACGCGTTCTCCAGATTGTAGGCCCCACCAATCTTCCAGCGGGTCTCGGCCGACTGCCCTCCCGGACCTTGCATACCGATATGGCGCTCGACCTTGTCAGTGAAGCGCGCCGTCCAGTCAGTGTCCTCGGCCGTGCTGAACGTCTCCACAGGGGTCCAACACCCCTGGTCGATCAACTGCCGGAGGTTGTCCTCGGCACCATTCATGATGATGCGCCCACCGCCCGGTACCGTGCGCAGGAACTGATGGAACTGCCACAGGATGGCGTCCATGTCCTTGTAGATATCGGCATGGTCGTATTCGAGGTTGTTCAGAATTACTGTCTGCGGCCGGTAGTGAACGAACTTCGCGCGTTTGTCGAAGAATGCCGTGTCGTATTCGTCGGCTTCGACGACGAAATATCGCGAGTCACCGAAGCGCGCCGATGTACCGAAATTGGCCGGTATGCCACCGATCAGGAATCCTGGTGCGTGACCTGCGTCTTCTAGAATCCAGGCCAGCATGCTGGCTGCCGTCGTCTTGCCATGGGTGCCGGCAACAGCCATCACGTGACGGTCGTTGAGCACGTTCTCCGCCAGCCATTGCGGGCCGGATTTGTATGGCATGCCGCGATCGAGCATAGCCTCGACTACTTCGACGCCACGGCTCATGACATTGCCGACGACGACACAGTCAGGATTGATATCGAGCTGGTCCGCGTCGACGCCTTCGTGAATGTCGATCCCGAGTTTCCGGAGCTGCGTGCTCATCGGCGGATAGACGTTGCGATCGCAGCCCGTCACTCTGTGGCCAGCCGCGCGTGCCAGCGCTGCAACACCGCCCATGAAGGTTCCGCAAATTCCAAGTATGTGTATGTGCATATTGCCTCAGGTAATCGTTTCAGCAGCTGGCTTGAGCAACGAGTACACGAAGAGCTGGAATACGAAAACGGCCATCGCCGCAACGATACCGATGTACCAATGTCGGTCGATCGATCGCGCGATGATATGTCCTTCGACCGGAATGGACCAGAGCAAGATCAGAGTCAGCACAAGTCTCGTGAGATTCTCACTCAGGAAGGGTGAGAGAAACACGTCACCGGCCACGAACAGGAAGTTGATCGCCGCACCAACACCAAGGATGGCCGTGACGGTTTGCAGCAGGCGCGGCGTATGCCCGGTCAGCACAACGATACTGGCGTAGCAGGCCAGGCCAATGACACCCGTGAACGTGCCCAGCAGGAAATCCTGCCCGCCAAGCTCCGGGGTCATGACCGTCGAGGCCAGACCGGCAAATAGCCAAAGCGACATCGCGACCAGGCACAGGAGCCAGGAATACGGAATCGCATCCGGTCCTTTTTTCAGGCGGATGATATCGAACAGAGTTTCGAACAAGGCCAGCACGATCCTCGCATGTTAACCTCTGTTTCCTTTTTGCGCGCGCGCCTTTTTCATGCCCCAATACCAATTCGTAGAAGAACCTGACTCGCTGGTTGGCTCATTGCAGAGCCACGGGCAACTGGGCATAGATACCGAGTTCATGCGCGAGCGCACCTATTTTGCGCAGCTGTGCCTGACACAGATATCCACGCCCGATGAGATCTGGTGCGTTGATCCGCTGTCCGGGGACGAACAGGATGCGTTCTGGAAGGAGCTCCTCACGCACGACTGGGTCGTGCATTCGGCCCGACAGGACATCGAGGTCATCTACCAGTTGGCCGGTGCGATGCCCGTATCGATCTTCGACACTCAGGTAGCAGCCGGCCTGCTCGGACTTCCCCCACAGATGGGCTATGCGGGGCTCGTCAAGGAGCTCTTCGACGTCGAGATCCACAAGAGCCACACGCGCGCAGACTGGAGCAAGAGACCGTTGCGTGACGAGTACCTCGAGTACGCGGCTGAGGATGTCGAATACCTGCTACGCGCATGCGAGATCCTGACTGAACGCCTCGACGGCAAAGGCCGGCTCGACTGGGCACGCGAGGACTCCCGCTGGCTGCTCGACCCGAGCCTGTACGACATCAGTGACGCCGACGCGATCAACCGCCTCAAGGGTGCGCGCAATTTTCGCGGTCGCAAACGCGACGCGGCTTCGCGGCTCGCGGCCTGGCGAGAGGCCGAGGCGATCAAGCGCGATCGTCCACGGCAGTGGATCATGCGCGATAACGTCCTGCTGGATATTGCGCACAACCTGCCGTCCACTGAAGACGAGATGGCTAACCTCCAGGGTATTCCTCCCAAGCTCGTGAACCGAGTCGGCAAACAACTGCTCGAAGCCATCGAGGCATCGGCGCAGGACGAGAGGGGCTACCAACCTCCCCGCCCCCCCGACGAGGAACAGAAAACACTGCTCAAAGAGATGCAGGCACGCGTCGCTGCATGTGCGGAGCAACTCGATATCGCGGCTGAGACCGTGGCATCGAAGCGGGAATTGTCGGCCGTGATTATTTCGGGGAACCGAGAGTCGCGAGTTTTCACTGGCTGGAGAGCCGGGATCATCGGCGACGATCTGCAGACACTGCTCTGACGAGCACCACCTCTCAACGACACCCCAAACGCAGGAGATCAGCCGACATGTTGCATGGCGGACTGTCTCGCTTCGCTCGCTTTATGTCTCGCCATGCAACATGTCGGCTGATCTTCCATACACCGTCAGTGCTGCCGAGCTATCTACGCCAATGCGCTGGTAAGTCGGTCGTAGACCTCGTCGATGGTACCTTCAGCGTCGATCGTCGTGAGCCTCTCGCGCTTCCGGTAGTACTCAATCAGCGGCTCGGTATTCTCTCGATAGACTTCGAGGCGATTCCCTATCGTTTCTTCATTGTCGTCTTCGCGCTGAATCAGTTCACCGCCTGCGCCGGTGCACTCGTCGAGTTCTTCCTGCGACGAGAAGTAGACATTCAGCAATGTGCCCGTCAACGAGCAAGTGCGGCGGCCCGTCAGGCGTTTCATAAGGATGTCGAAGTCGACATTCATGAGCACAGCTGTGTCGAGCGGCGTGCCCATCTGGTCGAGCAGTTCTTCGAGGTCGAGAGCCTGCTGCGTGGTTCGAGGAAAGCCGTCGAGAATGAAACCGTCCTCTGCATCGGGCCGGGCAAGGCGCTCACTGATAATGCCAAGCACGACATCGTCGGGAACGAGGTTTCCTGCGTCCATGAGCGATTTGGCCTTGAGACCGAAACGTGTACCTGCAGCAACGGCCTCGCGCAGCATATCCCCGGTCGAGACTTGCGGAATATTCCGGTCCGCCATCAACTTCTTCGCCTGCGTGCCTTTGCCGGATCCGGGCGCGCCTAACAACACAATTCGCATCACTTCAGTCTCTCAATTACCTTGTCTCAAATCCGTGCCTATTGCCCGCCAGGCAGGCTCCCACGGCATCGGCGCAGTACGCTACTCGCAAAGGACTTTAACGTCAATGCGAGGTATCCTTGCCGCCTTCCAGTCACAGCATCAGGAAATAAGAAACATGTCTGCAATGAATGCCTTTTACGCCCAGTCGGGCGGTGTCACGGCTGTTATCAACGCAACGGCCTGCGGCGTCATCGAGACGGCGCGCAAACACACAAACAAGATCGCCAATGTCTATGCCGGCCGCAACGGCATCATCGGTGCGCTCACCGAGGACATGATCGACACGAGCAAAGAAAGTGCAGCGGCGATCAAGGCACTCATGTATACGCCGGGTGGTGCTTTCGGGTCCGCTCGCTACAAGCTCAAGGGCATCGAGGAGAATCGCGCGGAGTACGAACGCCTGATCGAAGTATTCAGGGCACACGACATTGGCTACTTCTTCTACAACGGCGGCAATGACTCCATGGACACTGCCCACAAGGTGTCGCAGATCTCGAAGAAGATGGGTTTCCCTGTGACCTGTCTCGGCGTACCCAAGACGGTCGACAACGACCTTCCCGTCACCGATAACTGCCCGGGCTTCGGATCTGTCGCCAAGTACGTTGCGGTATCGACCCAGGAAGCTGCAATGGATGTAGCCTCCATGGCACAGACGTCCACGAAAGTGTTCATTCTCGAGGTCATGGGTCGCCACGCGGGATGGATAGCCGCTGCGGGCGGACTGGCCGGAAAGAAACCCGGCGATGCGCCACACATTATCCTGTTCCCGGAAATCCCGTTCAAGAAACGCGAGTTTCTGAAGCGGGTTCGCCAATGCGTCAACGACTACGGCTATTGTGTGATCGTCGTCAGCGAGGGTGCCAGCTTCGCCAACGGCAAATTCCTGGCCGAGGCCGGCACGCGTGATGCGTTCGGTCATGCGCAGTTGGGTGGTGTAGCTCCGGTCGTCGCCGGCATGGTGCGCGACAACCTCGGCTTCAAATACCACTATGCGATCGCTGACTACCTGCAGCGCTCGGCCCGCCACATCGCCTCGGATACCGACGTGAAACAGGCCTATGCGGTCGGCAAGGCCGCCGTGCAGTATGCCCTGCAGGGGAAAACGGCGGTCATGCCCGTCATCAAGCGTGTTTCGCAAAAACCGTATCGCTGGAAAATCGAGTCGGCCCCACTCGGCCGTATCGCCAACAAGGAGAAGATGCTGCCGCGACGCTATATAACGAAAGATGGTTTCGGCATCACCCAGGCGTGCCGGCAGTACCTCGAACCGTTGATCAAGGGTGAGAATTATCCTCCTTATATCAATGGCTTACCGAAAACCGCCAAGCTCAGGTACAAGCCTGTGAAGCCGAAGATTGGCACAAAATTTGTGGTATGATGCGCGCCCGGCTCAGCCGGTAGTTACGATCCTTTTGGGGAATTTCACAATCTAACGCGTCTTTACGTCTGCCTACTACCGGGCCGATGTCGTTGGGCGCGTTCGACTTCAAAACAACAAAGTCAGGAGACAATCTGATGACACTAGATCAGGCCCTGTGGCTCTCGATCGGCGCTGGCGTTCTCGCTATCGTGTTCGGCGGCATTTCGACACGGTGGATTCTCAAGCAGCCGGCCGGCAACAGCCGCATGCAGGAAATCCAGGCGGCAATCCAGGAAGGCGCTAAGGCGTACATGGATCGCCAATACATGACCATTGGTATGGTCGGCGTGGTACTTGCCATCATTCTCGGTTTCGCTCTCGATTGGGCAACCGCGATCGGTTTCACGATTGGCGCCGTATTCTCGGCTCTCGCCGGTTACATCGGCATGTTCGTTTCGGTACGCGCCAACGTGCGTACTGCCGAAGCTGCCACCCAGGGTGTTAACCCTGCGTTGAACGTCGCGTTCAAGGGTGGCGCCATCACGGGCATGCTCGTGGTCGGCCTGGGACTGCTTGGCGTTGCCGGTTACTACATCATACTTCTCAGAACCGGCTCGACAACCGACCACGCGATCCACGCACTGGTTGGCCTCGCGTTTGGTGGCTCACTGATCTCGATCTTCGCGCGACTCGGCGGCGGCATCTTCACGAAGGGTGCGGACGTTGGCGCCGACCTCGTCGGTAAAGTCGAAGCCGGTATCCCGGAAGACGATCCCCGTAACCCGGGCGTTATCGCCGACAACGTTGGCGACAACGTGGGTGACTGCGCTGGTATGGCGGCTGATCTGTTCGAGACCTACGCGGTAACGATCATTGCGACGATGCTGCTTGGCAGCCTCGTCGCGGCGACCTACGGCGCGCAAGCGATCGTGTACCCGCTGGTTCTCGGCGCCGTTTCGATCGTTGCCTCGATCATCGGTACGTTCTTCGTCAAAACCTCTGATGGCGGCAAGATCATGGGCGCCTTGTACAAGGGCATGATCGTTGCCGGCGTTCTGGCAGCTATCGCGTTTTACTTCATCACCGACATGATGATGGGTAGCACGGGCGCTGCAATGAACATCTTCTACTCGTCCTTGATCGGTCTCGCCCTCACGGCTGCGATGGTCGTGATCACTGAGTACTACACGGGCACTGACTATAAACCTGTCAAGACGATCGCTAACGCATCGCTGACCGGTGACGCCACGAACATCATTGCTGGCCTCGGTATCTCGATGAAAGCGACAACTCTCCCGGTTCTGGCCGTATGCGCCAGCATCTGGGGTGCTTTCCAGCTTGCGCCCGAAGGCGTGCCAATGGGCGGCCTGTACAACATTGCCATCGCCGCAACGGCGATGCTGTCGATGACGGGCGTTATTGTTGCTCTCGATGCATTCGGCCCGATCACGGACAACGCCGGTGGCATCGCCGAGATGGCCGAGCTGCCGCCTGAAGTTCGCAAGATCACGGACCAGCTCGACGCGGTTGGCAACACAACCAAGGCCGTAACCAAGGGTTACGCCATCGGTTCAGCCGGCCTTGCAGCACTCGTACTATTCGCGGACTACAACAATGCACTGGCGGTCGCCGGCAAGGACGTTACGTTCCTGCTTAACGACTACCGAGTCATCATCGGCCTGTTCATCGGCGGTCTCGTACCGTACCTGTTCGGCGCCATGGCGATGGAAGCTGTTGGTCGTGCAGCCGGTGCTGTGGTTGAAGAAGTTCGCCGCCAGTTCCGCGAGATCGAAGGCATCATGGAAGGCACGGGCAAGCCGGACTACAGCCGCGCTGTTGACCTGCTGACCAAGGCTGCGATCAAGGAAATGGTCGTACCGTCACTGCTCCCGATCGCTGTGCCGCTGATCGTAGGCTTCACCCTCGGCGTCGAGGCGCTCGGTGGTCTGCTCCTTGGAACGATCGTTACCGGTCTGTTCGTCGCTATCTCAATGACCGCCGGTGGTGGTGCCTGGGATAATGCCAAGAAGTACATCGAAGACGGCAACTGTGGCGGCAAGGGCTCTGATGCTCACAAAGCTGCTGTCACGGGCGACACCGTCGGCGATCCGTACAAAGATACGGCTGGCCCTGCGATCAACCCGCTGATCAAGATCATCAACATTGTCGCACTGCTGATGGTGCCGCTACTGGTCGGTTAAGATCGCCAAAGCGTGATAAAAAGGCCGCTGGATTTGTCCAGCGGCCTTTTTTTGTTCTTGATGCAACGATTCGATGACATCCTGATTCACCAACCCGCTCGCCCCAGGCTAACCGGCCTCGCGCGACTGCTGACAGAACTTGCCTTCTTCGGGCTCAAGGAAGCCCGGGCCTGCCTTTTCGCCGGCCTGTTCTTCATTGCCGTATTCGCGATTCCCCGAAGCGGTGTCCTTGGTATTCCCCGTTACGATGTACTACTGATAATTGCGGTGGGCATCCAGGCAGTGATGCTTTGGACGAAGCTCGAAACGCTCGACGAGGTCAAGGCTATTACGCTGTTTCACCTCATCGGTTTTGCGCTGGAGGTTTTCAAGACGTCCGGAGCGATACAGTCCTGGTCGTACCCTGACTTCGCCTACACCAAGTTATTTGGCGTTCCGCTGTTCTCCGGCTTTATGTACGCGGCAGTGGGCAGCTACATGATCCAGGCATGGCGACTCCTCGACCTCAGAATCGATCACCATCCGCCGTACTGGATGGCATGGCTAGTCGCGATTCTGGTGTACGCAAACTTCTTCACACACCACTATATCGGCGACTACCGCTGGTACATCACGGCACTTGCACTCGGCTTGTATGCGCGCTCAGCCGTCATTTTCCGACCGTTCGATCGCGATCGCAGGATGCCGCTGCTACTCGCGTTTGTTCTTATTGGTTTCTTCATCTGGCTGGCGGAGAATATCAGTACATTCTTCGCTATCTGGAGCTACCCGGATCAGCTTGGCGCGTGGTCAGTCGTGCATGTCGCGAAGTGGAGCTCCTGGTCCCTGCTCGTGATCATGACGTTTACGATCGTTGCGAACCTGAAACACATCAAGGAGACGGTCCGGATTCCAAACTAGAGATACTCCAATCTGGTGCGAATCAACTCGAGCAATTCCGCAGCTTCGGCAACTCCTCTGCGATCTCCCTCACATCGTGCTATTTTGGGTAACCTGAAGGTCCACCGCAAACAAGACTGCAGAGAGAATCTCTGATGAAACCCGAAAGTCTTGCCATTAACGGCGGCGTCGCGGTTGCCCTGGGTGCCGGGTAAGGGACGGAGGCGCACATGACTGAACACCACGACAACTCTCATAACCTGGCCTTGTTCATCGGCATTGGCGTGGCGCTGGGTGCCGGCGTAGGTGCTGCCGTTGGTGCGGCCATCGGCAATATTCCAATGGGTGTGGGTATCGGCCCAGCCGTAGGCGTCGCGATCGCTGTGGCGATCTGGAGTGCTCGTCAGTCTGACTAGGAGTTCAGTATCCGGTAAGTCCCGGTTGACCCTGTTCCGAGCAATGACGGCGCCTCAACAAAGTACCCCTGCACGAAATCCACGCCGATATCGCGCAACCAGTCAAAATCCTCCTGATGCTCGACCTGTTCCGCGACGATCTTGAACTGCATTGTGCGGGCCAGTTTGACCATCGCGGCAACCATCTCCTGGTTCACCAGGTCGGTCAGCAAATTGCGTGTGTACGTGCCATCTATCTTGAGGTAGTCGATGGGCAGATGTTTGAGGCTCGAGAACGAACCAAGACCACTGCCGAAGTCATCCAGCGCGAACTCACATCCGATGCCGTGCAGCACTTCGATAAAGCGCTGTGCATGTTGGACGTTGGAGAGGATTGCCGACTCGGTCACTTCAAAGCAAATCGCCGAAGGCGCGACGCCCGATCGGTCCATTGCGTCGACGACGAAACCGAGAAACGCCTCGTCACCCAGCGTCTGCCCGGACAGGTTAATTGCGCAACTTCGATGCGCCGGCAGCTTGATCTCACCGCCGGATATCGCCACCAACGTTGCGTTGATCACCCAGCGGTCGATCTGCGGCATCATTTGGTAACGCTCCGCCGGGCGAAGAAACTCTGCCGAGGCTGTTGAACGACCCTGCCCGTCGTTGAGGCGAATCAGTACCTCGGCAGCCGGGCCCGATTCTGCGTGCCCGCGCATGGCAATAATCGGCTGTATCGCGAGTTCGAAGCTATCTTCGTGTAACGCTGTCTGTAGCTGCCGCAACCACTGGATGTCGCCACGCTCACGTGCGACGGCTTCGTCACGTGCCGAGTACACATGCACCCGTCCCCTGCCCTGCTGTTTGGCCATGTAGCAGGCGGAGTCCGCGGCACTCATGACGTCCTGCAGCGTGCCGCTCGCATGCGAAATCTCGACGAGTCCGATAGAAATACCGATGTTGAAAATCTTGTCTTTCCACACGAAGCGGTAATCTGCGATGGCGTTGCAGATGTCCGTCGCGATTTTTCGAGACTTTTCGATCGGGCAACCAATGAGCAACGCACCAAACTCATCCCCGCCGAGTCGACCAACAAAATCGGAGTCGCGCACCTCGTCCTTGATAATCGCCGCAACCTCGCGAAGCATATTGTCACCGGCCATGTGACCACAGCTGTCGTTCACGGCCTTGAAACGATCGAGGTCCATGTAGAACAACATGTGCACCGCTTCTTCGGCGTGCGCTGAGTCCATTGCTTCGTCGAGGCGACGTTCGAACTCGCGGCGATTCACGAGGCCTGTCAGCGGATCGTGAGTTGCCTGGTAGGACATCTTGCGGGTCAGGCCGCGCAATTCACTGACATCATGGAACACGACGACCGTGCCGGAGATGCTGTTGCTCGGCCCGCGTACTGGCGATGCAGTTATTTCGACCGAATGTTCGAGCTCCCCGTCGACACTGACCATGACAGCACGGCGCCCCATGTTTACGCGGCGTCGCATTGCAAGACAACGATCAACCGGATCGCCTAACGGACGACGATCGGCATCGTCGACAAGCGTGAACAATTCGCCTATGCGGTGTCCCGAAGCATCGTCCCGATTGGTGCCGATCAGCGCTTCCGCCGAGAGATTCATGTAATCGATTCGACCGTCATTGTCGGTCGTAATCACGCCCTCCGAAATCGACTCGAGTGTGTACTGCGCCTGACGTTTGCTGCGTGACAGCGAGACTTCAAGGCTCTTACGATGACTAATATCGCGCGCGATCGTCAGAATAGCGGTATGACCCCGGAAATCGATATTCGAGCTTTGCGCCTCTACCCATAGACCTGTCTGGTTGCCGTTGATGAGTTGCATCTCGATGCGCCGGGGCGCGTTCTCGCCGGCGAGACGCTTGGCGACTGTCTTGCGAAACAGCGCCCGGTAGGCCGGTTTCACGAGGTCCGCGATCTCGCGACTAACCAGTTGCGACGGTTCGAGACCAACCAGGCTGGCAGCCGATTCGTTGGCAAGCAGTATTTTCTCATCGTGAATAATCACGATTTCCGGCAAGGTCTTCGCGAAATCCTGGAACAGGCGATCACGTCCCTGAATTTTTTCGTCGCGCTCACCAAGTGCGTCGAAGAGGCGGTTGACGGTGTGTGCGAGTTGCGCCGTTTCGGGATCGTTCGGAATCGTCAGGCGGTGACCGACAGACGAATCGCGCGATGCTTCGAGCGTCTCTTCATTGAGGCGAGAAACACGGTTTAGCATCTTCCTGCGGGACGCCCACAGGTATACGCTCACGACGGTGGTCACCAGGACCAACGCTGCCAGGGCGATAATTGTGATTGTGGAGGTCATCCAGAGCCCGGTCATCCCTTAGTCAGTTTGGGTAGGATCATTTGTTATGATTGCTTTTATTGGGGCTCGAGACGCATATTCGGGTAAGCATATCCCAGCGAACATAGCCCGCCGCGGCTATTCACCATAATTCCGAACTGGCGGTCATAAGATGTTTGTTCCTGCCCTTGGTGGAAACGGGCGATACGCTATTTATTGTTTTAATTTCATACGGTTACAGGTAATACAAGCATGAACACTGATTACGCGCGCCTGCAAATGGTCAACCAGCAGGTTCGAGGCTGGAATGTCTATGACGAAGACGTCCTCGCAATGCTCAGAAAACTGCCGCGAGAAGACTACGTCCCCGAGGGCTTCGAATCGCTGGCATTTGCGGACACGGCCATCCCGCTGGCGCACGGTGAGCACATGATGACGCCGACGCTCGAAGGTCGCCTGCTCCAGGCACTCGGCCTCGACGGCGACGAGAACGTCCTCGAGATTGGCACCGGCAGCGGCTTCATGACGGCCTGCCTTGCGACTCTCGCCGCGCACGTGACGAGCATCGATATTCACGCGGACTTTGTGGACTCAGCAGGACACAAGCTGGCAGACGCCGGCATCGAAAATGTCGAGTTGACGCAAATGGACGCCACTCAGGAATTGCCCGAGGGGAAGTTCGACGCCATTGCGGTAACCGGTTCCATACAATCGTTCGACCCGCGTCTGGTTGAGTCACTGAGCTCACAAGGGCGACTCTTCGTGGTGGTCGGCGACAGCCCGGCAATGGAAGCGAAACTCATTGAACGAACAGACGAGCACGACTGGCAGACCCTTTCGTTATTCGAGACGGACCTCGCGCCACTCGTACACGGTGCACTACCCAGACAGTTTTCTTTTTGACGATTCGAAGAATAGTCTGCAAATAGACGAAACCAGTTGGGCGCCTCTTGCATCTAAGTTCAGAAGCGCTTTATTCCAACTGGTTTAGTGATATAGTAGACTATAACACCTTGCGCCATGAGGCGGACCCTACCCGGAACATGACAAGATGAAAAAATTGAAAAACATCAATGCTTTACTACTCATCATCGGTGTCTTCGCAGTACCCTCGAGCGCTACCGCGGCGTCGCTGCTGGAGATCTACCAGCAGGCGCTGCAGAGCGATCCGCAGATTCATGAGGCCGAGGCACGACGGCTGGCCGCACTGGAAGCCAAGCCGCAGGCACGCAGCGCCTACCTGCCGCAGATTTCCCTGACCGGCGACTACAACATGACGGAGAACTCCGGACCGGCCTTTTTCCAGCCGAATCCGCCTGCTGGACCACGCGTTGAAGCGGAAGGGACAACAGATGTCGACTCATTGGACTGGGGTCTTGTGCTTCGGCAATCGATCTTCAGATGGGACAGCATCGTCAATCTGAAACGCGCCGATAAACAGGTCGCGAAGGCCGAGGCCGTGCGCGAGGCCGCGCAGCAGGACCTGATTATCCGCGTGGCACAACGCTATTTCGACGTTCTCGCGGCAGAAGACCGCCTGACGTCAATTCATGCCGATCGGACTGCGATCGCCCGACGACTCGAGCAAGCCAAGCAGCGCTTTGAGGTCGGCCTGATTGCCATCACGGACGTTCAGGAGTCACAGGCAGCCTACGATCAGTCGGTCGCAGACGAAATCGGTAGCAAGCGATCACTGGCCACAGCGCGTGAGTTCCTGCGTGAAATCACGGGTGAATATGTGACGAGCCTTTCCGCACCCAAAGAAGACTTTCCACTGCAACGACCCCAGAAGTCAGAGCGAGACTGGGTCGACATGTCGCTGAGCCAGAACCTGAATCTCGTGGCCAGTCGACTGGATGAGAAGCTGGCGCGTGACGAGATTTCGTTTCGCAGGAATGGCCATTACCCGTCGTTGGAACTGACTGCTCGGGTTAATGATGCGGACAGGGATATTAACCAGGAATACAGCTATATCGACCCCGTGACCGGCCAGCCGGCATCAGTGTCTTTTGCAGACACTATTCCTGAAGAATCCAACGGACTATTCCTGAGTTTCACCATGCCCCTGTTCGCAGGAGGCGGTACGTCGTCCCGAGTTCGTGAAGCCGTCTACCTGCATCGCGCAAGTCGTGAGCAGTTGCAGCGGGTAACACGGGAAACAGAGCGTCAGTCCCGCGATGCGTATCTCGGCGTACTCGCGGAGGAGAGTCGAGTGCAGGCGCTTAAGCAGGCGGTATCGTCAAGTCGAACGGCCCTCGAAGCAACCCAGGCCGGGTTTGATGTCGGTACCCGCACAATTGTCGATGTCCTGAACTCCCAGTTTTCGTTGTATCTCTCGATCACGAATTACTACCAGAGCCGCTACGACTACATCCTGAATGTGCTGCGTCTCAAGCAGGCGGCAGGAACATTGCAGGTGCAGGATCTCGAGCAAGTCGACCAGTTCCTTACGGACCGCAAGCCGCCCGAAGAAGTCATCGCTGAAGAAAAGGCCGCTTCGTCAGGAAGCTAATTCAGGGACCTGCCACCGAGTAGCGGCTCCAGCAGTACCAGGAGCCGCTCAAGCGCACCCCGATTCTCCTCAAGTACTTGCTGGCCAGCACGCCCAAGGCGCGCGGCCTCGTCGGGGTTGGATAGCAACTCGCTGACCGTCTCGGCCAGTTCATCCGTACCACTCACTTTGCGGCAGGCACCCAGGTCGATGAACAGGTCCGCGATATCCTGCGCGTTGAAATTGTGTGGCCCGGTCACGACAGGAACACCGAGAGCGGCTGGCTCAAGCAGGTTGTGCCCACCGATAGGCACGAGACTGCCCGCCACGAACGCGACGTCACTCGCGACACAGAACATCGGCACCTCGCCCATGGTGTCGCAGAGAAACACGTCCGCATCACCCGCTGGTTTTCCTTCAGTCCGCGACACCACACTGAAATCACTTTTTTCGACGAGCTCCCGAACCGAAGTAAATCGTTCGGGATGGCGCGGCACGAGGACCAGCAGTAAATCCGGGTGACTTGCCTGTAGCGCTCGATGTACACCCAGCACGAGTTCCTCCTCGCCCTCGTGTGTGCTGGCAGCGATCCAGACCGGGCGTTCGCCAAACAACTCGGCCCTGGCCGCCTTGCCCTTGCCAGGGACATCGGGGTCCGGATCCACGTCGAACTTGATATTGCCCATCACGTGGGTCCGCGCGGGATTAGCGCCGAGTGACAGAAAACGATCAGCATCTGGCTGGCTCTGCGCCGCGATGATGATCCCGTGCGACAAGGTCTCCCGGATCAGTGGCAGCAATTTGCGATAACCAGGTACCGATCGCGGTGAAATCCTTGCACTGACGAGGATCAGCGGCACCTCTCGAACGCCGCAGCCACGGTACAGGTTCGGCCAGATTTCCGTTTCCATGATCAGTGCGGCTTCCGGGTTTACCTTTCCAAAGAACGTGTTGACGGCGTTGGGGAATTCGAACGGTATGTAGCTATGGTGCACTTCGTCGCCAAACAGTGCCCGCACACGTTCGGCACCCGTCGGGGTGACCGTCGTAATCAACAGTTCACGGTCCGGAAAGCGTTTTATCAGCGCACGAATCAGGGGTGCCGCCGCCTGCACCTCCCCCACTGATACCGCGTGCACCCAAATGCAGCGGTCGATTGACGGAAAACCAATACCGAACCGTTGGCCGAGCCGATCGAGATACGTGCGATTGCCAAGCCCGCGCACGACCCAGTAGCACGCAAACGGAATCAGCAACAGGTAGGTCAGCAGGTTGTAGAGATAGCGCACGGCCGACTGTCAGGAGGCTTATTTGTCGCCAAGCCTGTCGATGATACGGCTCGACGACTGGCCATCACGAAACGCCAGAACGCGAACCTCACCGCCGTTCTGCAGAACCTCTTTCGCGCCCACAATTTCCTCGGGTTTGTAGTCACCCCCTTTGACAAGCACATCCGGCAGCAGCGAGCCGATCAGGTTGGCCGGAGTATCCTCAGAAAACGGCACGACCCAGTCGACAGCAGCAAGACCTGCGAGCACAAGCAGGCGATCTTCGAGGGCATTGATCGGTCGCGCTTCCCCTTTGAGCCGCCTTACCGAGTCATCGTCATTGACGGCGACGATCAAACGGTCACCAAGGCTCTTGGCCTCCTCGAGATACGCAACGTGACCGGCATGCAATACGTCGAAACAACCATTGGTCATGACGATGCGCTCGTTTCTCCCCCTGGACTCGTCAACAAGTGCCAGCAACGTATCCAGGTCCACAAGACCACGACCACCCTGCCCGCGTTGATGCAATGCCGCGGAGATTTCGCCTGGCGTAACCGTCGCAACGCCGATCTTGCGAACGACGAGGCCGGCCGCGATATTGGCGAGGGCGGCCGCCGCGGACAGGTTCTGGCCACTCGCCAACGCACCGGCAAGCGTTGCGATGACCGTGTCACCTGCGCCTGTTACATCGTAGACCTCACGTGCCTGCGTAGACAGGAATAGTGGTTCGGTACCGGCTTCCACGAGGAGCATGCCCTTCTCGCTGCGCGTAACCAGGAGCGCGCCGAGCTCAAGGTCGTCCATCATCTCGCGTACGCGGACAACGAGCTCTTCGTCCGAATCGCTCTTGCCTGCAACCGCTTCAAACTCCGATTGGTTGGGCGTGAGCAGCGAAGCACCACGGTACTTCTTGAAGTCGGTACCTTTCGGATCGACGAGCACAGGAACACCGGCATCCCGGCAAATCGCGATCATGTTTGAGACGTCGGATAACGCGCCTTTGCCATAGTCCGAAAGGACCACTGCCCCGGCGCCGTTGAGTGCGCCTTTGAGAGTCGACGTCATCGCATCGCCTGGCATCGCAGCCGCGTTTTCTTCGTCCAGGCGAATCAACTGTTGACCACGGCTTTGCACGCGAGTCTTGGTAATGGTCGGTCGATCGTCAGCTATTGCGAACGCGCATTCGATGCCTTGCTCGCCAAGAATCGATGCCAGCGAATCGGCAGCGGAGTCCTTGCCGACAACGCCGACGAGATTGGTCGCCACGCCCAGGGCCGCGAGATTCACCGCAACGTTGGCGGCTCCTCCGGGCCGGTCGTCCGTTTCGTGCACATGCACGACGGGCACAGGTGCCTCTGGCGAAATACGTCCTGTCGAACCGAACAGATAGCGATCGAGCATCACGTCGCCGGCGACAACGACACGGCTCTTTGAAAAATCAGGAATTGAAATAGTCACGACGCAAATCTTACATGAACGGCACACACAGTGGCATCAATCTGAAGACGCACCCAACGCTGCAAGGTCGCACGATTCCGCATAGCGGTGGTATCATCGCACCGTCCTACAGGAGTCGATTCAATGTCTACCAATCTTGACCTGTCCAAGCTCACCCTAATGGACGCCCTAGACCTCGCGAAACTGATCGAGATGGAGGCGTGCCACCGCTACCAGATGTTTGCATCCCAGCTCGGCCGCACCGGCGGCTACGATGCTGGAGCGTTCTTCGCGTCGATGGCCGAGAACGAGGCCAAGCACGGCCAGGAACTGGAGGCCCGGCGCAAAACTCTGTTCGGTGATGCCCCCACGCGGCTGACCCTGGACGACCTGTACGACGTTGAGGCCCCGGAAATGGGCGCGCCGCGCCGCGGCATGTCCACAATACAGGCGTTCGAGGTCGGGCTCGAATCTGAAAAGAAGGCCTACGACTTCTACGACATGGCCTTACCCGGCATCACCAATGATGAGGTCCGGGAACTGTTCACCGAGCTCCGGGACGAGGAGCTCGAGCACGTCGAGATGCTGAAAGAGCAAATGGCCAAACTACCCGCGAGCGCGAGCGCCGAGGTCGAGTTCGACGTCGATGAGACCCCCTACCTGTAGGGCGTAGTTTGCGGTTTAGCGGTGACTCACTCTAACCGCATTTACTGTCGCCACAGGAAAGACACGTCATACACCCATCCATCATGATGACTGCAACTGTGTTGCACTTCGTGCACAGCTGCGCACCATCGGGGAAGTCGCTCGTCGAGAACGCATCCGTCTGCTTCTGCGCTTCCTCATACTCGGCACGCTTTTCGGCGATGAGTTTCTTCTGACCTTCATCGAGCTCGGGTGATGCAATCATGCCAATCATGATCAGGTGCTTCTCGACGATGTGGCCGAGCTCGGCAATGATCGACGGCATAAATCTGCCTCCCGTCTGCCAATAGCCGCCACGCGGGTCGAATACCGCCTTGAGTTCCTCAACCAGGAACGTCACGTCGCCACCCTTGCGGAATACCGCCGAAATGATTCGCGTCAACGCAACGATCCACTGGTAGTGATCGAGATTCTTGGAATTGATGAAGATCTCGAACGGTCGACGCTTCTCGTGCTCGGTACCCTCATTCAGGATGATATCGTTGACCGTCACGTACATGGCGTGATCCGAAATGGGCGTTTTGACCTTGTAGGTCGACCCGACAAGCATCTCCGGACGCTCGAGCTTCTCGTGCATGCGAATAACTTCGGCACGATCACCTCCGCCTTCACGCTTGAAATCACGCTTCGTCTCTTTCTCTTCGGCCGGCTGCTTGACAGCGTAGCCGACGATTTGTTTTTCAATTTTAATCATTTAAAACTTTCCGTAATAACCTTCTTTCAGCGCGTCGAACAGATTTGCCGCGGTATGCACTTCACCGTCGTACTCGATCTCTTCGTCGCCCTTCAGGTCGACAGTCGAACCGTCGTCCAGCGTGAACGTATAAGTCGTATTCTTGAGGTCTTTCTCTTTGACAAGTACGCCCTGGAACGCCTCAGGATTGAAACGGAACGTCGTGCAACCCTTGAGACCCTGCTCGTAGGCATACAGGTAGATGTCCTTGAAATCGCCGTACGGATAGTCCGTCGGCACATTCGCTGTCTTGGAGATCGACGAGTCAATCCATTTCTGCGCCGCAGCCTGAATATCAACGTGCTGCTTCGGCGACACTTCGTCAGCCGTAATGAAATAGTCCGGCAGGCTGTTCAGCGCATCGGAACCCGCGGCACCCGCTGGCAATGCCTCGGGATCAATCATGTCGCGATAGGCCAGCATTTCGAATGAGAAGACATCTACCTTCTCTTTCGTCTTCTTGCCCGGGCGAATGACGTTGCGGAAGTAATGATGCGCAAAGCTCGGCTCGATTCCATTCGACGCGTTGTTGGCCAGCGACAGCGAAATCGTACCGGTCGGTGCGATCGAGCTGTGATGCGTAAAGCGTGCACCGGTCTCGGCCAGTTTTTCGACCAGCTCCGGGTTCTCTGCCGCAACGCGCTGCATGTAGCGGCTGTATTTCGCGTGCAGAATGCGGCCGGGAACCTTGTCGCCTGCCTGGTAGCCGTCGGTGCGCATTTCGGGGCGCTTCCGAAGTAATTCCTCGGTGACCTCGAACTTCTCGCTCATGATCGGGGCCGGGCCCTTCTCCTCTGCGAGTTCGAGACCCTCTTCCCAGCCCGCCAGGGCCAGTTGCTTCGAAACTTCTTCCGTGAACTCGACCGCGGCCGGCTCACCGTATTCCATGCGCTGCATCGTAATGGTGGAACCCAGGCCCAGGAAGCCCATTCCGTGACGGCGCTTGCGCTGGATCTCATTGCGTTGCTGCGGCAGGGGCAGACCATTGATCTCCACGACGTTGTCGAGCATGCGCGTGAAGACCTTGGCGACCTTGCGGAATCCGTCCCAATCGAACTTCGCCTCGTCCGTAAACGGATTCTCAACAAACTTCGTCAGGTTGATGGAACCAAGCAGGCAGGAGCCGTATGGCGGCAGGGGCTGCTCACCGCAGGGGTTGGTCGCGCGAATGTTCTCGCAGAACCAGTTGTTGTTCATCTCGTTGACCTTGTCGATCAACACGAAGCCCGGCTCCGCGAAGTCGTAGGTCGAGGCCATAATGATGTCCCAGACACGCCGCGCCGGCAGCGTCTTGTAGATCTTGCAGGCAGCGAGTCCTTCCGGGTTCGTCACGTAGTTGCCAGCCTCGGGCCACTCACGCCACACGAACTGGCTGTTGTCCGTCACATCGAGCTTGTCGTCGTCGACTTCCTTCGGCGTAACCGGGAATGCGAGTTTCCAGTCGTCCTCGTTGATCACCGCCTGCATGAACTCATCCGTCACGAGCAGCGACAGGTTGAACTGGCGCAAGCGACCATCTTCACGCTTCGCACGAATGAACTCCATGACATCCGGATGACCAACGTCGAACGTGCCCATCTGTGCCCCACGACGGCCACCAGCCGATGACACCGTGAAACACATCTTGTCGTAGATATCCATGAAGGACAGCGGACCGGACGTGTAGGCGCCGGCGCCCGTAACATAGGCACCCTTCGGACGCAGTGTCGAAAACTCGTAACCAATGCCGCAACCGGCTTTGAGCGTCAGGCCGGCTTCGTGCACCTTGTTGAGGATGTTGTCCATCGAGTCGCCAACCGTACCCGACACGGTGCAGTTGATCGTCGACGTCGCCGGCTTGTGCTCCTGGGCACCTGCATTTGACACGATGCGGCCGGCCGGAATAGCACCGGAGCGCAACGCCCAGACGAATTCCTTGAAATAATGTTCGCGCTTCGATTCAACTTCTACGTTAGCCAGCGCCTGTGCGACGCGTTTGTACGTATCATCTATTGAGTCATCGATCTTCGAGCCATCTTTGGCTCTAAGTCGATATTTCGCATCCCAGATGTCCAGCGATGCGGGTTGAAATTCGATGTCGGTAACCGTGTGCGTATCCAAATTGACGGCAGACTTCATTGGTCCTGTTACTCCCCTGTACTCCCTTAGGAGACCCCAAACATTTTGTTGTCACTTACGTTTTTTAGAGAGAAAAGGGCCCCGCTCGCCTGCGGCCAGAGAGCGCGCGACGAGTACCGTTGCCGGCCTCTTTCCATCTAGGTCAGACACAAGATGTTGTGTCTAAGTGAGGACAAGATTATGCTCGAACCGGGTCTCTGTCAAGCCTTTCGGTGTTTTTTTTCATAGGCCTTTTAACATTAAAAAACAATATGTTACAGATCATTCCCGAGTAAGTCCTTTAAAAATAGGCGAAAAAAAATGGCACTTTCGTGAAATATTCCAACTACTACATATAGTGGCCCTGAATCGGTCCACTTCGGACCAGAAAAAGGCGGCAATTTACCTTAATTTCCCGCAAATCAACGGCCTTGAAAAGCCTCTTCCAGCCCTTACTTAAGCGTCCAGCAATCAATTTTGTGCGGAGGAAATCATGAATATTGCCCGATTCGAACCCTGGACGTTTGTCGACCTGCTACATCGCGATCTCGACCGCTTGGCCGAGCGCCGCGGCGTGGTTGGCAACGACCACAGCCCCGTCGCCGACTGGGTGCCGGCAGTCGACATTGTCGAGGAACAGAGCCGTTTTGTTCTGCGCGCCGACGTTCCGGGAGTCAATCCCGAAGACATCGACGTATCAATGGATGCCGGTGTCCTGAGTGTTTCCGGCGAACGCCATGCCATTGCCCCGGACGACGACACCGGCGTACAGCGCATCGAGCGTGCGACGGGTCGCTTCCTGCGGCGCTTCTCGCTGCCCGAGACGGCCAATGCCGAGGGTATTGCTGCGAAATGCGCCAACGGAATCCTGGAAGTCAGCATTCCCAAGATGGCGGAGATCCAGGCTCGCCGTATTACGGTCGAAGCCGCCTGACATAGGCCATAGGCGACGAAATGGCAGTGCCCGGGCGCGACGATGAATTGCGCCCGGGCATCTTTCCCTAAAGGCCCTATAATTCACGAACGATTCAGCTTCGTGAACCTAATCTCCAACAACGAATCTGAATAAAGACCCAGCATCACAGAGGCTTTCTATGATTACGAAGACACGACTCCTTTGGACCAGCCTGTTACTCGCCCTGCTCTCGATGGGCGCAGCGCAAGCTGCACTACCCACGAGCGTTGGCGGCCAGGCCGTCACAAGCCTCGCGCCACTGGTCGAGTCCGCATCCCCTGCCGTTGTCAGTATTCAGATAACGCAGACGCGCCGTGGCCCATTTGGCCGGACTGGTGAAGTCGGCGGTGCCGGCTCCGGTGTCATTGTTGACGCAAAGAATGGCTACATCCTGACGAACCACCACGTTGTCGCCGAGGCCGATGAGATCCAGGTATCACTACTAGACGGTCGTACGCTTGATGCGGAGGTTGTCGGTTCGGACGCAGGAACGGATATTGCGGTGATCAAGGTAAAAGGCGACAACCTGACCGAGATGCCGATCGGTGATTCCGAAGATGTTCGCGTTGGTGACTTCGTCATTGCTATCGGTAACCCGTACGGGCTGACGCACACGGTTACGTCAGGCATCGTCAGCGCGCTTGGCCGCACCAGAATCAACCCCGACGGCTTCGAGGACTTTATCCAGACCGATGCGTCGATTAACCCGGGCAATTCAGGCGGCGCGCTCGTCAACATGAGTGGCGAGCTCATCGGCATCAACTCGATGATCTTCAGTCGCTCGGGCGGCAACATTGGCATCGGCTTCGCCGTGCCCACCGAGATTGCCAGTTCGATCATGGGGCAGATTCTCGACTTCGGCGAGATTCGCCGTGGCCTTCTCGGCGTCAATATCCAGACAATCGATGCCGAAGCCGCGGAGACACTCAATATCGACGTCGACGGTGGCGCACTCGTGACCCGCGTATTCCCCGAATCTGCTGCCGAGAAGGCCGGCCTGCAGGTCGGTGACATCATCGTTCGCGTTAACGACAAGGAAGTGACGAGCGCAGCAGAACTCCGCAACACGATTGGCCTGCTCCGCTCAGGCGATAACGTCGGCATTCGTTACTTGCGCGACAACGAGTCGCGTTCAACATCGGCGGAACTCGGCCGAGCCGAGGACCAGTTGCTGTCGGGCGCGGACGTTCACCCTGGACTCGCGGGCGCCAGTTTCGCTCCGGCAAGCACGTCGAGCGACAGTGGCGTCGAGGTAACCGGAGTAGAAGAAGGCAGCCCGGCTGCGCAACGCGGATTGCGCTCCGGTGATGTCATAACAGCCGTCAACCGCGTACTGGTTCGAAACTTGCGCGACCTTTCCGCGATCGCAGAGAACAACCGAATCCTGTTCCTGCTTGTCCAACGCGGCGACCGTTCGCTAATGCTGCAGATAAGGTAAGCTATGTAAATGCACTCAAAGGACAGCAACCGACCCGTAATCGGACGATTTGTCGGCGCTGTCCTTGCCGCAGCCCTGCTTGTTTCGTTACCGGCGTACGCCGCCGACATCGACAAACAACGCGAGCTGTTCAAGCATGTTTACAAGACCGTCGAACGGGGTGACTGGAGTCCTGTCGACGGTCTTTCTGCATCTGACCTCCAGCTCCTGCGGCAATACGTATTGTGGCCCGACTTACGGGCGACATGGATGCGCGCCAATCTCAAGACGGTCCCAATTGCGGACATCGAAGCATTCCTGCAGCTGCACGGCACATTGCGGCCCGCACGTGAACTGCGTTACCGACAGGCGCTGTCGTTCGCGAAGAAAGGCGACCTCCGCAACTTCCAGAAGATCTACGAGCAGTTCTACCAGGGTCAGGACATCGCGCGCCTCGATTGCCTGTCGCTGCAGGCAGAAATCGATGCCGGGCGATTCGGGCGCGTCAATCAGCGCGCAATTGACCTGTGGCTTGTCGGTACCAGTCAGGTCGAAGAATGCGATCCGGTGTTCGAATACCTTGGCGACAACAATCTGCTCGGTCTGGTCGAGTACCGGAAGCGTTTCGAACTTGCGATTGCCACCCGCGAATTCCAGCTCGCGCGGTGGCTCGCGAAAAGCATCGATCAGCAGCATGTCGACGAAGCCGCGCTCTGGATCCAGGCACGGTCAAACCCGGAGCGGTTTCTCAACAACCACAACCCGCGACTCGACGGCGAGACGTATCGCCGGCAACTCACGTACGCGGCCGAGCGCCTGACCTACCGCGACCCGGTCGTCGCGTTGAGTCTCTGGAAGAAAGCCAGCAAGCGCTGCGGTTTCTCTGAAGAACAAGCGCTGCGTACCGGACGACACATCGCACTGTGGACGGCGCGAGACAAACTGCCTGGTGGATATGACCTCCTCGCCAGCTTGCCCGCAGCAGCGCAGGACGATGAGGTAGCGCGCTGGCGCGCACGAATCAGCTTGCGCGACGGCGAGTGGCAGCGCCTGCTGGGTGACATCGCCGTCATGACCGCAGACGAGCGCACTTCGGAAGAATGGAAGTACTGGCGGGCTGTAGCACTGGACAGGTCCGGTCAGGCGCTGGAGGCGCGCCTGGCATTCGAGTCACTCAGCGAGGAGCGCAGTTACTACGGCTTCCTGGCGGCCGACGAACTTGGACGAGACTACGCGCTGGAAGATGACCGGCTGCTTGTGAGTGAGGCAGCTCTACAGCGAGTTGCTGACGCGCCTGGCATCGTCCGGGCACGTGAACTGTTCCTGGTGGGTCTCGACGGACGCGGTCGGTCCGAATGGGACGTGACGGTTCGTAGTTTCAGTCCTGACGAAAAACGCCAGGCTGCCGTGCTGGCGGATCGGTGGGGCTGGCACTCTCGTGCGATCGCCACCGCGGCAAGCCTTGGCGAATACGACGACCTCGAGATGCGTTATCCGCTCCCATGGCAACAGCAATTCGAGTCATTCTCGTCGGCGGCCAGCATCTCCCCGACATGGGCCTACGGCATCGCAAGAAGCGAAAGTCTCTTCATGCGTGACGTCCGCTCGAGTGCGGGCGCAATCGGGCTGATGCAGTTAATGCCAGCCACAGGTCGCGACGTTGCCAGGGACATCAGCCTGCCGTACTCGGGCATCGCAACATTGACTGACCCGGAGGCCAATATTCGGTTAGGCACATCGTATCTGGGGAAAATGGCCGAACGCTTCGACGGCAATCCGGTCCTCGCCACAGCGGCCTATAACGCCGGACCTCACCGCGTTGATCGCTGGCTTCCTGATTCCGGCAGCGAGGACGCGCGCATCTGGATAGAGAATATTCCGTTCAACGAAACCCGCAAGTACGTCAAGCGAGTGCTATCCGCGCAGGCCATCTTCCACTGGCGCATGACCGGCCAGGTACGTCGCGTTTCCGACGAACTACCCAACGTCAAAGCCCCGGATGCCCAGCTAGCGTCCCGCTAAGGTTCGCGCTTCTTCGTAGAAACACTCGATGCGCTGTTCGCACCGGTCGAACAGCGCGCGAAACTCCGGCAGCCTGCCTTCGTACAGGGTCATCGACGCCAGTCGCGCGTTGTTCAGCTCGCCACTCAGCCAGTTCGCCGGATCGCGCCCCGCGCGTTTGAACGCCGCTGCCACATCGTTCGCCAGCGAGCCCAGTCGGGCCGTCTTCTGACGTCTCTTGTCGTCGTCAGCGAGTTCTGTCGTGTAGAGACTCTCAAGGTCCGTACGCGCTTCCGCCACCAATGCCATCAAGTCCTGCCGCAATTGCCGTGCCTTGTGGTACGTCGCGATGTCGTTGGCCTCAAAGCGCGACTCGAGCCACCGCTGCAAGCCAAACTCTTCAACCGCTGTCGCGAACGATTCGTTGAATCCCGAATCGCCTTTCACGTACAGAACCTGGTGCGCAAGTTCGTGAAACAGGACAGCGACGAGTTGAACGTCGTCCCAGTTCATCATGGAACTGAGAACCGGATCATTGAGCTTGCCGAGCGTCGAATAGGCTGCCACGCCTCCGACGAAAACGTCGTATTCCTGTGCGGCGAGTCGCTCTGATTCCTGCTCGGCACGGTCCTTCGAAAAGTACCCGCGATAGGCAACACAGCCCGCTACGGGAAAGCACCAGGTTTTCGGCTGCATGGAAAACTCGGGCGCGGCGAACACATTCCAGACGACGTAGTCGCGCTCGATGTCGGCGTAGGATCGGTAACTCTTGTTGTCAGGCATTCCGAGCTCGTCGATCGAAAACTGGCGAGCCTCCTGTACGAGCCTGAGTTTTGCTGCGAGTTCCGGTGGAGTGTCCTCGTCCGCGAGGACCTCCGCGATAGGCTGTCGCTTGCGCGTCAGTTCCAGCTGCCCTTTCGCCGCCTGCATGTAGTAGCACCCGGCCAACGGCAATGACAAAACAAGTAACAGGACCAAACGCAGCATTACGGTACTATGACACGATGGAGGTCTATCTCGTAGGTGGCGCGGTTCGCGACAAATTTCTCGGCATCCCGCATCGGGAGCGGGACTGGTGTGTCGTGGGTGCCAAACCGGCAGAACTTGAAGCGCAGGGTTACCAGCGAGTCGGCAAGGACTTCCCTGTTTTTCTGCATCCCGAGACGAAAGAGGAATACGCGCTGGCACGCACCGAGCGCAAGACCGCACCGGGCTATCACGGCTTCGACTTTGACTGCTCACCAGAGGTGTCGATTGAAGAGGATCTCGAGCGCCGTGATCTTACAATCAACGCAATCGCCAGGGACGCCGACGACAACATCATCGACCCGTACAACGGCGTTCGCGATATCGAGGATCGGGTTCTTCGGCACGTATCCGGTGCGTTCCTGGAAGATCCCGTACGCATCCTGCGCGTCGCACGATTCGCGGCACGCTTTCATCACCTTGGCTTTACGATCGCCGCCGAAACCATGGACCTCATGCGCCGTATGGTTGCCGCCGGCGAGGTCGACGCACTCGTCCCCGATCGCGTCTGGAAAGAAACCGAACGCGCGCTCGCCGGGGACGATACGCGTGTGTACTTCGAGGTGCTGCGCGAGTGCGGTGCCCTCTCAGTCCTGTTCCCGGAAGTCGATGCCCTGTTCGGCGTACCTCAGCCCGAGCGCTGGCACCCGGAGATCGACACCGGACTGCACGTCATGATGGTGCTCGAGCAGGCTGAGGCGCTTAGCGACGACCTCGAAGTCCGGTTCGCGGCTTTGACCCATGACCTCGGCAAGGGCAACACGCCGAAAAACAAACTCCCCAGCCATCCCGGGCACGAAACTCGTGGCTGCAAACTGATTCGTGCCATGACCGAACGGTTGCCAATTCCCAGAGCGTGCCGCGATCTCGGGCTGATCGTTGCCGAATTCCATACGCACTGCCACCGTGCGCTCGAGCTTCGACCGAAAACGGTGCTCAAGGTGCTCGAGAGGACCGACGCATTCCGCAGACCGGGCCGATTTGACCAGTTCCTCGTTGCCTGCGAAGCGGATGCACGCGGGCGTGCCGGGCTGGAGAATCGGCGCTACGAACAGGCAGGGTTTTTTCGTGGCGCCTTTGCTGCTGCAGCATCAATCGATGCGGGAGCAATTGCCAAAAAGACCGACGACAGGAAGATACCGACGGCGATCCGGCGAGCACGCAAGCAAGCCGTCTCCGAGTTCATCCGCCAGTACAAGTCGTTGAACCAGGGTCCGGCGTAGCCGGGACCGCTTGTAACTAGTTACCGCCGTAGAAATAGAGGTACACCGACAGGAATGTCGCGGTGCCATAGAGCTCGGAATTGTCAACGCCCAGCCCGAACTCCACGTCGCTCTTCTCACCCATCGGCGTCATGAGTCGAATCGTCGCCGAATTCGTCACCGAACCATCGGCCTCCCCTTTCCAGGTGCCGAGCTCGAACTGCCATCGTCGCGCCCCGACGTCCAGACCCAGCGATGCACCGGCGCTGTAATCCACGAGACTGTTAATCAAGCTCAATCGCGAGAAAGTCAGCAGTTCGAGAATGCCCCGATTTCCGCCAACACTGAGATTGACGCTGTAATCGTAGCCCATGCCATAGAGGCTGAGGCTGAGGTCATCCGACAAATCGAATCGGGTGGTAAGCCCGACGCCATTCGCATCAAAGCTGATCAACCGCCCCGGGAATACGTCGAACGCCGGCAACTCGAAATTGAAATCGCGAAATTCATAGTCGGCGGAGATCATCGCTTTGTCACCGCGCCAGTACAACGAGCCCCGCCCGTCTCTGGAGTCGAGGATGTCGCTGTCTCCCCAGTACGCGACGCCCAGCCGGATGCCGACCGGGTCGAACCAGTGATCCAAACTGATATCGGCATACCAGGTGTCGAGCGTCTGCCGCCTTGGCAAGTCGACCATGTTTCTCGCGATTGCCGCCGTCAGCCACGTGTTCTCTGTCAGCGCCACATCGCCAAAGGCGGCGACGGCCAGACCTTCCGCTGAATCACCTTCAAGCCCGAATCCCAGGACGTGGCCCTCAGCCGCGAGCGCGCTGCTCGCAAGCAAGAGCATGGGTGCCAGAAGCGGGGTTGTCTTACGCCATGACATACACAATCACCGCCGCGAGGATCAGGCGATAAACGGCGAACGGCACCAGCCCGATACGACTTACAAAACGCATGAAGAACTCGATACTCAGGTAGGCCACTACCGCCGAGACAACGACGCCGAGCGCGAGCTGACCCCAGGCAACCGGCTCGTCACCAAGAACGAGCCCGACGCCCTTGTACAGGGTAGCCAGCAGGATAACGGGTGCGGACAACAGGAACGAAAACCGCGCTGCATCCAAGCGCTCGAAGCCGAGCAGGCGTCCGGCCGTAATGGTTACGCCGGAGCGCGACGTTCCGGGCACCAGTGAAAGGGCCTGTGCTACTCCGATGATGAGCGCATCCCGAATGCGGACCTCGGCGATTCCCTTCTCGCGCTTTGCAAAGCGGTCGGCAAGCGCCATGAGAATGCCGTAGCCCGACAAGGTGTAGACGATCACCGCCGGGTCGCGCAGGTTCGTCTCAATCCAGCCAGCCAACAACAAGCCTGTTGCTGCAGCCGGAATCGTGCCGAGCGCAATGGCCAGGGCCATGTAGGACTGCGGGGAACTGATGTCACCGCCGAGGATGCGAACACTGCCTCGCAGCAGCCCCATGATGTCCTCGCGAAAAAACGTGCAGACAGCCAACAGCGATCCGAAATGCACGGCGACATCGAACGCGAGTCCCTGGTCGGTCCACTCGACGAGATACGGCACAAGAACGAGGTGCCCGGAACTCGAAATCGGCAGGAACTCAGTCAATCCCTGGACGATGGCGAGTACCACGATTTGCAGTGTTGTCACGGCTTACCTCGTTCGACGTTCCTGTCGATCATAGCGTGTGAGTCCGGTCGGCGAGGTTGAATGCGGATGGTGTCGCGCAGGATCCCTTTCGCAACGCCATGCACTTGAAGTGCTCGCCCATTTCTCCGGGCAGGGTAAGCGTTTTGATCTGCTGCGACAATCCGAGTTGCGCCTCGAGCGACAGCGATGCGAAGTCCTGCATCTCCGCCTCGAGACCACCCGCCATCAGGAACTGCGCCTGGGCTGAGTAACCAGCGATCTCGAGACCGGCCTTCACCGCCGCCTCGGCAACATGTGTGAAGTCGACCCAGGCCGTCAGGTCCTGGATGCCTGGCAGTATCAGTGGGTCGTTATGGGCGTGATGCCGAAAATGGCAGCGCAACCAGCCGTCGGCGCGCTCAGTCGCGTAGTACTCGCGACGAGACACACCGTAGTCGAACAGCAAGGCGACGCCTTCCGCGAGCCCGGCTCCTATTTGGGAAATCCAGTCGGGTACGGCGAGGCATATTTCGGAGACGTAGCCGTCGGGCAGAACGGCCTCAAGCTCCGCCTCGATTTCATGGACGGCGCTCTCGAGCAGGTCCGATGCCGGAGTCTCGGTTAACGCGAAGCCGTCTTCGGTCGCGACTACGCGTTGCTGCAATACGCCGGCGTCACGACGCACGAATCGCTCAACCGGTAGCGCGTCGAGTACCTCATTGGCCAGGACGGCACCCCGGTGATTGGCCGGGGGCGTATCGACCCATGACACGAGGTGTGCCAGGGCGGGTATGCACTCGCCAATGTAACGCTCCTGGCGCTCACGCAGGTCGGCCGACACTTCAAGAATCCTGTACGCCGTTGGCAAGGTACCCAGCGTGTCGAGCCTGTGCAGTACGTCGGCCGCCAGCTTGCCGCTGCCGGCCCCGAACTCAAGAACAGCGCCCTCCTCGATCTGCGCCAGCACTTCGGCACACTGACGTGCGACCACGTGACCGAAGACACCTGAGACCTCCGGCGCCGTGATGAAGTCACCCGATTCGCCAAACTTGGTCGAGCCGGCTGCGTAGTAACCGAGCCCGGGCGCATACAACGCGTGTTGCATGAATTCGGCAAAGCTGATGCTGCCGCCGGACGACTCGATCTGCTGCCCAATGAAGGCCGCCACCTTCTCGCAGTGCGCGGCACTGAGCGCATCGGGTTTCGGCAGTGATGGCGGCAGGTCGTGTGGCATGTCAATATCGCGTGATGATGGAGAATAGCCTTAACGGCAAAATCGTACTCGTAACGGGCGCTGCCCGCCGAATTGGCGCGGCTATTGTGACACGCCTGCAGGAAAACGGTGCGCGCGTTGCGATTCACTATCGCGGCTCGGCCAGCGATGCCGACGAGCTCGCCGCTTCACTCAATGAGCAGCGCCGGGACTCCGCCGCAACGTTTCAGGCGGACCTGCTCAACCCGGACGACATCACGGCATTGATCACTTCAGTGGTTGAATGGGGTGGCCGACTCGACGGGCTGGTGAACAACGCGTCGACTTTTTACCCGACGCCGGTCGGGAAGATTACCGAAGAGCATTGGGACGACCTTGTAGGTAGCAACTTCAAGGCGCCGCTGTTCCTGTCACAGGAAGCTGTACCGCGACTCCGCGAAACAGGGGGATCTATCGTCAACATCGTGGACATACATTCACAACGTCCACTTCGGAATCACCCGGTATACGGTCCCGCGAAGGCGGCGCTGGCGATGCTGACGCGATCGCTGGCCAAGGACCTGGCGCCGGACATTCGCGTCAACGGCGTGTCACCAGGCGCGATCCTGTGGCCTGAGGACGGCATGACCGACGCTGTGCAGCAGACTATCCTGCGACAGGTCCCAATGGAACGTGCCGGCATCCCGGAAGACATTGCGGGCTGCGTGCTTTACCTGATGCGCGACGCGACCTACGTCACCGGACAAATCATCGCCGTCGACGGCGGTCGCTCAATCGGTTGGTAGTTTGGGGTCAGCTACCTAACTCCGAGTCTCGGAGTTAGGTAGCTGACCCCGAATTTAGTAAGCGCCGGCGAATTCGCGTTCGGGTGGACCCGTTAGGTCGGGACGCTGCGAATCGGACGGGCTGTCGGCCTTCAGTTGTCCACCAGGCAATGACACGACCGGGCAACCGGCGCCCGTCACGAACGACAGCGCCGCAGTCACGTTCGGGTCGTTGTCGGCACCGACCGGGATTGTGAGATCGTCCTCGACGGGGCAATCGACGGGCAGTCCGTCGAAGTAGTCACCAAACCCGGCAGCGTTGCTCTTCTTGAAAGATGTCGGTCGCAGAATCTTCTCGCAGAAGTTCAGACCGATCTGCCCAACCGGCTTGCCGAACGTGTTGTCACCAACGATATAAACGCCACCAGTAACAAACGGATCCAGGCCGTTGATGACGAGCTCACTGGCCGATGCCGTGCCGCGCGAAGCAACTATGATCAATCGATTAATGTCGATCGAGGAACCGAGGCGCGAGAAGTAGTCGATACTGTTGTTGGCAGCGGCGCGGTCCGCATTGAACTCGGTGTTCGAGAATATTTGCCCGTCGTTCGCAAAGCCGCCGAGGTAGTTACCGAGCAGATTCGCCGTATCAACCAGCCCGCCGCCGTTGTAGCGCATATCGATGATGACGTCCTCAACACCTGCCGCGTTGAAATCGGCAAAGACCTGGCCAAAGACCGGATCGGCCGTGCTGACAAACGTTACAAACTCGATGTAACCAACAGGCGGCTCACCGGGGCCCATGGCAATGATCCGATTCTGGGGTATCGGGTCGATCGTCACGATGCCCTTCGTGATTTCGATGGGCGGCAATGTATTCCCCTGGAGGTCCTCCACCACGAAGGTCATGGTGTCAGTGTTGTCGAAGAACGTATTAATGCCTTCGGCGGCCTGGATGTCTGCCGGGGTCCTGCCGTTCAGGGTGATAACTGTCTGGCCGCGTTCGAGAGCGCTTGCCCCGGCCGGGCTGTCCGCGAAGGTCCCGAGGATTACAAAAGGCGGCAGAAAATCGGCGAAGCGGAAGCGGAAGCCGAAACCCTCGTATTGGCCCTCATCGAAGAACTGCTGGTCAGCTGCGAGGGAACCAACCGAACTGAAAACATCCAGTGGCCCGCCGCCGGGCTTCTGTGGGCCATAGGTCTCAGTGACTTGTATGGCCAGTGCTTCCGGGGTTGCGTAGTCGGCGATATTGATATTCGCCGGCAGCATGTCATTCCACAGGTACCAGGCATACAGATTGTCGAGAACAAACTGCTTCTGGCCGTCATTACTGCATTCAGCGGCGCCCACAGGACCAGTAAGGCTGTCGCCGCCACTGCAAGCAACGAGCGTGGCCGTAGCCAACAAAATAATGAGTCTGCGCATCAAAACACCTCTAGAGAATAACGCCGACGACGTCCAAAGGATGACTCTCCGCATTAAATTCCTGCCAATGTTCGAGCATGGTCCGCCCCGTCACGGGATGTACCAGGTCTGGTGCCAGCTCGGCCAACGGCCGTAAAACAAAACTGTACTTCAGCACGTCATCGCGGGGTACGCGGACCGACCGCTCGTCCATGACAAGGTCATTGTAGAGCAACAGATCGATATCAAGAGGACGTGACTCCCATTTCCCGCTATTGCGATCGCGACCGGTGAGATTATGTATAAGTTCGATCGTCTCGCAGATCTCGGCAGGTGAGGCATCCGACTCGAATCTCACAACGAGGTTCAGAAAATCCTCACCATCGAAACCGACCGCCTCGCTGCGGTACACCGCTGAGATCAGCAACTCGCCGTAGCGTTCGCGCAATTCGCGAATGCCCAGGTGCAGATTGTGTTCGGGGTCGATATTGCTGCCAAGCCCGACATAGACGATGGCCATGTGCAGGGTTACTCCGACCGCTCGCCGCGCTCGATTTCGACGCCCACATCACGCGAGCCCCGGATTGCACCGGGCTTGTGGACCTTGACCCTCACCCAGGCAACATCGAACTCGTCGCGGATGATTGCCGCGATGCGCTCAGCCAGCGTCTCAACGAGCTGGAAGCTGGATTCAGCAACAAACCCCTGCACGCGTTTTGCAACAGCCTTGTAATTGAGCGTATCTGCAACGTCGTCCGACGCGGCAGCCTTGGCGATGTCGACTCTCATTTCGAGATCGACAACAACGGTCTGGCGGATTTTCCGTTCCCACTCCCAGATGCCGATAATCGTCTCGACCTTGAGTCCCTCGAGAAAAATCTTGTCCATAGGTTTTGTCTGTCCTGTTTATGCCCGCGCCGGAACGCCCAGAGTTTCTAAAGACCAGCGCGCCTGGGCTTTTATTTCAGCGGCCTTGTCTGCTTCTGCCAGTCGCAAAGCGCCGGCGACCGCTATCATCGCACCATTGTCGGTGCAGAATTCGAGGCGCGGATAGTAAACGTCCCCGTCAAAGCGCTCGGCGATATCGTTGCGTAGCAGCCTGTTCGCGCCAACTCCGCCGGCGACGACGATGCGATCGAGTCCCTCAGCTTGTGCTGCCTTGATCGACTTGGCGATCAGGGTATCGACCGCAGCTCGCTGGAACGATGCCGCCAGGTCCGCCCGGCGCGCAGCGAGCCGGCCTTCAGCCTCGGCTTTGCGAACCTCGAGCATCACGGCCGTCTTGAGGCCGCTGAAACTGAAATCGAAGTTCGGCTTGTGGATCATCGGGCGCGGAAAGTCGAACGCCGTCATCGTCGCCCTCGTCGGCCAGCGCCGCGAGCGCCGGGCCGCCCGGGTATCCGAGCCCCAGCAACTTGGCCGTCTTGTCGAAGGCCTCACCGACAGCGTCATCCAGCGTCGTCCCGAGAACCCGGTAATCACCGAGCTCGCGGACCGCGATGAGCATCGAGTGTCCACCGGAGACCAGCAGCGCAAGAAACGGGAATTCCGGCGGCTCATCTTCGAGCATCGGCGCGAGCAGATGGCCTTCCATATGGTGCACAGGGATCACCGGACAGTCCCAGGCCAGCCCCAGGCCGTTGGCCATGCCGCCGCCCACCATCAGGGCACCGACCAGTCCCGGCCCGGCCGTATAGGCGATCGCATCCGGCTTTTCGATGCCGGCCTTCTCCATAACCTGTTGAATTAACGGCAAAAGCATGCGGATATGGTCGCGCGAGGCGATCTCCGGTACCACACCGCCGTAGACCGCATGCAGGTCGACCTGGCTGTGCAAGGCATCGGCCAGCAAGCCCTTTTCGGTGCTGTACAGCGCTACGCCGGTCTCGTCGCAGCTGGTTTCAATTCCGAGGATATTCATGGGGCCGAGAAAAGTGACAGTTACCTCAATTCAATAAGCTCTCTCGCAAGGGGCGTAATGATAGGCTGGAATTAAGGTAACTGTCCCCTTTTCGGCCCTCGAAACCCTTTGCAAACCGCCAAATCCGGCGCTATTATACGCGGCTCAGTCCCGGCCATGCGCCGGGTTTATTTATGTCTGGACGGAATACCTGAACAATGCCAAGCGTTCGCGTAAAAGAGAACGAGTATTTTGATGCTGCCCTGCGGCGCTTCAAGCGTGCCTGTGAAAAGGCTGGAATCCTGACCGAGCTTCGTCGTCGTGAGTACTACGAAAAGCCGACGCAGGAGCGCAAGCGCAAGAAAGCGGCTGCAGTAAAGCGCCACATGAAACGTTTGTCTCGCGATGAAGCGAAGCGCAAGCGTCTCTATTAATACTCCTTCGTTCCGCGTCCGCGGAGCGGGAATCTCAAACAAAACCGATTTTTCTTAGCCATGTCGCTCAAGAACCAAATCACAGAGGACATGAAGTCCGCCCTTAAAGCCGGTGAAAAAGACCGGCTCAAAGTGGTGCGCCTCATTCACGCAGCCATCAAGCAAGTCGAGATCGACAAACGTATCGAACTTGACGACGCCGCTGTGCTCGCGGTTCTCGACAAGATGGTGAAACAGCGCCGTGACTCGGTCGAGCAATTCGAAAAAGGCAATCGCGAAGACCTTGCCGCCATCGAACGTGCCGAGATCGAGGTGCTCGACCAATACCTGCCCGAGCAGCTGTCCGCGGACGAGCTCACTGCCCTCATCGACGAGGCCATTACCGCAAGCGGTGCCGAGAGCATGCGCGACATGGGTAAGGTCATGGGCAAGATTAAGGCCAAGGCGGCGGGCCGTGCCGATATGGGCGCCGTGAGCGCGACCGTGAAAGGGCGACTCGCCTCTCTCTAGATTGGCACCATTTTTGCGCTCTGGCATAGCTCGCTGGTTAGGCTATGCTAATAAAAAATAATAAGAACCCTCCAAGACCTGGTCGAGACCGGGCGGCGTTTGAACTTATATGGCCGGATTAATTCCTCAGGACTTCATTGACGATCTGATAGCACGTGCAGATATCGTTGAGGTGGTCGGCCGCCGCATACAACTTAAGAAAGCCGGCCGTGAGTTCAAGGCCTGCTGTCCTTTCCATGACGAAAAGACGCCGTCCTTCACCCTGAGCCCGGGCAAAGGTTTCTACCACTGCTTCGGCTGTGGTGCCCACGGCACCGCGATCGGTTTTCTCATGGAGTTCGATCACATGAGCTTCGTCGAGGCTATCGAGAGTCTCGCCGCCTCCATGGGCGTTGACGTGCCGCGTAGTGAAAGCGACAAACCGGCCCGGCGCTACGACGAGCTGTTCTCGCTTCTCGACTCCGTCGCCCGCCATTGGCAGTCCTGCCTCAAGGAATCGCCAGCGGCAGTCGAATACGTGAAGAACCGCGGAATCGACGGCTCGACGGCCAAGCGCTTCGGCATCGGCTACGCGCCGGATGGCTGGAGCAATGTGCTCGACAAATTCGGCAAATCACCCGAAGCCACTGAACGGTTGCTGGCGACCGGGCTGATCATTCGCAAGGACAACGGGCAGCACTACGATCGTTTTCGGGACCGCGTCATGTTTCCGATTCGCGATGCTCGTGGCCGGACCATCGCCTTTGGCGGACGTGTGATGGGCGACGGTGAACCCAAGTACCTGAACTCCCCGGAAACGGTCCTGTTTCACAAGGGCCGCGAGCTCTACGGTCTGTACGAAGCACGTCAGGCACTTCGCCATATCGATCAACTCGTTGTTGTCGAGGGCTACATGGACGCCGTAGCACTGGCTCGCCATGGCATCGATTTCGCGGTCGCGACACTCGGCACCGCCACCACGAGCGACCATCTCAATCGTTTATTTCGGCTTACCGAGAATGTGTGTTTCGCGTTCGACGGCGACCGCGCCGGCAAGAAAGCCGCATGGCGTGCGCTCGAAAACGCGTTGCCGCAGATTCGGGAGGGCCGGCAGATACGGTTCGTGTTCCTGCCGGATGGATACGACCCTGATTCGTATGTGAACGAGTTCGGTACCGACGCATTCCTGAAGGCACTGGACGAGGGTGTCGCGTTGTCGGAATTCCTGATCCGGGAACTGGCCAGCCAGGTCGACATGAGCACAGTAGATGGCCGGGCACGATTAGCCGAGCTCGCGCGACCGCTCGTGCACAAGATCCCGGTTGGCGTATACCGGGAGCTGCTCATCGAGAGCCTGGCCGACGCCGTCGGGCTCACAGCCGCCAAACTGGAAAAGATGCTGGGCCGTGACAAATCGGGCGAGAGAAACGTCCAGATACCCGCAGGCGGTCTCCACGGCAGGGCCGTGAAACCTGTGTCGGGTCAGCCGTCTGTCATCCGGCATGCGATTACATTGCTGCTCAACCATCCGCAGGCCGGGCAGAAAGTTGATGTCGAGAAGCTGGCCCGCGTCAGCCGAAAAGGCACAGATTTGTTGCAGTCCCTGATTGAAACCGTGCAGGCCGAGCCCAATATAACGACGGCTGGATTACTGGAACGCTACCGCCAGGACGACCAGGGCCGGCACCTCGGCAAACTGGCGGCAAGCGAAATGCCGATGGATGATGATTTTGATGCCGCCGCCGAACTGGCCGACTGCGTGGAGCAGCTCGCCATGGCTGGCCGTAAGGAAAGAATCACTTTTTTGATTGAAAAACAGACGCTTAGCGGGCTCTCGGATGGCGAGAAGGCCGAGCTTCAGGAACTACTGAAAGCCGCGTAAGCCGATGAAATTTATGTAGATTCCGTTCTCGCGAGAGAGTAGAATTAATCGTTTGTATTTTTTACCCGCAGGGGTTTACGTCTTGACTCAAAAACCAGCACCCGCCGTTGCACCCGTTATTGCCGTGAGCAAGCAGGCTCAGCAACTCAAAGATCTGATTGCCAGGGGCAAGGAACAGGGTTACCTGACCTACGTGGAGGTCAACGATCATCTGCCTAACGACATCGTCGATCCGGAGCAGATCGAAGACATCGTCAACATGATTAACGACATGGGCATCACGGTGTACGAAGAGGCGCCGGAGACCGAGTCGAAGACACTGACCGATACGCCGGCAACTGATGAGGACGCTGTCGAGGAGGCCGAGGCCGCATTGGCGAGCGTCGATGCCGAGTTCGGCCGCACCACCGACCCTGTGCGCATGTACATGCGCGAGATGGGCACCGTCGAGTTGCTGACACGCCAGGGCGAGATCGAAATCGCCAAGCGCATCGAAGACGGCCTGAACCAGGTCAAGTACCACATGGTGCATTTCCCGCCGACGGTTGAAGCGCTGCTCGAAGTTGCCGACAGGGTTATCGGTGGCGAGACGCGCATGCAGGACTTCGTTGTTGGCTTTATCGATCCGAACGCACCTGATGAGATCAAACCGCCCGCGCCGAAGACTGACGACGATGACGACGAAGTCGTCGACACAGGACCCGATCCGGACGAGGTGAAAGCGCGCGTCAGAGTCATTCGCCGGCACTTCAATCGTTCGATGAAGTACCTCGAGAAGTACGGCTTGAAGGACAAGCGTACAGCCAAGGCCCAGGATGACTGCGCCCTGCAGATCATGGAACTCAAGCTCGCGCCGAAGCTATTCGATGCGCTGGTCAGGAACCTGCGCGATGTCGTTTCGATTATTCGCAGCCAGGAACGCCTGGTCATGCAGATCTGCGTGCGCGACGCGGGCATGCTACGCAAGGACTTCCTGTCGAGCTTCCCGAAGAGCGAGACCGACCTCAACTGGATCGAGAAGCACATTCGCGCGAAGCGCAAACACTCGTCGATCCTGGCGAAGCTCAAGGGCGACATCCTGCGCGCACAGCGCAAGCTGATTGCCGTCGAGATCGCCACGCGTCTCATGATCAGCGAGATAAAGGAAATCAACCGCCAGATGTCGATCGGTGAGGCCAAGGCACGCCGCGCGAAGAAAGAAATGGTGGAAGCGAACCTGCGTCTCGTTATCTCGATCGCGAAGAAATACACGAACCGCGGTCTGCAGTTCCTCGATCTGATCCAGGAAGGCAATATTGGCTTGATGAAAGCTGTCGACAAGTTCGAGTACCGTCGTGGCTACAAGTTCTCGACGTACGCGACCTGGTGGATTCGCCAGGCGATTACACGTTCGATTGCCGACCAGGCACGTACCATTCGTATCCCGGTTCACATGATCGAGACGATCAACAAGCTGAACCGTATCTCACGCCAGATGTTGCAGGAGATGGGACGCGAGCCGCTGCCCGATGAACTTGCAGAGCGCATGGAGATGCCCGAAGACAAGGTCCGCAAAGTTCTCAAGATCGCGAAAGAGCCGATCTCGATGGAAACGCCTATCGGCGACGACGAGGATTCTCACCTCGGCGACTTCATCGAGGACCAGACCGTGCACTCGCCGGTCGATTCGGCAACGACGTCGGGCCTCAAGGAAACTACGCACTCGGTGCTCGCCGGCCTGACGCCGCGCGAAGCCAAGGTCCTGCGCATGCGTTTCGGTATCGACATGAATACCGATCACACACTCGAGGAAGTCGGTAAGCAGTTTGACGTTACTCGTGAACGTATTCGTCAGATCGAGGCAAAAGCGCTCAGAAAGCTGCGTCATCCGACGCGTTCGGATCAGCTCAGGAGCTTCCTGCTGGAAGACTAAAAAAAGGCCGGGCTTTGCCCGGCTTTTTTTTGCTAGAATTCTCGCCCTTGAGTGGGCCTGTAGCTCAGTTGGTTAGAGCAGAAGACTCATAATCTTTTGGTCCCAGGTTCGAGTCCTGGCGGGCCCACCACTCTCTTTCTTCGGTGACGACACTGGAGCGCAGCATGAACGAAACCGACACGTTCACTGAAGACCAGCTCGCCGACATGCCCGTGAAGAACGGTTTCCGCCAGCGCGGCATGGACATGACGCGCCTCGAGACATTCACAGACGCCGCGTTCGCCTTTGCAGTAACGTTACTCGTCGTTGGTGGCGGCGATTCCGTGCCGATGAACTTCAGCGAAATGACATCCGCGCTCAAGCAGATCCCCGCGTTCGCCGCGAGCTTCGCCAATATCATGTGGTTCTGGCACGCGCACCACGTCTGGAGCCGGCGCTTTGGACTCGACGACACGAAATCGGTGTTTCTGAGCCTCACGCTCGTGCTCGTCGTCCTGATTTACATATACCCGCTCAAAGCGATTTACTCGGGCGCGATCGACTTCTTCAGCGGCGGCTATTTTGCATCCTACTTCGGCATTACGTCGGTTGACGACCTGCGCGACATGTTCGTCATCTTCGGCACAGCTTACGTCGCGCTGTCAGGCATGATCGCCCTGCTCTACCGGCACGCCCTGCGCTTGAGCGATCAACTGTCGCTAAGCACCACAGAGGTATTCGATTCGCGGTCGGACCAGTTGACCTGGATATTCAATGCCGGTATCGCATTCGTGTCGATCGTACTGGCGCTTGTACTTCCCGACGGCCTCGTCCCCATTGCCGGCATGTGGTACGCAGTGCTCGGTATCATAATGCCGTGGCACATGAATCGCCGCGAGAAGCTGCGCAAGGCGCTAACAGCCGACTAGAGAATTTCGTCGATCTCCGGCAGCCACTTTCTCCAGTAATCGAGCTTGGCACGCAGATCGTTTATCGCTTCGTCCGGCTCGCGCCGCAGCAAACGCACGTGGTCTCCCGGCCGTAGCTGGCCGAGCACATGGCGATCCACGCGCGCGACCTGGGCGATGCGCGGATAGCCACCGACTGTTCCCGCATCGACTGACAAGATGTACGGCGCCCCGTCCTCGGGACACTGAATCGCTCCAGGAATCACGCCGGCGCTCGGCATACGCCCGTCGGATGAAACCGCCAGAGTTGGCCCTTGAAGCCTCAGTCCCATGCGGTCGGCACGCCGATCGACAATCCAGTTGGTATCGAACAGGGCCGCCAGACCGGCACTGTCGAGCAGGTTCGTTTCGGCAGCGGCGCAGGTTCTAAGACCCCAGCTCGTGGTTATTGGCGGTCGAAATTTCTCGGGTGTCTTGAGTGCACTCGCGTCGGCACCACCTGCGTGTAGCACATCATTTGGCTGTAGCGCCCTGCCATGTAGTCCACCGAAGCCCGCCTGCAAATTTGTCGACGCCGAACCAAGTACATCTTCGGCGACCAGGCCACCGGCAACTGCCACATAAATGCGTGCACCAATCTCCGCCGAGCCGACAACGAGCTCATCACCAGGCTCGCCGGCGACAGTCTCGTGGTGCGGAATCGGAGAGCCGTTAAGGGTCGCTGTCGCCTGGGCGCCAGCGACCGCGAATGTACAGGACGATTCGAAGCGCAGCGTCGGGCCGAGCAACGTTGCCTCGAGTGCTGCCGCATCCCAGGCATTCCCTACCAGTCTGTTCGCCAGCGCCAGAGAGAGCGGGTCTGCCGCACCGTTCGCGGGCACGCCCATGTGCCGCATCCCGACACGTGGTCCGGCCTGAACCGTCGTCTGCAAGCCCGGTTTGATGACCGTGATATTCATGCTGCCCTAAACCGCACCCGCGTTCCCGCTCTTAGTACGAGAGGATCTTCCGCGCCTGCATTGAACAGTTTGGTGGGTGTACGCCCAACAATCTGCAAGCCGCGCACCCCGAGCGCTGGTGCATCGCGCTGGACGAACCCCTGGAATTTGAATTCACACCCTTGGACCAGGCGCTTGGAATGGACGTTTCCGAGGCGCTCCCGGGCCACCCGGAGGCTCGTTTCTGGCGGCGGATACTGAACGAAATCCGGTGGCGCTGCATAATTGCCCGGTCAATATCCGGCGGCGGCAAGAGAGGCGTCAGGAGATCAACTCTGTCTGGTTCTGGGGAGGCGGTTTTCTGCCGGAAGTGGCCATGCATAATCCCTTCGATTCGGTTTACTCGAACAATCCGGTCAGCCGCGGGCTGGCGATCATGAATGACTGCCAGCTGAAGAAACAGAAACAGGCTGTGCGTGGAGATTTCAGCCAGGATGGTCGTGCCGTACTGATTGACTGGGCGTCTTTTTCACAATATGCCGTGGAGGAACTCGAACGGCTGGAAGCTCTGGTAGGACGTCTGCTGGAGCAGGTTGATGACGGAAAAATCATTCTGAGACTACTGGACGGCAAGGGCGAGGGGCGAGATTACGATCACCGGGCCAGGCGCCGTTTCTGGCGCCGCAGAGTGTCACTCATCAAACCTGCCACTCCCGCCAGGGCATGATCAGCAGCAGGATCATCCGGTCCCGGGACATTTCCCCTCCTGAGGATCGGCCAGGCCGCAGATCTACCCGGTGACCTCCACCCCGTGATTCGCCGGATTCTGCTGGCCCGGGGTATCCATACACAAGAAGAATTACTGCTGGGACTGAAAAATATGCTGCCGCCCGGATCTTTTAGGCGGTGTCAACGAGGCGGCCACGCTGCTGGCTGACGCCGTTGCAGAAGACAAAAAGATCCTGGTTGTCAAGTTGACGCGGACGGAGCGACAGGTACTGCATTGGCGATGCTCTCGCTGTCCGCGATGGGTTGTAAGCAACTGGATTTCCGTGTGCCAAACCGCTTCGAGTTCGGCTATGCGTCGCCAGTGTACCCGACTTTGTGGGATCCAACCAAATGAAGAACATGCGATTGAACGCGGACGACATTGCACTCAGTAGCAGTCATCTGCTCAAGCTCGAAACGCGATCCGTGACGAGTGCCCGATCGCAGCGCTCCACCGGGTTTCTTCCTTCTTCCTTCGTCTTCGTGGGAAAAACGATCCAGACACCGCGCTGCCAGAGTACGAACCGGGCTTTCCTCCCTACGCCAGCTTGATTGGCAACAGTATCGATGCTGAGGACGACGATGGCTGTGACTACGATGAAGAAATCACGCTCGGTTCGGGCTTTGAAAACATGTCTCTGGCCGATAGTTTGGACGACTCGTCGGTCGCCAGTGACGGCACCACGCAATCGAAGCGCAGCAATACGTGGCCATG